>NZ_JADEVO010000023.1 GCF_017114825.1 Pseudomonas gregormendelii | reverse complement strand
TGGTGAGAGAGGCGATCCTAATCTACAACCAGGAGCGCCCGCACCTGTCCTTGAAATACAAAACGCCCGATGCGGTGCATCGGGCGTTGGGGTGAAACAGGTGTAAACCTATTTCAGGACTAGACATGGCGAATTCAGATACCCATATTGCCCAGCGCCTGCACGATGTTGCGCAAGGTACCAGCAAGGGTCGGGTGCTCGATTTCGAAGCGCTCGACCGCCAGGTTCACATTATCGGACAAGCTTGAATCCTGGGTTTTGGTCTCAAGCTCAAGCTCAAGTTCGATCTGCTGCATCAGTACGTGCAGGTCTTCACGCTCCACTTCCGTCAGTGGCGGATTCTGTTCCAGTTGCTCGCGCAGAGTATTGAGCTGTTCTTGCAGTTCGCGGGCAGGCATGACGTTCTTCCTTTTATCGATAGGCACTGGCATAGACCGCAGCAGCGCGCCAAAGGTCTATGGCTTGCCTTTAGATTAATCCACTCGCGGGCAACCTGCATGCGTTGATCGTGGCGAGGCGGCAATCAGGGCTTTTCGCCCTTGAGCCGGCGCAGGCTGATGTCCGCCAGGCAAGTGTCGAGTTCGCCCAGGTGGTCGATCACCGAATGCACGCCCAGACCGAACAGTTGCACGGTGGCCTTACCGCGTTTGAGCTCGCGCTGCTGTGCGCTCAACGCTTGCCATTCATTCGGCGCCAGCCCGCACAGCGATCCGCAGGAGGCCAGGCCAATGGTCCACAAACCGGCGTTCAGGCCTGATTGCAGCAGCCGCGGCTCACCGCTCACCAGCACGCAGCCATCCAGTTGGGCAACGTTGAGGGCCATCAAGGCTTCCCAGCAGGCATGGGGTGACGGCCATGGATTGTTTGTTGCAAATTGTGTCGAGGGTTTGATCCATTCCGGCAGCGCGAGCGCCAGGGAGTGGCTGAGGGCAGGGGGCAGTTCATCGAGCCAGGCACAGGGGATTTGCTGTCGCTGCAAGCTGTGCAGACTGTCCAGGGCGCCAGGCGTGACTTCGGCATGCTCCCCTTGATGGTCGGCATGTTGGCGGGTGCGCGCGCCGAAATCCACCAGGCAGCCACTGAGGCCAAACAACACGGCGGTCAGGCGGGGCGCGGCGAGGGGCAAGGCTTCGGCGTGCGGCATTTCGGCATCCTTGAAATAGTACCGAGGCTATTGGACGCGGGTGACAGTTGAGTGACACTGCTGTTATCGACCGTAGGCCAGCTAGACTTGCGCGCGGGCTCACGGCGATACTGCCTAAAACGGCCTTTCCGTCTTATACTAGCCAGCTCAACGCTTGGGTCCAGAGCCCGCGTCAGTACAATCCAAGGAGTTTTTCTATGCGCTGGAGCAACCTTCTAGCTCAGCTGTGTGTGTGTTCCAGCGTGTTGCTGGTGCCTTTCGTTGCCCAGGCAGCCACGGAAGAAGACCCTTGGGAAAGCGTCAACCGCCCAATCTACAAATTCAACGACGTACTCGACACCTATGCGCTGAAGCCATTGGCCCAGGGTTATCAGTACGTGACGCCGCAGTTTGTCGAAGACGGCATTCACAACTTCTTCCGCAACATCGGTGACGTGCGCAATCTCGCCAACAATGTGCTGCAGGCCAAGCCGGCTGCAGCGGGCGTCGATACTGCGCGCCTGATCTTCAACACCACGTTTGGCCTGCTGGGCTTCATTGACGTCGGTACCCGCATGGGCCTTCAACGTAACGATGAAGACTTCGGCCAGACCCTGGGTTACTGGGGTGTCCCGAGTGGTCCGTACGTGATGCTGCCGTTGCTCGGCCCGAGCACCTTGCGCGATGCACCGGCCAAGTACCCGGACTCCTACGTCGGCGCCTATCGCTACGTCGACGACGTAGCCGTGCGTAACTCGTTCATGGCTCTGGATGTGGTCGATGCCCGCGCCAGCCTGCTGTCGGCCGAGAAGCTGATCAACGGCGACAAGTACGTGTTCATCCGTAACGCCTACCTGCAGAATCGTGAATTCAAGGTCAAGGATGGTCAGGTCGAAGACGATTTCTGATTTCGACCAGGCATAAAGAAAGGCGGCCATTGTGCCGCCTTTTTCATTATCCGGATCACGCAAACTCCAGGTTTTATGGGGCTGAGCATGCGTTTTGCGCACTGAGTGCTACCTAACATTGAGTTACGGTTTTACCGGTTCTTATAACTACTGGTCATTTGCCAGGTAAAGTCCTCAAGTGACCTTCGCCACGAGCTTGAAACGCCCAGCGGATGGGAGTACCGTCTGCGCCTTAGAGGGCACCTCTGGTGTGACCTGTGCGTAGGGCAAAAGCCCGAAACCGGCGCGTCAGAGAGGCTAGAAAGCGAATCCAGTAGCGAGAGCCGGGTCTGAACCCCGCCTGCTACGCCAACCTAATTCTGGCGCCGTTTGCCCACATGCCAAAAACCAGTGCCACGCTGCTGATAATCGATGATGACGAAGTAGTGCGCGCGAGTCTCGCCGCCTATTTGGAAGACAGTGGTTTCAGCGTCCTGCAGGCCAGCAATGGCCAGCAAGGTCTTCAGGTATTCGAGCAAGACAAGCCCGACCTGGTCATCTGCGATCTGCGCATGCCACAGATGGGCGGACTCGAACTTATCCGTCAGGTCACCGAGCGGTCTGCGCAAACCCCGGTCATTGTGGTTTCGGGTGCCGGCGTGATGAATGACGCGGTCGAGGCCCTGCGCCTGGGCGCCGCTGACTACCTGATCAAGCCTCTCGAAGATCTGGCCGTGCTCGAGCACTCCGTGCGCCGGGCCCTGGATCGCGCGCGCCTGCTGCTGGAGAACCAGCGCTACCGTGAGAAGCTGGAGAAGGCCAACCGCGAGCTGGCAGCCAGCCTCAACCTGCTGCAGGAAGACCAGAACGCCGGTCGCCAGGTGCAGATGAACATGCTGCCGGTCAGCCCCTGGACCGTCGATGAGTTCCAGTTCGCTCACCAAATCATCCCGTCGCTGTACCTGTCGGGTGATTTTGTCGACTATTTCCGTGTCGATGAGCGTCGGGTAGCCTTCTACCTGGCGGACGTTTCCGGTCACGGCGCTTCGTCAGCCTTCGTCACCGTGCTGTTGAAGTTCATGACCACGCGCTTGCTGTTCGAATCCAAGCGCAGCGGTACATTGCCGGAATTCAAGCCTTCAGAGGTGCTTGGTCATATCAACCGAGGCCTGATCAGTTGTAAGCTGGGTAAACACGTCACAATGGTCGGTGGAGTCATCGACGAGGAGACAGGTTTGTTGACCTATAGCATCGGTGGTCATTTGCCGTTGCCTGTGTTGTACACGCCAGACAGTGTGCGTTATCTGGAAGGGCGCGGTCTGCCGGTGGGCCTCTTCAATGAAGCCACCTACGAAGACCACGTACTGGAACTGCCACCGACCTTCAGCCTGACGCTGATGTCCGACGGCATCCTGGACCTTCTGCCAGAACCTACACTGAAGGAAAAAGAAGCGGCTTTGCCCCAGCGGGTCAAGGCAGCGGGCGGCACCCTGGATGGGTTGCGGCAGGTTTTTGGATTGGCCACGCTTGGGGAGATGCCGGATGATATCGCCCTGTTGGTGTTGAGCAGGAATCTTTAATGAGTACCGGTAGAATCCAGTTCGCCGAGCAGGACGGCACCTTCGTCCTGAAGTTCGTCGGTGAAGTTCGCCTGACCCTGTGTTCGGCGTTGGATGCGACTATTGAGCGGATCTTCACGGCGTTGAATTTCAACGCCATTGTGATCGACCTGACCGAGACCCGTAGCATCGACAGCACCACCCTTGGCCTGCTGGCCAAATTGTCGATCCTGTCGCGGCAAAAAGTCGGCCTGCTGCCGACCGTCGTCACCACCCACGAAGACATCACCCGTCTGCTGCAGTCCATGGGCTTCGAGCAGGTGTTCAACATCGTTGACCGCCCGATCCCGTGCCCTGAGTGCCTGACCGACCTGCCAGACCAGGATCAGTCGGAAGAAGTGGTGCGGATCAAAGTGCTGGAAGCGCACAAGATCCTCATGGGGCTCAACGACTCCAACCGTGAAGCCTTCCATGACCTGGTGAACGCGCTCGAGCGCCACTGATACTGTCAAATTCCCACACTGGAATTCACACACAAAAAAGGCGAACCCCTGAGGGTTCGCCTTTTTGCACTGCCTTGGACTAGATCACAGCTTGGCTTGCAGAAGCGCCTCAAGCTTTTCCTGATCCCGGGCAAACTGGCGAATCCCCTCAGCCAGCTTCTCCGTCGCCATTGCATCCTCGTTGGACAACCAACGGAACTGCGCTTCATTCAAGCTCAGGCGCGCTTCACCGGCATGCCCTGGGGCCAACTTGCGCTCCAGCTTGCCGTTGTCCGCAGCGAGTTTTTCCAGCAGCTCCGGGCTGATGGTCAGGCGATCACAGCCGGCCAGTTGCTCGATCTGGTTCAGGTTGCGGAAGCTCGCACCCATGACCACGGTCTTGTAGTCATTGGCCTTGTAGTAGTTGTAGATACGGGTCACCGACTGCACGCCCGGATCGTCCGCGCCGGTGTAGTCGCTGCCATTGGCTTTCTTGTACCAGTCGTAGATGCGGCCCACGAACGGCGAAATCAGGAACACGCCCGCGTCGGCACAGGCCGCTGCCTGAGCGAACGAGAACAGCAGGGTGAGGTTGGTCTGGATGCCTTCCTTCTCCAGCTTCTCGGCGGCACGAATGCCCTCCCAGGTGGAAGCGATTTTGATCAGCACGCGGTCACGGCCCACGCCTGCCTTGTCATAGAGCTCGATCAGACGGTGCGCGCGCTTCAATACCGCGTCAGTGTCGAACGACAGGCGCGCATCCACTTCAGTGGAAATCCGCCCCGGTACTACCTTGAGAATTTCCTGCCCGACCGCGACGCCAAAACGATCGCTCGCCAGCCCTACGTCACCTTTGCAGTCATGCACGCACGCATTCAACAACTCGGCATAACCGGAGATTGCGGCGGCTTTGAGCAGCAGCGAAGGGTTAGTGGTAGCGTCTACCGGCTTGACCCGGGCAATGGCTTCGAAGTCGCCAGTGTCGGCAACGACGGTGGTCATTTGTTTCAGTTGTTCCAGCTTGGAAGTCATGGGCGTGCTCTGTCCTTTGGATCTGATGACATTACCCGAGCGCTGACAGCCACTCAAGGGCGCGTGTACCTATCGAAGGCCCCAGCGGCAACAACCTGAAAACGGCTGTTTGAAAGGTGGGGCGCGGTGTTGATAAATACGATGCCGAAATGCGGAACTGGTTCAACCGGGCTGACCAAGCAGTAAAAGCCGTAGCAGCGCAGAAGCGCAGAAGCGTAGGAGCTGTCGAGTGAAACGAGGCTGCGATCTTTTAAAAACGGCTGCGATCAGCCCCCCCCCGCATCAACGCCCCTCCAGCAACTCCGCCGCCTGATCCAGCAACGCCAAGGGCTCCTTGGCCTTGTGAATATCCACCGACAACAACTGCCGAAACCTGCGCGCGCCAGGGAATCCCGTACCCAACCCCAGCACATGCCGGGTGATATGGTGCATCGACCCACCCGCAGCAATATGCGCCGCAATATACGGCCGCAACTGCGCCAGCGCCTCAGCCCGGCTGATCACCGGCGCAGTGCTGCCGAACAGCTGTTGATCCACCTCGGCCATCACATAAGGATTGTGATATGCCTCACGCCCCAGCATCACCCCGTCGAAGGTCTGCAAATGCTCATGGCAGGCCTCCAGCGTCTTGATCCCGCCATTAAGGATGATCTCCAGATCCGGGAAGTCAGTCTTCAGCTGCGCCGCCACGTCATAACGCAGCGGCGGAATATCGCGGTTCTCCTTCGGCGACAACCCCTCCAGGATCGCAATCCGCGCATGCACGGTAAAACTTGTGCACCCGGCATCCCGCACGGTGCCAACGAAGTCGCATAACTGCTCATAGCTGTCCCGGCCATTGATGCCGATCCGATGCTTCACCGTCACCGGAATCGACACCGCATCCCGCATCGCCTTCACACAATCCGCCACCAACTGCGGATGCCCCATCAGCACCGCGCCAATCATGTTGTTCTGCACCCGATCGCTCGGGCAGCCCACATTCAGGTTCACTTCGTCATAACCGTGCTCCTGGGCCATGCGTGCGCAGGCAGCGAGGTCCAGGGGGACGCTACCGCCCAGTTGCAGGGCCAGCGGGTGCTCGGCTTCATTGTGACGAAGGAACCGCTCGTGATCGCCGTTGAGGAGCGCGCCGGTGGTGACCATCTCGGTGTAGAGGAGGGCGTGTTTGGAGAGCAGACGCAGGAAGAAGCGGCAGTGGCGGTCTGTCCAATCCATCATGGGCGCGACGGAAAAGCGTCTAGACACTGTAGAGCCTGTATTTACCTGGGTTGTAGCAAGATTTTGTACCATTTTACTCTACGTGTTCTAGGTCGATTTCAGGGGGTAAAACGACGTTTTTTCAGGGTCGGGGGTACGATGTACCACTTCAAAACTGACGCGTACCACTTTTGAAATGGCGACTATCAGGGCAAGAAAACTGGCAGATGGGACTGTGAGCTACACGGCTCAGATCCGCATCAAGCGCGACGGAGTGCAAGTCTACCAAGAGACCCAGACCTTCGCCCGAAAACAGGCCGCCCAGGCGTGGGTGCGCAAGCGCGAGGCCGAGCTGGATCAGCCCGGCGCCATTGAACGAGCCAATCGCCAAGGCGCCACGGTGAAGGAAATGATCGATCGTTACCTGGTCGAAATGGAAAAAGCCCGCCCGCTGGGTAAAACCAAACGCGCAATCCTCAAGGCCATCAGCGAATCGTACCTGGGCAAACTCATGGACCAGAGCATCAACAGCCAGCAGTTGGTTGAGTATGCGCTCTGGCGCATGAGCAAAGAGGGCGGGGGGATAAAACCGCAGACAGCCGGCAATTACCTGGCGCACCTTGGCGCGGTGCTTTCCATTGCTCGCCCCGCATGGGGCTATGAGGTTAACCCGCATTCCATGAGCGACGCGCGAAAAGTCCTGAAAAAGCTGGGCTACAACATGTGCAGCCGCGAACGGGACCGCCCGAGGGTCCCACACACACAGCCGCCATAACACGCAATACCTTGTGCTCATTATTTATTGTGGGTACAGTAATGTCATGCAGATTACTTATGACCCAGCCAAAGACGCTCACAACGTTGAAGAGCGTGGACTCCCATTCTCCCAGGTGCGGGACTTTGAATGGTCTACGGCCTTGATCGTGGAGGATGATCGATTTGACTACGGCGAGTTCCGGTATCGGGCCATGGGGTACATAGGGGATCGACTGCATGTCGTGGTGTTCACCCCTCGGGGCGATGCGGTCCACGTCATCAGCTTTCGTAAAGCGAACAAACGGGAGGTCAAAAGCTATGACCAAGAAACTCAATCCTGAGATGGTCGATACGACAAACCCTGAGTGGTCGGCCAAAGATTTCGCCAAGGCCAAGCCAGCCAGCGACGTGCTGGCGGGATTGTTCGGCAAGGTCCAGGCAGAAGAAATGCTCAAGCCAAAGCGTGGTCGGCCAAAGTCGGTAGCCACTAAAGAACACGTCAATGTTCGCTTTGATGCTGAAGTGCTGGAGCAATTCAGAGCCTCTGGGCCTGGCTGGCAAACACGAATGAACGCCGCCTTGGCTGACTGGCTCAAGACGCACACACCAGATGAATTGAAGGCGTAGCCACCCAGGTTAATCACCAAGACAATGAGCCGCCCATGAGGCGGCTTTTTGCTATCTCTGCTCAAACGTTCAGAGCGAGAAGGCGCTCGGGTCGTTGTTTGGTATCCAGGGCGAAGGTGGCAATCCCCAGCCCCCCCAACCTACTTCCGAGACGTAGCCTTACCCACCGAAGCAACCGTTGCGCCACTGCAGTTAATATAAGGCGATGACTTCAACCAGCGCTGGTCCGGATAATAAGAAAACAACAACTGCCCATTTTTCATCGAGTCAATCAACGGGCGAGCAACGGCAGGTCTCACGGCCGGGCAGCCCAGGCTTCGACCAATCCGGCCGTTGGCGCGTGCCAGTACCGGGCTGACATATGGTGCACCGTGAATGACGATTGCCCGGTCAAACGCGTTATCGTTGAAGCCTGGTTCCAGGCCTTGCATGCGCAGGGAATAACCGTTCTGCCCGACGTAACTGGCTTGTGTGCGATACAACCCTAAACTGGTGGCGAAACTCTCGTTCTGGTTGGAAAAGTTGACCGCCATGTTCTCGCCGCTGTTACGGCCATGGGCGACCAGTTCACGAAACAGCAACTTTCTCTTTTTCAGATCGAACACCCACAGGCGTTGTTCGGTCGAAGGCAGGGAGTAATCGATGACTGCCAGGCGTTGGGCTGGAGCTGAACCCTGGGCCTGCGTACATTGTGAAGCACGTACTGCCAGGTTTATAACGGCGGCGTTGGCATCTGGAGCCGCTTTGACGAGGGCGGCGGCAAGCGAATCGGCGTAGGCTGCCGGTACTGAAAGGGATGTCAGCAGCAGGGCCGAGAGAAGCAGACGAATGCGAGCTGGCGCCATATAGATGTCTCATCGTGATAGGTTCGAGTCTAGCTGTTTGCGGGAAGCTAGCCGTTGAAATCGGGAGATTAAGGATTATCCATGGTGCAATTAACAAGGTTATTCGTCATAAGCCGCGTCTTTTTTATGGTCTTTCTGATCAGCGGTGCTGCGCATGGAGAAAATTCGTCGAACGAGGGGACAATTGCTCCCATCATCCAAAGGGATGCGGCAGCGGATGACAACGTCGGGCAGGCGATCCAGGCGCACCTTTCGCCCCTGACGACATCTTTTCCTCCTTTACTGACTGCGCCGCGGCATAAGCGGGTCGATGTCAGCCGCATGGTCCTGGATTTCTACTCCCATCGCGGCTATCGCGCGGCGTGGACCAACGAAGGCGATACCGTGCAATTGTTTGCCAGCTTGCGGGCCACTCAGGTCGATGGCTTGAACCCGGCGGATTTTCATATCGACGAGTTGGCCGCGTCGCGGACATTGATGCAGGCTGATTCGGCGACACCTGAACAGCGAGCGGCATTCGATGTTGCGGCCACTCATACTTTTCTCACGGCATTGCTGCAGTTGCGTCGCGGCAAGGTCGATCCTTCCCGATTGGATATCCATTGGAATTTCGACCCTGCGGACGTCGATCCCCGGGAAGACGTGAATAAATTCTTCATCGCCCTGGATGCCCATGACGTGGCTGGCGCCTTTGCCCAGGCGCCACCGCAAGAGGCGGTGTATCGCGGCTTGCGCGAAGGCCTGGCGCAGTTGCGCAAGGTGCACGACGTGGGTGGCTGGCCAAAAGTGGCCGAAGGTCAATCGCTCAAGCCGGGCATGGATGACCCTGCCGTCGCCCAGTTGCGGGCCAGGTTGGTCGCCGGTGGTTTTCTCGAACCGCGCCTGGCCCGTGGAGCCAAATATGACGGCGCAGTGATTGCGGCAGTGAAGAAATATCAGGCCGAGCAGTACCTGGGGGCTGATGGTGTGGCCGGGGCGACCACGCTGGCGGCGCTGAATGTGTCGGTCGACGCGCGCATCGATCAGGTCCGGGTGAACATGGAGCGGGCGCGCTGGCTGCTGTACAAGCTGCAAGGCACCTTCGTGATTGTTGATATCGCCGGGTATAAAGTCGCGATGTACCGCGACGGCAAGCCCATCTGGCGCTCGCGGGTGCAGGTGGGCAAGCCGTTCCGTAACACGCCGGTGTTCCAGTCCGAGATCACCTATGTCACGTTCAACCCGACCTGGACGGTGCCCCCCACCATCCTCAAGGAAGACGTGATCCCCAAGATCCAGAGGAATCCCGGGTATCTCGCCGCCAACCACATTCGCGTGATCGATCGCGAGGGTGCGGTGCTGGATCCGTCGAGCGTCGACTGGAGCAACCCGCGTGGCGTCAGCCTGCGCCAGGATGCGGGGCCCGACAGTTCGCTGGGGCAGGTGGTGATTCGTTTTCCCAACGACTATGCGATTTATTTGCACGACACGCCCCATCGCGAGTTGTTCTCCAAGTCGATGCGCGCCACCAGTTCCGGCTGCATTCGCGTGGAAAACCCGTTGCAGCTGGTCGAACTGTTGTTCAACGATCCGGTGCGCTGGGACAGTGCCGGCATCCAGAAACAGTTGGCCAAGGGCAAGACCGAAAATATTCGGCTGCCGGTGAAGGTGCCGGTGCTGTTGGCGTACTGGACGGTAGACCTGAGTAATGACGGGCGAGTGACGTTCAAGCCCGATGTGTACGGCTACGATTCGGCTGTCCTGCGGGGGTTGAACCTGCCCTCCAAGTTACCGATTCTGGATTTGCTGCGGGCAGGAGCTCCCGCCGTGGTGCTCAACCCGAAATAAGGGGGGTGAATATGGATGTTGCGCAAAAAACCACGGAACTGGTCAAGAGTCTGGTCCAGGTGCATGACCTGGATGAGTGTCGCAATATAAGTAACGGGGCGGTGTTTATCATCGCCTCGGGTGCGTCAGCCAAGGACTTTCCTCTCAAGAAGTATGCTGACGTGCCGATGATTACCATGAACGGTGCGATATCGATGTTCATCGGCACCGGCATCAAACCGTACTTTTTCATGTGCTCGGATGACGCGTTCTACAGGGAGCAGCCGCGTCTGTTCGCTGAAGCCATGCGCTTGAGCCAGCGGGTTGCGGTGACGCAAAGTCACGCTTATTACCAGGCGCTCAACCCCAAGGGGGAGCTGTACCTGTTGACTCGTGCTCCCAGGCTGTCATGGCTGGGGCTGCTGGGCCGGCGTGACAGGGAACTGATCCGAAGCCGCAAGCTGGGGGCAGGGCGTAATCGCAGCCTGGGTTTCAGCAAGAATCTTAAGCGTGGTTTTTTTGATGCGCGCACGGTGGCTTATGTGGCCCTGCAGGTTGCTTATCACCTGGGTTTTTCCAAGGTGTTCCTGGTGGGTGTCGATCTGAATCAATCAGTGAAACGCTTCTACGAGACTCCGGGGGCCTTGGTTTCGCCTTGCACGCTGGATGAGCATTTCCACACCCGGATCCTGCCGTCGTTCAAGATTCTGTCGAAATACGTGATGAATCCGGACTTCCAGGTCTACAACCTGTCCAGCACTTCGAGGATCCCTGCTGAACTGGTACCCCGTGTGACCTTTGAAGATGTCGACAGAATGATCGGCGCCTGACGCGCCTTTCCCAGGATGAGTTTTCTTGCCAATTCCCATGTATGACCACCAGCCCAGCTCCGGCCGGCCGCTGAAACGAATGCCGCTGCTCAAGGCGGCGGTGCTGTTCATCGTAGCCGTTTGCCTGACCCTTGTGGGTTTGCTGTACCTGCAACTGGACCAGTCACGCCGTTACGATCTGGAACAGGCGCAAGTGGCGTCGCAGAATCTGACCCGTGCCATGGCACAGCAGGCTGAAGATACCTTCATGAAGGCTGACCTGGTGTTGAGCAGCCTGGCCGACTGGATTCAGGCTGACGGCTACGGCGCTGCGCAAGTGCCAAGGCTGCAGAGGGCCTTCGCCCGGCGAGTGGCGGCGCTGAATCAGCTGCACGGCATTTTCCTGTTCGACCGCCAGGGGCAATGGGTGGTGACGTCGTTCGAAGACCTGCCCCGTGGCAAGGGCGTGGCGGATCGAGACTACTTCAAGTTCCACCAGCAGAACATTTCTTCGCGGGCGCACATTGGCCCGGCGATTCGCAGTCGCGAGAATGGCGAGTGGATCATTCCGCTGTCCAAGCGGGTAAACGACAAGGATGGCAAGTTCCTGGGCGTGTTGATGGCCGGGATCAAGATGTCGTATTTCGACCAGTTCTTCAAAAGCTTCAGCATCGATGACAACGGCTCGATGTTCCTCGCCATGACCGATGGCACCCTGCTGGCGCGCAGGCCTTTCGTGGAAGCGCAGATTGGCTCGAGCCTGGCCCAGGGGGAAATCTTCCAGAAATGGCTGCCCGGTGCGTCTTCCGGCAATGCCATGGTGAGCTCGATGGTGGACGGCGTGATACGCCTGCACGGTTACCGGCAGCTGGACGCCTATCCGCTGGTGGTGTCCGCGGCTTCTTCGCAAACGGCGATTCTCAAGCGCTGGTCAGACACCGCATTCCAGTCCAGCATGATCGTCGGCCTGGTGGTGCTGGGCGTTTGCCTGTTCGGTTGGGTGTTCATCCATCAGGTGCGCAATGGCGAGCGCATCGAGGCGGATTTGCGCGCGGCCCAGGAAACGCTGGAGCTGATCGCCACCCACGACAGCCTGACGGGGCTGGCCAATCGAAGGTTGTTCGAGCGCGCGCTGGACATCGAGTTCGGGCGTGGGGCCCGGCAAGCCAGTCCGCTGAGCCTGATCATGCTCGACATCGATTTTTTCAAGCGCTACAACGATACCTACGGTCACGTTGTCGGTGACCATTGCCTGGCTGAAGTGGCGGGTGCGGTGAAAGCATGCTGTCAGCGCAAGGCTGATCTTGCGGTGCGTTATGGCGGGGAGGAATTCGCGGTACTGCTGCCTGACACCGATCTGCGCGGGGCTAAGATTATCGCAGAGGAAATTCGCCAAAGAGTCATGGGCAAGAACATCACCCATACCGAATCGCCCACGGGATACATCACCGTGAGCCTGGGGTGCTACTCGTTCGTGCCAAACGGGCGCGACAGTATCGAAGTGTTTATCGGGCGCGCGGATGCAGCCCTGTATCAAGCCAAACATTCCGGCCGCAACCGGGTGGCGGTGCTTTCGATGGAAGGCGCCGAAGAGGCGTTGATACGCTCAGATCGTTGATACAGCGTTTGTACGGTCAGGGCAACGCAGGCAGTCGAGTTCATCGGCTGCCTTTACGCGTTCAGCTGCCCGTGCCACCGCCCGCACCGCCCGTGCCACCACCCGGAGCCCCGGTGCCGCCGCCTGCACCCGAGCCGCTGGTGCCGCCATTGGTGCCGGTGCCGCCGCCGGTACTGCTGCCGCTGCCGCTGCCGCTGCCGGTGGATGGGGTCGAGCTACTGTTGCTGCCACCCGAGGTGCCGGAAGGCATGCCAGGGTTGTTATTGGGGGACATGGTCGAGCCACCGACGGATCCCGATTTGGTCCCGGTAGCGTCAGCTCCATCGCCGGACGCCGCATAGGCACCCAGTGACGCCACGGACATCAACCCGGCCAGAAGCAGTGAGGAGATCTTGAGATTTTTCATGGTACGTCTCCAAAAATGAGTCGTTACCTGATGTTGGGGTGGCGCGGGAGGGGGTTGGTGCCGATTGGATGACGAGTGGTCGTGAGGTGAGCGCAGCGGACAGGTACCAACCCATTCCGACGCAACCCCGCAAAAAGCCAGCTGTCACAACCTTGGAAACCACGCCGTCCACTTTGCCAGCAGGAGCGCCGGCCCATGAAAAAATTGCGAATCGCCACGTTCAACGTCAATGGCATGCGCGCCCGTTTGCCGAACCTGCTCGCCTGGCTCGAGCGCGAGCAACCGGACGTTGTCTGCCTGCAGGAGCTCAAGTCAGTGGACAGCGCTTTTCCCGCTGCCGAGCTTGAAGCTGCCGGATATGGCGCGATCTGGCAGGGCCAGTCGTCGTGGAACGGGGTAGCGATCCTGGCGCGGGATGCGCAACCGCTGGAAAGCCGGCGCGGGTTGCCAGGCGATGACAGCGACACGCACAGCCGCTACATCGAGGCCGCCGTGCACGGGGTGTTGGTGGGGTGTCTTTACTTGCCTAATGGCAACCCGCAGCCCGGGCCCAAATTTGATTACAAGCTGGCCTGGTTCGAGCGATTGATCGCCTATGCCAAGGACCTTCAGGCCAGCGACCATCCGGTGGTGCTGGCCGGGGATTACAACGTAGTGCCCACCGACATGGATATCTATAACCCGCGCTCCTGGCTCAAGGATGCCTTGCTGCAGCCGGAAAGTCGCGAGTGTTACCAGCGCCTGCTCGAGCAGGGCTGGACCGATTCCCTGCGTCATCTCTACCCGGAAGATCGGCTCTATACCTTCTGGGATTACTTCCGCCAGCACTGGCAAAAGAACTCGGGCCTGCGCATCGACCACCTGTTGCTCAACCCGGCGTCGAGTCCTTACCTGGAGGAGGCTGGCGTGGACGCCTGGGTGCGCAATGAACCCCACGCCAGCGACCATGCCCCGACCTGGATTCGCCTGGGCTCACGCAAGCGTCGTTGATTTCAAAAAAGGCTGATTGGGGAAATCAATTGTTGGTCCGGGGCGTTTTTGGCCTATACCTGTGGCCCATCGGCGGAGCGATCCGCAGCACCCGTACAGGACTGAGCAATGAGCGAGACACGCCTGAGCAACCTTGCGCACTACCTGCAACTTCTAGGTTTCGAAGCACCGCCCGCGCCGACACTCGATACCTTGCGTCAGCTGCAACTGCGTCACACCGGCGTGTTCCCGTTCGAAAACCTGGCGACGCTGGCGGGAGAACCGGTGCTGATCGACTTGCCGTCCATCGAGCGAAAACTGCTGCAGGAACAGCGTGGCGGCTATTGCTACGAACTCAACCACATCTTTTTCGTGTTGCTCCAAGAGCTCGGCTTCGATGTTCAGGGCATTACCGGTCGGGTGGTAATGGGCCAGCCCGAAGGCGCCTGGACCGCCCGCACTCACCGTTTGAGCCTGGTGCACCTGGACGGCGTGCGCTACATCATCGACGTTGGCTTCGGCGGCATGGTGCCCACTGCGCCACTGCTACTCGACTCCAGGGCCGAGCAGCCCACGCCCCACGAACCCTACCGGATCGACCAGCATAAGGATGGCTTTACCTTGCGCGCCAAGGTCGGGGATGAATGGCGGCCGATGTACATCTTCGACCTGCAGCGCCAGGAGGACGTCGATTACGCCGTCGGCAACTGGTACGTCTCGACTCATCCAGACTCGTCTTTCTCAAGGCAACTGATGGTGGCGCGGACCGGGGATGGCTGGCGGCGCACGCTCAACAACGGCAGTTTTGCCATCCATCGAACCGGCCATGCCAGCGATCGGCATGAAGTGGCTGATGTCGCAGAACTCATCGACTTGCTACAGCTCGAGTTCGGCATTCGGCTGCCAGCGCATGCGGGATTGAGGCAAACCTTGGCCCGCCTGGTGAGCGGCGCTTAGAGGCCGTACTTCCAGCCTCAGTAAGTGACCGAGCTGATCGCCTTCAGCGACCGGCTCAGGTTTTGAGCACTCGCGGGATCTCGCTCAACGCCTGAAAGCTAAAAAACAGCGGGGGGCGAGAGAGCTGTCAGGCGAAAAATAGTGAAGGAATTTTTCTGGTGGAGCCCAGTGCAAACAAGGGTGGGATGGACATGTGTCCATAATTTGACTGGTGAGTTGTATACAACTCTATAGACATTTGTCCTGAGTCTTGCATACAGTGTGCGCATAACAAAAAACCAGGGAACCCCCCAATCATGAAAACGCCCCATGTTTCACACCAACGGCCTGAGGATGAAAACCTTGGGATCGGCGCGAATATGGCTTATGGCCTGCAACACGTTCTGACCATGTACGGCGGCATCGTTGCGGTGCCGTTGATTATCGGACAGGCGGCCGGGCTGTCGCCGGCGGACATCGGTTTGTTGATTGCTGCGTCACTGTTTGCAGGGGGCCTGGCAACGTTGCTGCAGACCCTTGGTTTACCGTTTTTTGGCTGCCAGTTGCCGCTGGTCCAGGGCGTCTCGTTTTCCGGCGTCGCGACCATGGTGGCGATTGTCAGCAGCGGCGGGGAGGGCGGGTTCCAGTCGATCCTGGGGGCGGTAATTGCCGCGTCGTTGATTGGGTTACTGATAACTCCGGTGTTCTCGCGTATCACCAAGTTCTTCCCGCCGCTGGTGACCGGCATCGTGATCACCACCATCGGCCTGACGCTGATGCCGGTGGCCGCGCGCTGGGCCATGGGGGGCAACAGTCACGCGCCTGACTTCGGCAGCATGGCCAACATCGGTTTGGCGGCAGTGACGCTGGTGCTGGTATTGCTGCTGAGCAAGGTCGGCAGCGCGACCATCTCCCGCTTGTCGATCCTGCTGGCCATGGTGATCGTCACGGTCATCGCGGTGTTCCTTGGCATGGCAGACTTTTCGTCCGTGACCCAGGGCCCGATGTTCGGTTTCCCGACACCGTTCCACTTCGGCATGCCGACGTTCCACTTCGCCGCGATCCTGTCGATGTGCATTGTGGTCATGGTGACGCTGGTGGAAACCTCGGCGGACATTCTCGCCGTGGGCGAAATCATCGAGACCAAGGTCGACTCCAAGCGCCTGGGCAACGGTCTGCGCGCGGACATGCTGTCGAGCATGATCGCGCCGATCTTTGGCTCGTTCACCCAAAGCGCATTCGCCCAGAACGTCGGGCTGGTGGCGGTGACCGGAATCAAGAGTCGCTTCGTGGTAGCGACGGGCGGGTTGTTCCTGGTGATCCTCGGCCTGCTGCCGTTCATGGGGCGGGTGATTGCCGCAGTGCCGACCTCTGTGCTCGGCGGTGCCGGTATTGTGCTGTTCGGCACCGTGGCGGCCAGTGGCATTCGGACGCTGTCCAAGGTTGATTACCGCAACAACGTCAACCTGATCATCGTTGCCACCTCGATCGGTTTCGGCATGATCCCCATCGCTGCGCCCAACTTCTATGACCAATTCCCGAGCTGGTTTGCGACCATCTTCCACTCGGGCATCAGCTCGTCGGCGATCATGGCCATCGTGCTGAACCTGGCGTTCAACCACCTGACGGCGGGCAACTCCGACCAGCAGTCGGTGTTCGCTGCGGGTACCGAGCGGGTGTTGCGTTATCAGGACCTGGCCGCATTGCGTGAAGGCGATTACTTCAGCGATGGCAAGCTGCACGACTGCGATGGCAAGGAGATTCCGGTGGTGGAGGTTGACCATGGGCATGGAGAATCGCGACCGGTGCAGGCCAAGACGGGTGAGCATGTCTGAATCATGCAGGAGCTCGCTCCTGCAACAGACTTAAGCCCACAAAAAAGCCCCTGAATCTTTCGATTCAGGGGCTTTTCAGTTCTTGCTGTCTGGCTCCACGACCTGGACTCGAACCAGGGACCCAGTGATTAACAGTCACTTGCTCTACCAACTGAGCTATCGCGGAATGGCGTGTATGTTACTGATTCAAAAAGAGAAGTCAAGCACCTGTGGTTAAATTCGACAATTCGTCGAGACCTGCGGTGGTTTTTCCGACTTTGGCGGTTACCAGAATCCCCTCAGGGGTCTACCATGGCCGCCCGGAAGCGGTTACACGCGCTGCCGGCCATTCGCCGAAAAGGTACGCGCCATGAATCACCCAGTTTTCACCTGTCCAGCCAACGGGGTGTTCGCATGAGCATCGCCCAGATCAGCCTGCCAAAAGGCGTTGGCCCACACGCTGAAAAGCTGTTCGACGCCATCACCCAGGCCAGCACCGCCGAAGAATTGAACCGTGCGGGCGGCAAGGCCGAAGGTTTCGTTCTCGGCCTGGAAAGCACCAAGGCCATCAAGAGCCAGGTCGCCGAATCGCTCTACGTCGCTTATGACGATGCCGCCAGTCAGCGGGCTGGCGAACTGGTTTAACCGCCGAAGGTAAATGTGCCAAGCATCAGCTTGCCATACACCATCGTCACCGCCAGTTGCACCAGCCACAGGGCCAGGCCGCCGAGAAACACACCGGCGGCCACTTGCAGCACCAGGTTGTTGCCGCGTTTGGCCGCAGGGCGAGGGACGAAATGGTCCAGTTCATCCAGGTCATCGCGCTCGGCGCGCAGGTCATCATTTTTCATCTACGTTCTCGCAGGAATTCAGGCTGTACACAAAACCCGTAGGAGCCGCCTCGTTGCACTCGACAGCTCCTACGGCTAGTTGAGATCTGATGCAGTCTAGAGGTTTCGAGCCGCATTCTTCAGACAAATAAAAAACGGGAAGCCCAAAGGCTTCCCGTTTTTCGTCAACAGGCCGAATCAGATCACCTGAACGATGGCATCCGTTACCGCCTTGATGTTGCTCTGGTTCAGCGCCGCAACGCAGATGCGGCCCGTGTCCAGCGCGTAGATGCCGAACTCGTTGCGCAAGCGGTGAACCTGTTCGGTGGTCAGGCCGGAGTAGGAGAACATGCCACGCTGGCGACCGACGAAGCTGAAGTCACGCTGCGGCGCTTTTTCCGCCAACAGGTCGACCATCTGGGTGCGCATGGCGCGAATGCGCAGGCGCATCTCAGCCAGCTCCTCTTCCCACTGCGCGCGCAGCTCAGGGCTGTTCAGTACAGCAGCGACGATGCTTGCACCGTGGGTCGGCGGGTTGGAGTAGTTGGTGCGGATCACGCGCTTGACCTGCGACAGCACTCGCGCGCTTTCTTCTTTCGACTCGCTGACGATCGACAGGGCGCCAACGCGCTCGCCGTACAGCGAGAACGACTTGGAGAACGAGCTGGAGACGAAGAAGGTCAGGCCCGATTCAGCGAACAGGCGCACGGCCGCCGCGTCTTCGTCGATGCCGTCGCCAAAGCCCTGGTAGGCCATGTCGAGGAACGGCACGTGGCCTTTGGCTTTGACCACGTCGAGCACGTTTTTCCAGTCCGCCGGGCTCAGGTCCACGCCGGTCGGGTTGTGGCAGCAGGCGTGCAGTACGACGATCGAGCCAGACGGCAGGGCGTTGAGGTCTTCCAGCAGGCCGCTGCGGTTAACGTCGTGGGTCGCGGCGTCGTAGTAGCGATAGTTCTGTACCGGGAAACCGGCGGTTTCGAACAGCGCGCGGTGGTTTTCCCAGCTTGGGTCACTGATCGCTACGACGGCGTCGGGCAGCAGCTGCTTGAGGAAGTCAGCACCGATTTTCAGTGCACCAGTGCCGCCGACGGCCTGGGTGGTCAGAACACGGCCAGCGGCGATCAGGGGCGAATCGTTGCCAAACAGGAGTTTTTGCACGGCCTGGTCGTAGGCAGCGATGCCGTCGATTGGCAGGTAGCCGCGGGACGCGTGTTGAGCGACGCGAATCGTCTCGGCTTCGACAACGGCGCGCAGGAGTGGAATTCGCCCCTCCTCGTTGCAGTAAACACCGACCCCCAGGTTGACCTTGGTGGTGCGTGTATCGGCGTTGAATGCTTCGTTGAGGCCCAGGATTGGATCGCGTGGTGCCATTTCGACAGCGGAGAACAGGCTCATTTTTGCGGCGGCTCTGAATGGGGAGTGGAGGGACGTGTCGCGCTCCAGCCGAATGCACTAGAGCGGTGCACAAACGGGGAGCTAGTATAGAGGCCATCAACGAGTGAAGGCGACAGACGATTCGGCTTTTCGCGTAAGTTTTTTGCATTATTTTTCGACCGTTAGTCGCACTGCGTCGTCAAAGACCCAGAGTGATGTAGGACGTTTACCTTGAAAGCGCAGGCAATCGGCTCCACATTGAGCACAATCCAGTTTTTTTCCTCGGGCGGCGTCAGTCGTTTGCGGCTTTTCTCGTTCCAGCAGGTTTAACCTGCAGGCGCGATTCCCTGCTTCGAGAACCCAGAGGTATGCATGTCTGAATTCCAGCTAGTCACCCGCTTCGAGCCCGCCGGCGATCAGCCGGAAGCCATCCGCCTGATGGTCGAAGGCATCGAGGCCGGGCTGGCGCACCAGACGTTGCTCGGTGTGACCGGCTCGGGCAAGACCTTCAGCATCGCCAACGTCATTGCCCAGGTTCAGCGCCCAACCCTGGTGCTGGCGCCGAACAAAACCCTGGCCGCGCAGTTGTATGGCGAATTCAAGGCGTTTTTCCCCAACAACGCCGTCGAGTATTTCGTTTCCTACTACGACTACTACCAGCCCGAAGCCTATGTGCCGTCCTCGGATACCTTTATCGAGAAGGACGCCTCGATCAACGACCACATCGAGCAGATGCGACTGTCGGCGACCAAGGCCCTGCTGGAGCGCAAGGACGCGATCATCGTGACTACGGTGTCGTGCATCTACGGCCTGGGCAGCCCGGAAACCTATCTGAAGATGGTGTTGCACGTGGATCGCGGCGACAAGCTGGATCAGCGCGCCTTGCTGCGCCGCCTGGCGGACCTGCAATACACCCGCAACGACATGGATTTCGCCCGGGCGACATTCCGGGTTCGCGGCGACGTGATCGATATCCATCCCGCGGAATCGGACTTTGAAGCGATCCGCATCGAGCTGTTCGATGACGAGGTCGAGCGGATTTCCGCGTTCGATCCGCTGACTGGCGAGGTGACGCGCCAGTTGCCGCGATTCACCTTCTATCCGAAGAGCCACTACGTGACCCCGAGAGAAACCCTGCTCGGCGCCATCGAGGGGATCAAGGTCGAACTGCAGGAGCGCCTGGACTACCTGCGCTCCAACAACAAGCTGGTGGAAGCCCAGCGCCTGGAGCAGCGCACGCGTTTCGACCTGGAGATGATTCTCGAGCTGGGCTACTGCAACGGTATCGAAAACTACTCGCGCTACCTGTCCGGGCGCGCTTCCGGCGAGGCGCCGCCGACTTTGTTCGATTACCTGCCGGCCGATGCGTTGCTGGTGATCGACGAATCCCATGTCAGCGTGCCCCAGGTGGGGGCCATGTATAAGGGCGACCGTTCGCGCAAGGAAACCTTGGTGGAGTACGGCTTCCGCCTGCCGTCGGCCCTGGATAACCGGCCGATGCGCTTCGACGAATTCGAACACATCAGCCCGCAAACCATTTTCGTCTCCGCGACGCCTGGCAACTATGAGGCCGAACATGCGGGGCGGGTGGTCGAGCAACTTGTGCGGCCGACCGGCCTGGTGGACCCGCAGATCGAAATCCGCCCGGCGCTGACCCAGGTCGACGATTTGCTGTCGGAAATCTCCAAGCGTGTCGCGCTGGAAGAGCGGGTGCTGGTCACCACTTTGACCAAGCGCATGTCTGAGGATTTGACCGACTACCTGGCCGATCATGGTGTAAGGGTTCGTTACCTGCACTCGGACATCGACACGGTGGAACGCGTGGAAATCATCCGCGACCTGCGGCTGGGGACGTTTGACGTGTTGGTGGGGATCAACTTGCTGCGAGAAGGCCTGGACATGCCGGAGGTCTCCCTGGTGGCGATTCTTGACGCGGACAAGGAAGGCTTCCTGCGTTCCGAGCGGTCGCTGATCCAGACCATCGGCCGGGCGGCGCGTAACCTCAATGGCCGGGCGATCCTGTATGCGGACCGCATCACCGGGTCCATGGAGCGGGCGATCGGCGAGACCGAGCGTCGCCGGGACAAGCAGATTGCCTTCAACCTGGCCAACGGCATCACGCCCAAAGGGGTGTTCAAGGACGTTGCCGACATCATGGAAGGTGCCACTGTGCCGGGTTCGCGCAGCAAGAAGCGCAAGGGCATGGCCAAGGCTGCCGAGGAAAGCGCCAAGTACGAAGCCGAACTGCGCTCACCGGGCGAAGTGGCCAAGCGGATCAAGGCGCTGGAGGAGAAAATGTACGCCTTGGCGCGGGACCTCGAGTTCGAGGCTGCGGCGCAGATGCGCGACGAGATTGGCAAGCTGCGCGAGCGCCTGATCACTGTTTGATGTGTGCGGTGCCTGACTGGCCTCATCGCGGGCAAGCCCGCTCCCACAGGTTTTGTGTCGATCCACAAATCCTGCGAACGGCTCTAAATCTTGTGGGAGCGGGCTTGCCCGCGATGAGGTCAGTCGCCGCACTACAAAATCAGTGCGCTTCCCCAGCCTTGATCCCCGCCGGCAATGCCTTGGTCAGCAACACCGCAATCATGCTGATCCCCAGCGCAATCCCGACAAAGTGAAACGCATCGTTGTACGCCATGATCGAGGCCTGCTGGTGCGCGATTTCGCTCAGTTTGCCCAAGGCCGCCGTCTCGCTGCCAAACCTATCCGTCATCGACGCCATGCGCTCCGCCACCTGCGGGTTGGTCGGTACGATCGCCTCGCGCAAATAATCGAAGTAGGTCTTGGTTCGCGCATCCAGCAATGTGGCGAGGAGGGCGATGCCAATCGCGCCGCCCAGGTTGCGCAGGATGTTGAACAGGCTCGACGCCGACCCCGCATCCTGGGGCAGGATATAGGCGGTGGCGATCAGTGAAATGGTGACCATGATCAGCGGCTGGCCCAGGGCGCGAATGATCTGGATCTGATTGAACTGCGGCCCGGCAAAATCCGGATTCAACACCCCCGACGAGAAGCTCGCCAGGCCGAACAACCCAAAACCCAGCGTGCACAGCCATTTGGGTGAGATGTACTTCATCAGTTTTGGCACCAGCGGAATCAGAAACAGCTGGGGCACACCCATCCACATGATCACTTCGCCGATCTGCAGGGCGTTGTAGTTCTGGATCTGCGCCAGGTACAACGGCAGCAGGTAAATCGAGCCATACAAGCCCACCCCCATGCCCAGGCTGGAAATGCTCGACAGGCCAAAATTGCGATTGCGCAGGATGCCCAGGTTGATCAGGGGGTTGGGCCTGGATACCTGCACGATCACAAAGGTGATCAGGCTGATCAGCGCGATGCTGCCCAGGGTCACGATCAGGCTCGATTCCAGCCAGTCCTTGCGATGGCCTTCTTCAAGAAAAACCTGCAGGCAACCAAGGCCGACGCCCAGGGTGAGAATGCCCATGTAGTCGGTGCTTTTGAGCAGTTCCCAGTGCGCCTCTTTTTTCTCCAGACCGTACATCAGCCCGGCAATCATGATCAGGCCGGGGGGGATGTTGATGTAGAAGATGTATTCCCAGCCCCAGTTTTCCGTCAGCCAGCCGCCCAGTGTCGGGCCAATGGAGGGCGCGAAGGTGGCGGTCATGGCAAACATGGCCATGCCCTTGGCGCGATGGTGTTCGGGGAGTTTGATCAGGGTCAGGGTGAACGCCAGCGGAATCAGTGCGCCGCCGGTGAAGCCCTGCAAGGCGCGGAACACGATCATGCTTTCCAGGCTCCAGGCCATGGAGCACAGCAGCGAAGCCACCAGGAAGCCCAGCGAGACCCAGACCGCCAGGCGACGTGCTGACAGCAACTGCACCAACCACGCCGTCAGCGGGATCATGATGATTTCCGCGACCAGGTAGGAAGTGGAAATCCACGAGCCTTCCTCCAGGGTCGCCGAGAGCGCGCCCTGGATGTCTTTGAGTGAAGAGTTGGTGATCTGGATATCGAGCACGGCCATGAAGGCGCCGAGCATCACGCTCATGACCGCAATCCAGTCCCGCCGCGTCGGCTCGCCGACCGGGCGGATCAGTGGGTCACCGGCCATCGTCAGGGGCGTCTTTGATGTTCACTTTGGCGGTGACCGACATCCCCGGACGAATCTTGCCGTGCAGCGGGTTATCCGCGGCGAAGGTCAGTTTGACCGGGATCCGTTGTACGACTTTGGTGAAGTTGCCGGTGGCATTGTCCGGTGGCAGAAGGCTGAATTGCGCCCCGGAAGCGGCAAACAGACTGTCGACCCGCGCTTCAATCGGCGTATCGCTGTAGGCGTCGAAGGTCAGCTCGGCTTTCTGCCCTGGCTGCATGTGGCCGATCTGGGTTTCCTTGAAGTTGGCCTGGATCCAGATGTCCTGGTCCGGCACGATCGACAGCAGGTACGCGCCGGCCTGCACGTATTGGCCGTTGCGCGCGGCGCGCTGGCCGATCAGGCCGCTGATGGGCGCGTGGATCTCGCTGCGGGTCAGGTTCAGCTCGGCCTGAGCCAGATCGGTCCGGGCATTGGCGATCATCGCATCCAGGCGCTTGATTTCGGCGGTCAGGGAGTTCACCTGCTGGCGCTGGCTCTGGGCATCCGCCTGGGCTTTGGTCACTTGGGAGCGGGCAATATGGTTGTCGGCGGAGAGGGTGGTCACCCGTTCTTCTGATACGTAGCCGGGTTTGCGCAAGGTTTCGGCGCGGGACAAATCGATTTGCGAACGACTGAGGCTGGCCTGGCTGGAGGCCACCTGCGCCTCGCTGGCCGCAATCAGGCTGGCCTGTTGCGTGAGTTTGCTCTGGGCTTGCAGGCGCTCGGCCTGGCGGGTCTCGAGGGCGGCGTTGGCGCGGTCGACGGCCAGGTGGAAATCATCACCTTCGAGTTTGACCAGCAACTGGCCTTTTTCAACGTGCTGGTTGTCCTGCACCAAAACCTGATCGATGCGAGCGCCGAGCTGGCTCGACACGCGGGTGATCTCGCCCTGCACATAGGCGTTGTCGGTGCTTTCGTAAAAGCGCCCTTTGAAAAACCAGTGAGCAAAGAATCCCCCGGCGATGAGCAGGACGAGCAACAGGAAAATAAACAGGCGACGCTTGAGTTGGGCAGGCATGGGCAGACTGTAGTCGAGAAATTGTAAGGAAAGGTATCAGCAGCCCAATCTGGCATACAGCCGATAAACGGTAAATGCCGACCGTTGATATTCGGCCATTCACCGGCTGCGAAGCGCGTTGCAGACGCAAACTTGGCTTAAATGCCCTGCTCACTGGAGCCGGGCCGGTGTCGCCTGTTACCATTCGCCCTTTGTTTTATCTTCATTTCGAGACTTGCCATGACCACCGTCCGCACTCGCATCGCGCCATCGCCTACCGGGGATCCCCACGTAGGTACCGCTTACATCGCATTGTTTAACTACTGCTTTGCCAAGCAGCACGGCGGTGAGTTCATCCTGCGGATCGAAGACACCGACCAATTGCGTTCCACCCGCGAGTCCGAACAGCAGATTTTCGACGCCCTGCGCTGGTTGGGTATCGACTGGAGCGAAGGCCCGGACGTGGGCGGCCCGCACGGTCCCTATCGCCAGAGCGAACGTGGCGAGATCTACCAGAAGTACTGCCAGCAGTTGGTGGAAATGGGCCACGCCTTCCCGTGCTTCTGCACCGCCGAAGAGCTGGACCAGATGCGCGCCGAACAACAGGCCCGGGGCGAAACCCCGCGCTACGATGGGCGTGCGCTGCTGCTGCCTGCGGAAGAAGTGGCCCGTCGTCTGGCCGCTGGCGAGCCGCACGTTATCCGCATGAAGGTGCCGAGCGAAGGCGTCTGCGTGGTGCCGGACATGCTGCGTGGCGACGTCGAAATCCCGTGGGATCGCATGGACATGCAAGTGCTGATGAAGACCGACGGCCTGCCGACCTACTTCCTGGCCAACGTGGTCGACGATCACCTGATGGGCATCACCCACGTGCTGCGCGGCGAAGAATGGCTGCCATCGGCGCCCAAGCTGATCCTGCTCTACGAGTACTTCGGCTGGGAACAACCGGAGCTGTGCTACATGCCGCTGCTGCGTAACCCGGACAAGAGCAAACTGTCCAAGCGCAAGAACCCGACCTCGGTGACGTTCTACGAGCGCATGGGCTTCATGCCTGAGGCGATGCTCAACTACCTGGGGCGCATGGGCTGGTCGATGCCGGATGAGCGCGAGAAGTTCTCGCTGCAAGAAATGGTCGACAACTTCGACCTCAAGCGCGTCTCCCTGGGCGGGCCGATCTTCGACATCGAGAAGCTCTCCTGGCTCAACGGCCAGTGGCTGCGTGACCTGCCGGTGGACGAGTTCGCCTCGCGCCTGCAGACCTGGGCGTTGAACCCTGAATACATGATGAAAATCGCGCCGCACGTGCAGGGCCGCGTTGAAACCTTTAGCCAGGTCGCTCCGCTGGCCGGGTTCTTCTTCGCCGGCGGGGTCAACCCGGACGCGAAGCTGTTCGAGTCTAAGAAGCTGTCGGGCGATCAGGTGCGTCAGTTGATGCAGTTGATTTTGTGGAAGCTCGAAAGCCTGCGTCAGTGGGAGAAGGACAGCATTACCGCGACGATCCAGGCGGTGGTCGAATCCCTGGAGTTGAAACTGCGTGACGCCATGCCGCTGATGTTCGCCGCGATCACCGGGCAAGCAAGCTCGGTCTCGGTGCTCGACGCCATGGAGATTCTCGGGCCGGACCTGACCCGTTTCCGTCTGCGCCAGGCCATCGATTTGCTCGGTGGCGTGTCGAAGAAGGAAAACAAGGAGTGGGAAAAGCTCCTGGCCAATATCGCCTGATTACGGGCAGCGACTAAAAAGATCGCAGGCTTCGCCAGCTCCTACAGTTGAAATGCAATCCCGTAGGAGCTGCCGAAGGCTCGGGCCGCGATCGGACGATTTTTTGATCTGGCTGTTGCCAGTACCCCCATTTTCCGGGGGGAGAGCGGTAAGTGATTGTTATCCCGGCAAAAAACTTTGAAATATTTTAAAAATAAGTTTGACAGCCTTTCGATCCGCCATTAAGATTCGCCCCGTCCTCAGCGATGAGGGGCTATAGCTCAGCTGGGAGAGCGCTTGCATGGCATGCAAGAGGTCGACGGTTCGATCCCGTCTAGCTCCACCAATTTACACTTCAGGGTCTGGCCACACCGGCCTTGGAGCGATCAACACTCAGCGTTGATCTGTTGTATAGAAGGGTTTACGTCCCCTTCGTCTAGTGGCCTAGGACACCGCCCTTTCACGGCGGTAACAGGGGTTCGAGTCCCCTAGGGGACGCCAGTTTTACAGAAGTGATGTTGCAAGACGTCACTCCGCCGCGAGGCGAAAAATCCGGGGCTTTAGCTCAGCTGGGAGAGCGCCTGCATGGCATGCAGGAGGTCAGCGGTTCGATCCCGCTAAGCTCCACCAATTTTACAGTTCAAGGTCTGGCCACACCGGCCTTGAATCGATCAGTACTCAGCACTGATCAGTTGTATAGAAGGTTTTGCGTCCCCTTCGTCTAGTGGCCTAGGACACCGCCCTTTCACGGCGGTAACAGGGGTTCGAGTCCCCTAGGGGACGCCACGATTACCCGCTCTGCGGGATTTTATAAGGGTCATTCAATTATTGAATGGCCCTTTTGTTTGTCTGGCGTTTGGCCAAATCCCCCTCTCTACCTCAAACTGATCTTCAGACCAGCGGTCACATCCACGACTTGCGGAAAATTATTATGAGAATAATATTCTAGTCGTAATATTCGGAGGCAACGATGAACGATAAAAAAGCTCAAACCCGCGAACGCATTCTCAAGGTCGCCAGTGCAGCGCTGATCCAGCGCGGCCCGGCCGAACCGAGCGTGGGTGAAGTGATGGGCGCAGCCGGCCTGACGGTTGGCGGCTTCTATGCGCACTTCGAAAGCAAGGACGCAATGATGCTGGAAGCGTTCAAGCAGTTGCTGGGTCACCGTCGTGGCCTGATCGCCGACATGGACGCCGAACTGACCGGCGAAGAGCGCCGCGCCCTGGTGGCCGCGTTCTACCTGTCACGCAAACACCGCGATTCGTCTGACTCCGCGTGCCCAATCCCGGCGTCTGTCGGCGAGTTGGGCCGGCTGCCCGATGAGTTTCGGGTGGCCTTGAATGAGCACGTGGAAATGATGGTCGCGCAGTTGGCGGCCAGCCCGGAAGAAACCGACAAGGCCCTGGCCGACATGGCCTTGATGGTGGGTGGCTTGGCACTGGCGCGGGCGCTGGGGCCAGGAGAGTTATCCGATCGACTGTTGCGCGCCGCCAAATCGGCGGTGCTATGACCTGAAGGCCTGGGCCTGGGGAGTGAGAGCGATGAGCGGGTTAAAGTGGGTTCGTGGCGTCAACGGCACTTTGGGCTGGTTTGCCCCTCAACTTGTCGCAAGCAGGATGCGACTGGCGTTCATGACTCCGCGAGAGCTGCCCCCGCGGGATTGGGAGCTGCCCTTGCTGGCCAGGTCGGAGCGCATCACCTTGCGCTTCGGTCTCTCGGCACTGCGCTGGGGAAAAGGGCCGACGGTCTTGCTGATGCATGGCTGGGAAGGGCGCCCAACCCAGTTCGCCAGCATGATTAACGCACTGGTGGACGCCGGCTACACCGTGGTCGCCCTCGACGGTCCCGCCCACGGGCGCTCGCCGGGCAGCGAAGCGAATGTTGTCCTGTTCGCCCGCGCCATGCTTGAAGCCGCCGCCGAGCTGCCGCCGCTGCAAGCCGTGATCGGCCACTCCATGGGCGGCGCCAGTGCGATGCTGGCAGTGCAGTTGGGTCTGCGTACCGAAACCCTGGTGACCATTGCCGCGCCATCGCGAATACTCGGCGTTTTGCGCGGATTTGCCCGGTATGTGGGCCTGCCGCCCAAGGCCCGTTCGGCGTTCATTCGCCAGGTCGAGCAAGACGTCGGCATGCGCGCCGCGACGCTGGATGTCGCGCACTATCAGCTCGATATGCCCGGGCTGATCGTGCATGCCGAAGATGACCGTCTGGTCTCGGTCAAGGAGTCCCAGCTGATCAACGAGGCCTGGTTCGACAGCCGTCTGCTGCGCCTTGAAGAAGGCGGTCATCAGCGGGTGCTGGCCGACCCACGAGTCATTGATGGCGTGCTGTCACTGCTGGCGGGCCGCAGCCTGCAATCGCGCCAATCGGCCTGAGCATCCGTTACACTGCCCAGGTGACTATCTGACTGGAGTGGGGCATGGGCTGGGATCGGGCAACGCCGTTCATCATTGACCTGGAAGTGGGCGCTGAGGACATCGACGGGCTGGGGCACGCGAATAACGCGGTGTATGTCACCTGGCTCGAACGCTGCGCCTGGCGCCACTCCCAGCGCCTGGGCCTGGACCTGGTCGAGTATCGACGCCTGGATCGGGCAATGGCGGTGGTGCGGCACGAAATCGATTACCTGGCGGCCGCCTACGAAGGCGACGGCTTGCAATTGGCGACCTGGATCGTCGACTGGGACCAACGCCTGAAAATGACTCGGCACTTCCAGCTCAAGCGCCCGAGCGACAACACCACGCTGCTGCGTGCGCAGACCACTTTCGTGTGCATCGAACTCTCCACGGGCAAGCCCAAGCGCATGCCAGCGGAGTTCATCGACGGCTATGGCCCGGCGTTGCAAGTCCCCGCCTGACACCCGTCCCGAAGGCTCTGGCCGCGATAGGACGATCTAAGGATCAAAGTCAAAAGATCGCAGCCTTCGGCAGCTCCTACATGGGGAAACCTGTAAACTGCCGCACGTTTTTCGTAGAGTGTGTTTTTCATGCAAATTGCCTTGGCGCCCATGGAGGGGTTGGTCGACAACATCCTGCGGGACGTGCTCACTCGTGTCGGTGGTATCGATTGGTGTGTGACCGAGTTCATCCGCATCAACGACCAGCTGCTCACGCCTGCCTATTTCCACAAGTTCGGCCCTGAATTGCTGACCGGAGCGCGCACGGCCTCTGGCGTGCCGCTGCGCGTGCAATTGCTCGGCTCGGACCCTGTGTGCCTGGCAGAAAATGCCGCGCTCGCTTGCGAATTGGGTTCCGAGGTGATCGACCTGAACTTCGGCTGCCCGGCCAAGACCGTGAACAAGTCCCGCGGTGGCGCGGTATTGCTCAAGGAGCCGGAACTGCTCAACCAGATCGTCGAGCACGTGCGCCGCGCGGTGCCGGCGCACATTCCTGTGACCGCAAAAATGCGCCTGGGCTTCGACAGCCCCGACGGCGCGCTGGTCTGCGCCACCGCGCTGGCCGAAGGTGGCGCGGCGCATATCGTCGTGCATGCGCGCACCAAGACCGATGGCTACAAGCCACCGGCCCACTGGGAGTGGATCCCGCGGGTGCAAGAGGTGGTCAAGGTGCCGGTGTTTGCCAACGGCGATATCTGGGATGTCGAAGACTGGCGTCGTTGCCGCGAAATCAGCGGCGTCGAAGACATCATGCTCGGTCGCGGTCTTGTCTCGCGCCCGGACCTGGCGCGGCAAATCGCGGCGGCGCGGGCGGGTGAGGAGGTGGTCGAAATGACCTGGGCCGAGTTGTTGCCGTTGATCCAGGACTTTTGGCTGCAAGCCAAGGCGCAAATGACAGCGCGCCAATCGCCGGGGCGTTTGAAGCAGTGGCTGGCAATGCTGACCCGCAATTATCCGGAAGCGGTCGAGCTGTTTACGGTGCTGCGCCGCGAGACAGAGCTGGATAATGTCTCGCGTTTACTGGGTCTTCAGGTGTCCGAAGCGGCCTGAAAAAAAATCTTCAGATAATCTCTTGAAATGTAATCAGCGGTCCCTATCTAAGGGGTACGCGATGCCGAATTCGGGTCGCGGAGACATAAACCTTGCTGATTGTTTTCAGGAGATTTGAATCATGAGTACTGCATTTTCCCTGGCCCCACTGTTCCGTTCCTCGGTAGGCTTCGACCGTTTTAACGACCTGTTCGAAACCGCCCTGCGCAATGAGCCAGGCAGCACCTATCCGCCCTACAACGTGGAAAAACACGGTGACGACCAATACCGCATCGTGGTCGCCGCAGCCGGGTTCCAGGAAGAAGACCTGGACCTGCAAGTCGAGAAGGGCGTGCTGACCATCAGTGGCGGCAAACGCGACGCTACCGAAGGCGTGACCTTCCTGCACCAGGGCATCGCCCAACGTGCTTTCAAGCTGTCGTTCCGCCTGGCGGATCACATCGAAATCAAGGCCGCTGACCTGCGTAACGGGTTGCTGAGCATTGATTTGCTGCGGGTGATTCCGGAGGAGGCGAAAGCCAAACGCATCCCGATCAACGGGATGGAAAAGCCGGCTTTGCAGCACTAAGGCCGAGCAATGAAAAGGGCGCCATTGGCGCCCTTTTTTATGCGCGTTCCCCCGTAGGAGCTGCCGCAGGCTGCGATCTTTTGATTTTTTGGCAGGCCAAGATCAAAAGTTCGCAGCCTGCGGCAGCTCCTACACGTTCAGCGGTTATTGAAGGAGCTTTTGGAAGGCTTCCACCGGCAACGGCCGGCTGTGCAGATACCCTTGGTAAAAATAACACCCCAGTCCCTGCAGAAACTCCAGCTGCTCCAGGGTTTCCACCCCTTCGGCGATCACCTTCAACCCCAGGCTGCGGGCCATGGCGACGATGGCACGGATGATTTCGGCGTCGTTGGGGTCGGTGGTGGCGTCGCGGATGAAGGACTGATCGATTTTCAGGGTGTCGACCGGCAGGCGCTTGAGGTAGGTCAGGGACGAGTAGCCGGTGCCAAAATCGTCCATGGCGAAGCTCACGCCGAGTTTCTTCAGGCGGCACATCTTGCTGATGGTGTCTTCCAGGTTCTGAATGACGATGCCTTCGGTGATTTCCAGTTTCAGCAGCGAGCAGGGCAGGCCGTGGCTGCGCAGGCTGTGTTCGACGCGTTCGACGAAGTCGTTCTGGCGAAATTGGCGCGGGCTGATGTTGACGCACAGGCTGAAGTCGAGCGGGTCGATCAGACCTTCGGCCATCAGGTGCTGGAATGCGCGGCAGGCTTCGTCGATGATCCAGCTGCCGACCTCCAGGATCAGTCCGCTGTCCTCCAGCACCTTGATGAACTCGCTGGGTGACTGGGCGCCCAGTGCGGGGTGATTCCAGCGCACCAGTGCCTCGGCGCCGACGATGCGGTTGTCCCGGGCGTCGATCTGGGGCTGGAAGTGCACGCGAAATTCGTTGCGCGACAGCGCCAGGCGCAGGTCGGTTTCCATGCGCAGGCGTTCGCTGGCGGCCTTTTGCATGGTGTTGTGGTACATCTGCGCGGTATTGCGGCCTGAGTCCTTGGCCCGGTACAGGGCGATGTCGGCGCGCTTGAGCAGGTCGGTGGGGGTCGAGCCGTGATCGGGAATCAGTGCGATGCCGATGCTGGGTGTGACTTGCAGGCGTTGTCCGTCGAGGAACATGGGCTCCGACAGCAGTTCGCGCAGGGTGTCAGCCAGGCTGCGCACCTGGGTGCTGACCTCCTCGCGCGAACCTTCCAGGCCGCTGAGCAGCACAACGAACTCGTCACCCCCCAGGCGTGCCACGGTGTCTTCCATGCGCACGCTGGCTTCGAGGCGCGCGGTGATGATTTTCAGTACGGTGTCGCCCACGGGATGCCCGAGGGAATCATTGATGTGCTTGAAGTGGTCGAGGTCGAGAAACAGCAGGGCGCCGCGCAGGTTGTGGCGCTTGAGCAGGGCGATCTGCTGGCTCAGGCGGTCCATCAGCAATGCGCGGTTGGGCAGGTTGGTCAGGGGGTCGTGGTAGGCCAGGTGGCGAATCTGCGCCTCGGCGTTTTTCAGCAGGCTGACGTCCCGGGCGGTCAGCAGCAGGCAGGCGGTTTCGTTGAGGGTGATGGGCTCTACCGACACTTCAACGGTGAGCAACTCGCCGCGCTTGTTGCGCCCGAGCATTTCCTGGTGATGCACCCGGCCGTTGAGCTGCAGTTCGGCCAGCAGTGAGGAGCGCTGTTTCTCCTCGGCCCAGATGCCGACCTGATACACCGTGCGCCCGACGACTTCATCGGCCTGGTAGCCGGTGAGGCGGCAGAAGCCGTCGTTGACCTCCAGGTAACGTCCGGTGTCGCGCTCGGTGATGGTGATGGCGTCCGGGCTGGAGTGGAACGCCTTGGCAAATTTCTCTTCGCTGGCCTTGAGTGCCGCTTCAGACCGCTGCTGCTGGGTGATGTCGCGCAGGGTGGTGACCACGCAGGGATGGTCGCTGACACTGATCTGGCGGCTGGAGATCACACAGGTGAGCGAATGCCCATCTTTGTGCTGGACCTGGATGGCCACGTTACTCAGGCCCTGTTCGCGGATCACCTGTTCAATGCGGTGCAGGCTTTTCGCCGAGGCGTCCCACAGGCCGATTTCGTCGGCGCTGTGCCCGATCACATCGGTGGCGCTCCAGCCAAATGCCTGGGTGAAGCTGGAGTTGATCTCGATGAACTGGCCGCTGTCCTGGCGAGTGACGCAAATTGGATCGGGGCTGACCTGGAACAGGCTGGCAAATTTCTCTTCCGACGCTACCAGCTGTTGCTCACGCTCCACCTGATCAGTGATGTCGAGCAGGGTGCCGGCCATGCGCAGCGGGGCACCGTTTTCGTCGCGGTACAGCCGCGCGCGGCTTTCCAGGTAGCGCGAGCTGCCGTCGGCCAGTTGCACCCGGTAGGTCAGCTGATAATTGCCGGCCGGGCCCTCGCGCAAGCTGCGGTAGGCGTCGCGCATGCTGCCGCGCTCTTCATCGGGTACGCCTTCGAAAAACTCGTCGAAGGACTCGTGGAAAGGGATTGCCTCCAACCCGTGCAACTGCGCAGCGCGTGCCGAGCCATAGAGCATGCCGCTGGGGATGTGCCAATCCCAGGTACCCAGTTGCGCCGAATCCAGCGCCAGGTCCAGGCGCTCCTGGCTGTCTTTGAGGGCGAGCTCGGCGGCTTTGCGTTCGGTGGTGTCGAGGAAGGTGCTGAGCAGATAGGGTTGGCCTTCGAGTTCGACCTTCTGCGCGCTGAGAATGCCGTCGTGGATCTGCCCGTTGCTGGCGCGAAACTGCACCTCCATGCTGATGAGTTCACCTTTGGCCTTGGTCGCCTTGACCAGTCGCTCGCGCTGCTCGGGATGCACCCAGAGGCCCAGCTCCAGGGTGGTTCGGCCGATGGCGTTCTGTACCGGCCAGCCGAACAGGCTTTCAAAATACTGGTTGGCCTCGGTGATCAGGCCGTCTTCCTGGCGGGTCAGCAGCACCATGTTCGGGCACAGGTGAAACAGCGTCGCGAAACGTTTCTCCGAGCTGCTCAGGGCCTGTTCGCGCTGGCGCTGGTGGGTGATTTCGCGGATCACGCCGATCATTCGCGGGCGGCCGTCCTTGTCTGGCAGCAGGCTGCCATTGATCTCCAGCCAGTGCAGGCTGCCATCGGGCCAGCGAATGCGGTGGTGCATCGCCTGCTCCAGCGGCGCGCCGGCGATCACTGCATGGAAGGCGCGCACGGTTTTTGCCCGGTCTTCCGGCGGCAGCAGGTCGAGGTATTCCAGGTCGGCGGGCAGCGGCGTATGGGGGTCGAAGCCAAACAGCGCCTGGGTACCCCGAGACCAACTGATCTGCCCACGCTCGATGTCCCAATACCAGGCGCCCAGGCGGGCACCGTTGAGGGCCGCGAGCAACTGTGGCGCGCTTTCCCAACTTTGCTCGGACCGTTTGGGGTCCAGCGCCTGGATACGCGGCATCGGCGGAATACGGTCAACAGATTTCGGCATTGGCAAGCCTTAGACTGAATAGGGCGTTAGGCGCTGGGTCTCGCGGCACTATAGGAGTAGCACAAGTTAGCCATGTGTCCCTGGCTGATCGATTTGTGCGTCCAGCAAAGCCATGAAAGCCCGTGCCGCGTTCGACAGCGTCCGTTCTGTGTGCAGGATATAGCCTAGCTGGCGAGTGAGCTGTATGCCCGGCAAAGGGATGCGCGCCACCTGCTCATCAAGCATGGTGCGCGGCAACACGCTCCAGGCCAGGCCGATGGACACCATCATCTTGATGGTTTCGAGGTAGTTGGTGCTCATGGCGATGTTCGGCGTCAGCCCTTGAGCCTCGAACAGGCGCTGGACGATGTGGTGGGTAAAGGTGTTGCCGCCGGGGAACACCGCCGGGTGCAGGGCGATGTCTGCCAGGCTCACCGCGCCATTGCTGATCAGCGAATGTTCCGGTGCGACCACGAAATCCAGCGGGTCGTCCCACACCGGGGTGGCTTTGACCAGGGAGTGAGGTTCGGGGGCCAGGGTGATGACCGCCAGTTCCGCGCGGCCATGGAGGATTTCTTCGTAGGCCACTTCCGAATCGAGGAACTGAATATCCAGCGCTACTTGCGGGTAGCGTCGGGTGAACTCCCTTAATAAAGGCGGCAGGCGGTGCAGGCCGATGTGGTGGCTGGTGGCCAGGGTCAGGCGCCCGCTGACTTCGCCGGTCAGGTTGGTCAGGGCGCGGCGGGTGTCGTCCAGCACGTTGAGAATCTGGTAAGCCCGCGGCAACAGGGCGCGGCCAGCTTCGGTCAGGCCGACTTCGCGGCCCAGCCGATCGAACAGCCGCACTTTCAACTGTTGTTCCAGCCCGGCGATGCGTTTGCTGATCGCCGGTTGCGTCAGGTGCAGTCGTTCTCCCGCGCCAGAGAAGCTGCCGGTCTCGGCAATCGCGATAAAAGCATTAAGGTTGGCGAGGTCCATTGCGGTATTCCAGATGGTTATCCAAAGCATAAAAAATATGAATTTGAGTTATTTAATGTAACCCCCTAGGATCGACCTCACAAGCCAAAGGGTTATTGAGTCGTTCAAACCCGGGGCATAGAAACAAATGATGAGGAAACCGTCTGATGGCCGGCAAAACGCTCTACGACAAGCTCTGGGATTCGCATTTGGTCAAACAGCGCGACGATGGTTCTGCGCTGATCTACATCGACCGTCACATCATCCATGAAGTGACCTCGCCGCAAGCCTTCGAAGGCCTGCGCCTGGCCGGGCGCAAGCCTTGGCGCATCGATGCCAATATCGCGACCCCGGACCATAACGTACCGACCACACCGGAGCGCAAGGGCGGCATCGAAGCGATTGCGGACCAGGTCTCGCGTCTGCAGGTTCAGACCCTCGACGACAACTGCGATGAATACGGCATTGTCGAGTTCAAGATGAACGACGTGCGCCAGGGCATCGTCCACGTCATTGGCCCGGAGCAGGGCGCCACCTTGCCGGGCATGACCGTGGTCTGCGGCGACTCCCACACCTCGACCCACGGCGCATTCGGCGCTTTGGCTCACGGTATTGGCACTTCCGAGGTCGAGCACGTGCTCGCCACCCAGTGCCTGGTCGCCCAGAAAATGAAAAATATGTTGGTGTCGGTCGAAGGCGAATTGCCGTTCGGCGTGACGGCCAAGGACATCGTGCTCGCCGTGATCGGCAAGATCGGCACGGCCGGCGGTAATGGCCACGCCATCGAGTTCGCTGGCAGCGCGATCCGCGACCTGTCGGTTGAAGGGCGCATGACCATCTGCAACATGTCCATTGAAGCCGGCGCACGCGTGGGCCTGGTGGCGGCGGATGAAAAAACCGTGGCCTACGTCAAGGGCCGTCCATTTGCTCCGAAAGGCGCGGAGTGGGACTTGGCTGTCGAGGCGTGGAAAGACCTGGTGTCTGACGCGGACTCGAAGTTCGACACCGTCGTCGAGCTCGATGCCACGCAGATCAAGCCGCAAGTCAGCTGGGGCACTTCGCCGGAGATGGTCCTGGCCGTTGATCAAAACGTGCCAGACCCGGCTCAGGAACCGGACCTGGTCAAGCGCGGCTCCATCGAGCGCGCCTTGAAATACATGGGCCTGACTGCCAATCAGGCGATTACTGATATCCAGCTGGACCGCGTGTTCATCGGCTCCTGCACCAACTCGCGCATCGAAGATTTGCGCGCCGCTGCCGTGATCGCCAAGGGCCGCAAAGTGGCGTCGACCATCAAGCAGGCCATCGTGGTGCCGGGCTCGGGCCTGGTGAAGGCGCAAGCTGAATCCGAAGGCCTGGACAAGATTTTCCTCGAGGCCGGTTTTGAATGGCGCGAGCCAGGCTGCTCGATGTGCCTGGCGATGAACCCGGACCGTCTGGAGTCGGGCGAGCATTGCGCGTCCACCTCGAACCGCAACTTCGAAGGCCGTCAGGGTGCCGGTGGTCGTACCCACCTGGTGAGCCCGGCCATGGCCGCCGCCGCCGCAGTAAACGGTCGTTTCGTCGACGTCCGTGAATTGATCTAAAGGAGCGCAGAATGAGAGCTTTTACCCAGCACACTGGACTTGTCGCGCCTCTGGATCGTGCCAACGTCGACACCGATCAGATCATCCCGAAGCAGTTCCTCAAGTCGATCAAGCGCACGGGTTTCGGCCCGAACCTGTTCGACGAATGGCGCTACCTGGATGTGGGGCAGCCGTATCAGGACAATTCCAAGCGTCCGTTGAACAAGGACTTCGTGCTTAACGCCGAACGTTATCAGGGCGCCAGTGTACTGCTGGCCCGTGAGAACTTCGGTTGCGGCTCCAGCCGTGAACACGCGCCGTGGGCCCTTGAAGAATATGGCTTTCGCAGCATCATCGCGCCGAGCTACGCCGACATTTTCTTCAACAACAGCTTCAAGAATGGCTTGTTGCCGATCATCTTGAGCGACGCTGAAGTCGATGAGCTTTTCCAGCAGGTTGAAGCCAACCCTGGGTACCAGTTGCAGGTTGATCTGCAAGCGCAGACGGTGACTCGCCCGGATGGCAAGGTGCTGAGCTTCGAGATCGATGCGTTCCGCAAGCATTGCCTGCTCAATGGCCTGGACGATATTGGCCTGACGTTGATGGACCACGAGGCAATTGCGTCGTTTGAAGCCAAGCACCGCGCGAGCCAGCCTTGGTTGTTTCGCGACGCATAAGTTTGCGTAAGGCGTGATGACGCCATCGCCAGCAGGCTGGCTCCCACATTGGATGTGCGGCGTTCACAAAACCCTGTGGGAGCGAGCCTGCTCGCGATGAGGCCCGAATAAACAACACAAAGACTCACCCCAAAAAGGAAGTCCCCATGACCAGCACCGCCCAGCACAGCCAGGTAGTCCAGAAGCAATTCGGTGAACAGGCCTCGGCCTATCTGAGTAGCGCCGTCCACGCTCAAGGCACTGAATTCGCTTTGCTACAGGCTGAATTGGCGGGGCAGGGCAACGCCCGCGTGCTGGACTTGGGATGCGGTGCCGGTCATGTCAGCTTCCAGGTGGCGCCACTGGTCAAGGAAGTAGTGGCGTACGACCTGTCGCAGCAAATGCTCGATGTGGTCACCGCCGCGGCTGTCGATCGTGGTCTGGGCAATGTCACCACCGTCAATGGTGCCGCCGAGCGCCTGCCGTTTGCCGATGGCGAGTTCGAATTCGTCTTCAGTCGGTACTCGGCGCACCATTGGAGCGATCTCGGTGTGGCGTTGCGGGAAGTTCGGCGGGTGCTTAAACCGGGTGGCGTGGCCGCGTTCATCGATGTGTTGTCACCGGGCAGTCCGTTGTTCGACACTTACCTGCAAAGCGTTGAAGTGCTGCGCGACACCAGCCATGTGCGCGATTATTCCGCCGGCGAGTGGTTGCGCCAGGTCAGCGAGGCAGGGTTGCACACCCGCAGCACCACGCGTCAACGCCTGCGCCTGGAATACAGCAGCTGGGTTGAGCGCATGCGCACACCCCAGGTGATGCGCGCCGCGATCCGCGAGTTGCAGCAGGCGATGGGCAGCGAGGTGCGCGAGTATTTCGAGATTGAGGCCGATGGTTCGTTCAGCACCGACGTGCTGGTGCTGTTCGCCGAAAAATGAGTCACGCAACGATAGAATTTTTCCGGGTGTGCTCCAAGGGCGCACCGACTGATGACAAGAGGAAAGCATGAGCAAGCAGATTCTGATTCTCCCAGGTGACGGTATTGGCCCGGAAATCATGGCCGAAGCGGTCAAGGTCCTGGCATTGGCCAGCGACAAGTTCAACCTGGGTTTCGAGCTGAGCCACGACGTGATCGGCGGTGCTGCCATCGACAAGCATGGCGTGCCCCTGGCTGACGAAACCCTGGAGCGTGCCCGCGCGGCCGACGCTGTGCTGCTGGGCGCCGTGGGCGGCCCGAAATGGGACACCATCGAGCGTGACATCCGCCCTGAGCGCGGCCTGCTGAAAATCCGTGCGCAACTGGGCCTGTTCGGCAACCTGCGCCCGGCGATCCTCTACCCGCAACTGGCCGAGGCTTCGAGCCTGAAGCCGGAAATCGTCGCGGGCCTGGATATCCTGATCGTTCGCGAACTGACCGGCGGCATCTACTTCGGCGCGCCACGCGGCACCCGCACCCTGGAAAACGGCGAGCGCCAGGCCTACGACACCCTGCCATACAGCGAAAGCGAAATCCGCCGTATTGCCCGTGTCGGTTTCGACATGGCCATGGTGCGTGGCAAGAAGCTGTGCTCGGTGGACAAGGCCAACGTTCTGGCATCCAGCCAGCTGTGGCGTGAAATCGTCGAGCAAGTGGCCAAGGACTACCCTGAAGTCGAGCTGAGCCACATGTACGTCGACAACGCTGCCATGCAGCTGGTGCGCGCACCCAAGCAGTTCGACGTGATCGTCACCGACAACCTGTTCGGCGACATCCTGTCCGACCAGGCGTCGATGCTCACCGGGTCCATCGGCATGCTGCCATCGGCGTCCCTGGACACCAACAACAAGGGCATGTACGAGCCTTGCCACGGTTCGGCGCCGGACATCGCAGGCCAAGGCATTGCCAACCCGTTGGCGACCATCCTGTCGGTGTCGATGATGCTGCGTTACAGCTTCAACCAGCAGGTTGCGGCCGATGCCATCGAAAAAGTAGTCAGCCTGGTTCTGGACCAGGGGCTGCGCACCGGCGACATCTGGTCGACCGGTTGCACTAAAGTCGGAACGCAGGAAATGGGTGACGCAGTAGTCGCCGCGCTGCGGAATCTGTAATCTCTCGGGCCCGCTGCCACTTTCAACTTCGAAAGCAGCGGCCCACTTTTTAAAGAAGGTGTAGTTGCGATGAAACGTGTAGGTCTGATCGGTTGGCGCGGTATGGTCGGTTCCGTGCTCATGCAGCGGATGCTGGAAGAGCAGGATTTCGATCTTATCGAGCCGGTGTTTTTCACCACTTCGAATGTCGGTGGCCAAGGCCCGTCCGTGGGCAAGGACATTGCTCCGCTCAAGGACGCTTACAGCATTGAAGAGCTGAAGACCCTCGACGTGATTCTGACCTGCCAGGGTGGCGACTACACCAGCGAAGTCTTCCCGAAACTGCGCGAAGCCGGCTGGCAGGGTTACTGGATCGACGCCGCTTCCAGCCTGCGCATGCAGGATGACGCGGTGATTGTGCTGGACCCGGTGAATCGCAAGGTCATCGACCAGCAGCTCGATGCGGGCACCAAGAACTACATCGGCGGCAACTGCACAGTCAGCCTGATGCTGATGGGCCTGGGCGGCCTGTTCGAAGCCGGCCTGGTGGAGTGGATGAGCGCCATGACGTATCAGGCGGCTTCCGGTGCCGGCGCGCAGAACATGCGTGAGCTGATCAAGCAGATGGGCGCGACCCACGCCGCTGTCGCCGATCAACTGGCTGACCCGGCAAGCGCGATCCTCGACATCGACCGTCGTGTGGCCGAAGCGATGCGCAGCGACGCGTACCCGACCGAAAACTTTGGCGTACCGCTGGCCGGCAGCCTGATCCCGTGGATCGACAAGGAACTGCCGAACGGTCAGAGCCGTGAAGAGTGGAAAGCCCAGGCCGAGACCAACAAGATCCTCGGTCGCTTCAAGAGCCCGATCCCGGTGGACGGCATCTGCGTGCGCATCGGCGCCATGCGCTGCCACAGCCAGGCGCTGACCATCAAGCTGAACAAAGACGTGCCGATCGCCGATATCGAAGGGCTGATCAGCCAGCACAACCCGTGGGTCAAGCTGGTGCCGAACAACCGTGAAGCCAGCATTCAGGAACTGAGCCCGACCAAGGTCACCGGCACCCTGAATGTACCGGTGGGCCGTCTGCGCAAGCTGAACATGGGTTCGCAGTTCGTCGGCGCATTCACCGTGGGCGACCAGCTGTTGTGGGGCGCCGCGGAACCGCTGCGGCGCATGCTGCGAATCCTGCTTGAGCGTTGATCGACTGAAGTAAACAAAGAGCCCGTGCCTTGAAAGAGGTGCGGGTTTTTTTATGAAATTGCCTGCGCCCCCACCACCCGGTAAAGTGCCGCTCCCCCCGTTCCGCCAGAGGTAGCACCATGACCCAGTCCTTTGATATTGCCGTAATTGGCGCCACCGGAACGGTCGGCGAAACGCTGGTGCAGATCCTCGAAGAGCGCGACTTCCCGGCGGGCAACCTGCACCTGCTCGCCAGCAGCGAGTCAGCCGGGCATTCGGTGCCGTTTCGCGGCAAGAACGTGCGGGTGCGTGAAGTCGACGAGTTCGACTTCAGCAAGGTCCAACTGGTGTTCTTCGCCGCCGGCCCCGCTGTCACCCTCAGTTTCGCATCGCGCGCCACGGCTGCCGGGTGCTCGGTGATCGACTTGTCCGGCGCCTTGCCGGCCGATCAGGCTCCGCAAGTGGTGCCCGAAGCCAACGCCCACCTGCTCGACGGGATGAAAACTCCGTTTCAGGTCAGCAGCCCTAGCCCGTCGGCCACCACGCTGGCCGTGGTGCTGGCACCCTTACTGGGCATTATCGACCTGCAGCGCATCAATCTGACCGCTTGCCTCGCTGTGTCAGCCCAGGGCCGCGAAGCCGTCACCGAGTTGGCCCGGCAGACCGCCGAGCTGCTCAATGTGCGCCCTCTGGAGCCCAGCTTCTTTGATCGGCAGATGGCATTCAACCTGCTGGCCCAAGTCGGCAAGCCTGACGAGCAGGGCCACACGCAGCTGGAAAAACGCCTGGTACGCGAAGTGCGTCAGGTCATGGCGCTGCCTTCGTTGAAAATTTCCGTCACCTGCATTCAAGCCCCGGTGTTTTTCGGCGATAGCTATAGCGTGACCCTGCAGACTGCAGGCGAGGTCGATCTGGCGCAAGTCAACGCGGCCCTGGACGATGCGCCCGGGATTGAGCTGGTCGAGGCCGGTGATTACCCGACTGCGGTCGGTGACGCAGTAGGGCAGGACGTTGTCTATGTCGGCCGGGTTCGCCGGGGAATCGACGACCCGTCGGAACTAAATCTGTGGCTGACGTCAGATAACGTACGCAAAGGTGCGGCCCTCAATGCAGTGCAGGTGGCCGAATTGTTGATAAAAGACCTTTCGTAAAAGATACTTGCCAATAATTTGTCGACTGAATGCTGTCGGGCGCTATGCTTGCCCGCAGTGGTCGACAGCGCGGTTCAAACTAAGGATGAGGCTATGGTTCAAGTTCGCAAACTGGTGTTAGCAATAGCGGCCGCCTCGGCGCTGTCCTCCGGTATGGCGCATGCCCTCGGGCTCGGGGAGTTGACCCTGAAGTCCACCCTGAACCAGCCGCTGGTCGCGGAGATCGAGCTCCTCGATATCAAGGAGCTGACAGCGGCCGAAGTGGTGCCTAGCCTTGCTTCGGCAGAAGATTTCGCCAAGGCCGGGGTCGATCGCCAGGCGTTTCTGAACGACCTGACCTTTACCCCGGTGCTCAACCCCGGCGGCAAAAGCATCCTGCGCGTCACGTCGAGCAAGCCATTGTCCGAGCCGATGGTGAAATTCCTCGTGCAGGTCATGTGGCCCAACGGCCGCTTGCTGCGCGACTACAGCGTATTGCTCGACCCATCCAAGTTCTCTCCGCAGACCGCTGATGCCGCTGCGCAGCCAGCGCCGAGCCAAACTGTCACCGCACCGGTCACGGGTGCGACCAAGCCGACCGAGTACACCACCACTCGCCGCGACACCCTGTGGGAAATCGCCGCGAAGGCGCGCAACGGCGGTTCGGTGCAGCAGACCATGCTGGCGATCCAGGCGCTCAACCCGGATGCGTTTATCGACGGCAACATCAACCGATTGAAAACCGGGCAGGTGCTGCGTCTGCCAGACCAGGGGCAGAGCACCAGCCTGCCGCAATCCAAAGCCATCGCCGAAGTCGCCGCGCAGAACACCGCCTGGCGTCAGGGCCGTCGTTATGCGCCGCAGCCCGGTGCCGGGCAGCAGCAGCTCGACGCGACCAATCGTCCTCGCGGTGACGCCCCTTCAACGCAGGCTGCCCGGGATAACCTCAGCCTGGTCTCGGCCGAAGCCGGCAAGGCCGGTGCGAAAGGCGCGGGGGGCGACGCGAAGAATTTGAGCAACAAGCTGGCGGTGACCCAGGAAAGCCTCGACACCACCCGTCGGGACAACGAAGAACTGAAAAGCCGCATGGCCGATCTGCAGAGCCAGCTGGACAAGCTGCAGAAGCTGATCGAACTGAAGAACAATCAGCTGGCCAAGTTGCAGGCAGAAGGAGGTCAGGACGCGCCTGCGGATGTGGCGGCTGCCCCGGCGATCAACGCCGAACTGGCCACCGATCCTGCAGTGACTGCTCCGGAACAGGGCCTGGCACCAGAAACCGTGCCACCAGCACCCGCAGCGACCCCCGAAGCTACACCGGTGGTCGAGGACAAGCCGGTCGAGCCTGCACCGGCGACGGCGACGGCCACGGACGAGCAGAAATACAACGACCTGCTGACCAACCCGTGGCTTCTGGGCATGGTTGGCGGTGGGGCAATCGTTCTGCTGCTCCTGCTGTTGCTGCTGGCCCGTCGCCGCAAGGCCCAGCAGGAAGCTGAGAAACACCTGCGCATGGCTCGCGCCTTGTCCGAAGAGCAAGAGTTCTCGGTCGATCACGATCTGCCGGAAAGCAGCTTCGAAGGCCTGGAAGTTCCACCGCCGAGCGTGAAAATGGCGACTATGCCCGAGCCGACTCCGGCGCCAGCACCTGCACCCGCGCCGGTAATCGCTCCGGTGATCGTTACTCCACCCATCGCAGCGCCACTGATCTCGCCAGCTGCAGAGCACTCCGACGACGTCTTGCCCCGGGCTCAGTCGCATATCAACGCCGGTCGGTTCAACCAGGCGGGCGCGTTGCTGGAAGACGGCATCAAGCAAGAGCCTCAGCGCAGCGACTTGCGCCTCAAGCTGATGGAAATCTACGGCCGGCAGGGCGATCGCGAAGCCTTCGTCGCTCAGGAGCGCAAGCTGGTAGCCAATGGCGATAACTACGCCCAGGTCGAACAGCTCAAAAGCCGCTTCCCGGCCATGGCGATGGTCGCCGCGGGCGGTATTGCTGCCGCAGCCCTGGCTGCGCAAATGGATGCGCAGTACGTCAAGGACCTGATGCTGGACGAGCCACAGGAACCAGCCGCAGAGCCGGCGCCGGTGGCTGATGAGGCGCTGGACGAAAGCTTCGACCTGAGCCTGGATGACCTGGAAGCCGCCTCTCCATCAGTGGTTGCACCCGAAATTGAGCCGGATGCCCTTGGTGAGCTGGACGAATTCCCGTCCGACGATGACCTGAGCTTCCAGTCGGTGTTGCAACAGCAGACCGAGATCAAGGAAAACCTCGACGACCTGTCGGATTTCGATCTGGACATGGACCTCGGCGGTGATACCTCCCCGGCGATCCTGGCCGAGGATGACTTCCTCCTGGACCTGGACGAAGGCGCCAAGGACCTGCCTGTCGCTGACGTGCCAGGTACTCCCGAAGTGCCGCAGGACGACCTGGAACTGCCGGATGACTTCGACCTGTCGCTGGCTGACGAGATGGATGCGCAGGGTACGTCTGAAGCCTTGCCTGCTGAACCGGACGACCTGAGCGCCGAACTGGATCGTCTGTCCCGGGATATCAGCGCGCCGACCTTTACCGCCGACGACGCGCTGGTTTCCGCAGACGACGAGCCCGAGTTCGATTTCCTCTCGGGCACCGACGAAGTCGCAACCAAGCTCGACCTGGCCCAGGCCTACATCGACATGGGCGACAGCGATGGTGCGCGCGATATCCTCAATGAGGTCGTGAGCGAAGGCGATGACGGGCAGAAGAGCGAAGCGAAGGACATGCTGTCGCGGCTGGTTTGATGAATAGGGCGTGAACAACAGCGGCAGCCATTGAGGCTGCCGTTTTTTGTTATAGAAGACGATCTTTTGACTTTGGCTGGCATCCCCGCCCCACAGCCTTATAATGCCCGCCTTTGCGCACATCAGCAGGCTGTCACCCCTTGGCAAATATAGATAATCCGGCCGCCGAAATGGTGCCTGAAGGTTTTTTCCGCATCGCACTGGGCGTCGAGTACAAAGGTTCGCGCTATCGCGGCTGGCAGCGTCAGGCCTCCGGCGTGCTCACCGTGCAGGAAACCCTGGAAAATGCCCTGTCGAAAGTCGCCAACTCACCGGTCTCGCTGCTCTGCGCCGGGCGCACTGATGCCGGTGTGCACGCTTGTGGCCAGGTGGTGCACTTCGACACCCAGGTCGAGCGCTCGATGAAAGCCTGGGTCATGGGCGCCAACATCAACTTGCCCCACGACGTCAGCGTCAGCTGGGCCAAGGTCATGCCTGCGCATTTTCACGCGCGGTTCAAGGCCATCGCCCGGCGCTATCGCTACGTTATCTACAACGATCAGATCCGCCCGGCCCACCTGAACGAAGAGATCACCTGGAACCACCGGCCGCTGGACGTCGAACGCATGGCCGAAGCGGCGCAATACCTGGTCGGCACTCATGACTTCAGCGCCTTCCGCGCCGGCCAGTGCCAGGCCAAGTCTCCGGTCAAGAAACTGCACCACCTGCGCGTCACTCGCCACGGCAAGATGATCGTGCTGGACATCCGTGCCAGCGCGTTCCTGCACCACATGGTGCGCAACATTGCCGGCGTGTTGATGACCATTGGCGCCGGCGAGCGTCCGGTGGAGTGGATGAAGCAAGTGCTGGAAAGCCGCATCCGTCGCTCTGGCGGGGTAACAGCACATCCGTTCGGGCTGTATCTGGTGCAGGTGGAATACCGCGACGAGTTCCAGTTGCCCGAGCGTTACATTGGCCCACACTTCCTTACCGGTTTCGCCGAACTTGACGGCTGACGCCCTCGAACGCATTTGTTACCATCCGGGACTTTCCCGGAATTAGCTTGGGGTTATATCGACATGTCAGCCGTTCGCAGCAAGATTTGCGGGATCACCCGCTTAGAGGATGCGCTGGCAGCGGTCGAGGCGGGGGCGGATGCCATAGGTTTTGTGTTCTATGCCAAGAGCCCGCGCGCCGTTACCTTTCAGCAGGCACGCTCGATCATCCAGGCACTGCCTCCGTTCGTGACCACCGTTGGCCTTTTCGTCAACGCCAGTCGCTGCGAGCTGGGGGAAATCCTCGACGCCGTGCCGCTGGACCTGCTGCAATTCCACGGCGATGAGACCGCGGCCGAGTGTGAGGGCTGGCATCGACCGTATATCAAGGCGCTGCGGGTCAAGGCCGGCGATGATATTGCGGCAGCCTGCAATGCATTTCCGAGCGCCAGCGGTATTCTGCTCGATGCCTATGTCGAAGGCGTGCCGGGCGGAACCGGGCAGGCGTTCGACTGGTCTCTGATTCCCCAAGGCCTGCGCAAGCCGATCATCCTGGCGGGCGGCTTGACACCGGATAACGTCGCCGAGGCGGTCAGCCGAGTGCGGCCTTACGCGGTGGACGTCAGCGGCGGGGTGGAAGCGAGCAAAGGCATCAAGGATCACGCAAGGATTCACGCATTCATCAACGCGGTACGCGGCACGTTGATGTGACGGCTGGCAGACTGCCGCCGTCCACAGGCATGGCTGAGGGTTTTTGGGTGGTACGCAGGTCACGATTCTCTGATCCGGCCATCCATGGATCATCGCCGCACATATGAATTTAGCTCAAGGGCATACGCGGGGCTGCGAACCAAAGCGTTCGAGCCGCCGGTACTGGAGAAAGAAAGCATGAGCAACTGGTTGGTAGACAAACTGATCCCTTCGATCATGCGTTCCGAGGTCAAGAAGAGCTCGGTGCCTGAAGGTCTATGGCACAAATGCCCATCTTGCGAGGCGGTGCTTTACCGTCCGGAGCTGGAAAAGACCCTGGATGTTTGCCCAAAGTGCAATCACCACATGCGTATCGGCGCACGCGCACGCATCGACATCTTCCTCGACGCTGAAGGCCGTGCCGAACTGGGCGCTGACCTGGAGCCAGTGGACCGTCTCAAGTTCCGCGACGGCAAAAAGTACAAGGACCGCCTGGTCGCAGCCCAGAAAGCCACCGGCGAGAAAGATGCGCTGGTGTCCATGAGCGGCACCCTGCTGGGCATGCCGGTGGTGGTTTCGGCGTTCGAATTCTCCTTCATGGGCGGTTCCATGGGTGCCATCGTGGGCGAGCGCTTCGTTCGCGCCGCCAACTACGCCCTGGAAAACAAATGCCCGATGATCTGCTTTGCCGCTTCCGGTGGCGCGCGGATGCAGGAAGCGCTGATTTCCCTGATGCAAATGGCCAAGACCTCCGCGGTACTGGCGCGTCTGCGTGAAGAAGGCATTCCGTTCATCTCCGTACTGACGGACCCGGTGTACGGTGGTGTTTCCGCCAGCCTGGCGATGCTGGGCGACGTGATCGTCGGCGAGCCAAAGGCCCTGATCGGCTTCGCCGGCCCGCGCGTGATCGAGCAGACCGTGCGCGAAAAACTGCCGGAAGGCTTCCAGCGCAGCGAATTCCTGCTGGAGCACGGTGCGATCGACATGATCATTCACCGTCAGGAACTGCGTCCACGCCTGGGCAACCTGCTGGCACAGATGATGGGCCTGCCGACGCCGAAGTTCGTCGCCGCGCCAATCGAGCCAATCGTGGTTCCGCCGGTGCCTGCCAACATATGACCCAACGTACCCTTGGCGAGTGGCTCGCCTACCTGGAACAGTTGCACCCTTCGGCCATCGACATGGGGCTGGAGCGCTCGCAACAGGTAGCGTCCCGCATGGGACTGGGCAAGCCGGCGCCTCGGGTGATCACGGTCACCGGCACCAACGGCAAGGGGTCTACCTGTGCGTTCGTGGCTTCATTGCTGCGCGCGCAGGGCCTTAAAGTCGGTGTCTACAATTCTCCGCACCTGCTGCGTTACAACGAGCGGGTGCAGGTCAACGGCGTCGAAGCGACTGACGCCGAGCTGTGCCAGGCCTTCGCGGCAGTCGAGGCAGGCCGTGGCGATACCTCCCTGACTTATTTCGAAATGGGCACCCTGGCGGCGTTCTGGCTGTTCCAGCAGTCGGGGCTGGATGCCGTGGTGCTCGAGGTCGGCCTGGGCGGGCGCCTGGATACGGTCAACGTGGTGGACGCGGACATGGCGCTGGTCACCAGCATCGGCGTCGACCACGCCGATTACCTGGGTGATACCCGCGAGTCCGTGGCCTACGAAAAAGCCGGCATCTTCCGCCAGGGCGCCCCCGCGCTCTGTGGCGATCTGAATCCTCCGCAACCTCTGCTGGACAAAGCCCGCGAGCTGGCCTGCCCGTTTTTCCTGCGTGGGCGTGACTTCGACCTGGGTGTCACCGATCACCACTGGCAATGGCGCGGTCTTGACAGCCAGGGCCGGGTAGTCGAACTGCGGGACCTGCCCCTGCTGGACCTGCCGATGGAGAACGCTGCGCTGGCCTTGCAGGCTTATCTGCTGCTGGGTCTGCCTTGGGTAGAGGCACAGATCATTGAAGCCTTGAAGGCGACTCGCGTGGTGGGGCGCCTCGACCGTCGGGCGTTCGACTGGCAGGGCAAACGTCTGCACCTGTTGCTCGACGTGGGGCATAATCCTCATGCGGCCGAATACCTGGCTCGCCGTCTGTCCAGTCGTCCGCCAGTCGGCAAGCGTCTGGCAGTGTTCGGCTTGCTCGCGGACAAGGATCTGGACGGTGTCGTTGGCCAGTTGAATGCCAGTGTCGACCATTGGGCGGTTGCGCCGCTGGATTCGCCCCGGGCGCGCCCGGTGGCTGATTTAGAAGAGGCGCTGCAGAACCTTGGCGCTTCAGTAACGTCCTATGCCAGCGTGGCCGCCGCCCTGGAAGGGCAGTGCGCACGAGCGACGAGCGACGACGAAATTCTGTTGTTCGGATCATTTTATTGTGTCGCCGAGGCCCTTGAGTGGTTGGCCCGGCGCTCCACGGAGGAAGCGGCAAATGGCATTGCTGGATAAGGCTTACAAACAACGCATGGTCGGCGCCCTGGTGCTGGTCGCGCTGGCAGTGATTTTCCTGCCGATGCTGTTTTCCCGTCAGGATGAGCAGCGGCAGGTGACTGTCGAGGCGCCTGCTGCCCCGCAAGCGCCTTCGGTGCCTCAGGTGCAGATCGAGCCGGTGGTCGTACCTGAGCCTCAGGTGCTGCCGCAGGAGCCGGTGCCGAGCGACGAAGAAATCGCCGAGCAGCAAGCGCCGTCGACGCCAATCGCCCCTGTGGTGCCCGTCGCCCCTGCGCCGGCCCCGGCAGCCAAGCCAGTCGCGCCAGCCCCGGCACCCGTGCCGGCATTGGCCGCCAAGCCAAGCACGCCACCGGCCCAGCCAATCACGGCGACGCCCGGCAAGCCGGACACCAGCCAAAGCCGCGTCGATGCCAATGGCCTGTCGGTCAGCTGGTCGGTGCAACTGGCCAGCCTGTCGAACCGTGCCAGTGCCGAAAGCCTGCAGAAATCCCTGCGAGCCCAGGGCTATAACGCCTACATTCGCACCGCTGATGGCAAGAATCGGGTATTTGTCGGGCCGCTGATCGAGCGCGCCGAGGCCGACCGTTTGCGCGATTTGTTGAGCCGCCAGCAGAACCTCAAGGGGTTTGTGGTGCGTTTCCAGCCCGAGCGCGGTTAAAAACTATCGCTGCGATTGAAATGCACTGCTAATCGCAGCTTACCGACAGGCATGCGCTCTGCTAAAATGCGCCGCCTTATCCGTCTGTAGGCTGCACTGTGCCATTTACCTGGGTTGATTGGGCGATCGTTGCAATTGTCGCCATCTCCGCATTGATCAGTCTTAGCCGCGGCTTCGTCAAGGAAGCATTATCGCTGGTGACCTGGATCATCGCAGGAGTCGTCGCCTGGATGTTCGGTGGTTCATTGTCCGAGTACCTCGCCGGATACATCGAAACGCCATCGGCTCGCGTGATCGCGGGCTGTGCCATCATGTTTGTCGCCACTTTGATAGTAGGCGCAATGATCAATTATCTTATCGGCGAGTTGGTACGTGTCACCGGGTTATCCGGGACCGATCGATTCCTCGGCATGGCCTTCGGCGCTGCGCGTGGCGTGTTGCTGGTGGTCGTGGCGGTCGGGCTGTTGAGCCTGGGGCCGGTACAGCAGGACGGGTGGTGGAAAGAATCACAGCTCGTACCAAAGTTTCTATTGGTCGCAGACTGGTCCAAGAACCTGATTCTCGGGTGGAGCAGTCAGTGGCTTGCCAGCGGTATCAGCGTACCCGCTGAGATACCGTTCAAGGAGCAACTCTTGCCGACGGCCAAAACGCCGCAGTGAGTGTTGCTCAGTTCAGATCCATTAAGTAGGGGTTGCGTCGCATGTGTGGCATCGTCGGTATCGTCGGTAAGTCGAACGTCAATCAGGCGCTGTATGACGCGCTAACCGTCCTCCAGCACCGCGGCCAGGACGCTGCCGGTATCGTGACCAGCCATGATGGCCGGTTATTCCTGCGCAAGGACAATGGCCTGGTGCGTGACGTGTTCCATCAGCGTCACATGCAGCGCCTGGTCGGTCACATGGGTATCGGCCATGTCCGTTACCCGACCGCTGGCAGCTCGACTTCGGCCGAAGCTCAACCGTTCTACGTCAACTCGCCTTACGGCATTACCTTGGCGCACAACGGTAACCTGACCAACGTTGAACAGCTGGCCAAGGAGATTTACGAATCTGACCTGCGCCACGTCAATACCAATTCCGATTCGGAAGTACTGCTCAACGTGTTCGCTCACGAACTGGCCCAGCGGGGCAAGTTGCAGCCAACCGAAGAAGACGTGTTCGCCGCGGTCACAGACGTGCACAATCGTTGCGTCGGTGGCTATGCGGTCGTGGCGATGGTGACCGGCTACGGCATCGTCGGTTTCCGTGACCCGCACGGCATCCGTCCGATCGTCTTCGGTCAGCGTCACACCGACGAGGGCGTCGAATACATGATCGCCTCCGAAAGCGTGTCCCTGGACGTGCTCGGTTTCACCCTGATTCGCGACCTGGCACCCGGCGAAGCGGTCTACATCACTGAAGACGGCAAGCTGCACACCCGCCAGTGCGCAAACAATCCGTCCCTGACCCCGTGCATCTTCGAACACGTCTACCTGGCGCGTCCGGACTCGATCATCGACGGTGTATCGGTCTACAAGGCCCGCCTGCGCATGGGCGAGAAGCTGGCCGAGAAGATCCTGCGCGAGCGTCCGGATCACGACATCGACGTGGTCATCCCGATTCCGGACACCAGCCGCACCGCGGCCCTGGAACTGGCGAACCACCTGGGCGTGAAATTCCGCGAAGGCTTCGTGAAGAACCGCTACATCGGCCGGACCTTCATCATGCCGGGCCAGGCAGCGCGGAAAAAATCCGTACGCCAGAAGCTTAACGCCATCGAACTGGAATTCCGCGGCAAGAACGTCATGCTGGTGGATGACTCGATCGTTCGCGGCACGACCTGCAAGCAGATCATCCAGATGGCCCGCGAAGCCGGCGCCAAGAACGTCTACTTCTGCTCCGCGGCACCGGCCGTTCGTTACCCGAACGTGTATGGCATCGACATGCCGAGCGCGCACGAACTGATCGCCCACAACCGTTCGACCCAGGACGTGGCTGACCTGATCGGTGCTGACTGGCTGATCTACCAGGACCTGCCTGACTTGATCGAAGCGGTCGGTGGCGGCAAGATCAAGATCGACAAGTTCGATTGCGCGGTGTTCGACGGCCAGTACGTCACAGGTGATGTCGACGAGGCTTACCTGAACAAGATCGAGCAGGCACGCAACGATGCCTCCAAGGTCAAGACCCAGGCAGTCAGCGCGATCATTGATCTGTACAACAACTGAGTAACTGGCCGGCCTGTGGGAGCAAGGCTTGCCCGCGATGGCGTTTGTAAAGACGCCATCGCGGGCGAGCGTTGTTCCCACAGGCCGGTTTAGTATCCATTACCGAGTAAGGCAAGGAGTGACAGCATGAGTCAGGATTGGGATGCCGGTCGGCTGGACAGCGACCTCGAAGGCGTAGCGTTCGATACCCTGGCCGTACGCGCCGGCCAGCACCGCACGCCGGAAGGCGAACACGGTGATCCGATGTTCTTCACTTCCAGCTACGTTTTCCGCACCGCTGCCGACGCCGCGGCGCGATTTGCCGGGGAAGTGCCGGGCAACGTTTACTCGCGCTACACCAACCCGACCGTGCGTGCGTTCGAAGAGCGCATTGCCGCGCTTGAAGGCGCCGAGCAAGCCGTGGCCACTGCCACCGGCATGGCAGCGATCATGGCTGTGGTCATGAGCCTGTGCAGCGCCGGTGATCATGTGCTGGTGTCGCGCAGCGTATTCGGTTCGACCATCAGCCTGTTTGAAAAATATTTCAAGCGTTTCGGCGTAGAGGTCGATTACGTGCCCCTGGCGGAACTGTCCGGCTGGGATGCGGCCATCAAGGCCAATACCAAATTACTGTTCGTCGAGTCGCCGTCCAATCCGCTGGCAGAGCTGGTGGACATCGCCGAACTGGCGAATATCGCCCATGCCAAGGGCGCGATGCTGGTCGTGGACAACTGTTTCTGCACCCCGGCGTTGCAGCAGCCGCTGAAGATGGGCGCGGACATCGTCGTGCACTCGGCGACCAAGTTCATCGATGGCCAGGGGCGTTGCATGGGCGGCGTGGTTGCCGGTCGCGGCGAGCACATGAAAGAAGTCGTCGGCTTTCTGCGCACCGCCGGGCCAACCCTGAGCCCGTTCAACGCCTGGATCTTCCTCAAGGGCCTGGAAACCCTCGGCCTGCGCATGAAGGCGCACTGCGCCAACGCCCAGCAACTGGCCGAATGGCTGGAGCAGCAGGACGGTATCGAGAAAGTCCATTACGCCGGTCTCAAGAGCCATCCACAGCATGAGTTGGCCTTGCGCCAGCAGAAGGGCTTTGGCGCGGTGGTGAGTTTTGAGGTCAAGGGGGGCAAAGAGGGTGCGTGGCGCTTTATCGATGCGACTCGCCTGATCTCGATCACCGCCAACCTCGGGGACAGCAAGACCACCATTACCCACCCAAGCACCACCTCCCACGGCCGCCTGGCGCCGCAGGAGCGTGAAGCCGCAGGGATCCGCGACAGCCTGATCCGCGTCGCGGTGGGTCTGGAAGACGTGGCGGACCTGCAAGCCGATCTGACGCGCGGCTTGGCTGCGCTGTGATCGAAATGTCTGCGCCCGGCACGGGCACCAATGGCCGCGTCGCGCTGGTCACGGGTGCTGCGCGCGGCATCGGCCTGGGCATTTCGGCCTGGTTGATTAGCGAAGGCTGGCAAGTCGTGCTGACCGACCTGGATCGGGTCCGTGGTTCGAAAGTGGCGAAGGTGCTGGGTGATAACGCCTGGTTCATCGCCATGGACGTCTCGAACGAGGGTCAGGTAGCGCTGGGGGTGGCCGAGGTGCTCGGGCAGTTCGGGCGGCTCGATGCGCTCGTGTGCAACGCGGCAGTAGCCGAGCCACACAACATCACCCTGGAAAGTCTCGATCTGGCCTACTGGAATCGGGTGCTGGCGGTCAATCTCAGTGGCCCTATGTTGCTGGCAAAGCACTGTGCGCCGTACCTGCGTGCTCACAGCGGCTCGATCGTCAACCTGGCCTCGACCCGCGCCAGCCAGTCGGAACCCGACAGTGAAGCCTACGCGGCGAGCAAGGGCGGCCTGTTGGCCCTGACTCATGCGCTGGCGATCAGCCTGGGGCCGGAGATTCGGGTCAATGCCGTCAGCCCGGGCTGGATCGATGCACGCGACCCTTCAGCGCGCCGCGCCGAGCCGTTGTCCGACGCCGACCATACCCAGCATCCGGCGGGCAGGGTGGGGACGGTGGAGGATGTCGCGGCAATGGTGGCCTGGTTGCTGTCGAGGAACGCCGGCTTTGTCACGGGGCAGGAGTTTGTGGTGGACGGCGGCATGACCAAGAAGATGATTTACAGCGAGTGACCGGCAGCAGCATTGATGCTGGATGCTCTGCAGCTTTGGCGAGCAAGCCCGCTCGCGCAGTGGCTTTGTGTCGGACCCATAGCCTGTGTTCACTCACAATCCGCTGTGGGCGCGGGCTTGCTCGCGAAAGCGGTCTGACGGCATAACCATTCGCCACTGACACGATTTTGTCTTTTTCAGAAAAACTTCAATCCTGCTATTGACTTAGGTTCGCTACCTGCGTAAATTTCGCGGCCTCGGAGATGCAAACGGGTGATTAGCTCAGCTGGGAGAGCGTCTGCCTTACAAGCAGAATGTCGGCGGTTCGATCCCGTCATCACCCACCACTTCCGAGAGTCTTGCGAAAGCAAGATGGAAGCCTTAAAAGCCTCCACCGACGCGCAGCGGTAGTTCAGTCGGTTAGAATACCGGCCTGTCACGCCGGGGGTCGCGGGTTCGAGTCCCGTCCGCTGCGCCATATTTTCCGAGTCAGGTCTGACCTGATTCGAGATCAAAAGAGAGATTGAAAAATCTCGGAGCTTCTGATCAGACGAGTTAGGACGCAAGTCCAAAGCGATACGCAGCGGTAGTTCAGTCGGTTAGAATACCGGCCTGTCACGCCGGGGGTCGCGGGTTCGAGTCCCGTCCGCTGCGCCATATCTGCTACAAGGCCCACTGAACGCCTTGGAGCTACGAAGAAGCCGTTGGTGACTTCGAGTCGATAGCAAAAACCCTGGTCGAAAGACCGGGGTTTTTTGTGTCTGCGATTTGCCATTTTCCTGAACTGCTGCCCCCGTCCTGTAGGAGCAAGCTCGCCCCTGCAGGAGGGCCTTTCTGCGCGCGCAATGCATAAAGAGCTTCCTTCCCGGCACCGACATTAATTAGAATCACTCTCATTTACGATAACTCCTGGCACAGGGCTTCTAGATGAGTGATGCAGTGATGCCGAAGGAGCCAACGCTTCACGACCTGTACCGCGATCACCGTGGCTGGCTTGAAACCTGGTTGGGGAGGCGCTTGGGCAACGGCTGCGATGCGGCTGATCTGAGCCAGGACACTTTCCTGCGGGTGCTTGCCAGTTCGCAGCGGATCGCGGACCTGCAAGAGCCCCGTGCCTATCTGCTGACTGTGGGCAAACGCCTGCTGAGCAACTTCTACCAGCGCCGGAGCCTGGAACAGGCCTATCTCGCCGCCTTGGCGGCGATGCCGGAGGACTGTGCGCCATCCCCCGAGCAACGCTGGCTGCTGCTGGAAACGCTGCAAGTGCTGGATGAGCTGCTCGACGGCTTGCCGCGGGCGGTGCGCCGGGCGTTTTTGTGGAGCCAGCTCGAAGGCCTGACCTACGGGCAAATCGCGGAACGCCTGCAAGTGTCCGAACGTACCATCAAGCGTTACATGGCTCAGGCTTATGAACATTGCCTGTTGGTGGACCTGTGAACACTCAGGCGTCCGACTCGCGCCAGGCCGTTCGTGCAGCCGCGCAATGGCTTGCGTTGCTGGAATCCGGCGGTGCCAACGAGCAGGATCGCGCGAACTTGCAGCGCTGGCGTGATACCTGCGCCACCCACGAGCAGGCCTGGCAGAAAGCCCAGGCGCTGCGCCAGCGTTTTGCCGACCTGCCATCGGGGCTGGCACTGAGCAGCCTGGATCGTCCGGATCCGGCGCGGCGCAAAGTGCTCAAGTGCGCCCTGGGCGCGGTGGCCCTGGTGCCGGCGGCGTGGCTGATCAGTCGGCAACTGCCGCTGGATGCCTGGCGCGCCGATTTGCACACAGCCACCGGCGAGCGTCAGCAGACCCGGCTTGCCGACGGCAGCGCGCTGCAGCTCAACACGGCCAGCGCGGTCGATGTGAACCTGCAGGCACGCCGCGTCAAGCTGATCGAGGGCGAAATGTCCCTGACAGTACCGGGTGATTCGCCGCTGACGATCCAGACCCGTTTTGGCAATGTCATCGTCAGCCGCAGTGAAGTCTGCGTTCGCCAGGACGCACGCGGCTGTCGGGTTTCGGTCTACAACGGCGCCGTCCAGTTACAGCCTTTGCATGGGGCGGCCCTGGCCTTGCGCGCGGGCCAGCAGGTCAGCCTGCAGGCCGCCGGTGCCGGATCCATCAGCGCATTCGACACCTTGGCGCCGGGTTGGCGCGAGGGCGTGCTGATGGCGAAGGACCAGCCGCTGGGGGGCTTCCTGCGTGAACTGAGCACCTATCGACCGGGTGTCCTGCGCTGGGAGCCGGAGCTGGAAACCCTGCGAGTCACCGGCAGCTTCCGTCTGGACGACACTGACCGGGTACTCGCGCTGCTCGCCGCCAGTCTGCCGCTGGAGGTGCTTTCCCGGACTCGCTACTGGGTCACGTTGCTGCCGCGCAAAAATAGTGTGTAAACCCTGGCCCCTTTTTTCGACTCGCCTGTCATTGAAGGCATGTGAACGAATCAAGAGAGCCTATTCAAATGCCTAACGCTTCTTCCCCGCGCCTGCGACCGTTGTTGCACCTCAGCCTGATGCTGGGCCTGAGTGCCAGTCCATGGTTGATCTCGCCAACCTGGGCCGAGGACGGTAACCGGCGCAGCTATCAGGTGCCGGCCGGCAGCCTGAGCGATGCATTGACCCGGTTTGCCGGTCTGTCCGGGGTCAATCTGTCGGTGGACCCGGCCCTGGTCAGCGGCCGCAGCAGTGGCGGGCTGTCCGGTGAGTTCGCCGTCGAGGAGGGCTTTGCCCGGTTGCTGCAGGGTTCCGGTCTGCAACTGCAGGCGGTAGGTGAGCAAGCGTACATTCTCACCCCGGCCCCGGAAGGCAGCAGCTTGCAGCTGGCCCCCACCTCGATTCTCGGCGCCACGGGCGGGGAGGGCGGCGAGGTGTTCGCCGGAGGCCAGGTTGCGCGTCGCGGGTCCCAAGGCTTGCTCGGCTCGAAAGACTTCATGGAAACGCCATTCAGCATGACCACCTACACCAACGAGGTGATCGAGAACCAGCAAGCCCGGACCTTGGGTGACCTGATCGCCAACGACCCATCGGTTCGCGCCACTAACCCTGCCGGCGGGCGTTACGAGCAATTCACCATTCGCGGGCTGAGCCTGTTCAACAGTGACGTCGCCTACAACGGCCTCTATGGCGTATTGCCGACTTACACCATCGACATGGAAATGGCTGATCGCGTGGACATCCTCAAGGGCCCCAGCCAGCTCATCAACGGCATCTCGCCGCGTGGCAGCGTGGGGGGCGGGATCAACGTGGTACCCAAGCGTGCCACCGACAAGCCGATCACTTCATTCACCGGCAGCTACGCGTCCAACAACCAGCTCGGTGGCGCGGTGGACGTCGGTCGACGCTTCGGTGAAGACGACAAGTTCGGCCTGCGCTTCAACGGCGTGAAACAGTCCGGCGACACCGAGTGGGATCACCAGAGCATCGACCGCGAGATGGCCGTACTCGGCCTGGACTTTCGCGCAGAGCGCCTGCGGCTCTCGACAGACATCGGCCACACCGAGCGCAATACCGATGCGCCCCAGGAACGGGTGCAGGTTGGCGTCAATGCCCAGGTCCCGCAGGCAGGCGATGTCCGCCACAACTACGCGCAGGCCTGGAGCAAGGCGCGCACCGAAGACACGTTCGGCACCGTCAATGGCGAGTTCGACGTCAACGATTCGGTCATGCTGTATGGCGGAGTTGGCGCACGCAAAAGTAATCATGACTTCCTCCGGCATGCGGTTTCGGTCACCAACGATGCTGGCGATTTCAGCGTCCAACCCCGCGACTTCACCCGCGACGAGAATGTGCGCACGGCCACGGCCGGAGTACGTAACTGGTTTAAAACCGGCCCGGTCAGCCACGAGGTCAATCTCGCGGCCAGCTACTTCTACATGGATTTCGAAAACGGCGGCGCCCGTTATGCTGCCGCGCCCAGCAATCTCTACGATCCGGTGCAAACCCCCACCCCGGCCAGGCCGACCCGCCAGGATGCCAAGGTCTACACCGAGAACCGCTTCAGCGGCGTGGCCTTGTCCGACACCCTGGGGTTCTTCGAGGATCGCCTGCTGTTGACCCTCGGCGCGCGTTGGCAGCGTGTGAAGGTCGATGACTGGTCCGACAACATCAAGGGCGCCACTGCCTATGACGAAGAAAAAGTCTCGCCGTCGGGCGGTATCCTGTTCAAGGCCACTGACAAGTTGTCGCTGTACGCCAACTACATGGAGGGCTTGAGCCAAGGCAAGATCGCCCCGTCGACCTCGGTCAACGAAGACGAAATCTTCCCGCCCTTCGTCAGTCGCCAGGTCGAGGTCGGCGCCAAATACGACGCCGGCCCGTTCGCGGTTACTGCGGCGGTCTTCCGCATCAAGCAGCCGGCATACGAAACCAACGCGACCACACGGGTCTTCGGCCCGAACGGCAAACGCGAGAACAAAGGTGTGGAGCTGAGTGTGTTCGGCGAACCCCTGGATGGCTTTCGCCTGCTCGGTGGGGTGATGTACATCGACAGCGAATTGACCCACACCACCAACGGCGCTTTCGACGGCAACCGCGCGCCCGCAACGCCCAAATACAACGTCAACCTCGGTGCCGAGTGGGACGTGCCCACCGTCCAGGGCCTGACCCTGACCACGCGTGGCATCTACTCCAGCTCGCAGTACCTGGACCAGTCCAACAACAAGGAAATCGACTCCTGGGAACGCTTCGACGTGGGCGCCCGCTACGCGTTCAAGGTCGACGACAAGACCATCACCCTGCGCGGCAACGTCGAGAACGTCGCGGACAAACGCTACTGGAGCTCCGCAGGCGCCTCAGATGACAGCGAGCCTGGCTTGACGCTATCCACGCCACGCACGTACCTGCTTTCGGCGACAGTGGATTTCTAGGATCGCTCACGCGCCTTTGCCTGCGATGACCCCGGTTCAGGTGTCATCGGCAGGGGGAAGACAGTTGCTCCCACAGTGGAATGGTGGTGGACGCAGTATTTGTGTTCGGCGCAGACCACTGTGGGAGCCAGCCTGCTGGCGATGGCATCTGCATATTCGACATTGATGTGGCAGGAAGATTGCCATCGCGGGCAAGTCGAATCGTCGCACCGCCGCTCCCACAGGTATTGGTGGTGGGCGCAGCATTTATGTACGGCAGATATCTCTGTGGGAGCCGGGCTTGCCCGCGAAGACGATGGTGCATCCGACAGCAATTTGACTGCCCAGACACCCCCGCAAATCCGGAAATTTTGATCTTCCAGTCAGTTTTTTGTAACTGGTTGTTTGCCCCGAGCGCATAAACCTTTAAAGTTAACCTTTCGGTCAGCTTTGCACTGTCACCACAGCCCTTTGCTCCGTCCTAAAAGGGTTCCTGCAAGACTCGAGATTCCCAGAACATAACCAGAAGGGCGGGCCCATAACCGCTCAGAGGATGATCCATGTCCAACCGTGATATATCCCGGCGCTCGTTCCTACAGGGCGGGCTGGTGGCGGGGGTGAGCGTGACGCTTACGCCGCTCAGCTCCCAGGCCCTGGCCGCCTTGATGGAGAACAGCGTGACCGTGCCGTCCGAGCAATGGCTCGGCAACAACGGCAAGGCGCGCTCGCGTAACGATGCCCTGTCCAAGGTGTGCGGCAGCAAGGTTTTTGCTCGCGACATCCGCGCCAAGGACATGCCGGGCTGGCCCGAACAGCAAGGTCACGCCATGCTGCTGAAAATCACCAAGGCCGACCGCCTATACGCCGGTTATGACTTGGCGTGGCTCGGTGCCGACTTGCAGCCGGACCGTATCGTCACCGCAGAAGACCTGGAGAAAGACGGCATCGTCTTCCCCGAAGAGCATGCCCCGGACCCGCTGCTGCCAGTCGGCAAGGTGCCGATGTTCATCGGTCATCCGGTCGCGATACTCATCTGGAATGACTTCGAGCGCTTCCGCCAGGCCAAGGCCAAACTCAAGTTCAACGACAAGGCCATTCGCTACGGTGCCCAGGTGCCGTACTACGAAGGTGATCCCTACGGCAGCTTCCGCTACGTGCGGGTCGGCGGTGCGACTTCGGCTGACGAAGATGAATTCGCCAGCCTCAAGGATTCGATCCTGTTCCCGATGCTGCGCAACCGTCGTCCGGTCTGGGATTCGCAGCCCAACCTGCACGGCAACCTGACCGAGCGCGGGCTGTTCTATGCCGATCGCATGAAGCAGCAGATCGACACCCCGCCCGACAACTGGCTGGTGTTCGACGAGCGCTACAAGACGCCGTCCATCGAGCCTGCAGCCATGGAGCCGGACAACGGCAACGGCTGGTACGACCCTGCGACCAAGACCCTGCATTTCGTGGTGGCCACCCAGTGCCCGCTGGAGACCGCCACCGAGACCGCGAAGATGATCGCGCCGTCGCGTTTCGGCCTGGCCAACCTCAACATGCACCCGGGCTACACCGTGGGTTACGGTTCCAAAGACCACAATATTTTTGTCTATTACGCAGCCCTCGCCGCCCTGTACGGGGCTGGTGTGCCGGTGCGCCTGGCCAACGACCGCTACGAGCAGTTCCAGAGCGGCATCAAGCGCCACCCGTTCGATATCCGCTATCAACTGGCGGTGGACAAGACCGATCACAGCTTCAAGATTTTCCGCGCCGAAATGAGCGTCGACGGTGGCGGACGCGTCAACTACAGCCCGTCGGTAGCGGCGGTTGGCGCCACGGCGGCGCAGTCGATCTACTACATGCCGCAGAACGATCTGCAGGTCACGGCCTACCATTCCCGCGCTGTGGAAGCCGGCTCGATGCGTGGCTACGGCACCCTGCAGAGCATGGCTTCGACCGAGATGATGGTTGACGAAATTGCCGGTCGGCTGGGCATCGACGCTATCGACCTGCGCAAGAAAAACGCCATGGTCTCGGGCATGAAAAATACCCAGGGTGCGGTGCCGGCGGGTGCCTTGCGCCTGCACGAGATTCTCGACAAAGCGGCTGTGCACGAGGTTTGGAAAAACCGCGACAAGCTCAAGCAGCAACGCGAAGCCCAGGACCCGGACCACTGGTACGGCGTCGGCTTCGCCATTTGCCAAAAGGACTTCGGCACCGGTTCCGAAGCGCCGATGGCGAGCATCGAATTCAACGCCGAAGGGCGCATTCACCTGCGCCATATCGGGATTGAAATCGGCACCGGCATGTCCACCTCCCAAGCCATGGTCGTGGCCGATTTCCTCGGCAGCCCGGCTCACGAAGTGAAGACCGGCGAGACTGAATGGCAAGAGCTGCAGCTGATCACCGGCGGCAACCCGTACATCATGAGCCAGGCCGAGCAGGACACCTTGCTGCGCAACCCGCGCTGGGTCGGCAAACTGGCCTCGGCCTCGTCGGCCACCAACTCGGCCTACTATTTCAGCCACGCCACCCGCGAAGCGGCGCGCGTGCTGTTCAACCACGGCCTGTGGCCGGCCGCGCTGCAGATCTGGCGCCAGGGACCTTATGGCGGCCAGGCCAACCCCTACGTGGTGCGCCGGGAAGACGCGCACTGGGTCGACGGCAAGCTCACCGCCAACGGCATGCAGCCGCTGAGCTTCGAGCAGTTGGCCAGACACGCTCACGAAAAAGGTCTGGTCACCGGCGCCACCGTGCACGGTTTTAACCGCTGGAGTTGGGCCGAGGCCGAGTTCAGCATCGATGGCGTGCGCGAGCGCCTGCCGCTCGACAGCCTGGCGGTGAAGTACGGCGACGGCGCCCCGAGCGCGAAGAAGGCGCAGATGAACAGCGCTGGCTTCCATCTGCTTGATCGGCAGAACGTGCACTACCCGGACACCCAATTGAACAACGCCGCAGTGACTTACTACAGCCCGGTGGCAACCCTGGTTGAGCTGAAAGTGAACAAGGGCTCGGCCGAAGTGCAGGTGCTCAACCATCACTCGTGGGTCGAGTGCGGTCGGGTATTGGTGGAAGAACTGGTCAGGGGCCAGCTTGAAGGTGGCATTGCAATGGGCATCGGCCATGCGCTGCTGGAAGAAATGCCGCTGTACGAAGGCGGACCGGGGGAGGGTGACTGGAACTTCAACCGCTATCGCCTGCCCATGGCGCGCCACGTCGCGGTCTGGAAGCAGACGGCGGAAATCCTGCCGCCGCTGTCCCCGAGCGACCCCTCCAAAGGCATCGCCGAAGTGGTGATGATCCCGGTCGTGGGTGCCATCGGTAACGCCGTGGCCCACGCCATCGGCAAGCGCGTTCGCGACCTGCCTATCACTTCTGCCCGCATCAAGGAGGCCCTCAATGGCTAACCGTCCGCTTCAACTGACCCTCAACGGTCAAACCGTCGGCCCGGTGGACATCCCTGATGACCTGCCGATGATCGACTACCTGCACGAATACAAGAACCTCACCGGTTCCCGCCTGGGCTGCGGCCAGGGCATCTGCCATGCCTGCGTGGTGATCGTCGACAACCCCGACGGCACCAGCGAGGAAGTGCGCACCTGCATCACCGGTGCGCACTATTTCGAAGGCAAGAAAGTACGGACCATCGAAGGCCATGCCACCCGCGATGAGCAGGGCAAAGTCACTGAGCTCAACCCGATCCAGCAACGCTTCGTCGATGAGTTCGCTTTCCAGTGCAGCTACTGCGCGCCCGGTTTCGTCAATGCCGCGACCGTGCTGGTAGAAAAGCTGCAGCGCCAGCCGATCGTCAAGAGCCAGCTGGAACAGGTGATCGAGGACAGCCTCGGCCACCACGTCTGCCGCTGCACCGGCTACGTGCGTTACTACAGCGCCACGCGCAACGTGCTGACCGATCTCGGCCTGGTCAAGGAGGGCTAACATGAAGCATCTATTTTCCCGCCTGGCATTGGCGGTCGGCCTGGCTGCGCCGGTCTTGATGGCGCACGCCGACGATCAGGTCAAGCGCGGCGAATACCTCGCCCGCGCGGCCGACTGCATGGCCTGCCATACCGCCCCGGGTGGCGCTCCCTATGCGGGAGGCCTGCCGATCGTTTCGCCGTTTGGCACCATCTATGGCACCAACATTACCCCGAGCAAGGAGCACGGCATCGGTCAATACAGCGATGAGGAATTCTTCGCTGCGCTCACCGAAGGCAAGCGTCGCGACGGGGCTAACCTGTACCCGGCGATGCCGTACACCTCCTATCACCTGATGCCCCGGGCCGACTCCGACGCGATTCACGCTTACCTGAAAACCGTCGAGCCGATCGAGCGCGCGGCGCCGGTGACCAGCCTGAGTTTTCCGTTCAACGTACGTCTGGGCCTGACGGGCTGGAACATGCTGTACGGTAAAGACGTCAAGCTGTCGCCCACCGCGGGCAAGAGCGAGGCTTTCAAGCGCGGCCAGTATATGGTCGACGTGCTCGGCCACTGCGGCGAATGCCACACCCCGCGCGGTTTGCCCGGTGCGATGCAGCAGGACAAGCGCATGACCGGTGGCGTCCTCAATGGCTACCTGGCGCCCAGCCTGCTGGCCGAAGACCTGGCAAACCGTGGCTGGAATCACCAGGACCTGAGTTCGTTCCTCAAGCACGGCATGAGCGCCCAGGGCACCATGTTCAACGAGATGTTCCCGGTGTTCCACAACAGCACCCAGGGCCTCACTGATCCGGATCTGGCAGCGATGGCCACCTACCTGCTTGGCGATCAACCGCCAGCGGCGAAAGTGCTGAGCGAAGTGCCCCTGGAGCAGTTGAGTGCCAGCGCCCGGCGCGGTCGCCAGGAATACCTCAACGTCTGCGCCGGTTGTCATGCGGTAGAGGGCGAGGGCAAGCCGCACATCGCAGTGGCCATGCGTGGCAACACCACGCTGCGCCTGGATGATGCGCGCAACCTGCTACGGGTGATCGAGGACGGCATCGGCGAGCAGCAATTTGTCGGCTTCGAACGCATGCAACCGATGCCGGGCTTTGCCGACAAGCTCAGCCCTGGCCAGCTGACCGACCTGCTCAATTACCTGCGTCAAGGGTGGGGTGGTCAGCCGGGTGAACTGACAATCGGCGACGTGCAGAAGCTACAAGCGGACGCGCCTCCAACCGAACACAAGGTGCATTGATATGCAGCATCTGGATCTGCAAGTGGTACGGCGCGCGCTGCAATGGTCAAACGCCGGCCAGCAGGTCTGGCTGTGCACGGTGCTCGCCACCTACGGCTCGGCGCCTCGCGCGCCGGGCTCGCTGCTGGCGGTGAACGGCGGGGGGCAGTGGATAGGTTCGCTGTCGGGAGGTTGCGTCGAGGAAGACTTTCTCGAGCGCGTCGCCGAAGGCGCATTCGAGCAAGCCGTGTGCGTGGTTCGGTACGGTGAAGGAGATGACCCCCGCTCGCGCATCAGCCTGCCGTGTGGCGGGATTCTTGACGTGCTGGTGGAGAAGCTTGAGCCGGCTTGCGAGGTTCAGGCACATCTGCGGGAACTGGAATCGGCCTTGCTGGGCCAGCGTCGCCTGATCCGCGAAGTCGATCTGGCCAGCGGCGCCCGTGACGTGTTCGTGGACCGGGAGCAGGGCGCGCGTATCGAGCGCGAAGTCGATCGGGTTCGTGTGCGCATCGGCGCTGCCCAGCGCTTGTTGCTGGCGGGTTACTCCAGTGTCGCCCAGGCCTGTGCGGAGTTTGCGGTGGGGCTTGGGTTCGAAGTGATCCTCTGCGACCCCCGGGATGAAGTGCTTGAAGGTGTGGTGCTGAACAACGTCGAGATCCGCCGGCAGCTGCCTTCGGTCTTCATCGCTGACGGCGGCTGCCATAGCGATACGGCGGTGGTTGCATTAACCCACGACCCGCGCATTGATGACCTGGCGATGATGGAAGCGGTGCGTACCGACGCGTTCTACATTGGCGTCATGGGCTCGGTGCAAACCTCGCAAAAACGCTTCGAACGCTTGCGTCGCATTGGCGGGCTGGGCGAAGCCGAACTGGCACGAATTCACGCGCCCATCGGCCTCAACCTAGGCAGCAAAACCCCCGCAGAAATCGCCTTGGCGGTGCTCGCCGACATCCTGCGAATCCGCAGCGGCATCGCCCGGGATCAACTCTAAACGCCCTGTGGGACAACCCCAGTGGGAGCGGGCTTGCTCGCGAAAGCGGTGGGTCAGTCGATATCGATGTTGAACAAGCCAACCTCATCACGAGCAGGCTCGCGCGCGTGATTCAGTACCCGAATTTGTCCCGCAACCCGTAATACCAGGCCCCCAGCGCCGCAAATGGCGTGCGCAACAGCTGCCCACCCGGAAACGGATAATGGGGCAGGTCGGCAAACGCATCAAAACGCTCAGCCTGGCCGCGCAACGCCTCGGCCAGCACCTTGCCCGCCAGATGCGTATACGTCACCCCATGGCCGCTGCAGCCCTGGGAGTAGTAGATGTTGTCCCCAAGTCGCCCCACCTGTGGCAATCGCGACAAGGTCAGCAGGAAATTCCCGGTCCAGGCGTAATCGATCTTCACATCCTTGAGCTGTGGAAACGCCTTGAGCATCTTTGGCCGAATGATTGCCTCGATGTTCGCCGGATCCCGCGCCCCGTACACCACGCCACCGCCGAAAACCAGGCGCTTGTCGGCGGTCAGGCGGTAGTAGTCGAGCAGGTAATTACAGTCCTCCACACAGTAGTCCTGCGGCAGCAAACTGCTGGCCAACGCATCGCCCAATGGGGCAGTGGTAATGACCTGAGTCCCGCAAGGCATCGACTTGGCCGCCAGCTCCGGTACCAGGTTGCCCAGATAGGCATTGCCGGCGACGATAATGAACTTGGCCCTGACCTTGCCCTGCGGCGTGTGCACCACCGGGCTGGCGCCGCGCTCGATCCGCACCGCCGGCGATTGCTCATAAATAGTCCCGCCCAGAGACTCCACCGCAGCGGCTTCACCCAAGGCCAGGTTCAATGGATGAATATGCCCGCCACTCATATCAAGCATGCCACCGACATACTGATCGCAAGCCACCACCTGGCGAATACGCGCCTGATCCATGAGCTCCAGCTGCGTATGCCCAAAGCGCTCCCACAAACGCTTCTGCGCCTCCAGATGGCCCATCTGCTTGGCCGTGATGGCGGCGAACACGCCGCCGTCCTTCAGGTCGCACTGGATATTATATTTGGCCACCCGCTCGCGAATGATCCGTCCGCCCTCGAACGCCATCTGCCCCAGCAGTTGAGCCTGCTTGGGCCCGACGGTGCGTTCGATCACATCGATATCGCGGCTGTAACTGTTAACGATCTGCCCACCGTTGCGCCCGGAAGCACCAAAACCAACCTTGGCCGCCTCCAGCACCGTGACCTTAAAACCGTTCTCCAGCAGGAACAGGGCAGAGGACAAGCCGGTATACCCGGCGCCGATCACGCAGACATCAGTCTCTACTTCCTCCTGCAAAGCCGGGCGCGGCGGAGCCGCATTGGCCGATGCGGCGTAATAGGACTCTGGATAAGGAGTGTTCGCCATCCTGCTGCCTCTGTTTAATATATTTTACGAGTCCCCCGATCCTACCCGAGTTGAAAAACCCTCGCCAGCCACCGGAAAATCTTCCTCGCAGCAGCAAAATTAAATATTTTGCATATTCATAGGGTTAGCGCGAAAAAAGGTGTTGACACCCCTCCGGAATTCCGTAGAATGCCGCCTCACAGCAGGCACGTAGCTCAGTTGGTTAGAGCACCACCTTGACATGGTGGGGGTCGTTGGTTCGAGTCCAATCGCGCCTACCAAACAAAATCCGCTCTGCTGGGCGGTCTAGAAAGGCTCACCGAAAGGTGGGCCTTTTTTTGTTGCCTGGGATTTGCAAAACTTTTGTAAAAGTCCCGCCTCAGAACACCAGTTCGGCGCCCACCTTCAGACAGTGGGTTGCCGATGGTAGCGCAGACGGCCTTAAACCGACCGCGGGCAATTAGCTGAAAAGATGGGGGGCGACTAGTCAACCCGACTGCACCTGACGAGAGGGTGGGAGCTATATGGACGAGCTGAGAGTTTTCAATAATACCCACTGGACGGTGACTCATCGAAGAGATGCCCGTTACGACGGCTATTTGATTATTTCATCAGAAGAGACGGCATCAGGGCTCGGCGGTCTGAGTCATGAAGCCCTGGCGTCTTTAGGTCCGGTAATGAAAGCGGTAGAGCTTCTGCTGACAAGGGCCTACGCACCCTACAAAGTAGTGTTCTATAAGCTAGGGTTCTCGCCTGGTTTCAGCGTCCATTTTCATGTCGCTCCAGTCTCGGAAGCGTTGCTGGCAGAGATATCAAATCACCCTGGTTATTCCGACAACCCTGACGGTAATGACGTCATTATTTTTCTCAGTCGGGAATATTGCGAACGGTCACTGAGCGCTTACGAGATGGAAAAACAGCTCTCGGCGGTTCGTCGGCTTAAAGATTGTTTCGACCAGGCCTGCCCAGAGCCAGATTTATCTTAAGACAGACCCGGCATACCCCTAAGGCCACAAATCTATTTATCACCCGCGTGGGATAGATGTTCTGGTGTCGGTACAGGCGACGTCGATGGCGACCTGGGTGGGGGCCGAGAGTACGGGGTGGAAGTCTCGGTTAATTGAGAATCAGGGCCAGCCATTGATCCCACCAGAACACCATGGAAATCAATGCCAAACCGCAGGCGCCCGCGAATACGAGGCAAACCCAATCTGAAACCACCATGCGCAGGATCATCGTTACCACTCCTCTTGGCGGGACGTAGACTCAGGCTAGTTGAACTTCTGCACATCGAGGCTGTCCGAGCAGACCATTTCGGTATCCTCAGAGGCATGGGCGACGAAAGGGCGACACGCCTCGGTATTGTTCCCCGCCGGGGAGTAAGCACGCTAGGCCGCGATGGGCTACTACTGACAGACCGATCATTGGTGCTGACAGGGGTATTTCGATGCTGACTCACTGGTTGCTGGCTGCGGTTCATCTATTAGCGTATGCGCTTGGCTTTTGGGCCGTATTGTCCCGGGGGACGGCGTTTCGGCGACTGGCGGCGGGCACAGGAGAGGCACGCAGCGTGCTGATTGCCGATAATCTTTGGGGGCTCAGCGCTCTGGTGCTGCTGGTGACGGGGGTTATGCGCGCCTTTGCAGGCTTCGAGAAGGGCACTGACTACTATCTGCACCAGCCGTTGTTTCACCTGAAGATGACGCTCTTCGTGCTGATCCTGCTATTGGAACTGGCGCCGATGATCACGCTGATCAAATGGCGAATTGCACGGGGAAGGCGCGGTAGACGCTGGGCGTGCAAAGCTGTTCGCACGGATCAGTCATGTGGAGGCGATGCTGGTATTGCTGATGGTGGTGGCGGCCACAGGTATGGCGCGAGGGGTGACCTTTGCTTAGCCAGCTTTGGTTCAGGTGCGTTGTACTGGAATTCTAGCCAGCCGAAGCTCAGGGGCGAACGGGCTGGCTACTGGGTGCCGCAAGATCAGTTTTGTGGCTTGTCCGGTGCGGTCAGGCCAGCCTGAATGCGCTGGTAGATCTCTTCGCGATGAACCGCGACGTCCTTTGGGGCATTGATACCAATCCTGACTTGTTGGCCGCTGACGCCGAGGATGGTGATCGTAATGTCATCACCAATGTTTATGCTTTCACCGACTTTGCGGGTGAGTATCAGCATGGTCTTCTCCTTGATTGCTTTGTAGGGCACCTGATTCGAACAGTGCAGAGGTCGGTGGTACGTATAGATTAGTGCGAAGTCTCACAATTTGGGTGCCTCTTTCTGACGCGCAGATGCAGCATTAATTCCCAAGGCGTAACTATACAGAGGCCGCACCCATCATTCTCGTTGTTTTATCTCGATTTTTCGGCCCTAAAGAACTATTCATGAATGCTAAAATGCGTGCTTTAAGCATTTAGAGGGACAACTCGTGCGCAAATGGGTCTGGGTAGTGGCAATACTGGCGTTGGCAGGGTGCGATCAAGGCAAGCGCGGCGACGTGCCACCGCCGAAGCCGACAGTCGCCACGTCGCCCGCCGCAGCTGCCGCGCCACAGTGGGATCTGGAAGTTCGGGGCGAGATCACCCAGGCCGTCAGCGACCTGAGCGGCTGGTTGATCGAGCACAGTTTTGTTTCCAGCGTGGTCAGGGAAAACGGCAAGACGCGTATCCTGATGGGCCCCTACGGTTCCGAGGCTGAGGCCAAGGCCAAGCAAGCCGAGGTGCAGGCCGCGCTAGTGCGGGCGAAAAAACAGAATATCGAATTGCTGGTGATCGAGCGTCCGCTGAGTCAGTAAGACTCCCATGCACTTTCCAGGGGCGAGCTTGCCGCAGGCGGCGTTCCGACGAAGAACCAACGGGCACCGCGTTTTCCAGGCTTCACGCGTTATCGTTGACGTTCTTCGCGAGCGAGCTCGCTCCTACAAAGTTCGGTGTTCAATCAGCCGCAGGCTTTGAGGTCGACCGGGCCGACGAACTCATTGCCGCGTCCCATCACACACGCCACCGTCTGGTTGCGCTGGCTTTCCCAGGCCTGTACCGGGTAGGTCTTGTTCCAGGCTTCGTAGAGCTGCCGATCCTGCTTGGACAGGCGCAACCCGTACTGTTTGCTCATGTAGAAGTAAGTGCGTGCGATCATTCCGCGAATAGACGGGCGCGGCATGACTTTCTTCGCCTTGAAGTCGACCTGGGTCAGGCACGAGCCGTATTGCCCCGATTGCACCGGCAGCCAGCCGAAACTGAAGTTGCTGCGGTCGCCGTTCACTTCGCCGATGCTCGGCACCAGGTTGTGCAGGTCGGCTTCCGCCTTCTGGTACACCGCGTCGTATCGGGTGCAGTTCTTGCGCCCACCTTCCTGCCAGCACTGGCGCTGATGACCAATCTGCCAGGCCGGCACAATATGCTCCCACTCGATGCGCGCGGCGCGCTTGGCATTCTTGCGCGGCACGTAACCACAGGCGGACAGGTTGACCTTGTTGCCCGTGTACTTGCAGCCGCAATAGAACTCGGTCGATTGCGGTGCGTAGAGTTTCCAGGCGACTTTCTTGGCTTCGGAAAAGGTTCGCGGGGCTGCTGCCTGGGCGCCCATGGCGCAGAACAGCAGCAGTAAAGCTAAACAACGGACACTCATCGACTCAGTCTTCCTTCGGCACAACCCAAAAAATCTGCACGCCGCCATCGTCGCGGTAGGCGAGGGTGACGTTATCGTTTTCGTCGATTTCTTCGAGCAACTGCTCCCACTCGTCCACGGGTTCGTCGGGCAGGCGGAAGATCAGCGCGGCTTTGGCTTTCTGCGCGGTGGGGGAATTGATGATTTTCTGAACGCGCATGCCCATGCGTGCGTAGGAATCTGGAGCGGAGGAGGCGGTGGTCACGGAATTATCCTTATTAAGCTGTACGTGCATACAGTATTAAACTGTAGGAATTATCGCAACTGCTTAAAATTCAAGAAATTCCTCTGACAGCGGTTTTCGCTTTTTGGTGTAGGAAGGGGGCAGGTTTTTTATCAGGCCCCTGACCCCTTCAGGAGAAGTCAGGGCTGCCTGACCGGAATCGTTCGGGCGAGGAGGGATCAATACTCCCAGAACATCCGCTGCAGTTCTTTGCTGTCATTGGTCTTGGTCAGCGCAACCATGGCCAGGATGCGGGCTTTTTGCGGGTTCAGGTCGTGGGCCACCACCCAGTCGTTCTTGTCATCCGGTTGTTCGGCGTTACGCAATACGAAACCGCCGGCATTGACGTGGGAAGAACGGATGATTTGCACGCCGTCCTTGCGCAGCGCCTGCAGGGCTGGAACCACGCGCGAAGACACCGAGCCATTGCCGGTACCGGCGTGGATGATGGCTTTGGCGCCAGATTGCGCCAGGGCCTTGTACGCGGTGTCGCTGACATTGCCGTAGGAATAGGCGATTTCAACGGCAGGCAGGCTCTTGATGTCCTTGATGTCGAATTCCGAATCCATGGTGTGACGCTTGGCCGGCAGGCGGAACCAATAGGATTTGCCTTCGACTACCATGCCCAGCGGACCCCAGGCGCTCTTGAACGCTTCAGTCTTGATGTTGATCATTTTGCTGACGTCACGACCCGACTGGATCTCGTCGTTCATGGTCACCAGCACGCCTTTGCCTCGTGCGTCCTTGCTGCTGGCGACAGCCACAGCGTTGTACAGGTTGAGCATGCCATCAGCGGACATCGCGGTGCCCGGGCGCATGGAGCCGACGACGATAATCGGCTTGTCGGTTTTTTCCACCAGGTTGAGGAAGTAAGCGGTTTCTTCCAGGGTGTCGGTGCCATGGGTGATGACGATGCCGTCGACGTCGCTGCTGTCGGCCAGTTCCGCCACGCGGCGGCCGAGTTGCAGGAGGTTGTCGTTAGTGATGCTTTCGGAGGCGATTTGCATCACTTGTTCGCCACGCACATTCGCCAACTGGCTCAGTTCCGGAACGCCGGCGATCAATTGCTCGATGCCGACTTTCGCCGCCTGGTAGGTGGCACTGTTGGCTGCGCTGGCGCCTGCGCCGGCGATGGTGCCGCCGGTGGCGAGGATCACCACGTTGGCCAGTTTCTGTTCGGTCTGGGTCTGGGCTTCTTTAGCCTGGAGCGCGGTAGGCAGGAGGAGGAGCAGGGCCAAAGTGCCCGGAACGAAGGACTTAAGAGCAGATGTCATTATTTTTTTCTCTCTTGTGGTGAGACGGTGCTGATTGCAGGTCTTCCAAATGGCCCCGGCACACCTGAATGCCGAGGTGGGAGTGAGAGAGCAGGATCCATACCAGCTGTAATGTGTAACGAAACTATTTGTAAGCTAATGATATGTAACAAATATTTTTGTCATGAGCGCAGGCGTCCGTAACCAGTTCGTCCGGGCTTCCGAACAGTGACGGTTTTTTTGTTCGGTCTACCGAAAGTCCCTGCACATGCTGTTGAAATGCGCGTTCAGTGCTCAATTGCTGCTCGCCCCCCTAAAGAAACCGCAGTCCCGGTCGATGCGCCTGTAATGGATCGTTCAAGAGGGATTGGAAATGTCGTTGACCGTCGCTTTGTCGAATGCGCGTGTGATCAATATTGGCAACAAGCCTGCGGACGCCGCTGTTAAAACAACCGCCGAAGCCACCGCGCAGGCTGCGACCCCGGAAGAGGGCGATAAAAAACCCTTGAGCGTGGCGCCTGCCCAGCAAGACGCAAAAGCCGAGAGCAGTAGCAGCAGCCAAAGTGTTACGGTGCAGATGTTGCTCAAGCGCATGAAGCAACTGCAGCAACAGTTGCGCGAACAACAGCAGCAACTGGCAGCGACCCAGGCCACCAAATTTGCCAACGAAGAAGCCAAGGCGACCGCGGTCATGGCGGTTCAGCAGCGCATTGCCGACACCGCAGGGGCGATCGCCCAGGTGGCGGGCGCGCTGGCCAAGGCGCTGACTGAGGGTTCGACCAGTGGCAGTATGGTCAGCACCTCGGTCTGACTTATGTCTTTCATGCATCAGCATTGCCGGGCGTTGACAAATCTTTGCAGGGTTCGCATAGTTCGGTCTTCGCAAACGTTTGCGCAGTGTTCTGATAGCCTGTTCCTACAGAACGCTGTATAGCCTACGCCAGCGCAAGCGTTGCTCAGAATAATCATAAGATCGGAGTGAACCCATGAAGCTGCCATTCGCTGGACGCCTTCTCGCTGTCGCCATGCTGGCTGCCGCATCCGCCGCATTGCCCATCTCCTCGGCCTTCGCCGAAACCCCGGAAAAACCTAAAGTCGCGCTGGTCATGAAATCCCTGGCCAACGAATTCTTCCTCACCATGGAAGACGGCGCCAAGGCTTACCAGAAAGCACACTCCGCCGATTTCGACCTGATCTCCAACGGCATCAAGGACGAAACCGACACCGCCGGGCAAACCCGTATCGTCGAGCAAATGATCCTGGCCAAGGTCAATGCCCTGGTGATCGCGCCGTCGGATTCCAAGGCCATGGTGCCGGTGATCAAGAAAGCCATCGATGCCGGTATCACCGTGATCAATATCGATAACCAGCTGGACCCGGCCGTGGTCAAGAGCAAGAACATCAGCGTGCCCTTCGTCGGGCCGGACAACCGCAAAGGCGCACGCCTGGTCGGTGAGTACCTGGCCAAGCAGCTAAAGGCCGGTGACGAAGTCGGCATCATCGAAGGCGTGTCCACTACTACCAACGCCCAGGCCCGCACCGCAGGCTTCAAGGATGCAATGGAGGCAGCGCAAATCAAGGTGGTGTCACTGCAGTCCGGCGACTGGGAAATCGACAAGGGCAACAAGGTGGCCGCTTCGATTCTCAGCGAGTATCCGCAGGTCAAGGCGCTGCTGGCCGGTAACGACAGCATGGCCGTTGGCGCGGTGTCTGCGGTGCGTGCTGCGGGCAAGGCGGGCAAGGTCCAGGTGGTGGGTTACGACAACATCAACGCCATCCAGCCAATGCTCAAGGACGGTCGCGTCCTGGCCACCGCTGACCAGTTTGCCGCCAAGCAGGCGGTGTTCGGCATCGAGACTGCTTTGAAGATCATCAAAGGCGAGAAAGTCGACAGCGGCGCCAATGGCGTGATCGAAACCCCGGTCGAGCTGGTGACCAAGTAGTCCTTCTGGTGACGCAAGGTGCTCGCTCCTGGTGAGCGAGCGCATGGAGAGTTTTTATGTCAGTTTCCGCTGCGAACGCTGTCCTGTCGGTCAGCGGTATCGGCAAGACCTACGCCCAGCCTGTCCTCACCGGCATCGACCTGACGCTGATGCGCGGCGAAGTGCTGGCGCTGACCGGTGAAAACGGCGCGGGTAAAAGCACGCTGTCGAAAATCATCGGCGGGCTGGTGACGCCGACTACCGGGCAGATGCAGTTCCAGGGCCAGGATTACCGTCCCGGCAGCCGCACCCAGGCCGAAGAACTGGGCATCCGCATGGTGATGCAGGAACTCAATCTGCTGCCGACCCTGTCGGTGGCGGAAAACCTGTTCCTGCACAAGCTGCCGAGCACCGGTGGCTGGATCAGTCGCAAGCAATTACGCAAGGCCGCGATCGAGGCCATGGCGCAGGTCGGGCTCGACGCGATCGACCCGGACACCCTGGTCGGCGAGCTCGGCATCGGCCACCAGCAAATGGTCGAGATCGCGCGCAACCTGATCGGCGACTGCCACGTGCTGATCCTCGACGAACCGACGGCCATGCTCACGGCCCGGGAAGTCGAAATGCTCTTCGAGCAGATCACACGCCTGCAGGCACGCGGCGTGTCGATCATCTATATCTCGCACCGACTCGAAGAGCTGGCCCGTGTGGCCCAGCGCATCGCGGTGCTGCGCGACGGCAACCTGGTGTGCGTTGAGCCCATGGCCAACTACAACAGCGAGCAACTGGTCACGTTGATGGTCGGGCGCGAGCTGGGCGAACACATGGACATGGGCCCGCGCAAAGTCGGCGCACCGGCGTTGACGGTCCGCGGCCTGACCCGTTCCGACAAGGTTCGCGACGTGTCCTTTGAAGTGCGCGCTGGCGAAATCTACGGTATTTCCGGGCTGATCGGGGCAGGGCGCACCGAACTGCTGCGGCTGATCTTCGGTGCCGATATTGCCGACAGCGGCACGGTGGCCCTGGGTTCGCCGGCGCAGGTGGTGAGTATCCGTTCGCCGGCCGACGCAGTCGGTCATGGCATTGCCCTGATCACCGAGGACCGCAAGGGCGAAGGCCTGCTGCTGACCCAGTCGATCAGCGCGAACATCGCCCTGGGCAACATGCCGGTGATTTCCCGCGGCGGCTTCGTCAACAACGGCGACGAGATGTCCCTGGCCCAGCGCCAGATCGACGCGATGCGTATCCGCAGCTCCAGCCCCACGCAACTGGTGTCGCAATTGTCCGGGGGCAACCAGCAGAAGGTCGTGATCGGCCGCTGGCTCGAGCGCGATTGCTCAGTGATGCTGTTCGACGAGCCAACCCGGGGCATCGACGTCGGCGCAAAGTTCGACATCTATGCCTTGCTGGGAGAATTGACCCGTCAGGGCAAGGCGCTGGTGGTGGTCTCCAGCGACCTGCGCGAATTGATGCTGATCTGCGACCGCATCGGCGTGCTGTCCGCCGGGCGCCTGATCGACACGTTCGAACGCGATTCCTGGACCCAGGATGATTTGCTTGCTGCCGCCTTTGCCGGCTACCAAAAACGTGATGCGTTGCTCAATGAAGCAGCGCCTAGGGACCTTCAATGAAAACTGCAACGCCTGTTGGCAAGCGAAGTGGCAACTTCTATGGCCTCGGTACTTACCTGGGCCTGGCCGGTGCCCTGTTGGCAATGATCGCGCTGTTCTCGGTGCTCAGCAGCCACTTCCTGTCCTATGACACCTTCAGCACCCTGGCCAACCAGATCCCCGACCTGATGGTGCTGGCGGTCGGCATGACGTTCGTGTTGATCATCGGCGGCATCGACCTGTCGGTAGGTTCGGTGCTGGCGCTCGCCGCATCGGCAGTCAGCGTGGCGATCCTCGGCTGGGGCTGGAGCGTATTGCCGGCGGCCTTGCTCGGCATGGCCATTGCTGCACTGGCCGGGACCATTACCGGCTCGATCACGGTAGCCTGGCGCATTCCGTCGTTCATCGTGTCCCTGGGCGTGCTGGAGATGGCGCGGGGTGTGGCGTATCAGATGACCGGTTCGCGCACCGCCTACATTGGCGACGCCTTTGCCTGGCTGTCCAACCCGATCGCCTTCGGCATCTCGCCCTCGTTCATCATCGCCTTGCTGATCATTATCATCGCCCAGGCCGTGCTGACCCGCACCGTGTTCGGTCGTTACCTGATTGGCATCGGCACCAACGAAGAAGCCGTACGCCTGGCCGGGATCAATCCCAAGCCTTACAAGATCCTGGTGTTCAGCCTGATGGGGTTGCTGGCCGGGATTGCCGCGCTGTTCCAGATCTCGCGCCTGGAAGCGGCGGACCCGAATGCCGGTTCCGGCCTTGAGCTGCAGGTGATCGCGGCGGTGGTGATCGGCGGTACCAGCCTGATGGGCGGCCGGGGTTCGGTGATCAGTACCTTCTTTGGCGTGTTGATCATTTCCGTACTGGCTGCCGGCCTGGCGCAGATTGGCGCCACCGAGCCAACCAAACGCATCATCACCGGTGCGGTCATCGTGATCGCGGTGGTGCTCGATACTTATCGCAGTCAGCGCGCAAGCCGGCGGACCTGAGTCATGGCAACCATCAAGGATGTCGCTGCACTGGCGGGCATCTCCTACACCACGGTTTCCCACGTGGTGAACAAGAGCCGCCCGGTCAGCGAAGAAGTACGGATCAAGGTCGAGGCCGCCATCAAGACCCTCGACTATGTGCCGAGCGCGGTGGCGCGGTCGCTCAAGGCCAAGACCACGGCAACCATCGGCTTGCTGGTGCCCAACAGCCTCAACCCGTACTTCGCCGAGCTGGCGCGGGGGATCGAGGATTACTGCGAGCGCAATGGTTACTGCGTGATCCTGTGCAACTCCGACGATAACCCGGACAAGCAGCGCAGCTACCTGCGGGTGCTTCTGGAAAAACGCATCGACGGCCTGATCGTGGCTTCGGCCGGCGGTGATGCCGGGCTGGCGCAAGGTCTTGCCGCCGTGCGCACGCCGATGGTGATCGTCGACCGTGGCCTGGAAGGCGTGAACGCCGACATGGTGCGCATCGATCACGAGTACGGCGCCTACCTGGCCACCCGGCACCTGCTGGAACTCGGGCATCGGGACATCGCCACGATTGGCGGCCCGGCGAGTACCAGCGTGGCGCAGATGCGCCTGGCCGGTTTCTGTAGGGCCTTGAGCGAGGCCGGCATTGAAGTGCCGGGCGAGCGCATGCTGGAAAGCGATTTTACCAGCACCGGCGGTTACGCTGCGGCGGCGCTGTTGCTGGAAAACAATCCGCCCAGCGCCATTTTCGCCGGCAACGACATGATTGGCATCGGCGTACTGCGCGCCGCTGCCGAGCGCAACATTCGCGTACCGAGCGAGCTGTCGGTGATCGGCTTTGACGACATCCAGATGAGTCGTTACGTGTACCCGGCACTGACCACTGTCGGCCAGTCGATCCTGCAGCTTGGCGAAATGGCTGCAGAAGTGCTGCTGCGCCGGATCGCCAGCCCGGCCATGGCTACCGATCAGCGGATCGTGACCCCCAGTATTGTCCTGCGAGAATCGACAGCGCCATTGGCGGGAGTCTTTGTCGAGTAGCGCTAACCAACCGCATCACTGAAACACAATTGACGAGTAGTGACGAATGCCAGCAAAAGTAGCGGTAATAGGCAGCCTGAACATGGACCTGGTCACCCGGGCGCCACGGCTGCCCCGTGGCGGCGAAACCCTGATCGGCCAATCGTTCGCCACGGTTTCCGGTGGCAAGGGCGCCAATCAGGCCGTCGCCGCCGCCCGGCTGGGCGCCCAGGTGTCCATGGTCGGTTGTGTCGGCAACGACGCTTACGGCAGGGAGCTGCGCGGCGCACTGGTGGCCGAGCAGATCGACTGCCAGGCGGTCAGCACCGTCGAAGGCTCCAGCGGTGTGGCCTTGATCGTGGTTGACGACAACAGCCAGAACGCCATCGTGATTGTCGCCGGGGCCAACGGTGCGCTGACCCCGGCAGTCATCGGCTGCTTCGATGCGGTATTGCAGGCGGCCGATGTGATCATCTGCCAGCTGGAAATACCCGATGCGTCGGTCGGTCATGCGCTCAAGCGTGCCCGTGAGCTGGGCAAGACCGTGATCCTCAATCCGGCGCCGGCCAGTCGTCCGCTGCCGGCAGACTGGTACGCCAACATCGATTACCTGATCCCCAATGAAAGCGAGGCCACGGCCCTGAGCGGTGTGCCCGTGGATTCCCTGGACTCCGCCAAGGTAGCTGCCGCCCGGTTGATCGCCCTGGGCGCCGGCAAAGTCATCATTACCCTGGGAGCCCAAGGTTCACTGTTCGCCAGTGGCAGCCGCCTGGAGCATTTCCCGGCACCGGTCGTGAAGGCGATTGATACCACGGCAGCCGGCGACACCTTCGTCGGCGGCTTCGCGGCGGCCCTGGCCAATGGTCAGGACGAAGCCGCAGCGATCCGTTTTGGCCAGGTGGCTGCGGCGCTGTCGGTGACCCGTGCCGGCGCGCAACCTTCGATTCCCACCTTGTCCGACGTGCAGGCGTTCAAACCATCATGAAAAAGACTCCTTTGCTCAACGTCGCCTTGTCGCGGTTGATCGCCTCCCTGGGGCATGGCGACATGGTGGTGATCGGCGATGCCGGCCTGCCGGTGCCCGCCGGCGTCGAGCTGATCGACCTGGCCCTGACCCATGGCGTGCCGGATTTCATCAGCACCCTCAAGGTGGTGCTCAGCGAGATGCAGGTTGAAAGCCATGTGCTGGCACAGGAGATTCTCGATAAACAACCGACGGCGCTGGCCACCCTGGACGAGCTTGATGCCGCCGGCGAACTGGGCCGGCGCGAGCTGCTCAGCCACGACCAGTTCAAGGTGCTCAGCCGGCAGGCGCGGGCGGTGGTTCGTACGGGCGAGTGCCAGCCGTACTGCAACATCGTGCTGATCGCCGGAGTGACCTTCTAGACATTCGACATCACTGTTTCCTCACGCACAAGGAGTGCGCCATGCACCGCTATGCTCAGAAACTGCACCAACTGATCCGGAGTTTGCTGCTTTTGTCCTTGATTACTGCAACAGGCGCCCAGGCGGCGGAAAAGATCGACCTGATCATCGACACCGACCCTGGTGCCGACGACGTGGTTGCCTTGCTGTTTGCCCTGGCTTCCCCTGAAGAATTGAACATTCGTGCGCTGACCACCGTGGCCGGCAACGTGCGCCTGGACAAGACTTCGCGCAATGCCCGCCTGGCACGCGAGTGGGCAGGGCGCGAGGAGGTGCCGGTGTACGCCGGTGCAGCCCGGCCGATGATGCGCACGCCGATCTACGCCGAGAACATCCATGGCAAGGAAGGCCTGTCGGGTGTCACCGTGCACGAACCGAAAGCAGGCCTGGCCGAGGGCAACGCGGTCAACTACCTGATCGACACCTTGAAAGCCGCCAAGCCCCACAGCATCACGATCGCCATGCTCGGCCCACAGACCAACCTGGCGCTGGCATTGATCCAGGAGCCCGAGATCGTCCAGGGCATCAAGGAAGTAGTGATCATGGGCGGCGCGCACTTCAACGGTGGCAACATCACCCCGGTGGCCGAGTTCAACCTGTTCGCCGATCCCCAGGCGGCAGAAGTGGTGCTCAAGAGCGGCGTGAAGCTGACTTATTTGCCACTGGATGTGACCCACAAGATCCTCACCAGCGAATCGCGCCTGAAGCAGATCGCTGCCCTGAACAACAATGCCAGCAAGCTGGTGGGCGATATTCTGAATGAATACGTCAAGGGTGACATGGAACACTACGGCATGACCGGTGGCCCGGTGCATGACGCCACCGTCATCGCCTACCTGCTCAAGCCCGAGTTGTTCAGCGGTCGTGCGGTCAATGTGGTGGTCGACAGCCGCGAAGGCCCGACCTTCGGCCAGACCATCGTCGACTGGTACGACGGCCTGAAGGCGCCGAAAAACGCGTTCTGGGTTGAAAACGGCGACGCCCAGGGTTTCTTTGACCTGCTGACCCAGCGTCTGGCGCGTTTGAAGTAAGCAGCGGTCGCTTCCCGCAGGTGCCAGCCTGCGGGAGTTACTTGGCCGCCGTGTACGCGGCGCCCATGTAGTTCACCGGGTACTTCTCAAATACCTGGGTGATGAACGACTGGGCCGCTTCGGTTCCCAGTTCCTTGACCAGAAGATCTATGCCGATGATTGCCAATTCTTCAGGGCTGCCGGGGCTGTAGGAGCTGTGGCCCTGCGGCCACTTGGCTTTGATGTCGGCATCGATACTTACGGTGGTCATGAATAGCGCTCGTGAATGGGTAGAAGTCTGTTTGCGAAGTTAACCATTTTGCGCGACGTTTGGCACTCCGACTTAGGCATGAGGGGAGGGCTATGCGACACTTGGTCTTTGAACAATGTCCAAGGACCACCCCGTGCAGATTGATTTGAACACGCCCGACGGCTTGACCCTGGATGCCGTTCGCCATTTGCTGGCCTCAGCCAGTGACGATGAGCACACCCAGTTGCGGGTGACTAAAGCCGGCATTGCCTATATATCCTCAGGTGTCGTCGGCGGTACCGACATCGGCGACCTGCTGTTTCGCCTGGAGACCTGGGCCAAGGGTTCCGGTTATGTCGGGCGCGTCGCCGCCAGCGATGAGGTGTGGGTGATGCAGATCTACAACGCGCTGAAAGAGAACTGGCCGAACCCGCCGTTCGACTACATCGACGTCTACTGAGGCTTGTTCATATTCAGTCACGATTGAACAATGATCAGCCTGCTGGTGCTCAGGCAAACTTGGCAATTATCCTGTCTGGGGGCAGGGTGCTATCAGCCACGGTGAAACCAATCACCAGAATGGCGGTCGCACGATCTCAGCTTAACTATTGAAAAGAGGAGGCTTCATGCCTTGGAAGCTCGCGTCATTGGGTACTTTGTTGGCCGCCACGTTGCTGGCTGGCTGCAGCAGTACGTCCTCCGAGTCGGCAACAGACCCCGTAGCGTCGACCGATACGGGTCACAGCCGCTGTGAAGCGAAGGCTGCCGAATTCGCCATCGGCAAGAAGGCTTCATCTGAATTGCTGGAGCAGGCCCGCACTCGCGCAGGCGCGCAGAATGCCCGGTTCCTGATGCCCGATGACATGGTCACCCTGGAATATCGCTCCGACCGCCTGAACCTCAATACCGATGCGGCTCGAGTGGTCACCCGCGTCAACTGCGGCTGACAGCGTCCGGCTTTTGTTGCACGCATAAAAAACCCCGTCACATGGACGGGGTTTTTTTAGTGCGCCAGAAACTTACTCTGGGCGAACCTGTGCAGCTTGCATACCCTTTTGGCCTTTCTCAGCCACGAAGGAAACGGTCTGGCCTTCTTTCAGGCTTTTGAAACCGTCGCTTTCGATAGCTTTGAAGTGTACGAACAGGTCGTCACCGCCACCTTGAGGAGTGATGAAGCCGAAGCCTTTTTCATCGTTGAACCACTTAACGGTGCCGGTTTGGCGATTAGACATGGTGTATCTCCAAGAAACATATATTTTTTCAGTACTGTGCTGCTCAGGCCAACTGGGCACACCGGGGTATCATAGTCGAAATGTTCGCTTTGGGAGCCCCCCGCAGGTGCTGTTTGCCTTGCAGTCACGCTTGCTTTGCTGCTCATATTGGCTGAAAGCCCCGATTTAAAAGGCTTTCAGCCGAAAGTAAAGACGATAAAAAAAGCGTAAAAACCTGAAAAATTTGTAGTAAAAGGCGGTTTTCAGGGGCTTTTAGGCGCTCGTCCAGGCTGAAAACGAGCTCCGATGGGCTTATTTTTTCGCCTTCGGATCGGCTTTGCAGGAGGCGATCTGGGTCAGCGCTTTCTGTTTCAGCGCGTCACTGGCCTTGTTGTCCATCAATGCCTGGATGTCGCTGGCCGGGTACGACTTGATCGCATCGGCGCCACAGGCGCAGTGGGACTTGGCAGCAGCTGCGCCGATCTGCGGCGTGGCCGCCTGGGTGCACTGAGCCATGTATTTCTCGCGCTCGCCCTTCGGCCAGTCCGCGTGGGCGGCCAGTGGCAGCAGCAGGACGACGGGGGCGACGATGGCGAATAAACGATTCAGACGCATGCTGGGATGCTCCTTGTGGGTCAATGTCTTGTTATCTGAGGGGTAAAACCCGGTTCAAGTTCAGCACTCTGGCATAAAAAGCCCTGATTTGCCCTAGCGGCGCGCTGCATGGCGTCGACGACCGTTCATCTGTGCTAGCATGCCTCGCTCGGGCGTTTAGCAGGCTCCGGATGACCTTCAGTCCCGGTGGCGGCACAGGCCCGAATAACCCTGATTTGAATCCCAGTCACTCTGGTTCGGTTTCCGGTTGGCCGCAAGGCTCCTGCCGCTGTAAGGCAGGCGTTCGTCATTGAATGGCCTGGACCGGATCTTGTACTGGCTCATCCCAACCCACGTGACCTTTGGTAGGGGTCACCACTAGGAGAGGAGGCGCCATGCCAACTATTACTCTTCCCGACGGCAGTCAACGTTCATTCGATCACCCGGTTTCCGTAGCCGAGGTCGCCGCATCCATTGGTGCTGGCCTGGCCAAAGCCACCGTGGCCGGCAAGGTCAATGGCCAGCTGGTCGACGCCAGCGACATCATCAGCAGCGATTCCACGCTGCAAATCATCACGCCAAAGGATGAAGAGGGGCTGGAGATCATTCGCCACTCTTGCGCCCACCTGGTTGGCCACGCGGTCAAGCAGCTGTATCCGACCGCCAGGATGGTCATCGGTCCGGTCATCGACGAAGGCTTCTATTACGACATCGCCTTCGAGCGTCCTTTCACCCCGGACGACCTGGCCGCGATCGAACAGCGCATGCAGCAGCTGATCGAGAAAGATTACGACGTGATCAAGAAAGTCACTCCGCGCGCCGAAGTGATCGAAGTGTTCAAGGCCCGTGGCGAAGACTACAAGTTGCGCCTGGTCGAGGACATGCCGAACGAACAGGCCATGGGTCTGTACTATCACGAAGAATACGTCGACATGTGCCGCGGCCCGCACGTGCCGAACACCCGCTTCCTCAAATCCTTCAAGCTGACCAAGTTGTCCGGCGCCTACTGGCGCGGCGATGCCAAGAACGAGCAATTGCAGCGCGTCTACGGCACCGCCTGGGCTGACAAGAAGCAGCTGGCGGCTTACATCCAGCGCATCGAAGAAGCTGAAAAGCGCGATCACCGCAAGATCGGCAAGCGCCTGGGCCTGTTCCACACCCAGGAAGAGTCGCCGGGCATGGTGTTCTGGCACCCGAACGGCTGGACCCTGTACCAGGTGCTCGAGCAGTACATGCGCAAGGTTCAGCGCGACAACGGCTACCTGGAGATCAAGACTCCGCAAGTCGTTGACCGCAGCCTGTGGGAGAAATCCGGGCACTGGGCCAACTACGCCGACAACATGTTCACCACCCAGTCGGAAAACCGAGACTACGCCATCAAGCCGATGAACTGCCCGTGCCACGTGCAGGTGTTCAACCAGGGCCTGAAAAGCTACCGCGAGTTGCCGATGCGCCTGGCCGAGTTCGGTGCCTGCCACCGTAACGAGCCATCGGGTGCGTTGCACGGCATCATGCGCGTGCGTGCCTTCACCCAGGACGACGCCCACATCTTCTGCACCGAAGAGCAGATGCAGGCCGAATCCGCCGCATTCATCAAGCTGACCATGGACGTCTACGCCGATTTCGGCTTTAAAGACGTCGAGATGAAGTTGTCCACTCGTCCGGAAAAACGCGTAGGTTCCGACGAACTGTGGGATCGCGCCGAGGCTGCCCTGGCTGCAGCCCTTGATAGCGCGGGCCTGCCGTACGATCTGCAACCGGGCGAAGGCGCTTTCTACGGTCCGAAGATCGAGTTCTCGTTGAAAGATTGCCTTGGCCGCGTCTGGCAGTGTGGTACCCTGCAGCTCGATTTTAACCTGCCTGTCCGTCTGGGAGCCGAATACGTCTCCGAAGACAACAGTCGCAAGCACCCGGTCATGTTGCACCGGGCGATCCTCGGCTCCTTCGAACGTTTCGTCGGAATCCTGATCGAGCACTACGAGGGCGCGTTCCCTGCGTGGCTGGCTCCGACCCAGGCAGTGATCATGAATATCACTGACAAGCAGGCTGATTTCGCCGCTGAAGTTGAAAAAACTCTCAACGAAAGCGGATTTCGTGCCAAGTCTGACTTGAGAAATGAAAAGATCGGCTTTAAAATCCGCGAGCATACTTTGCTCAAGGTTCCCTATCTCTTGGTTATCGGAGATCGGGAAGTCGAGATGCAGACTGTCGCTGTGCGTACTCGTGAAGGTGCTGACCTGGGCTCGATGCCCGTCGCCCAGTTCGCTGAGTTTCTCGCGCAAGCGGTTTCCCGGCGTGGTCGCCCAGATTCGGAGTAATTACTATTAAGCGTGAAATGAGACAAGATAAACGAGCTGCACCGAAAGCCCCGATCAACGAGAATATCTCGGCACGCGAGGTTCGGTTAATTGGGGCTGAAGGCGAGCAGCTTGGGATTGTGTCAATTGAAGACGCGCTTCTTAAGGCTGAAGAAGCCAAGCTCGATTTGGTGGAAATTTCCGCCGATGCTGTACCTCCTGTCTGCAAGCTGATGGACTACGGCAAATCGATCTTCGAAAAGAAGAAGCAGGTTGCCGCAGCCAAGAAGAACCAGAAGCAGATCCAGGTTAAAGAAATCAAGTTTCGTCCAGGGACGGAGGAAGGGGATTACCAGGTAAAACTGCGCAACCTGGTACGTTTCCTGAGTGATGGGGACAGGGCCAAGGTATCCTTGCGATTCCGCGGCCGTGAGATGGCCCACCAGGAGCTGGGGATGGAACTCCTCAAGCGAGTTGAAGGTGACTTGCTCGAGTACGGTTCGGTCGAACAGCATCCTAAGATGGAAGGACGCCAACTGATCATGGTCATCGCCCCGAAAAAGAAGAAGTAATCATTTGGGCACGGCAGGCCTACTGATTATGTTTATCAACTGAATGCGGAGTATCCGAACATGCCAAAAATGAAAACTAAAAGTGGTGCTGCTAAGCGGTTTCTGAAAACTGCTAACGGTATCAAGCACAAGCACGCTTTCAAGAGCCACATCCTGACTAAAATGTCGACCAAGCGTAAGCGTCAACTGCGCGGTAGCAGCTTGCTGGCACCGTGTGACGTGGCAAAAGTCGAGCGCATGCTGCGCCTTCGTTAATTTAGTCAAGAATAGAGGAAGTAACTCATGGCTCGTGTAAAGCGTGGCGTCATTGCCCGTAAACGTCACAAAAAAATTCTGAAACTTGCTAAAGGCTACTACGGCGCTCGTTCGCGCGTATTCCGTGTTGCCAAGCAAGCGGTAATCAAGGCAGGCCAATACGCCTACCGTGACCGTCGTCAGAAAAAACGTCAGTTCCGCGCTCTGTGGATCGCTCGTATCAACGCTGGTGCACGTATCAACGGTCTGTCCTACAGCCGTTTCATCGCCGGCCTGAAAAAAGCGTCCATCGAGATCGACCGTAAGGTTCTGGCTGATCTGGCAGTGAACGAAAAAGCGGCGTTTGCTGCGATTGTCGAGAAAGCTAAAGCCACCTTGGCTTAAGTACCCCCGACAGTCACCCTGCCTCACCTTTGTGGGGCCAGGTGTTAAACGTCATAAATAGGGGAAGAGCCTTCAAGCTCTTCCCCTATTTTGTATCTGGAGTCTGTACATGGAAAACCTGGATGCGCTCGTCTCTCAAGCACTAGAGGCTGTGCAAAGCGCTGAAGATATCAATGCCCTGGAGCAAATCCGGGTTCACTACCTTGGCAAGAAGGGCGAATTGACTCAGGTGATGAAGACCCTGGGAAATCTGCCGGCAGAAGAGCGTCCGCAAGTCGGCGCCCTGATCAACGTTGCCAAGGAGCGTGTCACAGAGGTTCTCAATGCCCGCAAGGCACTGTTTGAAGAGGCCGACCTGGCCGCCAAACTGTCTGCCGAGTCCATTGACGTGACCCTGCCTGGCCGCGGCCAGACTTCGGGTGGTCTGCATCCGGTTACGCGTACTCTGGAACGAATCGAACAGTTCTTCACCCACATCGGCTACGGCATCGCCGAAGGCCCTGAGGTCGAAGACGACTACCACAACTTCGAAGCGCTCAACATCCCAGGCCACCACCCGGCCCGGTCGATGCATGACACCTTCTATTTTAATGCCAACATGTTGCTGCGCACCCATACCTCGCCGGTACAGGTCCGCACCATGGAATCGAAACAGCCGCCGATCCGCATCGTCTGCCCAGGCCGTGTGTACCGTAGCGACTCGGATATCACCCACTCGCCGATGTTCCACCAGGTCGAAGGCCTGCTGGTCGATCGCGACATCAATTTCGCCGACCTCAAGGGCACCATCGAAGAATTCCTGCGGGTGTTCTTCGAGAAGGAACTGGCGGTGCGCTTTCGTCCTTCGTACTTCCCGTTCACCGAGCCATCAGCTGAAGTCGACATGGAATGCGTGATGTGCAGCGGTAAAGGCTGCCGTGTCTGCAAACAGACTGGCTGGCTGGAAGTCATGGGCTGCGGAATGGTTCACCCGAACGTGCTGCGCATGTCCGGGATCGACCCGGAAGAGTTTTCGGGCTTTGCCTTTGGCATGGGCGTCGAGCGTCTGGCCATGCTGCGTTACGGCGTGAACGACTTGCGTCTGTTCTTCGACAACGACTTGCGGTTCCTCGCGCAATTTCGCTAGTCGTAACGAATTCTTAGGAGAGCAGGATGAAATTCAGTGAACAATGGCTGCGCGGCTGGGTAAGCCCGCAGGTAAGTCGCGACGAGCTGGTTGCTCGTCTGTCGATGGCCGGTCTTGAGGTCGACAGCGTCACGCTGGCCGCCGGTGAATTCAGTGGCGTGGTCGTGGGCGAGGTGCTGAGCACCGAGCAGCACCCGGACGCCGACAAGCTGCGTGTGTGCCAGGTCAGCAATGGCGCCGAAACCTTCCAGATCGTGTGCGGTGCGCCTAACGTGCGCCCGGGCCTGAAGATCCCGTTCGCCATGATCGGTGCCGAGCTGCCAGGCGACTTCAAGATCAAGAAAGCCAAGCTGCGTGGCGTTGAGTCCAACGGCATGCTGTGCTCGCAAGCCGAACTGCAGGTTGGCGAAGGCAACGATGGCCTGATGGAATTGCCGGTCGATGCACCGGTTGGCCAGGACATCCGTGAATACCTGGGCCTGGACGACGCCAGCATCGAGGTCGACCTGACCCCGAACCGCGGCGACTGCCTGTCCGTGGCCGGCCTGGCCCGTGAAGTCGGCGCGCTGTACGCCGCCCAGGTCACCCGTCCGGTCGTGGCCACTGTGCCCGCCGTGCACGACGAAGTGCGCTCGGTGGAAGTCCTGGCGCCGGCCGCTTGCCCGCGCTACCTGGGCCGCGTGATCCGTAACGTCGACCTGTCCAAGCCAACGCCACTGTGGATGGTCGAGCGCCTGCGTCGTTCCGACGTCCGTAGCATCGACGCTGCCGTCGACATCACCAACTACGTGATGCTGGAACTGGGTCAACCGCTGCACGCATTCGATCTCGCCGAAATCAATGGCGGCATCCGCGTGCGCATGGCCGAAGAAGGCGAAAAACTGGTACTGCTCGACGGTCAGGAAGTCAGCCTGCGTAGCGATACCCTGGTCATCGCCGACCACACCCGCGCCCTGGCGATTGCCGGCGTCATGGGTGGCGAGCACAGCGGCGTCAACACCGCGACCACTCGCGACGTATTCCTCGAAAGCGCGTTCTTCGACCAGATCGCCGTCGCTGGCAAGGCCCGTTCCTACGGCCTGCACACCGACGCCTCGCACCGCTACGAGCGTGGCGTGGACTGGCAGCTGGCCCGTGAAGCCATGGAGCGCGCCACCGGCCTGCTGCTGGAAATCACCGGCGGTGAAGCCGGCCCGATCATCGAAACCGTCAGCGAACAGCACCTGCCGTCGATCGCACCGGTCACCCTGCGTGCCCAGCGCATCAGCCAGATGCTCGGCATGGAAATGGAACCGGCCGAAGTCGAGCGCCTGCTCAACGGCCTGGGCCTTAAAATTTCCGCCGACGGGGCAGGGCAGTGGCGCGTAGAAGTGCCAAGCCATCGCTTCGACATCAGCCTGGAAGTCGACCTGATCGAAGAACTGGCTCGCCTGTACGGCTACAACCGCCTGCCGGTCCGCTACCCGCAAGCCCGCCTGGCGCCACAAGCCAAGGCCGAAGCCCGCAGTGACCTGCCAGAACTGCGTCGCCTGCTGGTTGCCCGTGGTTACCAGGAAGCGATCACCTACAGTTTCATCGATCCGAAACAGTTCGAGTTGTTTAATCCAGGTGTTGAACCACTGCTCTTGGCCAACCCGATCTCCAACGACATGGCTGCCATGCGTTCGTCGCTGTGGCCAGGCCTGGTCAAGGCGCTTCAGCACAACCTGAACCGCCAGCAGGATCGCGTGCGCCTGTTCGAAAGCGGCCTGCGGTTCGTCGGTCAACTCGACGGCCTCAAGCAAGAGCCGATGATCGCCGGTGTAGTGTGCGGCAGCCGCCTGCCGGAAGGCTGGGCGCAAGGTCGCGACGTCGTCGACTTCTTCGACGTCAAGGCCGACGTGGAAGCCGTATTGGGCTTCGCCGGCGCACTGGATTCGTTCACGTTCGTGCCGGGCAAACACCCAGCGCTGCACCCGGGTCAAACCGCGCGCATCGAACGCGAAGGTCGCCTGGTCGGCTTCGTCGGCGCCATCCACCCGGAATTATCGAAAACCCTCGGTCTCGACCGTCCGGTGTTCGTATTCGAGCTGGTTCTGGCGGAAGTGGCACTGGGTAAAATGCCTAAATTCCAGGAGTTATCGCGCTTTCCTGAAGTGCGACGTGACCTGGCCCTGATCGCGGAAAAAGACGTCGCAGCCAGCGCCGTTCTCGACGTAATCCGTGAAAATGCAGGCGAATGGCTGACAGACCTCAGGCTATTTGACGTGTATCAGGGTAAAGGCATTGATCCTGATAGAAAAAGCCTTGCAGTCGGCTTGACCTGGCAGCATCCATCGCGCACTCTTAATGACGATGAGGTGAATACCACGACGCAAAATATCCTCACCTCGCTCGAACAAAGGTTGAACGCCACGTTAAGGAAGTGACGTATGGGGGCTCTGACGAAAGCTGAGATGGCGGAACGTCTGTATGAGGAGTTGGGCCTGAATAAACGGGAGGCCAAGGAATTGGTCGAGCTGTTTTTTGAAGAAATCAGGCACGCTCTGGAAGACAACGAACAAGTCAAATTGTCCGGTTTCGGCAATTTCGACCTTCGGGACAAACGCCAGCGGCCTGGCCGCAATCCGAAAACGGGAGAAGAAATCCCGATCACGGCTCGCCGTGTGGTCACCTTTCGTCCAGGGCAGAAGTTGAAGGCCCGAGTTGAGGCTTATGCTGGAACCAAGTCATAACGACGAGCTACCCGTCATCCCAGGCAAACGCTACTTCACCATTGGTGAAGTCAGCGAGCTGTGTGCGGTAAAACCGCACGTGCTGCGCTATTGGGAGCAGGAGTTTCCTCAACTCAACCCCGTCAAACGCCGCGGAAACCGCCGGTATTATCAGCGACAAGACGTGCTGATGATCCGGCAGATCCGCGCGCTTCTTTACGATCAGGGCTTCACCATCGGCGGCGCACGCTTGCGTTTGTCCGGCGACGAAGCCAAAGATGACACCACCCAGTACAAACAGATGATCCGGCAGATGATTGCCGAGTTGGAAGATGTGCTGGTTGTACTCAAGAAATGATTTTTTGCTTTTAAATACTTCCAGTTTTCAAAAGCTTGCGATATATTCTTGAGCGTCCTTCGAGGTGAAGGATGAGTTTCACGCCTAGTCGGGGCGTAGCGCAGTCCGGTAGCGCACTAGCATGGGGTGCTAGGGGTCGAGTGTTCGAATCACTCCGTCCCGACCATATTTACTGAGTAAAATCAGACACTTAAGCCGATCAGATGGATCGGCTTTTTTGTGTGTGAAGGAAGGCCTGAATTTAGGGCACACATAGGGCACATGAAAACTACCGCGAATCGTTGTGCATTTTGGCTGCATCGAGTCTGTGTGAGTTCGTGCTAGGCATCTCGCGTTGATCAATCACCGGCTTTTTCAGCGTTTGCTGCGCCGCGAAAACCAGCGGATGCCAGTGGCGGATGTGGTCAGGGACGACGATGTGATTGGACGGGTCGCGCTCGAAGGCCAGCACCACAGCTAGCCGCTCATCCATGGGCTGTGGCGCCGGCGGTACAGGCGGTGCGGAGGTGCGAAACAGGTGCATCGGGTGCCCAATGTACCTACGCGATGGCTTGACGAGACGTTCGTTGCAAGTGAGCGAAGTAAGTCCCAAACATCCATGCAGGCCACGTTGGCGCAATGCTTAGGGAATCTCCGAACAAGTTTGCAGATGTGCTGAAATATGCCTTCACCACCTGCCCCGGGCCCCCCATGAGCCAGATGAGCTTTTCCGACTTTGGGTACGCCGGCAAGCGCAAGCAAACACGTCGTGAACGATTCCTCGCTGAGATGGATCAGGTGCAGCCGTGAGATTGCCGACGATTTTGCAGCAGGGCGCATTTTTCATCCATGAGCTTGCTGCTGATCCCGCGCTAAAAGCCAAATGAAATGCTACGGCATGCCAATTGATTGAAGCGAGTTTTACTTCCTGTTCAGGCTGATCCTGTGAGTAGATTTTCTTGTGGTCATGGATTGGCCCCTCCCGGCGGGTCGACTGCGACCACGTTCGCATAGCCTAGATTCTGACGGAGCAGGGTGCGACACGCTAATCTGCCCGCATCACAAGCTCGCACGACAAACTCCAGCGTCGCTTTCAGCCAGGTGGCCCGCCCACGCTAAAGCGCGGACGAACCGGGCGGCCCACCTCATACCCTCAAAGGAACACGCCATGGCCCGTACATTGCTGGATGTCCAGCTCGCCCGACTGCTGTACCCGCTGTCATCGAACTGGCCAGCGCCCAGCAGACCCTGACCTACGGCCAGCTGATCGAGCGCGCCCAAGCCCGTTACCCGGATGATCAGCGGGTGGCCAACCTAATTCCAGTGCGGATGGGGCGCATTCTCTGGGTGATCTATGACTTCGTGGCAGAGCGCGACCTGCCGCGTTTGACCCTGATCATCGTCAGCGCCGGCGATCAGTACCCGGGCAGTGCCATGTGGCAGCACGATTGCGCTGCCGAACAACAACGCTGTTTTGCCTTTGACTGGTCCACGGCCGATCAGGCCTTTGACCGGTACGGCCAGCATAGTGAAAAAGCGGTCACGCCCGTTCAGCGTGTGCCCCGTGAGCAAGCGAAACAACTGATGGCCGGCCACTACCACGACCCGCTGAATGTTTACCCGAGCGGCATTCGCGCTCTGCGCGAAGCCATTATCGAAAACATCATGAACGGCCTGTCGGTGGCGGAGGCGTTTCAAATCGAAGCGCAGCTACTGACGCCGTCGACGCAGGCTTAACCACCCTTGTTCACCGTTTAATTAGCCAATCCAACGCTTGCTCACCCCCCCCTCAATAGGAAACACGCGATGAACCCTCTCCAATGGAATGTCGACACCCTCGCTTCGCTGGATCGTATTTTTTTGCGCAAGGTGATGAAAAACCTGCGATCCGTTGAAGGCGCGATCGTGCAGTTCGGTGAAATGGGGCAGGGCATCCAGCCCAACTACCAGGTGTGTTTCCCCAATGGCAACGTGAATCCCTATCGCGGCGCCAATCACAAGCCCCTCATGCCCCGTGGCACCTTTAGTCAGGAACACATTCCCCAGCCTTTTTCGTCAGTGGACCTTCAGCGTGCATTCGACGCCGCGGTTGCCGCACGATAGAGGCAGGGCCGGCGTCAAACCGTCGCGCAACGGAGGCACCAGGATAATCGAAACCCGGTATGTGGTTGAGCTTGAAGCGCGTCGCAGATGTGCCGCCGGGGCAGTAGCACTGCTTGCGTTAAAGAGAAGCGTACAAGCTTGCGAGAGCCGTTGGGTACGCTGCTGTAGGAGCGGTAGTTGGTCGTCGGTGGTCGTGCAGAGTTTCTCTTTGTGAGAGTCGATCATCGTCAAGATTAATTTCCGAAACCTCTATTTGCGCATACAGGTCGGGGTTTGTTTTTTGACTGAGCGTAAACGCGCAGATTTGAGCTTTCTTGAGTGTAAGGGTTGCAGGTCTGTGCTGCCGCTCCCTTGGTCACCTCGCCGCTCATCATTGACTTTAGTACTCTGTCTATCCAAATTTTTTCGCCCTCTCCGCCAGAGCCGGCTCTGCCGGAATTTAGCCAGTGGGGTGATTCTATGAGATCACCTATTGGTGATGGGGTTTAGGACCTTCAATTTGGATTTGTTTAAATACTATATTGGTTCCTTTACTGATAAGTTGCTTGTGCTAATGGGTTCTGTCACAGCTGTCATCTGGATCCGTTCCGGCACCTGAAGTACGGTTTTTTTTGTAAACAATAAAAAGGTTTTTTTGTTTTTTTTGTCCCGTCCCTAATTAATAACGGGGGGAGAGTTTTAGAGAGGGGGGACCTTAGACAATCTGCTCTTTAGGGGAGATGTGTCGTATGTCCATTGACAGTATTTTATAAGCCAACATCAGACGACATTCATGCCAAGAGGATCGTGGCGAATATCCAGTCTGTCCCGCCCCTAAACAGCACAGACCTGATTCGATTTGAGATACGTGTACTCGACCGCTTTGCCTACGCGTTGGCTAGTCAGCAGACCTTTCTCGACGCCTTCTTTGAGCAGCCTTTCAACAGTCTTGATCGACTGACTCCCTTTCAATGCGTCTATCAGAACGGTCTTTGTCAGCGTGTTCTCAGCTCCGAAAGCATCTGATAATTTTGATTCAATAGAGACCTTTTGTGGTGGCAACACCGCCGAGAAAGACAAGTCGTCATTACCTACCAAATGCATACGTTCTGGCAGATTGACATCGCGACCGGAAAGACTCAGCCGATAATCGTTTTTTGCTTCGTTTGGACGTACGATTGAGAGAACACCATTTACTTCGCCGTGGATTGCGGACGCGCCACGCATGGCACCAGCACCCATGGCGCCACCCTGAAATTGAGGTTTTTTGTCGTGGTGGACCACTATGTGTGCAACCCCTGCGCACAATTTTCGAAACGCGAGCATTACCTGGGCCATTTCGCCGTTGTCATTTTCTTTGGCAATGTGGCACCTGGTGAGTACGTCCCATACGATCAGATCCGGCTTGATTGTATTGATATAGGGGGTGACCTTGGCTAGATCATCTGAGTTAAGTACGTTTATGTTCATGAAGTCTTTACATATGAAAAGATTGGCGTTGTTGGACATTTTTTCACGATCGTTACCATGAAGCCGTAGGGCCCGGCTACCGCAACTACGTTCTGACATTTCCATGTCCATATAGAGCACTTTTTGATGGCCGTTTGCTTTGAATCCAATGCACTCTGAATTCAAACTTGCTGCTACAGCGAGTTGAAGGGCGAGTCTTGATTTTCCTGTCTTTGGGGCGCCGGATATTATCCACTGCTCTCCACGCTCAATGAGGCCTTGAATGATCCATTCGGGTTTTTTGTCAGCGTCGTTGAGCACTTTACGCATGTTGCAACGTGCAAAAATTTCTTCAGCCGTCATCATGGTCATGGAATGTCCTGATAGGAGTGTCGTATGGATATGCCAAGCGGCAATTTTTTTAAAGTGGTTTAAATGTGGCTGGTTAGGTAAGTGTGTTGCAGGAATATGCCAACCTGATCTTAAATTATAGACAAGCGACTGCCCTTGAAAGAGCCAAGTTATAAATACCCTAGGCGGGCTGAAAAAGCCGAAAAGAGCCTGATTCTCGCATTCACGTAAACACGAAAATTTGGTCGATTAAGGACTGAAGATGACTAAAAGTCTTTGGGTAAATTGAGTTTTGAAGTGTGGTTTTGCTGGGTGCTGGAAAGGCTTTTTTGTACTGGCATATGACTCACCTCATTCGCTTGAGGTTTCCCATAATAAGCCGCTCTCATATTGCCGTCAATGAAATTATTTTTTTGTCAAGCGTTGTTTTGGTATTGTTTTTTCTAAAACTCCCGGCGGGCTTGGTCGTATTTGACCACTTAGGAAGGCAAAAAATTTTAGTTTCCAGGTGTCATTGAGATTTGGATGGTTTGAAGGGCAGGTTTTCGTTAAAAAAGGGGGGGCTGAACCTGATTTCGCAGCTGTGTAATGGTTGTGCGTTTCGCGAAGACGGGGTCTGGAATCGGCCCCTGATTACACAGCGGTGTAATGGTTGTGCGTATCGCGATGACGGGGTCTTGAATCGGCCCCTGGTTACACAGCTGTGTAACCGTTGTTCGTTTTGCGATGACGGGGTCTTGGATTAGCGCCTGATTACACAACTGTGTAATCGTTGTTCGTTTTGCGATGACGGGGTCTTGGATTAGCGCCTGATTACACAGCTGTGTAATCGTTGTTCGTTTTGCGATGACGGGGTCTTGGATTAGCGCCTGATTACACAGCTGTGCAATGGTTGTGCGTTTCGCGATGACGGGGTCTTGGATCAGCGCCTGATTACACAGCTGTGTAATCGTTGTTCGTTTTGCGATGATGGGATGTTGAATCAGACCGTGATTACACAGCTGTGTAAGCGAGAAGGCACCTATTACGAATCCGATTCGCTGCTCCTGCGTGATACTTCCTCAATAAATGGCATCTTGCCGCCAAGGTCGGCCAGCCGATTGCCAGTCTGCACTCTCATAAAAACTTTTGGGGTTTCGTAGAAAGTGCCTGCTTCCTGCATACCAGGGGCGACCATCTCAAGTGCGGTTTTGTAGATGTCGTCATCAATGCTGACAGTTACTCAAATCTATTGGTCTCAGTGGGCTAGTGTGCTGTCTCACAAATAACACTCCTCATGCCTGTGAGGCCATTGCCTCACGGGCTCGCTGTATCTTGTTCAAAATATCTTCCCCCTTGGCGTTCCAGACGTAGCGAGTCGGCTGCGCATTTC
>NZ_JADEVO010000022.1 GCF_017114825.1 Pseudomonas gregormendelii | reverse complement strand
ATGGTGAGAGAGGCGATCCTAATCTACAACCAGGAGCGCCCGCACCTGTCCTTGAAATACAAAACGCCCGATGCGGTGCATCGGGCGTTGGGGTGAAACAGGTGTAAACCTATTTCAGGACTAGACACACCAATCCCACAGTATTCTTGTATGCCCCTTACATCTCCACCTGCGTCCCCAACTCAATCACCCGATTCAACGGCAGATTGAAAAACCGCAAATTGCCATTGGCGTTCTGCAACATGAATGCGAACAGCGCCTCGCGCCAGCGGGCCATGCCTTCGAGTTTGGAGGCGATCACCGTCTCGCGGCTGAGGAAGTAAGTGGTACGCATCGGGCTGAAGTCGAGGTCATCGAGATGGCACAGCTTCAGCGCTTGCGGCACGTCCGGCTCGTCGACGAAGCCAAAGTGCAGGATGACCCGGAAGAACCCCTCACCGTGGGACTCCACCTCAAAGCGTCTGCTCGGCGGCACCCGCGGGATATCCTCGTAGACCACGGTCAGCAGCACCACTTGCTCATGCAGCACCTGGTTGTGCAGCAGGTTGTGCAATAGCGCATGGGGTACGGCGTCCGGGCGGGCCGTCAGGAACACGGCCGTGCCCTGGACCCGGTGCGGTGGCTGCACGCTGATGCTGCTGATAAAGATCGGCAGCGGCAGGCCGCCCTCGTCCAAGCGCTCCACCAGCAACTGCTTGCCGCGCTTCCAGGTGGTCATCAGCACGAACAGGGCGATACCGGCAATGACCGGGAACGCCCCGCCCTGGACGATTTTCGGCACGTTGGCCGCGAAGTACAGACCATCCACCAGGAGGAAGCCAAACAACAGCGGCACGGCGAGCACCGGCGGCCATTTCCACAGCAGCAGAATCACCGCCGCCACCAGAATGGTCGTCATCAACATGGTGCCGGTTACGGCCACGCCATATGCCGAGGCCAGCGCACCAGAGGACTCAAAGCCAAGCACCAGCAGGATCACGCCGACCATCAACGACCAGTTCACAGCGCCGATGTAGATCTGGCCCTGTTCGGCGCTGGAGGTGTGCTGGATGTGCATGCGCGGGATGTAACCCAGCTGGATCGCCTGGCGGGTCAGGGAGAACGCGCCGGAAATCACTGCCTGGGAAGCGATTACGGTGGCCAGGGTCGACAAGCCCACTAACGGGATCAACGCCCAGCTTGGCGCCAGTAGATAGAAAGGGTTGCGAGCGGCTTCAGGATAGCCAAGCAGCAAGGCACCCTGGCCGAAGTAGTTCAGCACCAAAGCCGGCAACACCAGGATGAACCAGGCGCGGGCGATAGGCTTGCGACCAAAATGCCCCATGTCGGCGTACAAGGCTTCGGCACCGGTCAAGGCCAGTACCACGGCACCGAGGATCGCCACGCCCATGCCCGGATGCACGATAAAGAAGCGCACGCCCCACACCGGGTTCATTGCCTGCAGCACTTCGGGGTGCTGCAAGATGCCGTGGACACCCAGGGCGCCGAGCACCAGGAACCAGGTGACCATGATCGGCCCGAACAGAATGCCGATGCGCGCCGTACCGTGCCGCTGAATCAGGAACAACCCCACCAGCACTACCAATGACAGCGGCACCACCCAGTGGTCGATGCCGTCGAAAGCCAGCCCAAGGCCTTCGATCGCCGACAGCACGGAAATCGCCGGGGTGATCATGCTGTCGCCGTAGAACAGCGCCGCGCCGATCAGGCCACAGACCACCAACAGGCTGCGCAACCTGGCATGCCCGGCTGCGGCGCGCCGGGCCAGGGCCGTCAGCGCCATGATCCCGCCCTCGCCCTGGTTGTCGGCGCGCAGCACGAACATCATGTATTTGATCGAGACCACCCAGATCAGCGACCAGAAAATCAGCGCCAGGATGCCCAACACCCCGTCGTGGTTGACCGGCACACCATAGCCACCGGAGAACACTTCTTTAAGGGTGTACAGCGGACTCGTGCCGATATCGCCGTAAACCACCCCGACCGCCGCGACCAGCATGCCGATCGGCTTTGCTGCCGAATGCTCGGCGCCCGCCGCCTGACTACTTGCCTGCCCCATCCAAAACTCCTGCTACTCAGACCTGGACTACTGATAAGAAGCACTATGCTCTGCCCTGAGCATGCGCTGTTTTACTTCACGTTACAGACGTTTTCTTGACTGTAAGTAATCGGTAAAGCATCAAGGCGCGAAGCATAGCGCAGCACTCGTCGCATTTCCCTGCATAAAGCTGGTCAAGCGCGCGTCCCATCGCTAGAATTGCGCACTTTTTGATCAGAGACGCCACAAAGCGTCCGTCAGCCGCCTCGCCCTACCGGGCGCAGTCGTCACAAATACCGAGGTTAGACATGTCCACCACTCCTGCGCCGGCCAATCCAAAAGTTGGCTTCGTATCCCTGGGTTGCCCCAAAGCATTGGTCGACTCCGAGCGCATCCTTACCCAGCTGCGCATGGAAGGTTATGACGTGGTGTCCACTTATCAGGACGCCGACGTGGTGGTGGTCAACACCTGTGGCTTCATTGACTCGGCCAAGGCCGAATCCCTGGAAGTGATTGGCGAAGCCATCAAGGAAAACGGCAAGGTTATCGTGACCGGCTGCATGGGCGTCGAAGAAGGCAACATTCGCAGTATTCACCCAAGCGTGCTGTCGGTGACCGGTCCACAGCAGTACGAACAAGTGGTCAACGCCGTGCACGACGCCGTGCCGCCGCGCCAGGACCACAACCCGCTGATCGACCTGGTGCCGCCACAAGGGATCAAACTGACCCCGCGCCACTACGCCTACCTGAAGATTTCCGAAGGCTGCAATCACAGCTGCAGCTTCTGCATCATCCCGTCGATGCGCGGCAAGCTGGTCAGCCGTCCCATCGGTGATGTGCTCGACGAAGCCCAGCGGCTGGTCAAGGCCGGCGTCAAGGAGCTGCTGGTGATCTCGCAAGACACCAGCGCCTACGGCGTCGACGTGAAGTACCGCACCGGTTTCTGGAACGGCGCCCCGGTCAAGACCCGCATGACCGAACTGTGCGAAGCCCTCGGCTCCATGGGCGTGTGGGTCCGCCTGCACTACGTTTACCCATACCCGCACGTCGACGAGCTGATTCCGCTGATGGCCGCCGGGAAAATCCTGCCGTACCTGGACATCCCGTTCCAGCACGCCAGCCCGAAAGTCCTGAAGTCGATGAAACGCCCGGCCTTCGAAGACAAGACCCTGGCGCGCATCAAGAACTGGCGCGAGATCTGCCCGGACCTGATCATCCGCTCGACCTTCATCGTCGGCTTCCCTGGCGAAACCGAAGAAGACTTCCAGTACCTGCTGAACTGGCTGACAGAAGCCCAGCTCGATCGCGTTGGCTGCTTCCAGTACTCGCCGGTCGACGGCGCTCCGGCCAACGACATGGACCTGGAGATCGTGCCCGACGACATCAAGCAGGATCGTTGGGACCGCTTCATGGCGCATCAGCAAGCCATCAGCTCGGCTCGCCTGCAAATGCGCGTCGGCCGCGAAATCGAAGTACTGGTCGATGAAGTCGACGAGCAAGGCGCCGTCGGTCGCTGTTTCTTCGATGCCCCGGAAATCGACGGCAACGTATTCATCGACAACGGCAGCAACCTGAAGCCGGGCGACAAGGTCTGGTGCAAAGTGACCGACGCCGACGAATACGACCTGTGGGCTGAACAGATCTAAAGCGAAAGATGTAAAAGCCCTGCTCTTGTGACGAGATGCGGGGCTTTTTTACGTCTATCGTTTGTGATGAAAGGATTCGTTACGTTTACTCCGCAAGAGGCAACAGGCCATGCGCCATCATTCGGTCATTCATACACCGAAACTCAGTGACTACACAGAACTCACAAAGGTCTGGGAAGACTCGGTGCGCGCCACCCATGACTTTCTGCCGCAAAGCTACATCGAACTGCTGAAGAACCTGGTGCTGACCCGCTACCTGGATGCAGTCATGCTGATCTGCACCAAGGACGCCCAGCAGCGCATCACCGGGTTTGCCGGGGTCGCCGGGGGCAAGATCGAAATGCTCTTCATCGACCCGGTTCACCGCGGCCAGGGCCTGGGCAAGCAGTTGTTGCGTTATGCCATGGAACACCTGAACGCCTATGAACTGGACGTCAACGAACAGAACCCGCAGGCGCTGGGGTTCTATTTCAAGCAGGGCTTCGAGGTCGTCGGTCGCACCGAGCATGACGGGATGGGGCAGCCTTATCCGTTACTGCATATGCGCTTGCGCCAAGACCAGCAACGCTCACAACATGCCTGACGCCATAAAATTCCTGTGGGAGCTGGCTTGCCAGCGATGCAGGCGCTGCGATGTGTCAGATGGACCGAGGTGATGCAATCGCTGGCAAGCCAGCTCCCAAGGGAAATTGAACCGTATTGAAATGGACCCGCGATTAACCGGCGCCCAGCAGGTACAATGCCCACCCCTTTTTTGTTACGGCCCTGTCATGACTGACCCGATTCGTCTCTCCAAACGCCTCATCGAACTCGTCGGCTGCTCCCGTCGGGAGGCTGAGCTGTTCATCGAGGGCGGCTGGGTCACCGTGGACGGTGAAGTCATCGACGAGCCGCAATTCAAGGTCGACACCCAGAAAGTCGAGCTCGACCCCGAAGCCAAGGCCACTGCGCCGGAGCCGGTGACCATTCTGTTCAACGTCCCGGCGGGCATGGACGCGGAAACGGCCATGGGCACCATCAGCGCCGAGACCCTGAGCGAAGAACACCGCTTCAGCAAACGCCCGCTCAAGGGCCACTTCCTGCGCCTGACCGCCAGCACCGACCTGCAGGCCAATGCCAGCGGCCTGCTGGTGTTCACCCAGGACTGGAAAATCCTGCGCAAGCTGACGGCCGACTCCGCCAAGATCGAGCAAGAGTATGTGGTCGAGGTTGAAGGCGACATGGTTGCTCACGGCCTGAACCGCCTCAACCACGGCCTGACCTACAAAGGTAAGGAGCTGCCGCCGGTGAAGGCCAGCTGGCAGAACGAGAATCGCCTGCGGTTTGCGATGAAAAATCCACAACCAGGCGTGATCGCCATGTTCTGCCAGGCCGTTGGCCTGAAGGTCGTTGCCATCCGTCGCATCCGCATCGGCGGAGTGTCCATTGGCAAAGTGCCATTGGGGCAATGGCGCTACCTGTCCGGCAAAGAGAAGTTCTAGGCTTTTCACGCCGCCCTACATTTCGGCGCCGCGATTTGAGCGGCGCCCACTGCTGAATATCAGGACTGCACACCATGATCCACAACGACGTACTGCGCAGCGTGCGCTACATGCTCGACATCAGCGACAAGAAAGTCATCGAGATCATCAAGCTCGGCGGCATGGACGTGAGCCTGGAAGATCTGCTGACTTATCTGGACAAGAAAGAGGAAGACGAAGAAGGCTTCGTTCGTTGCCCGGATGAAGTCATGGCGCATTTCCTCGATGGCCTGGTGATCTTCAAGCGCGGTAAAGACGAAAGCCGTCCGCCACAGCCGATCGAAACGCCGGTCACCAACAACATCATCCTGAAGAAACTGCGCGTGGCCTTCGAACTGAAAGAAGACGACATGCACGCCATCCTCAAGGCTGCCGAGTTCCCGGTGTCCAAGCCTGAGCTGAGCGCACTGTTCCGCAAGTTCGGCCACACCAACTACCGCCCGTGCGGCGACCAGTTGCTGCGCAACTTCCTCAAGGGCCTGACCCTGCGCGTGCGCCCGCAATAATTGCAAGGCGGGAGCAAAGCTTGCTCGCCCGCTCCCACAGGTTCTGTGGGAGCAAGGCTTGCCGGCGATGACGAACTGCCTGGCGCCACCGGTTAAACGGTTGATCGGGTTATCATGCCCACCCATTCCCGCCTCGACCCCACCCCATGACCTACAGCGTTTCCCCTATTGGTTTCGTGCGCTCCTGCTTCAAGGAGAAGTTCGCCATCCCGCGCCAACCGCAACTGGCTCCTGCCGCACGCGGCGTATTGGAGTTGGTGGCGCCATTCGATCAGGGTGAGGCCGTGCAGGGCCTGGAGCAGGTCAGCCACGTGTGGCTGCTGTTCCTGTTCCACCAGGCGCTGGAAGACAAGCCACGGCTGAAAGTCCGCCCGCCTCGTCTGGGCGGCAACAAATCCATGGGGGTTTTCGCCACGCGCGCGACGCATCGACCCAATGGCATTGGCCAGTCAGTGGTCAAGCTGGACAAGGTCGAAGCCGATCGCCTGTGGATATCCGGCATCGATTTGCTCGATGGCACGCCGATTCTCGACATAAAACCTTACGTGCCTTACGCCGACATCATCGACACGGCCTCCAACAGCATCGCCAGCGCTGCGCCGCCTCTGATTGCCGTGCAGTGGGTGGATTCGGCGCTGCAGCAGGCCCATGGCCACGCTCAGCGGCTTGAGGAGCCCCTGGTCGAGCTTATCGAACAGTGTATGGCACAGGATCCGCGCCCGGCGTACCAGACACCTGCACCACAGAGGGAATATGGCGCGCAGTTCTGGGATGTGGATGTGCGCTGGCATTACCCCGAGGCGGGCGTGATCCGCGTGCTCGAAGTCATACCCGCATCCAACTTGTAGGAGCTGCCGAAGGCCGCGATCTTTTGACCTTGATCTTCTTTCCCGAATTTCAAGAGCAAAAGATCGCAGCCTTCGGCAGCTCCTACTTGAAATTGTCGGACATAAAAATGCCCCCATTGCCTGAGCAGGCTATGGGGGCATTTTAGTGATGCGAATGGCTTACTTCTCGACGAACGCACGCTCGATCAGGTAATCACCCGGCTCGCGCATCCGCGGCGAAACCTTCAGGCCGAAGCTGTTCAACACTTCGCTGGTCTCGTCGAGCATGCTCGGGCTGCCGCACAGCATGGCGCGGTCGTCCTGCGGGTTGATCGGCGGCAGGCCGATATCGCTGAACAACTTGCCGCTGCGCATCAAGTCGGTCAGGCGACCTTCGTTTTCGAATGGCTCGCGGGTCACGGTCGGGTAGTAGATCAACTTGTCACGCAGGGCCTCGCCGAAAAACTCGTTCTGCGGCAAGTGCTCGGTGATGAATTCGCGGTAAGCGACTTCATTGACGTAACGTACGCCGTGGCACAGGATCACTTTCTCGAAACGCTCGTAGGTTTCCGGATCCTGGATGACGCTCATGAATGGCGCCAGACCGGTACCGGTGCTGAGCAGGTACAGGTGCTTGCCCGGTTTCAGATCATCGAGTACCAGCGTGCCGGTAGGCTTCTTGCTGATGATGATCTCGTCGCCTTCCTTCAGGTGCTGCAACTGGGAAGTCAGCGGGCCATCAGGCACCTTGATGCTGAAGAACTCGAGATGCTCTTCCCAGTTCGGGCTGGCGATCGAGTAAGCGCGCATGAGCGGCCGGCCGTTGGGCTGTTGCAGGCCGATCATCACGAACTGACCGTTCTCGAAGCGCAGACCCGGGTCGCGGGTGCACTTGAAGCTGAACAGAGTGTCGTTCCAGTGATGAACACTGAGGACACGCTCGTGGTTCATGTTGCTCATGTACGGGGGACTCCTGGAGATTTTGCCTGCGCCGGTGATGTGCGCAATTGCATCGCATTCTAATGGCAGCGACAATATCTGTTAAATGGATTATTAAGATAAGGGTTATCGGTTATATAGATATGCGATTTACTCTCCGTCAACTGCAAGTCTTCGTCGCTGTCGCCCAGCAGGAAAGCGTATCCCGTGCTGCGGGACTGCTCAACCTCTCACAATCGGCGGCAAGCACTTCGATCACCGAACTGGAGCGCCAGTCCAGCTGCCAGCTGTTCGACCGCGCGGGTAAACGGCTGAGCCTCAATGCCCTCGGCAAACAGCTGCTGCCCCAGGCTGTGGCCCTGCTCGACCAGGCCAAGGAAATCGAAGACCTGCTCAACGGCAAGTCCGGTTTCGGCTCCCTGGCAGTCGGCGCCACCCTGACCATCGGCAATTACCTGGCCACCCTGCTGATTGGCAGCTTCATGCAGCGTCATCCTGAAAGCCAGGTGAAGCTGCATGTGCAGAACACTGCCAACATCGTGCAACAGGTCGCGCACTATGAAATTGATCTGGGTCTAATCGAAGGCGACTGCAGCCACCCGGACATCGAAGTGCAGAGCTGGGTCGAGGATGAATTGGTGGTGTTCTGTGCGCCCCAGCATCCTTTGGCCATACGCGGTACGGCGAGCATGGACGAGCTGTCGCAAGAAGCCTGGATCCTTCGGGAACAGGGCTCCGGCACGCGCCTGACGTTTGACCAGGCCATGCGACATCATCGCAGTGCGCTGAATATCCGTCTGGAACTGGAACACACCGAAGCGATCAAGCGCGCGGTCGAGTCAGGCCTGGGAATTGGCTGCATCTCGAGGCTGGCACTGCGTGATGCATTCCGGCGCGGCAGCCTGGTAGCGGTGGAAACCCCGGATCTGGACCTGGCGCGACAGTTCTATTTCATCTGGCACAAACAGAAATACCAGACCTCGGCGATGCGCGAGTTCCTCGACCTGTGCCGCGCCTTCACCGCCGGGGTCCAGCGCAGCGACGAGATCGTCCTGCCCACCATTGCTTAAAGCAGGATGACTGCCCAGACCAGCGCGATCATGGTCAGTGCCACGAACTGCGCGGCGCTGCCCATGTCCTTGGCATTCTTGGACAGCGGGTGCAATTCAAGCGAGATGCGGTCAATGGCCGCTTCCACGGCGGAATTGAGCAGTTCGACGATCAGCGCCAGCAGGCAAACGGCGATCAACAACGCCTGTTCCACCCGGCTGACATTCAAAAAGAACGACAGCGGTATCAGAATGACGTTAAGCAGCACCAACTGGCGGAATGCCGCCTCACCGGTGAAGGCCGCGCGCAGCCCATCCAGTGAATAACCCGAAGCGTTGAGGATGCGTTTGAGGCCGGTCTGGCCTTTGAAAGGAGACATAGAGTTAGCAACTGCACCAAAAAGGAGTGGGAAAGCTAGACCAGTGAAAGTCAAAAAAGCGTGAACGAGCCGGGTTTAATGGCTCGAAATTGACTCAAGTTGTTGCAAGAGCAACGCCGCCTGGGTGCGAGTGCGCACATTCAGCTTGCGAAAGATGGCGGTGACATGTGCCTTGATGGTGGCTTCCGAGACGCTCAGTTCATAAGCGATCTGTTTGTTCAGCAAACCTTCACACACCATGGTCAACACCCGGAACTGCTGGGGCGTGAGGCTGGCCAGGCCTTCGCTTGCCGCCTTGGCTTCGGCGGAGACACTGACCGCCTCAAAGGCCTGCGGGGGCCAGAACACATCGCCGTCCAATACCGCCCTGACGGCCTTTTGAATGACGCTCAGGTCGCTGGACTTGGGAATGAAGCCACTGGCCCCGAACTCGCGAGACTTGACCATGATCGAGGCCTCTTCCTGGGCCGACACCATCACCACCGGAATCTGCGGGTATTGCCCGCGCAACAGCACCAGGCCGGAAAATCCGTAAGCGCCTGGCATGTTCAAGTCGAGCAGAACCAGGTCCCAGTCGGACTTTTCGTCCAGGCGGGTCTCCAGTTCGGCAATACTCGCCACCTCCACCAGCCGGACTTCGGGGCCCAGGCCGAGGGTCAACGCCTGATGCAATGCGCTACGGAACAGTGGGTGGTCATCGGCAATCAGGATTTCGTATGTGGCCATTTTTCAAATGATCCTGTTTTTCAAACAACTCAAGGTACAGCCACGGAGCTGCACCAACAGGGCACGTTCAACGTCAATCACAAGCTAAAACGGCGTCTCAAACCTTGGCCGCGCCCCAATCGGCGCCAAGCATGCCCAGCGAAACCGGGGTGGTCAAGGTGCATGGCCAGTACAGATCTTTACAGTATGGGCGACAATCAGCCCAAGGCAGCAGAACCGTTCTGCACGAAGGGCATCAGCTCGGCATGTGCGGGGGTAGAAACATTCATGTCCAGCTGGTGCTTGGCATCGAGGTAGTGCTGGCTGAACACGTCGAAATAAGCGTCCAGTGCCGATGCGGCCGCCACATCGCCGGCCAGATCCAGACACAGCGCCGCCACTTCGGCCGTACACAAATGTTCGCTACGCGTCGACCGGCGCAGGCGATAGCGTGACAGTTTCTCGGGCAGCAGGCTGAGGATCGGGAGCGCATCAAAGTACGGGCTTTTACGGAAGATCTTCCGCGCCTCGGTCCAGGTCGCGTCCAATAGAATGAACAGTGGGCGCTTGGCGCTATCGACCTCGACGGTGTTCGTTACCCGCTCAGGCTCGACATACTCGCCCGGAAACACCAGATACGGTTGCCATTGCGGGTCGCGCAGCAACGCCAGCAACTTCGGGTCGGTTTCAGTACGTGACCAGATGAATGCATGGTTGTCGCGCACCACGTCGGCAATCAGCCACCCGGTGTTGCTGGGCTTGAAGACTTCCTTGTTGGTCATGATCAGGCACACGCCGGAGCGCGCATCGACCTGCGGGCGCCAGGCACACAGGCAGTGGCTTTCGATCACGCGACAGGCGCGGCAGCGAGTGGCCCTCCAGCCCCGGGCCTGTATCGGCTTGATGCCCTCTTCCTCACGCTGATCGCGCAAAAGGGCAACGGCATTCGCCGCAAAGAGAGGGGCAGAAGGGATTATCGACACGAACAACACTCGGCTGGGCATAAAGTAGTGGCAGTTTATCAGAGCAGCCCGCGCAAGCCTGTACCGTCCAGGCCTCGTCCCCTATAATTCGCCGCCACTGAACGCACAGTCATGTGACGGGTCGAACCACCAGTCACTGAACCAGGAGAGTTTCATGCTGCGCTTTATCGTTCCTACCGCTGCCATTTTGCTGGCGTCGTCCTTCAACGCCCAGGCCGCTTCCTTGAAAGACATGGAACTGAGCAAAATGCTGCAAAACGTTGCCGCTCAAAGCAGCGTCGGCACTCCGCGGGCAATCAATGAAGACATTCTCGATCAGGGTTACACCGTTGAAGGCAAAGAGCTGATCAACCACCTGAGCGTGCAGAGCACTCACGCCGACAAGATGCGCGCCGACCCGAAGGCTGTTTATTTCCAGCTGGGCTCCACCGTCTGCAACAACCCGGGCTTTCGCAAGCTGATGGCCAAAGGCGCGATCATGCGTTACGAATTCACCGAGGTTAAGACCAACCGTCCGGTCGCCAGCGAGCGTTTCCAGGAATCGGATTGCCCGAAAGTCAATCAGAAGAAAAAGTGATCATCGGCAATTAGCGCGTCGCTGTTCGTCCTCGGCGCGCAATTCCGCTATAAGGGCCTGCAAGTAACGCGAACGACGCTGGCCACCTGCAAGACGCCGGCAGCACTCTTCCTCAAGACTCAAATGGTTGGTCTCGGCTGATACCTTGAGCAATCGATACAGCTGCGTATCGATTTCCAGAATGACCTTGGTCATAGCTTCCCGCCTCCCTGCCCTTTCGCCCCAACTGCGCGATAAATCCTTTGAGTTACCTGTACCGTGCGTCTTGCCCCTGCGCAAAACGGTCGCGTCACGCCTGTTAGTAAGTAAATCAGAGCGCTGAACTCTCGGATCAGGTTCAGACGAGTGGTGAAATCACTTCTCGAATCGTTAATAAGCGATTGCCATGAAAGACTTTGCGGCGCAATGATCAAGTCAGCGCGAATCCTCGCCAAGGACTAGATTTAGAGTAATCACCACTACATCTTTGGGCCGGGAAGGAGCCGCCCGTCATGGATTTTTGAAGTTGCGAACGTTTTTTTCATTCACCGAAAAAAACCAGAGCCCGCACGCAAGGAGAAGTTGAATGCCTTACCAACCGAATGACCTCCTTAGCCGTCATTTTGCAGAAAGCGGCCACGACCTCACCAGCAAGGTCGAAGAACTCCTCAACCTGGTTTCACCTGCCAGCCCGAACTCCCCGATCTACCGAGACATGATCCTCACCGTGCTGCGCATGGCGCAGGAAGACCACAACCGCTGGAATGCCAAGATCACCCTGCAGGCCCTGCGCGAACTGGAACACGCCTTTCGCGTACTGGAACAGTTCAAGGGACGACGCAAAGTCACGGTTTACGGTTCTGCCCGCACACCTGTGGAAAACCCTCTGTACGCAATGGCTCGCGAGCTGGGCGCTGCGCTGGCGCGTTCAGACCTGATGGTGATCACGGGCGCCGGTGGCGGGATAATGGCGGCAGCCCACGAAGGCGCCGGCCTTGAACACAGCCTTGGCTTCAATATCACACTGCCCTTCGAGCAGCACGCCAACCCGACCGTCCGGGGCACGACCAACCTGCTGTCATTTCACTTCTTCTTCACGCGCAAGCTGTTCTTCGTCAAGGAGGCCAATGCGCTGGTGCTCTGCCCCGGAGGTTTCGGCACCCTGGATGAAGCCCTGGAAGTACTGACATTGATCCAGACCGGCAAGAGCCCTCTGGTGCCGGTGATACTGCTGGATGCGCCAGGCGGTACTTTCTGGCAGGGCGCGCTGGACTTCATTCACCATCAGCTCGCAGAAAATCGCTACATACTGCCCACCGATATGAAGCTCGTCAGCCTGGTCTACAGCGCCGAAGAAGCGGTGGAACAGATCAATCAGTTCTACAGCAACTTCCACTCCAGTCGCTGGCTCAAGCACCAGTTCATCATTCGCATGAACCACAGGTTGAGCGACCAGGCACTCGACCATATGCAGGAAGCGTTCGCCGATCTGTGCCTGAGCGACCATTTCCATCAACACGCCTACAGCGGCGAAGAACACGACGACGAACAGTTCAGCCACCTGGCACGACTGGCGTTCACCTTCAATGCGCGGGATCACGGACGTCTGCGCGAACTGGTGGATTACATCAACCTGCCGGAAAACTGGGCACAACCCAAACCCCAGGCTCAACAGCGCACGCGGGAACCTTCAAAGGTGACGTGATGCGAATAAAAAAGGCCCGCTATCACTGGCGGGCCTTTTTCATTTAATCGTCCATCCCTCGACCGCTGAACAGCCGACTGATCATTTCCATCGAATAGCCGCGATAATTCAGGAAACGCCCCTGCTTGGCGCGCTCCCTGGCATCGATGGGTAGATGCCCGGCAAACTTGCGCCGCCAGGTTTCTTCCAGCTGATCGTGCCAACTGATCCCGCTCTCGCGCAGAGCGAGCTCGATATCGGCGCGCTGCAGGCCACGCTGGCTCAGTTCTTCACGGATACGCAGCGGGCCGTAACCCGAGCGGGCACGATAGGACACGAAGCTTTCAAGGTAACGGGATTCGGACAACAAACCCTCTTCCGTCAGACGGTCGAGTGCAGTGTCGATCATTTCAGGGAGAGCGCCGCGCTGACGCAGCTTACGCGTCAGCTCGACTCGACCATGCTCGCGTCGCGCGAGCAGGTCCATTGCGGTTCGCCGCACTGCGACGAGTGTATCGAGTACGGCGGTCATCGGATCAATCAAACATCTACATCAACCAGGTCATCTGCTTTCACCCGATCTGCCAACGCTTTGACGTCTGGTGCCGGACTCAGCAGTTTGTCGCGCAGCTGCTTCTCAAGTTTCGCCGCGATTTCCGGGTTGTCTGCCAGGAACTTGGCCGAGTTGGCCTTGCCCTGACCGATCTTGGTGCCTTCATAGGCATACCAGGCACCGGACTTCTCGACAAAACCATGCAGTACGCCCAAGTCGATCATCTCGCCATTGAGATAGATGCCCTTGCCGTAAAGGATCTGGAATTCAGCCTGACGGAACGGCGAAGCCACCTTGTTCTTCACAACCTTGACGCGGGTTTCGCTACCAACGACTTCATCACCTTCTTTCACCGCGCCAGTACGACGGATGTCCAGGCGAACCGAAGCGTAGAACTTCAGCGCGTTACCACCGGTGGTGGTTTCCGGGCTGCCGAACATGACGCCGATTTTCATCCGGATCTGGTTAATGAAGATAACCAGGCAGTTGGCGTTCTTGATGTTACCGGTGATTTTACGCAGGGCCTGGGACATCAGACGGGCTTGCAGGCCAACGTGCATGTCACCCATTTCGCCTTCGATCTCGGCCTTTGGAACCAATGCAGCCACGGAGTCAACGATGATCACGTCAACTGCGTTGGAACGCACCAGCATGTCGGTGATTTCCAGGGCTTGTTCGCCCGTGTCCGGCTGGGAAACCAGCAGGTCGTCGACATTGACGCCCAACTTGCCAGCGTACTCCGGGTCGAGTGCGTGCTCGGCGTCGACGAATGCGCAGGTGGCACCGGCTTTTTGCGCCTGGGCGATGACCGACAGCGTCAGTGTGGTTTTACCGGAGGATTCAGGACCGTAGATTTCAACGATACGGCCTTTAGGCAGACCGCCAATGCCGAGCGCGATGTCCAGACCCAGAGAGCCAGTAGAGATAGCCGGGATCGCCTGGCGGTCTTGATCGCCCATACGCATTACGGCACCCTTGCCGAATTGACGTTCGATCTGACCCAGGGCCGCAGCCAAGGCTTTCTTCTTGTTGTCGTCCATTAAAGTCCTCACGTAATCAATAAGGCCTGACGGCCAACACCTGTATAAGTAGACAGTATTATTCCACAGCGCTTCAGGATCGCCTACCCCTGATTTGAGATTTCTGAAGCGGCATGCCGTAGCAGCCCCTCTAGCGCGGCCTTCACCGTTTGTCGGCGGACCTCGTCGCGATTGCCCGGGAAGTGCTGGACCTCGCTGAACAGCTGCTCCCCGACGCCCCAGGCCAGCCAGACCGTACCGACCGGCTTGCTCGCAGATCCGCCATCCGGCCCGGCAACACCGCTGACCGCCACGGCAAAAGTCGCCCGGCTTTTATCCTGGGCGCCCCTGACCATGGCCTCGACCACCTCGCGACTGACCGCGCCTACGGTGGAGAACAGCTCGACAGGCACATTCAGCTGCTCGGTTTTCTGCCGGTTGGAGTAAGTCACGTAACCGGCTTCGAACCATGCCGAACTACCGGGAATCCGGGTAATTGCCTCGGCGATCCCGCCGCCGGTGCACGACTCTGCGGTCGTGACATGAGCATTGAGAACCTGCAGGCGTCTGCCAAGTTCAGCGGCGAGCTGGGTGATTTCTTTCACGGTCATCTCCTTGTCGGGCGGGATAAGCACTACCGTACACGAGCCGATTACGCTTGCAAGGCGCGCCCCCCATCAAAAATGTGAGGAAATGCGCGGTGCGCGCGAGGATGGAAGTGCATCGCAGGGCTTTCACTCCTGCGGCGGGCGGACTGCCCATGGTAATCTTGCGCCCATCGCGGAAAAGCCGGGCCGACGTCCCTCCTTTGCCCTACACATTTCAACGAATTTGCCTGATATCCGATGAATAAAGCGCTCTCCGATCTGTCCTCCCACACGCCAATGATGCAGCAGTACTGGCGCCTGAAAAACCAGCACCCCGACCAGCTGATGTTCTACCGCATGGGCGACTTCTACGAGATCTTCTATGAAGATGCGAAGAAAGCCGCCAAATTGCTGGACATCACCCTGACCGCGCGCGGGCAGTCTGCAGGACAAGCGATCCCCATGTGCGGGATTCCTTACCACGCGGCGGAAGGTTACCTGGCGAAACTGGTAAAGCTTGGCGAGTCGGTGGTGATCTGTGAGCAGGTCGGCGACCCGGCCACCAGCAAAGGGCCAGTGGATCGCCAGGTGGTGCGGATCATCACGCCGGGTACGGTGAGCGACGAAGCGCTGCTGGATGAGCGCCGCGACAACCTGATTGCCGCGGTGCTGGGAGACGAGCGCCTGTTTGGCCTGGCCGTGCTGGATATCACCAGCGGCAACTTCACCGTGCTGGAAATAAAGGGCTGGGAAAACCTGCTGGCGGAGCTGGAGCGCGTCAATCCGGTGGAGCTGATGATCCCGGATGACTGGCCAAAGGACCTGCCCGCAGAGAAGCGCCGCGGGGTTCGTCGTCGCGCGCCGTGGGATTTCGAGCGTGATTCGGCGTTTAAAAGCCTGTGCCAGCAGTTCTCCACCCAGGACCTGAAAGGGTTCGGTTGCGAAAACCTGACCCTGGCGATCGGCGCTGCCGGCTGCCTGTTGAGCTACGCCAAGGAAACCCAGCGCACCGCCCTGCCGCACTTGCGCAGCCTGCGACACGAGCGCCTCGACGACACGGTAGTGCTGGATGGTGCAAGCCGGCGCAACCTGGAACTGGACACCAACCTTGCCGGTGGCCGCGACAATACCCTGCAATCGGTGGTTGACCGCTGCCAGACCGCCATGGGTAGCCGTCTGCTGACGCGATGGCTAAACCGTCCGCTTCGCGATCTCAAGGTGCTATTGGCACGCCAGACGTCCATCACCTGCCTGCTTGATGCCTATCGATTCGAACAGCTGCAACCGCAGCTCAAGGAGATTGGCGACATCGAGCGGATTCTGGCGCGGATCGGCCTGCGCAACGCCCGCCCCCGCGACCTCGCCCGCCTGCGAGACGCGCTCGGTGCGCTGCCGCAACTGCAGGTGGCGATGGCTGAACTGGAAGCGCCACACATCATTCAACTGGCCGCGACCACCAGCACCTACCCGGAACTGGCCGCGTTGCTGGAAAAAGCCATCATCGACAACCCGCCGGCGGTTATCCGTGACGGCGGCGTGTTGAAAACCGGCTATGACAGCGAACTTGATGACCTGCAATCCCTGAGCGAGAACGCCGGGCAGTTCCTGATCGATCTGGAAGCGCGGGAAAAAGCCCGTACCGGCCTGTCACACTTGAAAGTGGGTTACAACCGCATTCACGGGTATTTCATCGAACTGCCGAGCAAGCAGGCTGAGTCGGCGCCAGCGGATTACATTCGGCGCCAGACCCTCAAGGGTGCCGAACGCTTCATCACACCGGAACTCAAGGCTTTCGAGGACAAGGCGTTGTCGGCCAAGAGCCGGGCGCTGGCCCGCGAGAAGATGCTGTACGAAGCATTGCTCGAAGACCTGATATCAAAGCTGCCGCCACTGCAGGACACTGCTGCGGCGTTGGCCGAACTGGACGTGCTGAGCAACCTCGCCGAACGTGCTCTGAACCTGGATCTGAACTGCCCGCGCTTCGTCGAAGAGCCGTGCATGCGCATCAGCCAGGGTCGCCACCCAGTGGTCGAGCAAGTGCTGACCACCCCGTTCGTGGCCAACGACCTGAGCCTGGACGACAACACCCGCATGCTGGTGATCACCGGTCCGAACATGGGCGGTAAATCCACCTACATGCGCCAGACCGCCTTGATCGTGCTGCTGGCGCATATCGGCAGTTTTGTTCCGGCAGCCAGTTGTGAGCTGTCGCTGGTCGACCGCATCTTCACGCGGATCGGCTCCAGCGATGACCTGGCTGGCGGGCGCTCGACCTTCATGGTTGAAATGAGCGAAACGGCGAATATCCTGCACAACGCCACCGAGCGCAGCCTGGTACTGATGGACGAAGTCGGACGCGGCACCAGTACGTTCGATGGGTTGTCCCTGGCGTGGGCAGCGGCGGAGCGCCTGGCGTTCCTGCGCGCCTACACCCTGTTCGCTACGCACTACTTCGAACTGACGGTATTGCCCGAGGCCCAGCCCCTGGTCGCCAACGTGCACCTCAACGCCACCGAACATAACGAACGCATCGTGTTCCTGCACCACGTCCTGCCGGGGCCTGCGAGCCAGAGTTATGGCCTGGCCGTGGCACAGTTGGCCGGCGTACCTGGCGAGGTGATTCTGCGTGCCCGCGAGCACCTTGGCCGACTGGAAGCCACCGCCTTGCCGCACGAGGCGCCCAAGCCGGTCAAAGGTAAAAACCGCGCGCCGCAGCAGAGCGACATGTTCGCCAGCCTCCCTCACCCGGTGCTGGATGAACTGGCTAAACTCGACCTGGATGACCTCACGCCACGCAAGGCGCTCGAAATGCTCTATGCACTGAAGACACGGATCTAACGCACTTGCTTGCAAGCTGTTAGAATCTCGCGCGGTTTGGGATGCTGCAGGCTACAGCCAGGCCTGCAGACTATCGCTCCCAAACCTGGCGACCCCAACGTGAAGGGGCTCCGCTGCCGCCGCCTGAGGAGAAAATTAGAAATGACCTTCGTCGTCACCGACAACTGCATCAAGTGCAAGTACACCGACTGCGTAGAAGTCTGTCCGGTGGACTGCTTTTACGAAGGCCCGAATTTCCTGGTGATTCACCCGGATGAGTGCATCGACTGCGCGCTGTGCGAACCAGAATGCCCTGCTGTGGCCATCTTCTCCGAAGATGAAGTCCCGGCCGGCATGGAAAACTTCATCCAGCTGAACATGGAGCTGGCCGAAGTCTGGCCAAACATCACCGAACGCAAGGATCCACTGCCGGATTCTGCGGCATGGGATGGCAAGACAGGCAAGCTCGAACACCTCGAGCGTTGATCTGATCGCGCTCGCGAAAAGGCCCGTTACGGGCCTTTTTTTTAAGATCAAAAGATCTTGCTTTTCTACAGGCAAAAAAAGGGGCGGTTTGACCCGCCCACATTTTTTCCCTAGTCCCTGTTTTCCTTTTCATCATCCTGATGAATCGCATCCTGCGATGTCCTTCCCCTCATCCTGAGGGGCGTGTCTATCCGTCGACACAACCCCGATACTAGACTTTTCCCAGCTATGGGCAACGCCTCTAAAATGCCAAATCGGATCAACAGCCAGCTTGGCATATGAAAATTATTTTCTTAAAATCAAAGACTTAATTAAGATATTGGTTGAACACAGCCAACTGTCTACCTGTAAAAATAACGAACACTTACAACAGAGTAAGCAAAGACTTACGCCAGCTGACTGCAAAACCGAGCCTCCCGCCGATTCAAATCCCAGCCAACAAAAAACCCCGAACCAGTCGAGGCTTTTCGCTGCCTGCCTGCATTGCGCTTATTGAAACAGCGACTCGCTCGACAAGCCGTTCTTCTCCAGGATTTCCCGAAGACGCTTGAGACCTTCAACCTGTATCTGCCTGACCCGTTCACGGGTAAGGCCAATTTCCAGGCCCACATCTTCCAGCGTGCTGCTCTCGTGACCGCGCAGGCCGAAGCGGCGAATCACCACCTCGCGTTGCTTGTCGGTCAGCTCGGACAGCCACTGATCAATGCTCTGGGAAAGGTCGTCGTCCTGCAGCAGTTCACAGGGATCGGTTGGACGGTCATCGGTAAGCGTGTCCAGCAGGGTTTTATCCGAATCCGGACCCAGCGAGACGTCGACCGAAGAAACCCGCTCGTTCAAGCCCAGCATGCGCTTGACCTCGCCCACCGGTTTTTCCAGCAGGTTGGCGATTTCTTCGGGTGAAGGTTCATGATCAAGTTTTTGCGTCAGTTCCCGGGCTGCCCGCAAGTAAACATTCAGCTCCTTGACCACATGAATCGGCAACCGGATGGTCCGGGTCTGGTTCATTATCGCGCGTTCGATGGTCTGACGAATCCACCAGGTGGCGTAGGTCGAAAAGCGGAAGCCGCGTTCAGGGTCGAACTTCTCTACCGCCCGAATAAGTCCGAGGTTGCCCTCTTCGATCAGGTCCAGCAGTGACAAGCCACGATTGACGTAGCGTCGGGCGATTTTCACCACCAGCCGCAAGTTGCTCTCAATCATGCGCTTGCGCCCAGCCGGATCCCCACTTTGCGACAATCGCGCAAAATGAACTTCTTCTTCGGGGGATAACAGAGGGGAAAAGCCGATTTCATTGAGGTACAGCTGCGTGGCATCGAGTGCACGCGTGTAGTCAATGTACTTGTGTTGCTTCAACGACGTGGAGTGTTTGGATTTTGTTCGAACGGAAGGTGTAGCTGCCCCTTCATCATTCGACATCGCATCCGCAACGACGTCGGTCTCCATCAGGAGAACCTCATCGTCGATGTCAAACTCCGGCACTTCTTTACTGAGAGCCATTGTTATAGTCCTTTGGTGAGTTCGACCTCAAGCTCAAGCGACGCCTTTATCCTTGGCAACGCTGGAGCCTGTTCCCTCTACGTGACGGAACAGGCTGGTAACAAATCAACGACGTGGCAGGAACTGCAGCGGATCTACAGGTTTACCTTGGCGGCGAATCTCAAAATGCAATTTCACCCGGTCTGTACCCGTTGACCCCATTTCGGCAATTGTCTGTCCGACCTTGACCTGCTGCCCCTCCCGAACCAACAGCCTGCGGTTATGTCCGTAGGCACTGACGTAGGTATCGCTGTGTTTGATGATGACTAACTCGCCGTAGCCCCTTAAGCCACTCCCGGCGTATACCACCGTCCCATCAGACGCAGCTAAAACAGGCTGTCCCAAATCTCCGGCGATATCAATTCCTTTATTCAAACTCCCGTTTGAAGAGAATTTTCCAATAAGAATGCCATTAGATGGCCATCCCCAGCCGGTCGGGGCTGGGCCTGCCGGAGGCAGTGGAGCGGCTGCCGGCTTGTTCGCGACGGACGGTACAACCACTGCAGTCGTTGGCCCAGAGCCATTTACCGGACGCTTGAAAACCGTCGTTTTACTCGACGATGAAGGCGTTGAATTCGAAGAACTGGAAACTGTTGAAGCCGTTGAACCGGTGCGCCCATCGAAGCGAATCGTCTGACCCGGATGGATGGTGTATGGCGCCGGAATGTTGTTGCGCGCAGCCAGGGCCTTGTAGTCCCAGCCGTAGCGGAAGGCGATGGAGAACAGGGTGTCCTTGGGTCGCACGACGTACTGGCCCGTCGTTACTGCCGGCCGTTGAGCCACGCCGTTGTTGCGATCGACGACGCGTACGTCGCTCGATTTGTTGCTGGAGCATCCGACCAGCAAGGTGCTCAAGACAAGGCCAGTCACCAGGCGCTGAAAGCTCGTGATACCGATTCGCTGCGCAATGACTTTGAGACTCACCCGCCGCTCCCTTTGTGGTGGCTGAAAATTTGAATTGCCAAGTATCGGCAGGAAATGACGCAAGTATAACGGGCCGTGCCGGCTTTACCTTAGTGAACTACCGCACACGTTTGCTCACTGACGATGAATCTGTTTAACCCGATGTTGCCGCTGTAAGACATGAGCAATCGAATAGAATTCAGCGCGTTTAAACAAATGCTCAGGCCAGCGGCCCGTTCAACAACGGCACGAACCGGACAGCACCCAGTACATGCCTGGAAAAACCCTGTTCTTCACGGACGATCAGCATCAATTGCTGGACCTCCCCCGAGCCGACCGGGATCACCAGGCGTCCACCCGGCGCCAACTGGTCGAGCAACGCCTGGGGTACATCTGTCGCGACCGCCGTGACGATTATTCCGTTGTAGGGCGCCAGCGCCGGCCAGCCTTCCCAGCCGTCCCCCCAGCGAAACACCACGTTGCGCAGGTTCAATTCGACCAGGCGCTCCTTGGCCCGGTCCTGCAGGACCTTGATGCGTTCCACCGAGAACACTCGCTCGACCAGCTGCGCCAGCACCGCCGTCTGATAACCCGAACCCGTGCCAATCTCGAGGACTTTGTCCAGCGGCCCCGCTTCCAGCAGAAGCTCGCTCATGCGCGCGACCATGTAAGGCTGGGAGATGGTCTGGTTATGGCCGATCGGCAACGCCGTGTCTTCATAAGCGCGGTGTGCCAGTGCTTCATCGACAAACAGATGACGCGGTGTACGGCGAATCACCTCCAGCACCTTGGCGTTGGAGAGGCCCTCGTCATACAGACGCTGGATCAGGCGCTCGCGGGTACGCTGGGAAGTCATGCCGATGCCGCGCCGCAGAATGTCGTCGTGCTCACGAGCCATTAGCGCAGGCCCTCCAGCCAGCCATCAAGATTTCTGAAGGCGTCATTGAAGGTTCGGTCCAGTTGCAGTGGAGTGATCGACACATAGCCTTGCACCACTGCGTGGAAATCCGTACCCGGGCCACCGTCTTCGGCGTCCCCGGCAGCTGCAATCCAGTAACCGGACTTGCCACGCGGGTCGACCACTTTCAGCGGTGCCGCAGCCCGGGCGCGATGGCCGAGGCGGGTCAGCTGAATGCCGCGAATGTGATCCAGGGGCAAATTCGGAATGTTCACGTTCAGCACCGTGCGCGGGGGCAGGTCGAGGTCAGCGTGGGCTTCTACCAGTTTGCGCGCAAAGTAAGCCGCTGTGGCAAGGTTCTCCGTCTGCCGTGAGACCAGGGAGAACGCGAAGGAAGGACGCTCCAGGAAACGTCCTTCGAGAGCCGCAGCAACCGTTCCGGAATACAGCACGTCGTCCCCAAGATTGGCGCCCAGGTTGATCCCCGAAACCACCATGTCCGGCTGGCGCTCCAGCAGGCCGTTGAGGCCCAGGTGCACGCAATCGGTAGGCGTGCCGTTGAGGCTGATAAAACCATTGGCCAGGGTTTGCGGGTGCAACGGACGGTCGAGCGTCAGCGAGCTGCTGGCGCCGCTTTTGTCCTGGTCGGGGGCGATAACCACGCACTCGGTGTAATCGGCCAGCGCAGCATAAAGCGCGGCGAGTCCGGGCGCAGTTACCCCATCGTCGTTAGAAATCAGAATACGCATGGGCTGTCCGTCTGCCCCACCGGCACCAGATCGACAAGTTCGCGCACCAATACAGTGGCGAAGCATCCAGCCGGCAGGACGAATTCCAGTTGCAGAATGTCAGGCTCGGGATAATGCCACGTCAACCCACCAATGGGCAGTCGCAGGATGCGACGTTCGTGGCTCATTCCGGCGTTAACCAGCCAATCGCGCAAGTCTGCTTCGCGAGTGGCGATTGCCTGCTCCAGTTCATGGACAACCCCAGCGGCCGGTGAGTCACCTTCACCCCACTGCGGACCTGTGGGATGCAGGTCAAGAATCGCCAGGCGCGGGTCGCTGCATTCAGCTTCGCCAGCCGGAAAGAAGCTGCGGCTGTCAGTGAAAGCCAGCAGGTCGCCGACCTGGGCACGCTGCCAGGTGCCGTCGGCCACTCGCGCCGCCAATACCTGGTTGAACAGGAAACTGCGGGCGGTTGAGAGCAGGCGCGAGCGCACGTTGCGCTGCTCCGGCAAAGCCTTGCGCGCAGCCCAGGCACGGGCATCGACCACGTTGCCGCCGTCGAAGCCGAAACGCTGGGTACCAAAATAATTGGGGACACCTTGTTTGCCGATCAACTGCAGCCGCTGTTCGATCGCCGCCTTGTCGCCAGCGAACTGGGTCAGGCGCAAGGTGAAGCCATTGGCCGAATGAGCACCGCGTTGCAGCTTGCGTTTGTGGCGACCGGTCTTGAGGATTTTCAACGTGTCGTTTTCGGCTGCCGACAAGTCGGGATCGGCCTTGCCCGGCAATTGCACGCTGAACCATTGGCGAGTCAGCGCCTGGCGGTCCTTGAGCCCCGCGTAACTGACGGTGCGTAACGAAACGCCCGCAGCCTTGGCGATTCGCCGTGCCGCTTCCTCGGTGTTCAGGCCGCGCTTCTCGACCCAGATCCATAAATGTTCACCCTCGCCACTGAGGGGGATGTCGAGCACTTCATCGACCTGAAAATCTTCGGCAGTGGCTTTGAGTACCGCAGTGCCAAGCGCCTCACCATAGGCCCGCGGGCCAAGCAGTTGCAGTTCGTTCATGCGCGCAACAACAAGGCAACGGAATGCACGGCGATACCCTCTTCGCGTCCGACAAAGCCCAGCTTTTCGGTAGTGGTGGCTTTTACGTTCACCTGGTCCGGCTCAACTTGAAGATCGGCGGCAATAAGCGCGCGCATCGATTCGATATGCGGGGCCATTTTCGGTGCCTGGGCAACGATGGTGTTGTCGACGTTGCCGACTTTCCACCCCTTGGCGTGGATCAGGCCGACGACGTGACGCAACAGCACACGGCTGTCCGCGCCCTTGAATGTAGGGTCAGTGTCGGGAAAGTGCTTGCCGATATCGCCCAGCGCAGCAGCGCCAAGCAAGGCATCGCTCAAGGCGTGCAGCAGGACGTCACCGTCGGAGTGAGCGAGCAGCCCGAAGCCGTGTGCAATACGCACGCCGCCCAGAGTAATGAAATCGCCTTCAGCGAAACGGTGCACATCATAGCCGTGGCCAATACGCATAAAAAAAACGCCCCGAATTTTGTCAGGGCGTGATTCTACCTGCTTTGCAGGATATTAGGCGTTTAGAGCACGCCCGTGATGCTGCAAGTGGTCATCAATGAAACTGGCGATGAAGAAATAGCTGTGATCGTAGCCCGGTTGCAAACGCAACGTCAGCGGATGACCGGCCAGTTTGGCCGCCTGCTGCAGGGCTTCAGGCTTGAGCTGGGTGGCGAGGAAGTCGTCGCGATCACCTTGGTCAACCAGCAGTGGCAGCTTTTCGTCAGCCTCGGCAATCAGTGCACAGGCATCCCACTCGCGCCACTTTGACCGATCCTCTCCCAGGTAACGGGAGAAGGCTTTTTGGCCCCATGCACAATCCATCGGATTGTTGATCGGTGAAAACGCCGACACCGATTGATAGCGGCCCGGGTTGCGCAACGCGCAAACCAGCGCACCGTGACCGCCCATGGAGTGACCGCTGATACCGCGTTTGTCCGACGCCGGGAAATGCGCCTCGACCAACGCCGGCAGTTCCTTCACCACATAGTCATGCATCCGGTAATGCCGTGACCAGGGTGCCTGGGTAGCATTCAGATAAAAACCCGCACCCAGGCCAAAATCCCAGGCGCCTTCCGGATCGGGCGGCACATCGGGACCGCGAGGGCTGGTGTCCGGGGCGACGATGATCAACCCCAGTTCCGCGGCCATGCGCATGGCACCGGCCTTTTGCATGAAGTTCTCATCGGTGCAGGTCAGGCCGGACAGCCAGTACAGCACGGGCAGCTTGCCGCCCTGCTCCGCTTGCGGCGGCAGGTACACGGCGAACACCATGTCGCATCCGAGCTCATCGGAACGATGCCGGTAGCGTTTGTGCCAGCCGCCGAAGCTTTTCTGGCAGGAGATATTTTCCAGGCTCATGAGCCACCTCAGAAATGGATGACGCTACGGATGCTCTTGCCTTCGTGCATCAGGTCGAAAGCCTTGTTGATATTTTCCAGGCCCATGGTGTGGGTGATGAAAGTATCCAGCGGGATTTCACCGGTTTCAGCCATTTCGACGTAGCTTGGCAACTCGGTACGACCACGCACCCCACCGAACGCCGACCCGCGCCAGACTCGACCGGTCACCAGCTGGAATGGACGGGTGGCGATTTCCTGGCCTGCACCGGCGACGCCGATGATCACCGACTCGCCCCAGCCCTTGTGGCAGCACTCAAGCGCGGCGCGCATCAGTTGCACGTTGCCGATGCATTCGAAGGAAAAGTCGACGCCTCCATCGGTCATGTCGACGATGACTTCCTGGATCGGACGGTCAAAGTCTTTCGGATTGACGCAGTCGGTGGCGCCCAGCTGCTTGGCGATTTCAAACTTGGCCGGGTTGATATCGATGGCAATGATCCGGCCGGCCTTGGCTTTGACCGCACCGATGATCGCAGACAGACCGATCCCGCCGAGGCCGAAGATAGCCACGGTATCACCTGGTTTTACCTTGGCGGTGTTGAGCACGGCACCAATGCCGGTGGTGACCCCGCAACCCAGCAGGCAGACTTTCTCCAGAGGTGCTTCCTTGGCGATCTTGGCGACGGAGATTTCCGGCAGCACGGTGTACTCGGAAAAAGTCGAAGTCCCCATGTAGTGGAAAATTTCCTCCCCCTTGTAGGAAAAGCGCGTGGTGCCGTCAGGCATCAGGCCTTTGCCCTGGGTGGCGCGAATGGCCTGGCACAGGTTGGTCTTGCCCGACAGGCAGAACTTGCACTGGCGGCATTCCGGGGTATACAGCGGAATCACATGATCGCCGACAGCGACCGACGTCACGCCTTCGCCGATGGCTTCAACTACTGCGCCACCTTCGTGTCCCAGGATCGATGGAAAGATGCCTTCCGGGTCTGCACCGGACAGCGTGTAGGCATCGGTATGACAAACCCCGGAGGCCACTACGCGCAGCAGGACTTCACCGGCCTTGGGCATGGCGACGTCGACTTCAACGATCTCAAGAGGTTTCCTGGCCTCGAAGGCAACGGCGGCGCGTGACTTGATCATGGGGATAGATACTCCAGTGAATAAACGAGACAAGGAGTGTAATACATCGACTTACGGTGAATAATCAGGACAAAAGCAAAACATTATTGCTGCACAGGGATAATCACACATGTCCGAAAATCGCTGGGAAGGCATTGACGAGTTTGTGGCCGTAGCGGAATGCAGTCAGTTCACAGCGGCTGCGGAACGCCTTGGCGTTTCTTCGTCGCACGTCAGCCGACAAATCGTCCGCCTCGAAGAGCGTCTGCAGACCCGCCTGCTATACCGCAGCACCCGGCGGGTAACGTTGACTGAAGCCGGGCAGACATTCCTGCAACATTGCCAGCGCCTGCAGGATGGGCGGGAAGAAGCACTGCGTGCAGTCGGCGACCTGACCAGCGAACCCAAGGGCATGCTGCGTATGACGTGCGCGGTGGCCTACGGCGAACGGTTTATCGTGCCACTGGTGACACGATTCATGGCGCTCTACCCGCAACTGCGCATTGATATCGAACTGAGCAACCGACAACTCGATTTGGTGCATGAAGGCCTCGACCTGGCCATTCGTCTTGGCCGTCTACAGGATTCTCGGCTGGTCGCGGCACGCCTGGCGCCACGGCGCATGTACCTGTGCGCCTCCCCGTCCTACGTGGAACGCTACGGTCGCCCACACAGCCTGTCTGAATTAAGCCGGCATAATTGCCTGATCGGCAGTTCCGACCTTTGGCAACTGGAGCAGAACGGACGGGAGTTTGCCCAGCGGGTGCAGGGCAACTGGCGCTGCAACAGTGGGCAAGCGGTGCTGGACGCGGCGTTACAGGGGGTCGGGTTGTGTCAGCTGCCGGACTATTACGTGCTGGAGCATTTGAAAAACGGCGAGCTGATTTCCCTGCTGGATGCGCATCAGCCGCCGAACACGGCGGTGTGGGCGCTGTACCCGCAGCAGCGGCATCTGTCGCCGAAGGTGCGCAAGCTGGTGGACTATCTGAAGGAGGGCTTGGCCAAGCGGCCGGAGTATCGGGTTTGAGGGCTTGAAGATCAAAAGCGCCGGTGAGCCCAACGCTGACGCAACCATTCCAAATCTTCGGGGCGCGTAACCTTTAGGTTGTCGGAGCGACCTTCAATCAGACGCGGCGCTAACCCCGCCCACTCCATCGCCGACGCTTCGTCAGTGATAACCGCATCGGCCACCAGGCTGTCAGCCAGCGCACGATGCAGTGCACCCAGGCGAAACATCTGCGGCGTATACGCCTGCCAGATCACACTGCGATCTACGGTTTCAACCACACGCCCCTGCTTGTCGACCCGTTTCAACGTATCGCGCGCCGGGACCGCCAGCAGACCACCTACCGGATCATCCGCCAGTTCGCCTAGCAGCTTGTCGAGGTCGTCGCGGCTCAGGTTGGGCCGCGCAGCATCGTGGACCAGCACCCAATCTTCCTCGTTCGCACCCAGCGCATGCAAATGCAACAAGGCATTCAACACTGAGCCAGAGCGTTCGGCACCGCCCTCGACTCGCTGAATGCGCGCATCGCTCGCGCATTCAAGGTTGGGCCAAAAGGGATCATCAACAGCAAGACTGACCACCAACCCCTTAAGGCCAGGATGGTCAAGGAAACAGCCAAGGCTGTGTTCAAGAATAGTGCGCCCGCCCAGTTGCAAGTATTGCTTGGGACGGTCCGCGGCCATACGGGCACCGACGCCCGCGGCAGGAATCACGGCCCAGAAGGCCGGTACCGAGGAATTCATTGAGCCAACTGGTAAAGGGTTTCACCGTCCTTGACCATGCCCAACTCATGGCGAGCCCGCTCTTCAACGGTCTCCATGCCTTTTTTCAACTCACTGACTTCTGCGTCCATGACCCGATTGCGTTCCAGCAAGCCTTCGTTCTCAGCGTGCTGATCGGCGATCTGCTGAGTCAGCTCGGCCACTTGCGCCAGGCTGCCATTACCCACCCAAAGGCGGTACTGCAGGCCAGCCAGCAACAGGAGCAAGACGAGAAACAACCAATTGGGACTGCGCATCGAATATCGGGTTTCCAGTGAAAAAGGCAGCCATGCCAAAACTTGAAGCATCTGATAGCACGAAGCCTGGAAGACCCAGGCTTGTGCTGATAAGGCATCAGATTAGTGGCAAATACATCGCCGTTGCGATTTTTTCACCACAATCCGCTGACTTTACATCAGTAGATGATCAACCGCGGAATTCGCTGCGACCGTTGTACTTGGCCTTGCCGTTCAACTGCTCTTCGATACGCAGCAGTTGGTTGTACTTGGATACCCGATCCGAACGGCACAGGGAGCCGGTCTTGATCTGGCCCGCTGCAGTGCCCACGGCCAGGTCGGCAATGGTCGAATCTTCGGTTTCGCCGGAGCGGTGCGAGATCACGGCAGTGTAACCAGCGGCCTTGGCCATCTGGATGGCTTCCAGGGTTTCGGTCAGGGTGCCGATCTGGTTGAACTTGATCAGGATAGAGTTGGCAATCTTCTTATCGATGCCTTCTTTCAGGATCTTGGTGTTGGTCACGAACAGGTCGTCACCTACCAGCTGGGTCTTCTCGCCGATTTTGTCGGTGAGGATTTTCCAGCCAGCCCAGTCGGACTCGTCCAGGCCGTCTTCGATCGAGATGATCGGGTAACGCTCGGTCAGGCCCTTGAGGTAGTCGGCAAAACCTTCGGCGGTGAACACCTGGCCTTCGCCGGACAGGTTGTACTTGCCATCTTCGTAGAACTCGCTGGCGGCGCAGTCCAGAGCCAGGGTCACGTCGGTGCCCAACGTGTAACCGGCGTTGGCCACGGCCTCGGAGATCACTTTCAAAGCGTCTTCGTTGGAAGCCAGGTTCGGTGCGAAACCACCTTCGTCACCCACTGCAGTGCTCAGGCCACGGGCCTTCAGGACAGCTTTGAGGTGATGGAAGATCTCGGTGCCCATGCGCAGGCCTTCCGAGAAAGACTTGGCGCCGACCGGCTGAACCATGAATTCCTGGATGTCGACGTTGTTATCCGCGTGCTCGCCGCCGTTGATGATGTTCATCATCGGAACCGGCATGGAGTAAACACCCGGGGTACCGTTCAGGTTGGCGATGTGAGCGTACAGCGGCAGGTCCTGGTCCTGTGCGGCGGCCTTGGCGGCTGCCAGGGAAACAGCGAGGATCGCGTTGGCGCCCAGGGAGCCTTTGTTTTCAGTGCCATCAAGCTTGATCATCGCGTGATCCAGCGCTTTCTGGTCGCTTGGGTCTGTACCTTTCAACAGGTCGCGGATCGGACCGTTGATGTTGGCGACGGCTTTCAGAACGCCTTTGCCCAGGTAACGGCTTTTGTCGCCATCACGCAGCTCGAGCGCTTCGCGCGAGCCAGTGGAAGCACCGGACGGCGCGCACGCGCTACCGATGATGCCGTTATCGAGAAGCACATCCGCTTCCACGGTGGGATTGCCACGGGAGTCGAGAACTTCACGACCTTTGATGTCGACGATTTTTGCCATTGTTGTAAACACTCCAAAGTTGACGAAAACGACGCAGCTAGAGGAAATCTTTTACCGTCGGCAAGTGGTGTACAGCGGGCAGACTTGCGGACGATAAGGCTCAGGCCCGAGGGCCTGAGCAACAAATCGTGCGGTACTTTACCGGAGAAATGAGGATTACGCGGTTTCTACCGTCGGAAAACTCTTCACCAGTTCGTCCAAAGCTTTGAGCTGGGCCAGGAATGGCTCCAGTTTGTCCAGGCGCAAGGCGCAAGGGCCGTCGCACTTGGCGTTGTCCGGGTCCGGGTGAGCTTCGAGGAACAGACCCGCCAGCGACTGGCTCATGCCCGCCTTGGCCAAATCCAGAACCTGTGCACGGCGGCCGCCGGCGGAATCGGCACGACCACCGGGCATTTGCAACGCGTGGGTCACGTCGAAAAATACCGGGTATTCGAACTGCTTCATGATGCCGAAGCCGAGCATGTCGACCACGAGGTTGTTGTAGCCGAAGCTCGAACCACGCTCGCAGAGGATCAGTTGATCGTTACCTGCTTCCACGCACTTGTTCAGGATATGCTTCATTTCCTGAGGCGCGAGAAACTGGGCTTTCTTGATGTTGATCACTGCATTGGTCTTGGCCATCGCGACGACCAGATCGGTCTGGCGCGACAGGAAGGCCGGCAGCTGAATGATGTCGCAGACTTCAGCGACGACCGCAGCCTGATCAGGCTCATGGACGTCGGTGATGATCGGCACGCCAAAGACTTGCTTGATGTCCTGGAAGATGCGCATGCCCTCTTCCAGGCCCGGACCACGGTAAGAGGTCACAGAAGACCGGTTGGCCTTGTCGAAGCTGGCCTTGAACACGTAAGGGATACCGAGTTTCTCGGTGACCTTTACGTATTCTTCGCAGACCTGCATCGCCATGTCGCGGCTTTCCAGCACGTTCATGCCACCGAACAGCACCATTGGCTTGTCGTTGGCAATCTCGATATCGCCTACGCGGATGATCTTCTGCGCCATCAGGTTTACGCCTTCTTCTGGTGTTGAGCCAAAGCAGCTTTGACAAAACCGCTGAACAACGGGTGACCGTCGCGCGGCGTCGAGGTGAACTCAGGGTGGAACTGGCAGGCGACGAACCATGGATGATCCGGAGCTTCGACCACTTCGACCAACGCGCCATCACCGGAGCGACCGGAGATTTTCAGACCGGCTTCCATGATTTGCGGCAACAGGTTGTTGTTCACTTCGTAGCGATGACGGTGACGCTCTACGATCACGTCTTTGGCATAGCAATCATGCACCAGGGAACCCGGCTCAAGCAGGCAATCCTGCGCACCAAGACGCATGGTGCCGCCCAGGTCGGAGGTTTCGGTACGGGTTTCGACGGCGCCGGTGGCATCTTCCCACTCGGTGATCAGACCCACGACCGGGTGGCCGCTGGCACGATCGAACTCGGTGGAGTTGGCATCTTTCCAGCCCAGAACGTTACGAGCGAACTCGATCACGGCCACTTGCATGCCCAGGCAGATACCCAGGTACGGAACCTTGTTTTCGCGAGCGAATTGAACGGCAGTAATCTTGCCTTCCACGCCCCGCAGGCCGAAGCCGCCAGGTACGAGGATCGCATCGACGCCTTCCAGCAGCGCAGTCCCCTGGTTCTCGATGTCTTCGGAATCGATGTAGCGCAGGTTGACCTTGGTGCGGTTGCTGATGCCGGCGTGACTCATCGCTTCGATCAGCGACTTGTAGGCGTCCAGCAGTTCCATGTACTTGCCGACCATGGCGATGGTGACTTCATGCTCAGGGTTGAGCTTGGCGTCGACCACGGCTTCCCACTCGGACAGGTCGGCACCGCCACATTGCAGGCCGAAACGCTCGACGACAAAATCATCCAGGCCTTGCGAATGCAGGATGCCCGGAATCTTGTAGATGGTGTCGGCGTCTTCCAGCGCGATCACCGCACGTTCTTCAACGTTGGTGAACTGGGCGATCTTGCGACGCGACGAGATGTCGATCGGGTGATCGGAGCGGCATACCAGCACGTCTGGCTGCAGGCCGATGGAGCGCAGCTCCTTGACCGAATGCTGGGTTGGCTTGGTCTTGGTCTCGCCAGCAGTGGCGATGTACGGCACCAGCGTCAGGTGCATCAGCATCGCGCGCTTGGCGCCGACTTCGAAACGCAATTGACGGATGGCTTCGAGGAACGGTTGCGACTCGATGTCACCCACGGTGCCACCGATCTCGACCATGGCCACGTCGGCATCGCCGGCGCCCTTGATGATGCGGCGCTTGATTTCGTCGGTGATGTGCGGGATCACCTGGATGGTTGCACCCAGGTAGTCACCACGACGCTCTTTGCGCAGCACGTGCTCGTAGACACGGCCGGTGGTGAAGTTGTTGTTCTGGGTCATGGTCGTGCGGATGAACCGCTCGTAGTGGCCCAGGTCCAGGTCGGTCTCGGCGCCGTCGTGGGTGACGAACACTTCACCGTGCTGGAACGGGCTCATGGTGCCCGGGTCGACGTTGATGTACGGGTCCAGCTTCAGCATGGTGACCTTAAGTCCCCGCGCCTCCAGGATCGCCGCCAATGAAGCCGATGCAATGCCTTTCCCCAATGAAGAAACAACACCGCCCGTGACGAATATGTAGCGCGTCATGAAAAACCCTAGAAGTCTGCGTTAAAGCGGTCCGAGCCGCCGGGGAAAGCGAAGGAAGGCCGAAGCCCCCGATCACCTGCATTAATCACAGTGCACCTTTCAAAAAAACCGCCGCGTTGGGACAGACCGGTAGATGAAACACCGGTAGGTTGCTCGCTACACATTTTTTGGAATCGCCCAGCAAAGACTGCTTGGTAATCGGCAACTCCTGCGATTCAGGCGAATCCACAGAAGTTGTATCAAGAAGGGAGCGTAGTCTACCGGAAAGCCCCTTTCAGCTCAAACCTTGATCTTCGCTTAGTGGAGCCCAATGCAAATGCCAGCCGTCCCGCGCGCAGCCACTCAAGTCCCGCAAGTTGGCCACCCCAAGCAATTGCTCGCCTCGGTAGAGCAGCGGCAATCTGCCACGCACAAACCCCGGGACATGCCTTTCGTTGAGCAGGCGCTTGAGATCGCGATGACCTCGGTCGGCCACAGCCATGACCTCACCCCCCTGACGATAGCGGATTTGCAACGGACCATCGGGAATCCGACCGTTGAAATTAAGCACGCCGTTATCCGGCAGCACCAGTGGCTGGGAGGGATCATTCCAGGCCACGGCGTCGGTTGCCGGACGTAGCCAGCTGCCGGCCAACCACCAGATCCGCCCGCCCGTGCGATGTAATTCGCCCTGGGCCAGGCGCCAGATCGGCCGGGCATCGGGGGCGGCATCGCGCAGGTTCTCCCAACCCGACCAATGGTCGCTGTCGGGCAGCTGGGTGAATGCCGCAAGCCAGCCACTCAGCGCATTGCGCTGGCGCGCGGCGGAAAGTCCCGCAAGCGCTGCCAACTCCAGCGAGGGCACGCCCAACCAGTCGAAATCACTGACCGTGCGGGCGCTGGCCAGATCCATGTGCGCCAGCTCATCAAGCAAGTCCTGCGCTTCCCGCAGGTGTGCCGCGCTGCGGGCCATGGTGGTCACTGCTTGCGGCCAGCGCTCGATCATGACCGGCAAAACCTGATGACGCAGGTAGTTGCGCGAGAACTGCCGGTCCTGGTTCGAAGGGTCATCGATCCAGCGCAACTGATGCTCCGCCGCGTAGAACTCAAGCTCGCTGCGAGTGACATCGAGCAACGGACGCAACAGATGGCCGCGCCCCAGGGTTCGCTGTGAAGGCATTCCCGCCAGGCCGCGCACCCCGGCCCCGCGGATCAACCGAAACAACAGGGTTTCGGCCTGATCGTCGCGGTGCTGGGCAGTCAGCAGTAACTCGTCGGCCCCAGTCGCCGCCACGAACGCCCCATAGCGAGCTTCCCGGGCGGCGCGCTCAAGGCTGGCGCCGGGTTCCACCTGCACCCGAACGACCTGTAGGGGCACACCCAGCTCGTTGCAGACTGACCGGCAATGCTGCGGCCACGCGTCAGCCGCAGCCTGGAGGCCGTGATGGACATGGATGGCGCTCAGCGCCGGCAGGGAGTGATTTTTTGCAAGATGGGCGAGCAGGTGCAGCAGGACGGTGGAGTCGAGGCCGCCGGAGAAGGCGATGTGCCAACGAGCGGCATTGCGCCAGGGCGTAAGGTGCAGGAGCAACCTTGCAGGCAGATCAGTCATGGGCTGACTCATATCGTTCAAATCCTGTAGGAGCTGCCGAAGGCTGCGATCTTTTGATGTTGCTTTAAAAAGATCGCAGCCTTCGGCAGCTCCTACAGGGGTATTGCGTGATTTAGAGACCGTAGCTCATCAGACGCTCGTAACGACGAGCCAGCAGCGCTTCGCTATCGAACTTCTTCAGCATCGCCAGTTGCGAGCTCAGCTCTGCACGGATGGACGCGGCCGCTGTGGCCGGGTCGCGGTGAGCGCCGCCCAGAGGCTCGCCGATTACCTTGTCGACGATACCCAAGCCTTTGAGGCGCTCGGCGGTGATGCCCATGGCTTCAGCAGCATCCGGTGCCTTTTCGGCAGTTTTCCACAGGATCGACGCGCAGCCTTCCGGCGAAATCACTGCATAAGTCGAGTACTGCAGCATGTTCAACTGATCGCAAACACCGATCGCCAGTGCACCACCGGAACCACCTTCACCGATCACGGTGGCGATGATTGGGGTTTTCAGGCGTGCCATGACTCGCAGGTTCCAGGCAATCGCTTCGCTCTGGTTGCGCTCTTCAGCATCGATGCCCGGGTAAGCGCCCGGCGTATCGATGAACGTCAGGATTGGCATCTTGAAGCGTTCAGCCATTTCCATCAGGCGGCACGCCTTGCGGTAGCCCTCAGGGCGCGGCATGCCGAAGTTGCGGCGAACCTTCTCGCGCACTTCACGGCCTTTCTGGTGACCGATGATCATCACCGGCTGGTCGTCCAGACGGGCAATGCCGCCCACGATGGCCGCGTCGTCGGAAAAGTGACGGTCGCCGTGCAGTTCGTCGAACTCGGTGAAGATGTGCTCGATGTAATCGAGGGTGTATGGACGTTTCGGGTGACGCGCCAGACGTGCAATCTGCCAGCTGGTCAGCTTGCCGAAGATGTCCTCGGTCAAGGTGCTGCTCTTGTCCTGAAGGCGGGAGATCTCATCGCCGATATTCAGCGAATTGTCATTACCGACCAAGCGCAACTCTTCGATCTTGGCTTGAAGGTCGGCGATCGGCTGTTCGAAATCTAGAAAATTCGGGTTCATAGGCGTCCGTCTTGGGTCGACGTCCAAGTGAGCTTGGGCCGGCCGGTTGTCTATTCGCGCCCTACCATAAGGGACAGGCGCGTTCAGGTCGAGATTAAAAATTGGGTCGAGATCAGGGCTGCTCTCTTCTGCAAGAGCGGCACCTGGCCGTCAACGGTATTGGAGGAAGACGTTGTCTCGCCCGAACTGGTCACGCAAGGCTTGAATCAACGCATCCGCCGGGTCGATTCGCCAGGTCTCGCCAAACTGCAGCAAGGCCTTGGCATCGGGGCTCGTGTATTCCATGGTAATAGGACACGCGCCGCGATGGCGCTTGAACAATTCACCCAGCCAGCGTAGCTGATCGCCCTTCAAGTCCTTGGTCTGCAACTTCAGGCGCAGGCTTTCGGCCAGGTTGGTGCGCGCATCTTCCATGCTCATCACCCGCTTGACCCGCAGGCGCAGGCCGCCGGAAAAATCATCGTTGCTGACCTCGCCTTCGACCACCACCATCGCGTCGGTCTGCAACAACGATTGCGCGGAATGGAACGCCTCGGCAAACAATGAGGCTTCAATGCGGCCGGAGCGGTCGTCCAGGGTAATGAACCCCATCTTGTCGCCCTTTTTGTTCTTCATCACCCGCAGCGCGATGATCATGCCGGCCACGGTCTGGGTATCGCGTGCCGGCTTCAGGTCAATGATGCGCTGGCGGGCAAAACGGCGGATCTCGCCTTCGTATTCGTCGATCGGGTGGCCGGTGAGGTACAGGCCCAAGGTATCTTTCTCGCCCTTGAGGCGTTCCTTGAGGGTCAGTTCCTTGGCCTTGCGATGGTTGGCGTAAACATCCGCATCCTCTTCGACGAACAGGCCACCAAACAGGTCGGCGTGGCCACTGTCGTGGGTGCGCGCGGTCTGTTCCGCCGCCTTGATAGCCCCTTCCATCGCATTGAGCAACACGGCACGATTCTGGTCGATGCTCGCTTGATAGGCTTTGGGCTCGTCGTGGAAATACGGCCCCAGGCGATCCAGCGCACCGCTGCGGATCAAACCGTCCAGGGTACGTTTGTTGATGCGTTTGAGATCGACCCGGGCGCAGAAATCGAACAGGTCCTTGAACGGCCCATCCTGGCGTGCCTCGGTGATGGCTTCCACCGGCCCCTCACCCACGCCCTTGATCGCACCAAGGCCGTAAATAATCCGGCCTTCTTCGTTCACCGTGAACTTGAACTCCGAAGTATTCACATCTGGCGCGTCGAGACGCAGCTTCATGGTGCGAATTTCTTCGATCAAGGTCACGACCTTGTCGGTGTTGTGCATGTCCGCCGACAGTACCGCAGCCATGAACGGCGCCGGGTAATGTGTCTTCAGCCATGCGGTCTGGTACGACACCAGGCCATAGGCTGCGGAGTGAGACTTGTTGAAGCCGTAACCGGCGAACTTCTCCACCAGGTCGAAGATGTTACCCGCCAGGTCGGCATCGATATTGTTGGTCGCGCAACCTTCGATGAAACCGCCGCGCTGCTTGGCCATTTCTTCGGGTTTTTTCTTGCCCATGGCGCGCCGGAGCATGTCCGCCCCGCCCAAAGTGTAACCAGCCATGACCTGGGCAATCTGCATCACCTGTTCCTGATACAGGATGATGCCGTAAGTCGGTGCCAGTACCGGCTTGAGGCCCTCGTACTGGTAGTCCGAGTGCGGGTACGCCAGTTCCGCGCGACCGTGCTTGCGGTTGATAAAGTCGTCAACCATGCCTGACTGCAACGGCCCCGGACGGAACAGGGCCACCAGTGCGATCAAGTCTTCGAGGCAGTCGGGCTTGAGCTTCTTGATCAGCTCCTTCATGCCGCGCGACTCAAGCTGGAACACCGCTGTGGTTTCGGCTTTTTGCAGCAACTGGTAGGTCGGTTTGTCATCCAGCGGAATGAAGGCGATGTCCAGGGGCGCTTCATCGACCTTGGCACGGTCGCGGTTGATGGTTTTCAGCGCCCAGTCGATGACCGTCAGGGTCCGTAGCCCCAGGAAGTCGAACTTCACCAGGCCAGCGGCCTCGACGTCGTCCTTGTCGAACTGGGTTACCAGGCCATCGCCGGCTTCGTCGCAATAAATGGGCGAGAAGTCAGTGAGCTTGGTCGGGGCGATAACCACACCACCGGCGTGCTTGCCGACGTTACGCACCACGCCTTCAAGCTTGCGCGCCATCTCCCAGATTTCTGCGGCTTCTTCATCGACCTTGATGAAGTCGCGCAGGATTTCTTCCTGTTCGTAGGCTTTTTCCAGGGTCATGCCGACTTCGAACGGGATCATCTTCGACAGACGATCCGCCAGGCCGTAGGACTTGCCCTGCACCCGCGCCACGTCACGGACCACAGCCTTGGCGGCCATGGAACCGAAGGTGATGATCTGGCTTACCGCGTTACGTCCGTACTTCTCAGCCACGTACTCGATGACCCGGTCACGACCGTCCATGCAGAAGTCGACGTCGAAGTCGGGCATGGATACCCGTTCCGGGTTGAGGAAACGTTCGAACAGCAGGTCGTATTCCAGAGGATCAAGGTCGGTGATCTTCTGCACATAGGCCACCAGCGAGCCGGCACCCGAGCCCCGGCCGGGGCCTACCGGCACACCGTTGCTCTTGGCCCACTGGATGAAGTCCATCACGATCAGGAAGTAACCGGGGAAACCCATCTGGATGATGATATCCAGTTCGAAATTCAACCGGTCGACATACACCTGGCGCTTGGCTTCGTAGTCCTCGGTGGTATCCCTGGGCAGCAGGACGGTGAGGCGGTCTTCCAGGCCGTCAAAGGACACCTTGCGGAAATATTCGTCGATGGTCATGCCATCGGGAATCGGGAAGTTGGGCAGGAAGTGCTTGCCCAGCTTCACTTCGATGTTGCAACGCCGGGCGATCTCGACGGTGTTTTCCAGCGCTTCGGGGATGTCGCTGAACAGCTCGGCCATTTCCTCGGCACTTTTGAGGTACTGCTGGTCGCTGTAGTTTTTCGAGCGCCGGGGATCGTCGAGGGCCCGGCCCTCACCGATACAGACCCGGGTTTCGTGGGCGGCAAAATCTTCCTGCTTGATGAACCGCACATCGTTGGTCGCCACCAGCGGTGCACCGATTTTCTCGGCTAGGGCGACGGCGCCGTGCAGTTGCTCTTCGTCGTTGGGACGGTTGGTGCGCTGGATTTCCAGATAGAAGCGGTCCGGGAACACCGCCATCCATTCCCGTGCCAGGGTTTCCGCTTCCGCCGGATTGCCACTGAGCATGGCCAGGCCGATTTCGCCTTCCTTGGCCGCCGACAACATGATCAGGCCTTCGCTGGCCTCGGCCACCCACTCGCGCTCGATGATGATCGAACCATTGCGCTGGCCGTCGATGAAGCCCCGGGAGATCAGTTCAGTCAGGTTGCGATAACCCACGGCGTTCATCGCCAGCAGGCTGATCCTGCTCAAGGCATTGTCCGGGTCCTTGTTGGACAGCCACAGGTCGGCGCCGCAGATCGGCTTGATGCCTGCGCCCATGGCTGCTTTATAGAATTTGACCAGAGAGCACATGTTGTTCTGGTCGGTGACCGCCACGGCAGGCATGTTCATGCCGACCAGGGTCTTGACCAGCGGTTTGATCCGCACCAGACCGTCGACCAGGGAGTATTCAGTGTGCAGGCGTAGATGAACGAATGAAGCCGGCATAGTGATCCTGTCTGTGAGCTCGAAAACAACAAGGCCCGGATTGTACCGGGCCTTGGCGAAAACATCAGCCTTGCGACTAACTCTCGATCAGGCTCTCCCGAGCCTCATACGCCAAGCGTACCGGGGCAAACGAGCGCCGGTGAATCGGCGTCGGTCCCAGGCGGGCCAGGGCTTCCAGATGAACGGGAGTCGGGTAGCCTTTGTGGCCGCCGATGCCGTAGCCCGGGTAGATCAATTCGAAAGCAGCCATTTCACGGTCACGGCTGACCTTGGCCAGAATCGAGGCAGCCGCAATGGCCGGCACCTTGCCGTCGCCCTGCACCACGGCTTCGGCGCGCATGGACAATTTCGGGCAGCGATTGCCATCGATCATCGCCAGCTTGGGCTGGATGTGCAGGCCCTCGATGGCGCGCTGCATTGCCAGCATGGTGGCGTGAAGAATGTTCAGCTCGTCGATTTCCTCGACTTCGGCCCGGGCGATGCACCAGCTCAGAGCCTTTTCGCAGATTTCATCGTAGAGTTTTTCGCGACGGGCCTCGGTGAGCTTCTTCGAGTCGTTAAGGCCGAGGATCGGACGGTTCGGATCGAGGATTACCGCAGCCGTCACCACGGCCCCGCAGAGCGGACCGCGACCGACTTCATCGACGCCGGCAACCAGTTCTTCGACTTCTGCGACCAAGGTGAAATCCAGTCCCATCTGCATGCTTGTCTTGCTCATTGTACTTGGCCAATCAGTTTCAGCACGGCATCTGCCGCCTGGTTGGAGGCGTCCAGACGCAAGGTCCGGTGAATTTCGTCGAAGCCGCGGGTTTGTTCTTCCCCGCCTTCGATCAGGGGGGACAAGGTCTGGGCCAGGGCTTCGACCGTCGCATCATCCTGAAGCAATTCCGGCACCAGCAGGCGCTGGGCCAGCAGGTTAGGCAAAGACACATAGGGGCTTTTGACCATGCGCTTGAGAATCCAGAACGTCAGCGGTGCCAGGCGATAGGCCACCACCATGGGCCGTTTGTACAACAACGCTTCGAGCGTAGCCGTTCCGGACGCGATCAACACCGCGTTGCAGGCGGCCAGTGCAAGATGGGATTGACCATCGAGCAGCGTCAGGGGCAGATCCCGCCCGGCCAGCATCGCTTCCAGCTGGGCCCGACGCTGCGGGCTGGCGCACGGCATGACAAATCGTACACCCGGACGCATGGCGCGCAGGCGCTGGGCAGTATCGAGGAACAGCTCGCCAAGACGCCCGACTTCACCGCCACGACTGCCCGGCATCAGCGCAACCAGAGGGCCGTCCGGCAAGCCGAGCTCGGCCCGCGCGGCGGCGCGATCGGCCTCAAGCGGAATCGCGTCGGCCAGGGAGTGCCCGACAAAACGCACCGGCACGCCCTTCTCTTCATAGAATTTGGCTTCGAACGGGAACAGCGTGAGCATCAGGTCACAGCCTTCGCGAATCTTTAGCACGCGCTTCTGGCGCCAGGCCCAGACCGAAGGGCTGACGTAGTGCACGGTCTTGATCCCGGCCTGACGCAGCTTGAGTTCGATATTGAGGTTGAAATCCGGGGCATCGATGCCGATGAACACATCCGGTTTTTCGGCGATGAGATCGCCGACCAGCTTCTTGCGCCGGGCCAGCAGCTCACGCAGACGGCCCAGCACTTCCACCAGGCCCATGACCGACAGGCGTTCCATGGGGAAGTAGGAAACGAGACCCTCGGCCTCCATCAACGGCCCGCCGACGCCAATGAACTCTACCGCCGGGTGCTGAACCTTGAGCGCGCGCATGAGACCCGCGCCCAGAATGTCACCGGAAGCCTCACCCGCTACCAGCGCAATACGCAAGTTAGCCATGATTAACGGGTTATGCCGCGGGTCGAAGACTGGATCGAGTCACGGAACACTGCGACTTCCGGGAACTGCGCCGAGGCCTCGCCCAGTTCGGTCAGTGCCTGCTCGACCGTCAGGCCCTGGCGGTACACGACCTTGTAGGCGCGACGCAGGGCATGAATGGCTTCTTCACTGAAACCGCGGCGGCGCATGCCTTCGAAGTTCATGCTGCGGGCTTCGGCCGGGTTGCCGAACACCGTGACGTACGCCGGGACGTCCTTGCCAATGGCGGTGCCCATGCCGGAAAAGCTGTGGGCGCCGATATGGCAATACTGATGCACCAGGGTGAAGCCGGACAGGATCGCCCAGTCCTCCACATGCACATGCCCCGCCAGCGCGGTGTTGTTGACCAGGATGCAGTGGTTGCCGATGACACTGTCGTGGCCGATATGGGCATAGGCCATGATCAGGTTGTGATCACCCAGGGTCGTTTCCGAACGGTCCTGAACAGTCCCACGGTGAATCGTCACGCCTTCGCGAATGACGTTGTGGTCGCCGATCACCAGGCGAGTTTCTTCGCCCTTGTATTTCAGGTCCGGCGTGTCCTCGCCTACCGAGGAAAACTGGTAGATGCGATTGTGTTTACCAATGCGGGTCGGGCCCTTGAGAATCACATGCGGCCCGATCACTGTCCCCTCGCCGATTTCCACACCAGCGCCGACGATCGACCAAGGGCCGACCTCGACGTCGTCGGCCAGTACGGCCGTCGGATCGATGATTGCGCGAGGGTCAATCAAACTCATAGTTTGCGTTCCGCGCAGATGATTTCAGCGGAGCACACTGGCTTGCCGTCCACCGAAGCCTGGCACTCGAACTTCCAGATCTGACGCTTGCAGCTCAGGAACTTGGCTTCAAGGATCAACTGATCGCCCGGCAGCACTGGCTGGCGGAAGCGCAGTTTGTCCGAACCGACGAAGTAGTAGAGGGTGCCGTCGGCTGGTTTCACGTCGAGCATTTTGAAACCAAGGATCCCGGCAGCCTGAGCCATTGCTTCAATGATCAGTACGCCCGGCATGATTGGGTGCGCCGGGAAGTGACCGTTGAAGAACGGTTCGTTGATGCTGACATTCTTGTAGGCGCGAATGCGCTTGCCTTCCACATCCAGATCCACGACCCGGTCCACCAGCAGGAACGGGTAACGGTGAGGCAGGTATTCGCGAATCTCGTTGATGTCCATCATTTCGGGGGGAAGCCTATGTAAAGATTGGGAGCGCGCGACTAAAAGCGCACCCCTCTAGCAAATCAAGGAGGCAGTCTAGCGGCTGTGCACACTTGATATGGAAATGGTATCAGCCATCTGATGAAGCATTACCGTCAGGGGTCACTTCCCCTGCACGCTTTTCCAGCTGACGCAAACGCCGCGCGATGTCATCGAGCTGACGGATGCGTGCCGCGCTTTTGCGCCACTCGGCTGCCGGCTGCATCGCCGTACCGGAAGAATAGGCACCCTTTTCGGTAATCGAATGGGTCACCATGGTCATCCCGGTGATGAAAACGTTGTCGCAAATTTCGATATGACCCACCAGCCCCACGCCACCGGCGAGCATGCAGTGCTTGCCGATCTTGGTGCTGCCGGAGATCCCCACGCACGCCGCCATGGCGGTGTGATCGCCAATCTGGACGTTGTGGGCGATCTGAATCTGGTTGTCGAGCTTCACGCCATTGCCAAGTACTGTATCGGCGAGCGCACCACGGTCGATCGCGGTATTGACCCCGATCTCGACGTCATCACCGACCAGCACACCGCCGATCTGGGCGATCTTCTGCCAAACGCCTTTCTCGTTGGCGAAACCAAAACCTTCGCCGCCCAGCACTGCGCCCGACTGAATCACGACCCGTTTGCCAATGCGAACGTCGTGGTACAGCGTCACTCGCGGTGCCAACCAGCCACCTTCGCCGATTTCGCTGCGCGCGCCGATGAAGCAATGTGCGCCAACTGTTACGCCGGCGGCAATACGCGCCGCACTTTCGATCACCGCGAATGCACCGATGCTCGCTGCCGGGTCAACCACAGCATCGGCAGCGATGACGGCGGTCGGATGAATGCCGGCAGGCGCCTTCGGCTTGGGATCGAACAGATGGGAAATCCGCGCGTAGGCCAGGTACGGATCCGGCACCACCAGTACGTTACCGGCAAACCCGTCCGCGTCTGCGGCTTTGAGCAACAACGCTGCAGCCCGGCAATCAGCCAGGTACTTGCGATACTGAGGGTTTGCCAGAAAGCTCAACTGAGCTGGGCCAGCCTCTTGCAAAGTGGCTAGCCCAGTAATTTCTTTCTCCGGGTCGCCACGCAGGGTGGCGCCGAGGAACTCGGCCAATTGGCCGAGCTTCATAGTCGCTGTCATGGATTACTTCAGCTGATTCATGCGCTCGATAACCTGGCGAGTGATGTCGTACTGAGGTTTGACATCGATCACTGCGCCACGCTCGAAGACCAGGTCAAAAGCACCTTTCTTGATGACTTCTTCCACAGCGCTGTCCAGTTTTGGCTTGAGCTGCTTCAGCATTTCACGGTCAGCAACGGCTTTGGCTTCGTTCAGCTCCTTGGACTGGAACTGGAAATCACGGGCCTTTTGCTTGAACTCAAGCTCCAGGCGCTCACGCTCGCCTTGCTGCATCTTGTCGCCACCGGCCATCAGGCGGTCCTGAATGCCCTTGGCACTGCTTTCCAGGGTCTTGAGCTTGGACAGCTGAGGACCGAACTTCTTCTCGGCATCCACGGCGTACTTCTTGGCCGCGTCGGATTCGAGCAAGGCCATCTGATAGTTCAAGACCGCGATTTTCATGTCGGCAAAAGCCGGACCTGCCACCAGTACGGTTGCCAGGAGAACCAATTGAGTCAACTTACGCACGATGCACTCCTACAAAATCCATTGTCGTTATCTTGGGTCAGACGCTTAGAACGTCTGGCCGAGGGAGAATTGGAACACTTGAGTCTCAGCATCATCCGGTTTCTTCACTGGCATGGCCAAAGCGAAGCTCAACGGACCCAGTGCGGTGACCCAGGTCACACCGACACCGACGGAACTGGCCATGTTGCTCAGGCTGATGTCGTTGCACTTGGTACGGGACTCCGAGCCGTCAGCATTGGTAGTGTCCTTGCACTGCGAGTCGAACACGTTACCCACGTCCCAGAAGACCGAAGTCCGCAGGGAGCGTTGATCCTTGACGAACGGCAGTGGGAACAGCAGTTCCACGCCGCCCTGGATCAGGACGTTACCACCGAACGGCAGTGGATCCTGGTCCGGATCTTCTGCGGTACCCGGGTTGGTGCCACGACTTGGCGTACTGCGAGGACCCAGGGTGCTGTCCTTGAAGCCACGAACCGAGTTGAAACCACCAGCATAGTAGTTTTCATAGAATGGCAAGCCATCGGTCGAACCGTAACCGTCGCCATAACCCAATTCAGTGTGCAGGCGCATGGTGTAGTTCTCGCTCAGCGGCTGGAACAACTGGCCACGGTAGTCGAGCTTGAAGAACGACAGGTCGCTGCCCGGCGTAGTGGTTTCCAGGGTCAGGCTCTGGGAACGACCACGGGTAGCCAGCACGCCCTTGTTCAGGGTCGACTCGGACCAGCCGGCCGACGCCTTGAAGTTCAGGTACTTGTCGCCTTCCTTGTTCACGAAGTCGAAAATTTCATCAACGGTGTAGACACCGGTCTTGATCGTGTCCTGCTGTGCGGTCAGGCCGAAGGTCAGGCGAGACGTCTCGCTAATCGGGTAACCCACGCTCACGCCGGCACCCAAGCTGTCTACCGCATAGCTGGCGATATCAGTTTCGAGATCGTCATAGTCGGTGGTGCGGTAGAAAGCGTTGTAACCCAGGCTCACGCCATCAGCAGTCCAGTACGGGTCGACATAACCGAAGTTATAGCGGCTCTGGTATTCACTGCGGGTCAGACCGATGCTGACCTTGTTACCGGTACCCAGGAAGTTGTTCTGGGTGATCGAGCCGCCGAGGATCAAACCGGCACTCTGGGCGAAACCGACACTGGCGGTGATGGAACCGGAGGCCTGCTCTTCCACGCTGTAGTTCACGTCCACCTGATCGTCGACGCCCGGTACTGCTGGCGTTTCAACGTTGACTTCCTTGAAGAAGCCCAGGCGTTCAAGACGGGTCTTGGACTGGTCGATCAGGTAGGTCGAAGCCCAGCCACCTTCCATCTGGCGCATTTCACGACGCAGCACTTCGTCTTCGGACTTGGTGTTGCCACGGAAGTTGATGCGGTTGACGTAGGCGCGCTTGCCCGGGTCCACGGCGAAGGTGATGTCGACCGTGTGGTCGTCATCGTGCGGCTGAGGCACACCGTTGACGTTGGCGAATGTGTAGCCTTCGTTACCCAGGCGGCGAGTGATCAGTTCCGACGTAGTGGTCATCAGCTTGCGCGAGAACACCTGGCCTTTCTGCACCAGCAGCAGGGATTTGACCTGGTCTTCAGGGACTTTCAGATCGCCGCTCAGCTTGACGTCACGAACGGTGTATTTCTCGCCTTCGTTGACGTTGACGGTGATGTAGACGTGCTTCTTGTCCGGGGTGATCGACACCTGGGTCGAAGCGATGTCCATGTTGATGTAGCCACGGTCCAGGTAGTAGGAACGCAGACGCTCCAGGTCACCGGACAGCTTTTCACGGGCGTACTTGTCATCGTTCTTGAAGAACGACAACCAGTTGGTGGTCTTGAGTTCGAACAGGTCGATCAGGTCTTCGTCAGGGAAGACGGTGTTACCCACCACGTTGATGTGCTGGATAGCAGCAACCGTGCCCTCGTTGATATTGACCTTCAGCGCGACGCGGTTGCGCGGCTGCGACACCACTTCGGTGTCGACGGTTGCGGAGTAGCGACCCTGAGCGACGTACTGGCGCTGCAGTTCGTTACGAACACCCTCAAGGGTGGCGCGCTGGAAGATTTCACCTTCGGCCAGACCGGACTGTTTAAGGCCCTTCATCAGGTCTTCAGTGGAAATCGCCTTGTTACCTTCGATTTCGATACTGGCGACCGACGGACGCTCGACTACCGTGATGACCAGGACGTTGCCATCGCGGCCCAGCTGGATATCTTGAAAGAAACCGGTTTTGAACAACGCACGAGTGGATTCCACCAGGCGACGATCGTCAGCCTGCTCGCCGACGTTCAACGGCAAGGCACCAAAGACACTACCCGCGGAGACCCGCTGGAGGCCATTGACGCGAATATCAGAGATAGTGAAGGACTCGGCGTGAACTTCGGCGATCATCAATACGGTGAGAACCGCAGTTAGCAGCAGACGTTTCATGAAGTCCTTTCTTATTCCAACTGGCAATAAACAAACTGCCGCAAAATGCGGCAGATTCGCAATTCAGCGAAGTGTTACAGACGGCCCAAATCATTGACCAGGGCAAGTAACATCACCCCGACCACCAAACTGATACCGATCTGTATCCCCCAACCCTGCACCCGATCCGACAAGGGGCGACCACGCACCCACTCGATCAGATAAAACAACAAATGCCCCCCATCCAGTACTGGAATGGGCAACAAATTCAGAACGCCCAGGCTAATACTCAGATAAGCAAGGAAATTCAGGAAATCAGCGACACCCGACTGGGCAGAAGCGCCCGCCACTTTAGCAATGGTTATCGGTCCACTCAAGTTTTTTACCGAGAGCTCGCCGAACAACATTTTCTTGAGCGAATCGAGGGTCAGAATGCTCATGGTCCAGGTACGTCGAGCCCCTTCCCCGATTGCCGCGACCGGACCGTAACTGATCTCGCGAATCATCTCTGGTGGCCAATCGACTGCTTTTACCCCGGCCCCCAGGTATCCGCTGGGCGCCTTGCTCTCGCCGCGAGCTGCCAGGGTCACTGGAACGTCGATTGGAGCCCCATCACGCTCGACCCGCAACACGATCTTGCTGTCAGGGCGCAGGCGAACCGTATCCACCACTTGTTGCCAGTCGTCGAGGGCCTTGCCATCGAGGGCCAGCAAACGGTCACCCGTCTTCAGGCCGGCAGCCTGTGCCGGGCCCTTCGGGTCGAGTTCGGCCAACACCGGCGGCAGAGCCGGGCGCCACGGTCGAATGCCCAGCGAACGAATCGGATCGGGCTCATCTGCGCCTTTGAGCCACTTATCCAGCACCAGCTCGCGCGGGGTATCGCTGGTGGAACCCGGATCCCGTACAACCAGCTGCAACGCTCCGCTTTCGCCCAACCTGCGAACCAGCTGCAGGTTAACCGCGGCCCAGCCGGATGTCGGCTCGCCATCTATTGCAACAATTTCCTGGCCCGCCGTCAGCCCGGCCTTGGCCGCGATGCTGGCGGGTTCGACACCACCGATGACCGGGCGCACCTGGTCGCTGCCCAGCATGGCGAGCACCCAGAAGAAAAACATCGCCAGCAGGAAGTTGGCGATCGGGCCCGCGGACACGATGGCGATACGCTGGCGTACGGACTTGCGATTGAAAGACTGATCTAGCTGATCGACCGGCACTTCGCCTTCGCGCTCGTCCAGCATCTTCACGTAGCCGCCCAACGGAATGGCGGCGACCACGAACTCGGTACCCTGCTTGTCGTGCCAACGCAGCAACGGCATGCCGAAGCCTACGGAGAAACGCAGCACTTTAACCCCACAGCGACGCGCGACCCAGAAATGGCCGAACTCGTGGAAGGTGACCAGCACGCCCAACGCAATCAGGGTGCCGACAATCATGTAAAGCGCGCTCATCTATTCTCTCCGCAATCCTATCCAGTGCTGCATGGGCTTGCGCATTGCAACACGTGTCAGCGCCCGTGGCGACTCAGCCATTGCCCGGCCAGTTCACGAGCCTTGGCGTCTGCCGTAAATACGGCATCGAGATCCTCCACCGCAACCACCGGCTCAAGATTCAACACTTGTTCGATAATACTCGCGATTTCCAGATAACGAATCCTTCCGTCGAGAAACGCGGCTACCGCCACCTCATTTGCTGCATTGAGCATGGCCGGTGCACTGTTGCCGGCCTCGGCCGCCTGACGCGCCAGGCGCAGGCAGGGGAAACGCTCCTCATCAGGCGCCTGGAAGTCCAGGCGAGCGATCGCGAACAGGTCCAGCGGCGCCACACCCGAGTCAATGCGCTCCGGCCAGGCCAGGGCGTTGGCGATCGGCGTACGCATATCGGGATTGCCCAACTGCGCCAACACCGAACCGTCTATGTAATCGACCAGGGAATGTATGACACTTTGCGAGTGGATCACCACCTCGACCTGGGACGGCTTGGCGTCGAACAGCCAGCAGGCTTCGATCAGCTCAAGCCCCTTGTTCATCATGCTGGCCGAATCGACCGAAATCTTGCGCCCCATGGACCAGTTAGGATGAGCGCAGGCCTGCTCTGGCGTCACGTGTTGAAGCTCAGCCAGCGGCGTCTGGCGGAACGGACCACCGGAGGCCGTGAGCAAAATACGACGAACCCCGACCGAACCCAGGCCCTGGGCGAAATCCCGCGGCATGCACTGGAAGATCGCATTGTGCTCACTGTCGATTGGCAACAGTACCGAGCCGCTCTTGCGCACCGCCTGCATGAACAAGGCGCCGGACATTACCAGCGCTTCCTTGTTGGCCAGCAGGATCTTTTTGCCGGCCTCGACCGCCGCCAGGGTCGGGCGCAAGCCTGCCGCTCCGACGATGGCCGCCATCACCGCATCCACTTGCGGATCGGCTGCGACCTGGCACAAGCCCTCTTCGCCCACCAATACCTGCGTCGACAGGCCGGCCGCGCGCAACTCTTCCTGCAGGCGTCGACCGGCGTTGACTTCAGGCACCACGGCAAACCGTGGCGCATGGCGCACACACAAGGCCAGCAGCTCGCTCAGACGAGTGAACCCGCTGAGGGCAAACACCTGGAAGCGATCCGGGTGCCGGGCAATGACGTCAAGGGTGCTCAGGCCAATCGAGCCCGTAGCCCCCAGCACGGTAATCTGCTGTGGGCGACTCACGGTGCCGCCATCCACAACAGCACCGCAAACACCGGGATGGCCGCGGTCAGGCTGTCGATCCGATCCAGCACCCCACCGTGACCTGGCAGCAGGTTACTGCTGTCCTTGATCCCGGACTGGCGCTTGAACATGCTCTCAGTGAGGTCACCCACCACCGAGATGAATACGATCACCGCCGCACCGATCAAGCCCTTGAGCAGTTCTGCAACCGTCCAGTCGCGAACCAGCCCGACGAAAAACGTAATGACCAGCGCCAGCGCCAGGCCGCCGTAGACCCCTTCCCAGCTCTTGCCAGGACTGACCTGCGGCGCCAACTTGCGCCTGCCAAAGGCTCGACCGGAGAAATAAGCCCCGATATCCGCGCCCCACACCAGCACCATCACCGCCATGATCAGCCAGTTGCCCAGAGGCTCCTGCTTGATCAGGATCAGGCCTTGCCAGGCCGGAAGGAGAACCAGCAGGCCGATCACCAGCTTGCAGGCGGCGCTCGACCAATGACCGCTCGAACGCGGGTACGTCAGCACCAAATAGGTTGCAACGCCCCACCACAGCACCGCAGCGCCCAGGACCCAAGGCGCGAGCCCGGGCAATATATGCATGAAAAACAGCATAACCGCGACGGCCAGCGCGTAGCCGACACGAACTGGCTGGGCGGTAAAGCCCGCCAGGCGAGCCCACTCCCATGCGCCCAGGGTTACGACCAGGCCAATGAACAGCGCAAAGCCGGAGCCTTCCAGCAGGAAAAAGCCGCAAAGGGCGATCGGCAGCAGGATCAGTGCAGTGATGATTCGTTGTTTAAGCATTAAGCCCGGGCTCCAGCTTCGACTTGCTCGCTCGTTTTACCGAAGCGGCGCTGGCGCGAAGCGAAATCGGCCAGCGCTTTGCGCATGGCGTCGTGTTTGAAGTCCGGCCAGAACAGGTCGGAGAAGTACAACTCGGCGTAAGCCAGCTGCCACAGCAGGAAGTTGCTGATGCGGTGCTCGCCACCGGTGCGGATGCACAGGTCCGGCAGAGGCAGGTCGCCCGTCGACAGACACGTCTGCAGCAGCTCCGGCGTGATGTCCTCCGGACGCAGATGTCCGGCCTGGACTTCACGAGCCAGGCGTTGCGCGGCTTGAGCGATGTCCCACTGACCACCGTAATTGGCGGCGATCTGCAAGACCAGGCGATTGGCGCCCACCGTCATGGCTTCAGCCTCGCGCATGGCGGCCTGGAGTTCGGGATGGAAGCGCGAACGGTCGCCTATGATGCGCAAACTGATGTTGTTGTCGTTCAGGCGCTTGGCCTCGCGACGCAGCGCCTTGAAGAACAACTCCATCAAGGCACTGACCTCATCGGCCGGGCGCTGCCAGTTTTCGCTGGAGAACGCGAACAGGGTCAATACCTCGACCCCGGCCTCGGCACACACCTCGATCACAGCACGCACCGCATCGACGCCGGCCTTATGACCGGCGACACCGGGCAAAAAGCGCTTTTTCGCCCAGCGGTTGTTACCATCCATGATAATCGCGACATGGCGCGGCACCGCGAAGGGCGCAGTCTGCTTAGTCTTTTCCATGAAAACGCGACCCTTATACGGCCATCAGGTCCGCTTCTTTCTGCTTGGTCGCAGCGTCGATATCCGCCTCAGCCTTGTCGGTGAGCTTCTGGATATCGGCAGCGGCACGACGTTCTTCGTCTTCGCTGATTTCCTTGTCCTTCACCAGCTTCTTCAGGTCGCCAAGCGCATCGCGACGAATGTTGCGCACGGCAACACGAGCGTCTTCCGCAGCACTGCGAGCCTGCTTGGTGAAGCCCTTGCGGGTTTCCTCGGTCAGTGCCGGCATGGAGATCAGCAGCAGCTCGCCCAGGTTGGTCGGATTGAGGTTCAAACCGGCGCTCTGGATGGCCTTGTCGACTGCGGCGAGCATGTTGCGCTCGAACGCCACGACCTGCAGGGTACGGGAGTCTTTGACGGTCACGTTGGCGACGCCGCTCAACGGGGTGTCGGTACCGTAGTAAGGCACCATCACGCTGCCCAGAATGCTCGGGTGAGCCTTGCCGGTACGAATCTGTCCAAACGCGTGGGACAGAGACTCCAGGGATTTCTGCATGCGCGCTTGAGCGTCTTTCTTGATTTCGTTGATCATTGTTGGCCTTCCTCGATCAGGGTCCCTTCAGCGCCGCCATGCACGATATTCAGCAGGGCGCCGGGCTTGTTCATGTTAAAGACGCGCAATGGCATCTTGTGGTCGCGGCACAGGCAAATGGCCGTCAGATCCATTACACCCAGCTTGCGATCCAGCACTTCATCGTAAGTCAGATGATCGAACTTCTCGGCATGCGGGTCTTTGAATGGGTCGGCAGTGTAGACGCCATCGACCTTGGTCGCCTTAAGCACGACATCGGCATCGATTTCGATAGCACGCAAGCATGCCGCCGAATCCGTGGTAAAGAACGGATTGCCGGTACCGGCCGCGAAAATCACCACTTCCTTGGCGTTCAGGTGGCGCATGGCCTTGCGACGATCATAATGATCAGTCACACCTACCATGGAAATAGCCGACATCACGATGGCCGAGATATTGGCACGTTCCAGCGCGTCGCGCATGGCCAAGGCGTTCATCACAGTGGCCAGCATGCCCATGTGGTCGCCAGTTACCCGATCCATGCCGGCTGCGCTCAGCGCTGCACCGCGGAACAGGTTGCCACCGCCGATCACCAGACCGACCTGCACACCGATGCCAACCAGCTGGCCGACTTCCAGTGCCATGCGATCCAGAACTTTCGGATCGATCCCGAACTCTTCCGAGCCCATCAGGGCCTCGCCGCTAAGCTTGAGTAGAATGCGTTTATAGCGAGCCTGATAACCACTGCCCTGCTGAGCCATTGCGAATCTCTCCTGCGGCGTATTTTAAAAATTCTTTGCGAGCTGTTTACAGCTGGCGTTCACTCTAGCTTGGCGCTGCTTCAGCGCCATCGGAACATGGCTTTGTAAGCCAGTTCCAAAGGGAAACCAATTAAAAATTTGGCCCCCCATCTGAAAAGAGGCTGCGCGCGTGAGCGGGCAGCCTCTTCAGGGCGACAGTTGAAAACTGTCTTATTGCTTGGCGGCGGCCAGCTGGGCAGCAACTTCTTCAGCGAAGTTGTCGACCGGCTTCTCGATGCCTTCGCCTACCTTGAAGTAGGTGAAGGAAACGATTTCAGCACCGGCTTTCTTGGCCAGTTCGCCAACCTTGATTTCAGGGTTCTTGACGAACGCCTGCTCAACCAGGCTCGCTTCAGCCAGGAACTTGCTGATACGGCCTTTGACCATGTTTTCAACAATGTTCTCCGGCTTGCCGGCGATCTTGTCAGCGTTCAGGGTCAGGAACACGCCCTTCTCACGCTCTACTGCTTCAGCCGAAACTTCCGATGGCAGCAGGAATTCAGGGTTGGTCGCAGCTACGTGCATCGCGATGTCTTTAGCCAGCTCAACGTCGCCGCCTTTCAGAACAACCGCAACACCGATTTTGTTGCCGTGCAGGTAGCCACCAACAACATCACCTTCAACGCGAGCCAGGCGACGGATGTTGACGTTTTCGCCAACCTTGCCGACCAGTACCAGGCGATCAGCTTCTTGAGCTTCGATCAGCGGAGCAACGTCAGTCAGTTTGTCAGCGAACGCTTTTTCAACGCTGGATGCGACAAATGCCTTGAAGTCGTCCTGCAAAGCCAGGAAGTCGGTCTGCGAGTTCACTTCCAGCAGAACGGCCGACTTACCGTCTTCTTTCAGAGCGATAGCGCCTTCAGCAGCTACGTTGCCTGCTTTCTTGGCAGCCTTGATGGCGCCCGAAGCACGCATGTCATCAATGGCTTTTTCGATGTCGCCGCCGGCCTTGGTCAAGGCCTTTTTGCAATCCATCATGCCTTCGCCGGTGCGCTCGCGCAGTTCTTTGACCAACGCTGCAGTAATCTCTGCCATTTCAAAATCCTCTTGGATAGGTTTTCAACCATTCCACCCGAGCAAACGGGCGTTCAATTCTTCCCGAAGCCTTATTTGATAGCGGCTGCACATTACAAGGCTGCAACTGCGCTGCACACAAATGGTTTTCGAGGTGGCAAAAAGGGGGCCAAGCCCCCTTTTTGCTTACTGAGTCAACGCCAAGGCGTCAATTACTCAGCTGCAGCTACCGGAGCTTCTTCAACGAACTGCTCGGTGCCACCAGCAACGTGGTTGCGGCCACGGATTACAGCGTCAGCCATCGAACCCATGTACAGCTGGATAGCGCGGATTGCGTCATCGTTGCCTGGGATGATGTAGTCAACGCCTTCCGGGCTGCTGTTGGTATCGACTACGCCGATAACCGGGATACCCAGCTTGTTGGCTTCGGTGATCGCGATGCGCTCGTGATCAACGTCGATAACGAACAGAGCGTCTGGCAGACCGCCCATGTCCTTGATACCACCCAGGGAACGATCGAGCTTCTCAAGATCGCGAGTGCGCATCAGCGCTTCTTTCTTGGTCAGCTTGGCGAAAGTACCGTCTTCGGCTTGCACTTCAAGGTCACGCAGACGCTTGATGGAAGCACGGATGGTTTTGAAGTTGGTCAGCATGCCGCCCAACCAGCGGTGATCGACGTACGGCGAACCGCAACGTGCTGCTTCTTCAGCAACGATCTTGCCAGCGGAACGCTTGGTGCCGACGAACAGAATCTTGTTTTTGCCCTGGGCCAGGCGCTCTACGAAAGTCAGAGCTTCGTTGAACATTGGCAGGGTTTTTTCAAGGTTGATAATGTGAATCTTGTTACGCGCGCCGAAAATGTACCTACCCATTTTCGGGTTCCAGTAACGGGTCTGGTGACCGAAGTGCACACCGGCCTTCAGCATATCGCGCATGTTGACTTGGGACATGATAGTTCCTTAATAAGTCGGGTTTGGCCTCCACGTATCCCAATGACCAACCAGCAGCATCAGCTGAAGGCACCCAGGTCATCGTGTCGACACGTGTGTGGATTTAAGCCTATCGGGGTATCCCCGGAAAGCGGCGCATTTTATACCATAAGACTCGCAAAAACGGAACCCGGATTCTCAATTCCTGACGCACGCCTTTATCCGCGCCCCTGGAATCCCCCTGGAATGCGCCCATCTATATGAAGAAGCAATGCACAGAGCCTCAGATTTGCCCTGATCGTCTGGTAGAATCGCGTTTTTCAGGGCGGCGAAGATCGTTTGCGCACCGCCCATCTTGACTTAGTGAAGCGCCATCGAGCGCAGAGAGAGCCTGTATGACCGTCAACCTCAAGACACCAGAGGACATCGCAAAAATGCGTGTCGCCGGCAAACTGGCCGCCGATGTGCTGGAAATGATCGCCGAACATGTCAAACCGGGCGTCACCACCGAAGAACTGGACCGCATTTGCCATGACTACATCGTCAATGTGCAACAGGCCATTCCTGCGCCGCTGAATTATAAAGGCTACCCGAAGTCAATCTGCACCTCGATCAACCATGTGGTCTGCCATGGCATTCCCAACGAGAAACCATTGAAGAATGGCGACACGTTGAACATCGACGTGACCGTGATCAAGGACGGCTATCACGGCGACACCAGCCGCATGTTCCACGTCGGCACCGTACCGGTCTGGGCCGAGCGTTTGTCCCAGGTCACCCAGGAATGCATGTACAAGGCTATCGAAATCGTCAAACCGGGCTGCCGCCTGGGCGACATTGGCGAAGTGATCCAGAAGCACGCTGAAAAGAACGGTTTTTCGGTGGTTCGCGAGTTCTGCGGCCACGGCATCGGCAAAGTGTTTCACGAAGAGCCGCAGATCCTGCACTACGGTCGTGCCGGCACCGGCATGGAGCTCAAGGCGGGCATGACCTTCACCATTGAGCCTATGATCAACCAGGGCAAGGCCGACACCAAGGTGCTGGGCGACGGCTGGACTGCCATTACCAAGGACCGCAAGCTCTCCGCGCAATGGGAACACACCCTGGTCGTGACCGAGACTGGCTACGAGATTTTCACCCTGCGCGCCGATGACACCATCCCTCGCGTTTCGGCCTGATTCAACCCGCGCAGCTCCCCGTCCATAGAAAGGAAAGCCAATCGATGCCGCAGGTGGATCCAGAACTCTTCGACCGCGGCCAGTTCCAGGCTGAACTGGCCCTGAAGGCGAGCCCCATTGCCGCCTTCAAGAAGGCCATTCGCCAGGCCCGCGAAGTGCTCGACGGGCGCTTTCGCAGCGGCCGCGACATTCGGCGCCTGATCGAGGATCGCGCCTGGTTCGTCGATAACATCCTGCAAAAGGCCTGGGAACAATTCGACTGGAGCGAAGACGCCGACATCGCACTGGTGGCGGTCGGCGGCTACGGTCGCGGCGAGCTGCACCCTTATTCCGACATCGACCTGCTGGTCCTGCTGGACAGCGCCGATCACGAAGTTTTCCGCGATTCCATCGAGCGCTTTCTTACGCTGTTGTGGGACATTGGCCTGGAAGTCGGCCAAAGCGTTCGCTCGGTGGACGAATGCGCCATTGAAGCCCGCGCCGATCTGACGGTTGTCACCAACCTGATGGAAAGCCGCACCATCAGTGGCCCCGAGCGTCTTCGCCAGCGCATGCTCGACGTCACCAGCACCGCGCACATGTGGCCCAGCAAAGACTTCTTCCTGGCCAAGCGCGCTGAACAGAAGGCCCGCCACCACAAGTACAACGACACTGAATACAACCTGGAACCCAACGTCAAAGGCTCGCCCGGCGGCCTGCGGGACATCCAGACGATTCTGTGGGTGGCCCGGCGCGAGTACGGCACCTTGAACCTGCGGGCGCTGGCAGGCGAAGGCTTCCTGGTTGAAAGCGAAAATGCCCTGCTGGCCTCGTCCCAGGAGTTCCTGTGGAAGGTGCGCTACGCCCTGCACATGCTCGCCGGTCGCTCCGAAGACCGCCTGCTGTTCGATCACCAGCGCACGATTGCCGGGCTGCTGGGTTTTGAAGGCGATGATGCCAAGCAAGCCATCGAAAACTTCATGCAGCAGTACTACCGGGTGGTCATGAGCATCGCCCAGCTCAGCGACCTGATCATCCAGCATTTCGAGGAAGTCATCCTCGCCCCGGAAGACGAAGCGCCGCCACAGCCGATCAACTCGCGGTTCCAGTTGCACGACGGCTACATCGAGGCGCGCAACGACAACGTGTTCCGCCGCACCCCGTTCGCCATGCTGGAAATCTTTGTTTTGATGGCCCAGCAGCCGGAAATCAAGGGCGTGCGCGCCGATACCATTCGCCTGCTGCGCGAGCACCGTCACCTGATCGACGATGAGTTTCGCAACGACATTCGCAACACCAGCCTGTTCATCGAGCTTTTCAAGTGCAAGATCGGCATTCATCGCAACCTGCGCCGAATGAACCGCTACGGCATCCTCGGGCGCTACCTGCCTGAGTTCGGCTTTATCGTCGGGCAAATGCAGCACGACCTGTTCCACATCTATACGGTCGACGCCCACACCCTGAATCTGATCAAGCACTTGCGTAAGCTGCAGTACACCCAGGTGTCGGAGAAATTCCCGCTGGCCAGCAAGCTCATGGCCAAGCTGCCCAAACCTGAATTGATCTACCTGGCCGGCCTGTATCACGATATCGGCAAAGGCCGGCACGGCGACCACTCGGAAATCGGCGCAGTCGATGCCGAGGCGTTCTGCCAGCGCCACCAGTTGCCGGTGTGGGACAGCCGCCTGATCGTCTGGCTGGTGCAGAATCACCTGGTGATGTCGACCACTGCCCAGCGCAAGGACCTGTCGGACCCGCAAGTGATCCATGACTTCGCGCAGATCATCGGAGACGAAACCCATCTCGACTATCTATACGTGCTGACCGTGGCGGACATCAACGCCACCAACCCGACGCTGTGGAACTCCTGGCGCGCCAGCCTGCTGCGCCAGCTCTACACCGAGACCAAGCGGGCCCTGCGCCGCGGCCTGGAAAACCCGGTGGACCGCGAGGAGCAGATTCGCCAGACCCAAAGTGCTGCCCTGGACATCCTGGTGCGCGGCGGGACCGATCCGGACGACGTCGAGCAGCTATGGGCGCAACTGGGGGATGACTACTTCCTGCGCCACACCGCTGGCGACGTGGCCTGGCACAGCGACGCGATCCTCCAGCAGCCGGCTGACGGCGGGCCACTGGTGCTGATCAAGGAAACCACACAGCGCGAATTCGAGGGCGGTACCCAGATCTTCATCTATGCCCCCGACCAGCACGACTTTTTTGCCGTGACCGTGGCGGCAATGGACCAGCTCAACCTGAACATCCACGACGCAAGGGTCATCACCTCGAGCAGCCAGTTCACCCTCGACACCTACATCGTGCTCGATACAGATGGCGACTCGATTGGCGACAACCCGACCCGGGTCAAGCAGATCCGCGAAGGCCTGACCGAGGCGCTGCGCAACCCGGACGACTACCCGACCATCATTCAGCGCCGGGTACCGCGCCAGCTCAAGCATTTCGCGTTCGCGCCCCAGGTGACGATCCACAACGACGCCCAGCGCCCGGTGACCGTGCTGGAACTCAGCGCCCCGGACCGCCCGGGCCTGCTGGCACGCATCGGGACCATCTTCCTTGAGTTCGACCTGTCATTGCAGAACGCGAAAATCGCCACCCTGGGCGAGCGCGTGGAAGACGTGTTCTTCATCACCGATGCGAACAATCAGCCTTTGTCCGACCCGTTGCTGTGCAGCCGCTTGCAGGATGCGATCGTCGAGCAATTGACCGTCAACCAGGAATCCGAAATAAAGCTGTCGCGACTCACTATCTGAATTATCCCCCCCTGTGGGAGCGAGCCCGCTCGCGATGGCGTCCGTCCATTCAACATCGCCAATGACTGACACAACGCTATCGCGAGCAGGCTCACTCCTACATTGAATGAGGCCCCCATGAACAACGCCCTGACCCAGTTGCAGCCCTACCCGTTCGAGAAGCTCCGCGCCCTGCTCGGCAGCGTCACGCCAAACCCGGACAAGCGCGCTATCGCCCTGTCCATCGGCGAGCCCAAGCACCGCTCGCCCGCCTTTGTTGCTCAAGCACTGGCAAGCAATCTGGATCAGATGGCCGTGTACCCGACCACCCTCGGCATTGCCGCATTGCGCGAAGCCATCGCTGCCTGGTGCGAACGACGCTTCAGCGTTCCGAACGGCTGGCTCGACCCGGCGCGCAACGTGCTGCCGGTCAACGGCACTCGAGAAGCGCTGTTCGCTTTCACCCAGACGGTGGTCAATCGTGCCGATGACGCGCTGGTGGTCAGCCCGAACCCGTTCTACCAGATCTACGAAGGTGCGGCGTTCCTGGCAGGCGCCAAGCCGCACTACCTGCCGTGCCTTGATGCCAATGGCTTCAATCCGGACTTCGACGCAGTTTCGCCAGATATCTGGAAACGCTGCCAGATCCTGTTCCTGTGCTCGCCGGGCAACCCCACTGGCGCACTGATTCCAGTCGAAACCCTGAAAAAGCTGATCGCCCTGGCCGACGAGTACGACTTCGTGATCGCCGCCGACGAGTGCTACAGCGAGCTGTACTTCGACGAACAGACCCCACCCGCCGGTTTGCTCAGCGCCTGCGTGGAACTGGGTCGCCAGGACTTCAAGCGCTGCGTGGTGTTTCACAGCCTGTCCAAGCGTTCCAACCTGCCAGGCCTGCGCTCGGGCTTCGTGGCCGGTGACGCCGACATCCTCAAGGGCTTTTTGCTGTATCGCACCTACCACGGCTGTGCGATGCCTGTGCAGACTCAGCTGGCCAGCGTAGCCGCATGGAATGACGAAGTGCACGTGCGCGCCAACCGCGACCTGTACCGCGAGAAATACGACGCCGTGCTGGCAATCCTCAGCCCGGGGCTGGACGTGCAGCGTCCGGACGGCGGTTTCTACCTGTGGCCGAACGTTGAAGGTGATGACGAGGCGTTTTGCCGCGACCTGTACGCGGAAGAACATGTGACGGTGGTGCCGGGCTCCTACCTGTCCCGCGAAGTCGACGGGTTCAACCCCGGGGCTGGGCGCGTGCGCCTGGCACTGGTTGCGCCGCTGGCCGAGTGCGTCGAGGCCGCTGAACGTATCCGCGCGTTCATCCAACGCCGCAGCTAAGCGCCGCCCCCCCGGTAGGAGCTGCCGAAGGCTGCGATCTTTTGGCGTCTTCAAGGACGCTGAAAGTCAAAAGATCGCAGCCTTCGGCAGCTCCTACCGGGCGGGTCACCATTACTTCACCTGCCCCAAATTGGCCTCGCTCAAATCCAGCTCCGCCAACACCTCACGCAGTACGTCATCGCCAATCTGGTGATGACGGCTGAGGCTATACAGTTCCAGTCGCTGCGCCCGCAATGCTTTCAAGCGCATGCGCCGCTCCAGCAAGTCCATCTGGAACGCCAGTGCCTGGGCTTCCGCCGAATCGTTGAACACCTCCAGCTGATGCCGGTATTCGGACATGATCCGCGCCTTGAGCTCGGCGGCGAGTGCTGCCTGCGCCGCGTCCTGCGGCTTGGCTTCTTCGGCTTCGAGCGCATGAATTGCCGCCTCGGCGGTCTTGCGCCAGGCCTCACGCACTTCATTGCGCCGCTTGTCGTCGGGGCTTTTTTCGATGCCACGCAGGAGCAACGGCAGCGCAATACACGCCGCAATCAGTGACAGCAGGATCACCCCGGCCGCGATGAATATCAGCAAGTCACGCTCGGGGAATGCCACGCCACCCATCAACATCGGCACCGACAACACACCCGCCAGCGTCACCGCCCCGCGTACGCCGCCAACGGTCAGTAACCAGCACGAGCGCGCAGTCGGAACCTGCGTCATTTCATCCTTGCCGCGCCAGCGGCGCAGCAGGCCCGACAAGCGCCAGATGCTTTGCACCCACACGAACCGCAACACCAACAGCACCAGAAAGATTGCCAGCACATCCAGGCAGCGGTAGAGCAAGGTCGGCCATAACGAGGTTTCATGACTGGCAACTGCCTTGATGATGTCCGGCAGCTGCAAGCCCAGCAGCAGGAAAATCAAACCGTTGAAAGCGAACTCCAGCAGCGACCAGACGCTGCGATTGAGCAGTCGGGTACTGGTCTGGCGCGGCAGCAGGTCGAGCCAACTCTGCATCATCCCTGCCGCCACCGCCGACAGGATGCCCGATGCTCCCAGGCGCTCGGCCAGTACGTAGGCGGCGAAGGGCAGCAACAGCATAAACACCACGTGGGTCGCGGGGTCATCCCAGCCGCGCGCGATCATCCAGGAGCGCAGGCGCCCGACCAGCCAGCTCAGCGCAACCCCGACCGCCAGCCCGCCGACCGCTACCAGGACGAATGTCAGGCTCGCATTGGCCAGGGAGAACACACCGGTGACAGCGGCAGCCAAGGCAAATTTGAACGTCACCAGGCCTGAGGCGTCGTTCATCAGTGCCTCGCCCTGCAACATGTGCATCAATGGCGTCGGCAGCCTGTTCTGCGAAATCGCCGACACCGCCACGGCATCTGTAGGCGACAAGACCGCCGCCAGCGCGAACGCCACCGGCAAGGGAATGCTTGGCAATAACCAATGAATGAAATAACCGGCGCCCACCACAGTGAACAACACCAGGCCCACTGCCAGCGTCAGGATCGGCCCCCGCAGGCGCCATAGCTCGCGCTTGGGCATCCGCCAGCCATCGGAAAACAACAAAGGCGGCAAAAACAGAAATAGAAACAATTCAGGGTCCAGTGCCACATGCAACCCCAGCGTCGGCCAGGCCAGCAGGGCTCCGGCGCAAATCTGCACCAGCGGCAATGGCAGCGGGATAACCCGCCCCACCAGACGGGAGACACTGACCAGCATGAGCAGGATCAGGACGGTGTAGGCGGTTTGCATAAAGCGTTTTCCCAGGCAATCGACAGCATTGAAGTGCCATATTAGCGGTTTAGACTGCGGGCTGGCCGTTACACCTATGTCGCATCGCGGGTATCAAACTGCCTCACTCCCACAGGTTTACGCGCTAACCGCAAGGTCATGGCATAATCCTTCACCTTTTTTTTCCAGCACCTGTAAAGGGGGCAATTCCTTGACCGTTTCAAGTAAAACCTTGCACCTTTTCGGCATCAAAGCTTGCGACACCATGAAAAAGGCGCGCACCTGGCTTGATGAACACGCTGTCAGCTACGACTTCCACGATTACAAAACGGCCGGAATTGACCGTGAACACCTGACCCAGTGGTGTAACGAGCATGGCTGGCAAGTGGTGTTGAACCGCGCAGGCACGACCTTTCGCAAACTCGAAGACGAACGCAAAGCCGATCTCGACCAATCGAAAGCCATCGAATTGATGCTCGCGCAACCCTCGATGATCAAGCGCCCTGTGCTCGATCTCGGTGACCGAACCCTGATTGGCTTCAAGCCAGATATTTACGCGGCAGCGCTCAAGTAAGCCAGCCCGTTCAATTTTGTTAGAGGTATTTACATGTCCAATTCCCTGTTCAGCATCGCTTTCGGCGTCGGCACCCAGAATCGTCAAGGCGCATGGCTGGAAGTGTTTTACCCTCAGCCGCTGTTGAATCCGTCGGCCGAACTGGTGGCTGCCGTCGCGCCAATTCTCGCTTATAGCGAAGGCAACCAGGCCATCACCTTCACCACCGCGCAGGCTGCGCAACTGGCTGAAGCCGTGAAGGGCATCGACGCGGTACAAGGCAAGTTGCTGACCCGACTGGCCGAAAGCCACAAGCCGCTGGTCGCCACCCTGCTGGCCGAAGACGCGCAACTGACTTCTACCCCAGAGGCGTACCTCAAGCTGCATCTGTTGTCCCATCGTTTGGTCAAGCCCCATGGCCTGAACCTGGCCGGGATCTTCCCGCTGCTGCCGAACGTAGCCTGGACGAGCCAGGGCGCAATCGACCTGAGTGAGCTGGCCGAACTGCAACTCGAAGCCCGTCTGCGCGGCGAGCTGCTGGAAGTGTTCTCGGTAGACAAATTCCCGAAGATGACCGACTACGTCGTACCGGCTGGCGTGCGTATCGCCGATGCGGCCCGCCTGCGCCTGGGCGCTTATGTCGGTGAAGGCACCACTGTGATGCACGAAGGTTTTGTCAACTTCAACGCCGGCACCGAAGGCCCGGGCATGATCGAAGGTCGTGTCTCGGCAGGCGTATTCGTTGGCAAGGGCTCGGACCTGGGCGGCGGCTGCTCCACCATGGGCACCCTGTCGGGCGGCGGCAACATCGTGATCAAGGTAGGCGAAGGCTGCCTGATCGGCGCCAACGCCGGTATCGGCATTCCACTGGGCGATCGCAACACCGTTGAGTCTGGCCTGTACGTGACCGCTGGCACCAAGGTTGCGCTGCTGGACGAGAAAAACCAGCTGGTGAAAGTGGTCAAGGCCCGTGAACTGGCCGGTCAATCCGACCTGCTGTTCCGTCGCAACTCGGAAACCGGTGCCGTGGAATGCAAGACCCACAAATCGGCCATCGAACTGAACGAAGCGCTGCACGCTCACAACTAAACTGCGCCATTAACCTGTAGGAGCGAGCTCGCTCGCGAAAATCGCTACGACAACGCGGTTATTCAAGTAGCCAGAGTTATCGTTGACGTCCATCGCGAGCAAGCTCGCTCCTACAGGTGCACAGTCAATTCTGTAGGAGCGGGCTCGCTCGCGAAAAATCGCTACGACAATGCGGCTATTCAGGTAGCCAGAGTTATCGTTGACGTCCATCGCGAGCAAGCTCGCTCCTACAGGTGCACAGTCAATTCTGTAGGAGCGAGCTCGCTCGCGAAAAACGCTAGGGCAACGCGGTTATTAAAGTAGCCCGAGTTATCGTTGACGTCCCATCGCGAGCAAGCTCGCTCCTACAACGGGTTTGGCATTTTCCCGCCCATGTTTTGCAGGGCCCATTTGCATGATGATCCCCTCCCCGTGGCGCGCCGACTTCCCGGCCATCGCCGCACTGCAACGACAAGACCAGACTTATCTGGACAACGCCGCCACCACGCAAAAACCCCAAGCCCTGCTGGATGCTCTGGCGCACTACTACGCCAACGGCGCCGCCAACGTGCATCGGGCACAACACCTGCCCGGCGCCCACGCGACCCAGGCATTCGAGGACAGCCGCCGCAAAGCCGGACAATGGCTGAATGCCGGCGATAGCGGGCAGATCATCTTCACCCACGGCGCCACCTCCGCGTTGAATCTCCTGGCCTATGGCCTGGAACACTCATTCCAGCCGGGCGACGAGATCGTTATCAGCGCCCTGGAGCATCACGCCAACCTGCTGCCATGGCAGCAATTGGCCAATCGACACAAGCTGAAGCTGGTGATCCTGCCACTGGACACCGACGGCCTCATCGACCTGGACGCCGCCGCCCTGCTCATCGGCCCGAGCACTCGCCTGCTGGCTGTCAGCCAGCTCTCCAACGTGCTGGGAGCCTGGCAACCGTTACCCGCCCTGTTGGCCCTGGCACGGAGCCACGGCGCCATCACCGTAGTCGATGGCGCCCAAGGGATCGTTCACGGTCGCCACGACGTGCAGGCCCTGGGTTGCGACTTCTATGTGTTTTCCAGCCACAAGCTGTACGGACCGGATGGCCTCGGTGTGCTGTTTGGCCGGCATGAAGCACTGGCACACCTGCGCCACTGGCAATACGGCGGCGAGATGGTGCTCGATGCCAATTATCACGACGCTCGTTTTCGTCCCGCGCCCCTGGGTTTCGAAGCCGGCACACCGCCGATCGCCAGCGTCATCGGGCTCGGCGCCACCCTGGATTATCTGGCAGGTCTGGATCAGGACGCCGTGTCGGCCCATGAAGCCGCCCTGCACGATTATTTGCTCAAGGGCCTGCAAGCCCGCAACGGCATTCGCCTGCTGGGCAACCCGCAACTGGCCCTGGCCAGCTTTGTGGTCGAGGGTGTGCATAACTCGGATCTGGCGCACCTGCTGACTGAACAGGGGATTGCCGTGCGCGCTGGTCATCACTGCGCCATGCCGTTGCTGAAGAGTCTTGAACTGGCCGGCGCGATCCGGGTGTCGTTGGCGCTGTACAACGACTCCGATGATCTGGAGCGGTTCTTTGAAGCGCTGGACCAGGCGCTGGAGCTACTGCGATGACCCTGCCAGCGGACGCCGTCACGGCGCTGGCCACCTTCCAGGAAGCCGCAGGCTGGGAACAACGCGCGCGGCTGTTGATGCAGTGGGGCGACCGCCTGCCTGCACTCGGTGATGAGGACAAAGTCGACGCCAACCGCGTGCATGGCTGTGAAAGCCAGGTGTGGTTGGTGGGCTCGCTGCAGGACGGCCACTGGCAGTTTGCCGCGAGCAGTGATGCGCGGTTGATTCGCGGGTTGGTGGCGTTGCTGCTGGCGCGGGTCAATGGCCTGTCGGCCAGCGAATTGAAGCAGGTCGATTTGCCGCAATGGTTCAATCAACTGGGACTGGGCCGGCAGCTCTCCCCCTCGCGCAGCAATGGCCTCAATGCAGTACTGCAGCGCATGCAAGAACTCGCCCCGTAGGAGCCGACTTGCTGGCAATGCGGTCGACGCGCTCTGTTGTACCCGTAGGAGCTGCCGAAGGCTGCGATCTTTTGATCTTCGGCGCCCACTTCGACGCTAAAGATCAAAAGATCAAAAGATCGCAGCCTTCGGCAGCTCCTACAAGTATCTATGCCTGGGGTTTGATGCGATCCGCCGGGCGCCGCACTCCCGCCACGATCTTGTCCACAGCCTTGGTCGCCGCGACCATGCCGAACGTCGCCGTCACCATCATCACCGCGCCAAACCCGCCGGCGCAGTCCAGCTTCACCCCATCGCCCACGAAACTCTTCTGCAGGCAAATGCTGCCATCGGGTTTCGGGTAGCGCAGTTGTTCGGTGGAAAACACGCAAGGCACGCTGTAATGCCGGGTCACGGTGCGCGAGAAGTTGTAATCGCGGCGTAGCGTGGAACGCACTTTCGAAGCCAGCGGGTCGTTGAACGTACGGTTCAGGTCACAGACCTGAATCAGCGTCGGATCAATCTGCCCGCCCGCGCCCCCGGTGGTGATGATCTGAATCTTGCGGCGCTTGCACCAGGCAATCAGTGCCGCCTTCGCGTTGACGCTGTCGATGCAATCGATCACGCAGTCGATATTCGGCGTGATGTATTCGGCCATGGTCTCGCGGGTAACGAAATCCGCCACCGCGTGCACGGTGCAAGCCGGGTTGATCCCTCGCAAGCGCTCGGCCATCACCTCGACCTTGGGCTTGCCCACGGTGCTGTCCAGCGCATGCAACTGGCGGTTGGCGTTGCTGACGCAGACGTCATCCAGGTCGAACAGCGAAATCTCTCCCACACCGCAGCGCGCGATCGCTTCCGCTGCCCAGGAACCGACGCCACCGACGCCGACGATTGCCACATGCGCCGCGCGCAGGCGCTCAAGGCCCTCGATGCCATACAAGCGGGCGATGCCGGCAAACCGTGGATCTTCTGTACTCATGACCATTACCCCAAAAACCGGCGCGCAGTATAGGGCCATCGCGAGACAAGTTTAAGCGTCGGCGACAAGTGTAAGAACTTATGTGAAATCGGAGTGCCCAATGTAGGACATTTCCCTGCCAGCTGTAGGATCTGAGATCCTACAGTGTAGGATGCACCCCTACCCTTGTCAGTCAGTCGCCAACCGCCCCTTCGTTCCACAGCCTCTGGAACCCGAAAAAGCTATGTCATCGCGTAAATTTGGACTCAACCTGGTCGTGGTGCTCGCCATCGCAGCCTTGTTTACCGGCTTCTGGGCGCTGATCAATCGCCCGGTCACCGCTCCCAACTGGCCTGAACAGATCTCCGGCTTCTCCTATTCGCCGTTCCAGCAAGGCCAGTACCCGCAAAAAGATCAATATCCAAACGACGATGAAATGCGCCGTGACCTGGAGATCATGAGCAAGCTGACGGACAACATCCGCACTTATTCGGTCGATGGCACGCTGGGGAATATTCCCAAGCTCGCGGAAGAGTTCGGCTTGCGTGTAACCCTGGGCATCTGGATCAGCCCGGACGAGGAGCGCAATGAGCGGGAAATCCTGCGCGCCATTGAAATCGCCAACACTTCGCGCAGCGTGGTGCGGGTAGTTGTAGGAAACGAGGCAATCTTCCGTAAGGAAATTACCGCTGCGGAACTGGGCATGATTCTCGATCGCGTACGCGCGGCGGTGAAAGTGCCCGTGACCACGTCCGAACAATGGCACGTCTGGGAAGAACACCCGGAGCTGGCCAAGCACGTCGACCTGATCGCCGCTCACGTACTGCCCTACTGGGAGTTCATCCCGGTGGACAAGGCCGGGCAATTTGTTTTGGACCGCGCCCGTGACCTGAAGAAAATGTTCCCAAAAAAACCCCTGCTGCTTTCGGAGGTTGGCTGGCCGAGCAACGGCCGCATGCGCGGTGGCGCCGATGCGTCGCCGGCAGACCAGGCGATCTACTTGCGCACGCTGGTCAACAAGCTCAACCGCCAGGGCTTCAACTACTTCGTGATCGAAGCCTTCGACCAACCGTGGAAGGCCAGTGACGAAGGTTCGGTGGGCGCCTATTGGGGTGTGTTCAATGCCGCGCGCCAGCAGAAATTCAACTTTGAAGGCCCGGTAGTCGCAATTCCGCAATGGCGCGTGCTGGCGGTCGGCTCGGTGGTACTGGCCCTGCTGTCCCTGACGCTGCTGATGATCGACGGCTCGGCGCTGCGCCAGCGTGGTCGCACTTTCCTGACCTTCATCGCATTCCTTTGCGGTTCGGTACTGGTGTGGATCGGTTATGACTACAGCCTGCAATACAGCACCTGGTTCAGCCTGACAGTAGGTATCCTGCTCGCCCTCGGTGCGTTCGGCGTGTTCATCGTGCTGCTGACCGAGGCCCATGAACTGGCCGAAGCGGTATGGACCCACAAACGTCGGCGCGAATTCCTGCCGGTGGTGGGCGACTCGAACTATCGGCCAAAAGTCTCGATCCACGTGCCTTGCTATAACGAGCCACCGGAGATGGTCAAACAGGCCCTCAACGCCCTCGCCAACCTCGACTATCCGGACTTCGAAGTCCTGATCATCGACAACAACACCAAAGACCCGGCCGTCTGGGAACCGGTGCAGGCGTACTGCGAAACCCTGGGGCCGCGCTTCAAGTTCTTCCACGTTGCCCCCCTGGCCGGCTTCAAGGGCGGTGCGCTGAACTACCTGATCCCACACACCGCCAAGGATGCCGAAGTCATTGCAGTGATCGACTCCGACTACTGCGTCGACCCGAACTGGCTCAAACACATGGTGCCGCACTTCGCCGACCCGAAAATCGCCGTGGTGCAGTCGCCGCAGGATTATCGCGACCAGAACGAAAGTACCTTCAAAAAGCTCTGCTATGCGGAATACAAAGGTTTCTTCCATATCGGCATGGTGACCCGCAACGACCGTGACGCGATCATCCAGCACGGCACCATGACCATGACCCGTCGCTCGGTGCTCGAGGAGTTGGGCTGGGCTGACTGGTGCATCTGCGAAGACGCCGAGCTGGGCCTGCGGGTGTTCGAAAAAGGCCTGTCGGCAGCGTACTACCACACCAGCTACGGCAAGGGCCTGATGCCCGATACCTTTATCGACTTCAAGAAGCAGCGGTTCCGCTGGGCCTATGGGGCGATTCAGATTATCAAGCGGCACACCGCGAGCCTGTTGCGTGGCAAGGACACTGAACTGACCCGCGGCCAGCGTTACCACTTCCTCGCGGGCTGGCTGCCGTGGGTGGCGGACGGCATGAATATCTTCTTCACGGTCGGCGCCCTGCTCTGGTCGGCGGCGATGATCATCGTGCCGCAGCGGGTCGATCCACCGTTGCTGATTTTCGCGATTCCGCCCCTGGCACTGTTCGTGTTCAAGGTCGGCAAGATCATCTTCCTGTACCGCCGCGCGGTCGGGGTGAACCTCAAGGATGCCTTCTGTGCGGCACTGGCAGGGCTGGCGTTGTCGCACACCATCGCCAAAGCGGTGCTGTACGGGTTCTTCACCAGCAGCATTCCGTTCTTCCGTACGCCGAAAAATGCCGACAACCACGGCTTCTGGGTGGCGATTTCGGAGGCGCGCGAAGAAGTGTTCATCATGTTGCTGTTGTGGGGCGCGGCATTGGGGATCTTCCTGGTGAACGGCTTGCCAAGTAATGACATGCGCTTCTGGGTCACCATGTTGCTGGTGCAATCGCTGCCTTACCTGGCGGCATTGATCATGGCGTTCCTGTCCTCGTTGCCCAAACCTTCGTTGGAAGCCGAACCGGCAACGGCATAATCCGTTATGGGATAACGTCAAACGGCGGCCTTCGGGTCGCCGTTTTGCTTTAGAATGATCGCCCTTTTGCACAGGTTTACCGTGCGCACCTCGGAGCTTCTACATGACGGCCCACGCCGACCTTTCGCCGACCCTTCAACTCGCCATCGACCTCATCCGCCGTCCATCCGTGACGCCGCTCGACGCCGATTGCCAGAAGCAGATGATGCAGCGCCTGGGCGATGCCGGTTTCACGCTGGAACCGATGCGCATCGAGGATGTGGATAACTTCTGGGCCACCCACGGCCAGGACGCGGGCCCGGTACTGTGTTTTGCCGGCCACACCGACGTCGTGCCAACCGGCCCGGTGGCCGCCTGGCAAATCGACCCGTTCAACGCGCTGATCGATGAACACGGCATGCTCTGCGGCCGCGGCGCGGCGGACATGAAAGGCAGCCTGGCGTCGATGACCGTGGCCGCCGAGCGCTTCGTCACCGACTACCCGAACCACAAGGGCAAGGTCGCATTCCTGATCACCAGCGACGAAGAAGGCCCCGCCCATCACGGGACCAAGGCCGTGGTCGAGCGTCTGGCTGCACGCAAGGAGCGCCTGGACTGGTGCATCGTCGGCGAACCGTCGAGCACCACACTGGTGGGCGATGTGGTGAAGAACGGTCGCCGTGGCTCCCTGGGTGCCAAATTGACCGTGCGCGGCGTGCAAGGTCACGTTGCTTACCCGCACCTTGCCAAGAACCCGATCCACCTGGCTGCCCCGGCGCTGGCCGAACTGGCGGTCGAGCACTGGGACAACGGCAACGACTTCTTCCCGCCTACCAGCTTCCAGATTTCCAACGTGAATTCCGGAACCGGCGCAACCAACGTGATTCCGGGCGACCTGGTGGCGGTGTTCAACTTCCGTTTCTCCACTGAGTCCACGGTTGAAGGCCTGCAGAAACGCGTTGCCGACATCCTCGACCGGCATGGCCTGGACTGGCATATCGACTGGGCGCTGTCCGGCCTGCCGTTCCTGACCGAGCCAGGCGCTTTGCTGGATGCGGTTGCATCGAGCATCAAGGACATCACCGGTCGCGACACCAAGGCGTCCACCAGCGGTGGCACCTCTGACGGACGTTTCATCGCCACCATGGGCACCCAGGTCGTCGAACTGGGGCCGGTCAACGCGACCATCCACCAGGTCAACGAGCGAGTGCTGGCCGCCGATCTCGACGTGCTGACCGAAATCTACTACCAGACCCTGATCAAGTTGCTCGCCTGATGCTCGCCTGCCCGATCTGCAGCGAACCGCTGAACGACGTGGACAACGGCGTGGCCTGCCCCGCGGGACACCGGTTCGACCGCGCACGCCAGGGTTACCTCAACCTGCTGCCGGTACAGCACAAGAACAGTCGCGACCCTGGGGATAACCTGGCGATGGTCGAGGCTCGCCGTGACTTCCTCAACGCCGGTCATTATGCCCCGGTGGCCCGGCGCCTGGCCGAACTGGCGGCGCAGTACGCGCCGCAACGCTGGCTGGACATCGGTTGTGGCGAAGGCTATTACACCGCGCAAATCGCCCAGGCACTGCCCAATGCCGACGGCTACGCGCTGGATATTTCCCGGGAAGCGGTCAAACGCGCCTGCAAGCGCAACCCGCAACTAACCTGGCTGATCGCCAGTATGGCGCGGGTGCCGCTGGCTTCCGGCAGTTGCCAGTTTTTGGCCAGCGTGTTCAGTCCCCTGGACTGGGAAGAAGCCAAGCGCCTGCTCAGCTCCGGTGGCGGCCTGATGAAGGTCGGACCGACCAGCGGCCACCTGATGGAATTACGCGAGCGCCTGTACGATGAAGTCCGTGAATACACCGACGACAAGCATCTGGCCCTGGTACCGCAGGGCATGGTGCTGGCGCACAGTGAAACCCTGGAGTTTCGCCTGAGCCTGGCAAGCGGCCTGGACCGTGCCAACCTGTTGGCCATGACGCCCCATGGCTGGCGCGCCAGTGCCGAACGCCGGGCTGCGGTGATCGAGCAGGTTGAACCGTTCGAGGTCACCGTTTCAATGCGTTACGATTACTTCGTACTTCAATAATTTTGGTCTTTAGTTAACAACTTGAGGCCGGCTAAATCCGCGAATGGATTTTTCAGACCCGCAGTGAGGACATCCATGCGCCAACCCGATATCGAGATTTACCTGAAAGACGCTGACGTTGACTACAAGGCGGTCGCCACCTGGCTCGGCGAAGCCTTGGGGCCGTGCACCGACTGGGTCCAGAAGGGCCAGACCTACAAGTGCAAGGCCGGCAATGTCCCGGTGACCTGGTTGCCGAAGGCTGTAGGAAAATGGAACAGCCTGTACCTGGAAAGTGACCAGACCCCGTGGGAAGACGACATCGCCTGCGCCCGCGCTGCATTTGCCGCACTGAACGTCGAAGTACGCTGCGCGCCAGGTACTTGGGTCGAGGAAGAAGGTGAAGAGACCGCGGATCGCTGGATGCGCATCAGCGCTGATGGTGAAGAAGAGATCACCTGGAAGACCGCATAAAAGCGAATAGATCGTCCGAACGCGGCCCGAACCTTCGGCAGCTCCTACAGGGTCATGTGTACACCTGTAGGAGCTGCCGAAGGCTCGGGCCGCGTTCGGGCGATCTTTTGATCTTAAAATTTACAACCCCACCACATCCTCAGCCTGCAATCCCTTCTCGCCCGTCACCACGGCATATTCGACCTGCTGACCTTCCGCCAACGAACGATGCCCCTCGCCGCGGATCGCGCGGTAGTGCACGAACACGTCCACCCCGTCCTCGCGCTGAATGAAGCCATAACCCTTGGCGTCGTTGAACCACTTCACATTGCCAGTCTCGCGCGTTGCCATGAATCGCACCTCTTCTTTTTATTGTTGAGGCGCGAGTATAGGACAGCCCGAAAAACTCTCAACTGAACTTTACTTAGCCGCTTTTTTGCCGATTTTCGATGAATCCGGCACACTATCGACCGCCCGAGCAAATGCTCGGTCTCATTCACTCACGCAGAAGCCGTATGACCCGCTCCCCGTTCCGCCGTCTAGTGTTTGGCACCTTGCGCCGACTGCTGTACCTCTGGGTTCGCTCGGAGACGATCAACCAGTCGTCGTTCACCCTCAACCTCGACCGCAGCCGGCCGGTGTTCTACGTCCTGCAAAATCCTTCGCTGACCGACCTTGCCGTGGTCGATACCGAATGCACCAAGGCCGGTCTGCCGCGCCCGGTCCTGCCGGTGTCGGTGGGCAACCTGCTGGAGCCGGCGGCGTTTTTCTACCTGACGCCCGACCCCGACTGGCTCGGCCGCCAGGACAAGCGTGGCGCACCGCCGACCCTGACCCGGCTGGTCAGTGCCCTGAGCCAGAATGCCGCCGAAGACGCGCAGATCATTCCCGTCAGCGTGTTCTGGGGCCAGTCGCCAGACAGCGAATCGAGCCCGTGGAAACTGCTGTTCGCCGACAGCTGGGCAGTCACCGGCCGCCTGCGCAGGTTGCTGAGCATCATCGTGCTGGGCCGCAAGACCCGGGTACAGTTTTCCGCGCCGATTCACCTGCGTGAGCTCATCGATCACAACAAGGGCCATGAGCGCACAGTGCGCATGGCCCAGCGCATCCTGCGGGTGCACTTTCGCAACCTGAAAGCCGCCGTGATCGGGCCGGACATTTCCCACCGTCGCAACTTGGTCAAGGGCTTGCTCAACCAGCCGCTGGTCAAGCAGGCGATCCTCGAGGAGGCCGAGCGCGAGAACATCTCCCCGGAAAAAGCCAAGGCCCAGGCCCTGCGCTATGGCAACGAGATCGCGTCGGACTACACCTATACCGCGATCCGTTTCCTCGAAGTCGTGCTGAGCTGGTTCTGGAACAAGATCTACGACGGGATCAAGGTCAACCACATCGAAGGCGTGCAAAAGGTCGCCCAGGGTCACGAAGTCATCTACGTGCCGTGCCATCGCAGCCATATCGATTACCTGCTGCTGTCCTACCTGCTGTTCCGCAACGGCCTGACTCCGCCGCACATCGCCGCCGGGATCAACCTCAACATGCCGGTGATCGGCAGCCTGCTGCGCCGCGGCGGCGCGTTTTTCATGCGCCGCACGTTCAAGGGCAACCCGTTGTACACCTCAGTGTTCAATGAATACCTGCACACCCTGTTCACCAAAGGCTTTCCGGTCGAATACTTCGTCGAAGGTGGCCGCTCGCGCACCGGGCGCATGCTGCAACCAAAAACCGGGATGCTGGCGATCACGTTGCGCAGCTTCCTGCGGTCCTCGCGGATGCCTATCGTCTTCGTGCCGGTGTACATCGGTTACGAGCGAGTGCTGGAAGGTCGTACCTATCTGGGCGAGCTACGAGGGGCCACGAAGAAGAAGGAATCGATCTTCGACATCTTCAAAGTCATCGGCGCCCTCAAGCAACGCTTCGGCCAGGTGGCCGTCAACTTCGGCGAGCCGATCAAACTGGCGGAGTTCCTCGACAGCGAGCAGCCCGACTGGCGCCAGCAGGAACTCGGCCCGCAGTTCAAGCCGGCGTGGCTCAACGAAACCACCCATCGCCTGGGCGAAAAAGTCGCGCAGCACCTGAACGAAGCGGCAGCCATCAACCCGGTCAACCTGGTCGCACTCGCCCTGCTCTCCACCAGCCGCCTGGCCCTGGACGATCGCGCGATGGCGCGGGTGCTCGACCTGTACCTGGCGCTGCTGCGCAAAGTACCTTACTCGCCGCACACCACCCTGCCGGAAGGCGATGGTCGGGCGCTGATCGAGCACGTGAAGGACATGGACCTGCTCTCCGAGCAGAGCGATGCCCTGGGCAAGATCCTGTACCTGGACGAGCAGAACGCCGTCCTGATGACCTACTACCGCAACAACGTGCTGCATATCTTCGCGCTGCCCGCGCTGCTGGCGAGTTTCTTCCAGAGCGCCTCGCGCATGAGCCGGGAGCAGATCCTGCGCTACACCCGCGCGCTGTACCCGTACCTGCAGTCGGAGCTGTTCATTCGCTGGTCCCTTGATGAACTCGATGCGGTGGTCGATCAATGGCTGGAGGCATTCGTCGAGCAAGGCCTGTTGCGATTCGAAAACAATGTGTACCTGCGCCCGGCGCCGAGCTCGCGACACTTCGTGCTGCTGACCCTGTTGTCCAAGAGCATCGCCCAGACCTTGCAGCGCTTCTACATGACCGTGTCCTTGCTGCTCAACAGCGGCCAGCACAGCGTCAGCGCCGAAGAACTGGAAGACCTGTGTACCGTCATGGCCCAGCGCCTGTCGATCCTGCACGGCTTGAACGCTCCGGAATTCTTTGACAAGAGCCTGTTCAGGCACTTCATCCAGACCATGCTCGACCTTGACGTGTTGCGCCGTGACGAAGCCGGCAAGCTGAGCTATCACGAGCTGCTGGGCGAACTGGCTGAAGGCGCGGCGAAGCGGGTGTTGCCGGCGGAGATTCGCCTGTCGATCCGCCAGGTGGCCTTGCACCGCAGCGAAGATGCAGCGGATCAGCCACCCGCACCAACCGAAATTTCATGAAGTCCTTGTGGCAATGAATTCCCCTGCAGGAGCCATGCTTGCTCGCGATGGCGGTGTATCAGACAGCAAATATGTCGAATGCCGCCCGGAGCAGCCTCGCGCCCACATTCAGAACGGAGACACCCCTATGAAAAAACTCTCTCTCCTGGCCGCAGCCACCCTGCTCAGCGCCTGCCAATCCATGCAACCTGCAGCAAAAACCAGCCTCGACGGCGAAGTGTTCTACCTGCAACGCATCGCCTTGCCGCCGACCGCCACCCTGAGCGTCAGCTTGCAGGACGTCTCCCTGGCCGACGCACCAGCGGTCGTCCTCGACGAACACAAAGGCCCGGTCAAAGGCCAGGTGCCACTGCCCTTTCACCTGAGCTACGACCCGGCGCAGGTCAAGCCCGGCCACCGTTACTCGGTCAGCGCACGCATCGAAGCGGATGGCCAGTTGCTGTTCATCACCACCGAAAATCACGCCGTGCAGCTGGATGGCAGTGATCCGCAGCCACTGAAGATTCGCGTGAACGCCGCTCGCTAAAGCCCTTTTACCCTAAGGAAGCCGCCATGCCCCCCATGAACCTCCGCTTCACCGGCCTCTGTGCAGGCTTGCTGATGTGCGCCAACGCCATGGCGCTGTCGCTCAATGACCTGTCACAAAAAGACGCTACCGGGGGTCTCAAGGACGCCCTGACCCAAGGCGCACAGCTCGCCGTCAAACAACTGGGCGCTCCAGGCGGCTTCAGTAACAACCCTGAAGTGAAAATCGAGCTGCCGGGCAAACTGGGCAAGGTCGCCAGCAAGATGAAACAGTTCGGCATGGGGGCCCAGGTCGATCAACTGGAGACCAGCATGAACAAGGCCGCTGAAACGGCCGTGGTCCAGGCCCAGCCGATTCTTGTGGATGCGGTGAAGAAGATGACGGTCGACGATGCCAAGGGCATCCTGGGCGGCGGCAATGACTCGGCCACGCAGTACCTGAGCAAAACCAGTCGCGAACAGATCCGCGTCAAGTTCCTGCCCATCGTCAAGCAAGCCACCGACCAGGTCGGCCTGGCCAAGCAATACAACGCCTTCGCCGGTCAGGCGGCTACCCTGGGTGTATTGGATGCCAAGAACGCCAACATCGAAGGCTATGTGACCGAGCAAGCGCTGAACGGCCTGTTCGAGATGATCGGCAAACAGGAAGAAACCATCCGCAACAACCCGGCCGCTGCGGCGACCAGTTTGGCGAAGAAGGTGTTTGGCAGCCTGTAAACAGTGGGAGCAAAGCTTGCTGCGGGAAGCGTTGCGACGATAGCCCTGAGGCGATCTGCGAGTGAAATCGCGTAGCATCGATCGCGAGCAAGCTTTGCTCCCACAGGGGAGGATCAGGCCGGGTCCTTCCTGATGCGGAACCATGCCGCATACAAGGCCGGCAGAAACAACAGCGTCAACGCTGTGGCCACAATCAGCCCGCCCATGATGGCAACCGCCATCGGCCCGAAGAACACGCTGCGTGACAGCGGGATCATCGCCAGCACTGCCGCCAGCGCCGTCAGCACGATTGGCCGGAAGCGTCGGACCGTGGCTTCGATGATCGCTTGCCAAGGCGTGAGCCCGGCGGCGATGTCCTGCTCGATCTGGTCCACCAGGATCACCGAGTTGCGCATGATCATCCCCGACAGGGCGATGGTCCCCAGCATCGCGACGAAGCCGAACGGCTGCCGGAATACCAACAGGAACAGCGTCACGCCGATGAGCCCCAGCGGCGCGGTCAGGAACACCATCACCGTGCGCGAGAAGCTGCGCAGTTGCAGCATCAGCAAGGTCAGCACCACCACGATAAACAAGGGTACGCCAGCCTTCACCGAGTTCTGCCCACGGGCCGAATCTTCGACGGTGCCGCCGACATCCAGCAGGTAGCCGTCCGGCAGCTCGGCGCGAATCGGATCGAGGGTCGGCATGATCTGCGCCACCAGGGTCGCCGGTTGTTCCTTGCCGTAGATATCGGCCCGAACGGTGACGTTGGGCAGGCGATTACGGTGCCAGATGATGCCCTCTTCAAAGCCGTATTCCAGCGTCGCGATCTGTGACAGCGCCACGCTGCGCCCGTTGTCGGTCGGCACGGCGAGGCTCGGCAGCAAAGACAGCTCGGTACGCTCGTGCAGGGTGCCGCGCAGCAGGATCTCGATCAATTCGTTGTCTTCGCGGTACTGGCTGACGCTGGAACCGGTCAGGGAACTCTGGAGGAATTTTGCCAGGCTCGCGGTGCTCACCCCAAGCGCCCGGGCACGGTCCTGATCGACGTTGAGGTACACCACCTTGCTCGGCTCTTCCCAGTCCAGGTGCACGTTGACCACATGCGGGTTCTCGCGCACTTTCGCCGCGACCTTGCGCGCCAGGGCACGCACCTCCTCGATGTGTTCACCGGTCACCCGGAACTGCACCGGATATCCCACGGGCGGGCCGTTTTCCAGGCGCGTCACCCGCGAGCGCAAGGCCGGAAACTGCTCGTTGAGGGTCTCGATCAGCCAGGTGCGCAGGGGTTCGCGGTCTTCGATGGTCTTGGCCAGCACCACAAACTGGGCAAAGCTGGCGGCTGGCAGTTGCTGATCCAGCGGCAGGTAAAAGCGCGGTGACCCGGTGCCCACGTAAGCCACGTAACTATCGATACCGGCGTGATCCTTAAGCAGCACTTCGAGACGTTTGACCTCTTCGGCGGTGTTGCTCAGGGACGCGCCCTCGGCCAGCTTCAGGTCGACCATCAGTTCAAGGCGGCCGGACGCCGGGAAAAATTGCTGCGGCACAAACCGGAACAGCGCAATAGAGGCAATGAACAACACCACGGTTAACACGATCACGGTCTTGCGCCACCGTACGCACCACTCCACCAGGCGCCGCACGCGCTGATAGAACGGAGTGCCGTAAGGATCAGGCTGACCACTGCCGTGTTTGGCTGCGTGAATTTTCGCCAGATCAGGCAGGAGTTTTTCCCCCAGATACGGCACGAAGACCACGGCGGCGACCCAGGACGCCAGCAGTGCGATGGTCACTACCTGGAAGATCGAGCGGGTGTACTCGCCAGTGCCCGATTGCGCCGTGGCAATCGGCAGAAAGCCGGCGGCGGTGATCAGCGTGCCGGTGAGCATCGGGAACGCGGTGCTGGTCCAGGCGTAGCTGGCCGCCTTGACCCGGTCGAAGCCCTGCTCCATTTTGATCGCCATCATTTCCACGGCGATGATCGCATCGTCCACCAGCAAGCCCAGCGCCAGCACCAGGGCTCCGAGGGAGATTTTGTGCAGGCCGATGCCCAGGTAATACATGCAGGCGAATGTCATCGCCAGCACCAGGGGAATCGCCAACGCCACGACCATGCCGGTGCGCACGCCAAGGGAGAAGAAACTTACCAGCAATACGATCGCCAGGGCCTCCACCAGCACCTGGATGAATTCGCCAACGCCGGTTTTTACTGCAGCGGGCTGGTCCGAGACCTTGCGCAACTGCATCCCGGCCGGAAGATTCTTCTGGATGCGGTCGAATTCGACTTCCAGCGCCTTGCCCAGCACCAGGATGTCGCCACCGTCCTTCATCGCAACCGCCAGGCCGATGGCGTCCTGCGCCATGAAGCGCATACGCGGCGCCGGCGGGTCGTTAAAACCACGCCGTACGTCAGCCACATCGGAAATGCGGAACGTACGCTCGCCCACCCGGATTGGAAAGTTCTTTATCTCATCGACTGTCTGAAAATTCCCCGACACTCGCAGCTGCAAACGTTCACTGCTGGTTTCGAAGAACCCCGCCGTAGACACCGCATTCTGCTCTTCCAACGCTTGCTGGACTGCGGCCAGGGGCAAACCCAGGGTGGCGAGCTTGACGTTGGACAGCTCGATCCAGATCTTCTCGTCCTGCAGCCCAAGCAGCTCGACCTTGCCGACATCCTTGACCCGTTGCAGCTGGATCTGGATGCGATCGGCGTAGTCCTTGAGCACCGCGTAATCGAACCCATCGCCGGTCAGGGCGTAGATATTGCCGAAGGTGGTGCCGAATTCATCGTTGAAAAACGGCCCCTGGATACCCGGGGGCAAGGTGTGGCGAATGTCGCTGATCTTCTTGCGCACCTGATACCACAGCTCGGGAATCTGCACCGAGTGCATGGAATCCCGGGCGATAAACGTCACCTGGGATTCTCCTGGACGAGAGAACGACACGATGCGTTCGTACTCCCCGGTTTCCATCAGCTTCTTTTCGATGCGTTCGGTAACCTGCCGCGAGACTTCCTCGGCCGTTGCGCCCGGCCAATTGGTGCGAATTACCATGGCCTTGAAAGTGAACGGCGGGTCTTCGCTCTGGCCGAGCTTGGTATAGGAAAGCGCTCCAACCACGGCCAGCAGCAGCATCAGGAACAGTACGATCTGGCGGTTACGCAACGCCCACTCGGAAAGATTGAAGCCCATCGGGGATTACTCCTTGTCCGCCAGATTGATCACGCGGTTGGAGCGGTCCACCGGGCGCACCTGCTGCCCGTCATGCAGCACATGAACACCGGCGGCGACTACCCAATCAGTGGCGTTCAGGCCTTCCAGCACCGGCACGGTCTTCTCGCCGAAGGCGCCGACACGCACCGGGGCTTTTTTCAGGGTGTTGTTGGCGCCGAGTACCCAGACGTAGGTGGCGCCGTTTTCTGCGGTGACTGCCGAGAGCGGCACTGACAGCGATACGACGTCAGCGGCCTGGATAAACACCCGGGCGCTCTGACCGAGTTCGGCCGGTACTTTGCCGGCGGTGAAGGCAATACGCGCGGCGAACGTGCGCGACTTCGGATCGGCCGCCGGCGAGAGTTCGCGGATCCGCCCGGCAAAGCGCTGGTCAGGTTGGGTCCAGAGCTCCACGGACACCGGCTGGCCCACCTTGAACCGGCCAAAACTCTGCTCCGGAAGGCTGATCAGCACTTCCCGCTCACCATCAGTGGCCAGGGTAAACACGGTTTGCCCGGCGGCTACCACCTGCCCGACTTCCACCGCCCGCTTGGCCACCACACCGTCCTGGGGCGCCCGCAGAACGGCATAGCTGGCCTGGTTGGTCGATACGTTGAATTCGGCTTTGATTTGCTTGAGGCGCGCTTCACCGGATCGGTAAAGATTTTCGGAATTGTCGTACGCCGAACGGCTGACCATCTGACGGTCCATCAAGGTCTTGTAGCGATCACGCTCGGCACGCACCAGATTGAGATTGGCTTCGGCCGCCGCGACCTGGGCGCGGGTGGCCTCCAGTTGCAGGCGTACGTCCTGGGGATCAAGCTCCGCCAGCGGCTGATCAGCCTTGACCCGCTGCCCCTCCTCGACCAGTCGTCGAATCACCTTGCCGCCAATCCGGAAAGCCAGGTCCGGCTCGAAACGCGCCCGCACTTCACCGGGGAAACTTTCCATGGCCTGCGCCGAAGGCTCTGGCTGCACCATCATGGCCGGTCGCACCGTGACCTGAGGCGCCTCCTCATGACCGCACGCGGACAATAAAAAAGCCAGACCGACTGGCAACGCGAGGGGCAAGGCATAGCGGAACATGGTGAAGGACCTTTCGCTAATGGTGCTTGGAATAATTATACTGGCCAGTATGTTATTAATAGCAAACTCACCAGTCCAGTATTAAAGCGAAGAATGCCCAACAATCTTTCAGCCCCCAACGGCCCTGGCCGTCCCAAGGATCTGGCCAAGCGCCAGGCGATCCTCGACGCGGCGAAAAGCCTGTTCCTGAGCAACGGCTACGCGAACACCAGCATGGACGCAGTGGCGACCGAGGCCGGCGTGTCAAAGCTCACGGTGTACAGCCACTTCAACGACAAGGAAACGCTGTTTTCCGCGGCCGTCGTGGCCAAATGTGAAGAACAACTGCCGCCGCTGTTTTTCGAGTTGCCCGACGGCATCGCAGTGGAGACCGTGCTGCTGAACATTGCCCATGGTTTTCACCAACTGATCAACAGCGATGAATCGGTGAACCTGCACCGCCTGATGATGACCCTGGGCAGCCAGGATCCGAAGCTCTCGCTGATCTTCTTCGAAGCCGGCCCCGAGCGCATGCTGCATGGCATGGAACGGTTGCTGGTAAGGATCGACCAAAGCGGCGCGCTGAGCATCGATAAACCGCGCAACGCGGCCGAGCATTTCTTTTGCCTGCTCAAGGGCGCAGGGAATTTTCGCCTGCTGTATGGCTGCGGCGCGCCGCTGGCCGGGGAGGCCGCGGAAAGCCATGTGCGGGAGGTGGTGGGGTTGTTTATGCGGGCTTATCGGCCGGATTCAGTCTGAGTTATGTGCAGCAAGGACCGGCCCCATCGCAGGCAAGCCCGCTCCCACAGGAGGTCTGTGATTTAACACGAATCCCTGCGGGAGCGGGCTTGCCCGCGAAAGGCGCAACCCGGTCTCAGGACTTGAGCGCCTTCTTCGGATAAATATCATACCGACTCGATTTCCCGTCCAGCGCATGGCTGGGCTTGGGCCCCTCAATGCACGGTGCCTTGCGCGGGCGCTTGACCACCACGCGATGGCTGGCAAGGGCTAACGCCGCTGCGAGCAAGGCCGGCGCATCCAGGTCATCGCCCACCAGTGGCCGGAACAGGCGCATCTCCTTCTTCACCAGCGCGGTTTTCTCACGATGCGGGAACATCGGGTCCAGGTAGATCACCTGCGGTGGCTCCCCCTCCCAGTTGCGCATCACCTCGATCGAGTTGCCCTTGAGCAAACGCATGCGCGCCACGATCGGCGCCACGTCGAAATCCTCCGCTGCACGCAGCAGGCCATCTTCGAGCAAGGCGCCAATCAAAGGCTGGCGTTCGATCAGGCTCATCTCGCAACCCAGACTCGCCAGGACAAACGCATCCTTGCCCAGCCCCGCCGTGGCATCCAGCACCCGCGGCCGCACGCCTTGGCCGATACCCACCGCCTTGGCGATCATCTGCCCGGTGCCACCGCCAAACAGGCGCCTGTGGGCCGCACCGCCTTCGACAAAATCCACCCGCACCGGCCCCGGCGCATCGGCCCCGAGCTGTTGCAGTTGCAAACCCTGCTCGCCTACCTGCAGCGCGAACTCGGCATCGGCCACCTGCAACGGCAAACCCAGGCGCTCGGCCCATTGTTCGGCCTCTGGCTGGAAGGTCGTGCCCAGGGCTTCGACATGGATGCGGCAGGCCGACGGTTGCTCAATCATGGAAAACACACTCAAAAAATTAATGATCGGCAAAAACGGCCGATAACAAAACTATCGAGCATTTTGCCAGAGCTGAGCGTCGACCGAGAAAAATGTCAGACATTCAACCCATCATCACAGGCTTTATCTCGCCCTACGGCGATTACAGCCTGCGAAACTCCCAAGCACTGAGCGGCGTCAGTCATCTGTGGCAGGATTTTTTTGCCCGGGCCCTGGCTGATCAGTCGAAGGAAGAGGTGCTCCCCGCTTCGCTGGATTTCCCGGCGGTCGACCTCGACAGCCCGGTCGAACCCACCGTGGGTAGCGACCTGCTCGCGCATATCGTTTCGCAGCGCGAATGTAACGTGCAGGACCACGTAGTACGCCCGCCCGAACCACTGTTCCTGCCAATTGCCGAGTTCGAGCTGGACCTGGTCGACAAGCCCTTCCCACCGTTCCCGGAAGAAGAAATCGTCGCCCAACAGAAACAGCAGGATTTCGAAAGCGCCTGGGTTCGCCCGATCGTGCTCAATGCTGGCCAACCGTTGGCAGACGTTGGCCCGGCGCCACAACCGCGCCTGCTGCACCTGCCCATCGCCGAATTCGAACTTGATCTGCTGGACAAGCCGTTCCCGCCTTTCTCGCCCGAAGAACTGGTGGATCAGCAGAAAAACTTCGACTTCGACATCGGCTGGGCTCGCCCGATCGTCCTGCACAACCTGCGCATCGCCGCCTGACCGTCAGCGGCACACCGACCACGGCCCGACATCCACATGAAAGTGATTGTGATGGGCGGCATTGTAATCCGGACTCAAGACCACACTGAACAGCCCACAGCCGCCATCGCGAACCTGCCGTAAAAACTGCGCGTCGCGATTATCCCCTGGCCAATCCTTGAGCACACTGATCGTTCGCCCATCTGCCAGGCGAAAACCGGCGATGTCCAGCGCATCGGCGGACGCATGCTGGCTGCGCCTCGCATTCTCGCGCCCGTAGACGTTGCGACAGGCGAAGCTGCCCAGATGATCGACCCGCGCCACCGCCTGCCCATAGATCGCCTGAGCTGCAGGCTGAAGGGCATGGCGCTCGAAAAGTGCGAAGGTCACGGCCAATGGGCAACTGGCGAGGAAACTGCTGCTCAACGCGACCTCGCCGCCCTGTATGCGCAAGGTATTAAGCAGCGGGCAGGTCGCGTCGGGGCTATCGGCCTGGCGGTTCACGCGCAAGCCGGAAGTGGCCAGGGCCTGGTCACACAGCTGGGCATCGGCGCGCAAGCGCATGAGTTTGTAGCGCGTGAGGACATTCGGCGCAGCGGCAACGTCCAGCGGCGCCCAGGGGTTCCACTGCGGCGGTACCGCGATCCAGCCACGCCACACGCCCGCAGCGGTTGAGCCGATGATCAGCAGCAGGAACAACAGCCACCAGCGCAACCGCATCGTCAGCCCTTGAACAATTGATTGGCCTGGGCGTACGGCATGGACCTTGAGGTGAAGTCAAACGTGCCGGCCTCCTTTATCTCCCGCGCCGCACGGAAAAACTCGCCATAGGCCGCCAGAGCCAGCGCCGAACCGACGCTGATGCGCCTGACGCCCATGTCGTTCAATTGCGCGACCGTCAATTTGAGGCCACCGGACATCAGCACATTGACCGGCTTGGGCGCGACCGCACGAACCACCGCCAAGACCTCCTCGGCACTGCGCAGCCCGGGTGCATACAGCACGTCGGCGCCCGCTTCAGAAAACGCCTGCAGACGGTGGATCGTGTCCGCCAGGTCCGGATTGCCGTGCAGGAAGTTTTCCGCCCGGGCCGTCAGCGTGAAGGCAAAGGGCAAGCTGCGAGCGGCTGATACTGCCGCTTCGATCCGCGCCACGGCATGTTCGAAACAATAGATCGGCGCGTCATCGCGGCCCGTCGCGTCTTCGATCGAGCCGCCAACAGCCCCGGCCTCTGCCGCACGCAGAATACTTTGCGCACAGGCGGCGGGATCATCGGCAAAGCCGTTCTCCAGATCGACCGCCACTGGCAGGTCCGAGGCCGCGACGATCGCCCGGACATTGGCCAGGGTGTCATCCAGGCTCAGTCCGCCGTCCGGGCGAGCATTGGAGAAGGCATAACCGGCGCTGGTGGTGGCCAGGGCCTGGAACCCCAGGCTGGCGAGCATTTTCGCCGAACCGGCGTCCCACGGATTGGGAATCACGAAAGCCTTGTCGCGTTCATGCAGCGCTTTGAACGCCTGGGCTCGAAGGGTTTGCGCATCCATTGGCAGGCTCCTGGAAAAGACGACTCACGCCTCAGAGCAAACCAAGTTGTTCGGCGGCGGGCTCTCTGTATAGCTCAGGCAGCGCCGGCAGACCAGGTAAACGCAGCATCAGTTGAGTGTGGAAACGTTGCGCGAGTTTCGCCGCCAGCAGGTTGTCGGCGGTGTGCAGGAAGATATAAGGCGTGCGGCCCTCCTCGATCCACTGCGCAATTTTTTCCACCCAGGGCACCAGGAACGGATCATTCGCTTCCAGCTGTGGATGACCAATGAAGCGCACCTGTGGGCACTGTGTGAACGCCGCCGGGCGAGTCGCCACGTTGGGCTTCTTAGCCTGGGCGTCGAGCACGGCAGGATCGGTCGAGGTGCAACTGAACAGTGCCCGTGGATCGAGGCAGATACGTTCGATGCCACGATCGCGCAACAATCGATTGAGAATGCGTTCGCTGTCGCCCTTGGCGAAGAACTCCCGATGGCGCACCTCCACCGCCAGTGGCCGCTCCAACGCATCAATGAAACCCGCCAGTTCGGGCAGGCGCTGCGGTGTGAAGCTTTTCGGCAGTTGCAGCCACAGTGGCGAGACTCGTTCACCCAAGGGGCTGAGCAGTTGCAGGAAAGTCTCGGCCGCAGTCAGCTGTTCACGCAGGTCGCCGCTGTGGCTGATGTCGCCGGGGAATTTGGCAGTAAAGCGAAAGTGCTCGGGCATGGTGTCGGCCCAGCGCTGCACAGTACTGGCAGCCGGACTCGCGTAGAAGGTTGTATTGCCTTCAACCGCATTGAACACCTGGGAATAAAGCGACAGGAACTCGGCAGGCCGGGCATCTTGCGGATAGAAGTAATCGCGCCAGGCGTTTTCACTCCAGGACGGGCAACCGAGGTAATACGGCAGCCGCATCAGATGTACAGGTCGAGGCCCAGCACGTCTGCATCCCAATCGACGAAACCGGCAGTGCTGAGGTAGCTGGCAAGGGCCATTGCGACGCTCTTGCTCATGGCGCGATGGTAGATCATGTCCTGCTGACGCGCCGGAAGATTACCCAGGCGTTGCGCGCCAGCTTTGGCGGCGCGGGCGGCCATTTGCTCTTCGGATGGATATTCCAGCTCACCGTCGATATCGACCGGCTCGTCCTGCACCACAGTGCTCTTACGCTGTTGGCGCTTGATGGGGTAGGACTGAGAGGAAAAGCCGTCTATACGCATAAAGTCATGCTCGGTATCGATGATGGCAGTTTAGTGGCGCGCAGGGCTCTTCGCAAACTGCCGAATGATAACTAGAACACAAAAAAGGCAAAAGGTTTAAACATGGAAGATGGAAACTGACGATTGGCTGTGTCTGCAAGGCCGTCTTCGCGGGCAAGCCCGCTCCCACAGGAGGCATGTCGCACACAAGTTCAGTGACAACTCGCAATCTGTGGGAGCGGGCTTGCTCGCGGAGAAACCACCGCGATTCAAGCTTATCTTGCTTTGGGCGTCGCCACTTTATCGCGCAAATAAACCGGCTGCGCCTCATCCGCCACGATGGCTTCACCGCGCGCCCAGGCAAATCTGGCCAGCGTCAGCAGGTCTTCAGCGTGGGGCAACATGCCCGCATCCTGCCCGCTCGGATTGACGGCTATGCGCTCGGCATAGCCCCAACCTGTACCCGCACCGAACCACTCGCCGCTGGCATCGGCAGGCAACGCTGCCGCTTCCGGCGCCAGCACCGCTTCGGCACCGACCAGGCGCATCTCCCCCGCTGTCTCGCGGTAGCAACCCCAATACACTTCATCCATGCGCGCGTCGATAGCCGCGGCCACCTGGCTCACGCCATGCTCGCGCAAGGCCCGCTGCGCCAGCACTGCCAGGTTGGATACCGGCAGTACCGGGCGATCCAGGGCAAAGGCCAGGCCCTGGACCACGCCGATGGCGATCCGCACGCCGGTAAATGCTCCCGGCCCCCGGCCAAATGCGATGGCGTCGACCGCCTGCAGCGTGGTCCCGGCGTCTGCCAGCAACTGCTGAATCATCGGCAACAGCTTTTGCGCGTGCAGGCGCGGGATCACCTCGTAATGGCTCGTGACCTTGCCGTCATGCAGCAAGGCAACAGAGCAGGCTTCAGTCGCGGTGTCCAGGGCCAGCAAGGTGCTCATCGATGTTTCCGTAAGAGAGTCAGAAAAAGTGCGCCAGTATAAACAACTACGGCCCGCAAGCGGGCCGTAGAAGATCAAACGCAGATCAGCTCAGGGCTTCAAGCACCTTGCCGGTGATCGCTTCGACGGAGCCGACGCCAGCAATGTGGCTGTACTTCGGCTTGCCATCGGTTTCAGCCGACAGCTTCTGGTAGAAAGCCACCAGCGGTTTGGTCTGGGAATGGTAGACCGACAGGCGATGACGAACGGTTTCTTCAGTGTCGTCCTTGCGCTGCACCAGGTCTTCACCGGTGATGTCGTCTTTACCGGCAACTTTCGGCGGATTGTAGACGGTGTGGTAGACGCGGCCGCTGGCCTCGTGAACACGGCGACCGGCGATGCGCTGAACGATTTCTTCGTCGTCAACGGCGATCTCGACCACGTGATCCAGCTCCACGCCGGCTTTGACCAGCGCTTCAGCCTGAGGAATGGTGCGCGGGAAACCGTCGAACAGGAATCCGTTGGTGCAGTCAGCCTGGCTGATGCGTTCCTTGACCAGGTTGATGATCAGGTCGTCGGAGACCAGACCGCCGCTGTCCATGACGCTCTTGGCGATCAGGCCCAGCTCGGTGCCAGCCTTGACCGCTGCACGCAGCATGTCGCCAGTGGAGATTTGCGGAATGCCGAATTTCTCGGTGATGAACTTCGCCTGAGTACCTTTACCGGCCCCGGGAGCTCCCAGCAGAATGACGCGCATCGATGTGCTCCTCAATTTTTTATATGGATAACGTCAGATTCGCCTCATGGGGCCAATCTCAAAAATAGGGGCGTGACCGCCCAAACGGCCAAAGGCTGCTCAAGATACACAGCAGTTCCTGCCCACACAAGCCGCCGAAAGTCGGAGAAACCCACGCCTTGCGTGACTTTGCGACGGGGTACCCCAAGTCGCAACCCCATCACTAACTGTCGCCTGACAGCACTTTCGCGCGACTCGGCGGCAGGCATCCGCCACCCGCTGCAGGTGCCGGACGCCACCGCAAAATGTTAGCCGGTGTTACGCAAACCAGCGGCAATCCCCGCCACAGACACCAGCAGCGCCTGTTCTACCGGGCTGCCTTGAGTGACTTCCTGCTGCCGGGAGCGCGCCAGCAACTCCGCCTGTAATAGATGAAGCGGGTCGAGGTAGGTGTTGCGCAAGCGGATGAATTCGAGGGTGGCCGGGCTATGCGCCAGCAGTTGGGACTGACCGGTCAGCCCCAGTACCACCGCGCAGGCCTGCGACAATAGGTCGCGTAAATGCGCACCTAGTGGCAGCAGATCCGGCTCCACCAGACGCTCGTCGTAAGACCGGGCGATGTCCGCATCGGCCTTGGCCAGGACCATCTCCAGCATATCGATGCGCGTGCGGAAGAACGGCCACTGCTCGCGCATCTGCCCCAGCAACTCACCTTCGCCGCGCTCCAGCGCCTTGCTCAGTGCCGCTTCCCAGCCAAGCCAGGCTGGCAACATCAGTCGGGTCTGGGTCCAGCCGAAGATCCACGGAATGGCCCGCAGGCTTTCAATACCACCCGCGCGTCGCTTGGCCGGGCGACTGCCCAACGGCAGGCGACCGAGCTCCTGCTCCGGGGTGGACTGGCGGAAATACTCGACGAACTGCGGATTTTCCCGCACCACTGCGCGATAGGCTTTCACGCCATCAGCGGCCAGTTCGTCCATCAGATCGCGCCAGGCCGGCTCCGGCGGTGGCGGTGGCAACAACGTTGCCTCCAGCACGGCCGCCAGGTAGAGGTTGAGGTTCTGTTCGGCGATATCCGGCAGGCCGAATTTGAAGCGGATCATTTCCCCCTGCTCGGTGGTGCGGAACCGCCCCGCGACCGAACCCGGCGGCTGCGACAGAATGGCTGCGTGAGCAGGACCGCCGCCACGTCCAACGGTGCCACCGCGGCCGTGGAACAACAGCAGCTCCACCTGCTGCTCGCGGCAAATATCGACCAGGCGTTCCTGCGCGCGATACTGCGCCCAGGCTGCCGCCGTGGTACCGGCATCCTTGGCCGAGTCGGAGTAGCCAATCATGACTTCCTGCGGGCCGTGCAGGCGTGAACGATAGCCTGGCAGGAGCAACAGTTTTTCGATCACCGGGCCGGCGTTATCCAGGTCGGCGAGCGTCTCGAACAGCGGCACTACACGCATCGGCCGCAATACCCCGGCCTCCTTGAGCAGCAGCTGCACGGCCAGCACGTCCGAGGCGGCGCCGGCCATGGAGATCACATACGAGCCCAGCGAAGCGCCCGGCGCGGCGGCGATTTCCCGGCACGTGGCCAGTACTTCGGCGGTGTCGGCCGATGGCTTGAAGTACGCCGGCAACAATGGTCGACGGTTGCCCAGCTCGCGCATCAGGAAGTCGATGCGCTCTTCTTCAGTCCAGTCCTCGTAGCGCCCCAGGCCCAGGTAATCGGTGATTTCGGTCATGGCCGACGAATGCCGCGAGGAGTCCTGGCGTACATCCAGGCGTACCAGGAACAGCCCGAACGTCACCGCTCGGCGTAGACAATCGAGGAGCGGTCCATCGGCAATCACGCCCATGCCGCACTCGTGCAGCGACTGATAACACAGCTGCAGCGGACCTAGCAGGTCGCGGTTGTCCTGCAGCACATCAGCCGTTGCCGGTGTGCTGGCTGTCAGGGATGCATGCGCCCAGTTACGCGTTGCCCGCAGACGTTCACGCAGTTGCTTGAGCACCGCGCGGTAAGGTTCGGCGCTGTCGCCGGCCTTTGCCTTGAGCGCATCGCTGGCCTGCTGCATCGACAGCTCCGCTGCCAGTTGATCGATGTCACGAACGTACAGATCCGCCGCCATCCAGCGCGCCAGCAGCAGCACTTCGCGGGTGACCGCCGCCGTGACATTCGGGTTGCCGTCGCGATCGCCGCCCATCCAGGAAGCAAAGCGAATCGGCGCAGCTTCCAGCGCAAGGTGCAGGCCGGTGGCGTCGTGCAGGGCCTTGTCGGCCTTGCGCAGATAATTGGGAATGGCTTGCCACAGCGAGTGCTCGATGACCGCAAAACCCCATTTCGCTTCGTCCACCGGGGTCGGGCGGGTGCGGCGGATTTCCTCGGTGTGCCAGGCTTCGGCGATCAGGCGTTGCAATTTGACCTGGATCTGCTCGCGCTCGGCGCTGGTCAGGTCGCGATGGTCCTGAGCCGCCAACTGCTCGGCGATGGCGTCGTATTTCTGGATCAGGGTACGGCGTGCCACCTCCGTCGGGTGCGCGGTCAGCACCAGCTCGATCTCCAGCCGCCCCAACTGCCGCGCCAGCGCTTCGGCACCATGACCTTCGGCCCGTAAGCGAGCGAGCAACTCCGGCAATACCCGGGCCTCGAAAGGTGCCGGTTGGGATTCCTCGCGTCGGTGGATCAGTTGGTACTGCTCGGCGATATTGGCCAGGTTGAGAAACTGGTTGAACGCCCGCGCAACCGGGAGCAATTCATTTTCGCTCAACTGGTTGAGGCTGGCGCTCAGCTCGGCGTCCATCGAACCGCGCCGGTCGGCCTTGGCCCCCTTGCGAATCTGCTCGATCTTGTCGAGGAAGCCGTCGCCATACTGCTCGCGAATGGTGTTGCCCAACAGCTCACCCAGCAGGTGAACATCCTCGCGCAAGCGTGCATCAATATCGGTCATCAGCAGTTCTCCAGCAAAAAATCCGGGCGGCCAGGAACCTCAAGAGTGCCGCTCCAGACTGTTTCTGACAAGCAGACGACGAAGGGACTGTAAACCTTTGGGGTTGAAGCTAGTCTGAAGAGTAAGCCGTACAACGGCTTGCCGCCCCTCACCGGCGGATACTCTCCGGCCTGCCACGAGCAGGCGCGCAATGAGGTTGTCATGAAAATTCGCGAGCTCGCCCAGCATTGGGAAGAAAATGCCAAAGGTCGCCTGACCGACACCGGTTACAAGATTCACCTGGACGTGGAAGCGGCCGCGAGACTGGCGGCCATCACCGAAATGTACCCCAAGCGCCAGCCCGAAGTACTGCTCGGGGAGCTGATCGGCGCCGCGCTGGAGGAGCTTGAGAAAAGCTTCCCGTATGTGAAGGGATCGACCGTCGTGGCAACCGACGAAGAAGGCGATCCATTGTACGAAGACGTCGGCCCGACCCCACGTTTCCTGGCGCTGTCGCGCAGGTATTTGCATGATCTGGCGAGCGGTGGCGACGAGCCCAAACACTGATCATCGTTCCCGAGAATGCAGGTGATCCCTGTGGAAGCGGGCTTGCTCGCTCCCACATTAGCCCGAGAATACCTCTGCGCCCCCCACAAAGTTCCACCTCCAAAACCATGACCAATCGGTCAGGTATTTTTTCCGGCGATTGGCCATCTCTTCTGAACTTTTGAAAAAGCGCTCGGGTCGTACCCAGTAACCACGCCTGGGACGGCCGTTTCAAAACGCCTCTTAACATCGACGGTACGGCTCCATGCCCAGGATGGATTTTTCAAGTTTTTCAGGAGCATTTCCAATGGAGTTGAAGACCATGAAGACCAGCATCGCCAAATCCTCGTCTACTCACCTGCGCGGTCTGAAAATGGCTGCACTGGCAATCGGCACCAGCTTCGTTCTGGCCGGTTGCGCAGGCAATCCGCCGACCGAGCAGTTCGCCGTGACTGAATCGGCCGTCAATAGCGCCGTCAGCGCCGGCGGTACCGAATTCGCAGCCGTGGAAATGAAATCGGCTCAGGACAAACTCAAGCAGGCCGAGCTGGCCATGCATGACAAGAAGTACGCCGAAGCCAAGGTTCTGGCTGAACAAGCCGAGTGGGACGCCCGTGTAGCGGAACGCAAAGCGCAGGCAATGAAGGCCGAACAGGCAGTCAAGGACTCTCAGAAAGGTGTTCAGGAATTGCGTCAGGAAAGCCAGCGCACCGTGCAGTAAGCGCGCATCCAGACCCCAGACCTGAAGCTCTAATCGATAGAAAGGACGACTTATTATGCGTAAACAATTGATGATCCCCGCTCTCCTGGCCGCAAGCGTTGCACTGGCAGCCTGCTCCACTCCGCCTAACGCGAACCTGGAAAACGCCCGCACCAACTACACCGGCCTGCAAACCAACCCGCAGGCCAGTAAAGTAGCGGCGCTGGAAACCAAGGAAGCCAGTGACTACCTGGACAAGGCAGACAAGGCTTACCTGAACAAGGAAGACGAGTCGAAAGTCGATCAGCTGGCTTACCTGACCAACCAGCGCGTCGAAGTGGCGAAGCAGACCATCGCCCTGCGCACCGCCGAAGCCAACTTGAAAAACGCTTCGGCCCAACGTGCCCAGGCTCGTCTGGATGCCCGTGACGCGCAGATCAAGCAGCTGCAGGACAGCCTGAACGCCAAGCAGACCGATCGCGGTACGCTGGTGACCTTCGGTGACGTGCTGTTCGCCACCGACCGTGCCGACCTGAAATCCAGCGGCCTGGTCAACATCAACAAACTGGCTCAGTTCCTCCAGGAAAACCCGGACCGTAAAGTGATCGTCGAAGGCTACACCGACAGCACCGGTACCGCGTCGCATAACCAGTCGCTGTCCGAGCGCCGTGCGGCTTCCGTGCGCACTGCCCTGGTGAAAATGGGCGTTGATCCAGCGCGCATCGTTGCTCAGGGTTATGGCAAGGAATACCCGGTTGCCGAAAACGGCAACGCTTCGGGCCGTGCCATGAACCGTCGTGTTGAAGTGACCATTTCCAATGACAACCAGCCGGTCATGCCGCGCTCGGCCGTCAGCGCTAACTAAGCTTTACGCAGTGACACAAAAGCCCCGCCTGATCTGATCAGGCGGGGCTTTTTGTTGAAGATCAAAAGACCAAAAGATCGCAGCCTGCGGCAGCTTCTACGGGGTTGTTGCAGCTGGCGAGGGCGTCAGGGTTCGAGCTTTTGCGGAGTTTCCCCGCCCACACAACGCACTGCCTTCTTCTTGTTGTCTACCAGCACGCCGGTCAGGCCTTTCTGCTCGGTGTCGAACATGACCAGCACGCCATCGATGCACTGGGCCACTTGCGCGGCCGGCTGCAGGGAAATCTTGTAGTCTTCGCCGGGCACGGTCTTGAGCATGGTGAACTCGCTCAGCAGCAGTGCATCCTCGGGTTTGGCAAAGTGCAGGTAGCCGTACCACCACAGGGCACCCACAGTGCCGAGGATGCTGCAGATACCGGTGATGATCAGCGGGATGGCGTTACGTTCTTCACTCATTACGGACTCTCTGGTGGTTCATCTTCAGAATTCGGGGGCGCCGGGTAATTCGGGATTTCGCCCAAGCGGCGCAGGCCGTCGAAATGTTGCGGATCGTCAAGGTAGCGCAGCATCACCTTGCGCCAGACCGGGTCGGCAAAGGTCTGCACATGCCCACCCCGGGTCAGTTGCAGCACCCGCGGCGGCGGCGCAGCTTGATACAGACGGATGCCGTTGGAAAGAGGCACGATCGGATCGTCGATGCTGTGGTAAATCAATTTGGGCACGCCATCGAGCTGCGCCATGGAGTTGATCGCGCTGTCGCCGTCTGGCACCAGCCAGGACAACGGCACCTGCAAGGGCCAGGTCAGCCAGGAACTGCTCAGGGCAAAACGCCCGACGCTGCGGTAGCTGGCCGGCACACCGTCGAGCACAAACGCCTTGAGCTGCTTCTGGCGCTCCGGGTGCTGGACCAGGTAATGCACCGCCATTGAACCACCGAGGCTCTGCCCTAAAAGGATCAACGGCTTACCCTGGACCTCAGGCGCCTGGTCAAGCCATTTGAAGGCGGCGTCGATGTCCTGGTAGATCGCCGGCAGGCTCGGTTCGCCTTCGGAAAGGCCATAGCCGCGATAGTCCAGCAGCAATACCTGGTACCCCTCTTGCGGTAACCACCAGCTGCCTCCGAGGTGCATGGGCAAATTGCCGCCATTGCCGTGCAGATGGAGCACCGTGCCCTTGACCTCGACGCCTTGCTTCGTCGGAAGCCACCAGGCATTCAACTTGAGGCCATCGGCAGTGACCAGGGTGACTTCACGGTAGTCGAGCTTGGCTTTTGCCGGGGTGAACAGTTGACCGGGCTCAGGGTAGAACAGTAGCGAGCTGCAACCGCCGAGGCTCAGGAGAAGGCAGAGGATGCCGAGGATTCTCATCCGTTGAAGTCCCGCGTAACAAAGAAGTGTGGAATTCATCACCGACCTTGTGGGAGCAAGGCTTGCCCGCGATAGCGTTGTGTCAGTAGACCACAGCGCTGAATGTCAGATGGTCATCGCGGGCAAGCCTTGCTCCCACAGGAGCGAGTGGTGTTCTCAGAGAATGTTGGAATAATCCGCTTCAATCCGGTCCAGGCTCAAGTGATTGAGGAAGTTGGAGAAGCACATCCAGGCAGACAACGCGTTCATGTCACGGAACTGTTCCGGCAGATATTTGGGCGGCACCACCAGCCCTTCATCCACCAGCTGACGCAACGTGCGCATGTCTTCCAGGGTGGTCTTGCCGCAGAACAGCAGCGGCACCTGCTCAAGCTTGCCTTTACGCACGGCCAACTGAATGTAGTTGTAAACCATGATAAAGCCCTTGAGATAGGACAAGTCTTTGGTGAATGGCAGGCCGGTCGGCACCGAGCCGCGGAAGACCCGGCTGGCGTTGCCGTAGCTTTCGGCCATTTCGAAGCCTTGCTCGCGGAAAAACTCGAATACCTGCAGGAAGTCGGCACCCTCCTCCACCATGTGGATGGCACGAGTGCGGTTGGTCAGTTTGCGCAGGCGACTCGGGTAGGAGGCGAAGGTGATGATCTCCATCAGAATCGCCAGGCCTTCCTGGGTCACGGTCGATGACGGCGGGCCCTTGGAGAGGAAGGTGCAGATCGGCTGGTTCAGGCCATTGAGGGTGGTGCCGACATGCACCAGCCCTTCATGGACTTCCAGCGCGCGCACGTCGCGCTCGTTGAACATCGCATCGGTGCGGATCTTAATGTAATCCGCGCCGGCCGCCGCGTCCGCGACAATGCCATCGGACTCGAACACCCTGATGGTTTCCTCGGCCTCGCCGAACACTTTGCTCAGGCGGGTTTGCAGCAGGTTCACAGCGTCCTTGGCGGTTAGGATTTTAGGCTCGTCCTTGAGATCGCCACGACCGTCGATGTTGTTCAGGTAGTCCGACAGCATCAAGCCAAGGTCGGACAAGGTCGGGTCGCCGGCGTGAAACGCATCGGAGGCAGCGCCATAGAGCTCCTGGGAAATTAACCCGAAGTCCTCGGTACCGCGGGCTTCCAGCATGCGCACCACCATGCGGTATTCCTTGCACATGCGCCGCATGATCTGGCCGACCGGGTTGAACTGGCCCAGCTGCCGGGTGATGTCGCGTTCGATGTTCTGGAATTCCAGTTTCACTTTGCTGGAGTCGAAAGACAGCGGCCGATTGAGGTAGTAATCACGGTCTACCGCCGGCATCTCCTTGCCCTTGGCCTTGAGGAAACCCTTGCGGATGCCCTCGTCCCACTTCACCGCGTCGAGGACGCGAATCGGTGTCTGCGCCAGCACAATTCGATCGGACAAAATGCGTATCGTCTGCTGGTAATCGTCCACCCGAAACTCCTGTAGTAAAACCGTTAGTGCTGGGTTTATTTAGCGTTGGCCAAGCGCTGGTAGCGCACGGCTTCGACAAACACGTCGGAGTTGGCCGGGTTGTCGAGGTAGGCAAACACCTCGGGCATGCTGTTGTTGATTAGTACGCCATCACCATCATCCGTCTGGAAGCCCTGGCCGTTGAGGGTTTTCTGCCCCATGGCCTGGCTTATCTGATCCAGGTCGAGGTTGTAGACCACCAGTTCGCGCTCCTCGTTGAGTTCAAAGCCGGCGATGAGGAAGTGGCCGCCAAATTGTGCCGGCACCTTCGCCGACAGGTACCAGCGATCGCCATGGCGGGACACTGTAAACGGATAGGCCTCGCGCGCCTTGGGCCTGGCCTTGAAGTAGCTGACCGCCTGGTAACGATTGTTGCCGATGCGCGTCAGCTCCAGGTTCATGGGTTCGCCCCAGGCATTGGTGCTGGTCCATTTGCCCAACAGCCCCTTGGGCGCGGGATCACTCTGGGGCAAAGGCTCCTTGAAGGACACCAGGCAGCCACTGAGCAACAGAAACGACAAGGCGATCACAACGACACGCCAGGTTTTCATTCAATACTCCCTATGAAATCACACCACCGAGCCCCGGGGGCGCGCGTTACACCGACGCCAACACCAGGTGCATGTAACGGTTGAGGATACCGAGCATTTCAGCCTCTGCGTCAGGCTCGGCATCGTTCAGCAGGCCCTGATATTCCATCCGTCCGATAATCGCCGTCAACACCTTGGCGTCCTGTTGTGGCTCGCGGGACCCCAATACCTGAAACAGCTGACAGCTGCCCTGCAGCAGAATCTGCTGATGCGAGCGCACCAGTTCCGCCAGCCGCGGGTTCAGCAGTGCCTCTTGGCGGAACGCCTGTTCGGCCATCAGGTGCTCGCGACGATTGACCAGTTGGCGATGCACATAGTCTGCCATCAGGCGCGCAATATCGTCGGCCAGTTGCGAGCGCGACTCCGGGCTGCCGTCGCCACTGACCACCATCTCGCGCAGCAGCCCCTCGTTGTTCACCCACAGCTTGCCCATGAAAGCCGCGCTGCGTTCCACGTACTGGGCGAAGGTATCGGTGAGCAGGTCATCGATGTCCTTGAAATAGTAGGTCGTCGCCGACAATGGCACGGCCGCTTCGGCAGCCACTGCGCGATGACGCACGGCCCGCACGCCATCACGCACCACAATGCGCATCGCTGCATCGAGAATGTCCTGTCGACGCTGTTCGCTGCCCTGTCGGCTGGCCTTGCGACCCTGGTACTGAACGCTTTCAGCAACCGCAGTGGCGATACCCGCTGCACCTTCTTGAGCCATTGCACGATTCACGACAGGTCTTTCCTCTCAGATGAAAGCAATAAATTGATACGTTTGTACCAGACAGGCAATAAAAAGCCGCCCTGGTAGGCGGCTTTTTGATTAAAACTGTCTCGTCCTGAATAAGGTTTACACCTTCTGGCTTCTTATCAGGAAGGTGCAATGAACACGGGCGAAAAACGTAGCCAGAGAGATTACACGCTGACTTTTAAATTGTCGGTTGTCGACCAAGTC
>NZ_JADEVO010000021.1 GCF_017114825.1 Pseudomonas gregormendelii | reverse complement strand
GGGGGGGGGCGCATCGGGTGAGCAGGAGCGGTCTCTACGGGTGCAGGGACCGTTTTATTCGGTGGGCGTCTTGGGCGCTGCAGCCTTGGCCTGTTCAGCTTTCAATGCCTGCTCGTCGGCATAGACTTTTTTTGCCAGCTGGGCGTTCTTGAAGCGCCGGCGCAGCCACAGGCCCACGCCCAGGACGAGCAGGGCGCCCAGCACCCATAGCTCGTACTTCTTGACGCTGCCAAGCATGCCTTCCAGCACGGCACCAAAATGATACGCGGCCGCCGACAGTGCCGAAGCCCAGATCGCCGCGCCAATCCCGTTCAGCAACAGATAACGTCCCGGTGGATAGCCCGACAGACCGATCGCCACGGGCATTACCGTGCGTAATCCGTAGACGAAGCGGAAGCTCAGGACCCAGATGTCCGGGTGCTTTCGAATGTGTTCCAGCGCCCGATCGCCCATCATCTGCCAGCGCGGCTTGCGCGCCAGCAATTTGCGCCCGTGCTTGCGGCCAAGGAAATACCACAGCTGATCGCCCGCATAACTGCCACAGAACGCGACTATGGTGACGATCTTGATGTCCATGTAACCGCGGAACGCAAGGAAGCCCGCGAGTACCAGGATGGTTTCGCCTTCGAAGAACGTGCCGAGAAAGAGGGCGAAATACCCGAATTCCTGAAGAAATTGCTGGAGCATTGTCTGGGTGCTGGCGAAATGAACGCGCAGCCTAACCCTTCGGGCACATTCATGAAAGTGTCCAAATGTGTCTCGACGTGAACATTTCATGCAAGGACAATGGAATGCGACTACCTGTCACAGGTGTGCACATAACTGTAATACGACGGTCATAATGGCAGCTTATAACTGTCACGCTCGCCCGCCAGCGCGGGCTCAGGAGTCTGCCGTGAGCTTTACCCCCGCCAACCGCCTGTTCCCAGCCACCCGTCTGCGACGCAATCGTCGTGATGAATTCTCGCGCCGCCTGGTTCGTGAAAACGTCCTCAGCGTCGACGACCTGATCCTGCCGGTATTTGTACTGGACGGTGAGAATCGTCGCGAAGCGGTGGCGTCAATGCCGGGCGTCGAGCGCCTGACCATTGATCTGTTGCTTGAAGAGGCCGCCAAGTGGGTCGAGCTGGGTATTCCCGCGCTCGCGCTGTTCCCCGTGACGCCGGCGGAGCTCAAGTCGCTGGACGCGGCCGAAGCCTGGAACCCGAATGGCATTGCCCAACGCGCCACCCGCGCATTACGTGCGCAGTTCCCCGAGCTGGGTGTGATCACCGACGTTGCCCTGGATCCGTTCACCACCCACGGCCAGGACGGTATTCTCGATGAAGAAGGCTACGTGCAGAACGACATTACCGTCGATGCACTGGTCCGCCAGGCCCTGTCCCATGCCGAAGCCGGCGCCCAGGTGGTGGCGCCGTCCGATATGATGGACGGGCGCATCCAGGCGATCCGCGAGGCGCTGGAGCTGGCCGATCACGTTAACGTGCGGATCATGGCCTACTCGGCGAAATACGCTAGCGCCTATTACGGTCCCTTCCGCGATGCGGTGGGTTCCGCGCTGAACCTGGGCAAGGCTAACAAGGCCTCCTACCAGATGGACCCGGCCAACAGCAACGAGGCGCTGCACGAAGTGGCGGCGGACTTGTCAGAAGGCGCGGACATGGTCATGGTCAAGCCAGGCATGCCGTATCTGGACATCCTGTGGCGGGTCAAAGAAGAATTCAAAGTGCCGACGTTTGTTTATCAAGTCAGCGGCGAATACGCCATGCACATGGCGGCGATCCAGAATGGCTGGTTGAGCGAAGGGGTAATACTCGAATCCCTGACCGCTTTTAAACGCGCAGGCGCCGACGGCATCCTGACCTACTTTGCCGTCCGTGCCGCTCAATTGTTACGAGAGCAAAAATAGCCCTCCCAGGAACATTCCATGAATACCGAAGGACTCACTGAAGTTGCCGTAAAAGATGCTCAACCCGTGGTGGAGCAAGTCGCCGAAACACCGCCGGAGCTGGAGCCAGCGCCACCCGCAGTGGTCGTCGAAGCCGCAGTGGCGGCACCGGCGATTGCCATTCCCGGCCTGGATGACAGCAGCCTGTACATCCATCGCGAGCTTTCGCAGCTGCAGTTCAACATTCGCGTGCTGGAACAGGCACTGGATGAGTCCTACCCGTTGCTGGAGCGGCTGAAGTTCCTGCTGATCTTCTCCAGCAACCTGGACGAGTTCTTCGAGATTCGTGTGGCCGGACTGAAGAAGCAGATCACCTTCGCCCGTGAACAGGCGGGCGCCGATGGCCTGCAACCGCATCAGGCCCTGGCACGCATCAGCGAGCTGGTGCATGGTCATGTCGACCGCCAGTACGCCATTCTCAACGATATTCTGTTGCCGGAGCTGGAGAAACATCAGGTCCGCTTCATCCGTCGCCGTCACTGGACCACCAAGATCAAGACCTGGGTGCGCCGGTTCTTCCGCGACGAGATTGCGCCGATCATCACGCCGATCGGCCTTGACCCGACTCACCCGTTCCCGTTGCTGGTGAACAAGAGTCTGAACTTCATCGTCGAACTGGAAGGCATCGATGCGTTTGGCCGCGACTCTGGCCTGGCGATCATCCCTGCTCCGCGCCTGCTGCCGCGAGTGATCAAGGTGCCGGAGGAGGTGGGCGGCTCCGGTGACAACTACGTGTTCCTGTCGTCGATGATCCACGCGCACGCCGATGACTTGTTCCAGGGCATGAAGGTCAAGGGCTGCTATCAGTTCCGCCTGACCCGTAACGCCGACCTGGCGGTCGACACTGAAGACGTTGAAGACCTGGCCCGCGCGCTGCGTGGTGAGCTGTTCTCCCGTCGTTATGGCGATGCGGTGCGACTGGAAGTGGCTGACACTTGCCCCAAACACCTCTCCGACTACCTGCTCAAGCAGTTCAACCTGCACGAGACCGAGCTGTATCAGGTTAACGGGCCGGTCAACCTGACCCGTTTGTTCAGCATCACCGGCCTCGACAGCCAGCGCGAGCTGCAATACCTGCCGTTCACCCCGCAGATTCCGAAACTGCTGCAGAACAGCGAGAACATCTTCAGCGTGATCAGCAAGCAGGACATCCTGTTGCTGCACCCGTTCGAGTCGTTCACCCCGGTGGTCGACCTGTTGCGCCAGGCCGCGAAAGACCCGCATGTATTGGCCGTGCGCCAGACGCTGTACCGCTCCGGTGCCAACTCGGAAATCGTCGACGCGCTGGTGGATGCAGCCCGTAACGGCAAGGAAGTCACCGCGGTGATCGAATTGCGCGCGCGGTTCGATGAAGAGTCCAACCTGCAACTGGCCAGCCGTCTGCAAGCGGCCGGTGCAGTGGTGATCTACGGCGTTGTGGGGTTCAAGACCCACGCCAAGATGATGCTGATCCTGCGGCGCGAGGCCGGGGAGATCGTGCGGTACGCTCACTTGGGCACCGGCAACTACCACGCAGCCAACGCCCGTCTGTACACCGACTACAGCTTGCTGACCTCCGACGATGCGTTGTGCGAGGACGTGGGCAAGCTGTTCAGCCAGTTGATCGGCATGGGCAAGACCCTGCGCATGAAGAAACTGCTGCATGCGCCGTTCACCCTGAAAAAGGGCATGCTCGACATGATTGCCCGGGAAACGCAGTTCGCCCTGGAAGGCAAGCCGGCACACATCATTGCCAAGTTCAACTCGCTGACTGATCCGAAGATCATTCGCGCGCTGTACAAGGCCAGTCAGTCCGGGGTGCGCATCGACCTGGTCGTGCGCGGCATGTGCTGCCTGCGCCCGGGCATCGCCGGGGTTTCGCACAACATCCATGTGCGCTCGATCATCGGGCGCTTCCTGGAGCATACGCGGGTGTTCTACTTCCTCAATGGCGGGGAAGAGCAGATGTTCCTCTCCAGCGCCGACTGGATGGAGCGCAACCTCGACAAGCGGGTCGAGACTTGCTTCCCGGTGGAAGGCAAGAAGCTGATCATGCGGGTCAAGAAAGAGCTGGAGCTGTACCTGAGCGACAACACCCACAGCTGGAGCTTGCAGTCGGACGGCCGTTACATCCGCAACACGCCTACCGGCAACCAGAACCCGCGCAGTGCGCAGGCGACGTTGCTGGAGCGGTTGGGCAGTCCGATCCTGGCAGTGCGTTAAGCCTCAAGGGGCATAAAAAATGGCGATCCCTGTGGATCGCCATTTTTTTTGCTGCCGTCACTGCCGTCACAATCACCGCAACTGCAATCACCACACTCGCTGCGATCACGCATTCGCTGCGATCGATGCAATCAATGTAGGAGCGAGCTTGCTCGCGAAAAACCTGAGAGCGCTGCGGGGTGTCAGGCTGCCAGCTTTATCGTTCACGTGCATCGCGAGCAAGCTCGCTCCTACAGGGGCACTACCGGACGTTGAGGGTAAAGCCCACCCGGGTCAGCCACTCCGCTTCCAGGGCAAAATCCGCCTGGGTCAGCTGGTTTTCATCCAGCCAGTTGGCCGGGAACAACACATCCAGGCTGTCGCCATTGGCCCGCAGGACCACCTGGGGCATTTCCTGGGTGCCACGGATGTGGTGGAACAGGATCGCGAAGCGCAGCAGCACGCACAGGCGGATCAGCTTGCTGCCGTCACTGCCGAACTCGGCAAACTTGTCCCGGGGAATGTTACGGCGATGCCCGCGCACCAGCAGTGCGAGCATCTGCTGGTCTTCGCGGGAGAATCCGGCGAGGTCCGAGTGCTCGATCAGGTAGGCGCCATGCTTGTGGTAATGATAGTGAGCGATGTCCAGGCCCACTTCGTGGACCTTGGCCGCCCAGCCCAGCAGTTCGCGCCACACGCCGTCATCCAGGTCCCAATCTTCGGCTACCTGGTCGAAGGCATGCAGCGCCTTGCGTTCTACCCGCGCCGCTTGTTCCAGGTCGACGTGATAACGCTCCATCAGCGAGCTCAGGGTGCGCTCACGGACGTCTTCGTGATGATGACGGCCCAGCAGGTCGTAGAGCACGCCTTCACGCAGTGCGCCTTCACAGTGGTCCATGCGTTGCAGTTCGAGGGCGTCGAAGATGGCTTCGAGGATCGCCAGGCCGGCCGGGAAGATTGCGCGACGGTCGGGCTTGATGCCTTCGAAATCGATCTTGTCGGCGTCCCCCAGCTTGAACAGCTTGCGCTTGAGCCAGGCCAGGCCCTCGGCGTTGACTTCGCCGGTGCCATGCCCGCCGGCCTTCAGTGCCAGGCCGATCGCGCGAATGGTGCCCGAGGAGCCGATGGCCTCATCCCAGGTCAGGCGGTGCAGAGCGTGTTCAATGCTCATGATCTCGAGCCGCGCCGCCGTGTAGGCCTGGGCGTAGCGAGCCGGTGTGACCTTACCGTCCTTGAAATAGCGCTGGGTGAAGCTCACGCAGCCCATTTGCAGGCTTTCGCGCAGCAGTGGCTCGAAGCGCTGGCCGATGATGAACTCGGTGCTGCCGCCGCCGATGTCGGCCACCAGGCGCTTGCCCGGGGTGTCGGCGAGGGTGTGGGACACGCCAAGGTAGATCAGGCGCGCTTCTTCCCGGCCGGAGATGACTTCCACCGGGTGACCGAGGATTTCCTCGGCGCGACGGATGAATTCATTGCGATTACGCGCTTCGCGCAGGGCGTTGGTGCCCACGATCCGTACGGCGCCCGGGGGCATACCGTTGATCAGTTGGGCAAAGCGTTTCAGGCAGTCGAGCCCGCGCTGCATGGATTCTTCGTTGAGCTGGCGCTCTTCGTCGATACCTGCTGCCAGCTGAACCTTCTCCCCGAGACGCTCGAGAATACGGATTTCGCCGTTCTGGGCCTTGGCCACGACCATGTGAAAGCTGTTGGAGCCCAGGTCGATTGCGGCGATCAGGGACAGATTCTTGGCTTGGGATTGCGGCATGGTCTGGGGGTCTCGGTCGATAACCTCGACATCGTGCCACGATCAAAGGCTGACGCCAACGCGCAGTGTTCAAACCCTTGATCCTGCGCAACCCTGTAGACGACCGCTGCGCGGTCAATCGCGGGCAAGCCCGCGATGAGGCCATCACAGGCCCTGCAGAGCTTTCAGACTGTCGCTTCCACAGTACCAATGAAATTCGCCAGCTCCGCTGTCTGCGGGTTGGCAAACAAGATCTTCGGGTCTCCCACCTCATGCACCTTGCCCAGGTGCATGAACACCAGCTTGTCCCCAACCTCCCGGGCAAAGCGCATTTCGTGGGTGACCATGATCAGCGTCATACCGTCTTTGGCCAGTTGCCGAACCACACTCAGCACCTCATTGACCAATTCCGGGTCCAGCGCCGAGGTGATTTCGTCGCACAGCAACACCTTCGGCGACATGGCCAGTGCCCGGGCGATTGCCACGCGTTGCTGCTGCCCGCCGGACAATCGATCCGGGAATGCATCAAACTTTTCCCCGAGCCCTACTCGCTCCAGCATTTCGCGCGCCAGTTCCCGGGCTTTGGCCTTCGGTACCTTCTGCACAACTTGCGGGGCGAGCATTACGTTTTCGCCAACGGTCAGGTGGGGGAACAGGTTGAACTGCTGGAACACCATCCCGACCTTCTGTCGCAGAGTGCGCAGGTCGGCACGGGCGGCGTCGAGGTATTCGCCGTCGACTTCAATCACGCCATCATTGATCGACTCCAGGCCATTGAGCGTGCGCAGCAAGGTCGATTTGCCCGAGCCACTGCGGCCGATGATTGCCACCACCTGGCCTTCCTCGACACTGAGGTCGATGCCTTTGAGCACGTGGTGATCGCCGTAATATTTATGCAGGGCGGAAATTCTAAGCAGAGGCATGCAGTCTCCTTTCCAGGTAGCGCGCACTGAGGGACAAGGGGTAGCAGAGCAGGAAGTAACCGAGGGCGACGAGGCCATAGACCATGAACGGCTCAAAGGTCGCGTTGGCGAGCATGCCGCCGGTTTTGGTCAGCTCGGTGAAGCCGATGATCGAGGTGACGGCAGTGCCTTTGACCACTTGCACCGAAAAGCCCACGGTCGGCGCCACGGCGATGCGTAGCGCTTGCGGCAGGATCACGTAGCGCAGTTGCTCCAGCGGGTTGAGCGCCAGGCTCGATGAGGCTTCCCATTGGCCGTCGGGGATCGAGTCGACGCAGCCGCGCCAGATCTCCGCCAGGTAAGCGCTGGTAAACAGGGTCAGGGCGACGGCCGCAGCCATCCACGCGGAGATGTCCACACCGGCCAGCGCCACACCGAAAAATACCAGGAACAACTGCATCAGCAGCGGCGTGCCCTGGAACAGTTCGATGTAGGTGCGCGCGATATTGCGCGGCAAGGCTTTCTTCGAGATGCGCATGACCATGACCAGCAGACCGATCAGCCCGCCGCCAATGAACGCCACCAGTGACAGCGCCAGCGTCCATTGCAGGCCCGTGAGCAGGTTGCGCACGATGTCCCAGAAGGTGAAATCGCTCATTGGCTGCTCCTTGCAATGTAACGACGGCCGATCCAGTTCAGGAGCTGGCGAATCAGCAACGCCATGCACAGGTAGATCAGCGTGGTCAGGGCATAGGTTTCAAAGGCGCGGAAGTTGCGCGACTGAATGAAGTTGGCGGCGAAACTCAGCTCTTCGGTGGCGATCTGCGAGCAGACCGCCGAGCCGAGCATGACGATGATGATTTGGCTGCTCAGGGCCGGCCAGACCTTGCCCAGCGCCGGCAGCAGGATGACGTGGCGAAACGCTTCGAAGCGGGTCATCGCCAGCGCTGCGGCGGCTTCCAGCTGTCCTCGGGGGATCGCCTGAATGCCGGCGCGAATGATTTCCGTGGAATAGGCGCCCAGGTTGATCACCATCGCCAGCACGGCGGCCTGCCATTCGGAAATCTGCACACCCAGTGACGGCAGGCCGAAGAAGATGAAAAACAACTGCACCAGGAAGGGTGTGTTGCGGATCAACTCGACGTAAACCCCGAAAATCACCGAGAACGGGCGAATGTTCCACGCCCGTACCAGCGCGCCGACGATGCCTAGCGCCACCCCGAATACCGCGCCAATGGCGGTCAGTTCAAGGGTGAACAACGCACCGCGCAGCAGCAGGTCGGTATTTTGCACCACCGGTAGAAAGTCGAACTGATAAGCCATGTCAAATCTCCCGGGCGACGATCAGAGATCGGCCGGCAGTGGCTCTTTCAGCCAGGTCTGGGAGTTTTTCTCCAGCGCGCCGTCGGTTTTTGCAGTGGCGAGGATCTGGTTGACCTTGCCCAGCAGCGCCGGCTCGTTCTTGTTCACCCCGACGTAGACCGGCGAATCCTTGAGCTTTACTTTCAAAGCCGGCACGCGCTTGGGGTTCTTCTCGCTGATCGCCACCATCACCACGTTGCCGCTGGCGATCAGATCGACCTGGCCGGCGAGGTAGGCGGCGATGGTCGAATTGTTGTCTTCAAAGCGCTTGATGGTCACGCCTTGCGGGGCCACCTTGGTCAGCTCGATGTCTTCGATGGCGCCACGGGTGACGCTGATGGTCTTGCCCGTGAGGTCGTCCAGCGTCTTGATCGTGGCCTCTGGCGGGCCGAACACTGCGAGGTAGAAGGGCGCGTAGGCGCTGGAAAAGTCGATGACTTTCTCGCGTTCGGCGTTCTTGCCAAGGCTGGAAATCACCAGGTCGACCTTGCCGGTGGTCAGGAACGGAATGCGGTTAGTGCTGTTGACCGGGGTCAGTTCGAGTTTGACCTTGAGCTGGTCCGCCAGCAGCTTGGCAGTGTCGATGTCCAGGCCGCGAGGCTTCATGTCCGGACCCACCGAGCCGAAGGGCGGGAAGTCCTGTGGCACGGCGACTTTGAGGACGCCGCGCTTGACCACGTCCTCCAGGCCGTCGGCGTGGGCGGGCGCCTGGCTCAGCATCAGGCTGGCAAACAGGGCTGCGAGGAGGGCGCTGTAACGCTGGGTCATGGCAAATCTCCGAATCGGCGAGAAGTGATTTCTGCGGATCGACAGAGCACGGGCCATGCCAAGTATCGGTTTCGGGTGGCACAGCCCCCGGGTTTACTGGGTTTGCTCGGTCTTACTGGTCTGAACAGTTGAGCCCTGATTCGCACCCTGATAGCGCATCGTCATAACTCTGCGAACCCCCATGGGGCACGACTTGCCGGACGCTGCGAATAGCTTTAAAACTGTCCGCTCATTCATCCGGTTCGTCTGAAAAACCATGAATTCGATCTCCCGAGCCGTTCCTGAAGTGGCGCTGCAAGCCATCCGTAAACTGATCACCGAACAGGGGTTCGGGCCGGGGGATGCCTTGCCCTCGCAACGGGACCTGGCGGTGCAATTGGGCGTGAGCCGGGCGTCGTTACGCGAAGCGCTGTCGTCGTTAAGTGCCCTGGGGCTGATCAGCATCCAGCCGGGCAAAGGGGTGTTTGTGCAGGCGCCCGTGGACCTGGCGCGGTCCGACGCGGCGTTGAGCTGGCCCTTCGCGGCACAGGCGTCGCCCCTGGACATCTTCCAGTTGCGCTATGCCCTGGAGGGGTTCGCTGCGGGCCTGGCAGCGGTGACGTTAAGTACTGTCCAGCTCGATGCGCTGGAAGACAACGTGGCCGCGATGCGCAACGAGTTGAAGGTGGGCGACTTTGAAGCGGCGGCGCGCCTGGATTTCGAGTTTCACCGGCGCATCCTGCTGGCCAGCGGCAATCAGGCGATGCTGAGTATCCTGACCGCCAGTGCCGACATCTTCCTGGAGAGCCAGAAGCTACCGTTCATCCGGGCCGAGCGCGCCATGGAAACCTGGCAGGAGCACCGCAAGATTCTCCGCGCACTGGCACGCCGGGCGTCCGGGGCCGCACAGAAGGCGATGCAGGAACACGTGCGCAATGCCGCGCTGCGCACCGGAATTGCCTTCATCGCCCCCGCCGCCTGATGAATTGAGCTATACCCAAACTCATGCGGCACCATAGCAAGAGTCAATCATCTGCAGCTTCCTGAACGGGGGAAGGGCGGCTATGATGGGCCACGTTTTTTTGCTTACAACCTGGAGACTTCCATGAGCAGCGATCTTATCAAACACGTTAGCGACGCTAGCTTCGAGGCCGATGTACTGAAGGCCGAAGGCGCTGTGCTGGTCGACTACTGGGCTGAATGGTGCGGCCCTTGCAAAATGATCGCTCCTGTCCTGGACGAGATTGCAGAAACCTACAAAGGCAAGCTGACCGTTGCCAAGCTGAACATCGACGAAAACCAGGAAACCCCGGCCAAGCATGGCGTGCGCGGTATCCCGACGCTGATGCTGTTCAAGAACGGCAACGTTGAAGCGACCAAGGTCGGCGCACTGTCGAAGTCGCAATTGGCCGCTTTCCTGGACGCCAACATCTAAGCGTCGTAATAAAGTGTCTGAAAAAAAGGCCCCGCTATTTGCGGGGCTTTTTCGTTATCGAGGGCTAGACGCTCCGAAACTCAGGTGGTACATTCGGCCCCGCACTGGTTTCTCCTTTGCCCCCTGCTAGCCGTCGCCGACGCACTCCTTTTCGAATAAGTACGCGATCCTGTCGCCTTCTCTGCGGCGCGGCCTCATTAAGCCAAAAGCTTAATTTCCCCCCCTCCATAAATGATTACGTCATTCCTATATGAATCTGACTGAACTCAAGCAAAAGCCGATTACCGAACTGCTCGAATTGGCCGAACAGATGGGCATAGAAAATATGGCCCGTTCGCGCAAGCAGGACGTGATTTTCTCCCTGCTCAAAAAGCACGCGAAAAGCGGCGAGGAAATCTCCGGTGATGGCGTGCTGGAGATTCTCCAGGACGGCTTCGGCTTCCTTCGCTCCGCTGACGCTTCCTATCTCGCTGGCCCAGACGATATCTACGTCTCGCCAAGCCAGATTCGTCGCTTCAACTTGCGCACCGGTGACACCATCGTTGGCAAGATCCGCCCTCCCAAGGAAGGCGAGCGTTATTTCGCGCTGCTCAAGGTCGACACGATCAACTACGATCGTCCCGAGAATGCGAAAAACAAGATTCTCTTCGAGAACCTGACCCCGCTGTTCCCGACGGTGCGCATGAAGATGGAAGCCGGCAACGGTTCCACCGAAGACCTCACCGGTCGGGTCATCGACCTGTGCGCCCCGATCGGCAAAGGCCAGCGTGGTTTGATCGTGGCACCGCCGAAAGCCGGTAAAACCATCATGCTGCAGAACATCGCAGCCAACATCGCGCGTAACAATCCTGAAGTTCATCTGATCGTGCTGCTGATCGACGAGCGTCCGGAAGAAGTAACCGAAATGCAGCGCACCGTGCGTGGCGAAGTGGTTGCCTCGACGTTCGATGAGCCGCCAACCCGCCACGTGCAGGTTGCCGAAATGGTGATCGAGAAGGCCAAGCGCCTGGTCGAGCACAAGAAAGACGTGGTGATCCTGCTCGACTCCATCACGCGTCTGGCTCGTGCCTACAACACCGTGATCCCGAGCTCCGGCAAGGTACTCACCGGTGGTGTCGATGCCCACGCCCTGGAGAAACCGAAACGTTTCTTCGGTGCCGCGCGGAACATCGAGGAAGGCGGTTCGCTGACCATCATCGCCACCGCGCTGGTTGAAACCGGCTCGAAGATGGACGAAGTGATCTACGAGGAATTCAAAGGCACGGGCAACATGGAACTGCCGCTGGATCGTCGTATCGCTGAAAAGCGCGTGTTCCCGGCTATCAACATCAACCGTTCCGGCACTCGCCGCGAAGAGTTGCTGACGGCCGATGACGAGTTGCAGCGCATGTGGATCCTGCGCAAGCTGCTGCACCCGATGGACGAGATCGCTGCCATCGAGTTCCTGGTCGACAAGCTGAAAACGACCAAGACCAACGATGAGTTCTTCCTGTCGATGAAACGCAAGTAAGTCGATAGATCAGCAAAAGCCGGGGAAACCCGGCTTTTTGCTATCTGATTTTTGATCATTGGCAGTTGGTGGTTCTGAACAGCGGGGTTCGGCGCTAAACTGCCTCCCCCGAACGCCACGGCCAAAACGAGGCTCACGCATGCAGTATCGCGACTTGCGCGACTTTATCAGCGGTCTGGAAAAGCGCGGCGAGCTCAAGCGCATCCAGGTTCCGGTGTCCCCTGTGCTGGAAATGACCGAGGTGTGCGATCGCACCTTGCGCGCCAAGGGTCCCGCGCTGCTTTTCGAAAACCCGACGGGTTATGACATCCCGGTGCTCGGCAACCTGTTTGGTACGCCAGAGCGCGTGGCGCTGGGCATGGGGGCGGAAGCCGTCAGCGAGTTGCGCGAGATCGGCAAGCTGCTGGCCTTCCTCAAGGAGCCCGAGCCGCCCAAGGGGCTGAAAGACGCCTGGTCCAAGCTGCCGATTTTCCGCAAGATCATCGCCATGGCGCCAAAAGTCGTCAAGGATGCGGTGTGTCAGGAAGTGGTCATTGAAGGCGACGACGTCGACCTCGCGATGCTGCCAGTGCAGACCTGCTGGCCAGGCGACGTCGGCCCGCTGATTACCTGGGGCCTGACCGTCACCAAAGGTCCGAACAAGGACCGCCAGAACCTCGGCATTTACCGTCAGCAAGTGATCGGCCGCAACAAGGTGATCATGCGCTGGCTCAGTCACCGGGGTGGTGCGCTGGATTACCGCGAGTGGTGTGAGAAGCATCCTGGGCAGCCGTTCCCGGTTTCCGTAGCGCTTGGCGCTGATCCGGCGACCATTCTCGGCGCCGTGACGCCAGTGCCGGACAGCCTGTCTGAATACGCCTTCGCCGGTTTGCTGCGCGGCAACCGCACCGAGCTGGTGAAGTGCCGTGGCAATGACCTGCAAGTGCCGGCCACCGCCGAGATCATCCTTGAAGGTGTGATCCATCCGGGCGAGATGGCGGATGAAGGTCCGTACGGCGACCACACCGGCTACTACAACGAAGTCGACAGCTTCCCGGTGTTCACGGTAGAGCGCATCACTCACCGCATCAAGCCGATCTACCACAGCACCTACACCGGCCGTCCGCCGGATGAACCGGCGATTCTCGGCGTGGCCCTGAACGAAGTGTTCGTGCCGATTCTGCAAAAGCAGTTCCCGGAGATCACCGACTTCTACCTGCCGCCCGAAGGCTGCTCGTACCGCATGGCTATCGTAACCATGAAGAAGTCATATCCCGGCCATGCCAAGCGGGTAATGTTGGGTGTCTGGTCGTTTTTGCGACAGTTCATGTACACCAAGTTCGTTATCGTCACTGACGACGATATCAACGCGCGAGACTGGAACGACGTGATCTGGGCCATCACCACGCGCATGGACCCCAAGCGCGATACGGTGATGATCGACAACACGCCGATCGACTACCTCGACTTCGCTTCGCCGGTATCCGGCCTGGGTTCGAAGATGGGGCTCGATGCCACGCATAAATGGCCGGGTGAAACCACTCGCGAGTGGGGCCGGGTCATCGTCAAGGACGAAGCCGTGACCAAACGGGTCGATGCCATCTGGAATCAGTTAGGAATAGATTGATGCGTGTAACTTTGCAGCCTTCCGGAGCGGTGCTACAGATTCTGCCCGGCGAGCGGATTCTCGATGGGGCGCGGCGCCTGGGCTACGACTGCCCGCAAAGCTGTCGCAACGGCAACTGTCATGTGTGCGCCGCGCTGCTGGTGGAAGGTCGCGTGGAGCAGAGCGGCGATGTGCGCGATCACGGTGAGTTCTACACTTGCATTGCGCAGCCGCTGGAAGACTGCGTCGTGCTGTGGGATGGCGTGCTCTCGCTGGGAGAATTACCTGTGCGTAGCTTGGCGTGTCAGGTCATTGAGTGCCGGGACGTGGGTGGCGACACCTGGCGCGTCAGCGTGCGAGCGCCTGCCGGCAAGCCGCCGCGCTATCACGCCGGGCAGTATCTGATGATCGAGCGGGAGAATGGCGAGAAGTCGGCCTTTTCCCTGGCCTCGGCGCCTCATTCGGGCCGGGATCTGCAAATACACGTGCTGGCGCGCGAAAGCAGTGCGCTGAGCCTGATAGATCAGCTGCAACGCAAGGCGATGGTGCGCATCGAGATGCCATTTGGCGACACCCACCTGGCGGAGTTGCCCGACGGCCCGCTGGTGCTGATCGCTGCGGGAACCGGCATGGGCCAGATTCACAGCCTGATCGAGCACTGTCGAGCCGCAGGTTTCAAGCATCCGGTCCACCTGTATTGGGGCGTGCGTCGGCCTGAAGATTTCTATGAAATCGAGCACTGGGATGAATGGCTGAAGCTGCCCAACCTGTTTCTGCATAAAGTCGTGAGCGATCAATGCGGCTGGGAAGGGCGTTGCGGCATGCTGCATGAGGCGGTCTGCGAGGACTTCGCCGACCTGAAGCCGTTGCATGTCTACGCGAGTGGCTCGCCAGCGATGGTGTACGGCACGCTGGACGCGCTGGTAGAAGCCGGGATGGATGCGCATCAGATGCGTGCGGATGTATTTGCGTATGCGCCGCGATCTTGATCCGCGATCTTGATCCTCGATCTTGATCCTCGATCTTGACCTTGCCCTTGTAGGAGCTGCCGCAGGCTGCGATCTTTTGACTTTGTTTTGAAAATCAAAAGATCGCAGCCTGCGGCAGCTCCTACGGTTAGCTTGCTTATATCTCCCTATATAGCTGATCGGTATTTATAGAAAACTGTAAATACCGGTAGGTTATATCTCATCAAGGCAATCATTTAAGAACTCTGCCATGGCACTTAAATTGCCTTAAAACATATGTGCCTTATTGTTACAGCGGTGCGTTCTATTAAGTAATTCTTCACTCGCGGGGAGCTGAACGCTAATCGCCATGAGCGCCATTGAATCTGCTTTTTTGAATCTGGCTTACCCTCCGCGGCTCGATCTGGGGCCGCAGCTCACTCACGAACAATTGCTCAGCTCGATGCAGTCCACCATGGCGCGCCACAAAGGTGGGCCGGTATGGCTGTTCGCTTACGGTTCCTTGATCTGGCGGCCCGAGTGCCCGGCTGTAGAGCGGGTACGCGGTCGGGTGCATGGCTATCATCGCGGTTTGTACCTGTGGTCGCACGAACATCGCGGCACGCCTGAAGTGCCCGGGCTGGTGTTTGGCCTGGATCGCGGCGGCTCCTGCAGCGGCTTCGCCTATCGCCTGCCGGAAGAACAGCTGGATGCCTCGCTGTATGCGCTCTGGCAGCGCGAAATGCCATTCCCTTCCTATCGCCCACACTGGCTCAACTGCCGTCTCGAAGACGGAAGTCAGGTCCAGGCATTGGGGTTCGTGTTGGAGCGACACTTGCCCAGCTACGCCGGCAACTTGCCGGACCACGTGCTGAGTCAGGTATTCGAAAATGCTTGCGGGCGCTACGGCACTACTCGCGATTACGTCGAGCAGACCGCCCACGCCCTGCGTAGCCACGCCATGCCAGACCGAAATCTGGAGGCGCGGCTCAAGCGCTGCAAGTCTTCAGTGGATCAGGCGACCGCTTCGCGGCTCTGACTGGCCACTTGCTTGTGCCACAGCGTGGGGGCCAGGAAGGCCATGGCCAGCAGGCACGCGCCGATCAATAGCACGAAGCCGCCGTCCCAGCCGAAGTGGTCCACGGTGTAGCCCATCGCCGCACTGGCCGCCACCGATCCACCCAGGTAGCCAAACAGGCCGGTAAAGCCTGCTGCCGTACCGGCTGCCTTCTTCGGCGCCAGTTCCAGTGCCTGCAGGCCGATCAGCATGACCGGGCCGTAGATCAGGAAGCCGATCGAAACCAGCGCGATCATGTCGACGGTCGGGTTGCCAGCCGGGTTCAGCCAATACACCAGAGTGGCCACGGTCACCAGTGCCATGAACACCATGCCGGTCAGGCCGCGGTTGCCGCGGAAGATCTTGTCCGACATCCAGCCGCACAACAGCGTGCCCGGGATACCGGCCCACTCGTAGAAGAAGTACGCCCACGAGGTTTTATCAACGGTGAAACCCTTGGCTTCCTTGAGGTAGGTCGGTGCCCAGTCCAGCACGCCGTAGCGCAGCAGGTAGACGAAGACGTTGGCCAGGGCGATGTACCAGAGCATTTTGTTGCGCAGCACGTACTTGACGAAGATTTCCTTGGCGCTGAATTCTTCTTCATGGCTGGCGTCGTAGCCTTCCGGATAATCGTTCTTGTACTTCTCGATGGGCGGCAGGCCGACCGATTGTGGCGTATCGCGCATGGTGGCAAAGGCAAATACCGCCACGGCCAAGGCTACGGCTGCAGGCACATAGAAGGCCGCATGCCAGTCGTTGAACAGGCCCATGCCCAGCAGGAACAGCGGGCCGATCAAACCGCCGCCGACGTTGTGCGCCACGTTCCACAGCGACACCACGCCGCCGCGTTCCTTTTGCGACCACCAGTGGACCATGGTCCGGCCACTCGGCGGCCAGCCCATGCCCTGGGCCCAGCCGTTGATGAACAGCAGGATGAACATAATGGTCACACTGGACGTCGCCCATGGCGCGAAACCAAAAATGAACATGACCCCGGCCGACACCAGTAGCCCGAACGGCAGGAAGAAGCGCGGGTTCGAGCGGTCGGAGACGATGCCCATCAGGAATTTCGACAGGCCATAGGCAATGGCGATGGCAGACAGCGCCAGGCCCAGCTCGCCGCGGGTGTAACCCTCTTCGATCAGGTAGGGCATGGCCAATGAGAAGTTTTTGCGCAGCAGGTAGTATCCGGCGTAGCCGATAAAGATACCGGCAAAGATCTGCCAGCGATGGCGTCGGTAGGCACTGTCTATTTTGTCTTCAGGCAAAGGAGCCTGATGCGCGGCAGGACGAAAGAAAGCAAACATTCAAGAGCTCCAGATTCTTGTTTTGACTGCGGATGCGAATGTTACAGTTTCGTTACCGAAAATAGCACCGGTAGCCATCGACCAAACAGCGGAAATGTCCGAGATCGCATGTTCTTTTACGAACATGTCGCTCAGACATAAGTGAAGGACGTTGCAGGAAAGATTACTTTGGCCGCGCTCAGGCACTCGGGCGCACGTTTTAGCCAGGTTTTATGGGACATGTCCTGCGTGCGTACCGGAAGTCATCACGTTCTTTTTCGGGTTTTCGGCCCGTAACCTATGCAGGAAGCAGTTCGCGAATCGATTCATGGAGGAAGTCCGGCTGAGGAGTTGACCTGGACGGGGTGGGTCCAGGCCAGACTGCTCCAGAGCTTTAGCGAACTTGCACCACCACCTTGCCGACCGCCTTGCGCTGTCCAAGGTCATTGATTGCCTGTGCCGCATTGCTGAGCGGATACACCTGCGACACCAGAGGCTTCAATTTGCCTTCAGCGAACCAGCCAAACAGCTGCTGGAAGTTCGCCGCATTGTCTTGCGGCTGGCGTTGGGCAAACGAGCCCCAGAACACCCCGACTACCGCTGCGCCCTTGAGCAACGCAAGGTTCACCGGCAGTTCCGGAATGCGCCCACTGGCAAAACCCACTACCAGCAGGCGGCCGTTCCAGGCGATGGCGCGGATGGCCTGGTCGAACAGGTCGCCGCCGACCGGGTCGTAGATCACGTCGGCGCCCTGGCCATCGGTCAGGCGTTTGACCTCATCCTTGAGGCTGGTTTCGCTGTAGTTGATCAGCTCATCTGCGCCGGCCGCCTTGGCCACTGCAAGCTTTTCCGCGCTGCTGGCGGCGGCGATCACCCGTGCGCCCATGGCTTTGCCGATTTCCACGGCGGCCAGGCCGACCCCTCCGGAGGCGCCCAGCACCAGCAGGGTTTCACCCGGCTGCAGGCTGCCCCTTTGCTTGAGGGCGTGCATTGATGTGCCGTAGGTCATGCTGAACGCAGCGGCGGTGTTGAAGTCCATCGACGGCGGAATCGGCAACACGTTATAGCCTGGCACTGCCACCTGCTCGGCGAAACTGCCCCAGCCGGTCAAGGCCATGACGCGGTCACCGACTTTCAAATGGCTGACTTTTTCACCGACCGCACTCACTACGCCAGCCGCCTCGCCACCAGGGGAAAACGGGAAGGGCGGCTTGAACTGGTATTTGCCCTCGATGATCAGCGTGTCCGGGAAATTGACCCCGGCGGCGTGCACGTCCAGCAGGATTTCATTCTTTTTTGCGACAGGGCTGGCGACGTCTTCCAGCACCAGCGATTCGGCAGGGCCGAAGGCTTTGCACAGCACGGCTTTCATCAGGGCTATTCCTTTGGGAGTGATGGCCGATAAGTGTAGGTGTGTGAGTCAACGGGTCAACGAGCATGCCTCGCCCTGATAGTCAGCCATAAGCTTGTGCTGACGCAGCGGGTCGTTATGCTAGGCCGCAAACCGGATAAGGAGCGAATTGTGAAAGCGTGGACCGTATTGATGCTGGCCCTGTGTCTGCCGGTGGCAGCGATGGCCGAAGAAGCCAAGGAAGAAGTAGCGCCGAAGGTCAACTACATCACCCTGACCCCGCCATTTGTGGGCAACTACGGCCTGGACGGCACGCCCAAGCTCAAGGTCTACAAGGCGGATGTCGCCTTGCGCGTCACTGGGGATGAGGCGACCAAACTGGTGAAGGCCAACGAGCCGTTGATTCGCAATCAGCTGGTGGCGTTGTTCGCGCAGCAGACGACCGAGGCGATGAACAATGTGGAGGCCAAGGAGAAACTGCGTCAGGAAGCCTTGAAGCAGACCCAGCAAATCATGAATGACGAGACGGGCAAGCCGGTGGTTGAGGATCTGTTGTTCAACAACCTTATTATCCAGTAAGCCTTTCTTTGTCTGATTGAAACATCAAAAGATGGCAGCCAGCGACAATTCCTGTCTGTGAGCGCGAACGTCTGTAGGCGCTGCCGCAGGTTGCGATCTTTTGTGCATTAGCGCAAAGCAATCACCGCCGCCCACTGCTCTGCCGTAACCGGCATCACCGACAGCCGCGAGCCTTTCTGCACCAGCGGCATCTCGGCCAGCGCCGCCTGCTGTTTCAGGTAGTCCAGCTTCAACACCTTGGCAAACGTCTCCACATGGGCGACATCAATCGCGCTCCAGGCGTTTTTCTCGGCCGTGGCCTTCGGGTCGTAGTAATGGCTTTCAGGCTCCAGGGCGGTAGGGTCCGGGTATGCGGCTTCAATGATCCTGCCGATCCCGGCGATCCCCGGTTCCGGGCAGCTGGAGTGGTAGAAGAAAAACTCGTCGCCCACCGCCATGGCCCGCAGGAAATTGCGCGCCTGATAGTTGCGAACCCCGTCCCAGCGCGCTGTGCCCAACTTTGCCAGGTCCTTTATGGACAGTTCGTCGGGCTCGGATTTCATCAGCCAATAGGCCATGGTTTTGCTCCTTGCGAAGTGAGTGGGCAAGTTGTCGGGCAATTTTATGACAAACCGACAGTCGGTTGACGCCAGCGTTTGCGTGTAGGGTCCCGTTGTCGCAAAATGCCGGCCTTCTTAGCTTGACGCTGCTGCACGGCCTACAACGGAAACCGCTGCTGTCATCGTGTTGATATGCCTTTGGGGGGCAATCGATGAAACGCAAACCGGATTTACTATGGATTTTGGTTATTTTGTTCGGCCTCGGCGTCGTGACCACCGGTTATGCCCAAAGTCTGTGGAGCAACAAGACTGACGCTCCTATGGAATTGACCCAGCAACAACAGCCGTCGGCCTTCAAGCGCTGATCTGATTTCCGGACGCCGCACCTGTAGGAGCAAAGCTTGCTCGCGACGGCGGCGTCACATTCAACATCCATCTGCCTGAAAGATCGCTATCGTGAGCAAGCTTTGCTCCTACGGTGCGATACCTGCGAAATACCAGCCCCTGTCCGTTACCGTTCCCTGCAGCGGCACATCCCAGCTCGCTTGAGCCAGTCGCTCGACTTTCTGACATTCATGAGCCAGCCCCAGCAGCGTCGGCTTGCGCCAGCTTTTGCGGCGTGCCAGATACGCCAGGCTCCTGTCATAAAAACCGCCACCCATGCCCAGGCGTCCGCCGACGTCGTCAAAACCGACTAATGGCAGCAGGACCAGGTCAAGCGTCCAGACTTTGCGCTGCGAAGCGAGGTTGGCTCGGGGCTCGAGGATGCGGAAGCGGTTGGGCTTGAGTTTATCCCCGGGGCGAATTCGCTGGAACACCATGCGCGTTCGTGGCCAGGCGCTGAGCACTGGCAGGTACGTCACCTTGCCCCTTTGCTGAGCCGCACGCAGCAGCAGGCGCGGATCAATTTCACCGTCGGTGGGCAAGTAGAGCGAGATATGTTTTGCGCGGCGAAACAGCGGATGCTGGGCCAGTTGCCTATACAGCCCGCGAGCGGCCTGGCGCTGTTGACTGGGAGTCAGTGCGCGGCGAGCCTTGCGCAGCATGCGTCGAAGTTGCGGGCGGGGCAGCAGCGCAGGTTCGGTCATGGATTCGGGCTCGCGGGTCGGGTGACTAAATCGTACCCGTAAAAAAGCCGATGCCGGTAACGAAACCGGCATCGGACTGGAATCAGGCTCCCCGGATGAACCGCTGCTGACTTAGCCCTTGAACCCGAAAGTTCAAGGTGGAAGATGCAGTAGGCTTTAAGGCTTTCCGTCTAGCGGACATGCACACCAGCCCAACGTGCAACCTCCAGGGTAGTGCGAATCGGCTCAGGGACGTGGTCAACTGGCAAGCACCCCAGGGAGTGATGCGAGTATACCCCAAGCAGTCGCACGAATCAGCCCTTGGTGACGTCCGGATCGGTAGCGAGCACCAGATCGACACGATCGAGCAGGTCGCGAACCTGCTCCCGGGTCGAGCCGCTGGCCTGTACATCCGGGCGTTCTTCCTTGTGCAGGAGGTCGTGCGTGATGTTCAGCGCGGCCATCACGGCAATGCGATCGGCACCGATGACTTTGCCGCTGCTGCGGATCTCGCGCATCTTGCCGTCCAGGTAACGGGCGGCGCTCACCAGGTTGCTGCGCTCTTCCTGGGGGCAGATGATCGAATACTCTTTATCGAGGATCTGCACGGTAACGCTATTGCTTGAACTCATGAGTCTTGCTCCAGGGCCTTGAGGCGCGAAATCATCGATTCGACCTTACGCCGAGCGATTTCATTTTTTTCAATGAGGTGCGCGCGTTCCTCGCGCCAGGTCTTTTCCTGAGCTAATAGGAGTCCGTTTTGGCTCTTTAGTTGCTCGACCCGGTTAATTAACAACTCGAGTCTGGCCATCAGCGCTTGCAGGTCGGTGTCTTCCATTGTCTTCACTGTCTGATGGGTGTCGGACTGCAGGAGCGAGCTTGGTCGGGGCGGCGATCCGACGGTGAACCCGAGAACGCTGCGGGGGTGTCACGCACACCGCGTTATCGTTTGCGACCATCGTCGGATCGCCGCCCGGAACAAGCTCGCTCCTACAGAGGAGTCGATGTAGGATACAAGGCCTTCATTCTAGACATTGCGCCGTCTGGCGCCTAGTTGCCCATGCCCATTCAGAATTCCCCGTACCAAGCCTTCGCCACCCTGCTGACTTCCAGCGGGCATAACGTCTCTCCCGCTGAGCTGCACGGGCTGTTGCTCGGCCGTAGCTGCGCCGGTGCCGGCTTCAATGCCGACGAGTGGCTGATCGATGCCGCCGAGCTGCTGGAAAGCGAGCCTCAGGATAACGTCCGCAACGCCTTGATCGGCTTGCAGGAGATGGTCAAGGGCGAGCTCACCGGCGACGACGTTACCGTCGTTCTGCTGCTGCCGACTGATGACGAACCACTGGCTGACCGCGCCGCCGCGCTGGGCCAATGGTGCCAGGGTTTCCTCAGCGGTTTTGGCTTGAACTGCCGTGACAGCAGCATGCTGAGCACCGAAGCCACAGAAGTGTTACAGGATCTGGCAGCCATTTCCCAGGTGCAGGACGCCCTGGAAGAATCCGACGACGGCGAAAGCGATTACATGGAAGTGATGGAGTACCTGCGAGTAGCACCGCTGCTGCTGTTCTCCGAAACCAGGAAGCCGGATGCGCCGGCTGCCGCCAAGCCGTCACTGCATTAATCGTTTGCCAGGGAAAGCCATCTGCCCATGATTCATATCCCGAAATCGGAATACAGCCGTCGCCGCAAGGCCCTGATGGCGCAGATGGAGCCCAACAGCATTGCCATCCTGCCCGCTGCAGCGGTGGCCATTCGCAATCGTGACGTGGAGCACGTCTACCGTCAGGACAGCGACTTCCAGTACCTGAGCGGTTTTCCCGAGCCCCAGGCCGTGCTGGTGCTGATGCCTGGGCGGTCACATGGCGAGTACATTCTGTTCTGCCGTGAACGCAATGCCGAACGCGAGTTGTGGGACGGCCTGCGTGCGGGTCAGGAAGGCGCGATCCGCGACTTTGGCGCCGACGATGCGTTTCCCATTACCGACATCGACGACATCCTCCCGGGCCTGATCGAAGGGCGCGACCGGGTGTATTCGGCCATGGGCAGCAATCCGGAATTCGATCGGCACCTGATGGACTGGATCAATGTGATCCGCTCCAAGGCCCACCTGGGCGCCCAGCCGCCGAACGAATACGTTGCCCTGGATCATCTGCTGCACGACATGCGCCTGTATAAATCGGCGGCAGAAGTGAAGGTGATGCGCGAGGCCGCACGGATTTCCGCCCAGGCGCATATCCGTGCGATGCAGGCCAGTCGCCCAGGGCTATACGAATTCAGCCTGGAAGCCGAGCTGGACTACGAGTTCCGCAAAGGCGGGGCGAAGATGCCGGCTTACGGCTCGATCGTCGCCGCCGGGCGCAACACCTGCATCCTGCACTACCAGCAGAACGACGCGCTGCTCAAGGATGGCGATCTGGTGCTGATCGACGCCGGTTGCGAGATTGACTGCTACGCCAGCGACATCACCCGCACCTGGCCGGTGAATGGCAAGTATTCGGCTGAACAGAAGGCGATATATGAACTGGTGCTGGCTTCCCAGGAAGCCGCGTTCGCCGAAATAGCACCAAACAAACACTGGAATCAGGCGCACGAAGCTACGGTCCGGGTGATCACCTCGGGCCTGGTGGAGTTGGGTCTGCTGCAGGGCGATGTCGATGAGCTGATTGCCAGCGAAGCCTACAAGGCTTTCTACATGCACCGCGCCGGGCATTGGCTGGGCATGGATGTGCATGATGTCGGCGAGTACAAGGTTGGCGGCGAGTGGCGGGTGCTGGAAGTCGGCATGGCCCTGACGGTGGAACCGGGCATCTACATTGCCGCGGACAATCAGAAAGTTGCGAAAAAATGGCGCGGCATTGGCGTGCGCATCGAGGACGACGTGGTGGTGACCAAGACCGGTTGTGAAATCCTGACCAGAGGCGTACCGAAGACGGTCGCCGAGATCGAGGCCTTGATGGCTGCCGCACGGGCACAAGCGGCATGAGTCGGGCAAACCTGGCAATCATCGGGGGTGGCCTGGTCGGCGCCAGTCTGGCCTTGGCGTTGCAGGCAGGAGCCAAGGCCCGTGGCTGGAAGATCGTGCTGATCGAGCCCTTCGCGCCCGGCGACACCTACCAGCCAAGCTATGATGCGCGTTCCTCGGCGCTGTCCTACGGCGCCCGACAGATTTATCAACGGCTGGGCGTGTGGCAGGAGATTACCCGCCGCGCCGAGCCGATCAAGCAGATCCACGTCTCTGACCGCGGTCGCTTCTCTACCGCGCGCCTGTCGGCGATGGAGGAGGGCGTGCCGGCGCTGGGTTATGTGGTGGAGAACGCCTGGCTTGGCCAGTGCCTTTGGCAAGCGCTGGACAAGGACGTCATCACCTGGCGCTGCCCGGCTGAAGTCACCGCCATGGAGCCGCTGACCGATGGTTATCGCCTGACCCTCAACGATGAAACCACTTTGGAATGCGACCTCGCCGTGCTCGCTGATGGTGGTCGCTCCGGGCTTCGCGAGCAATTGGGCGTGGGCATCCGCAAGCGTCCGTACAACCAGAGCGCGCTGATTGCCAACATCACCCCGAGTGAATCCCATAACGGCGTGGCGTTCGAGCGTTTCACCGACGACGGCCCGATGGCATTGCTGCCATTGCCGGACAACCGCTGCGCCCTGGTCTGGACGCGCCAGGGTATGGACGCGCAGCGCCTGGCGGCGCTGGACGAGCGTGCATTCCTCAGTGAGCTGCAGGGTGTTTTCGGTTATCGCCTTGGCACCCTCAAGCAGGTCGGTGCGCGACATCTGTACCCTTTGACGCTGATTGAGGCCGAGGAACAGGTGCGTCCGCACCTGGCAATTCTCGGCAATGCGGCACATAGCCTGCACCCGATTGCCGGCCAGGGTTTCAACCTGTCGCTGCGTGATGCCCAGGCCCTGGCCGATGCGCTGCTGGCGAGCGCAAAAGCCCCCGGCGATTTCGCCACCCTGCAGGCTTACCGCGAGCGTCAGCGCCTGGATCAAAACTTGACGGTCGGCTTCTCGGACCAGGTCACTCGCTTGTTCGGCAGCACCCAGCCACTGGTTTCCCTGGGTCGCAATCTCGGCCTGCTGGGCCTGGACCTGCTGCCGCCGGCCAAGCGCTGGTTCGCCCGGCAGGCCATGGGACTGGGTACCCGTCCCGATGCTTGACTGGTTGAGCAAAAAATTTGGCAAGGCACGGCTGATGCGTTGGGCGATGACCCTGTACCCGCCGTACCTCGGTGCCGGCGTCCGTGTGCAGCACATCAGCGATGACTTTCGTGACGTGCGGGTGCGCATGGGGCTGGGCTGGTACAACCGCAATTATGTCGGGACCCAGTTCGGCGGCAGCCTGTATTCGATGGTCGATCCGTTTTTCATGTTGATGCTGATGGAGAACCTCGGTCACCGGTACATCGTCTGGGACAAGGCCGCCGATATCGATTTCATTGCGCCCGGCAAGGGCCCGGTATTCGCCCGCTTCACCATTGACGATACCTTGCTCGATGAGATCCGCCGGCAAACGGCCGATGGCAAAAAATACCTGCCGCAGTTGCAGGTCGATATTCATGACGGCGCCGGCCATTTGGTGGCGCGGGTCGGCAAAACCCTTTATGTGCGGCTCAAGCCGCAAGCGAGACAGGCATAAGCATGGAAATGCGCGCAGATCTGCTGATTGTCGGGGCCGGAATGGTCGGCAGTGCCCTGGCGCTGGCGTTACAGGGCAGCGGGCTGGAAGTGCTGCTGCTGGACGGCAGCCCCATGAGCGTCAAACCCTTCGACAACCAGGCGCCGTTCGAGCCGCGAGTGAGTGCCCTGTCGGCCGCCAGCCAGCGGATTCTGGAGCGTCTGGATGTTTGGGATGGCATCGCAAGCCGGCGCACCAGCCCCTACACCGACATGCACGTGTGGGACGGCAGTGGCACCGGGCAGATTCACTTCTCGGCGGCCAGTGTTCACGCCGAAGTGCTTGGGCACATTGTCGAAAACCGCGTGGTTCAGGATGCCTTGCTCGATCGCCTGCACGACTGTGACCTTGGCCTGCTGGCCAATGCACGCCTGGAACAGATGCGTCGTTCCGGGGATGACTGGCTGCTGACCCTGGCCGACGGTCGCACGTTGCGCGCACCCCTGGTGATCGCTGCCGATGGCGCCAATTCGGCGGTACGGCGCCTGACCGGCATGGCCACACGCGAGTGGGATTACCTGCACCACGCGATCGTCACCAGCGTGCGCAGCTCCAACTCACATCAGATGACCGCCTGGCAACGCTTCACCGACCATGGCCCCCTGGCCTTCCTGCCGTTGGAACGCGACGGTCAGCAGGATTGGTGCTCGATTGTGTGGTCGACCACCCCCGGCGAAGCCGAGCGGCTGATGGCGCTGGACGAACAAGGTTTCTGTCGCGAACTGGAGCGGGCCTTCGAAGGTCGACTCGGCACCGTGCTGGGTGCCGATCCACGCGTATGCGTGCCGTTACGCCAGCGCCATGCCAAACGCTATGTCGCTGAAGGCCTGGCATTGATTGGCGATGCAGCACACACCATTCACCCGCTGGCTGGCCAGGGCGTGAACCTGGGGTTCCTCGATGCAGCGGTACTGGCGGAGGTCCTGCTGCAAGCGCTCGAGCGCGGCGAGCGCCTGGCGGACCCTAAGGTTTTGAGCCGCTACGAGCGTCGGCGCATGCCCCACAACCTGGCGCTGATGGCGGCGATGGAAGGCTTTGAACGTTTGTTCCAGGCCGATCCATTGCCGGTGCGCTGGTTGCGCAATGCCGGGTTGAAGCTGGTGGACCAGATGCCCGAGGCGAAGGCGCTGTTCGTGCGCGAGGCGCTGGGGTTGACCGGGGATCTGCCGGCGCTGGCCAAGATCTGAACCTTTGGTTGGGGCGAAGGCCAAGATCTTGTAGGAGCTGCCGAAGGCTGCGATCTTTTGATCTTGAATGTGTTTGGTTCGCTGAAAAGCAAAAATCAAAAGATCGCAGCCTTCGGCAGCTCCTACAAGAGAGCGGGGTTGCTCGCGAGGGGTCGGCTCATTCAACAAAATCCCAAGCCATGCAACATCTGGTAACTCCTCCACCCACTCATCGATTGAGAAGGCGAATGTGAGTCCTTATCATTTCGCCTCACACTTCAATCGAGAGACTGCTCCCATGTTGGCACCGAAGCGTCTACTGACCGCACTCGCCCTGACCCTGATCGGCAGCACCATCGCCCAGGCTGCCGATGAGGTAGTGGTTTACTCGTCGCGTATCGACGAGCTGATCAAACCGGTTTTTGATGCCTACACCGCAAAAACCGGGGTGCAGGTCAAATTCATCACCGACAAGGAAGCGCCGCTGATGCAGCGGATCAAGGCCGAAGGCGAGAATGCCACGGCCGACCTGCTGCTCACCGTCGATGCCGGCAACCTCTGGCAAGCGGAGCAGATGGGCATCCTGCAACCGTTCACTTCCAAAGTGATCGACGCCAACATCCCCTTGCAGTACCGCTCCTCCGCTCACGCCTGGACCGGCCTGAGCCTGCGAGCGCGGACCATTGCCTATTCGACGACGCGAGTGAAACCCGGCGAGTTGACCACCTATGAAGGCCTGGCCGACAAGAACTGGGAAGGGCGCCTGTGCCTTCGCACGGCGAAAAAGGTCTACAACCAGTCCCTGACCGCGACCATGATCGAAGTCCATGGCGCCGACAAAACCGAGCAGATCCTCAAGGGCTGGGTGAACAACCTGTCCACCGACGTTTTCTCCGATGACATCGCCGTGCTGGAAGCGATCAACGCCGGCCAATGCGATGTGGGCATCGTCAACACCTACTACTACGGCCGCCTGCACAAGCAGAAGCCGGACCTGGCGGTAAAGCTGTTCTGGCCTAACCAGGGGGATCGCGGGGTGCACGTCAACCTGTCGGGTATCGGTCTGACCAAGCATGCGCCACACCCGGAGGCGGCCAAGGCGCTGGTGGAATGGATGACGACCCCTGAAGCGCAAAAAATCTTCGCCGACGTGAACCAGGAATTCCCGGCCAACCCGGCTGTGCCGCCGTCCGCTGAAGTGGCGAGCTGGGGCAAGTTTGTCGCCGACACCTTGCCGGTGGAAATTGCCGGCAAGCGTCAGGCGGAAGCGATCCGGATGATGGATCGGGCTGGCTGGAACTGAGTCTGGTTCTTTAAAGATCAAAAGATCGCAGCCTCCGGCAGCTCCTACAGGGTGTACATAATCCCAATGTAGGCGCTGCGGGAGGCTGCGATCTTTTTGCGTTTTCCCTACACTGCACGATTTTCCCGCGAGAGCGCTTCCTTGGCCCACCCCGCCCAACGCCGCTGGTATCCCCTGGTCTTCGCCATCGCTGCGCTGGTCCTGCTGCCCCTCAGTGTCTTGCTGTTGTCATGGAAGAGCATCGATTTTCAGATCTGGTCCCACCTCTGGGACACCCAGATGCCGCGGCTGCTGGGCAATACGCTGACCCTGGTGGTCGGCGTCGGGGTCGGCGTTACGTTGCTGGGCGTCAGCCTGGCCTGGCTCACCAGCCTCTGTGAGTTTCCCGGGCGTCGTTGGCTGGATTGGGCGCTGATGCTGCCGTTCGCGATCCCTGCGTACGTGCTGGCCTTTGTCTTCGTCGGGTTGCTGGATTTCGCCGGTCCCGTGCAAACCTTGCTGCGTGAATGGTTCGGCACCGGGCTGCGGCTGCCGCGAGTGCGCTCGACCGGTGGCGTTATCCTGGTTCTGGTGCTGGTGTTTTATCCCTACGTTTACCTGTTGGCGCGCACTGCGTTTCTGGCCCAGGGCAAAGGCTTGATGGAAGCCGCGCGCGTCCTTGGTCAGTCCCCGTGGCAGGCGTTCTGGCGGGTGGCACTGCCCATGGCTCGCCCGGCGATCGGCGCCGGCGTGGCGTTGGCCCTGATGGAGACCCTGGCGGATTTCGGGGCCGTGTCGGTGTTCAACTTCGATACGTTCACGACAGCTATCTACAAGACCTGGTATGGATTCTTCAGCCTGTCCACGGCGGCTCAGTTGGCCAGCCTGTTGCTGCTGGTAGTGATGGTGGTGCTGTACGGCGAGCGACGGGCCCGTGGCGCCAACCGGGCGAGCAACGAGCGGCCGCGGGTCAAGGCGCTTTATCACCTGCGCGGCTTCAAGGCGGTCGCCGCCATGAGTTGGTGCGGGCTGGTGTTCGCCTGTGCCTTCGTCATCCCCATGCTGCAACTGGTCGTGTGGTTCTGGCAGCGGGGGCGCCTGGACCTCGATGAGCGCTACGCCGGGCTGATCGTTCATACCCTGTATCTGGGCGCCATGGCTGCGTTGATTATCGTCAGCGTCGCGCTGGTGCTGGCATTCGCCCGCCGCCTGGCGCCGACCCGGGCAATTCGTTCCGGCGTAAGCCTGGCCAATCTGGGATACGCCTTGCCCGGGTCGGTTCTGGCGGTGTCGATCATGCTGGCATTCAGTTATCTGGATCGCGAACTGGTGATTCCGCTGTCCGGTTGGCTGGGCGGGGCGGGCAAGCCGCTGCTGCTGGGCAGCCTGTGTGCGTTGTTGCTGGCCTACCTGGTGCGATTCATAGCCGTGGCCTACGGCCCCCTGGAAAGCAGCCTGGCGCGTATACGGCCATCTTTGCCCGAAGCGGCACGTAGCCTCGGCGTCAGTGGCCCGCGACTGTTTTTCAAGGTGTATCTGCCGTTATTGCTCCCAGGGACCTTGAGCGCTGCCTTGCTGGTATTCGTCGACGTGCTCAAGGAAATGCCCGCGACCCTGCTGATGCGCCCGTTTGGCTGGGACACGCTGGCGGTGCGGATTTTTGAAATGACCAGCGAGGGCGAGTGGGCGAGGGCTTCCTTGCCGGCGCTGACGCTGGTTATGGTGGGGCTGTTACCGGTCATCGGATTGATCAGACGCTCGGCGCATCGAAACGCCTAGGTGCCAGTCCTACACCTTGCAGCTACAATGCGCGGCATTCGGTGCGGCATGTCCTACAGCTCTGGTCGCTGAAATCGGCTCAAAGCCCTCTAATTCAAGGCTTTCAGCCCATGCAGAACTTGCCCGCACCTTCGCCACGCCCGGAAGGAGAAACCCATGGGACAGCGTACGCCTCTGTATGACCTTCATCTCGCCCTCGGCGCGAAGATGGTCGATTTTGGCGGTTGGGATATGCCCCTGCATTACGGCTCGCAGGTCGAGGAACACCACCAGGTGCGCCGCGATTGCGGGGTTTTCGATGTATCCCACATGACCGTGATCGATATCAGCGGCCCCCAGGCCAAGGCCTGGCTCCAGTATTTGCTGGCCAATGATGTCGAGCGACTGCACAGCCCCGGCCGTGCCTTGTACAGCACCATGCTCAACGAGCGGGGCGGCATCGTCGATGACATGTTGGTCTATCGACTCGAGGACGGTTATCGGTTGGTGGTCAACGCTTCCACTCGCGATCAGGACCTGGCCTGGATGCAGGCGCATCTCGACGGGTTCGATGTGCAACTGGTTGAGCGCTCGGAACTGGCCATGCTGGCCATCCAGGGCCCTCAGGCTCGACACAAGATATGCGAACTCGTCTCCCAGTCCCGTGGCAACCTGATCCAGCTGCTCAAACCGTTTGAAGGTCGCAGCGATGGTGACTGGTTCATCGCCCGCACCGGCTATACCGGTGAAGACGGGCTGGAAATTGTCCTGCCCGCCAGTCAGGCGCCGGGCTTCTTCAACGACCTGGTTGGCGCGGGCATTTCGCCGATCGGCCTGGGTGCACGCGACACGTTGCGGGTTGAAGCCGGCATGAACCTTTACGGCCAGGACATCGATCAGGAGGTTTCGCCCCTGGTTTCGAACATGGCCTGGAGCATTGCCTGGGAACCGGCCAGTCGCCAGTTCGTCGGCCGCGCGGCCCTGGAAGCCGAGCGGGCCGGTGGCATTCAACACAAACTGGTCGGCCTGGTGCTGGAAGAGCGTGGGGTACTTCGCGCTCATCAGGTCGTTCGCATAGCCGATGTTGGCGAAGGAGAGATCACCAGTGGTAGTTTCTCTCCTACGCTTAGCAAGTCGATTGCACTGGCGCGCGTGCCGATGGCCACTGCCGACCGCGCCGAAGTGGAAATCCGTGGCAAGTGGTACCCGGTTCGAGTGGTCAAACCGACCTTCGTACGCCATGGCAAAACCTTGATCTAACTTTTTTGGCGGGCACTGACCGCTGATATTTATTCCCGAGGACACAGAAATGAGCAATATCCCTGCCGACCTGCGTTTTGCCGAAAGTCACGAATGGGCCCGTCTTGAAGCCGATGGCACCGTTACCGTGGGCATCAGCGACCACGCTCAGGAAGCCCTGGGTGACGTAGTGTTCGTCGAGCTGACTGAAGTCGGTAAAGTCTTCGCCGCTGAAGATCAGGCGGGCGTAGTCGAGTCGGTGAAGGCCGCTTCGGACATCTATTCCCCGATTGCCGGTGAAGTGATTGCAGTCAACGAAGAGCTGGGCGGTTCGCCCGAGTTGCTCAACACCGACCCGTACGGCGCTTGGATCTTCAAGCTCAAGCCAAGCAACGTGGCTGACCTGGACAAGCTGCTCGATGCCGGCGCCTACAAAGCCGCTATCGGCGAGTAAGCGTTCAGCACCACCCCAAAGCCCCGACCTGTCGGGGCTTTTTTTCGATCTTTTGATCTTCGCGGGCACCGCGACGGTGCCTGCTATGCTGGTTTGACCGTGTTACATCGACGCCGAGCGCCACTCAAGAGAGAGCCCGTCATGTCCCAGTTGCCGTCCCTGAGCCAGTTACGCGACCCCAATGCCTTCCTTCGCCGGCACCTGGGCCCCGATGCCGCCGAGCAGCAAGCCATGCTCGACAGCCTGGGCATCGGTAGTCGTGTCGAGCTGATCGAGCAGACGGTGCCGCCGGGTATTCGCCTGAACCGTGCTCTTGATCTGCCCCCCGCACTCGACGAAGAAGCGGCGTTGGCCAAGCTGCGCGGTTATGCCCGGCAAAACCAGGTCTGGACCAGCCTGATCGGCATGGGCTATCACGGAACCCTCACGCCGCCGGTCATTTTGCGTAACGTCCTGGAAAATCCCGGTTGGTACACCGCCTACACCCCTTATCAGCCCGAGATCGCCCAAGGCCGACTGGAGGCACTGCTGAACTTCCAGCAGCTGACCATCGACCTTACCGGGCTGGAGCTGGCCAATGCCTCGCTGCTGGATGAAGCCACGGCGGCGGCGGAAGCCATGGCGCTGGCCAAGCGCGTGGCCAAGTCGCGAAGCAACCTGTTCTTCGTCGATGAAAACTGTCATCCGCAGACTATTTCGGTGGTGAAGACCCGCGCAGAAGGTTTCGGTTTCGAGCTGATCATCGACTCGGTGGACAACCTCAGGCAGCACCAGGTCTTCGGCGCGCTGCTGCAATATCCCGACACCCATGGCGAAATTCGCGATCTGCGCCCGCTGATTGATCACTTGCATGCACAGCAGGCGCTGGCCTGCGTCGCGACCGACCTGTTAAGCCTGCTGATGCTCACAGCGCCGGGAGAACTGGGGGCCGACGTGGTGTTCGGCTCGTCCCAGCGATTTGGCGTGCCCATGGGCTACGGCGGGCCCCATGCGGCATTCTTTGCCAGTCGCGAAGAGTACAAACGGGCGATTCCGGGGCGCATCATTGGTGTGTCCAAGGATGCGCGCGGTAACGTCGCCTTGCGCATGGCCCTGCAGACCCGCGAGCAACATATTCGCCGCGAAAAGGCCAACTCGAACATCTGCACCGCCCAGGTCCTGCTCGCCAACATTGCCAGCTGCTACGCGGTCTACCACGGGCCTGAAGGGCTCAAGCGCATCGCCCAAAGGGTTCATCGCCTGACCTGCATCCTGGCTGCGGGACTTGAGCGCCACGGCATCATCCGTCTCAATCAGCACTTCTTCGACACTCTGACCCTGGAGGTCGGCGGTACCCAGACGGCGATCATCGAAAGCGCCCGGGCGGCGCAGATCAACCTGCGCATCCTGGGGCGCGGGCAACTGGGTCTAAGCCTGGACGAAACCTGCGATGAAACTACCGTAGCCCGATTGTTCGATGTGTTCCTGGGTGCCGATCATGGGCTCATCGTCGAGGAAATGGACGCGCAAGCCCTGGCGAGCGGTATTCCAGAGGCGCTGCTCAGGACCTCTCCCTACTTGCGCCACCCAGTGTTTAACGCCCATCACAGCGAAACCGAAATGCTGCGCTACCTCAAGCAGCTGGAGAACAAGGACCTGGCGCTCAACCAGTCGATGATCCCGTTGGGCTCCTGCACCATGAAGCTCAACGCTACCAGTGAAATGATCCCCATCACCTGGCCCGAGTTCGCCAACCTGCATCCCTTCGTGCCGAGGGAGCAGGCGGCGGGATATACGTTGATGATCGAGGAGCTGGAGCGCTGGCTCTGCGCGATCACCGGATTCGACGCTATTTGCATGCAGCCCAATTCCGGTGCCCAAGGCGAATACGCCGGGCTACTGGCGATTCGCAAATACCATGAGAGCCGGCAGCAGGGTGCGCGGGATATCTGCCTGATTCCCTCTTCGGCCCACGGTACCAATCCTGCTTCGGCGCAGATGGCCGGGATGCGCGTGGTAATCGTCGAGTGCGACGAGGCAGGTAATGTCGATCTCGACGACCTGAAAGACAAGGCCGCCGCCGCAGGGGACAAACTCGCCTGCCTGATGGCGACGTATCCTTCAACGCATGGTGTGTACGAGGAGGGGATCAGCGAAATCTGCGAAGTTGTCCACAGCCAGGGTGGCCAGGTGTACATGGACGGCGCCAACCTGAACGCCCAGGTCGGGCTGGCGCGCCCGGCCGACATTGGTGCGGACGTCTCGCACATGAACCTGCACAAGACCTTTTGCATTCCCCACGGCGGGGGCGGGCCTGGCATGGGGCCGATCGGCGTGCGGGCGCACCTGGCGCCGTTCGTGGCCAATCACCCCGTCGTGCCGATTGACGGGCCGCTGCCACAGAATGACGCCGTGAGTGCCGCTCCCTGGGGCAGCGCGAGCATTCTGCCGATCAGCTGGATGTATATCGCGATGATGGGGCCACAGTTGGCGGATGCCAGCGAGGTGGCGATTTTAGCGGCCAACTACCTGGCACAACATCTGTCCGGGGCTTTTCCTGTGCTCTACACCGGGCGCAACGACCGGGTTGCGCATGAATGCATTCTCGACTTGCGCCCCTTGAAAGCGTTGACCGGGATCAGTGAGGAGGACGTTGCCAAGCGTTTGATGGACTACGGTTTTCATGCCCCGACCATGTCGTTTCCGGTGCCCGGGACCTTGATGGTGGAGCCTACCGAAAGCGAATCGAAAGCGGAGCTGGACCGCTTTATCGGTGCGATGCTCAGCATTCGCGCGGAAATCACCGAGGTACAGAACGGCAACTGGCCAGCTGAAGACAACCCGCTCAAGGGCGCGCCACATACGTTGGCCGATATCACCGGGGTTTGGGAGCGGCCCTATAGTATCGAGCAGGCGGTGACGCCGGATGCCCATACCAAGGCGCACAAATACTGGCCGGCGGTGAATCGGGTGGACAATGTGTACGGCGACCGCAACCTGTTTTGCGCGTGCGTGCCGGTGGATGATTACCGCTGATAGACCCTTGGCACATGGGGCATCACAGAGGAATGTCACGGGGGACGCAGAGGTTGTGTCAGGCAAAAAAATGCCGCTCATGGGAGCGGCATTTTGTTCAGCCAACAGGCTTATTCCGAGGCAATGGCATTCTTCGCCAAAATCGCATTCGCCAGTTCCATGTCCGTGGCCTGCAGGCCAGGATTGTCGGCGCGGACTTTCTGCATGGCGGCTTCCAGGTACGGGCCGCGGATGCCGCCGTCGCTGGCGACGAAGCTACCTGCGTCATCTTGAGCCGCGACAACCAGCTTGTGATCCTTGAACGTCAGGTAAGTCGAACCGGTGGTGGCGCCGGACGAGATGACGTTACGCCAAAAGCTGTCGGCCATCGCCGATCCGACTGGAAGGGACAGCAAGGCGAGGGTAGCGACAGCAAACTTGAAACGCATGATGGGTGACTCCGCTGGATTAACTACCTCGTTTGATCGCCAATCTGGCAATCCAGTTCCGTGGTGGCTCACTCGGTAGGTTCAACCAGCAGGATCGCCCCTTGCTGCCCCGTCACCCGCACCCGACTGCCGGGGGCCGCATCGGGTCCGCGGGCCATCCACACGCCGTCGGCCACCTTGATCTTGCCGCGTCCGTCGACGATCGCTTCGTGCACGACAAAGGTCCTGCCGATCAACTCCTGCCCTCGCAAGTTGAGGTTCGGCTCGTCACTCTGGCGTACTGCGCTGCGCTGGCGTCGCCACCAGTACAGCGCCGTGGCGATCGAGAACAAGCCGAACAGCAGGAACTGCACCTCCCAGGACATCCCCGGTAGCAGGAAGGTCAGCACGCCAACAGCCGCGGCGGCCATGCCGATCCACAGCAGATAGCCGCCGGCTCCGAACACTTCAAGAATCAGCAGCAGCGTGCCGACGGCAAGCCAGTCCCAGAACGACAGATTTTGCAGGAATGCCCACATGGTATGCCTCAGGCCTTCTTGTTATCGAACGTCGCCTTGACGATTTCGCCGATGCCACCGACCGCACCGATCATCGAACTGGCCTCAAGCGGCATCAGGATCACTTTGCTGTTGTTGGCCGAGGCCAGCTTGCCCAGCGCATCGATGTACTTCTGCGCGACGAAGTAATTGACCGCCTGCACGTTGCCGCCGGCGATCGCTTCGGACACCACCTTGGTGGCCTGGGCTTCGGCTTCGGCTTGACGCTCGCGGGCTTCCGCTTCGAGGAATGCGGCCTGGCGACCACCCTCGGCTTCGAGGATCTGCGCCTGCTTCTTGCCTTCGGCCGTCAGGATCGCTGCGGCACGCAGGCCTTCGGCTTCGAGGATCTGGGCGCGCTTGATCCGCTCGGCCTTCATCTGCCCGGACATCGCGGCCATCAGGTCGGCGGGTGGGCTGATGTCCTTGATTTCGATTCGGGTGATCTTGATGCCCCACGGTGCAGTCGCCTCATCGACGGTGCGCAGCAGTTTTTCGTTGATCCCGTCACGCTGGCTGAGCATCGCATCCAGCTCCATGGAGCCAAGGACGGTACGGATGTTGGTCTGCAGGAGGTTGCGAATCGCGTGTTCGAGGTTGTTGACCTCATAGGCCGCCTGCGCCGTATTGACCACCTGGAAGAAGCACACCGCATCGATCTGCACCGTGGCATTGTCGGCGGTGATGACTTCCTGCGGCGGTATATCCAGCACGCTTTCCATCACGTTGATTTTGCGGCCGATGCGGTCCATGACCGGAATGATGATGTTCAGGCCGGGCTTGAGGGTGTTGGTGTAACGGCCGAATCGTTCGACCGTCCATTGGTAACCCTGGGGCACGACTTTGAAACCCATGAAAAGAATGGCGACCACCAGGCCGACAAAAAGCAGGAGCACGGTACCGATCTGCATAACAATTCCCTGTTGAGTGCATCAATGAATTCTCGACCGCAGAAGTGTAGCGGTGCAGGTCATGGATATGAACCGGAACCGGGCCCTCGCATCATCAAGAGACACAAAAGGGTTACTTCTGCTCGCTCTGTGGCGTGACCCGCAGCACCTCTTCGATGGTCGTCAGCCCCGCCGCGACCTTCTGTGCCCCGGATAATCGCAGGCTGCGCATGCCTTCCTTGAAGGCCTGCCTGCGCACCGCCAGCAAGTCGGTATCGGGACTGATCAGCGCCTTGATTCCGTCGGTCAGCTGCATGATTTCATACACGCCCGCACGTCCGCGGTAGCCGGTGTCACGACACTCCAGGCAACCGATGGCGCGCTGTGCGTTACCTGGCAGCGGTGCCTGCCATGGTCTGGTCAGTGTTTGCCAGTCTTCTTCGCCCAGGGCCAGCGGCGCCTTGCAATGCGGACAAAGGGTGCGTACCAGGCGCTGGGCCATGACGCCGAGCACCGTGGCCTTGATCAGGTAGTGCGGCACGCCCAGTTCCAGCAGGCGGCTGATGGCACTGGGTGCATCGTTGGTATGCAGCGTCGACAGCACAAGGTGGCCGGTGAGCGCCGCCTGGATCGCCATTTCAGCGGTCTCGAGGTCGCGGATCTCGCCAATCATGATGATGTCCGGGTCTTGCCTCATCAGCGCGCGCACGCCGGCGGCAAAGGTCAGGTCGATGTTGTGCTGGACCTGCATCTGGTTGAACGCCGGCTCGACCATTTCGATCGGGTCCTCGATGGTGCACAGGTTAACCTCGGGCGTCGCCAGCTTCTTGAGGGTGGTATAGAGCGTGGTGGTCTTGCCGGAACCGGTCGGCCCGGTGACCAGGATGATGCCGTTGGGCTGGCGGGTCATGTCCTGCCAGCGGCGCAGGTCTTCGGCGGAAAAACCCAGCTGATCGAAGTCCTTGAGCAGCACTTCCGGGTCGAAAATCCGCATGACCATTTTTTCGCCGAACGCCGTCGGCAACGTCGACAGGCGCAGCTCGACCTCACCCCCATCCGGGGTCTTGGTTTTCACTCGGCCGTCCTGGGGTTTGCGTTTTTCCGCAACGTTCATCCGGCCCAGGCTTTTCAGGCGGCTGACGATTGCCATGGTCACCTGCGGCGGAAATTGATAGACGTTGTGCAGCACACCGTCGATGCGAAAGCGCACGGTGCCCTGCTCACGCCGCGGCTCGATATGAATATCGCTGGCGCGCTGCTGGAAGGCGTACTGGAACAGCCAGTCGACGATGTTGACGATGTGCGCGTCGTTGGCGTCCGGTTCCTGGTCGCTGGCGCCGAGGTTGAGCAACTGTTCGAAGTTGCCCATGGAATTGATCTGCTGATCACCGGTGGTCGCGCCGCTGACTGATTTGGCCAGGCGGAAAAACTCCACGCTGAAGCGCTGGATGTCCACCGGGTTGGCCACCACCCGTTTGATCGGCAGCTTCAGGACATGGGTCAGGTCGGCTTCCCAGCCGTTGACGTACGGCTGGGCGCTGGCCACGGTAACGGCGTCGCGGTCGACCGAGACGGCAAGAATCTTGTGGCGCTGGGCGAACGCGTAGGACATCAGCGGCGTGATGGCCGCAACATTGATCTTCAGCGGATCGATGCGCAGGTAGGGTTGGCCGGCCTGCTGCGACAGCCACAGGGTCAGGCTTTCCAGGTCGAGATGTTTGCCGGGGCGGCTGAGGTCATCGAGATGCTGGCCGGCGATGAACTCCAGTGGGTGCAGTTGGCCATTAGCCGCGTGGCGCCGCCTGGCATTGAGTGCGAGTTCGGCCGAGTCCTGGCTGATAAAACCTTGGGCGACCAGTTCGCGCAGCAAATCATTGAGATCCAGCCAGCGGTCCTGAATGGCGAGTTGAACGGACATGCGGGCTCCTCATGAACAACAGTGCGCAAAGGATAGACGCGCAGCCGCCAATCGTTGGGCCACTACCCGACGAAGCCGTATCGAGGGGTTTCAGCCTGTCGCTTGAGCCGCGATATTCCAGGAGGAATCGGCGTTTTGCAGATCGACCGAGCAGACGCTGATCAGATTACGCAATTTTTCCGCTATCACCTCGGCACGATGCCAGCTCAAGCAATCAATGACGATATCCATCGACAACAAATCGTCGCTGCGCTGCACATTGACCTGGTGCGGGGTGAGGCATTGCAGGGCAAACAGATTGAGCGCGCGACACAGCAGGTCGGGTTCGGCCTCGGCCAGCAACTGGTAGTGCACGCGGCAATGGGCGGTACGGACGTTCCAGACATCGGGGCGCAAGTGGGGACTTTTTACGGCTTCGAGGTGAGGCATGGGGCAGGCTCCAGGATCAATGGAGGAATTTTTACATTCGAAGCCGGGTATTTCTTATCTATGATGGACCTATTTGGCGATTCTTCGAATCGTACAATTCAATTTAATAGGGTTAGCGGGTTTATTTATGCACAGTGATCTGGATGGCTACGACCGCAAGATTCTTGCCCTGCTGCAGGAAGATGCTTCGCTCTCCAGTGCGCAGATCGCCGAGCAGGTGGGATTGTCGCAGTCGCCCTGCTGGCGGCGTATCCAGCGGATGAAAGAGGAGGGGATCATTCGCGGCCAGGTGACGCTGCTGGATCGCAAAAAAATCGGGCTGAACACACAGATTTTCGCCGAGATCAAACTCAACGCCCATGGGCGCTCGAACTTCACCGAATTCACCGAGGCGATTCGCGGTTTCCCCGAGGTGCTGGAGTGTTATGTACTGATGGGTTCGGTGGATTTTTTGTTGCGGATCGTCACGGCGGACATCGAGGCGTATGAGCGGTTTTTCTTCGAGAAGTTGTCGATGGTGCCGGGGATTCAGGAGGTGAACTCGATTGTGGCGTTATCGGAGATCAAGTCGACGACCAGTTTGCCCGTGTTGCGGTGAAGCAAAAGATCGCAGCCTGCGGGGGAATGTGTATATCCGTAGGAGCTGCCGAAGGCTGCGATCTTTAACGATGTTACATTCGCAGCAACATTTTCCAGGCACGATTCTGATAAACCGCAATCGCCTGCTGCTTGCGCGCATCCAGGGATTCGTCGGTAATCGGCTCGTTGGCCAGTTGCGCCAGCTGTTTCAGCTCACCGTACAGGCGATCCATTTCCGGGATCTCCAGCACGCTGCGGGCATGGTGCAGCCAGGACTGGATGCGCTCGATGCGCGGCAGTTGCTCGGCGAGGTCTTCCGGTTGCTGCTGATAGCGCTGCAGCTGCAAGGACGTTGCCTCTTCGCCCAGCAGGCGTGGAAGCCAGCTGCCCAGTTGCGCCGCGCCCTGGCGATTGCCTCGTACGTTACGCTCGGCGGTCCAGGTACGGGCCAGCAACCAGCGCGAAGTGTTGAGGGAGAACAGACCCCAGCGCGGGTCTTCGAGCTCTTCCAGGAATTGTTCAGGCGCGGCTTTGCGCACATCCTCGTCATCCACCCCGGCCTGGACCAGTGGGCGCCAGTCTTCGAGCAACGCGTCCAGCGCGACTCGCAGGTCGTGGGTCGATTGACGCGGTGCGGCTTGCCCCAGGCTGCTGAGCAGTGCGCGCATTTCAGCCAGGTTCTCGACCCAGTCCTGCAGCAAACGCCAGTGGCCATTGAAGCGGTACTGCTCGGCCAGGCGCTGGCTACTGGCCAGCAAATGCCAGCACAGCGCGGCAAATGCGTCGTCCAGCGGCATTTCGGCGCTGATTTGCGGTGCCGGCAGGCTCAGTGAATAGCTGTTGGCGTCGTACAGGCGATAACCGCGCTCGGCCTTGCTGATGTCACACGGCATCAACGCCAGGGTTGCGGCCAGTTCGGCAGCCAGTTCCAGCAGAGCAGCAGGTTCGCCTTCGCGCAGTTCCAGTTCCAGCTCGCAGATTTCTTCTTTCTGCTTGCCGACCACTACATGGCCCAGGTCCAGCGCGGCTTCGATGACCACCTTGGTTTTGCCACGGCCCCAAGCGATTTCGGCACGTTCGCGAACGAAGTCGGTGGTGAAGATGGCTTTCAGGGTCTTCTTGTCCAGTTCGGCCAACTCTTCAGGCCAGCATTCGCCGTCGAGTTTTTTCACATCGAGCTTGGCTTTGGGCAGTTTCCAGTCGTATTCGTTACGCTCGGACAGACCGGCAACGCTGTGGCCGCGGGTCTTGAGGGTCTGAATCACTTCTTCGCCATCACGGCGCAGGCGCAGGGCAACCTTGGCGCGGGCCAGGTCGCGCTCAGGCGTGTCGAAGTACTGGTTCATCAGTTCACGGCGTTCCCAGCCACTTTTGTTGCGTTTTTTCAGTAGCGGGTGCTCGCGCAGAGCTGCGAGGGTTTCGCGGCTGACGCGGAGTTTGATTTCGGTTTCTTTCTGCATGGCCGGAAAATCCAGGATCGGGAGCGCAGCCGGGGGAATGTGTGGCTGCCAAGGCCGTGCAGTGTACAGGACTCGTCCATCCTACGCCCCGCGACGGTTTATTCCTGCCGCCAGATAGCTCTATGATGGACTTCAATTCGGGAGTTGGAGTCAGCGATGCCTTTGCCGTCCATGAAAGATCAGTTCGCTGCGCTGATCGCTGCACCGTCCGTCAGTTGCACCCAGGCCAGTCTCGATCAGACCAACCGCCCTGTCATCGACCTGCTGGCCACCTGGCTGGGCGACCTGGGTTTTGCCTGCGACATCCAGCAGGTCAGCCCCGGCAAATTTAATCTGCTCGCCAGCTTCGGTTCCGGTCCTGGTGGCCTGGTATTGGCCGGGCATAGCGACACCGTGCCGTTCGATGGCGCTTTGTGGCAGACCGATCCTCTGAAGCTGACCGAAGTCGACGGCCGCTGGGTGGGTTTGGGCAGTTGCGACATGAAGGGTTTCTTCGCTTTGGCGATCGAAGCCGTCATACCCTTGCTCGACCAGCCGTTCAAACAGCCGCTGCTGATCCTCGCCACCTGCGATGAAGAAAGCTCGATGTCCGGTGCCCGCGCGCTGGCCGCAGCCGGACGGTCGCTGGGGCGCGCGGCAGTGATCGGCGAACCGACCGGCCTGAAGCCGATCCGCATGCACAAGGGCATCATGATGGAGCGCATCGACATACTCGGGCAGAGTGGCCATTCCTCCGACCCCCGCCTGGGACACAGTGCCCTCGAAGCGATGCACGATGCCATCGGTGAGCTGCGTGGCCTGCGCTTGCTCTGGCAACGCGAGTTTCGCAACCCGCAGTTCGGCGTACCCACGCCCACGATGAACTTCGGGTGCATCCACGGCGGCGATAATCCCAACCGGATTTGCGGGCAGTGCTCCCTGGAGTTCGATTTGCGACCGCTTCCAGGCATGGACCCGAAGGCCTTGCGCGCGGAGATTTTGCAGCGGCTCATGCCGGTTGCCGAACGGCATCAGGTAAAAATCGATTACGCGCCGCTATTCCCTGAAGTGCCGCCGTTCGAGCAGGCTGAAGACGCTGAACTGGTACGCGTCGCCGAAAAGCTCACAGGTCACATGGCCGAAGCAGTGGCGTTCGGCACCGAAGCGCCTTATCTTCAGCGCCTTGGTTGTGAAACGCTGGTGCTTGGTCCTGGGGATATAGCCTGTGCCCACCAGCCGGGGGAATACCTCGAAATGTCACGTTTGCAGCCTACGGTGCATCTATTACGACAACTGATTGAACATTACTGCCTGACACCGGCCAAATCTGTCGGTTGAACGCTATCGCCGTAGGCGCTGCCGCAGGCGGCGATCTTTGATCTTGTTTTTAGGAGCAACATCAAAAGATCGCAGCCTGCGGCAGCTCCTACACCGTTCGCCGTGTAAATTGGCGGTCATCAATCCCGTATTCATGAGGAGAGCGCGCGTGTCGCCAAGCCTGTTCCGACGATAACCATCAGCCCGCTGTGCGTTGTTCCGTTTCGCCCATTTTTTGGCTGCTATTTATTACAGGCCCAGGTTCATGCCCGAATACGTTAATTGGCTTCGTCACGCTTCCCCCTACATCAACGCCCACCGCGATTGCACCTTCGTTGTCATGCTGCCCGGCGATGGCGTGGAGCATCCAAACTTTGGCAACATCGTCCATGACCTGGTGCTGCTGCACAGCCTGGGCGTGCGGCTGGTGCTGGTTCACGGCTCCCGTCCACAAATCGAAGCGCGCCTGGCTGCCCGTGGCCTGACCCCGCATTACCACCATGGGATGCGTATCACCGATGCCGCCACCCTTGAATGCGTGATCGATGCCGTCGGCCAGCTGCGGATCGCCATCGAAGCGCGACTGTCGATGGACATGGCGTCTTCGCCGATGCAGGGCTCGCGCCTGCGGGTGGCCAGCGGCAACCTGGTAACCGCACGGCCGATCGGCGTGCTCGAAGGGGTTGATTACCACCACACCGGTGAGGTGCGTCGGGTCGACCGCAAAGGCATCAATCGCCTGCTGGACGAGCGCTCCATCGTGTTGCTGTCGCCTTTGGGCTATTCGCCAACCGGCGAGATCTTCAATCTGGCTTGCGAAGACGTCGCGACCCGCGCCGCCATCGACCTGGGCGCCGACAAATTGCTGCTGTTTGGTGCCGACCTGGGCCTGATCGACGAAAACGGACGCCTGGTGCGTGAGTTGCGTCCTCAGCAAGTGCCGGCGCACCTGCTGCGCCTGGGCAGCAATTATCAGGGGGAACTGCTCGATGCCGCTGCTGAGGCCTGCCGTGGCGGTGTAGCACGCAGTCATATCGTCAGTTATGCCGAAAACGGTGCGCTACTGACCGAGCTGTTCACCCGCGACGGTGGCGGTACCCTGGTGGCCCAGGAGCAATTCGAAATCGTGCGCGAAGCGGCGATTGAGGACGTCGGTGGCTTGCTGGAACTGATCAGCCCGCTGGAAGAGCAGGGCATCCTGGTGCGTCGTTCCCGAGAGGTGCTGGAGCGCGAGATCGAGCAATTCAGCATGGTCGAGCGCGAAGGCATGATCATCGCCTGCGCGGCGCTGTATCAGATTGCCGATTCGGATGCGGGTGAGCTGGCGTGCCTGGCGGTCAACCCGGAGTACCGCCACGGCGGGCGTGGCGATGAACTGCTGGAGCGCATCGAAACCCGCGCCCGGGCCCAGGGCCTGAAAACCCTGTTCGTCCTCACGACCCGTACCGCCCACTGGTTCCGCGAGCGCGGGTTCGTGCCAAGCAGCGTGGACCGGCTGCCGTCGGCGCGAGCGTCGCTGTACAACTATCAGCGTAATTCGAAGATCTTCGAAAAAACCCTGTAACGCAATCCCCCTGTAGGAGCTGCCGCAGGCTGCGATCTTTTGATCTAAAAACAAGTCAAAAGATCGCAGCCTGCGGCAGCTCCTACGGGGGATCGCGTTTATTCCACGTATTTAGAGCTGACGTACGCCGAATAATCCGGCAGCACCGTCTCGACTTTGCCCTGTTCCTTCAGGAACTTCGCCGTCTCGCCAATCGCCTTGGCCGTGCCGCCCTCCAGCAGCGCGGTGGTCTGCTGTGCCTTGGCGTCCGGGAAAGCCGAGCCGGCCAGCAGTTCAGGCACATCGGTGGCATTGGCACCGGTCAATTTGGCGATTTTCTGCACCGGCACCGAATCGGCAGTCCAGCTGTCTTTATGCGCGGCGTAGTCGGCGAATGAGTCCAGGGTGACCTTGGCGAACCTGGCAATCACTTCCGGGTGCTTCTCGGCGTAATCCTTGCGCGCCACCCACACTTCGAAAGTCGGAGCGCCCCATTGGCCAACCTCGGCCGCATCGGTCAGGGTCTTGCCGGTCTTGCGGATTTCGCCCAGGGCAGGCGACCATACGAAGGCCCCGTCAATATCACCACGCTTCCAGGCAGCAGCAATTTCCGCCGGCTGCAGGTTCACCACCTTCACTTGCGAAGTACTCAGGCCCCAATGCTTCAGTGCGCCGAGCAGGCTGTAATGAGAGGTGGAAACGAAGGGCGTGGCGATGGTCTTGCCGATCAGATCTTCCGGTTTATTGATCCCGCTCCCGTTACGGACCACCAGCGCCTCGGCGGCATTGATCTGCGCCGAAACGATGAAGGCAACGATTGGCAGGTTCCGCGAAGCCGCGGCGGCCAGCGGGCTGGAGCCCAGATTCCCGATCTGCACATCCCCGGAAGCAATGGCCGTGACCACCTCCGGCCCGCTGTTGAAGCGTCGCCAATCGATTTTCTGGCCAATGGTTTTCTCATACAGGCCGTCGGCCTGCGGCACCTTGCTCGGATCAATCCCGGTCTGATATCCCACGGTCAGGTTGGCGGCGACGGCGTTAAAAGAAATTAAAGCCGATACACAAACTGTAACAATTGGGCTGGATAGTGCGCGCTTGATTGTCATGACCTGGTCTTCGATGAGAGGAAATGCGGATTTCCGTTAAATCTAATCGATCTAAAAAATGGCCAATAAATATCTTTTGGGAATTAGCTTATAGGCTTGCGTTCACCGGACCGCGCCTGTGGTCAGTTCCTAAAGGCTATTAAAAAACATCGGATGCTTCGTATTGGATTTATGCAAAGCGCATTTATCTGCCGACGCTGGATTCACGGGGATTAGACCATGGTCGTAGTCACATACGGTTACGATTGACTTGCAGGTCACGGTCTGGCGCTAATCGCAAATCCTAGGATCCCGGGCATTTGACCCAGGGCCAGGAATACAAAAATTAGAAACGAGAGGAGCTTAAAAAATGAACAAGTCCACCTTGGCCTTGGCCGTGGCCGTAGGGGTAATGGCGCAGCAGGCAGGCGCCGCCGGATTCATTGAAGACAGCAAGGCTTCCGTCAGTTCTCGCACCATGTATTACAACGCCGACACTCGCGAAGGCGCCGCCAATGATCAGCGCGAAGCTGCTCAGGGTCTCAAGTTCGACTACCTGTCGGGCTTCACCCAAGGCACGGTCGGCTTCGGCTTTGACGCCCAGGCGCTGGTCGGCATTCATCTGGACGGTGGTCGCGGTCATCACCCGGACAACAACTCATTCTTCCCAAGTGACACTGACGGCTCGGCATCCGACCCGTGGAGCCGGGTAGCCGGTAACGTCAAGGCACGTATCTCGAAAACCGAAGCCCACCTCGGTGGTGCCTTGCAACCGAGCATGCCGGTACTGATCGCGAACGACAGCCGCCTGCTGCCACAGACCTTCGAAGGCGGCACCATCACCTCGAAGGAAATCGACAACGTCACGTTCAACGCCGGCCAGCTCGAGCACGCCGCGGGTCGAGCGTCGTCGAACACCACCGGTCTGGCAGTCGCTGGCGGCACTGAAGAAAGCAACAAATTCCGTTACGGTGGTGCTGACTGGAAGGTCACCAAAGACCTGATGCTGCAGTACTACTACGCCAATCTGGAAGACTACTACAAGCAGCATTTCCTGGGCCTGGTACACGTCTACCCGATCAGCGCCACCCAGTCGTTCAAGACTGACCTGCGCTATTTCGACAGCAGCTCCGACGGCAAGAACGGTGATGCGGGTTACCGCTTCAACAACAACGGCGGTTATGCGAAGAACCCGGGCGAGGTGGATAACCAGACCTGGAGCGCCATGTTCACCTACACCCTGGGTCCGAACGCATTCTTGCTGGGCCATCAGCGAGTCAGCGATGACGGTGGTTTCGTCTACCTGAACCAGGGCAGCGTGGTCGACGGCAATGGTCGCAACGAAGGAGCCGGCGGTTCGAGCTTCTACTCGTTCACCGACGCCATGATCAACGGCTTCGTGCGTGCAGGTGAGAACACCACATTCGGTCAGTACACCTTCGACTTCGCATCCCTGGGCGTTCCAGGCCTGAAGGCCTCGGCCGCTTATCTGCGCGGCGAGGACATCAAGGCCACCAACGGCGTTGGCAAAGACCAGACCGAGTGGGAGCGCGACCTGCGCGTGGACTACGTGATTCAAACCGGCGCGCTCAAGGGGTTCGGCACGACCCTGCGTCACGGCACCTACCGCGGCGACACCAACATCTCCGCGCAAGACCAGACCCGCGTGATTTTCAACTACACCTATAGCTTCCTGTAACACCCAACACGGAAAAAGCCCTGCCAGCTGGCGGGGCTTTTTTTCGGATTTTTCTTATATTCAAATTAGGTCTTACTATGTAATTTATTATTCTTTTTAGCTTTTAACGCGAAGCCCTAAAGTGCGTCCCGCTGGGGCCGATACCGGTGGCCTGACACGATTAAATGCCATCCGTTATTCCTGAATGGCATTAAAAGAATGAAATTATTTTTTATCCGTTTACCATGCGGGCCCCATTTCCCTTGGTCAGACGCCCGGGGTAGACGCATCACGCGATGACCCGTGGTTTGCGGTCACCGCGCATTTCAGGATCCAGAGCATTCGACTCTGGACCGAAAAAAAATTAGAGACGATAGGAGCGAAACAATGAACAAGTCCACTTTGGCCCTGGCTGTGGCCGTAGGGGTTTTGGCGCAGCAGGCAGGCGCCGCCGGTTTCATCGAAGACAGCAAGGCCACCCTGGGCCTGCGCAACTTCTACATCAACACCGATAACCGTGACGGTACCGGCGCCAATAAAAACGAAGAATGGGGCCAAGGCTTCGACCTGCGTTTCATCTCCGGCTACACCCAAGGAACTGTTGGCTTCGGTATCGATGCCATTGGCCTGCTGGGCGTACGCCTCGATTCCGGTGGCGGTACTAACGGTGCGACGGCCACTTCCTATGGCGGCACCGTGTTCCCTAGCAAATCCAACGGTGAAGCGGTCGATAACTTCTCCAGCCTGGGCCTGACGGCCAAGGCCAAGATCTCCCAGACTGAATTGAAGCTGGGTACCTTGCAGCCGAAGAACCCGGTCATTGTCACTAACGACGGTCGCCTGCTGCCACAAACCTGGCAGGGTGGCCAGATCACTTCTGGCGAGATCAAGGACCTGACCTTGGTCGGTGGCCAGATCGAGCACGTCAAAGGTCGTAACTCCAGCAACAATGAACAACTGTCGATCGGCGGTGCCAACGCTCGTGTCGCCAACAGCAACAAGTTCATCTATGCCGGCGGTGACTACAAGATCACCAAAGACCTGACTGCCCAGTACTACTACGGCAACCTGGAAGATTTCTACAAGCAACACTTCCTGGGTCTGGTGCACAACTGGGCAATCGGCCCGGGCGTTCTGAAATCTGACCTGCGTTATTTCAATAGCTCGGATGACGGTGCCAACTCCAATACCGCTGCTTACTTCAGCAACGGTAACTACAACGGCGTGCCAAGCGGTAAAGGCCCGGTCGATAACAACCTGTACAGCGGCCTGTTCCTGTACACCGTTGCCGGTCACACCTTCGGTGGCGGTTACCAGGTCAGCAACGGCAGTAGCGATTTCCCTTGGTTGAACCAGGGCGACGGTTCGTCGAACTACACCATCACTGACATGCAGATCCAGAAATTCGGCCGTGCTGGCGAGAAAACCTGGCAAGTACGCTACTCCTATGACTTCGCTAAAGTCGGCGTGCCTGGTCTGACTGCTGGTGCTGTGTACCTCAAGGGTGACGATATCGACACCGTTGGTGCAAACCGTCAGCAGGCCGCTTCGGGTGCCTCCGAGTGGGAACGCGACTTCACCCTGGCTTACGTGGTACCAGAAGGCCCGCTGAAAAACGTAGGCTTCATGTGGAAAAATGCTACCTGGCGCACCGACCTGCCGAACACCCGTTCGCAGGACGAAAACCGCCTGATCCTCAGCTATTCGATCCCGCTGTTGTAATAGCGCTCGCGTTACTGAAGTAAAAAAAGCCCTGCCCGGCACACTGTCGGGCGGGGTTTTTTGTGTTTTTTAACTGGCTTTTTATATGCGTTTTAATTCTAAACAAATCGATATTTATTCTTTTTAATAGATAAAAAACGCAGGCACAGTTGAGCTCATCAAGCACTCACCAGGAGCAGCACCATGAGCCTCAGACTTGGCGACATCGCCCCCGACTTCGAACAGGATTCCAGTGCCGGCACCATTCGTTTTCATGAATGGCTGGGCGATAGCTGGGGCGTGCTGTTCTCCCACCCGGCAGACTTCACGCCGGTATGCACCACCGAGCTGGGCTTTACCGCCAAGCTGAGAGACCAGTTCGCCGAGCGCGGCGTCAAGGCGATTGCCCTGTCCGTGGACCCGGTGGATTCGCACCACAAATGGATCGAAGACATCAACGAGACCCAGGACACCCAGGTCAATTTCCCGATTCTGGCTGACGCCGATCGCAAGGTGTCGGACCTTTATGATCTGATTCATCCCAATGCCAACGACACCCTGACCGTGCGATCGTTGTTCGTCATCGACCCGAACAAGAAGGTGCGGCTCACCATCACTTACCCAGCGAGCACTGGCCGTAACTTCCATGAAATCCTGCGGGTAATCGACTCGCTGCAACTCACCGACAACTACAAGGTGGCGACCCCGGCCAACTGGCAGGACGGTGATGAAGTAGTGATCGTGCCATCGCTCAAGGACGAGGAAGAAATCCAGAAGCGCTTTCCCAAAGGTTATCGCGCGGTGAAGCCGTACCTGCGCCTGACGCCGCAACCCAATCGTTGAAGATCAAAAGATCGCAGCCTCCGGCAGCTCCTACACGGATAGGCGGGCACCTGTAGGAGCTGCCGAAGGCTGCGATCTTTTTGAACCCACACCCCAAAGCAGGGGATTTCAGGCCGTTTCGACGGCCTTTTTTTTTGCCTGGACATCCACTCTTTCCATATCTCTTATTAGAATAACCAAATGAATAAATATGATTTATGGATATAACAATCAGCTGTTAAGGTCACTCCATCCAAGCGAGATCGCACACTGCGAATTGCCAAAATAGCTTAAGGAATTCCTGAATGCTGGTTGTCTCAATCGGTGGCAGTCCTAGCCAACGCTCCCGTTCCGGAGTGCTGCTGGACCACTCTCAGCGCTGGTTGCGCGAGCAAGGTGTGGAAGTGGTGAGTTACCAGGTACGGGACTTCCCGGCCGAAGACTTGCTGCATGCACGCTTCGATAGCCCCAAGGTGATCGACCTGCTGCAACAGATTGAAAACGCTGACGGCCTGCTGATCGCTACGCCGGTTTACAAGGCCTCGTTCTCCGGTGCACTGAAAACCGTGCTGGACCTGCTGCCCGAGCGCGCGTTGGACCACAAAGTGGTTTTACCCATGGCTACCGGCGGCAGTATCGCGCACATGCTGGCGGTGGATTACGCGCTCAAACCGGTGCTGTCGGCGCTCAAAGCCCAGGAAATGTTGCACGGGATTTTCGCCGTGGACAGTCAGATCGCTTACGGCGAAGGCAGCGCCCAGGCGCAACTGGCGCCTGAGCTGGAACAACGACTCGGTGAGTCACTGGAGCTGTTTCTTATCGCCATGGCGCGACGGCCGAAACCGATCGATCCGAACCTGTTGAATGAACGTTTGCTGAGTGCTCGCTGGAGCATTTGAGCCCGCACTCAATCCACCCCTGAATTTGCTTCACTCCACCTTACTCAGCCGCTAACGGCCAAGCAGGTGCAGCCAAAACCCAACTGCAAAAAGGAGAGCGCTATGCGCACTGTCATTTTGCGTCGTGGTCTGGTCGCTCTGTTTGCTGCGGCTGTCACCTTCGGCGCCATTACTCAAGCTCAGGCCGAGACACTTCGAATCGGTTATCAGAAGTACGGCACCCTGGTGCTGCTCAAGGCCAAGGGTACTCTGGAGAAACGCCTCGCCGCCCAAGGCGTGGACGTGCAATGGACTGAATTCCCCGGTGGCCCGCAGTTGCTGGAAGGCCTGAACGTCGGCTCCATCGACTTCGGCGTTACCGGCGAAACCCCGCCGGTGTTTGCCCAGGCGGCCGGTGCCGATCTGCTCTATGTCGCCTATGAACCACCAGCGCCCCACAGCGAGGCGATCCTGGTGCCCAAAGACTCGCCGATCAAATCTGTGCAGGAACTCAAGGGCAAGAAAATCGCCCTGAACAAAGGCTCCAACGTTCACTACCTGCTGGTGCGGGCTCTGGAAGACGCCGGCCTCAAATACAGCGATATCCAGACCGTGTTCCTGCCGCCAGCCGATGCCCGCGCCGCGTTCGAGCGTGGCAGTGTCGACGCCTGGGTCATCTGGGACCCGTACCAGGCTGCGGCCGAACAGCAACTGCAGGCCCGCACCCTGCGTGACGGCAAAGGCATCGTCGACAACCATCAGTTCTACCTGGCGACCAAACCCTACGCGCAGAAAAATCCCGAGGTGATCAAGACTTTGGTGGAGCAAGTGCGCGCAGTCGGCGAATGGTCCAAGGCCAACCCTGAAGACGTGACCCAACAGGTTTCGCCACTGCTTGGCCTGCCGGCAGACATCACCCTGACGTCGGTGAAACGCCAGGGCTACGGCGCGCTATTCCTGACCCCGGAAGTGGTGGCCGCGCAACAGAAAATCGCCGACAGCTTCTACCAGCTCAAGCTGATTCCGAAGCCGCTGAGCATCAAGGACGTGATCTGGACGCCACCGGCGGCCGTTGCCAAAGCACCGTAATTCGACTTCCTAAGGAGACCACTCCATGAGCCTCAACATCTTCTGGTTCCTGCCTACCCACGGCGACGGCCATTACCTTGGCACCGCCGAAGGCGCTCGCGCCGTCGACCACGGTTACCTGCAACAGGTCGCGCAAGCAGCCGACCGCCTGGGCTTTGGCGGGGTGCTGATCCCCACCGGGCGCTCCTGCGAAGACTCGTGGCTGGTGGCCGCGTCGTTGATCCCGGTAACCCAGCGCCTGAAGTTTCTGGTCGCCCTGCGCCCCGGGATTATTTCCCCGACGGTGGCCGCGCGCCAGGCGGCGACGCTGGATCGGTTGTCCGGGGGGCGGGCGCTGTTCAACCTGGTGACCGGCGGGGATCCGGAAGAGTTGGCCGGCGATGGTCTGTTCCTGAGCCACGAAGAACGCTATCAGGCTTCGGTGGAATTCACTCGCATCTGGCGTCGGGTGCTGGAAGGTGAAACCGTTGACTACGACGGTCAGCACATCAGCGTGAAGGGCGCCAAGCTGCTCTACCCACCGATCCAGCAACCGCGTCCACCGCTGTACTTCGGTGGCTCGTCGGAAGCGGCGCAGGACCTTGCCGCGGAGCAGGTCGAGATGGTTCTGACCTGGGGTGAGCCGCCGGCCGCTGTTGCCGAGAAGATCGAACAGGTACGGGCCAAGGCCGCCAAGTTGGGGCGTACCGTGCGGTTCGGGATTCGCTTGCACGTGATCGTTCGGGAAACCAATGCTGAAGCCTGGCAAGCGGCGGACCGGCTGATCTCCCACGTGGATGATGAAACCATCGCCCGCGCCCAGGCGTCGCTGTCGCGCTTCGATTCGGTTGGCCAGCAACGCATGGCCGCGCTGCACGGTGGCAGTCGCGACAACCTGGAAGTCAGCCCCAACCTCTGGGCCGGTGTCGGCCTGGTGCGTGGTGGTGCCGGCACGGCACTGGTGGGTGACGGTCCGACAGTGGCCGCCCGTGTCAAGGAATACGCGGACCTGGGCATCGATACGTTCATCTTCTCCGGCTATCCACACCTGGAAGAGTCCTATCGTGTTGCGGAGCTGTTGTTCCCGCACCTGGATATCGAGCGTGCGCAGCTGCCCCAGGGTGCCAACTACGTCAGCCCGTTCGGCGAGATGGTCGCCAACGATATCCTTCCCAAAGCCGCGTCGCAGAGCTGAGGCGTGTCATGAAGAAAGTTATCCACAACCTGGCGCCCTGGGCGTTGCCGGTGCTGTTGCTGGCGGTGTGGCAGTTGTCGGTATCGGCGGGCTGGTTGTCGACACGGATTCTGCCGGCGCCGATAGCCGTCATTGAAGCCGGCGTGAGCCTGGTGCGCAGCGGTGAAATCTGGACCCATCTGGCAATCAGCGGCTGGCGTGCTGCCTTGGGCTTCACCATCGGTGGCAGCATCGGCCTGGTGCTGGGTTTCATCACCGGCCTGTCGAAATGGGGCGAGCGCCTGCTCGACAGTTCGGTGCAGATGGTGCGCAACGTACCGCACCTGGCGCTGATCCCTCTGGTCATCCTGTGGTTTGGCATCGATGAGTCGGCGAAGATTTTCCTGGTGGCCCTGGGCACATTGTTCCCGATCTACCTCAACACCTATCACGGCATTCGCAACGTCGATCCGGCGCTGGTGGAGATGGCGCGCAGTTACGGTTTGTCCGGTTTCAGCCTGTTCCGCCAGGTGATCCTGCCGGGCGCACTGCCTTCGATCCTGGTCGGTGTGCGCTTCGCGTTGGGCTTCATGTGGCTGACGCTGATCGTTGCGGAAACCATTTCTGCCAGTTCTGGCATCGGTTACCTGGCAATGAATGCCCGGGAATTCCTGCAGACCGACGTGGTGGTGCTGGCGATCCTGTTGTACGCGGTGCTCGGCAAACTGGCCGACCTCGCTGCGCGCGGACTTGAACGAGTATGGCTGCGCTGGCATCCGGCCTATCAGGCTGCCAAGGGAGGTGCCGCATGACGGCTCAACAACCTCCACGCTTGCTGCGCGGAATTCCACTGGCAGTGCGCAAGCTGCAAAAGACCTTTGGTACGCGGCAAGTGCTGCGCGAGATCGACCTGCACATTCCGGCCGGGCAGTTCGTGGCCGTGGTCGGGCGCAGCGGGTGCGGTAAAAGTACCTTGTTGCGCTTGCTCGCCGGCCTCGACAAACCCACTGGTGGTGATCTGCTGGCGGGTTCGGCGCCTTTGAGCGCTGCGCTGGAAGACACCCGCTTGATGTTCCAGGAAGCGCGTCTGCTGCCGTGGAAAAAAGTTATCGACAACGTCGGCCTCGGGCTCAAGGGCAACTGGCGGCCACAAGCACTGGACGCGTTGGAGTCGGTTGGCCTGGCAGACCGCGCCAATGAGTGGCCGGCGGCCTTGTCCGGTGGCCAGAAGCAACGTGTGGCCCTGGCCCGCGCGCTGATCCACCAACCGCGCTTGCTGTTGCTGGACGAGCCCCTGGGCGCTCTCGATGCCCTGACCCGGATTGAAATGCAGCAACTGATCGAACGCCTCTGGCAAAAGCACGGCTTCACGGTGTTGCTGGTGACCCACGACGTCAGTGAGGCGGTCGCGATTGCCGATCGGGTGATCCTGATCGAAGAGGGTGAAGTCGGCCTCGACCTCCACGTGGAACTACCGCGCCCTCGGGTTCGCGGTTCTCACCGGCTGGCGGCGCTGGAAACCGAAGTCCTCAACCGCGTGCTGTCACTGCCCGGCGAGCCGCCGGAACCCGAACCTGTTTCACCATTGCCCACGCAGTTGCGTTGGGCGCAATAACTCACCTTATCCAACGACAGGAACAACCTCATGACTATCAAGGCCATCAACGTTCGTAACCAGTTCAAAGGCTCGATCAAGGAAATCGTGCTGGGTGACGTGCTGTCGGAAATCGACGTGCAGACCGCTTCGGGTATCGTCACTTCAGTCATCACCACTCGTTCTGTCAAAGAGCTTGAGCTGGTGGTCGGCAGTGAAGTGATCGCGTTCGTGAAATCCACCGAGGTGTCGATCGCCAAGTTGTAAAGGGCGTGCACTGCGCACAACCCCGGAGGGTGTGAGCCCTTCGGGTTTTTTGTGTGCGTGATTCAGTGGAGTCAGCGGTGTGGCCATCGCGGGCAAGCCCGCTCCCACAGGTTGATTTGTCACTTACAAAATCTTTGTTCGCTGGAGATTCTTGTGGGAGCGGGCTTGCCCGCGATGAGGCCAGCATGACCTGCACCGTAGTCAGATTGAGTGAGCGCGCTTGGTCAGATAAGGCGGCAGATAAAGCCCCAGATACGCATCAAACACCCGCATCCCTTCCTCGGCCATGCGCGGCGTGATCTGCCCATGCTGCTGCACCGAACGCGCGTACACCCGATCACCCAATTCCATCGCCAACGCAAACACGTCAACATCGTCCGGCAGCTTCGGCAATTCAAAGTGATGATTGAACAGCTTGTACATCAGGTCCCCCAACTCGATGTCGTGCTGACGGTCAGCCTGTGTCACTTCGGTCAACCCATGCTGGGCGAGAATCAACTGTCGGGCGGCCGCGTCCTCGTCGTAGATGTCGAGCATGCGCTGTTCCACCAGCCGCGACAGGTCGCGCCAGCCATTGAGGGCGGTGTGGTCGATGGGGGCTTGCAGGCAGGCGCGAAAAGCGGCGTGGACGTCGGCCGTCAGCGCTTCGAGCAGGGACGGAACACTGGCGAAGAAATGGTAGACCGAGGAGGGCGGGATGTCTGCGCGCTCGGCAACGCTGTAGATCGACAGACTGCCTGCGCCTTCGGCAGCCAGCAGCGTGCGGGCGGCGTCGAGTATCGAGTCGATCCGCGCCTGGCTGCGGGCGCGGGGTTTGCGAACGTTGGCGGTGCGCGTCATCGGAGTGTTCCTGCAAGGGCAGCGAGCATTGTACGAGGCGCCCTGCACCTTGTCTGCACGGGGCGGCCTGCTGCCCAATAACATTACAGAGCAGTTTATCCTCCGACTTGTATGCTGCGTCCGTTCAAGGGTTGAACCGGGCGTGCATTCATCGGGTACAGCGCCTTGAATGCCTGCAGCTGCGTTGTAGATAGTTGCAGCACTGAGGAAAGCACATGCCAGCGCACACCTTCCGTACACGGTGGCGTCGTCAGCGATCCCGCGTAGGAGTAGTAGCGACGGTTTGAGGGTAATAGATTGGCAATGTTCAGCGTTTTCAGGGTTTCCATGCCGCCTGCATTGTCGGGCATGGCTGCCAGGATCGGTTCGAGGGTCGGGTTGTGTGTGCCCTCTTCAAATAGCAATGCGACCACAGCAAGCTCGCCTGCTGTGTTGCGGTAAACCAGATGCGCGTTGAGTGGGTAAGTCCGGCCCATGATTTTTTCTTCGCTGGGCGTATGGAAGTGCATCTGCACGAATGCGTACTTGCCTGAGGGCAAGGTGATACCGCCTGCGGCGGATGACGATACCTGGATGGTATGTCCGTTGTTCAGAATGGCAGCGGGGCCAGCTTGAAATGTGAACGCCAACGGGGCAATTTCAGTCTCAACCGCATCACGGATATCGCGATCGGAGACTGCGCTTGGCCGGACGTACAGCCTTCATATTCGCTGCTCAATCCTCCCCAGTTTTCCGCGCCGATAGGAGCGGTATAGCTCCAGTCAACGGGTTTGCCCGTCGTTGCCCCGGCGGTGTTGCAAGCACCGGAGACGATCAAGGCAAGAGCCGACGCCAATAGCTGTTTTTTCATGATCATTTTTTCACCACTCTGGTAGGAATTCCGGTAATGGTCCGGCGTTCCTGAGTGTGTGATTGCGCAATGTTCAGCTATGCAGTCCGCGTCCTACGTTTGCGTAGGATCATTCCTCTTTGCCAGTGGGAATGGCGAGAATAAAAAAAGCCGCCAGCTGTAAGGCTGGCGGCGTTATTTTTATTTGATGCGAATTTAAACAGTATGCAGATACCAGTTGTACTCAAGATCGGAGATGGAGTGTTCGAACTCCTCCAGCTCGCTCTCCTTACACGCGACAAAAATGTCGATGTATTTTGGATCGATGTATTTGGCCATCACTTCGCTGTCGTCCAGCTCGCGCAGTGCATCACGCAGGTTGTTCGGCAGGCTCTGCTCGTTCTGCTCGTAGGAGTTGCCTTCCACGGGCGCGCCCGGTTCGATCTTGTTGACCAGGCCGTGGTGCACGCCAGCCAGGACCGAAGCCATCAGCAGGTACGGGTTGGCGTCGGCGCCGGCAACACGGTGCTCCAGGCGGACCGCGTCGGCGGAACCGGTCGGTACACGTACCGCTACAGTCCGGTTATCCAGACCCCAGCACGGCGCGTTGGGCACGTAGAACTGTGCGCCGAAGCGACGGTAGGAGTTGACGTTCGGGCACAGGAAAGCCATCTGTGCCGGTAGGGTCTCGAGCACACCGCCGATCGCGTGACGCAGTGCGGCGTTCTGCTCGGGATCCTCGCTGGCAAAAATATTCTTGCCGTCTTTATCAAGGATCGAGATATGGACGTGCAGTCCATTACCTGCCTGGCCCGGGTAAGGCTTGGCCATGAAGGTGGTGTCCATCTCATGGTCGTAGGCAATGTTCTTGATCAGGCGCTTGAGCAGTACCGCGTAGTCACACGCCTTGATAGGGTCGGCCACGTGGTGCAGGTTCACTTCGAACTGCGCCGGGGCACTTTCCTTGACGATCGCGTCGGCAGGAATGCCTTGCTCCTTCGCACCTTCCAGAATGTCCTGGAGGCAGTCGACGTATTCGTCGAGGTCGTCGATCAGGTAAACCTGTGTCGAGTGCGGGCGTTTGCCGGAAATCGGCGAGCGCGGAGGTTGCGGGCGACCGTTCACGTTCTCCTGGTCGATCAGGTAGAACTCCAGTTCGAACGCGGCACAGATCGTAAGACCCATTTCGTCGAACTTGGCGACAACCTGACGCAGGACTTCCCGGGGGTCGGCGAAGAAGGGTTCACCTTCGAGTTCGTGCATGGTCATCAACAGTTGCGCAGTAGGGCGCTTCTGCCAAGGCTCGTTGCACAGGGTGTCAGGGATTGGATAACAGATTCGGTCAGCATCGCCGATGTCCAGGCCCAGCCCGGTGCTTTCCACCGTCGAGCCGTTGATATCCAGGGCAAAGAGGGAGGCCGGCAGGTTGATGCCTTTCTCGTAAACCTTGTGGAGGCTGGTGCGTTCGATGCGCTTGCCGCGCACCACACCATTCATATCCGCAATCAGAAGGTCAACGTACAGAACCTCAGGATGTTCCTTAAGGAACGCGTTCGCTTCGTTAAGCTGAACGGCACGCGGGGGTACCGACATGATGCAACACCTTTGTTGTTAAAAATATCAATCATTGATCTCTTCGGGTTTCAGTCAACCCGAACGGCATGCCGAAGTCAAGCGAGGCCTTTTTTGCCCTAAAAAAGCGCCCATGAGGCTTTTTTGAGGCACTTTGGGGCATTTTTTTGCCCTCGGGCTTATTACCAGCCGCAGGCTTGAGCGGGCCGTGTTGTATTTTTTACGGGGGTGTTGTGTAAAAAAATGAACAAGGCTAAGCTCGAATCAAACCCATAACAGCAATAATACCGGGGTGTTTCATGTCTCGCCTGCCGTTCATCGGCGTCACCGGCTGCTCACGGCAGACCGATCAGCTGGCAGCGTCCGATATTCTGGACGGTCTGGATGGCATTCTCTTTACCGGCTCTGCATCCAATATAGAACCGTTTCACTCCAGCGGCCCGTACTTCGTAGCGCAGACTGCCGATAATTCTGCACGCATCACCCATACACCTGTTGCCCCACGCTTCTTTCGAGGCGAGCATTCATGTGCCCGGCAATTGCAAGGGCAATCTGTACCACACGACGCCGATGCGTCAAACAACGCCTGACTTATCAGAGTCCGGAAACTCAGCCTAAGAGGCATTTATGAGTCACAACCTCGACCAGCTCACCGATTGGTTGAAAGACCACAAGATCACAGAAGTCGAATGCATGATCGCCGATCTGACCGGTATCACCCGGGGCAAGATTTCGCCGACCAACAAATTCATTGCGGAAAAAGGCATGCGCCTGCCCGAAAGCGTTCTGTTACAGACCGTGACTGGCGACTATGTCGAAGACGACATCTATTACGAACTGCTCGACCCGGCCGACATCGACATGATCTGCCGTCCCGACCAGAACGCGGTGTACCTGGTGCCGTGGTCCGTGGAGCCCACCGCCCAGGTGATCCACGATACCTATGACAAGCAAGGCAACCCGATTGAGCTGTCGCCGCGCAACGTGCTCAAGAAAGTGCTGAAACTCTATGCCGACAAAGGCTGGCAGCCGATCGTGGCGCCGGAAATGGAGTTTTACCTGACCAAGCGCAGTGACGACCCGGACTACCCGTTGCAACCGCCAATTGGCCGTTCCGGTCGTCCGGAAATCGGTCGTCAGTCGTTTTCCATCGAGGCGGCGAACGAGTTCGACCCGCTGTTCGAAGACGTCTATGACTGGTGCGAACTGCAGGAGCTGGACCTCGACACGCTGATCCACGAAGACGGTACGGCGCAGATGGAAATCAACTTCCGTCACGGCGATGCCCTGTCCCTGGCCGACCAGATCCTGATCTTCAAGCGCACCATGCGCGAAGCGGCCCTCAAGCATGATGTGGCTGCCACCTTTATGGCCAAGCCCATGACCGGTGAGCCGGGCAGCGCGATGCACTTGCACCAGAGCATTATCGACATCGAGACCGGCAAGAATGTCTTCTCTAATGAAGACGGGACCATGAGCCAGCTGTTCCTGCACCACATCGGCGGGCTGCAGAAGCTGATCCCCGAGCTGCTGCCGCTGTTCGCACCGAACGTCAACTCGTTCCGCCGCTTCCTGCCGGATACCTCGGCGCCGGTAAACGTGGAGTGGGGCGAAGAAAACCGCACGGTGGGCTTGCGGGTGCCGGATGCCGGGCCACAGAACCGTCGAGTGGAAAACCGCCTGCCGGGTGCCGATGCCAACCCTTACCTGGCGATCGCCGCGAGCCTGCTCTGCGGCTACATCGGCATGGTCGAAGGCTTGAACCCAAGTGCGCCGGTGGTGGGACGTGGTTATGAACGCCGCAACCTGCGCCTGCCACTGACCATCGAGGACGCGTTGGAGCGCATGGAAAACAGCGCGACCGTCGAGAAGTACCTGGGCAAGAAATTCATCACTGGCTACGTCGCGGTCAAGCGGGCCGAGCATGAAAACTTCAAGCGCGTGATCAGTTCATGGGAGCGGGAATTCCTGCTCTTCGCCGTCTGATGCGCTGCGGCGCGGTAGGAAATAACCGCGCCCTCACTGCAAACTTAGGAGAATTCGCATGACTAGTAACAATCCGCAAACCCGTGAGTGGCAAGCACTGAGCAACGACCATCACCTGGCACCGTTCAGTGACTTCAAGCAGTTGAAGGAAAAAGGCCCGCGCATCATCACCAGCGCCAAGGGTGTCTACCTGTGGGACAGCGAAGGCAACAAGATCCTCGACGGCATGGCCGGCCTGTGGTGTGTGGCCATCGGTTACGGTCGCGACGAACTGGCTGACGCAGCCAGCAAGCAGATGCGCGAGCTGCCGTACTACAACCTGTTCTTCCAGACTGCTCACCCTCCCGTACTGGAACTGGCCAAGGCCATTGCCGATATCGCGCCGGAAGGCATGAACCACGTGTTCTTCACCGGCTCCGGTTCCGAAGGCAATGACACCATGCTGCGGATGGTGCGCCACTACTGGGCGATCAAGGGCCAGCCGAACAAGAAAGTCATCATCAGCCGCAAGAACGGCTATCACGGTTCCACTGTGGCCGGCGCGAGCCTGGGTGGCATGACTTATATGCACGAACAGGGCGACCTGCCGATTCCAGGCATCGTTCACATTGCCCAGCCGTACTGGTTCGCCGAAGGCGGCGACATGACGCCTGAAGAGTTTGGCGTGTGGGCTGCCAACCAGCTGGAAGAAAAAATTCTGGAAATCGGCGTTGATAACGTCGGTGCCTTTATTGCCGAGCCGATCCAGGGTGCCGGTGGCGTGATCATTCCGCCTGAGACCTACTGGCCGCGCATCAAGGAAATCCTCGCCAAGTACGACATCCTGTTCGTGGCGGACGAAGTGATCTGCGGTTTCGGTCGCACCGGCGAGTGGTTTGGTTCCGATTTCTACGACCTCAAGCCCGACATGATGACCATCGCCAAAGGCCTCACCTCCGGCTACATCCCAATGGGCGGCCTGATCGTGCGCGACGAAGTGGTGGCAGTGCTCAACGAAGGCGGCGACTTCAACCACGGTTTCACCTATTCCGGTCACCCGGTGGCGGCTGCGGTGGCGCTGGAAAACATCCGCATCATACGTGATGAAAAAATCATCGAGCACGTCCACGCAGAAACGGCACCGTATTTGCAAAGTCGCCTGCGGGAACTGAACGATCACCCACTGGTGGGCGAAGTACGTGGGGTAGGGCTGCTGGGGGCGATCGAACTGGTCCAGGACAAGGCCACTCGCAAGCGTTACGAAGGTAAAGGCGTCGGCATGATTTGCCGCACCTTCTGCTTCGATAACGGCCTGATCATGCGCGCCGTCGGCGACACCATGATCATTGCTCCGCCACTGGTGATCACCAAGGCGGAAATCGATGAGCTGGTGACCAAGGCTCGCAAGTGCCTGGACCTGACACTGAGTGCGCTGCAAGCGTAAGTGCTAGGCTCTGAGCGGGGTGCAAGGTTTGCATTTCGCTCAGGGCAAACAAAGGATGGGTCTTTCCTTGAAAGCCTGCCTCGGATCTTGCCAGACTACCGGTTGTTTCAGATGCCCGGCAAAGGCCGCTGAGCACGTGGTTAAAGAGAAAAATTGGAGCATTACCCATGAAGGCATTAGGTATGAAGATAGCTGGCAAGACCCTCCTGGCCATGTCCCTGATGGGCATGATGGCAGGCGCAGTTCAGGCGGACGACAAGGTTCTGCACGTCTACAACTGGTCTGATTACATCGCACCGGACACCGTCAAGAAGTTCGAAGCCGAGTCGGGCATCAAGGTGGTCTACGACGTATTCGACAGCAACGAAACGCTGGAGGCGAAGTTGCTGGCAGGCAAGTCCGGCTACGACATCGTCGTGCCGTCGAACAACTTCCTGGCCAAGCAGATCAAGGCTGGCGTTTACCAGAAACTCGACAAGTCCAAACTGCCGTTGTGGAAAAACCTCAATACCGACCTGCTCAAAGCGGTATCGGTGAGCGATCCGGGTAACGAACATGCATTCCCGTACATGTGGGGTTCGATCGGTATCGGCTTCAACGACGAAAAGGTCAAGGCAGCACTGGGCGCCGATGCACCAACCAATTCCTGGGACCTGATCTTCAAGCCTGAAAATGCTGCCAAGCTGAAATCATGCGGCATCAGTGTCCTCGATTCGCCAACCGAGATGATTCCGGTGGCGCTGCACTACCTGGGCTATCCGACCGACAGCCAGGACAAGAAACAACTGGCTGAAGCTGAAGCACTGTTCCTGAAAGTCCGTCCTTCGATCGGCTACTTCCATTCGTCCAAGTACATCTCCGACCTCGCCAACGGCAACATCTGTGTGGCCATCGGTTACTCGGGCGACATCTACCAGGCCAAGTCCCGTGCGGCTGAAGCCGGTGACAAGGTGAAGGTCAGCTACAACATTCCGAAAGAAGGTGCTGGCAGCTTCTACGACATGGTCGCCATCCCGAAAGATGCCGAAAACGTTGAAGGCGCCTACAAGTTCATGACCTTCCTGATGAAGCCGGAAATCATGGCAGAGATTACCAACGCCGTGCGCTTCCCGAACGGTAACGCTGCGGCAACACCGCTGGTTGATAAAGACATCACCAGCGACCCGGGCGTTTATCCACCAGCCGACGTTCTGGCCAAGCTGTACGCGATTGCCGACTTGCCGGCCGCTACCCAGCGAATCCTGACCCGCAGCTGGACCAAGATCAAATCGGGTAAATAAATAAACCTGCAGGAGCGAGCTCGCTCGCGAAGAACGCTGGAGCACCGTTGGGTGCCAGGCATCCCGAGTTATCGTTGGCGACCATCGCGAGCGAGCTCGCTCCTACAGGGCTATATGCATAAAAGTTTTGCTGGAACGGTTTTTCGAGGGTAAGTTGCGCGCCGGTTTGTTGTCGGGCAGTCGAGGGCTGTCATGCAGCGCGGGGCAACTTGGGCCCAACTAATTTCAGAGGACCTCCACTTGCCTATTTCTTCTTTGTTTCGCAATGCCCTGTTGATGGCTGCCGGACTGACAGTTGCTGTCGGTGCCCAGGCCGCCGGTACGGTGCATATTTATAACTGGTCGGACTACATCGGTCAGACCACCCTGGAAGACTTCCAGAAAGAGACCGGCATCAAGCCGGTGTATGACGTCTTTGACTCCAACGAAACCCTGGAAGGCAAGTTGCTGGCCGGGCGCACCGGTTACGACGTCGTCGTGCCGTCCAACCACTTCCTGGGCAAGCAGATCAAGGCGGGCGCATTCCAGAAACTCGACAAGTCGAAGCTGCCCAACTATTCGAACCTCGACCCGGTGCTGCTCAAGCGCCTGGAGCAGAACGATCCGGGCAACCTCTATGCCGTGCCGTACCTGTGGGGCACTAACGGCATCGGTTACAACGTCGATAAGGTCAAGGCGGTACTGGGTGTCGACAAGATCGATTCCTGGGCCGTGCTGTTCGAGCCGGAGAACATCAAGAAGCTTCACAGCTGTGGTGTCGCCTTCCTCGATTCGGCTGACGAAATGATGCCGACAGTGCTCAACTACATGGGCCTGGATGCCAACAGTACCAACCCGCAGGACTACAAGAAGGCTGAGGCCAAGTTGCTGGCGGTGCGGCCTTACGTGACTTACTTCCACTCCTCCAAGTACATCTCGGACCTGGCCAACGGCGACATCTGCGTGGCTATCGGTTTCTCCGGCGACATGTTCCAGGCGAAAAACCGCGCTGAAGAAGCGAAGAAGGGCGTGAACATCGCCTACTCGATTCCCAAGGAAGGTGGCGCGCTGTGGTTTGACATGCTGGCGATTCCAAAGGACTCGAGCAACGTCAAGGAAGCCCACGCCTTCATTAACTATTTGCTGAAACCTGAGGTCATCGCCCAGGTCAGTGATTACGTCGGCTACGCCAACCCTAACCCTGGGTCGGACAAACTGATGGAGCAGTCCATTCGCACCGACGAAGCGGTTTATCCACCGCAGGCAGTCCTCGACAAGACCTACGTGTCCATCGAGCTGCCACCCAATATTCAACGTTTGATGACCCGCAGCTGGACCAAGGTCAAGTCGGGTAAATAGCTTCAAAACTATCCAAGGTTGGCTCACCTTGAGCGAACTGCACTCTGTTTTTTTGGGAGTTTCGTAAATGGCAGTTGCCTCCGGCGCCTACAAGAAAGCCCTCGAGGGCGACCAGACACCTAAACAGGTGCTGGTCAAAATCGACCGGGTCACGAAGAAGTTCGACGAGACGATTGCCGTGGACGATGTGTCCCTGGAAATCAAGAAAGGCGAGATTTTCGCCCTGCTCGGCGGTTCGGGATCGGGCAAGTCCACGTTGCTGCGCATGCTTGCGGGTTTCGAACGGCCTACGGAGGGGCGCATTTTCCTCGACGGTGTGGACATTACCGATATGCCGCCGTACGAGCGGCCGATCAACATGATGTTCCAGTCCTACGCCTTGTTCCCGCACATGACCGTGGCGCAGAACATTGCCTTCGGCCTCAAGCAGGACAAGATTCCCGCGGCCGAAGTCGACGCCCGCGTAGCCGAAATGCTCAAGCTGGTGCAGATGAGCCAGTACGCCAAGCGCAAGCCGCATCAACTGTCTGGCGGCCAGCGTCAGCGTGTGGCACTGGCGCGCTCCCTGGCCAAGCGGCCAAAGCTGTTGTTGCTCGATGAGCCAATGGGCGCACTGGACAAGAAACTGCGCTCGCAGATGCAGCTGGAGCTGGTCGAGATCATCGAACGAGTCGGTGTAACCTGCGTCATGGTGACCCACGACCAGGAAGAGGCCATGACCATGGCCGAGCGCATCGCGATCATGCACCTGGGCTGGATCGCCCAGATCGGCAGCCCGATCGACATCTACGAAACCCCGACCAGCCGCCTGGTCTGTGAATTCATCGGTAACGTGAACATCTTCGAAGGCGAAGTCATCGACGACGCCGAAGGCCACGCGATCATTACCTGCAAGGACCTGGACCGCAAAATCTACGTGGGCCACGGCATCAGCACCTCGGTGCAGGACAAGTCGGTCACCTACGCGATCCGTCCGGAAAAACTGCTGGTTACCGCCGACATGCCGACGTGCGAATACAACTGGTCCAGCGGCAAGGTCCACGACATCGCCTACCTGGGCGGCCATTCGGTGTTCTACGTCGAGCTGCCAAGCGGCAAGCTGGTGCAGTCATTCGTGGCCAACGCCGAACGTCGTGGCCAGCGTCCGACCTGGGGCGACCAGGTCTATGTGTGGTGGGAAGACGATAGCGGCGTGGTACTCCGCTCATGAACATGCGCAAATTCAAACGCCGCCTCAATCGAATAATTCCCGGTGGCCGCCAGCTGGTCATCGGGGTTCCGTTCATCTGGCTGTTCCTGTTCTTCATGTTGCCGTTCTTCATCGTATTGAAGATCAGCTTCGCCGAAGCCGACGTGGCCATTCCGCCGTACACCGAGATCTACAGCTTCATCGACCAGAAGCTCCAGGTGCTGTTGAACCTGGGCAACTACGCGATGCTGGGCGACGACGAGCTGTACATCGCCGCGTATCTTGGCTCGTTGAAGATGGCGCTGATCAGCACGGTCCTCTGCCTGCTGATCGGCTATCCGATGGCCTACGCCATCGCCAGTGCCCGCAAAGAGATGCAGACGGTGCTGGTGCTGCTGATCATGATGCCGACCTGGACCGCGATCCTGATCCGCGTGTATGCGTGGATGGGCATCCTCAGCAACAACGGCCTGCTCAACGGCTTCCTGATGACCATGGGCTGGATCAACGAACCGCTGCAAATCCTCAACACCAACCTGGCGGTGTATATCGGCGTGGTTTATTCCTACCTGCCGTTCATGATCCTGCCGCTTTACGCCAACTTGGTGAAGCATGACAACAGCCTGCTGGAGGCGGCCTCCGACCTGGGCTCGAGCACGTTCAACAGCTTCTGGAAAATCACCATTCCATTGTCCAAGAACGGCATCGTCGCTGGCTGCATGCTGGTGTTCATTCCGGTCGTGGGTGAGTTCGTCATCCCGGAACTGCTCGGCGGTCCGGAAACCCTGATGATCGGTAAAGTGCTGTGGCAGGAATTCTTCAACAACCGTGACTGGCCGGTGGCGTCTGCCCTGGCGGTGGTGATGCTGGCGATCCTGATCGTGCCGATCATCCTGTTCAACCGTAGCCAGGCCAAAGAGATGGAGGGCAAGGAATGAAGCGCTTCCGTTTCTCGAGTTTCATGCTGGTAGTAGGACTGCTGTTCATCTATGCGCCGATGCTGATCCTGGTGATCTACTCGTTCAACGCCTCCAAACTGGTGACGGTATGGGGTGGCTGGTCGATCAAGTGGTACGTCGGCCTGATGGACAACACCCAACTGATGGGCTCGGTGCTGCGCTCGCTGGAGATCGCCTGCTACACGGCGGTTGCGGCGGTAGCGCTGGGTACACTGGCGGCCTTCGTGTTGACCCGGATCACCCACTTCAAGGGGCGCACGTTGTTCGGTGGCCTGGTCACCGCGCCGCTGGTGATGCCCGAGGTGATTACCGGTCTGTCGTTGTTGCTGCTGTTCGTGGCAATGGCGCAGATGATCGGCTGGCCCCAGGAGCGTGGCATCGTCACCATCTGGATCGCTCACACGACGTTCTGTGCCGCGTATGTGGCGGTGGTCGTGTCGGCGCGTTTGCGTGAGCTGGACCTGTCCATCGAAGAGGCCGCCATGGACCTTGGCGCACGGCCGTGGAAGGTGTTCTTCCTGATCACCATCCCGATGATCGCGCCATCGCTGGCAGCGGGGGGCATGATGTCCTTCGCGTTGTCCCTGGATGACCTGGTGTTGGCGAGTTTCGTTTCCGGGCCGGGGTCTACGACCTTGCCGATGGAAGTGTTCTCGGCCGTGCGCCTGGGCGTGAAGCCTGAGATCAACGCCGTGGCCAGTTTGATTCTGCTGGCGGTGTCGCTGGTGACCTTCCTGGTGTGGTTCTTCAGCCGGCGTGCGGAAGAGTCGCGCAAGAAAGCGATCCAGCAGGCCATTGAGGAAAGCGCTGCCGACTCATGGAAGCAACCGGACGTGCGTCGTGCGCAGGCACCGCAAGCCGTTTGAGTCTGTAGGCTCGAACACCTGTGGGAGCGAGCCTGCTCGCGATGAGGGTTTAACGTTCAACGAAGATGTTGAATGTCAGTCCGCAATCGCGAGCAGGCTCACGCCCGCAAGGGCTGTTCGCCGGGTGCGGAGTCCAGGTGCCGCAGCCCAGCAGCATGAAGTCTTCCACAGGTTTTTCAGCGGTCAGGAAATCCACGGGGACTTGCGGATGATCTCGACAAAGTTCATCGGCTTGAAACCTGGCTCACTGTCCACCAGCACATCCGCATTCACCGTGCCGAAGGTGGTGCCTGGCTTGTCCTTGAAGCCGTTGGCAAAGGCACACAGGATGCACTCCTTGAACCCTTCACCCCGTGGATGCGCATGCACCACCGCCTCGCGCTGCACGGTGGAAAACGTCGCGTAATCGATGCCCAGCACATCCATCTCGACCCCTGCTGTTACCAGGGCCACGTTGGGGCGAAGGTGTTGCGGCACTCCCGGCGTGGTGTGCAAGGCAATCGATAACCACACCTGTTCGATGTCGTCGTCGCTTAAGCCATAGGGCTTGAGGAAGGCTTTGGCGGCGTTCGCACTGTCGACCTCGAAACGCTCATCGGCAGAGCGGTGGCCTTCCACCAGGCCCAGGTCATGAAACATCGCGCCGACGTAAAGCAGTTCGGGGTCGTAGGCCAACTGCTGGCGTTCGCCGCTAAGTGCGCCGAACAGGAACACCCGGCGAGAATGGTGATAAAGCAGGTCTGACTCGACGTCGCGAATGTATTCGGTGGTGGCCCTGGCCAGGGCGCTGTCGGGGATCTGGATGCCGGCGATGTGGCTGCTCATGGGTGCTTTCCTCGTGGGGAACGCCTTGGTGGCGCTGATGGAACAAGTCTGTTCCTGCACCACACAGCGGACAATCGAGCCATGGCTGCGATCCTTGCCAATGAACGTGCATATCGCGCCAGCCTCGCTTGTTGCGCCGCGATTGGCTAAGTTCCTGTAGGCGCGAGCTTGCTCGCGATGGAGCTGAACGATGAAGAGGGCTGCCTGGACGAAATGGCGCCATTAAGTCCATTGCGAGCAAGCTCACTCCTGCTGGGGGCATTGAATGGGGGCAAGTCTGTCATGAGTAAAACCGTTGCCATTGTGGTCTTTGCCGGCGTTCAGTCCCTGGACGTCACCGGGCCCATGGATGTGTTTTCCGAGGCCAATCGTTTCCTGGCACCGGCCGACCACTATTGCCTGGAAGTGATTGGTGTCGAGCATGGGGTGATGGCCTGTTCCAACGGTTTGGCAGTCAATGCCCATCGGCATTACTGCGAAGCGCTGGATGACTATGACCTGCTTCTGGTGGCCGGAGGCCCGCAGTTGCCGTACATGAATTTCGGCGCAACTTTTGATGCCTGGCTGCGCGACGCCAGCGCTCGGGCGCGACGGTTCGGCTCGATCTGCAATGGCGCATTCATGCTTGCCCGAGCCGGGTTGCTGGAAGGCAAAACGGTGACCACCCACTGGGGCGATGCGGCGGCGCTGGCCGCTTTATGTCCTGGTACGCGTGTCGAAGCCGACCGGCTGTACGTGCAGGATGGCGCGCTATACACCTCGGCGGGGGTGACTGCAGGGATTGATCTGTCGCTGTTCCTGCTGGCCCAGGATCACGGCCCGGAAGTCGCCTTGAGCGTGGCGAAGCGCCTGGTGGTGTTCACCCAGCGCTCGGGCGGGCAGTCGCAGTTCAGTCCATTCCTCACGCCCCATGCCGAACCGACCTCGGCGGTGGCGCTGGTGCAGCTCCATGTGCTGGCCAACCTCACCGGGGACCTGACCATCGCCGACCTGGCCAACGCCGCCAACATGAGCGCCCGTAATTTTTCCCGGGTGTTCGCCCGGGAAGCGAAGATCACCCCGGCGGAGTTCGTCGAAAGGGCTAGGGTGGATGCGGCGCGGGTGTTGCTGGAGAGCACCCGTGCACCACTGAAGACAGTGGCGTATCAGTGTGGTTTTCGCGATGCACAGCACATGCGCAGTGTGTTCAACCGGCGGCTGGGGGTAACGCCCCAGCAGTTCAGGCTGAATTTTGCGGTGGTGGTGTGAGGCGCAGGTCTGGGGTGTCCATGCGGGCCCCATCGCGGGCAAGCCCAGGCAACACAAATCTACTGAGCCACTGGCACCAACTTCAAAGTACTGCGCGTATTCGCCGCCACTTCCTCCTCATTGAGGTAAGCCTGGAAATAGACCCCTTCGATATACGCCTCGGCCTGGTCTTCATAGTGGCTGTTAAAGGGCACGCCGCTCTGACCGACCGGGTTGACGGTCAGGCTGTGGGCCGGGTCGGCGAAGTCGATCAGGCGCCGGGTCGACGGGCCATAGGTGACAGGCCAGGGCGCCGGGCCGATCTTCGCCGACAGGTTGTTGGGGACTTCATGAGTGCCCGGCGCGGGGAACGGGCCGACGTTGAAGACCTGGTCCAGCGGTTTTTGCTGCCCTACCGGATGACCATGGGTCAGGGTATGCGCCTTGCCCCACTGCCACTGCGCGAAGTCTGCGCCAAGCGTGTTCCGAAGGTGCACCAGGCTCGCTTGCCATGCCACCTTGACCGTGTCGGCGCGGGTTTCCTTCACCAGGGTGTCGCGGTTGTCCCACCACGGTGAATCAGCGCTGGCGGCCAGGCGCGGCAGTGCGGCATCGATCACCCGGGTCGACAATAGGGTGTCGAAAAACCCATCGCCCAGCTCGTCATGCATGGTCGCGTCAGTCAGGTTGAACAGGAACTGGTTGAACAGCGTGGCATTGGTGGAGTCCAGCGGGTAATCACCTTGCCACTGGGCCAATTGCTCCACCAACCGCAGTTCGGCAGGATCGCTCACCACTTCGCGTAACACCGGCAACAACGGGGCGAGCAAGCGTGGCCCGTAGCCGGTGGTGGTGCCCAGTTGCAGCTTCTGGCTGGCTTCCAGGTCCCACTTGACGGCTTTGTCGCCGAGCTGGCGATTGAGCTGCTGGCCACGATCCGCCAGGTTGTAGTACCCGGGGATGTCCATGCCGGTTGGCGATACCGGCTGGAAGTTGGCCGACACGATATAGCCCCGCGGCGGATTTTCTTCCTGAGGGTTGGCGCTGAACGGGTAGAAGCCGTCCTTCTCCGCCTCGGCAGTGCTGCCATCGAGAATAAAGCCACCCCGCACGCCCGCGGGGCGCCTGGGTAGCTGCGCTGCCGCCCACCAGCCAATGTCGCCCTTGGCATTGGCCCAGACGATGTTCAGGCCGGGCGCCTGGACCTTGGCTGCGGCACTGCGCGCCTTGGCCAGGGTGTCGGCGCGGTTGAGCTGGTAGAAGCCTTCGAGAATCGGGTTCGGGCTTTCGAGGAAGCCCCACCACATGGCGATCGGGGTCTTGCCCACATTCGCGCCCAGCGCATCGTTGACGATCGGCCCATGGGGCGACTGGCGCAGTACCAGGGTCACTGGGGTCTGACCCTTAACCGCTATCTGCTGCTCGCTGGAGGTCATGTCCACCCACTTGCCGCGATACCAGACCTGGTTGGGGTTGTCCGGATTGACCTTCTCGGCGATCAGGTCCAGGTCATCGTTCTGGAACATGGTGATGCTCCAGCCGAAATCGTGATTCAGGCCGAGTGACGCAAACGGCATCAGCGCCTGATAGTGACCGTAAAGGTCAAAGCCGGGTGCCGAGAGCTGCGCCTCATACCATACCGACGGCGCCGAGAAGCGAATGTGCGGGTCACCCGCCAGCAGCGGCTTGCCGCTCTTGGTGCGGCTGCCGGCGACGACCCAGGCGTTGCTGCCTTCGAACTGCGGCAGGCCGTGTTCCGCCAGGGCCTGTTCACTCAGGCGGGCGAGGGCGTTGAGGTCCTTCCAGTCGACACTGGCAAGGGGCCTGGCAGCGCCACCCTGGTGATTGGCCAGCACGCCTTTGGGCTGCCAGTCGAGATCGAACACATTGAGGTAGTTCGCACCGAGTTGATCACGCACGTAGGTCAGCAGGGGCTCGGTACGAAACGCTGCGGCGAAACTGTAGGCCATGTAGCCGGCGATACTGATGGTGTCCTGTGCGGTAAACGGGCGCTTGGGAATGCCCAGCACGTCGAACTCGACCGGTCGCGCATGGCTGTCCTGGTACTGATTGATGCCATCCAGATACGCCTGCATGGCGATAAACGCCGGCGACTGTTGATCCAGGTTGGCGAAGTAGGTCTCAGCGCGCTCCCGGATGCGCAGGCTACGCATCAGCTTGTCGGTATCGAGCAGTTTGGGCCCCAGCACTTCGGCCAGTTCACCCCGGGCGAGGCGACGCAGCACTTCCATCTGGAACAGCCGGTCCTGGGCGTGCACATAGCCCAGCGCGCGGTACAGGTCGGGTTCGTTTTCGGCGCGGATATGCGGGACCCCGCGTTCGTCGTAGCGCACCGTGACCGGACCCTGCAGGTGTTGCAGTTCAACCATGCCCTTGCGCGTCGGCTGTTTGCTGTAGACATACCAGCCAGCGCCGGCAGCGAGCACCACAACCAGCAGGACTAGAACGGTCAGGAGGCGTTTCATGGTGATTCCTTGTTCTTGTTATGAGTGACAGCAATTCCCTGGCGACACTGTTTAACACGACCTGCCGCGACGGCCCATCGCCCTTAGGAGGGATTCGTATTGCCGGATCTTCCCTACTTCGTTGCCGCGACAGGCCAGGGGCAGTAACACCCCACCGCCAGTGTGTGAGTGGCGCTCACCTCGCGGCCTTCGTTCAGCGCCTGCAGGATCGGTTCGATGAAGCTGTTACTGGAATTGCACGTCAGGCCTTCGCTGTAGGGGCCAAAATAGGCCAGTTTGCCGGTTCGATCCCATATCGCCACGGCGGGGCTGGCGGGGATCTGCTCGGAGCCAGGCAACACGTTGATGTTTTTCAGCCCGCCGAGGGTGCTCGGTAACTGCCCGTGACTACCGGGTTTTTGCACCGAGTAGAACTCGATGCCCTGTGGAACATAACGCTCGACCAGCTCACTGAGATGCTGCTGGTTGCCGACATTGCAGGGGCACGCAGGGTCCCAGAAGTGCACCAGGCGAATGGCCCCGGGGCCTGCAAGGTCGTCCGGCAGACGCAAGGGGTCGCCGGAGAATACTGCCGTATGTTCACTGAATGCGCGCAGGTAGCGACCTTGAAACCAGTCGTATGCCGCCCACAGTACGACGGCGCACACGAGGGTGAGCAGGCTGGCGAGCAGTGTGGTGCGGTAGGCCGGGCGCATGGAATGCTTTCCTTGGAGGTCGGTTAGCTTGCCATGCTTGCCGGGACAGATGAATATCGCAGGCCGATAAAGTCCGTTTCACTTGCTGGAAATTGCTCATGTCTGCCACTTTCGCCCCCGATCACTTGCGCGCCAGCCTGCGGCCATTGGCCGATGCCCAGCCGTTGTCGGAGCAAGCGCGGGCGTATCGGCACTTTTATGGCCTGGATTTTCCCGGGCGCGAACTGCGCACTGGTCTGGGCCGATTCGAGGCGGGTGGTTATCAGCTGGTCAGTCAGTTCTGGTGGCCGGCGCGGGCGAAAGCGACGTTGTTCCTGTTTCACGGTTTCTACGATCACACCGGGTTGTATCGGCACGTGATCGACTGGGCGCTGGATCAGGGCTTCGCCGTCATTGCCTGCGACCTGCCGGGGCATGGCCTGTCCAGTGGCGAGCGGGCGAGCATTCGGGATTTCAGCGAGTACCAGGACACGCTGCAGGGCTTGTTTGCCGAAGCGGAGTCGATTGATCTGCCGCAGCCGTGGCACTTGTGCGGGCAAAGCACCGGGGGTGCAATTGTGATTGATCATGTGCTCAACGCGGGCGCGCAAAGCCCAGCCCAGGGCCAGGTGATTTTGCTGTCGCCACTGGTTCGACCACGGGCGTGGGGTTGGTCACAATTGAGTTATCACCTGCTCAGGCCCTTCGTCAAAGGTATCGCCCGGCGCTTCAGCGAAAACTCCAACGATCCGGACTTCCTGCCCTTCCTGCAAGCCGACCCGCTACAACCGCTGCGCCTGCCCACCGCCTGGGTAGGCGCGCTCGCCCGTTGGGTCAAGCGCATCGAGGCAGCGCCGCACAGCTTGCGTCGGCCGCTGATCGTGCAAGGGCAGGCGGACATGACGGTGGACTGGCAGCATAACCTTGGGGTGTTGCGGACTAAATTCGACCGGCCGCAGGTATTGATGCTGCCTGAGGCGCGGCATCATCTGGCGAATGAGACGCTGGCTTTGCGGGCGGAGTATTTTGGGTTCTTGACCAAGCGGATCAAGGGGCGGAATTTGTAGCGGCAGTGATCGCCCCATCGCGGGCAAGCCCGCTTCCACAGTTGACCGAGTTATCCAGCCGAATGTGGTCCATGTTGGAGCGGGCTTGCCCGCGAAGAGGCCCTCTCGGGCGCTGAACATCATTCGCCAGGATTAGTTTGCCCCACCGCCAACCCCGCCCGAATAGCCGCCAGAGCCGCCTGGTAATAAGCCTTGCCTTCGGTCGATTCGGCAAAGGTCGCGAACTCTTCCAGCTCGGTATCCGACAGGTCGCGATAGACGTACAGCAAGGTGTTGTTCAGGTCGCTGCCGATCTGGTCCATCAGGCGCTGGCGCTGACCATTCAACATGCCCTGAGCCTGGCCGCCACCCAGCAGGCCGGGGATCATGGAGCTCAGACTGTCCGCCGCGACGCCGGCAATCGCCAGGCTGACTTCGGCGCCCGCTTCGCGCGCAGGCAGGGCCTGGGCCAGATGTCCGATGATCAGCAGGCGCGTGTCACTGGCCTCGATTTTCGGCAAGCCCTTGGCATTCTTCGCCAGCTGATCGCGGCGGGTTGCCAGCAACTCCGCCGCGACGATTTTTTTGCCCAGCGGTGACTGGAAAAAGGCCAATGCCGGCTTGGGATCGGCCAGGGTCTTGCGCAGTTGCGCCTCGGCCCGCTGATCGACCGCTTGAGGCGCAAAACGCTGATTGCTGTTGTTCACCAATGCCTGGAACACTGCCGGTGGCAGGCTGTTCTGGTAACGCTGCTGTGCCGCCGACAAGGCATCGTTAAAATGCGCGCGTTGTTCCGGCCAACCGGCGACCTTGTACAACTGGTCGTGGTCGTCTGCCCAGGCGGGTAAAACGCAGAACATCAACAGTGAGAAAAGCAAACGACGCATTAGGGACTCCTGTCAGCAGGCGACTATTCTCCGTGTGGCATTCGGACTTGTCGAGAATTCGTATCAAGCCGCTGCATGGCTCTGTCGGATTTGCAGGCACAGGAATACTATGCGCGCCATGCAAATACCCTCTGATCATCCGCTGCTGTTACGTATCGTCGACGACCTGGCCACACATGGCTGGTCGCAGCAGAATATTTTCCTGCCTCTGGGTCTGACCCGGGAACTGGCTGCTGAGTGCCATAAACGTTCAGCCGAAGGTGAATTGGCGCCTGCCGCCGTGGGTCGCGGGCCCACTTCGGAGATTCGCGAGGGCATTCGTGGTGACCGCATTCAGTGGATCGAACCCGGCCAGGCGCTGGCGTGTGACAGTTATCTACAGCTGATGGACAGCCTGCGCGAGGCGATGAATCGGGGCCTGTTCCTCGGTCTGGAGGATTTCGAAAGCCATTTCGCGCTGTACCCGCCAGGCGCCTTTTACCTCAAGCACGTCGACCGCTTTCGCGACGACGACCGGCGCATGGTGTCGGCGGTGGTCTACCTGAATGATGCCTGGCTACCCGAGCACGGTGGCCAGTTGCGCATGTACCTGGACGAAGGCGTGCAGCATGACGTCGTGCCAACCGGCGGCTGCCTGGTGGTCTTCCTGTCCGGCGAGGTGCCCCACGAAGTCCTGCCCGCCAGCCGAAATCGCCTGTCGTTGACCGGCTGGTTCCGGCGTCGCGGCAACGAGCCCTTCTGACCATGCAGAAAATTCTGGTAAGCCGCTGCCTGCTGGGTCACCGCGTTCGCTACGACGGCGGTGCCAGTGGGCCTTTCGATCAGTTGCAGCAATGGGTCGGTGAGGGTCGGGTCGTGCCTTTGTGCCCCGAGGTGGCCGGCGGCTTGCCGACTCCCCGGGCTGCTGCGGAAATCCCCGGCGGGCAGGGCGGTGAAGTGCTGGATGGGCGGGCGGCGGTCATCACCACTGATGGTGCGGATGTCAGCGCCGAGTTCCTGTCGGGGGCTTGTCAGGCCCTGGAACTGGTGCAAAAGCACGGCATCCGGATTGCGGTGCTGAAGGCCAACAGCCCGTCGTGCGGGAATCTGTTGACTTATGACGGGACGTTCAGCGGTGTGAAGGTCAACGGTGAGGGCGTCACAGCGGCATTGCTGCGACGCCACGGGGTGCAAGTCTTCAGCGAGCTGCAACTGCCGGAAGCGGCCCGTGCTTTGACCGCACAAGACTAACCGCCCGAACACGTTTCCTTTGGGAGCGAGCCTTCTCGCGTTGGCGGCCTGTCACTCAACACTTTAGCTGGATATGCCGGCCTCATCGCGAGCAGCGCGCTCCCACAGGGTTATCCATCTGCCTCGGCTCAGGGCTTCGGCGCCACACTCGTATCCGCACCAAACCACTTCTGCGACAGTGCCTGCAGGCGTCCGTCCGCCTTGATCCGCCCCAGCGCATTCTCCAGGCTGGCATGAAACGCCGGGTTGCCCTTCTGGAACGGAATGGCCAGTTTCACCGGCACAGCCGCCTTGGGTTTGTCCTGCGCCAGGCTCTGCACCAGCAGTATGGAGCGCGGCTCCGCTTCTTTCTGCGCGATCAGATCCGCCTTGGCATAGCTGTAAGGTTCGGTGAAGTCGAAACGATCCTTCAGATCCGGGGTCAGTGCTATGTGGTTGATGGCGACGTCGTATTTGCCGATTTCAACCCCAGGCAACAGCTCACTGGCATCGGCAACGACGAAGTCGGCCCGCACGTCCAGCTCTTGGGCCAGCAGCTGGCCCAGTTCGACTTCAAAGCCGGCGAGCTTGCCGTCGTCCTTGAAATTGAAGGGTGGTGTATTAGCCTCAAGAGCGATGCGTAGTTCGCCACGGTCGTTGATGTCGTCAATCAACTCGGCATGAGCCAGTGGGCTCAAAAGGGGTAGCAGGCAGATCAGGCCAGGCAAAAAACGCATGGTCACTCCTTTGAATTCATTATTGCGAGGCTCTGGATCGGCTCGCTTTGCTATGGTTGTCGAGTGCCTTCGACAACAAATGGTCATGAAGTTGTCATGACTGCGCAGATTTTACGTAAAAACTGGAGAAGAGAATGAAAACCTTTATGTCACGAGCAGCATTGGCTGGCCTGTTGATGGGGGCTTCGATGCTGGCAACGGCAGCCACTCCGGCTCCCAAGGGAGCAGAAGCGTTCATCGTGTCGCCCGAAGACGGCGCCAAGGTGCCACAGGAATTCAAGGTCAAGTTTGGCGTCAAGGACATCTCCCTGGCCCCGGCTGGCGATACGACCAAACACACCGGTCACCACCACCTGCTGATTGATGTCAAAGAGCTCCCAGCCGCCGGTCAGCCGATTCCGACGGACGCCAACCACATGCATTTCGGCAAGGCGCAGACCGAAGCGACCATCAAGCTGCCGCCAGGCAAGCACACCTTGCAGCTTGAGCTGGGTGACAGCGGCCACATTCCGTTCGATCCGCCGATCGTGTCGAAAAAGATCACCGTGACTGTAGAGTAATTTTTCGCAGGCATGAAAAAGGGAGCCCGAAGGCTCCCTTTTTTGTCGCTCAACATCGCTGTCAGAACAATACGCGGCAACGAATGGTGCCGTTGATGTGCTGCAGCTTCTCCTGGGCGATCTCCGAGTAGTCGGCGTCGACGTCGATCACTACGTAGCCGACTTTCTCGTTGGTCTGCAGGAACTGACCGGAAATGTTGATGCCGTTTTCGGCGAAGACCTTGTTGATCTCGCTCATCACGCCCGGAATGTTCTCGTGGATGTGCAGCAGGCGATGCTTGCCAGGGTGAGCCGGCAGGGCCACTTCCGGGAAGTTCACCGACGATACCGAGGTACCGTTATCGCTGTACTTGACCAGCTTCTCAGCCACTTCCAGACCGATGTTGGCCTGCGCCTCGGCGGTGGAACCACCGATGTGCGGGGTCAGGATAACGTTGTCCAGGCCACGCAGCGGGCTTTCGAACTCTTCGTCGTTGGAGCGGGGTTCTACCGGGAACACGTCGATGGCTGCGCCGATCAGGTGTTTGTCCTTGATCGCGTCCGCCAGGGCGTCCAGCTCGACCACGGTGCCGCGCGCAGCGTTGATCAGGATGCCGCCCTTCTTGATGGCGCGGATTTCCTTCTCGCCGATCATCCACTGGGTCGCAGCGGTTTCCGGAACGTGCAGGGTGACGATGTCGGACATGCCCAGCAGGTCGTGCAGGTTGCCGACCTGGGTCGCGTTACCCAGTGGCAGCTTGGTCACGGTGTCATAGAAGTACACTTGCATGCCCAGGCCTTCAGCCAGTACCGACAGTTGGGTACCGATCGAGCCGTAACCGACGATGCCCAGCTTCTTACCGCGGATTTCGAAGGAATTGGCCGCGCTCTTGATCCAGCCGCCACGATGGCAGGAAGCGTTCTTCTCGGGGATGCCACGCAACAACAGAATCGCTTCGGCCAGCACCAGCTCGGCTACGGAGCGAGTGTTGGAGTACGGTGCGTTGAACACTGCGATCCCGCGTTCGCGAGCCGCGTTCAGGTCGACCTGGTTGGTGCCGATGCAGAAGCAACCGACAGCGACGAGCTTCTTCGCGTGATCGAAGATCTCTTCGGTCAGTTGCGTGCGGGAGCGGATGCCGATGAAGTGCGCATCAGCGATCTTTTCCTTCAGTTGGGCTTCCGGCAGAGAACCAGTGAGGTACTCGATGCTGGTGTAGCCCGCCGCCTTGAGGACGTCGACAGCCGATTGGTGGACGCCTTCGAGAAGAAGGAACTTGATCTTGCTCTTATCGAGAGAAGTCTTGCTCATCTGCGTAAACCTGTATCCCGGAGAAAAATGGCAGGAAGTCAGCAGACGCTGACCCCGGACGGCAGGAACGCCGTCGCCGCAGAATCGCCTTTGGGCACTATGCTGCGGGGTCGGTATGCTAGCATAGGCGCCCCGCTAAACACTCATTCCTGCGACGTGAAGCGTTCTCAGGATGACCATGAATTGTTCGAGAGTTCTGTCGATGACCAATCCTGCCCTGATTGATGAGCTGAAGACCCTGGTTGAGCCTGGCAAGGTGCTGACCGATGCCGACTCCCTCAATGCTTATGGCAAGGATTGGACCAAGCATTTCGCCCCGGCGCCCACCGCGATCGTGTTTCCCAAGACCACCGAGCAGGTTCAGGCCATTGTCCGTTGGGCCAACGAACGCAAGGTGGCACTGGTGCCATCCGGCGGTCGTACCGGGCTTTCCGCCGCCGCCGTGGCAGCCAACGGCGAAGTGGTTGTGTCGTTCGACTACATGAACCAGATTCTTGAGGTAAACCTCACCGATCGCACCGCCGTGTGCCAGCCGGGGGTGGTCACCGAGCACCTGCAGAATGTCGCCGAAGAAAAGGGCCTGTACTACCCGGTAGATTTCGCCTCGGCCGGTTCCAGCCAGATTGGCGGTAATATCGGTACCAATGCCGGCGGAATCAAGGTGATTCGCTACGGGATGACCCGCAATTGGGTCGCCGGCATGAAGGTCGTCACCGGCAAGGGTGACCTGCTTGAGTTGAACCGCGACCTGATCAAGAACGCCACGGGCTACGACATGCGTCAGCTGTTCATCGGTGCCGAAGGGACCCTGGGTTTTGTGGTCGAAGCGACCATGCGCCTGGATCGCGCGCCGAAAAACCTGACTGCCATGGTGCTCGGTACCGCCGATTTCGATTCGATCATGCCGGTACTGCACGCTTTCCAGGGCAAACTCGACCTGACGGCCTTTGAGTTTTTCTCCGACAAGGCCCTGGCCAAAGTCATGGCGCGCGGTGATGTTCCGGCGCCTTTCGAAACCGATTGCCCGTTTTACGCGCTGCTGGAATTTGAAGCGACCACTGAAGAAGTGGCCAACCACGCCCTGGAAACCTTCGAATACTGCGTCGAGCAGGGCTGGGTGCTGGACGGTGTGATGAGCCAGAGCGAAACCCAGCTGCAGAACCTCTGGAAGCTGCGCGAATACATCTCCGAGACCATCTCCCACTGGACTCCGTACAAGAACGACATTTCGGTCACCGTGTCGAAAGTGCCGGCGTTCCTCAAGGAAATCGACGCGATCGTCGGCCAACACTATCCGGATTTCGAAATCGTCTGGTTTGGTCACATCGGCGACGGCAACCTGCACTTGAACATCCTCAAGCCGGATAACCTGAGCAAGGACGAGTTCTTCGCCAAGTGCGCCACGGTCAACAAGTGGGTGTTCGAAACCGTCCAGAAGTACAACGGTTCGATTTCCGCCGAACACGGCGTGGGCATGACCAAGCGTGACTACTTGACCTATAGCCGTTCAGAGGTTGAGATCGAGTACATGAAAGCCGTCAAGGCAGTGTTCGACCCGAACGGCATCATGAACCCGGGCAAGATTTTTGCTGTTTGACTTTCGAACTTAAGCGCTACGAACCAGGAGCCGGTCAATGAGCTATCAGCACCAGTATGTCGACGGTACGCGTATCCACTTTCCACTGGGCAAAGTGGTCTGCATCGGTCGTAACTACGCCGAACACGCCAAGGAACTGGACAACCCGGTGCCTACCGAACCGCTGCTGTTCATCAAGCCGGGCAGTTGCGTCGTGCCGCTCGAAGGCGGCTTCAGCATTCCGACCGAGCGTGGTTCGGTGCATTACGAAGCAGAAATCGCCGTATTGATCGGCAAGCCGCTGTCGACCAAGCCAAGCCGGGAAGAAGTGCTGGATGCGATCTCGGGTTTCGCACCGGCCCTGGACCTGACGCTGCGCGACAAGCAGGCTGAACTGAAATCCAAGGGCCTGCCCTGGGAAATCGCCAAGTCATTCGATGGCGCGGCGGTGATTGCGCCGTTCGTATCCGGCAGCACCTTCGCCGACCTGACCGACATCGGCATTCGCCTGACCATCAATGGTCAAGTTCGCCAGGACGGCAACAGCAGCGCCATGCTCAACCCTATCGTGCCGATGATCCAGCACATGGCCGGATGCTTCTCGCTGCAGGCCGGTGACGTGATCCTGACAGGCACGCCAGTGGGCGTTGGCCCGCTGAATGTCGGCGACGAACTGGTCATCGAATTGCCCGGCGCCAGCAGCTTTACCACCAGCGTCCGCTGACAGCACACCCTCCCGTGGAAGCAAAGCTGCCTGTGGAGAGCTGCCTGTGGGAGCAACGCTTGCTCGCGATAGCGGTCCACCATTCAACTTCAATGTTGAATTCAAAGGCCTCATCGCGAGCAAGCGTTGCTCCCACAGGAATTGCATCCCAACCGGGATTGCTCCCATGACTCCCATTCATGACTATCCGGAATCCATCCGTTAATGGCCAACCCACCGCTGCCCACGCTGAAACCTGCCCGCCGCCCGCGCTTTTTCATGCGCTGGTATTACTGGCTATTGCTGGTTGCCGCCATAACCTATGGCCTGGCCATTGCCATGCATTGGGATGACCGCGGTGCGCTCTGGTTGCAGGAACGTTTCGAAAGCCCCGCCGAGCGCCAGGAAAGTATCTGGCTGCCGAATTACACCGCAGTCATCGACGCCAAATTGCTGCCAGGCATGGAGAAGGACGAAGCGTCCGACCTGGCGTACAACCCTCAGACCAAAACCCTGTTCTCGGTCATGGGCAAGAACCCGTTCCTCGTCGAACTGTCCTTGCAGGGCGACGTGCTGCGCAAGATGCCCCTGGTCGGCTGGAGCAATCCGGAAGGCCTGACGGTGATGGGCAATGGCCTGATGGCCATCGTCGACGAGCGCGAGCACCTGCTGTCCATAGTCAAGGTCGATGCCGATACCCGGGAGCTGAACATCGGCGACTTCCCCAAGTACGATCTTGGCCCTTCGAAAGATCAGAACAAGGCGTTCGAAGCCATCGTCTGGGACTCGCGCAATCAGCAGATGTTGTTAGGTGAAGAGCGTCCACCGGCGCTGTTCACCTGGAAAAGCAGCGACGGCGTCTCGCTGGCGGGCGACAAGCAGAAGCTCGACAGTGACGAACTGGACCTGCGTAATCTGTCTGCCCTGGCCATCGACCCACGCACCGGCCATACCCTGGTGCTGTCAGCCGATTCCCACCTGCTGCTGGAGCTGGACGAGCAGGGCAAGCAGGTCAGCTTCATGACCTTGCTGGGGGGCTTCAACGGGTTGGAGAACACCATCCCCCGAGCCGAAGGCGTGACCATGGATGACGCTGGCAACCTGTACATGGTGAGCGAGCCGAACTTGTTTTACCGCTTCGAAAAACAACACTGATCCGAAAAACACGCTGAAAACCTGTAGGAGAAATTTGGACGTTGTAGGCGCAGGCAAGTGGCCATTAAGCTTCAGTTCAGACAGGCGTGGTATTTCATCCGCCTGTTTTGAATCCGAGCACACCAGAATGCGTCGATTGGCCCGTCCCAAATCTCTGATCCTGATCTTCTTAGTCATTGCGCTGATCGCCCTCGTAGCCATGGGCCAATACCTGCGCCTGTTCGAGCGCGGCTGGTTCAACCTGCATGCGCTGTGGCAGGCCGAGAGCGCACTTTCCATTGGTCTTGATCGTTATCAGGTCACGGTCGAGGCGCGGGTGATCGATGGCCTGGATGACGACGTGTCGGCCCTGACATTCGATCCAGTGCGCAAAAGCCTGTTCACGGTCACCAACAAGAATTCCGAATTGATCGAGCTGTCTCTGGATGGCCAGATTATCCGGCGCATTTCGCTGGTGGGCTTTGGCGATCCGGAAGCGGTGGAGTACATCAGCGCCGACACCTACGTGATCACTGACGAGCGCGAGCAGCGATTGATCAAGATTCATCTGGAGGAAGACACCACCTTCCTCGACGCGGCGGACGCCGAGCAGATGACCCTTGGTGTGCATATGGCCGGTAACAAGGGCTTTGAGGGCCTGGCGTACGACTCGGTGGGCAAGCGCCTGTTTGTTGCCAAGGAGCGCGACCCGATGCTGATCTACGAAGTACAGGGTTTTCCGCACTACAATCCGGAAAAGTCCTACGCGGTACATGTGGTCAATAACCCCAAGCGCGATGCCGGGATGTTCGTGCGAGACCTGTCCAGTCTGCAGTACGACGAGCGCAGCGGCCATCTGCTGGCGCTGTCGGACGAGTCGCGGTTGATCCTGGAACTGGACGTGGACGGGCGCCCGCTCAGTACCATGTCACTGAGCAAGGGGCGCCAGGGCCTGCAAAAGACCGTGCCGCAGGCGGAGGGGATCGCCATGGATGACGAAGGCACGATGTACCTGGTGAGCGAGCCGAACCTGTTCTACGTGTTCAAGAAACCCGCACAAAACTAACCAATACCCCAAAACACTGTGGGCGCGGGCTTGCTCGCGATGGCGGCCGGTCAGTCAACAGAATGTTGATTGTAATGGCCTCATCGCGGGCAAGCCCGCTCCCACAGGTTTATCGGTGTTTCTGGTTATTCTGCGCGCAGGGTTTTCACGCCTTCGCTGGTGCCCAGCAACAGCAAGTCCGCGGGTCGTGCAGCAAACAAACCATTGGTCACCACGCCGACGATCGCATTGATCTGCGTCTCCAGCTGCACTGGGTTGGTGATCTGCATGTTGTACACGTCGAGGATGATGTTGCCATTGTCGGTCAGCACACCTTCGCGGTAGACCGGGTCGCCGCCCAGCTTGACCAGTTCGCGGGCCACGTGGCTGCGGGCCATCGGGATCACTTCCACTGGCAGCGGGAACTCGCCCAGGACCGGCACCAGCTTGCTGGCGTCGGCAATGCAGATGAACGTCTTGGCCACGGCGGCAACGATCTTCTCGCGAGTCAGGGCGGCGCCACCGCCCTTGATCAGGTTCAGGTGCTCGTCGCTTTCATCGGCGCCGTCGACGTAGAACTCCAGGTCGCTGACGGTATTGAGTTCGTACACCGGAATCCCGTGGCCCTTGAGGCGCGCGGCAGTGGCTTCGGAGCTGGCGACGGCGCCATCAAATGCGCCTTTGTGTTGCGCCAGGGCGTCGATGAAGCAATTGGCGGTGGAGCCGGTGCCGACCCCGACGATGCTCTTGTCATCGAGTTTCGGGAGGATGAAGTCGACGGCGGCCTGGGCCACTGCCTGTTTGAGTTGATCCTGGGTCATGCGGGCTCCGAAGTGCCGAAGAGGGGGCTGAAGGCCGGCATTATAGGCTGCGGGGCAGCGAAGGTCATGCTCAAACCTGGGGCATACCCCTGTAGGGTCAAAGCTTTGGATTGGGGTGTGGTCGTGTGGCGCGAAGCCGGGTTAGACTCGTTGGTCCTGCCCAACCCGCTCAGTGATGCTTTCCGATGCTCGAACAGTACGTCAAGAAGATCCTCACCTCGCGCGTTTATGACGTTGCCGTAGAAACCCCATTGCAGACTGCTCGCCAGCTCTCGGAGCGGCTGGGCAACAGCATTTGGCTCAAGCGCGAAGACTTGCAACCGGTGTTCTCGTTCAAGATCCGCGGCGCCTACAACAAGCTCACCCAACTGAGCGAGGAAGAGCGGGCGCGCGGTGTCGTCACCGCTTCTGCCGGCAACCATGCCCAAGGGCTGGCCCTGGCGGCCAAGGTACTGGGCGTGAAAGCGACCATCGTGATGCCCAAGACCACCCCGGAAATCAAGGTCGAAGGCGTACGCTCGCGCGGCGGCAAAGTCGTGTTGCACGGGGATTCATTCCCGGAAGCCCTGGCCTACTCGCTGAAACTGGTCGACGAAAAAGGCTACGTCTACATTCATCCCTACGACGATCCTCATACCATCGCCGGGCAGGGCACGGTGGCCATGGAGATCCTGCGCCAGCACCCGGGGCGCCTGGATGCCATTTTCGTCCCGGTCGGCGGTGGCGGGCTGATCGCCGGTATTGCGGCGTACGTTAAATACCTTCGACCTGAAATCAAGGTCATCGGCGTCGAGCCGGACGATTCCAATTGCCTGCAAGCAGCCATGGCTGCCGGTGAACGCGTGGTCTTGCCGACCGTGGGCATCTTCGCCGACGGTGTGGCGGTGGCGCAGATCGGCCAGCACACATTCGACATCTGCAAAGACTACGTCGATGAAGTCATCACCGTCAGCACTGACGAAATCTGTGCGGCAATCAAGGACATTTACGACGACACCCGCTCCATCACCGAGCCCGCCGGCGCGCTGGGCGTGGCCGGGATCAAAAAGTACGTCGAACAGCATGGTGTCACCGGCCATACCTTCGTGGCCATCGACTCCGGCGCCAACGTCAACTTCGACCGCCTGCGCCACGTCGCCGAGCGAGCCGAGCTGGGCGAGGGTCGCGAAGCCATCATCGCCGTGACCATTCCCGAGAAGCCTGGCAGCTTCAAGGCGTTCTGCGAAGCCATCGGCAAGCGCCAGATCACCGAATTCAACTACCGCTACAACACCGGCAGCGAAGCGCATATTTTTGTCGGGGTGCAAACGCATCCGGACACCGATCCGCGCAGCGCGCTGATTGCCAGCCTGGGCGAGCAGGGCTTTCCGGTGCTCGACCTGACCGACAACGAACTGGCCAAGTTGCACATCCGTCACATGGTGGGCGGTCGTGCCGCGCATGTGGTCGATGAAGTGATTCTGCGGTTTGAATTCCCGGAGCGCCCGGGCGCGCTGTTCAACTTCCTCAACAAGCTGGGCGGGCGCTGGAACATATCGATGTTCCATTATCGCAACCACGGCGCTGCGGACGGCCGAGTCGTCGCGGGGCTGCAGGTACCGCATGACGAGCGTCACCTGGTGCCTGCGGCGCTGGAAGAAATCGGCTATCCGTATTGGGACGAAAGCGACAATCCGGCCTATCTGCTGTTTCTGGGCTGAGCGACTACGCTGTTGGGCAAGCCATAAGGAAATCGAACAATGGACACGTTAACCGCCCTGAAAATGGCCCACACTGCGGCGACCGCGATATTGCTGGGTTGTGCGCTGGGCCTGGGGATCTGGGTGTGGCAAACGCGGCGCGGTGGCGACGCCACGGCGGGCAGCCGCACCTTGCAGCGGCCACGGGTGTTTGTCTGGCTGCTGATGGGCCTGGCCCTGCTGAGCATGCCATTCACCGGCTGGTGGATGGTGCACCTGGTGGGCTGGCCCTTGGGGCAGACCTGGCTGCTGGCCTCCAGTGTGCTTTATACCTTGGCGGCGTTGGGGTGGTTCTGGCTGCTGGTGCGGCTGAACAAATTGCGCAAGGCGCCGGGGGGTAATGGCAGATTTACCTTTGCCTTGGCGCTGTTCAGTTTTGTTTGCCTGGTCGCGATTGCGGGGTTAATGGGCGCTAAGCCGGTTTAGCCCGAAAAGATCGTCCGAACGCGGCCCGAGCCTTCGGACGATCTTTTGATCTTCAGTCGCGCAGGGTGATCACCGGCCAACCGCGCTTCTCGGCCTCAGCCCGCAAGTTAGGGTCCGGATCAACCGCCACCGGATTCGCCACCTGCTCAAGCAGCGGCAAATCATTCATCGAATCGCTATAGAAATAGCTGTCGTCCAACGAATGCCCGGTCTCTTGCAGCCAGCGATTCAATCGGGTGACCTTGCCTTCGCGGAAGCACGGCACGTCGGTGCTGCGCCCGGTGTAGCGGCCGTCGAGCATTTCGCACTCGGTAGCAATCAGGGTTTCAACGCCCAGGCGCTCGGCAATCGGCCCGGTTACGAAACGGTTGGTCGCGGTGATGATCACCAGCTTGTCACCTGCGTCGCGGTGCTTGGCCAGCAGTTCGATAGCCTTGGGTAACACGATCGGCTCAATGCAGTCGCGCATGTAGTCCTGGTGCCATTGCGCCAGCGTGGCCATTTCGGTGCGGCCCAGGACCTCCAGGCAAAAGTTCAGGTAAGCGGCGTTATCGAGCTTGCCGGCCAGGTAATCCTGATAGAACTCGTCGTTGCGTGTCTTGTAGGCAACCGCGTCGAGGAACCCGCGCTCGCACAGGTAATCGCCCCAGGCGTGGTCGCTGTCGCCGCCCAGAAGTGTGTTGTCCAAGTCGAATAAAGCCAGCCGCATTGCAGTTACTCGCTGAAAAGTCTGTAGAAAGGCGTCCAGAATACGGACTTTTCACAAGAGTGCACATAAGGTAGGCCGGCTCGTTGCTGCCTTCACAACCTTTGTGGAACAATGCGACGACATGCGTTTGCGAGGTTGTTGCCGTGATCGACCCCGATGGTTTCCGCCCCAATGTCGGGATCATTCTCACGAATGATGCCGGACAGGTGCTATGGGCTCGCCGTATCAATCAAGATGCCTGGCAGTTCCCCCAGGGTGGAATCAATCCCCAGGAGACGCCGGAAGACGCCTTGTACCGCGAGTTGAACGAAGAAGTGGGCCTGGAACGCGAAGATGTTGAAATTCTCGCCTGTACTCGGGGCTGGTTGCGCTATCGTTTGCCGCAACGTCTGGTCAGGACCCACAGCCAACCGCTGTGCATCGGCCAGAAACAGAAGTGGTTTCTCCTGCGCCTGATCTCCAACGAGCAGCGGGTGCGGATGGATTTGACCGGTAAACCGGAGTTCGATGGCTGGCGCTGGGTCAGCTATTGGTATCCGTTGGGCCAGGTGGTGACATTCAAGCGCGAGGTGTATCGACGCGCTCTCAAAGAGCTTGCCCCGCGCCTTTTAACGCGCGACTGACGACGGAGTTCGACCCCGAGCCATGCTCAATACGCTGCGCAAGATCGTCCAGGAAGTTAACTCCGCCAAGGATCTCAAGGCGGCGTTGGGGATTATTGTGTTGCGCGTCAAAGAGGCCATGGGCAGCCAGGTTTGCTCGGTCTACCTGCTCGACCCCGAGACCAACCGCTTCGTCCTGATGGCCACCGAAGGCCTCAACAAGCGCTCGATCGGCAAGGTCAGCATGGCGCCGAACGAAGGTCTGGTGGGCCTGGTCGGTACGCGTGAAGAACCCCTGAACCTGGAAAACGCTGCGGATCACCCGCGCTACCGTTACTTCGCCGAGACGGGGGAAGAGCGCTACGCCTCCTTCCTTGGGGCGCCGATCATTCACCACCGCCGCGTCGTCGGCGTGCTGGTCATTCAACAGAAAGAACGCCGCCAGTTCGATGAAGGTGAAGAAGCCTTCCTCGTGACCATGAGCGCGCAGCTCGCCGGCGTTATCGCCCACGCCGAGGCCACCGGCTCGATCCGAGGGCTGGGGCGCCAGGGCAAGGGCATCCAGGAGGCGAAGTTCGTCGGCGTTCCCGGTTCGCCGGGCGCGGCGGTCGGTACGGCGGTGGTCATGCTGCCGCCGGCGGATCTGGATGTGGTGCCGGACAAGACCATTACCGACATCGATGCCGAACTTGGGCTGTTCAAGACTGCCATCGAAGGTGTGCGTGCCGACATGCGTGCCTTGTCGGCCAAGCTTGCGACCCAGCTGCGCCCGGAAGAGCGCGCGTTGTTCGACGTCTATCTGATGATGCTCGACGATGCCGCGCTGGGCAACGAAGTCACCACCGTGATCAAGACCGGGCAGTGGGCCCAAGGCGCGTTGCGCCAGGTCGTCACCGATCACGTCAACCGCTTCGAACTGATGGACGACGCCTACCTGCGTGAGCGCGCATCGGACGTCAAGGACCTCGGCCGACGCCTGCTGGCTTACTTACAGGAGGAGCGCCAGCAAAACCTGGTCTACCCGGAAAGAACCATTCTGGTCAGCGAAGAACTGACGCCGGCGATGCTCGGCGAGGTTCCGGAAGGCACACTGGTTGGCCTGGTCTCGGTGCTTGGCTCGGGTAACTCCCACGTTGCGATCCTGGCTCGGGCCATGGGTATCCCGACGGTTATGGGCCTGGTTGACCTGCCATACGCCAAGGTTGACGGCATCGAGCTGATCGTCGACGGCAATCGTGGCGAGGTCTACACCAACCCCAGTGACGTGCTGCGCAAGCAATTCGCCGAGGTGGTGGAAGAAGAGAAGCAACTGGCCCTGGGTCTCGACTCTTTGCGAGACCTGCCATGCGTGACCCTCGACGGCCACCGCATGCCGCTGTGGGTCAACACCGGCCTGCTGGCGGACGTGGCGCGGGCGCAGAAGCGTGGCGCCGAGGGCGTTGGCCTGTATCGCACCGAAGTGCCGTTCATGATCAACCAGCGCTTCCCGAGCGAAAAGGAGCAGCTGGCGATCTATCGCGAGCAGCTCGCCGCGTTCCACCCGCAGCCGGTCACCATGCGCAGCCTGGATATCGGCGGTGACAAGTCGCTGTCGTATTTCCCCATCAAGGAAGACAACCCGTTCCTGGGATGGCGCGGCATTCGCGTCACCCTCGACCACCCGGAAATCTTTCTGGTGCAGACCCGGGCCATGCTCAAGGCCAGTGAGGGCCTGAACAACCTGCGAATCCTGTTGCCGATGATCTCCGGCACCCACGAGCTCGAAGAAGCCCTGCACCTGATCCATCGGGCCTGGGGTGAAGTGCGCGACGAGGGCACGGATGTTCCGATGCCCCCGATTGGCGTGATGATCGAGATTCCGGCGGCGGTGTACCAGACCAAGGAGCTGGCGCGACAAGTCGATTTCCTTTCGGTCGGTTCGAACGACCTGACGCAGTACCTGCTGGCGGTGGATCGCAACAACCCGCGGGTGGCCGATCTCTACGATTACCTGCACCCGGCAGTGCTTCAAGCGCTGCAGAACGTGGTGCGTGATGCCCATGCCGAGGGCAAACCGGTGAGTATCTGCGGCGAGATGGCCGGTGATCCTGCGGCGGCGGTGTTGTTGATGGCGATGGGTTTCGACAGCCTGTCGATGAACGCCACCAACCTGCCCAAGGTGAAATGGATGCTGCGCCAGATCAATCTGAGCAAGGCCAAAGAGTTGCTGGCAGAGCTGATGACCATCGACAACCCGCAAGTTATCCACAGCTCGTTGCAGTTGGCGCTGAAGAACCTTGGGTTGGCGCGGATCAATAATCCGGCGACTGCCAAGGTGCTCTAAACCGCTGATGGCCTCATCGCGGGCTTGCCCGCGATGAGGCCGGCACAGGCAAGACAAAATCAAACCCTGATTTCCACTTCCCCCAAATGCCCGCCATACGGCCCGAAGCTCCGTTCGACCATATGCCGAGTGCCATCCGCCTGCACAATCAGCGCCGTACTCGCCCGCGTCCCGTAAGTCGGGCTGGCAATGAACACACTCGACAGCAACGCCTCGGTTGCCAGCCCCACCCCGGTATCCGGCAGCTCGGCAAAGTCGGCTGTCTGCGGGTCGTTGAGCAGCGCGAGCAGAACATCAGGCTGTGGATCGTCCAGCGCTCTTTCCAGTGCCGAGCGGGCCTTGAGCAACTTGGGCCAGGGCGTGTCGAGCCCGGCATTGGATAACCCATAGACTCCCGGCTGCAGCATCACCGCCTCCGACTCCCGGGCGTTGAAGTGCCACAGCTCATGATTGTTGCCAACCAACAGGTTAAAGCCGGCATATTCAACCGAACGTCCGACAACGTCGTTTAAATAATCATCAATTGGTATGTCGCCACTGAGGAACCGTGCGACCAGCTCGCCCCGGGATTTGCGCGCTGGTGGCTGATGGGGATCGCGAATATTGGTCAGCGCGGCGAAGCGGCCATTGGCGCCAATACCGAGCCAGGTGCCGCCGGCTTCCAGGTCTCGACCGGCGTACACCTGGGGCGCTTGCGACCACTGCGCAAGGGGCAGGCTGGGACGGGCGTAGAACTCGTCGCGGTTGGCCGCCACGATCAGCGGCTGGGCATGCCCGGGTCGCCAGGCAAAAACAATCAGGCACATAAGAGGGTCCCATGCGTTTTTTTCCCACTGTACGCAGTCATCGTCCGTCGATCCATCGCCTTGCACAGTGGAGCCTTGGCCCCCGCATCCGTTACCATGCCGCTCCTGATTTCACGATGCTAGGGATATGGCCATGGAAATTCTGCTCTATCTGGCGCTGGGCGCCTGTGCGGGCGTACTGGCCGGGCTGTTCGGGGTGGGGGGCGGCATCATTATCGTCCCGGTACTGGTGTTCAGTTTCACTTTGCAGGGTTTCGATGCGTCGATCCTGACTCACCTGGCGGTGGGTACATCCCTGGCGACGATCATTTTTACCTCGGTCAATGCGGTTCGCGAGCATCATCGCCGCGGGGCCGTGCGTTGGCCGATCTTCGCGTGGATGACCGTGGGTATCCTGATGGGCGCCGGTTTTGGTGCGCTGACGGCCGAAGCGATCTCCGGGCCGAACCTGCAGAAGATTATTGGCGTATTTGCGCTGGTCATCGCTGTGCAGCTGGCTCTGGACGTCAAGCCCAAGGCCAGCCGAACGGTGCCCGGCAAAGTCGGTCTGACCCTGGCCGGCAGCGTGATCGGTTGGGCCTCGGCGATTTTCGGGATCGGCGGTGGCTCGCTGACCGTGCCGTTCCTCACCTGGCGCAGCGTGCCAATGCAGCAGGCGGTGGCCACGTCATCGGCGTGCGGCCTGCCGATTGCGCTGGCCAGTGCATTAAGTTTCATGATTCTGGGCTGGCACGATCCGTTGTTGCCGGCCCATAGTCTCGGTTTTATTTATTTACCGGCGCTGCTGGGCATTGCCCTGACCAGCATGTTCTTCGCCCGGGTGGGCGCGCGGCTGGCTCACCGACTGTCGCCGAAATTGCTGAAAAGACTGTTTGCCGCTTTGCTGTTCTGCGTCGGGCTCAGCTTCCTGCTTTGACGCGCTCCGCAATACTGGCTTAATCCTGGCGTGACAGCGTCGCCCGGGAATTTAGAAAGTTTCAACTCTAACGAGGAGTCGCAATGCTGCCTTACCCGCAGATCGACCCGGTGGCCTTGGCCATCGGTCCGCTGAAAATCCACTGGTACGGCCTGATGTACCTGATCGGCATTGGCGGCGCATGGTGGCTGGCGTCCCGCCGGCTGAACCGCTTCGACCCGACCTGGACCAAGGAGAAGCTCTCCGACATGGTGTTCTGGATGTCGATGGGCGTGATCGTCGGCGGCCGCCTGGGCTATGTGCTGTTCTACGATCTGAATGCCTATCTGGCCAACCCGACGCTGATTTTCGAAGTGTGGAAGGGCGGCATGTCGTTCCACGGCGGCTTTATTGGCGTGATGCTGGCGGCATTGTGGTTCGGCAAGAAGAACAACAAGTCGTTTTTCCAGCTGATGGATTTCATCGCACCGATGGTGCCGATCGGCCTGGGTGCCGGCCGTATCGGCAACTTCATCAACGCCGAACTGTGGGGCAAGGCAACGGACGTGCCGTGGGCGATGGTGTTCCCGACCGATCCTGCGCAACTGGCGCGTCACCCGTCGCAGCTGTACCAGTTCGCACTGGAAGGCGTGGCGCTGTTTGCGATCCTGTGGATTTTTTCCCGCAAGCCACGGCCGACCATGGCGGTGTCGGGGATGTTCGCGCTGTTCTACGGCATCTTCCGCTTCATCGTTGAATTCGTCCGCGTACCGGACGCGCAACTGGGCTATCTGGCCTGGAACTGGCTGACCATGGGTCAGGTGCTGTGCGTACCGATGATCGTTGGCGGGTTGTTCCTGATCTGGCTGGCGTATCACCGCGCCACGGCTACTCCGGCAGCGGCAGTATAAAATTCGAACCCGGGGCTCGGGCCCCGGGCTCAAGGACACAGGTAACTCATGAAGCAATATCTCGAACTGGTCGCCCACGTCATCAAGAACGGCACCAAGCAGGCCAACCGTACCGGCGTGAACACCATCAGTTTTCCCGGTGCGATGCTGCGTTATGACCTGCAAGAAGGTTTTCCGGCAATCACCACTCGCAAAATGGCCTTCAAATCGGCCATTGGCGAGATGTGCGGATTCTTGCGAGGGGTGAACAACGCCGCCGAATTCCGCGCCCTGGGCTGCAAGGTCTGGGACCAGAACGCCAACGAAAATGCGCAATGGCTGGCCAACCCGTTCCGCCAGGGTGAAGACGATCTCGGCGAGATCTACGGTGTGCAGTGGCGCAAATGGCCGGCATACAAGCAGATCCCGGTCAGCAACCAGGCGGCGATCGAGCAGACCCTGAGCCAGGGATATCGGCAGATCGCCGCGGGCGAAGAAGACGGCGAGGCTTATGTGGTGCTGTACAAGGCGATCGACCAGATCCGCCAGTGTATCGACACCATCATCAAGGACCCAGGTAGCCGGCGCATCCTGTTCCACGGCTGGAACGTCGCGCAGCTCGATGAAATGGCCCTGCCGCCGTGCCACCTGCTGTACCAGTTCCACCCGAATGTCGAGACCAGGGAGATTTCCCTGACCCTCTTCATCCGCTCCAATGACCTGGGCCTGGGCACGCCGTTCAACCTCACCGAAGGCGCCGCGCTGCTGAGCCTGATCGGCCGCCTGACCGGCTATACACCGCGCTGGTTCACCTACTTCATCGGTGATGCGCACGTGTACGAGAACCATCTGGACATGCTCAACGAGCAGCTCACGCGTGAGCCGTTCCCGATGCCCAAACTGGTGATCAGCGACCGGGTGCCGGAGTTTGCCAAGACCGGTGTTTATCAGCCTGAGTGGCTGGAGCTGATCGAGCCTGGCGATTTCTCGCTGGAAGGCTATCAGCACCACGCGCCAATGACCGCGCCGATGGCGGTCTAACGCCTCCGTTATCTCTCCGCGTAGGAGCTGCCGAAGGCTGCGATCTTTTGATCTTGATTCACAGCAAGATCAAAAGATCGCAGCCTTCGGCAGCTCCTACAGGGGATGGGTGGTGCTTTTAGTGGCCGTGGCTGCGGCCAACATGGGAGGGCTCGACTTCCGTCGCGACAACCCCGCCACTCACCTCCAGCCGCTGCAAAATCCCGCAATGCTCGCTCCCTGGTCCCTCGCCGCAACGTTGGCGCAGGTCGAGAAGCTGTGCCTGCAATGCCAGCAAGCCCTCGATCCGGGCCCTGACGTGATGGATGTGCTCATCCACCAGCGCATTCACGCTTTCACACTGATCCTGCGGACTGTCGCGCAATGCCAGCAGGCTGCGGATCTCTTCCAGGGTCATGTCGAGGGTGCGGCAGTTGCGGATAAACGTCAGGCGTTCGACGTGGGCCTGGGTGTATACGCGGTAGTTGCCGTCACTGCGCGCGGGCTCTGGCAGCAGGTTCTCACGCTCGTAATAGCGGATGGTCTCCACGGCGCAGTCGGTCAGTTTGGCCAGCTCTCCGATCTTCATGGCTGCAAATCTCCAAATGGGTGCTTGACCCTATAGTGGCTACAGGGTCTTTACTTGGCAACAGGCACCTACATGGACGCAAACCAATGAGCGACTCCCAGCACATCCACAAACCCGGCGCGGATCACGATCATGATCACGCCCCCAAGCTTCAGCCTGTACAACAGCATGACCATGGCAGCCATGGCGACTCGTGCTGTGCTTCCAAAGCCGCTGCGCCTTCGCTGATCAAGCTGAGCGAAACGCCGACCGACGGCGCGCGCCTGAGCAGTTTCCGCATCGATGCCATGGACTGCCCGACCGAGCAGACGCTGATCCAGAACAAGCTCGGTAAACTGGCAGGTGTGCAGCAACTCGAATTCAACCTGATCAATCGGGTCCTGGGCGTGACCCATGACCTGCCCAGTACGGCGCCGATCATCGAGGCGATCAAGTCGCTGGGCATGGTGGCCGAGCCGATGGAGCAGGGCGCCGAAACGCCTGCGCCGATTCCCGAGAAAAAGCATTGGTGGCCTCTGGCGCTGTCGGGTGTGGGTGCACTGACTGCAGAAGTGATCCACTTCACCAACGCCGCGCCGGACTGGGTGGTGGCGATCATCGCGCTGGTTTCGATCCTCAGTGGTGGCCTCACTACGTACAAAAAAGGCTGGATTGCGCTCAAGAACCTCAACCTGAACATCAACGCGTTGATGAGCATCGCGGTCACCGGCGCGGTCCTGATTGGCCAGTGGCCGGAAGCGGCGATGGTGATGTTCCTGTTCACCGTGGCCGAGTTGATCGAAGCCAAGTCGCTGGATCGAGCGCGCAACGCCATTGGCGGCCTGATGCAGATGACCCCGGAACAGGCCACGGTGCAGCAAGCCGACGGCCGCTGGGTTGAGCAAGACGTCAAAACCATCGAGCTCGGCGCGCGAGTGCGGGTGCGTCCCGGCGAGCGGATTGGTCTGGACGGCGAAGTCGTGTCGGGCAGTTCCACCATCGATCAGGCGCCGATCACGGGCGAAAGCCTGCCGATCGAGAAGACCGTGGGCGATAAGGTGTTCGCCGGGACCATCAACCAGGCAGGGTCCCTGGAATATGCCGTCACTGCTGCGGCCAATAACTCTACGCTGGCGCGGATCATCCACGACGTGGAACAGGCGCAGGGCGCACGGGCGCCGACCCAGCGTTTCGTCGATCAGTTCTCCAAAATCTATACCCCGGCAGTGTTCCTGCTGGCCTTGGCCGTTGCCGTGATTGCGCCGCTGTTCATGGGCGGCGCCTGGTTCGACTGGATCTACCGGGCGTTGGTCTTGCTGGTGGTCGCTTGCCCATGCGCGTTGGTGATTTCCACCCCGGTGACCATCGTCAGCGGCCTCGCGGCGGCGGCGCGCAAAGGCATCCTGGTGAAGGGCGGGGTTTATCTGGAGGGCGGCTACAAGCTCGATTACCTGGCGTTGGACAAGACCGGCACCATCACCCATGGCAAACCGGTGCAGACCGATTATTTGTCGCTTGACCCAACCGCTAACGCAACCGCCCCAGCGATTGCGGCGGCGCTGGCCGGTCGCTCGGATCACCCGGTGTCGTTGGCCATCGCCAATGCGGCTGTGGATAAACAATTCGCGCCGCTGGTTGTGGATAACTTTGAAGCGCTGGCTGGTCGCGGTGTGCGCGGTGAAATCAACGGTCAGGTCTACCATTTGGGCAACCATCGGCTGGTGGAAGAGCTGAATCTTTGCTCGCCGGAACTGGAAGAGAAGCTGTTTGCACTGGAAAAACAGGGTAAATCGGTGGTCTTGTTGCTCGACAAGTCCGGCCCGCTGGCGCTATTCGCCGTGGCCGATACGGTCAAGGAGTCCAGCCGCGAGGCGATCCGGCAACTGCACGAACTGGGCATCAAAACCCTGATGCTTACCGGCGACAACGTCCACACCGCTCAGGCGATTGCCGCGCAAGTGGGTATCGACGAAGCCAAGGGCGACCTGCTGCCAACCGACAAGCTGCAAGCCATCGAAGCACTTTATGCACAGGGCCATCACGTCGGCATGGTCGGCGATGGCATCAACGATGCGCCGGCACTGGCTCGGGCAGAGATCGGTTTCGCAATGGCGGCTGCTGGTACCGATACCGCCATCGAGACCGCCGATGTCGCCCTGATGGACGACGATCTGCGCAAGATCCCCGCGTTTATCCGCCTGTCGCGGCAAACGTCGAGCATCCTCAAGCAGAACATTGCCCTTGCATTGGTAATCAAGGCGATCTTTCTTGGGGTAACCTTCGCCGGGGTCGCCACCATGTGGATGGCGGTGTTCGCCGACATGGGCGTGAGCCTGTTGGTGGTGTTCAATGGTTTGCGTTTGTTGCGCAAGTAAGCGATGAGGATCGGGTGTGCTGAGTGCGGAGCTGAAGGCGTTTTATATGGTGGCCCGCCTGGGCAGCATCACCCAGGCGGCGAAAAAGCTCGGGCTGAGCCAGCCTACGGTGACCACCCAGATTCGCAATCTGGAAAGCCAGTACTCGGTTGAACTGTTCTATCGCGGTGGCCGCCGCCTCACTGTCAGCGATGAAGGGGCGCGGCTGCTGCCCATGGTCAAGGCATTGATGCAGCAGGAGGCGGACATCGAGTTCTTCCTGCGCAACAGTGGTCAGGTTCAAGGCACTTTGCGCATCGCGGCTACTGCGCCTTATTACATTCTCGACCTGGTGAAGACCTTTCGCGAGCGCCTGCCCCAGGTGGAGGTGTCGGTGGAAATCGGCAACTCGCAGCAGGTGCTGGAGGCGCTGGAGGAGTACCGCGTCGACGTCGCTGCTTCCTCGCAGTTGCTGGATGATGCGCGATTGATCCGTCGAGTGCTGGGTACCGATCCACTGGTACTGGCGGTGCATCGCAATCATCCGCTGGCGGTGCATGATCTTGTGCCGCTCAGCGCGTTGGCCGGGCATACCCTGTTGATGCGCGAATCCGGCTCCACCACCCGGCGCTTGACTGAAGAGCTGCTGGCCAGTGCCGGCGTGGGTTTCGGACCGCTGCTGGAAATTGGCAGTCGGGAGTCGATCCGCGAGGCAGTGCTGCGCAATATCGGTATCAGCATCATTGCCCGGCAGGAAGTGCCGCATGATCCGCAACTGCGGGTGTTGACCATCGAGAATGCGCCGCAGATCCCTGAATACCTGTACTGCCTCAAGGAGCGCAAGGGCGCGCGGTTGCCGGCGGCGTTTCTCGGGCTGGCGCAAGAGATGGCGCCGGCCTGAGATCTTTTGACTTCAACCCAAATCCCTGAATACCACTATCAGCCGTTTTTGCCTCACTGCCACATCACGTACGCATTACATCCCTAGTGTGCTGTCTCACAAATAACACTCCTCATGCCTGTGAGGCCATTGCCTCACGGGCTCGCTGTATCTTGTTCAAAATATCTTCCCCCTTGGCGTTCCAGACGTAGCGAGTCGGCTGCGCATTTC
>NZ_JADEVO010000020.1 GCF_017114825.1 Pseudomonas gregormendelii | reverse complement strand
GGTGAAATCGTGGAATTTCACTTTGACGAACGGCTTGCCCGGCCGAGAGCTGCTGTCGATCCGCGCCATGCGCCCGGCCAGCGTCTCCAGCAATTCGGGGAGCGGCTTGAGGATATGCGGGGTGGGTTTGAGCAGATGGAGTTGTTTGAGCGGTAGTTTTTCAAAGTCAAAAGATCGCAGCCTTCGGCAGCTCCTACAGGAAGCGCGCCGCCCTGGTAGGAGCTGCCGAAGGCTGCGATCTTTGAAGAGACTTTAATTCGAATTCGGCCCCGGATCCGCCACCAGCCGCCCGGCATCCTTGGTCAAGGACTTGAGGAATTCGGTCTGTAGCTCCGGATCATTGCGAGTCAGTTCGATCAGGCTCTGTTCCAGTTCAGTGGCTTCTTCCTCCAGCCCCAGCTCCGACAGGCGCTTGACCCGGTGCACCCACTGGCTTACTTCGTCATCTTCCAGGTCGTCGTAGATCAGTCCGTGAGCTTCGAGCAGTTTGCCGCGCAGTGAACTGCTGACGGCCAGGGACGTATTGACGTGTACCTCGTCCTGGCCGTCCGCGACGCTGATCAGCAAGCGGGTCAGATGATTGATGTCATGTTCAGCGAACGGGCTGTCCAGCAGGTTCAGGCGTAGCACGCCATTCTTGTCGGTAGTCAGCTCGAACGTCTCCTTGCCGGCCTTGACCTGCACCGGGCGCTCGCTCCATGGCAGGCTCGAGTACTCGGTGCGCTTGTCGAGCTGGACTTCGTCGATACCCGCCAGGTTCTGCTGAGCGCGACCATGGGATTGCACGTTCATGAACGGATTGAGCCCGGCGAAACCGTAGCTCAGCCAGTCCTTAGTCACGCTGTCCGGCAGATTGCCCAGGGCGAACACATTGACCACGTTCGCGCCGACGCCGGCCACCACAGCCACGGCGCCCAGCGGAATTTCGTAAGCCTCTCGCCAGGGTTGGTAGGGCGTGTAGCGGTCGTAATGGCGAGTGACCTCGAACTCGGTGACTTCGAAGGTCTTCTGCTCGTGGATTTTCACCCGGCGTTGCGGCAGCTCAAGCACCTTGGGCTCGCCGACATCGACCTGCAGGCTGTGATCGAGCAATTTGCGCTCGACACGTTCCTCGTGCTCGCTGCGTTGTGACATTTGATTGGCACAACCGCTGACCAGCAGGGTGCCGCACAGGGCGGCACCACCGAGGCCTAAGGTGTTTCGCTTGAACATGACTTCTCTATCTGGTGTCAGCGGCGGATACGGGCCTGGAGGAAGGGCAGCACGTCAGCGACCGGCAATGCCTGTGCTTCAGGTTCGGTGCGGCTCTTGTATTCCAGGTTGCCATCGGCGAGGCCGCGGTCGCTGACCACGATCCGGTGAGGAATGCCGATCAGCTCCATGTCGGCAAACTTGATGCCCGGGCTGGTTTTCTTGTCGCGGTCGTCCAGCAACACTTCGAAACCGGCCGCCGTCAATTCTGCGTACAGCTTGTCGGTGGCTTCGCGGACCTGTTCGTTATCGTAGCGCAGCGGTACCAGCGCGATCTGGAATGGAGCGAGTGTGTCACTCCAGATGATCCCGTTGGCGTCGTTGTTCTGTTCGATGGCCGCAGCCACCACGCGGGACACGCCGATGCCGTAGCAGCCCATTTCCAGGGTGACCGGCTTGCCGTTCTCGCCCAGCACTTCGCACTTCATCGCTTTGCTGTACTTGTTGCCCAGCTGAAAGATGTGCCCGACTTCGATGCCGCGCTTGATTTCCAGGGTGCCTTTGCCGTCCGGGCTTGGGTCGCCGGTCACTGCATTACGCAGGTCGGCAACGGTCGGAACCGGCAGGTCGCGTTCCCAGTTCACGCCGAAGTAGTGCTTGTCGTCGATGTTGGCGCCAATGCCGAAGTCGCTCATCAGCTCCACCGAGCGGTCGATGATGATAGGCAGCGGCAGGTTCAGCGGGCCCAGCGAACCAGCGCCGGCGCCAATGGCGTCGCGCAGTTCGGAGTCGGTAGCCATGACCAACGGGCTCGCCACGCCAGGTTGCTGGGCAGCCTTGATCTCGTTGAGTTCGTGGTCGCCACGAATGACCAGGGCGATCAGCTTGCCTTCTTCCTCGGCGCGCACGATCAGGGTTTTGATGGTCTTCTCAATCGGCAGATTGAATTTTTCCACCAGGGCGGCAATTGTCTTGGTGTCCGGGGTGTCGACCAGGCGCAGCTCTTCAGTTGGCGCCGGGCGGGAGGTTTCCCGGGGCACGGCTTCGGCTTTTTCGATGTTCGCGGCGTAGTCGGAACCGTTGCTGAAGGCGATATCGTCTTCGCCGGATTCGGCCAGTACGTGGAACTCGTGGGAGCCGGCACCACCGATGGAGCCGTTGTCGGCTTCCACAGGGCGGAATTTCAGGCCCAGACGGGTGAACACGTTGCAGTAGGCCTGATGCATGCGGTCGTAAGTGACCTGCAGCGAAGCCTGGTCCGCGTGGAACGAGTAGGCGTCCTTCATGATGAATTCGCGACCGCGCATCAAGCCGAAGCGTGGACGGATCTCGTCACGGAATTTGGTCTGGATCTGATACAGGTTGATCGGCAGCTGCTTGTAGCTGCTCAACTCGCTGCGCATCAGGTCGGTGATGACCTCTTCGTGGGTCGGGCCGGCGCAGAAATCACGACCATGGCGATCCTTGAAGCGCAGCAATTCAGGGCCGTATTCTTCCCAGCGCCCGGATTCCTGCCACAGCTCAGCCGGTTGCGTGCTCGGCATCAACACTTCGAGAGAGCCGGCGGCGTTCATTTCTTCGCGAACGATCGCTTCAACCTTGCGCATCACTCGCAAGCCCATGGGCAGCCAGGTGTACAGGCCCGAGGCGAGTTTGCGGATCATGCCGGCGCGCAGCATCAGCTGATGGCTGATCACGACCGCGTCGGAAGGCGTTTCTTTCTGTGTGGCGAGCAAAAATTGACTGGTGCGCATGGTTGGCCGTTGTCGGTTGCTGATGACGAGAAATGACGGAGCATTGTACGGGCGAGATCTGCTGGCGTACAGGCGTGCGGTCGGTGGTGTCGCGGCAGGGCGGGAATTACCCCGCTCCTGCGCGCTTTCCAGCTAAAGGGGTTCTTCGGCCGCAGGTGCAGGAATCGGTTCCGGTGTCGGCCCTGCGCGGCGGCTTTCCTGATACCAGTGCAGCATGATCAGGAGCAGGGTCGGGACGCCCAGCAACGCGGTGATCAGGAAGAAGTTGTGGTAACCGAATTTCTCCACCATGACCCCTGAGTAGCCGCCAATCAGGCGTGGCAGCAGGAGCATGATCGAGCTCAGCAGGGCGTACTGGGTGGCGGAGAACTTGAGGTTGGTCAGGCTCGACAGGTAGGCGACGAACGCCGAAGTCGCCAGCCCGGAACTGAAGTTGTCCAGGGAAATGGTGACAATCAGCATGTTCAGGTTGGCGCCCATGTCCGCGAGCATCAGGAACAGCAGGTTGGTGCCGGCTGAAGCAATGCCGCCGATCAGCAGGATTGGCAGGATACCGAAGCGCACGATCAGCAACCCGCCCATGCCGGCGCCCACCAGCGTCATGATCAGGCCGAAGATCTTGCTGACGCTGGCGATCTGATCCTTGGTAAAACCCTGGTCGATGTAGAACACGTTGGCCATCACACCCATGACCGTATCGGACATTCGATAGGTGGCGATCAGGCCCAGCAGCAGCAGCGCCTGCCAGCGGTAGCGCAGGATGAAGTCGTTGACCGGAGTCAGCACCGGTGCCAGGCCGCGGCGACCCATGGCCGACAGGCACATGAAGGTCAGCGTGGTATAGAGAATGGCCCGCAGGAACGCGCGGTCTTCCAGCAGCAGGTCGAGCACGCTGTGGCCTTCGAACAGCACGCTGGCGAAATCGGTGTTGTACAGCTGGGTGAACATGGCAGGCACAGACACCAGCAACACGATCAGTACGAACACGGAAGCCAGTTGATGCGCGAAGGAGTACCGCCCGGCCTGCAGTTGCGTGCGCAGGGGCACCGGCGGTTCACGCATGAAGAAGGAGGTCAGCAACGCCGGGATCATCAGGGCGCCGAACAGGATGTAGGTGCCTGCCCAGGCTGAATGCTGGTAGTTGAAGCCTGTCGAGCCAAAGCCTTCGGCGAAGAACAGTGCGCCGGCCGTGGCCAGTAATGCGGCAATACGGTAACCGGACATGTAACTGGCGGCGAGGGCAGCCTGGCGGCTGTCGTCGGCAATTTCCAGGCGATAGGCGTCGACCGCGATGTCTTGTGTCGCCGAAGCGAAGGCCACGACCACGGCGATCGCGATCAACCAGGACAGGTGTTTTTGCGGGTCGCAGAAACCCATCCCGATCAGGCCGAGAATGACCAGTGCCTGGGAAAGGACCAGCCAGGAACGTCGACGCCCCAGCTTGCCGAGCAATGGCAGGCGCCATTGGTCGAGCAGCGGCGACCACACCCATTTAAAGGCATAGGCCAAACCGATCAGGCTTGCATAGCCAATGGTTTCGCGAGCCACACCGGCTTCGCGCAGCCAGACCGAAAGTGTTGAAAACACCAGCATGTACGGCAGGCCGGCGGCGAAACCCAGCAGCAACAGCACGAGCGTTGAAGGGCTGGCATAGGCGGCGAGCGCGGCGCGCCAGGTTTTACGGGGCATGGGCTGGAGTCTGCCTCAAGATTACGGAAACAAAGCGCGCACTCTAACCGCTGTGCTCTACCGGGCGCCAGCCATGGCGCTGAATATCAACACGATTATTCAGGATGCTGACGCCTTCCTCGCGCAATCGCGCGCGCTGTTCATCCCCGCAAGCGCTGCCTGCTGGCAGGCTCAGGCGCCCGCCCGCGCCGAGTACCCGGTGCCACGGTAATTTGCTGTCATCGGGAAGCTGGCTAAGGGTTCGGCCGACATAACGAGCGGCGCGCCCCAGTCCTGCCAGCTCGGCAAGCTGCCCGTAACTGACGACCTTGCCCGGCGGCACCTGCGCCAGCGTCATGTAGAGCGCCGTGCGTCGGGTTTGCGCAGCGCTGTCGTTTTCATTGAGCGGGTCTGTCACGTGCGCAATTCCTGCGGGTCGCGGTATTTACGGTCACCAGAGTAAGTCGAGAATGGCCAATTGAGAAATGAACTCAATAGAAATAGTCGTGTCAGTGCTTGCTAGGGTCTTATTCGTAAGGATAATGCCGACTTTTTTTCGCAAACTTGAGCCTGTATTTGCTTATGGTGTCCAGATCCCTGCTGTGCCTCGCTGTACTAAGTGCTTCCACACCCTTGCTCGCCGACACCGTCTGGTTGAAGAACGGTGACAAGCTGAGTGGCAAGATCACCCTGTTTGACGGCGGCAAGCTGTTGATCCAGACCGAGTACGCCGGCGCGATCCCGATCGACTGGAAACAGGTCAAGACGCTGGAAAGCGATCAGGAGTTACTGGTCAAGCAGGATGCTTACACCGGGGAAAAGGCCAAGTCACTGCATGCGGCAGACGATGGCAAGGTGACGCTGGCCAATGGCGATGCGCCGAAGACCGTGGAGCTTGCCAGTATCCAGCAGATCCTCAAGCCCAAGCCGGTGGTTGAGGACCTGGTATGGAAGGGCAATGTCGACATGGCGCTGGACTACCAGCGGGCCGAGAAAGACACCGATGACTACGATATCGACTTCAAGACCAGTGCGCGTCATGGCAAGTGGCGGCATACGGCGGAGGGCGAATACAACCGCGAATTCCAGGACGACGTGGTCACCACGGATAACTGGCGCGGTGAGTACTCCCTCGATCGGTTCCTCACCGAGAAATGGTTCTGGCAAGGTCGCGCCGTCTATAAGCGCGACAAGGTCGAAGACCTGTCCCGTCAGCGCACCGTCGGTACCGGTCCTGGTTATCAGTTCTGGGATGACGAGCTGGGCGCGTTCTCGCTGGGATCACTGGTCAACCGCACGGATTATGAGTACGCGGACGGTGGCAAGGAAAACTTCTATTCCCTGGCCATGAAGTGGGACTACAACCGCTACCTGATTGGCAAGAAGGTCGAGTTCTTCACCAACGGCGAGGTGGGCAAGCCATTGTCAGGCGTTGCGGATTACGCGCTGGATACCGAAGTGGGGTTGCGTTACAAGGTAACCGATTGGGCTTCGCTTAACCTGAAGGCTGAGCGAGATGTCATCAGTGGTACTGATGATGCTGATTTGGAGAAGACCCGTTATACCGCTGGGTTCGGTGTGGCCTGGTAATAAGCGCTTAAGCTCAAGATCAAAAGATCGTCCGATCGCGGCCCGAGCCTTCGGACGATCTTTTTTGCCTGGCAAAAACACACAGGCACAAAAAAGCCCCGCTTTTGAGGGCGGGGCTTTTTACTAAAGCAAGTACAAGTTAGATAACTTGAACTTCTTCAGCTTGCATGCCTTTCTGACCGCGGGTAGCGATGAAAGAGACCTGTTGGCCTTCTTTCAGGCTTTTGAAGCCGTCGGATTGGATAGCTTTGAAGTGAACGAACAGGTCGTCACCGGATTGTGGAGTGATGAAGCCGAAGCCTTTTTCATCGTTGAACCACTTAACGGTACCGGTTTGGCGATTAGACATGGTGTAACTCCTTGAACAAAGATAACTGCGACGCAGGAAGAACCCTGGCCGAGACTGAGTGCAAAGAGCAGGAAAAATTCTTGTAGATGGTTGGATCGAAATTCAACATATCGTGTAGAGATTCTCAGTGACACAAGCAGCACAGTGGCGCCACCTTAACCCTTTTTCCGGAATGTGCCAATGCTTCTTGCGAAGGTTTCTCTTATTTCGTGACTGACGGTGCATCAAAATACAGTGAGGGCCCGGAAATTCGGGGGGCGCGCGCGGGAGAATTTTATTGCGCTCTTTGAACCGGCGACCCGCCCCCGGTAAGATGCCGGACAGATTTTCTCCACCTCGCTATTCAGGACACCCGCCATGAGCATCAAATCGGACAAGTGGATTCGCCGCATGGCGCAAGAGCACGGCATGATCGAGCCCTTCGTTGAGCGCCAGATGCGCGGTGAAGGTGCCGAGCGCCTGATTTCCTACGGTGTGTCGAGCTACGGCTACGACGTGCGCTGCGCCGATGAATTCAAAGTGTTCACCAACATCAACTCGGCAACCGTCGATCCGAAAAACTTCGATGAGAAGAGCTTTGTCGACGTCCAGAGCGATGTCTGCATCATTCCGCCCAATTCGTTCGCACTGGCCCGCACCGTGGAATTTTTCCGCATACCGCGCAACGTGCTGACCATATGCCTGGGTAAAAGCACCTACGCCCGTTGCGGCATCATCGTCAACGTGACGCCGCTCGAGCCGGAGTGGGAAGGCCATGTGACCCTGGAATTCTCCAACACCACCACGCTGCCGGCAAAAATCTACGCCAATGAAGGTGTCGCACAGATGCTTTTCTTCGAATCCGACGAAGAGTGCGAAGTGTCCTACAAGGACCGTGGCGGCAAGTATCAGGGCCAGCGCGGCGTTACCCTGCCGCGCACCTGAGTCATCCATCTGACGGGTCGTGGGAATTCTTCGGCGGGAAGACACTCTATTGGGTGTACTGCCCGGTTCGCGCACAGTGAACCGGGCCACTGCTCAGGAGTGCTCTATGAAGATCGATCCGCAAATAAGTGCCGAACTGGCAAGGCTTGAGCCCAATCAGGTTGGCGTTTTGGCCTGGTCACTGCTGGCGCACCCGCCACTCAGCATGGCCGGGGGCATCCCCGGCCAGCCTGATCCTGATACCCCCAACGAACAACCGACCGAACCTGGCGAGCCCACCTTGCCGGATGAGCCGCCTCCAGCGCCTGTTGCATGATGCGCCGGCCATTGCCGTGTGGGAGCGAGAGCTCCTACACCGGCCATTGCCGTGTGGGAGCGAGAGCTCCTACACCGGCCATATCTCGTTGTCGCCAATCACGAACAATCTGCAACTGTCATCCCGCTCGACCTGGTACCCGCCGGTAAATGCGCCGAAGGCAGGTAGCAGGCTGACAGCCTCTGCAAGCCTGAAGCACGCCAGGCGCAAGCTTTGTCGCCCGCGACCCTGAAGCCGATACACCGGATGGACGTGACCGGCCAGCACGTGCCGGTCGGGGTGCGGGTCAGGCTCATGTTGCAGCGCAAAGGGCCCGAGCAGCATTGGCTCCGGCACTACGCGAATGTTCAGTGAGGTTGGCGGGTCGCCGGCGCGCTTGTCGTGATTGCCGCGGATCAATGTCATCGGCAGGTCGATGTGCCGCGCACGCCACTGCGCCAGTGCGCTCAAAGTAGCCGGTGCGTGGGAGCCAGGGCCGTGCAGGAAGTCACCCAGGAAAATGAGTTGCCGACACGCCAGTCGGGCCAGCAGCGCGTCCAGCACACGGATGTTCTGCGTGGTAGTGCCCTGAGGCACGGGCTGACCCAGGCGCCGATACGCGGCAGCCTTGCCAAAGTGCACATCGGCCACCAGCAATGCCTGTTGCGCTGGCCAGTAGATGGCTTTTTCCGGTAGCAGCCACAGCTCTTCACCCGCGAGCCGGACGGGGTAGGGTGTACTCATCAGGCTTTCCCTTTCTCTGCAGTCGTTTCCAGGTCGCTGACCATGCGGCGGATGCGGTCGGCAAGTTTTTCCGAGCTCATGCTTTCGCGCATGCGCTCCACCAGCAGTGGGAAGGCCAGCGGTGTAGGACGTTTGATCGGGTGCAGGTCGAGCCTGAGTCGGCCGATTCGTTCAAGTGTCTCTTCCAGGCGCCGTATATCCAGTTCCTCGCGCAACACTTCTTCCCCTGCCTGGGCCAGGAGCAGGTTGTCAGCATCGTATTGCTTGAAGACTTCGAAAAACAGGCCGCTGGAGGCCTGTACCTGCCGGGTACTTTTCGGCGCGCCGGGATAACCGGCAAACACCAGGCCGGCGATGCGCGCAATCTCGCGAAAACGGCGCAAGGCCAGCTCGCCCGCATTCAGGCTGGCAAGCACATCAGCCATCAAGCGCTCAGGACTGAGCAGCGCCGGGTCGAGATGCTCAGACCAGTCCACATGGGTGGCGCTCAGCAACTCCAGCCCGTAATCATTCACCGCAATGGAGAACGTAACCGCCAGGCGCTGACTGACCCGCCACGCCAGCAGGCTGGCCAGGCCCAGGTGCACCTGGCGTCCAGCAAATGGGTAGAGAAACAGGTGCCAGCCCTCGCGGGATTTCAGGGCTTCGGCCAGCAGGCTTTTATCCGTTGGCAGCCCGGACCATTGTTGCTGCACTTCCAGCAAGGGGCGCAACGCTTTCATTTCCGGCCCGATGAACTCGCCTGACGCGGCTGCGCTGAAACGCGCAACCACCGCCGTGGCCAGTTCATTGGAGAGCGGCATGCGTCCGCCATTCCAGCGCGGCACCGCGGCTTTTTTCGCCGTGCTGCGCTTGACGTAGGCGGTCATGTTTTCCACCCGCACCAGCTCCAGCAAGCGCCCGGCGAACAGGAAGCCGTCGCCGGGCTTGAGCCGGGCTATGAATCCCTCTTCGACACTGCCCAGTTGCTTGCCGCCACCGCCCTTGCTCCAGAACTTCAGCTGGATGCTCGCATCGCTGACGATGGTGCCAATGCTCATGCGATGGCGTCGCGCCAAGCGCGCGTCGGGTACCCGCCACACGCCATGCTCATCCGGTTCGACCCGGCGATAATCCGGATAGGCCGTCAGAGACAGCCCGCCGTGACGTACGAAAGCCAGCGCCCACACCCAGTCCGCCGGGCTGAGGTCGCGATAGGCCCAGGCACCGCGTACTTCTTCGTACAATTCCTCGGGTATGAAACCACCTCCCAACGCCATGCTGACCAGGTGTTGCACCAGTACATCCAGCGGCTTGTGCGGCGATTCCCGAGGCTCGATGCGCCGCTGCGCTACGGCGTCCTGCGCCGCAATCGCCTCGATCAATTCAAGGCTGTGAGTCGGAACCAGTGTCACTCTTGACACTCGCCCCGGTGCGTGGCCGGAGCGGCCTGCCCGCTGCATCAGCCGCGCGACGCCTTTGGCCGAGCCGATTTGCAGCACCCGTTCCACCGGCAGGAAATCCACCCCCAGGTCGAGACTGGAGGTGCAGACCACGGCTTTGAGCTGCCCATCCTTGAGGGCCCGTTCAACCCAGTCCCGGGTATCGCGCGACAGTGAACTGTGATGCAGCGCAATGATCCCGGCCCAGTCCGGCCGAGCCTCCAGCAGCGCCTGATACCAGATTTCCGATTGCGCGCGGGTATTGGTGAACACCAGGGTGCTGGGGCTGGACTCGAGTTCGGCGACCACCTGCGGCAGCATTTTCAGGCCAATGTGCCCGGCCCAGGGAAAGCGTTCGATGGCGCGAGGGCGCAGTGAATCGACTCGCAGGTCTTTGCCGCTCTGGCCCTGCACGCTAATGCCGTCGCCATGGGGGATCAGCACTTGCTCGGCGTGGGCCTGATTACCCAAGGTGGCGGACACGCCCCAGACCACCAGGTCGGGTTGCCAGCGGCGCAGGCGGGCGAGGGCCAGTTGCAACTGCACTCCGCGCTTGTTACCGAGCAATTCGTGCCATTCATCCACCACAATCATGCGCAAGGTCGACAAGGCGCTTTGCGCGTCGGCCCGGGCCAGCAGCAGAGTGAGGCTTTCCGGGGTGGTGATCAGCGTGGTGGGCAGGCGCCTGCTTTGCCTGGCCCGTTCGCTGCTGCTGGTGTCACCGGTTCGCAGGCCGACGCTCCAGGGTATCTGCAGGTCCTGCAGAGGCCCCTCCAATGCTCGCGCGGTGTCCGCCGCCAATGCGCGCATCGGGGTAATCCACAGGACGGTCAAGGGTTCGGCTACAGGTTTGCGCTTGCGCGGGGTTTCGACCGGGGAGAGGGTGCTGGCGTAGCGGTTGAGTGCGCCAAACCAGACGGCGTAGGTTTTGCCGGCGCCGGTACTGGCGTGCAGCAGTCCCGACTGGCCTTGCTTGACGGCGGTCCAGACCTGCTTTTGAAAAGCGAACGGCTTCCAGCCGCGAGCGCTGAACCATTTTTTTGCAAAGTCTGGAGAGGATCCCATGCCGGCTGCTTTGCCCTGTAGGAGCTGTCGAGTGAAACGAGGCTGCGATCTTTCGAGCTGGCGTTTGCTGAACTAGTTCAAAAGATCGCAGCCTCGTTTCACTCGACAGCTCCTACGCAGGCGCCCCCGCAGAAATGATCTGGGGGCCAATCGAGCTCCCGTTATTTCAGGTTTCCGCTCAGGAACTGCTTCAACCTCTCGCTGCGCGGATTGCCCAATACATCCTCGGGCGCGCCTTCCTCCTCGACCAGACCCTGGTGCAGAAACAGCACCTGATTCGACACCTTGCGCGCAAAACTCATTTCGTGGGTCACCATGATCATCGTGCGGCCCTCTTCGGCCAGGCCCTGGATCACTTTCAGCACTTCGCCGACCAATTCCGGGTCCAGGGCTGAAGTCGGCTCGTCAAACAACATCACCTCCGGCTCCATCGCCAGCGCGCGGGCAATGGCGACGCGTTGCTGCTGACCGCCCGAGAGAAAGGCCGGGTACTGATCTGCCACCCGCGCCGCCAGGCCCACCTTGTCCAGATAACGGCGGGCGCGGTCCTCGGCTTCCTTTTTGTCGCAGCCCAGCACCCGGCGTGGTGCCATCGTGATGTTCTCCAGCACCGTCATGTGGCTCCACAGATTGAAGTGCTGGAACACCATCGCCAGGCGTGTGCGAATCTTTTGCAGTTCATCGGGATCGGCCACATGCATGCCGTGGCGATCCTTGATCATGCGGATACTCTGGCCGTCGAGGCTCATCGCACCGTCGTTGGGCTGTTCGAGAAAGTTGATGCAGCGCAGAAAGGTACTTTTGCCCGAGCCGCTGGCGCCGATCAGGCTGATGACGTCGCCGGTTTTTGCCTTGAGCGAAACACCCTTGAGCACTTCATGATCGCCATAGCTTTTGTGCAGGCCTTCAATGGTCAGTTTGTACATGGGGCAATGCATCCTCAAGGCGAAAGTAGGTAGCCGCTGCGATAGGCTTCAGTGCCCGCAACGTGGGCGATCACCATGCCAGCCGTGGCCATGCGTCGCAGTGACCGGGCGTACATCAGCCCTGCGGTGGCGCAATGGACCGGGGTGACCTGGTCAAGCACCGGATCAATGATTTCAGCCACCAGTTGCCCGGCTTCCAGGTATTCCCCAGGCAGCGCCGCGAACACCAGCAAGCCGCCAACCGGCGTCGTTACGGGCTCCACCGCGGCCAGTGGTGTCGCGGGGTAGGGCAATTCGGGCAATGGCCCCGGCGTGCCGACGATGGCGCCGAAGTGGATCAGGTAGTCGAGCATTGCCTGGCAGTCGAGACTGGCCAGGGGGTGATTGACGTCACCCTGGCCGCGCAATTCGACGGTGACCGAGAAACTGCCCAAGGGGATGTCGAAGTGCTCGCCGAAGCGCTCTTTCAACTGCCACCAGAGTAGCGTGAAGCATTCGTCAAACGATTGGCCGCCGGAATCGGTGGCCAGGAGGCTGGCTTCGGCGCCGATGTAGCGGGCCAGTGGCTCCACCTGAGGCCAGGCCTCGGGGGTGGTGTAAAGGTGCGCAACGGCTTCGAAATCGCAATGCAGGTCCAGCACCAGGTCGGCATCACAGGCCAGCCTTTGCAGGGTCAGGCGTTGGGATTGCAACTGGGTCGTCGCCGTGTGCCGCGCCAGGGCCTGGCGCAGGCTGCTGCGGATCACCTGCAGGTTGCGTTGTGGATCGTCGCCCAGTTGCCCTTCGATGTCGTTGCCGACTTCTTCACTCAGGTCGACGAACCAGCGGTTGAAATTCTGTCCGCTTTCCAGCTCGTAGCGCCCGAGGGGGACATCCATCAGAACCTGTTCGAGGCCAATCGGATTGGCCACGGGTACCAGTACGATTTCGCTGCGCAGGCGGCCGGCGGCTTCCAGCTCCCTGAGGCGCTGCTTGAGATGCCAGGCCACCAGCATGCCGGGCATTTCATCGGCGTGCAGGGATGCCTGGATGTAGATCTTGCCGCTGGCCGACGAGGGGCCGAAGTGAAAGCTGTGAATCTGCCGTGCGGTCCCCGGTAGCGGGGCCAGCAAGTCATGGATCTGGTGGCGCATGGTGCAAAGTCCTAGTGGGTCGGCCCGAGGAAGGCCAGCCATCGGCGTTCGGCGAGGCGGAACAGGCCGACCAATGCAAAGGTAACGGTCAGGTAGATCAGGGCGGCGATGCCGAACGACTGAAAGGTCAGGAAGGTCGCCGAGTTGGCATCCCGCGCGACTTTCAGGACATCCGGGATAGTTGCGGTAAACGCCACGGTGGTCGAGTGCAGCATCAGGATCACTTCGTTGCTGTAATAGGGCAACGAGCGGCGCAGGGCCGAAGGCATGATCACGTAGGCATACAGCTTCCAGCCCGTCAGGCCGTAGGCTTTGGCCGCTTCGACTTCGCCGTGATTCATGCTGCGAATGGCCCCGGCGAAAATCTCCGTGGTGTAGGCGCAGGTGTTCAGGGCAAACGCCAGGATCGTGCAGTTCATGGCATCGCGAAAGAACGCGTCCAGCACCGGTTGATCACGCACCGCCGCCAGGCTGTAGATGCCGGTGTAGCAAATCAGCAACTGGATATAGAGCGGCGTCCCGCGAAACAGGTAGGTGTAGAACTGCACCGGCCAGCGCACGTAGACCTTGGGCGAGACCCGGGCAATCGATAGCGGGATCGACACCAGGAAGCCGATGAAGATCGATGCGCTGAGCAACCACAGGGTCATTGCCAGGCCTGTGATGTTATAGCCGTCGGTATAAAGGAAGGGTTTCCAGTATTCCTGCAGGAGTTCGATCATCGTACGGCCTCCCGCGAGCCGGCGGCGTAGCGGCGTTCGAGCCAGCGCAGGACGAAGTTGGAGGCGCTGGTAATCAGCAGGTAGATCAGTGCCGCCAGCACCAGGAAATAGAACAGTTGGTAGGTACTCTTACCGGCGTCCTGTGCGGCCTTGACCAGGTCGGCGAGGCCGATGATCGACACCAGTGCGGTGGCCTTGAGCATTACCATCCAGTTGTTGCCGATGCCTGGCAGGGCAAAGCGCATCATTTGCGGGAACACCACGATACGAAAGCGTTGGCCGCGATTGAGCCCGTAGGCGGTGGCGGCTTCGACCTGGCCCCGGGGCACTGCGAGGATCGCGCCACGGAAGGTCTCGGTGAAGTAGGCGCCATAAATGAAGCCCAGGGTAATGACCCCGGCACTGAACGGGTTGATCTCGATATATTCCCATTCCATGAAATCGGTAAACGATGTCAGCCAGGTCTGCAGGCTGTAGAAAATCAGCAGCATCAGCACCAGGTCCGGCACCCCGCGGATCAGCGTGGTGTAGACCTGCGCCGGCACCCGCAGCATTTTGACTTTCGATAGCTTGGCCGTGGCGCCGAGCAGGCCGAGCAACACGGCCACCAGCAGCGACAATGCCGATAATTTGATGGTCATCCAGGTGCCTTCCAGCAACAACGGGCCAAAGCCCTGGAGGCTGAAGGCTGAGAGCCCCAGATTTTGCAGGAGGTTTTCGAACATAAATCAGCAACCTGATCGGATAAAAAAAGCGCCCATCCAGAGATGGGCGCCGGGCATTATTTGCCGCTGTACAGATTCAGATCGCCGAAGTGTTTCTTCTGGATGGTGGCGTAGGTGCCATCGTCGTGTAACGCTTTGATACCTTTATCCAAAAGTGCTTTCAGCTCGGTGTTACCTTTCTTAATGCCCACCGCTGTTTTGGCTGGCAGCAATTCGCTGTCGACCGGCTTGCTGATTTCGTAGCCTGCGCCTTTTGGCGACTTCAGGAAGCCCAGTTCGGCTTGAAGCATGTCCTGGATGGCGCCGTCGAGACGGCCGGAAGTCAGGTCGGAATACACCTGGTCCTGATTCTGGTAAGCCTGGGTTTTAACGCCAGCCTTGTCCAGCACGGCCTTGGCGTAGGCTTCCTGGATAGTGCCTTGCTCGTAGCCAATGGTTTTGCCTTTGAGCGACGCGACGTCTTCGCTCAGGCCCGAGCCTTGCTTGAATACGTAGGCGGTTGGGCCGGAGAACAGCTCGCTGGAGAAGTCGATCACCTTTTCACGGGCCGGGGTCACGGTCATCGACGAAATCACGCCGTCGAATTTGTTGGCCTTGAGGCCTGGAATCATGCCGTCAAAATCACTTTCGACCCACTTGCACTTGACCTTCAACTCGGCGCAAATCGCGTTACCCAGATCGATGTCGAAGCCCACGAGGTTGCCGTCAGCCGCTTTCGACTCGAACGGTGCGTAGGAAGGGTCAACGCCAAAACGCAATTCCTTGTATTCCTTTGCCACCGCGGAGCCGGCAGCCATGCACAACGCCAGTGCAGAAAGGGTCAGCAATGCTTTTTTCATTATTCAATCCCTAAAAACCAATTTGAGCGCTTGTGGCGCGTAAAATTTGTTACTGGATAGCGTAAGACCTGAATAAGGTAGCAATTTCTGAACCATAGTCCCGAACAAGCGTTTTAAAAGGTGCGGTGAGGAACGGTGCGCAGGCGTTTGTGCACGCAAGCGGGCATCACCGTGTGCGCGCACCAGATTGGTTCATCTCAGCCCAGCAGGTCCTGCAACGTGGCCAGGTTGTCCGCCTCATCCACTGACTTGTCCCGACGCCAGCGCAGCATCCGAGGAAACCGCACCGCGATCCCGCTCTTGTGGCGCTTGGACAGGGCGATGCCCTCAAAGCCCAGTTCGAACACCAGGCTCGGTTTCACGCTGCTGACCGGGCCGAATTTCTCCACTGTGGTCTTGCGTACGATGCTGTCGACCTGGCGCATTTCTTCGTCGGTCAAGCCGGAGTACGCCTTGGCGAAAGGCACCAGCGTGCGTTCGGTTGAATTCGCCGGGCCGTCCCACACCGCGAAGGTGTAATCGCTGTACAGGCTGGCGCGCCGACCGTGGCCGCGCTGGGCGTAGATCAGCACTGCATCGACGCTGTAAGGGTCAACTTTCCACTTCCACCACACGCCCATGTCCTTGGTCCGGCCGACGCCATACAGCGAGTCCCGCGCCTTGAGCATCATGCCCTCGACGCCGAGGCTGCGCGAAGCTTCGCGCTGGCGTGCGAGGTCCAGCCAGTCTTCGCCGGTGAGTACCGGCGATTCCAGCAAAACCGGGTTGTTGCAGTCGGCGAGAACCTGCTCCAGCTGGGTCCGCCGCCGGGCCTGAGGCTGGTTGCGCCAATCTTCGCCATTCCATTCCAGCAAGTCGTAGGCAAGTACCACCACCGGAACTTCGTCGAGGATTTTCTTGCCGAGGGTCTTGCGGCCGATGCGCTGTTGCAGCAAAGCGAAAGGCTGGACCGAGGGTGCCGAGGGCGCTTGCGGGTCGAAGGCATCCTCGGTCCCGGCTGGCGCGGCTTTCCAGGCAACGATTTCACCGTCGATCACCGTGCCGTCGGGCAGGCCGTGCACCAGGCTCTCCAGTTCCGGAAAACGCTCGGTCACCAGTTCTTCGCCGCGAGACCAGATCCACAGCCGGCCCTCGCGTTTCACCACCTGTGCACGAATACCATCCCACTTCCATTCGATTTGCCACTGGCTGGCAGGGCCAAGCAGGGCTTCAAAATGGTCCACCGGTTGCGACAGCGCATGGGCCAGGAAAAACGGATAGGGCTGCCCGCCGCGCTGCGCATGTTCGTCGGTTGATTCCGGCGCGATCAGCTTCAGGTAACTGGCGGCGCTCGGGCGGTTGGACAGGTCGGTGTATCCCACCAGGCGCTGGGCCACCCGCTTGCTGTCCAGCCCCGCCATGGATGCCAGGGCGCGTGTCACCAGCAGTTTGGAAACGCCTACGCGAAAACTGCTGGTAATCAGCTTGATGCATAACATCAGGCTGGAGCGGTCAAGTTGCGACCAGAGGGCAGGCAGGGCCAGGGCAAGCGCTTGGGGGGGTTCCCCGCGCAGAGGTAGCAGCTTTTCCTCGATCCAGACCGCAAGGCCAGCATCGGAGCTGTGGCTGGATTCGGGCAGTACCAGCGAAATGGTTTCCGCCAGGTCACCCACCGCCTGGTAACTCTCCTCGAACAGCCAGGGCGACAGACCGGAGTATGCAACTGCCAACTCGCGCAGGACGCGTACCGGGACCAGTTGCCGGGGTCGCCCGCCAGACAGGAAATACACCGCCCACGCCGCATCCTGCGGCGCTGCCTGGGCGAAGTAGTTTTGCATGGCCGCCAGCTTGGCGTTGCTGGAGGTCGTTGCATCGAGTTCGGCATAGAGTTCGGCGAAGGCTTTCATGCGGGGACCTCTGGGCTTTGCGCCTCGGCGCTTGTCGCTTCCTCTTCGTCGTCACCGTATTCAGTGCTGAAGCCCTGGGCATCAAGGCCTTGCTCGCGCAAATGGCGGACGAGGACGGCGACCGAGCCGTGAGTCACCATGACCCGTTCGGCACCGGTCTGCCCAATGGCCCAAAGCAGGCCCGGCCAGTCAGCGTGGTCGGACAGGATAAAACCGCGATCGACGCCGCGCCGGCGCCGGGTCCCGCGCAGGCGCATCCATCCGCTGGCGAAGCCGTCGCTGTAGTCACCGAATCGACGCATCCAGGTGCTGCCACCGGCTGAAGGCGGGGCGATCACCAGGGCCTTGCGCATGACCGGATCGCTTTTTTTTACATCGCCGGCGTAAATCGTCGGCGGAATGTACACGCCGCTTTCGCGGTAGACCCGATTCAGCGGCTCCACCGCGCCGTGGGTCAGGATCGGACCGAGGCTCGCGTCGATGCCATGCAGAATGCGCTGGGCCTTGCCGAAGGAGTAGCAGAACAGCACGCTGGTTTTATCCACGGCAGCGTTGGCCTGCCACCACTGATTGATTTCGGCGAATATCTCGGCCTGGGGTTGCCAGCGATAGATCGGCAGGCCGAACGTCGATTCGGTGATGAAGGTATGGCAGCGCACTGGTTCAAAAGGCGCGCAGGTGCCATCGGGTTCGATCTTGTAATCCCCTGAGGCCACCCAGACTTCGCCACCGTATTCCAGGCGCACCTGGGCCGAGCCGAGCACATGCCCGGCCGGGTGAAAGCTCAAGGTTACGCCGTGGTGCAGCAGCCGTTCGCCATACGCCAGGGTTTGCAGGTTGATGTCCTGGCCCAGGCGTGATCGCAGGATCCCTTCGCCAGGGGCCGCAGCCAGGTAATGTTGATTGCCGGTGCGAGCGTGGTCGCCATGGGCATGGGTAATGACCGAGCGCTCGACTGGACGCCAGGGGTCTATATAGAAATCCCCGGCGGGGCAGTACAGGCCCTCGGGGCGAGCGATAACAAGGTCCATGTGGATGACCAGGCAGGGGGACTTGTTAGCTATGAGGACGGCGTGAGGTCAGAAGTTCTATCGATTTGTGTCGGTGACACATCATGCCCTGTGGGAGCAAAGCTTACTCCCACAGGGCATGATCAACTGGGGAAGACTACTTCCCGGGAGTCAGTGTCAGTCGGGCTTTGCCATACACCTTGTCGAAGTTTTGCGGCTGCATCGGCAGGCTCATGTATTGCCCCTTCAGCCACGGATCGATGCTGTTGAGGTAATTAGGGCTGGCCGGGTTGCCTGATTGTCCGGTGGCGTTCTGGCCCATCAACGGCTCGGCTTGGCCGAAGTCGACGATGAGACGCATGGACGGTGCCAGGGTAGTGTTGAAATCTTCGCCCCAGGCAAACGCGGCGGTATTCAACGTGGTGTGATCACCACCGGCTGCAAGCGGACCGCGGACGGTCTGGCCGCTGGCGTTCTTCCATTCGTAGCGGTGCAGCTTGCCCCATTGCCAGGCCTTGTGATCGGCGCCCAACAAGCGGTCGCCCGCGGTGATTGCAGCTGCCAGGCTGCGGGCCAGGATCACTGCCTTGTCCTCTTTTTGCGGCGTGCGCGTGTCATCCCAGAATGGGCTGTCCTCGCGTCCCAGCAGGTGATCGGCCTGGGCGGCGTAGGAAAGCTTGCCGTTGGCGATGAAGGTTTTCCACGCAGCACTGTCTTGCGGCCCCAACTCATCGAGGAAGATCTGCCGCGTGCTTTCTTGCAGGAACAGCTGGTAGATGGCTGCATCGGCGGAAGTCGGGCTGAGCTTGCCGTCGAACGCCATCAGGCGGGCATAGGCCTCGCGAGCCTTGACCGCGTCGGCCGTCGGCAACGCTTCGATGGCTTGCTTGAGCGGCTGGGCCATTCCCGGCGCCGTGAACATTTTCTTCAGCTTGGGGGCGAAGGTGGTGGTCTGGTCGTATTGCATGGCGATCACGCTGCGCGTGTCGTGCTTGCCGGTGCCGGCGAGTTCAGCCATGCGTTCGCCGCGCTCCGGTGCGGACCAGGAGTTGGACAGCTGCATGCCATAACCATGGGGGATGACCCGCTGGTTGGCGGTGCCGAGCCAGCCCTGGGCGGGGTCTTGATCGTATGGGTGCAGCATCGGGTCGGCGTAACCGTCCCAGTCGTAGCGACCTTCCCAGCCCGGCGAGGGCAACAGGCCTTCGCCTTCGCGCCGGTTCGGATAACGCCCGGTGACCTGCCAGCCGATGTTGCTCGCATCGGCGAACACCAGATTCAGCGCAATCGCGCGGATTTCACGACTGGCATCTGAGGCCTTCTCGACATTCTGCGCCCGGGACAAGTCAAAAAACGCGTCCAGGGTCTTGTCGTCGGTGAAGCTCGGCGCCTGCAGTGCCAGGCCAAAACCGTTGGCCAGGGCGGTTCCCTTGGCACTGTTGAGCAGGGGGCCATGGCGGGTTTCATACACCGCCTCGCGAGTCGGCCGCTGGCCTTTGACGAAGTAGGTCTCGTTACGAACCATGACCGGCTGCCATTTGCCGCCCGCCTCGTAAGTCAGGCCGTTACCCTGGCGCTTGATTTTTTCCAGGAACAGGTCCTGGTTGTCGCCCATGACCGTGGTCATGCTCCACGCCACTTTGCCGTTGAAGCCACCCAGCACCAGCGGCAGGCCGGCGATGGTCACGCCCGAAGCCTGGTATTTCGGCGCGCGAATCTGCACATAGCTGAACAGCGATGGCACGCCGAGCGGGCCATGGCTGTCGCTGGCCAGCAGGCTTTTACCGGTGCGGCTGCGCTGCGGTGCGATTGCCCAGTTATTGGAGGACGTGGCGCCAAGCAAATTCAGGTCGGACAATTGACTGGCGGCTTTGCTGATGTCGACCAGCCCCGGAATCTGCCCGTTGAGCTTGATGCCCTGGAGTTTCTCGGCCTCGGCCACTGGCAGTTTTTCGTCGGGGGCCGAAGGCGTCAGCCAGGGGAGTTTGTCGGTGCTGACGGTCTGCGCCAGCATCAGCGAGGAAATTTCTTCCGGCAGGTTGGCTGACTGACTGAAGTTCAGCAGGCAGAAAATCAGCGCCGAATCTTCCGGTTGCCAGTATTCGGGCTTGTAGCCGGTTGCCATCAGGTCTGCCGGCAACTTGTCGCGGTAGCGGAACAGGTAGGCGTTGACGCCCCGGGCATAGACTTCAAAAAAACGCTTGAGCCGCGGGGAGGACGCCTTGTACAGCTCACCAGCACTTTTCTTCAGGTTGACCGCGCGCATGTAGCGGTCGGCGTCCAGCAAGTCGGCGCCGGACATTTCTGCCAGGCGGCCTTGAGCCAGCAGGCGCAGGGTGACCATTTGCGTGATGCGATCGCTGGCATGCACGTAGCCGAGGGCGAACAGCGCGTCGTGGAAGCTGTTGCTTTCGATCAGCGGCATGCCCATGGCGTTGCGCCGCACCGAGACGTTCTGCGCCAGGCCTTTAAGCGGCTGCACGCCGGTGGTGGGCGGGAGGGTGTCCTGAGTGTTCAGGGTCTGACAACCGGTCAGGCCCAGAACACCGGCCACTGCTGCGGCAACGCCGAACCGGGGAAGAAAATGAGTAAGGGCTGGCGAGGCCATGGCAAAGCTCCTGCGGGGTATTAACGCAATAAAGCCGCTACGTTAGTGAGCAGGAGAGGGGCGCGCAAGCGGGGTGTCAGGTTATTTCTGGATTTGTCTGATTAAGGACGTTCACGGGGCGCGGCGAATCCACCATGGTGGTGGCGACAGCGCAAATTCTGCAGGGGACGGCTTGCTGGCGATCGCCGCGACGCGGTGCGTCGGGTTCGACGCTATCGCGCGCAGGCTCGCCCCCACAGGGTAGCGGTGAACGACCCGATCAGGCGCCGTGGCACTTCTTGAATTTTTTGCCATTGCCGCATGGGCAAGGGTCGTTACGACCGACGTCCTTCAAGGCGTTGCGCACCGGCTCCTGGTGGGCGTGGCCGCAATTCGGGCCGTGGACATGGCCATGGTCGTGATCATGGTGATCGTGTTGATCATGATCGTGATTGCAGTCGGGGCCATGAACATGGGGTTGCTGGGTCATCAGGTTTACTCCGGAATTAAATCGGCGGGGATTATCACGCCATTGCGCGCTATGTGCACGTAGTGAGCGATGAATAAACCCGTTTCCATCTCTCCTTCCAGACGGTACGGGATGGGCTGACCGGGTTTTTTCAGCAATTTCACCAGCCCGCGGATTTTTGGCCACAGATTCGTGCGGATCGGCACCTTGAAATACGCGCTGCGCTTGGGCCCCACGGTAAACCAGTGTTCGTGTTCACCCTCGGTCAGCAGCATGTCACCCAGATGAATACGGTACTCGAGGCCGCGTACCGTCAGGTCGCTGTCGTTTGGGTTGTCCACTCGAAAGTGCAGGAGGAATTTCTGCTCCAGCAATTTGGCGCGGATCACTTCCACCTTCACCAGATGCAGTTGCGGTTCCGGCTCGTCGCTGCTGAACCAGGACGCACAGCCGCCTAGCCCGAGAACGAGGCTCAAGGTCAGCAGGTGGAGGACGATGCGCCGGGTGATCATGATGGTTTTCCCTTGGGCCTGCAGGTGATGCAGGTCATGCCTCAGCTGCCGAAATAGCCCGCACAGCACTTCTTGAATTTCTGGCCGCTGGCACAGGGGCAGGCATCGTTGCGGCCGGCCTTGAGTTGCACGGTCGGATCGATGAAATACCAGTGCCCGGCGTTCTGCACAAATGAGGAGCGCTCGCAATGGCTGTGCTCCCCGGTGCTGTCATGCCAGCGCGCGGTAAAGGTCACGAAAGCATGTTCCGGTTGCCCGCCAAAGACTTCCGAGCTCTCAACCTCAAGACCCAGCCAGGTGCTGTTGGCGCTCCAGTCGCTGATGGACTGGCGATCCAGGCCAGCCCGTTGTGCGGGCAGGGTGGTGGCCACCAGATAGTCGATCAGGCCCAACACATAGGCGCTGTAGCGCGAACGCATCAAGGCCGCGGCGCAAGGGGCCAGGTGGCCTGCGTGATAATGACCGCAGCAAGCATCCAGCAGGGTGCCGCTGCCGCAAGGGCAAATCGATGTACTCATTGCGTTACCACCAATATTTCCCGAAGTTCTCCGGATTGGCCCAGAACCTCGAGTTGAGCCAGTCGGGTACCTGTTTGTAGTCAAGCAGATCATAGGTGAACAACGTCACCACCTGATCGTCGCGCTGGAACCGCTCGCTGGCTTGCAGGGCCAGGGAGAAAAAGTCCGTCTCCTGCCAGCCGCTGGCGTGCAGGTCAGCCAGCACCGCGATACGACTGGCGTTGAGATTGCGGATGCCTCCAAGCAAATTCAGACCGTCGCGTTTGGGCAGGTGTTCCAGGCAATCGACCACCAGCGCCAGGTCGAACCGGCGTGCCGCCAGTTCCGCAGGCAACAGACCCGGTGCGGCGTGGGCCACACAGCTGTCGGGGTGCGCGAGCTTGAAGGCCTCGAGCGCGGGAAACTCACTGGCACCTATCAATAGCAGGCGTGCGGGGGCGTATCGATCAAGCAAGGCGGCCAGCGCCTGTTGCGGCGTGCGCGAAGAAATACCGGCAATCATCAAGGATCCTCAGTCAGCGTCCGCCAAGACTAGCCTGCCCAAAGGTCCGGGCCTAGCGCTCTATTGAGGCAAATGCATCGATCCACGGAGAACGCGAGGCAAATCAGCGTTGGCCTATTGCTGGCGGAGATTAAAACTCCGGTCTTTACTCCCTGAATCGGTTCTAAGCCGATCCTTCAGGAGAAAACTAGATGAGCATAGTTCGGACAGCATTACCCTTGGTTCTGCTAACCAGTGTGTTGACTGGTTGCGCAGGTTTGCAGAAAACCGACTGGCCGACCTGTGCGGCGGTCGGTGGTGTCGTCGGTGCGGGTCTTGGTGCAACCGAGAGCTCGGCGTGGGCAGGCTATGGCGCGCTGTTGATCGGTGGTACGGCAGCGGCCTATTGCTGGGTTCACGGTGATGGCGACGAAGACGGTGATGGCGTGCCGGACAGTCGCGACAAGTGCCCGGGTACGCCTAGAGGCGTGCAGGTCGATGCTGACGGTTGCCCGCCACCGGTGCCAGCACCCGTGGTCGAAGAGGCGGTAGTCGTCAAGGAAGAAGTCATCGTCGTGCGTGATGTGCACTTCCAGTTCGACAAGGCGACGCTCACTCCTTCCGACAAACAAGTGCTCGACAAGATTGCTACTCGCCTGAAACAGGAATCCTCCAGCGCACAACTGACTGTGACCGGTCACACCGACAGTGTGGGCAGCGATGCCTACAACCAGAAACTGTCGGATAAACGCGCACATTCGGTGGTTGAGTACCTGATTTCCAGTGGCGTACCGCGTAGCAGCTTCGTGTCTGTGACCGGTGCAGGCGAGAGTCAGCCAGTGGCCGATAACAAAACGGCAGACGGCCGCGCGATGAACCGTCGCACGGAAATCAAAATCAATCGTTGATGCCCCTCGCACTCCGCGGCTTGTGCAGTCGCGGATGCCGGTCTTTACTCCTGTGTAACCGGTATGGGCCGGTAACACAGGAGCTTTCAACATGAGTGTTCTCACAAGGACCGTCCTACCGGTTCTGCTGCTTGGCAGCCTGCTGACCGGTTGCGCGACCCACAGCGATGGCACTGCCCCCTTGAATCAACGTACCTGGCCAATCTGCAGCCTTATCGGCGGCCTGGTCGGCGGAGGCCTGGGCGCCATTGAAAGTGCCGGCTGGGCGGGAGGTGGCGCAGCGCTTGGCATCCTGACCGGTGGCCTGATCTGCTACTCCCAGGATGGCGATGAAGATGACGACGGTGTATTCGACCGCCGTGATCGTTGCCCGGATACGCCTGCCAATACCCCTGTCGAACACCATGGTTGCCCGCTGCCGCAGTACCCGGCCAGCGTGAAACCAGCCGAACCTGCTCCGACCTCGACTGAAGTGGTGACGCTGAGCGATGCCAATGACGTTCTGTTCGCTTTCAACAAGTCCGACCTGACGCCAGCGGCCCGCAGCGAACTGGATTCACTGATGAGTAAACTGCAGAACGCCGACGTGGTCAGCATCAAGGTCATCGGCCATACCGACAGCGTAGGGTCTGATGCCTACAACCAGGGGCTCTCGGAACGTCGCGCCAGCAGCGTCGCCGATTATCTCCTGAGCCAGGGCCTGGCACCGAACAAACTCACCAGTGAAGGGCGAGGTGAGCGTGAGCCTGTCGCCGATAACGATACAGACGAAGGGGGGGCGAAAAACCGCCGCGTGGAACTGCACATAAACCGCTAATGCCCGAAACAGAGCCGTCCGCCGATGCCAACCAGCGTCCGGGCGGCCCATTCGGCGCCCATCATGAAGAAAATTCGATTGCCCTATGGCTTATCCCGCGCGGAAGCCGTTACTGTGCGCGCAAAGAATAATTCTCATCGGGAGAGCGTATGAAGGTGTTCTGGGGGCTATGGAAGCTGCTGACCCTGTTGTTCTGGGCGGTAGTGGCAGTCAACTGGCTAATGCCGTTCGTCTTCCCGCTGAATTTGCTGGTCCCCGCGACCGGCGGCCTGCTGGCCGTTCTGCATCTTCTGGAGGTGCTGCTGTGCAATCGCAGCCTCAAAGGTCGCGCCCATCCGTGGCGTGATCGCCTGAAGATTGTGTTTTTCGGCGTATACCACCTGCAAACCATTCCGGCTCCGACCGTATCGAAGGCTTTCCATGCGTAATCTCTGTCTGCTCGCCGCATTTATCAGTCCACTGGCTTGCGCCCAGGTAGTGAGCGTCGAAACCAACTCGCTGATGCGCTTGCCCAACACCGCGAGCACGTTGTCCCTGGAACGACTGGAAGTAGCCGACTACGGCACCTTGCTGATTCCCTCGAACGTTACCGAAGTCACGGTGGGCGAACTGCATTTGGGGCGCGAAGCGCGGATCGCCATTGTGCCCAGCGAGCAGGCGCTCGACCTGAAGGTCAGTCGTGCCGAGTTGTCCGAGGGCAGCCAGATCACGGCCCGCGGTGCGCCGGGTACCTACCTCAAGGCAGCCCGGTCGGGGCGCAACCTCAACTTGCAGATCAAGGCGTTGAATGCCCCGCAGTTGGCGGTGGACGCCCGTGGTGGGGCGGGGGCGCCAGGGTTCGTCGGGCTTGATGGCGCCAACGGCCAGGCACCGGGGTGCACCTGGGGCCAGGCTGGTCGCGGGGCGGACGGCAGTAATGGCAGCGACGGTCAGGCTGGTGCGCCCGGTGCGCTGGTCAGGCTGGAAGTGCCGCGCGATTATCCGGTCGAGCAGATCAAGGTCGAGGTGGCCGGCGGTGCGGGTGGTCTCGCGGGCCCCGGTGGCAAGCCAGGTGCGGGCGGCAAATCCAAAGGCTGCATTGTTTATCGCGCCGATGGCGGCAAGGCCGGTCGTCCGGGTGTCGATGGTCAACCTGGGCCTGCAGGGGCCGCGGGTTCGGTGACTGTGCAGCGGTTGTAGGATTGTTGTGATCCTGTGATGGTCATCGCGAGCACGCTTTGCTCCCACAGGGTTGATGAAAACCTGTGGAAGCAAGGCTTGCCCGCGATGGCGTCCGCCCTGCTGACTCAGAACATCGGTCGAGCCGCCGCAATTGCAACCAGCAGCAACCCGACCAGCAGATTGATCCCCACCAGTCGGCGAATCCTTCCCAAAATCCCGGCGCCAGCCGGCCAGTCCTGCGCCGCCACGGCCGTGCGCAGCTCGGGCAACATCAGCGCCTGGATGCGAATAAACAGCGCCGTCATCACCACATACAACCCCATCATCACCTGCACATAACGCGGCGCGCTTTCAAAACCGGCATATTGCAGATGAATCATGCCCACGCCGCTGATCGGCAACACCACTACCGCGACCCAGACCCAGCGGAAAAAAACGCTGAACACCTCGACCCACAGTTTCAGCCGGGCAGGGCCTTCCAGCGCCTTCATGGCCGCCGGGCGCAAGACCATCCAGGCGAAAAACATGCCGCCGACCCATACCAGGGCCGACAGGACATGAAGGCTGTAAACGATGGCAAAAAGTGTCATTTGGGTACTCCGTTCTGCGCGGGATTAATTAGCGGGGTATGATAGCGGCCGAACCGAACCACTGAAAATTTATCCAGCGTTTTTTGCGCCCGACTATCCATGATCAGCACCGAACTCAAAACCACGATCCAGGGCGCCTACTCGCGTTTTCTCGAGGCCAAGAGCCTCAAGCCGCGCTACGGCCAACGCCTGATGATCGCCGAAATTGCCAAAGTCCTCGGGGATATCGACACCGACGACGAGGGCCGGCGCAGTGGCGACCCTGCGATTGTCGCAGTGGAAGCCGGCACCGGTACCGGTAAAACCGTGGCCTACAGCCTGGCGGCGATACCGACGGCCAAGGCCGCCGGCAAGCGCCTGGTGATTGCCACGGCGACCGTGGCGCTGCAAGAGCAGATCGTCTACAAGGACCTGCCCGACCTGATGCGCAACAGCGGGCTGAATTTCAGCTTCGCCCTGGCCAAGGGCCGGGGGCGCTATATGTGCCTGTCCAAGCTCGACATGCTGTTGCAGGAAGGCCACGCGCAAACGGCTACGGCGCAATTGTTCGAAGAGGAAGGCTTTCGCATCGAGGTCGACGAAGCCAGCCAGAAGCTGTTCACCAGCATGATCGAGAAGCTCGCCGGCAATAAGTGGGATGGCGATCGGGACAGCTGGTCCACCGCCCTAGAAGATGCCGACTGGGCCCGCCTCACGACCGATCACAGCCAGTGCACCAACCGCCATTGCCCCAACTTCGGCCAGTGCGCCTTCTACAAGGCCCGCGAAGGCATGGGCAAGGTCGACGTCATCGTCACCAACCACGACATGGTGCTGGCCGATCTGGCACTGGGGGGCGGTGCCGTCCTGCCGGACCCTCGCGACACCATCTACGTTTTCGACGAAGGTCACCACCTGCCAGACAAGGCGATTGGTCACTTCGCCCATTACACGCGTCTGCGCTCCACGGCCGACTGGCTGGAGACTACCGCCAAGAACCTCACCAAATTACTCGCCCAGCACCCGCTGCCAGGCGACCTGGGCAAGCTGATCGAGCAGGTGCCGGAACTCGCGCGGGAAATCAAGACCCAGCAGCAGTTCATGTTTACCGCCTGTGAACAGGTGGCCGATTTCAAGCCGGGCGAAGACGTCGAAGGTCGTGAGCGACCACGGCATCGCTTTGTCGGCGGAGTGATTCCCGAGCACATGCGGGAAATGGGCATCGAGCTGAAGAAGGGCTTCGCCCGCCTGAATGACGTGTTCACCCGTCTCACCGAATTGTTGAAGGAAGGCATGGACGGCGAAGTCAACATTGGCATCGCCAGCAACCAGGCCGAAGAGTGGTACCCGCTGTTCGGTAGCCTCCTGTCCCGCTGTACGGGCAACTGGGAACTGTGGACCGCGTTCACCGTCGAGGACCCTGAAGACAACCCGCCGATGGCGCGGTGGCTGACCCTGGCCGAAAGCGGCTCGCTGTTCGACATCGAGGTCAACGCCAGCCCGATCCTGGCGGCGGAAATGCTCCGACGCAACCTCTGGAATGTGGCTTACGGTGCCCTGGTGACCTCGGCGACACTGACCGCCCTGGGCACCTTCGACCGTTTTCGCATGCGTGCCGGGCTGCCGAAAAAAGCCGTGACGGCGGTGGTCCCCAGCCCGTTCCATCATGCCGACGCCGGCGTGCTGCGGGTTCCCGACCTGAAAGCCGATCCACGGGACGCGCCAGCGCATACTGCGGCGATCATTCGCGACCTGCCGCAGTTGGTGGAAGGTTCGCGCGGCACCCTCGTCCTGTTTTCTTCGCGCAAGCAAATGCAGGACGTGTTCGACGGGCTTGATCGCGACTGGCGCAAGCAGGTGTTTATCCAGGGCAACCTTTCCAAGCAGGAAACCCTGAACAAGCACAAGGCGCGGGTTGATGGCGGGGATTCGAGCGTGCTGTTCGGTCTCGCAAGTTTTGCCGAAGGCGTGGACTTGCCCGGAGCCTACTGCGAACACGTGGTGATCGCCAAGATTCCATTCTCGGTGCCCGACGACCCGGTTGAAGCGGCCCTGGCGGAATGGATCGAGGCCCGTGGCGGTAATCCGTTCATGGAAATCTCGGTGCCGGACGCCTCGCTCAAACTGGTCCAGGCCTGCGGGCGGTTGCTGCGAACCGAAGAGGATCGCGGCACCATCACCTTGCTCGATCGACGTCTGGTTACCCAGCGTTACGGCAAGGCCATTCTCAATGCGTTGCCGCCATTCCGTCGTGAAATTTCCTGAGGCACCGGTGGGCAATTTCGCCCGCCGCGTTGTCTATCTCTCTGCCATCGATATTCCACTGGCCCATTTTGGTCGTTAGGGAGAACTTCGTTCCCATGATTCGCCGTTCGCTGCGCCATTCGTTACCTGCTGGGGTTTTTGCCCTGATGTTCACAGCCCCTTTGCTGGCAGCCCCTGCCGGCCAACAGACGCTGTTCAACTTTGTGCGCCCCGCTGACGTTGTTCAGGTAGCGACCCAGGACGCCAGCTTGCCGCAGTCCAACGCGGAGCAGACGGCCGAAGGTGAAGTACTGCGCAGGGTGACATTCAATCCGGTGGCGCAACCGACGCTGCGCCTGACCCCGCAAAGCGGTGCATGGGACTGGTCGCAGTCGGGCGTCATGAGCTTGCGCGTCCAGAGTGCAATGAGCTGGGCACTGACCCTCTACGTGAAAATCCAGAGCAATGATGGAAAGACCCTGGTCAGCCGGGTCGACCTGCCGGCTGGCCCTGCGCAGACCTTGATGGTGCCGCTGCAACCGAGCTCGCCGCTGAGCCTGGGCATGAAAGCCGGGCCACCGATGCCGATCACCGTCGATGGTCAGCGAGTACTGCTGGCCAGTAGCGCCGGAGAGCTGGATCGTAGCCAGGTGGTGTCGGTGACCTTGTCGATGGATCAACCGAAAGTTGCCCAGAGCATTCTGCTGGAACGCTTTGGCGTTCAGGACGGCGAGGGCGTGGTACAGGCGGCGTATGGCGGTCTGGTGGATGCCTACGGTCAGTCAACTCGTGCCAAATGGCCGGAAAAAGTCACTGGCGATGAGCAGTTGAAAAGCGCCGCTGCCAAGGAACAGCAACTGCTGAAAACCTGGTTGGCAGAGCGCGAGAAATCTTCGCTGGACAAGTTCGGAGGCTGGACCAAGGGCCCGCAATTCAAGGCCAGCGGATTTTTCCGCAGCGAGAAGCACGAGGGGCGCTGGTACCTGGTCACTCCTGAAGGCCACCCGTTCTATTCCCTGGGCGTGAACACTGTGACCCCGGAGGTTAATCAGACTTACATTGCCGGTCGCGAGTGGATGTTCGAGTCCCTGCCCAAGTCCGATGAGCCGCTGGCCAGCCATTATGGCGAAGGTGACAACCGCGGGGGCAATGGCGCCGACCAGGGGCGTGGTAACAACGCCGGACGTTGGTACGATTTTTACGGTGCCAACCTGCAGCGTCTGTATGGCCAGCCGTGCGTTGTGACGAGCGAAACCAAGGCCGGGGTTGCCGATGCCGCCAAGGCCGACGCCGAAGCGGCCGAGAAGCCTGCCGCCGCCCCTTGCGCGCCGCAAGTCTTCGACGACAAACGCTGGACGGCCCACACCCTCGATCGCCTGCAAGCCTGGGGTTTCAACACCGTGGGCAACTGGAGTGCGCCGATGCTGGGTGATGCCGAACGAGTGCCCTACACCGTGCCCTTATCGATCGTCGGCGATTACGCGAGCATCAGTACGGGCACTGACTGGTGGGGAGGCATGCCCGATCCGTTTGACCCGCGGTTTGCCATGGCCACCGAACGCGCCGTGGCCATCGCTGCGCGCGATCACCGTGATGATCCATGGCTGATTGGCTATTTCGCCGATAACGAGCTGGCCTGGGCCGGCCCCGGCGATGACCCGAAAGCCCGCTATGCGCTGGCATACGGCACCCTGAAAATGACCACCGATGTCCCGGCCAAACGTGCGTTCCTCAAGCAGCTGCGTGACAAGTATCGCAACCAGGCAGGCCTGTCCAAAGCCTGGGGGATCGACCTGCCGGCCTGGGAACTGATGGAGGACCCGGGGTTCGTACCGCCGCAACCGAGCGCGGAGTACCCCGAGATTGAGGCGGACTTCAAATACTTCCAGAAAGTTTTCGCCGACACCTATTTCAAGACCATCTCCGACTCGCTGAAGTGGCACGCCCCCAACCAGCTGTTGCTGGGCGGCCGATTTGCCGTCAGCACGCCAGAAGCGGTCGAATCCTGCGCCCAGTATTGCGATGTGTTGAGCTTCAACATGTACACGCTGCAGCCGCAGGATGGTTATGACTTCGAGAAACTGCGCAGCCTGGACAAGCCCGTGCTGATTACCGAGTTCAACTTCGGTTCGGCTGATCGCGGGCCGTTCTGGGGAGGCGTGACACAGCTGGCGAGAGAAGAGGACCGCGGGCCGGCTTATGCGAACTTCCTCAAGCAGGCGCTGAAGGAACCCTCAATTGTCGGGGTGCATTGGTTCCAGTACCTGGATCAACCCGTTACCGGGCGCTTGCTGGACGGTGAGAATGGCCACTTCGGGTTGGTGGGCATCACCGATCTACCGTTCCAGGGATTTGTCGACAGCGTGCGCAAGAGTAACCTGGCGACTGTCGATCAACTGGCCAAAGAAGCTGAAAAGGCCCGGGGCGCGGCGCAGAAGGCCGGCCATGATGCCGAAGGCGGGCGTAAAGGCGAGGCCGGCAAGGCGGCCAAGTAATCGACCGCCCGGCCCGCACCTGTTCCCAAAACCGTCAATGGCTGGAACAATGCGGCCACTTTTTAGAACATGAGTCAGGGGAGTTGCGGGTGCAGATTCAGGGTCATTACGAACTCCGGTTCGAAGCCGTGCGCGAGGCATTCGCGGCATTGTTCGACGATCCCCAGGAACGTGGCGCAGCCTTGTGTATCCAGGTTGGCGGGGAAACGGTGGTCGATCTTTGGGCCGGCAGCGCCGACAAGGACGGCAGCGAGGCTTGGCATAGCGATACTATTGCCAACCTGTTTTCCTGCACCAAGACCTTCACCGCAGTCACTGCCCTGCAACTGGTTGCCGAAGGCAAGCTGCAACTGGATGCACCGGTGGCTCGCTATTGGCCGGAATTCGCTGCGGCGGGCAAGGAATCGATAACCCTGCGCCAACTGCTGTGCCATCAGGCAGGCTTGCCAGCCTTGCGCGAGGTGCTGTCCCCGCAGGCCCTCTACGACTGGCAAACCATGGTCGACGCCCTGGCCGCCGAAGCACCTTGGTGGACCCCGGGCACTGGTCACGGCTATGCCGCGATCACCTATGGCTGGCTGGTCGGTGAATTGCTGCGGCGGGCCGACGGTCGTGGCCCCGGAGAGTCGATTGTGGCGCGAGTGGCCAAGCCGTTGGGGCTGGATTTTCATGTCGGCCTGGCCGACGAAGAATTCCATCGGGTGGCGCATATCGCCCGCGGCAAGGGCAATGTCGGCGATGCCGCGGCCCAGCGCCTGCTGCAAGTGACGATGCGCGAACCCACGGCGATGACCACTCGCGCGTTCACCAATCCGCCGTCGGTCCTGACCAGCACCAATAAACCGGAGTGGCGCCGGATGCAGCAGCCGGCCGCCAATGGGCATGGCAATGCGCGCAGCCTGGCCGGGTTCTACGCCGGCCTGCTGGATGGCAGCCTGCTCGAAAGCGAAATGCTCGACGAGCTGACTCGCGAACACAGCGTCGGCGACGACAAGACTTTATTGACCCGGACCCGTTTCGGGCTGGGCTGCATGCTCGATCAACCGGATGTTCCCAATGCCACCTATGGCCTCGGCCCGCGCGCGTTCGGGCATCCGGGTGCCGGCGGTTCCATCGGTTTTGCTGACCCGGAACATGATGTTGCTTTCGGATTTGTGACAAATACACTGGGGCCGTACGTCTTGATGGATCCCCGCGCGCAAAACCTTGCGCGAGTACTGGCCACTTGTCTGTAAACCCGGTCGTCAGGCTTCCAGGGCGGAACCTGACAGCGTTTCTGGTTTCAAAGCGTGTCTTTATGCAGGCCATTCTGGTCTGATTTTTGTTAATTCATTTTGTGGATATCCAATGTCGTCCAATAAAACTTTCGCCCTGGCCCTGTGCTTCGCCATCACCGGTTGCGCACAGACCCCACAAAATGACGCAGATGGCGCTAGCTGGTGGCCATTTGGCTCCTCCGATAAAGTTGCCGCAAAAGAGCCAACCCCGGCGCCTGCCCCGCTCAAACCAGCAGCGACTGCACCGGTCGCCAAGGCCGAAAGCGCTAATCCCTGGTACTGGCCGTTCGGTTCGGAAGAAGTTCTGGACAAGAACCCCGACGTGAAAGCTCAAGCCAAGCCGGTCGAAGTGGCCAAGGCCCAAGCCGAAGCAGGTGGCAAGTGGTGGTGGCCGTTTGGCGGCAAGGATCAGCCTGTCGCAAAAGCCGTACCCATGCCTGATCCGAAGGTCACCCAAGCCTGGCTCGATGACTACGAACCGCGCCTGCGCACCGCGATCAAGGACAGCAACCTGCAACTTGAGCGTCGTGAAAACGTGCTGGTAGTCACCGCGCCTGTCGAAGGTTCGTTCAACCCGGATCGCCCGGCCATGCTGCTACCAGTCACCCTGGGCCCGTTCACCCGCGTCGCTAAAATTCTCGAAGTCGATCCCAAGACTGCGGTCCTGGTGCTCGGCCATAGTGATACCTCCGGTGCCAATCCGGCCAACGTCAAGTTGAGCCAGGAGCGAGCCCAGGCTGTTGCAGCAATCTTCCGTCTCAGCGGCCTGCAACGTGATCGCCTGATGCTGCGCGGCATGGGCAGTGAAGCGCCACGGGCAGCCAACGATAGCGTCGAAGGGCGCGCCTTGAACCGTCGCGTGGAACTGCTGGTGACTCCGCAGAACACCATGGTTGCCTTATTGAGCAAGTACAACATGCCGGCTCCGGCACCCGTGCGCATGGTCGCGGCCCAGGACGTCAAGCCAGCGGTGGCGCCGGTCGCTCCGGTTCCTGCGGCGAAGAAAGCCGATGTCCCGGCCGCGAAGAAGGCCCCGGCCAAGAAAGCTGCCGCCAAGGCGCCCGCGAAGAAGGCCCCGGCAAAAACCGCTACGCCGGCCAAGAAGACTGCGCCGGCCAAAGCCAAGGCGACAGCCACTGACAAGAAAGTCGCGGCTGCTGACGCTGCAAAAAAGTGATTCGTTAACCAAAAGGAATGCGCCATGACCCAGGGCCTGGCTGATATGCGTCGCGACTACACCCGGGACGGCCTGACCGAGGCGCAAGCTCCGGCAGAGCCGTTCGGGTTGTTCCATCAATGGTTCGCCGAGGCGGTGAAAACCGAACAGGCGCCGGTGGAGGCCAATGCCATGACCCTGGCCACCGTCGATCCGGACGGGCGCCCGCATTGCCGGATCCTGCTGCTCAAGGGGCTGGACGAGCAAGGCTTCACGTTTTTCACCAACTACGAAAGTGCCAAGGGTCAGCATCTGGCGGCGAATCCGTTCGCTGCCATGACCTTCTTCTGGCCGGCCCTGGAGCGTCAGGTGCGTATCGAGGGGCGGGTGGTCAAGGTTTCTCCCGAGGAGTCCGATGCCTACTATCAGGTTCGGCCGTTGGGCAGCCGTCTGGGCGCCTGGGCTTCGCCGCAAAGCCGGGTGATCGTCGACCGTGGCGAGCTGGAAGCGCTGCTCAAGAACACCGAGCAACGTTTCAGCGATACGCAGCCGCATTGTCCCGAGCACTGGGGGGGTTATCGCCTGTTGCCTGAGCGCGTCGAATTCTGGCAGGGCCGTCCGAGCCGTCTGCACGATCGCCTCAACTACCGCCTGCAGGGCGCCGACTGGATTCTTGAACGTCTGGCACCCTGAGCAGTCTACCGAGCGGGATAGCTCGCCGCAGCGGCCTTGAGCCACTGTGGCAATTCCCGACGCTTGATCCCCTGCGCTTGAGCGTTCGCCAGTTGCTGGAGCATGAAGACTTTTTTGCCTTCGTCGCCTTCGGCCAGGGCTAACGCCAGGTCACGGTCCATCCAGCGTTTGATCCGTACGTACAGCCACCAGTGGAAGTACAAACCGGCGACAGTGGTGACGACAATGATGAAGTAATCCATGAAAATCCTTGGGTCGGTGACGCAGATCTCGTAATTTGACGCTACTGTGTGGTGAATTCGAGGGGCGCCTGTACATGCCCTGAATCAAACCACTTTTATCCGGGCGATGCCGTGACAGGCGTCATGCTGCGGAGTTTAATGAATACCTGTCCTTTGGAGTTGATGCTATGCGTAAGTCTGTTTTGTTGGTTGCTTCCTTTTCGACGATGGCGATGTTGCTCACTGGCTGCCAATCGAGCCTGACCGGTGACTCCTATTCCCGTGACGAAGCGCGTCGCGTGCAGACGATTCGCATGGGCACCATCGAAGCACTGCGCCCGGTAAAAATTGAAGGCACCAAGACCCCGATCGGCGGTGCCGCCGGTGCGGTCGTCGGTGGCGTCGGCGGTAGCGCCATTGGTGGCGGTCGCGGCAGCATCGTTGCAGCCGTGATCGGCGCAGTTGCCGGCGGCTTGCTGGGGTCTGCCACCGAAGAGGGCCTGACCCGTACCCAGGGCGTGGAAATCACCGTGCGCGAAGACGACGGCAGCATGCGCGCCTACGTGCAGCAGGTTCAGGAAAACGAAGTGTTCCGTGTCGGCGAGCGCGTGCGGATCGCCACCGTGGATGGTACGAGCCGCGTTTCGCACTAAGCGTAACCGCTCAAAAGAAAACCCCGACCAGGAGACTGGTCGGGGTTTTTTATTTTGCTGCAAACCTGTGTCAGGCGTGGGCCAGCGCAGCATTCTTGCGACTTGCCGCTGCTGTCACGGCATAACCAATCAGCGCCGCCAGGATCGACCCGGTCAAAATACCCATGCGGTCCATCCCAGCGAATTCGCTGACGCCCGGTTCAAACGCCAGTGAGCCAACGAACAGGCTCATGGTGAAGCCGATGCCGCAGAGGATCGCCACGCCTAGCACCTGGCCCCAGTTGGCACCTTGGGGCAGGGCTGCGATGCCGGTTCTAACCGCCAGCCGGGTGAGGCCGAACACCCCGACAGTCTTGCCCAGCAACAGGCCGATGGCGATGCCCATCGGTACGTGATGAGTAAAGCTTTCGACGGTCACGCCGCTCAGCGACAAGCCGGCGTTGGCGAAGGCGAACAGCGGCAGGATGCCATAGGCTACCCAGGGATGCAGGGCATGTTCCAGGGTCAGCAGCGGCGAAGTCTCGGCATTTTTCGTGCGCAGCGGGATGCAGAAGGCCAGGGTCACGCCGGCGAGCGTGGCGTGGACGCCACTTTTCAGCACGCAAACCCAGAGGATCAGACCGATGATCATGTACGGCCCAAGCTTGACCACACCCAGCCGGTTCATCGCGATGAGTGCCGCTATACAGGCCCCTGCCAGAGCCAGGGACAGGGTCGACAAGGTGCCGGAGTAAAAGATCGCGATGACGATGATTGCACCCAGGTCATCGATGATCGCCAGGGTCATCAGGAACAGTTTGAGCGACACCGGTACGCGTTTGCCCAGCAGGGCAAGCACGCCCAGGGCGAAAGCGATGTCGGTGGCCATCGGGATGGCCCAGCCATCAAGGGCTGCGCCGTTATCCCGGTTGAAGAACCAGTAGACCAGCGCGGGAATGACCATGCCACCAATCGCCGCGGCACCGGGCAGGACGACCTGGGAAGGTTTTGACAGCTGGCCGTCGAGGACTTCGCGCTTCACTTCCAGGCCGATCAGCAGGAAGAACAACGCCATCAGGCCGTCGTTGATCCAGAGCAGCGCCGGCTTGGCGATTTGCAGCGCACCGATCTGCGCCACCACCGGAGTGTCGAGAAAGCTGGTGTACAGCCACGACAGCGGGGAGTTATTGATGATCAGGGCCAGGACTGCGGCGGCGATCAGTAATAGACCGCTGGCCGCTTCCAGCTGAAAGAAACGCGTGAAAGTGCTACGCAGTGGCAAGGTCACTCTCCATTGATAGGTTAGAAGGTGGCACACCCTAACCCGTGCCGTTAGTTGTTAAAACAAAATTTATATTCTATTTTGTTATATAGCGTTACAGCTATGGGTGCTGGACCCGAGGCTGAGCCTAGCAGTTGCCAAACGTATTGAACCTCAGCTGTACCTGTGCGTGATGTAGGTTTTTTCCTAAGCTTGCATGTTGGGCCTCAAAAAAGGTCTGCCAAAACCCGATCCGACGAGAAAACCACCATGAGCGACAACCGACAGTGGGCCCGAGAAGCCATCCGGATCATTGAGGCGGACTTCCAGCGCAGTGCCGACACTCACCTGATCCCTTTGCCGTTGCCCGGGTTTACCGGCATCGAACTGTATTTCAAGGATGAGTCGAGCCACCCCACGGGGAGCCTCAAGCATCGACTGGCCCGCTCTTTGTTCCTGTATGCATTGTGCAATGGCTGGCTCAAGCCGGGGGCGCCGGTGATCGAGGCGTCCAGCGGTTCGACGGCGATTTCCGAGGCTTATTTCGCACGGATGCTGGGCCTGCCGTTCATTGCGGTGATGCCGGCGACTACGTCCAGGGAGAAGATCGCGCAGATCGCCTTCTACGGTGGCAAGAGTCACCTGGTGGATGATCCGACGCAGATCTACGCCGAGTCCGAGCGCCTGGCGCGCGAGCACGATGGCCACTTCATCGATCAGTTCACCTATGCCGAGCGCGCGACCGACTGGCGGGCCAACAACAACATCGCCGAATCAATCTTCCACCAGCTGCGCTTCGAAAAGCACCCGGAACCGAGCTGGCTGATTTCCAGCCCCGGCACGGGCGGTACCACGGCGACCCTGGGGCGTTATGTGCGTTATCGTCAGCACTGCACGCGCGTACTGTGCGCCGATGCCGAGGGTTCCGTGTTCTTCGATTTCTACCAGACTGGCGACGCGAGCCTGCGCCTGGACCACGGTTCGCGCATCGAAGGTATTGGTCGGCCCCGGGTAGAAGCGTCGTTCCTGCCGAAGGTTATTGATGCGATGGTCAAGGTGCCGGACGCGCTGTCTCTGGCGGCCATGCATTACCTGGCCGGACGCTTGGGAAGGCATGTCGGCGGATCGAGCGGGACTAACCTGATTGGCGCTTTGATGGCAGCCCAACAGATGGCGGCGGCGGGGGAGTCGGGGTCGATCGTGGCGATTTTATGTGATGGTGGCGAACGCTATGCAGACACCTACTACGATCAGTCCTGGCTCAAGGCGCAGGGGTATGAGTTGAGTGGCCTGATCGATGCGGTCGCGGCGAGTGCCGAGCGTGGGGAACCGTTGCCGGCGAGCGTGCTGCGCGCCAATATCTGAAGGCGCTGCGGCACTGAAGAACCTATGTGGTAGACCCCTGTGGGAGCGAGCCTGCTCGAGATTGCGGATTAACATTCACCCGATATGCTGGCTGATCGTATGCAATCGCGAGCAGGCTCGCTCCCACAGGTTATTCCACAAGCTTTTGTAGTGGCTTAGAGCATCAGGCCTCGAGGCCGAGGATGTCGCGAGCCACTGCTTCGGCGATCCGGATCCCGTCCACACCTGCCGAGAGAATCCCGCCCGCATAACCGGCGCCTTCACCCGCCGGGAACAGACCCTTGACGTTGAGGCTCTGCATCGACTCGTCGCGGGTAATGCGCAGCGGCGAGGACGTGCGGGTTTCGATCCCGGTCAGCACCGCGTCGTGCAGCGAGTAGCCGCGAATCTGTTTTTCGAAGGCAGGCAGTGCTTCACGAATCGCTTCGATGGCAAACGCCGGCAGCGCCAGCGCCAGGTCCCCCAAGGCGACTCCGGGTTTATAGGACGGCTCGACACTCCCCAGTGCGGTGGACGGCTTGCCGGCAATGAAGTCCCCGACCAGTTGCGCCGGGGCTTCGTAGTTGCTGCCCCCCAGCACGAAAGCGTGGGACTCCAGGCGTTCCTGCAGCTCGATCCCTGCCAGCGGGCCGCCCGGGTAATCGACTTCCGGGGTAATGCCCACGACGATGCCCGAGTTGGCGTTGCGTTCGTTACGCGAATACTGGCTCATGCCGTTGGTCACCACCCGGTTCGGCTCGGACGTCGCGGCTACGACGGTGCCGCCAGGGCACATGCAGAAGCTGTAGACCGAGCGGCCATTCTTGGCGTGGTGCACCAGTTTATAGTCGGCGGCGCCGAGTTTCGGGTGGCCGGCGTACTTGCCCAGGCGCGCGCGGTCGATCAGCGATTGCGGGTGTTCGATGCGGAAACCCACCGAGAACGGCTTGGCTTCCATAAACACACCACGGCCGTGCAACATGCGGAAGGTGTCACGGGCGCTGTGGCCGAGGGCCAGGATCACGTGCCTGGAATGTATCTGTTCGCCGCCATCGAGCTCGACGCCGGTCAGCTGTCCGTCTTCGATCAGCACGTCAGTGACGCGCTGCTGGAAGCGCACTTCGCCTCCCAGGGCACGAATCTGCTCACGCATATTCTCCACGACCCCGGTCAACCGGAAGGTGCCGATGTGCGGTTTGCTGACGTACAGGATTTCATCCGGCGCGCCGGCCTTGACGAACTCGTGCAGGACCTTGCGCCCGATGAATTTTGGATCCTTGATCTGGCTGTAGAGCTTGCCGTCGGAGAACGTCCCGGCGCCGCCTTCACCGAACTGTACGTTGGACTCTGGATTGAGCACGTTTTTGCGCCACAGGCCCCAGGTGTCCTTGGTGCGCTGACGAACTTCGGTGCCGCGCTCGAGAATGATCGGCTTGAAACCCATCTGCGCGAGCAGCAGACCGGCGAAAATCCCGCACGGACCAAAACCCACGACCACCGGGCGCTGTTCGAGATCCGCCGGCGCCTGGCCGACGACCTTGTAGCTGACATCCGGCGCCACATTGACGTTACGGTCATCGACGAACCTGTTCAGCACCATCGCTTCATCGCGCACGTTGAGGTCGACGGTGTAGATGAAGCACAGTTCGGAAGACTTTTTACGCGCATCGTAGCTGCGTTTGAACAAGGTGAAATCGAGCAGGTCATCGCTGGCAATGCCCAGGCGCTGCACGATGGCAGGGCGCAGGTCTTCTTCTGGATGGTCGATCGGCAGCTTGAGTTCGGTGATTCGTAACATGACAGGATCCGGTTCGCGGGGCGCTTGACTGCGCCAGGGCGGAATAGCACAAACCGGTGATTATAAGCCCCAAAGACCCGAATCAGTGAGGCTAAAACGATCAGTCGTCACGCGCTCCGCCGAAATACCCGCAACCACGCTGGACCTGGCCGTTGAGGCGCAGTTCGGCGCTCATGTGCTGGACCGCGCCCGTGGTGGCATCTACGCACCGTTGCGGCGCGACCCACAGCTCTATGCGTTGGTCATTGGCTTCAGTGCTGAGATTGAAGCGGCCGTCACCCAGCTGTTCCTCGACATAGGGCAGGGCCAGGGGTGGCTGGCCGGCGCGGTCAATGACCATGCCCTTGCCGCTGACCTTGACGCTCCACGGCGGCGTCTGGCCGGCGGCGCGCAGGATCAGCAGTTTGAAGTTGGGATCATCACAGGCCGTGCCCGAGCGTTCGACGCGGTACAACTGCTGCAGGTCGAGGCGGTTGCCGTCGATGCGCCCGCGCACGTCGGCAAACAACTTGCCCTGATTGTCTGCCAGGGTCGCAGCCTCCTGCAGCACGCTGGTGCCACCGGTGTCGTTGACCACAAAACTGCTCGATTGATTGCACGGCTGGAACACCAGCTTGCCATCCGCCGCCGTCAACTGGCCCTGCATGCGGGTCTGGCCCACGTGGGAGGCGCTTTGCCGCGGACCATCGAACAACTGGCACGCGGCAAACAATGGCAGCAAGGCAACAAGGACAAGGGAACGGGCAACACGCATCTTTGGTTCTCCAGACAAGTGCCGCCACGTTACGCAGCCTGACCGCTCATCACAACCCCGGCGATGCAGTGGGCCCCCCTGGCTCCCACTGCCTGAAACCGGATCAAACTGGATCAACCTGGATCAACTGTGGGAGCAAAGCTTGCTCGCGATAGCGATCTAAAGGGCGCCATCGCGGGCAAGCCTTGCTCCCGCAGATTCACTGGCAAGGCCCCACAGGTCACTGGCGAGCTTCCCGCAAATTATTTCAGGCTCAGCCCACGTGAAAAGTCTGACCCGTCTGCAAGCCTTCTACGCTTTTGGCGTAAGCCAAAGCCACATCGGCCGCAGGAACCGGTTTGTACCCGCGGAAGTACGGCGCATAACTGCCCATCGCCTCCAGCAGCACGGTCGGGCTGATGGAGTTCACGCGTAACCCGCGAGGCAATTCGATAGCCGCCGCGCGCACGAAGCTGTCCAGCGCACCGTTGACCAGGGCCGCCGAAGCGCCGCTGCGGATCGGGTCATGGCTCAGGACGCCAGTGGTGAAGGTGAACGAGGCGCCATCATTGGCGAACTCGCGGCCGATCAACAGCAGGTTGACCTGCCCCATCAGTTTGTCCTTCAGCCCCAGTGCAAAACTCTCCTCGGACATCTCATCCAGCGGCGCGAATGTCACGTTGCCAGCGGCACAGACCAGGGCGTCAAATTTTCCGGTCTGCTCGAACAGTTTGCGAATCGAGGCGCTGTCGCTGATATCCACCTGCAGATCGCCACTGTTACGACCGATGCGAATGACTTCGTGACGTTGCGACAACTCCTTGTCGATCGCTGAACCGATGGTGCCGCCTGCGCCTATCAACAGAATTTTCATGCCCTGATCCCCGGGTGGTTTAAACGAGGCTCCAGTCTAGGGGTGGTTTTTTTCGCTGATAAGCGTGCTAATAGGCAACCTTTGGTTTTTAAACGGAAACAATCAATGAGCGAAATGGATGACCTTGCGGCGTTCGCGGTATTGATCGAGGCGGGGAGTTTTACCCTGGCTGCGCAGCAACTGGGTTGCAGCAAGGGGCAATTGTCCAAGCGCATCAGCCTGCTGGAAAGCCGATTTTCCGTAGTCCTGCTGCAGCGCACCACCCGCCGCCTGAGTTTGACGGCGGCCGGCGCTGCGCTATTGCCCCAGGCCCAGGCATTGGTGGTGCAAGTGGAGAGGGCGCGGCAGGCATTGGCGCGATTGAAGGACGATATGGCCGGGCCAGTGCGCATGACTGTGCCGGTGTCGCTGGGCGAAACTTTCTTCGATGGGTTGTTGCTGGAATTCTCCCAACAGTACCCAGAGGTGCAAATCGAGCTGGACCTGAGTAACGAATTCCGCGATTTATCCCGAGAGGGTTTTGATCTTGCAGTGCGCTCCGAGGTTGGTAACGACGAGCGGCTGGTGGCCCGACCGCTGTTGGCCTGGCATGAGATGACCTGCGCCAGCCCGGTGTACCTTGAACACTATGGTGAGCCCACAACACCGCAGGCACTGGCAGAGCACCGCTGCCTGCTCAACAGCCATTACAGCGGTCGCGAAGAATGGCTCTATCACCAGCAGCACGAGTTGCTGCGGGTGCGAGTGATGGGACCGTTCGCCAGCAATCATTACAGTCTGCTGAAGAAAGCGGCGCTGGCGGGGGCGGGGATTGCGCGGTTGCCGTCGTATTTATTGCAAACGGAGTTGGCCGACGGGCGCTTGCGCTGGTTGTTGCGTGATTATCAGACCCGCAGGATGCCAATGTATCTGGTGCATCCGTATCAGGGCGGTTTGCCGAAACGCACGCAGGTGCTGGCGGACTATCTGATGGGGTGGTTCAAGCGCAGTGGTGAGGCCTTGGACAAGCTTTGAGGCACGACACATGACCACTGTAGGAGCTGCCTCCGGCAGCTCCTACAGGGTATTGTGCTTAGCCGCCCAGATAAGCCTCGCGCACTTTCGGATCGGTCAGCAGCGCTTCACCAGTGCCTTGCATCACCACCCGACCGTTCTCCAGAACGTACGCTCGGTCAGCGATTTTCAGCGCCTGGTTGGCGTTCTGCTCCACCAGGAAAACCGTGACGCCATCCTTGCGCAGCTGTTCGATGATGTCGAAGATCTGCTGGATGATGATCGGTGCCAAACCCAGTGACGGCTCGTCCAGCAGCAGCAGCTTGGGTTTGCTCATCAGTGCGCGGCCGATGGCGAGCATCTGCTGTTCGCCGCCGGACATGGTGCCGCCGCGTTGACTGAAGCGCTCCTTCAGGCGTGGGAAAAGTCCGAGGACCTTGTCCATCTGTTCCTGGAAATCGCCCTTGTCGGTGAAGAATCCGCCCATGGCGAGGTTTTCTTCCACGGTCAGGCGAGCAAACACTCGACGGCCTTCCGGCACCACGGCAATGCTCTTGCGCATGATCTGCGCCGAAGTCTGCCCGACCAGTTCCTCGCCCATGTAGCGAATACTGCCGCTGTGAGCTTGAGGTGAACCGCACAACGTCATGAGCAAGGTGGACTTGCCGGCGCCGTTGGCACCAATCAGGGTGACGATTTCACCCTGGCGGATTTCCACATTGACGCCGTGCAAGGCCTGGATTTTGCCATAGAAGGTGGAAACGTTTTCGAACTGCAGCATTACGCTTCCCCCAGGTAGGCTTTGATCACTTCAGGATTATCGCGGATCTGTTCCGGCGTGCCGTCGGCCAGGGGAGTGCCCTGGTTGATGACGACAATGTGGTCGGAAATACTCATCACCAGCTTCATGTCGTGTTCGATCAACAGCACGGTGACGTTGTGCTCTTCACGCAACACGCCGATCAGCGCCTTGAGGTCTTCGGTTTCCTTGGGGTTCAGGCCAGCAGCCGGTTCGTCGAGCATGAGGATCCGCGGGCGGGTCATCATGCAGCGGGCGATTTCCAGGCGACGTTGCTGACCGTAGGCCAGCGTGCCAGCCGTTCGGTTGGCGAATTCCCTGAGGTTGACCTTGTCCAGCCAGTACTCGGCAAATTCCATCGCCTCGCGCTCGCTTTTGCGGAACGCCGGGGTCTTGAACAGACCCGCCAGGAAGTTGGTGTTCAGGTGACGATGCTGGGCGATCAGGAGGTTCTCGACCGCCGTCATGTCCTTGAACAACCGCACGTTCTGGAAGGTTCGCACCACGCCTTTACGGGCGATCTCATGCCCGGCCAGGCCTTCGATCGCCTGGCCGTCGAGCAGGATGCTGCCACCGCTCGGCTTGTAGAAGCCGGTCAGGCAGTTGAACACCGTGGTCTTGCCAGCGCCGTTAGGGCCGATCAAGGCGACGACCTGTTTTTCCTTGACGGTCAGGGCCACGCCGTTGACCGCCAGCAAGCCGCCGAAGCGCATGCTCAGATTTTCGACTTTCAGGATCTCGCGGCTCATTTGCGCAGCTCCATGTGAGGACGTTGCATGGGCAGCAGACCCTGAGGACGCCAGATCATCATCAGCACCATCAAGGCACCGAACATCAACATGCGGTATTCACTGAACTCACGCATCATTTCCGGCAGCAGGATCATCACCACGGCAGCCAGGATCACCCCCAGCTGCGAGCCCATGCCACCCAGAACGACGATGGCGAGGATGATCGCCGACTCGATGAAGGTGAATGACTCGGGCGTGACCAGGCCCTGGCGGGCAGCAAAGAAACTGCCTGCAAAACCGGCGAAGCTGGCGCCCAGGGTGAAGGCCGACAGCTTGATGACGGTCGGGTTGAGACCGAGTGCACGGCAAGCGATCTCGTCTTCACGCAACGCTTCCCACGCACGGCCGATTGGCATGCGCAACAGGCGATTGATGACGAACAGGGCCGCCAGGGCCAGCAACAGCGCAACCAGGTAGAGGAAAATCACCTTGTTGATCGAGTTGTATTGCAGCCCGAAGTACTCATGGAACGTCTGCATGCCTTCGGCCGCTTTGCGTTCGAAGGTCAGGCCGAAGAACGTGGGCTTCTCGATGTTGCTGATGCCGTTCGGGCCGCCAGTGATGTCCGTGAGGTTACGCAGGAACAGACGGATGATCTCACCGAAACCCAGGGTCACGATCGCCAGGTAGTCACCCCGCAAGCGCAGAACCGGGAAGCCGAGCAGGAAGCCAAAGGTGGCTGCCATCAGGCCGGCGACCGGCAGGCAGACCCAGAAGCTCCAGCCCAGGTAGTGCGACAACAGCGCATAGCTATAGGCACCGACGGCGTAGAAACCGACGTAACCCAGGTCGAGCAGGCCTGCGAGACCGACCACGATGTTCAGGCCCAGGCCCAGCATCACGTAGATCAGGATCAGGGTCGCAATGTCCACCGCGCCACGGGAGCCGAAGAACGGCCAGACCAGGGCACCGATGATCAACGCGATGATGATCCAGCGCTGAGTGGTCGGCAGGGTCAGGAAGTTGCTGGCCTTGGCCGGAATCAACGGCATGGACGGCGAGGATTTCCAGGCCTTGCTGATAGGGTCGTCGAACAGTACCCGCAAGAACATGAGTGCCGAGCAGATCGCGATGATTGCAAGGGTCATGTTGCTGGTGCCGTGGACTTCCAGGTTGATGCCAACGATGGTCAGTTTGAGGCCGAGCACCGGATAGGCAACTGCCCAGACCAGGAGCGCGCTGAAGAGCGCTTGCTTAAGATTCTTAGTCATACCTTTTCAACCTCCGGACGGCCCAGGATGCCGGTCGGCCGGAACAACAGAACCAGAACCAACAAGCCGAAAGCCACGACGTCCTTGTACTGGTCGCCGAAGATATCGGCACCAAAGGCTTCCGCCACCCCAAGCACCAGTCCGCCGAGCATGGCGCCGGGAATGCTGCCGATGCCGCCAAGTACCGCAGCGGTAAAGGCCTTGAGGCCAACGAGGAAGCCGGCGTTCGGGTTGATCACGCCGTATTGCATGCTCAACAACACGGCTGCAATGGCTGCCAGCGCCGCACCGATGACGAAGGTCAGGGCAATGATGTTGTTGGTGTTGATACCCAGCAGGTTGGCCATCTTGATGTCTTCGGCGCAGGCGCGGCAGGCGCGACCCAGTCGGGAACGGGAGATGAACATCGTCAGGCCGAGCATGGCGACCAGGGTCACCACGAACACGACGATCTGCATGTACGAAATCAGCACTTCATGTGCACCACCTGGCCCGAATGAGAGATTCCCGGGGATCAGGTTGGGGATGGATTTGTCCTTGGAGTCTTGCGACAGCAGAACGGTGTTCTGCAGGAAGATCGACATGCCGATGGCCGAGATCAGCGGAATCAGACGGTTGCTGCCACGCAAGGGGCGATAGGCAATCCGTTCGATGCTGTAACCGTAGGCACTGCAGACGACGATGCTCGCGATGAAACCGGCAGTCATCAGCAGCGGGACGCTGTCGAGTCCCATCATGGCCAGGCCTGCGATGGCGATGAACGCCACGTAGGAGCCAATCATGTACACCTCGCCGTGGGCGAAGTTGATCATTCCAATGATGCCGTAAACCATCGTATAGCCGATGGCGATCAGGGCATACGTGCTGCCAACGGTCAGGCCGTTAACCAGCTGTTGGAAAAAGTGATAGATGTCAGGCATTACAGCGCTCCTAAAAACCTGATACGCATTTCACTGGTGGAGTCATTTTCCCGCCCGATCCCGCGGATCTGCATCCACTTCGAATTCGGGGTTTGCCAGCGAACCGCTGATGACGGTTTTGAGATTTTCAGGTGGGGAGACTTGCGGATCACGCAAGCGCGGCCCAGTACATTCGTAAAACAAAGCCCACGGCACGCCGTGGGCTTTGTGGGCAGTCAGTCAGGCAAGGCCTTACTGAGGCGAAGCTTCAGTTTTAGGTTTGCCGAAGTGCCACTCGTAAACCACAAATTTGAAGTCTTTCAGGTCGCCCTTGGCGTCGAAGCTCAGGTCGCCAGTCGGGGTTTTGAAAGTGCCAGCGTGAATGGCTTCAGCCACTTTTGCCGGGTCTTCGCTCTTGGCGGCAGTGATGCCACCAACAATGACTTCAACAGCCGAGTAGGAAGGGAACACGAACGGACCGCTCGGATCTTCTTTCTTGGCTTTGAATGCGTCAGCCAGGGCAATGTTGGCAGGGTCCTGGTCGAAGGATTTCGGCAGGGTTACCAGCAGGCCTTCGGAGGCGTCCTTGGCGATCTGCGAAATGGAGTCGTTACCCACGCCTTCCGGACCCATGAACTTGGCTTTCAGGCCTTTTTCCGAGGCTTGACGCAGGATCAGGCCCAGCTCCGGGTGGTAGCCGCCGTAGTAAACGAAGTCGACGTTGGCTTGCTTGAGCTTGGCGATCATCGAGGAGAAATCCTTGTCGCCGGCATTGATGCCTTCGAACACGGCAACCTTGGTGCCTTTCTTCTCGAGTGTTTGTTTCACGGCGGTAGCGATGCCTTCACCGTATTGCTGTTTGTCGTGCAGGACGGCAACGATTTTCGGCTTAACGTGATCGGCAATGTAGTTACCGGCTGCAGGGCCCTGGGCGCTGTCGAGACCGATGGTGCGGAACACCATCTTGTAACCACGGGAGGTGATGTCCGGGCTGGTGGCGGCCGGAGTGATCATGATCACGCCTTCGTCTTCGTAGATGTCCGAAGCCGGTTGAGTGGAGCTGGAGCACAGGTGGCCGACCACGAACTTGACGCCGTCGTTGACGACCTTGTTCGCAACCGCTACCGCTTGTTTTGGATCACAGGCGTCATCGTATTCAACGGCTTCGAGTTTCTTGCCGTCTACGCCGCCTTTGGCGTTGATCTGCTCGATGGCCATTTTGGCGCCACTGAACTGCATGTCGCCGTACTGGGCTACAGGACCGGTCTTAGGGCCGGCAATGCCGATCTTGATGGTGTCAGCTGCGAACGAATGGCTGGCAACCCCGGCCAGAACCATAGCGGCAAACAGTTTGGAAATCTGCTTAGTAGCCTTAGTCATAGTGCTCCACTCTTACTGTTGTAGTTTTTATAGTCCTGGCGCCGTAGCAGCAGAACCGGGTCAGATATCGTCGATACCCTCCGGAAATGCCCCCGACAACTGTACCGGTACAGTGTAGAGCGCCGATTGTCAGCCTGGGAAGGCAGCGCCGGGGGGCAAAACCAGAGGGTGTCGCTTAATTGAAAGAAAAATACAGAATCGCGGCGGGATGTTAGCTGGCTAATAGCTTGATTCACCTGCATTCCTTGGCTTTCCTGCGGTTTTCAATCGGTGAAGCAAATTGCATCCGGGTTTTGCTGCCAGACCATCGACGTTTATCATTCGCGTCGATTTCTTTTCCGGACAGAACCCATGAATCAAGAACCTAGCACCCTCTATGCCAAGCTGCTTGGTGAGACCGCATCTATTACCTGGAAAGAGCTTGAACCCTTCTTTGCCAAGGGTGCCCTGTTATGGGTCGACCCGGCTCTGGATTTGATCGCCGCGGCCGAGGCGGTGGCGGTTGACGAAGGTGAGAAAGTGGCTGCCTGGCTGGCCGACGACAAACTCGCCAAGCTCTCTGAATCGCGGGCGCTGGATCTTTTCGAGCGAGATCCCGAGCTGTGGGCCGTGGTGGTTTCGCCGTGGATTCTGATCCAGGAAAGGGCGGGCGAATAAACCTCTGCGCTTTATTGGTGCATGAGCTGCTTGCTGGAAAGTGTGTAGGCCCGTAGCGTGATGGCATGTTGCCGTGGAGAAAGGCCACATCGAATGCCTGGCGAGGGTGACGTGCACGTAACGGGAACAGTTGGCTGACCCGCCATTGGTCTATTTAATTGTTTCCAGATATTTGGCCCAGTTCGAGCACACCAGGCTTTTTACCGCTCTTCAAATGGAGGAACCACCCGTGGCAACTTTACCTTCCCTGGGATTTGCCGGTATCGGCCTGATGGGCTTGCCGATGTGCCAACGATTGATGGCGGCGGGCTTTGCGTTGACTGTGTGGAATCGCAATCCGGACAAGTGCTTGCCGCTGGTCGAGGCCGGGGCGCGACAGGTTTCGACGCCGGCCGAGCTGTGTGCGCACGCGGACGTGGTCATGCTTTGCCTGGCGGATACTGCAGTGGTGCGCGAAGTGGTGTTTGGCGCGGCAGGCATTGCCGAGGGTGCGAGAAACGGCCAGTTGCTGGTGGACTTTTCCAGCCTGGAGCCTGCGGCCACCAGGGAAATGGCCGCTGCGTTGAACGCATCAAGCGGCATGCAATGGCTGGACGCGCCAGTGTCTGGTGGCGTGGTGGGCGCCGAAGCGGGGTCGCTGGCGATCATGGTCGGCGGCGCGGCATCAGACCTCGAACGGGTCAGGACTGCATTGCTGAGCGTCGGTCAGCGGGTGACCCACATGGGGGGCGTCGGTGCGGGGCAGGTGACCAAGGCCTGCAACCAGATGATTGTTGCCTGCAATGCATTGGTCATTGCCGAGGTGGTGGCCTTGGCCGAGCGGTCCGGCGTTAACGCCAGCCTGATTGCCGAAGCGCTGGCAGGGGGGTTCGCCGATTCGAAGCCGTTGCAGATACTTGCGCCGCAAATGGCCGACAACCGTTTCGAACCGGTGAAATGGCACGTTCGCACACTGCTCAAGGATCTCGACACGGCAGTGAAATTATCCCGCGAGCAGGGGGCAGCGACACCCCTCAGCGCACTGGCCGCGCAATTGATGCGGTTGCACGGGAGTAAGGGCTTCCTGGAAAAGGATCCGTCGACGTTAGTGCAGATGTACCGCGAACCTGGCCCGAGGGAATGACCGGGCTCGAATACTGGCGCTGGTTGATTTCGTTAAGGACGGGGCGCAGTTCGGCCAGCGGAACCGGGCGACTGAGCAAGTAGCCCTGGACGAAATCACAGCCGTAGCGCTCCAGGAATTCGTATTGCTCCAGCGTTTCGACGCCCTCGGTGACAACCTGCAAGTGCAGGGTATGGGCCATGATAATGATCGCCTGGACGATTTCCATGTCCTGGGTCGACTCGGGAATCTCCTGGATAAATGACCGATCGATCTTCAAGGTGTTGAGCGGCAGGCGTTTGAGATAGGCGAGGGAGGAATACCCGGTGCCGAAGTCGTCGATCGACAGGGATACCCCCAGCGCACGAATCTGGCGCAGCAACACCAGCGTGTTGGCGATGTTGCCCATCAGCGCATTTTCCGTGACTTCCAATTCCAGCCGTTGCGGGGCTACACCGGCGACCCGCAACGCCTGTTCGATTTCATCGGCGAGTTCCTCGCGCGCCAGGTTCAGGGGTGAACAGTTCACCGCAATCCTGAGTGCTTCGCAGCCCTGGCGGGACAATTCACTCAAGTCTTCGCAGGCTTTGCGCAGCACCCAGTTGTCCAGTTCCGCAATCAGGCCGTTGGCTTCGGCGATGGCGATAAACCGCTCTGGCGAGAGCAGGCCATGCACCGGATGCTGCCAGCGCACCAGGGCTTCGAGCTTGCTCACCAGCCCGGTCTTGAGGTCGAAGATCGGTTGGTAATACAGCATCAGTCCGATGTTCTCGCGCAGGGCATGACGCAATTCTTCTTCCAGTTGCAATTCCAGCGTTGCACGGGTCTTCAGGTTCGCGCTGAAAAAATTCAGGCCGTTGCGGCCATTGCCCTTGGACTGGTAGAGCGCCAGGTCGGCGTTTTTCAACAGTTCTTCGCAGGTGCTGCCATCTTCGGGAAACAAGCTGATGCCAATGCTGGTGGTCATCACCATGCGCCGTCCCGCCAGCTCGATGGGTTCCTTCATTTTCATCATGATGCGCTGGGCCATTTGCCGGGCTTCTTCACGGTCATGCAACCCAATGAGAATGCAGAACTCATCACCGCCGAAGCGTGCCACCACATCTTCATGGCTGCGTACCGACCCCTTGATGTGACTGGCCAGGACCTTGAGCAATTCGTCGCCGGCGTCATGGCCGAGGCTGTCGTTGATACGCTTGAAGTGGTCGATGTCCAGGAACACTACCGCGAGCATGCCGCCTTCCTTGGTCTTTTCGCTGAGCTTCTCGGCGAACAGTTGGTTGAACCCGCGGCGGTTGACCAGGTTGGTCAGCGCGTCGTAATGCGCCACCTGCTGCAACGACATCCGTGCCTGGTCGAGTTGGCTGAGCAAGGCGTTGACACGTTGCAGGTCGTGCTCCTTGTGCTGCAGCTTTTTGTCGGCCAAGGCCGCGCTGATACTGCTGCCGATGATCAGCAGCGTCATGACGGCCACGGTGAGTCCCAGTTGCAGGTGATCGTTTTCGCCAGGCGGCGTCAGGACACTGCCTGCAGGCAGCACTAGATTGAACGCGGCCATGCCGGTGAAGTGCATGCTGAAGAGACCGGCGCCAAGCACCAGGCTGGCGGTGTATTTCTTCAGTTGATGGGGCAGGCCCATGCCGCCGCGCAACTGCCGGGCGATCAGCAGGGCGGCAAGGCCGGCCAGCATGGCGATTAGCACAGACAGTGTGAACAGCGTCGGCTCGAAGTAAGCGGCGGCTTCGGAGCGCATGGCACCCATGCCGACGTAATGCATGGCGGCGATACCCAGGCCAATGCACACCGAGGCTTTTACGTAACGCCACAGGGTTTGTTGCGCCTGGCTGAGGGTGAGCATCACCAGCCATGAGGCGAGCAGGGCAATCAGCAGGGAGGCGAGGGTAATGGGCAGGGCGTAATGGATCTCGACAGGCGCTTGAAACGCTAGCATGCCAATGAAGTGCATGGCCCAGATTCCACCTGCCAGGCAGGCGGTTCCTGTCAGGCGCCACAGGCGCTGGGATTGCGCCTTCTGTGCATGATCCACCCGTTCGGCCATGTCCAGCATGGCAAAGCTGCCAACGCACGCAACCACGTATGCCAGCAGCACCAGAAAAGGATTGTGGGTGCAACTCAGGATTACCTGTCCACTGTCTGGTAGGCCGGTAATGAAAGGCAAACCAAGCCATTCCATAGCATTTCCCGTTTGTCGTCATCCTGGCTGCCGCCACTGCTGCAGGCGGGTTGCCTTGGAGTATAGAGCGCACGGCGGAAGCGCAAGCCGTGGTGGCAGTTTGGCGTCAATCGATTTGGAATGAGTATTAGAGCGTTTGGCAATAACCAAATCGCGCCGGCAGTTGGCTCTTCATGGCCGCCTATCAGCTTAACGAATAATTACAGACAGCTTGTGCGGGCGTGACTAGATTGCATGTTCCGGGGGCAGTTAAGCCCCATAACAATAAAAGAGACGGAAGCATGCAGAACTCGACCCAAGCGGCGAATGCGTGGCGCATTCTGTTCCTGTTGTTCCTGGCCAACCTGTTCAACTTTTTCGACCGCACCATCCCGGCCATCATCATCGAGCCCATCCGCATGGAATGGCACTTGAGTGATTTTCAGCTGGGGATCATCGGTACGGCATTTACCATCGTCTATGCAATCGCCGGCCTGCCCCTTGGGCGAATGGCCGATACCGGTTCACGGGCCAAGTTGATGGGGTGGGGGCTGGCGGCCTGGAGCGGGCTGACAGCGGTCAATGGCCTGGTCGGCAGTTTCTGGACGTTTTTGCTCGTGCGCATGGGTGTTGGTATTGGCGAAGCCAGTTATGCACCGGCAGCCAATTCGTTGATCGGCGACCTGTTCCCAGCGCACCGGCGTGCCCGGGCCATGGGTATCTTCATGCTGGGCCTGCCACTGGGTCTGTTGCTGGCTTTCTTCACCATCGGCTGGATGGTCAAGACATTCGACAGCTGGCGTGCGCCGTTTTTCATTGCCGCAGTGCCGGGCCTGCTTCTGGCGGTGTTCATGTTTTTCATCAAGGAACCCAAGCGTGGTGCCGCGGAAAGTGTGCAGGTGTCCCAGGAGCGCGTCGAGCGGCCAATCCGTCGGGTATTGGCCGTGCCGACCTTCCTGTGGCTGGTGATGGCGGGGTTGTGCTTCAACTTCGCGACTTATGCCTGTAACTCATTCCTGGTGCCGATGCTGCAACGCTACTTCCTGATGCCACTGCATGACGCTGCGGTGGCGACCGGGGTGATTGTCGGTGTCACCGGGTTGTTCGGCCTGACCCTGGGCGGGTTGGTCGCTGACAAGATCCACCAGCGGGTCGCCAATGGGCGGCTGCTGTTTGCAGCCTTCAGCCTGATTGTCTCGACCGTATGCACTGCCTGGGCCCTGCACGCCGGGCGAATCGAGATCGGACTCTTTGTCGGGGTATTCAGCCTGGGCTGGCTGTTTGCCTACAACTTCTACACCTGCGTCTACACCGCGATCCAGGACGTGGTCGAGCCGCGCTTGCGAGCAACGGCGATGGCGCTGTTTTTTGCCGGCTTGTACCTGCTGGGCGGCGGATTGGGGCCGGTGGTGGTAGGTGGGCTGTCCGATCACTTCGCCCACACGGCGATGCTGGCGGCTGGCGCCGGGCAGATGACCGAAGCGTTCAAGGCGGTAGGCCTGCACGATGCGATGTACCTGATACCGGTGGCACTGTTCTTCACCATGGTGTTTCTGTTCATGGCTTCGCGGTGTTTTGTGCGGGATGCGAAGCGGATGAAGGATGGGCTGGTGGCTGTGGTTGAGCCAGGGGGTTGTGCGGCGACTGCGTAATCGCCTGCGTCGGAACGCCGCCCCGACCAAGCCCTCCCACAGCGGATCTGTGGCGTTCAAAAATCCACTGTGGGCGCGGGCTTGCCCGCGAAGAGGCCATCAGCAACACCACAACAAACAGGAATAAAAAAGGCCCGCATCGCTGCGGGCCTTTTCCGTTTGCCGATGGGGCAGGGGACTTACCCCGCCACCAGCACCCGAATCGCTTCCAGTCGCAACGCAGCCTTGTCGAGCATGGCCAGGCCTTGCTCGCGTTGTTTGCGCAGTGCTACCAGTTCGCTGTCGCGTACCGTCGGGTTGACCGCTTGCAGGGCGGTCAGGCGTGCCAGTTCTTCGTCCGTGTCGGCGGCCAGGCGGCGCTGGGCTTCGGCGACGCGCTCGGCATGGCGCGGGAAGATCTTTTCTTCACCGGCGTTGATCCGTGGCGTCAGCTGGTCACGCTGGGCCTGGATGAACTTGTTGGCGCTGGCCCGAGGAACGCTTTCGAGCTGGTCGTTGAGGGTTTCGAACGCTACGCGAGCCGACAAGTCGTTGCCGTTGGCATCGAGCAGGCAGCGCAGGGCGGCTGGCGGCAGGTAGCGCCCCAGCTGCAGTGAGCGCGGCGCCACCACTTCGCTGACGTAGAGCAGTTCCAGCAACACGGTGCCAGGTTTGAGCGCCTTGTTCTTGATCAGCGCCACGGCGGTATTGCCCATCGAGCCGGACAGCACCAGATCCATGCCACCCTGGACCATCGGGTGTTCCCAGGTGATGAATTGCATGTCTTCGCGAGACAGCGCCTGGTTGCGGTCGTAGGTGATGGTAACGCCTTCGTCGTCGCCCAGCGGGAAGCTGGCGTCGAGCATTTTTTCACTCGGCTTGAGGATCAGCGCGTTTTCCGAGTGGTCCTCGCTGTCGATGCCGAAGGCGTCGAACAGGGTTTCCATGTAGATGGGCAGGGCGAACTGATCGTCTTGCTCAAGAATGTCCTCGACCAGTGCATCACCTTCGCCGGCACCGCCGGATTTGAGCTCCAGCAAGCGGTCGCGGCCGGTATGCAGCTCGGCTTCCAGGCGCTCGCGCTCGGCGCGGGCTTCGTCGATTAACGCTTGCCACTCGCCGTCGTCGGCATTTTCCAGCAACGGCAGCAGGCGCGAGCCGAACTGATGCTGCAGCGCGTTGCCGGTCGGGCAGGTGTTGAGGAACGCGTTCAGGGCCTCGTGGTACCACTGGAACAGACGCTCCTGCGGACTGGTTTCCAGGTAGGGCACGTGCAGCTCGATAATGTGCTTCTGGCCGATCCGGTCGAGACGACCGATGCGTTGCTCCAGCAGGTCCGGGTGCGCAGGCAGGTCGAACAGCACCAGGTGATGCGAGAACTGGAAGTTGCGACCTTCACTGCCGATTTCCGAGCAGATCAGGACTTGGGCACCAAATTCCTCGTCGGCGAAATAGGCGGCGGCGCGGTCACGCTCAAGGATGTTCATGCCTTCGTGGAACACCGTCGCCGGGATGCCGGAACGCACGCGCAGGGCGTCTTCCAGGTCCATCGCGGTTTCGGCATGGGCGCAAATCACCAGAACCTTGGTGCGCTTGAGCATCTTCAGTTGATCGATCAGCCACTCGACACGTGGGTCGAACTTCCACCAGCGCTCTTCTTCATTGGCATCCGGCTGGGCCTGGAAGCTCACTTCCGGGTACAGCTCGGCGTGATCGCCCAGGGGCAGCTCGAGGTATTCGTCCGGGCACGGTAGCGGATACGGGTGCAGTTTGCGTTCCGGGAACCCCTGCACGGCGGCGCGGGTGTTACGGAACAGCACGCGTCCGGTGCCATGGCGATCCAGCAGTTCGCGAACCAGGCGCGCACTGGCTTCGGTGTCGCCATCGTTGACCGCAGCCAGCAGCGCTTCGCCTTCATTACCGAGGAAACCGTGGATGGTCTTGTGCGCTTCAGGCGACAGACGCCCCTGGTCCAGCAGCTCCTGAACGGCTTCGGCCACCGGGCGGTAGTTTTCGCTCTCGGCGCGGAAGGCGTGCAGGTCATGGAAACGGTTCGGATCGAGCAGGCGCAGGCGTGCGAAGTGGCTGTCCTGGCCGAGTTGTTCCGGGGTGGCGGTCAGCAACAGGACGCCGGGAATGACTTCGGCCAGTTGCTCGACCAGGGAATACTCAGGGCTGGCCTTTTCTTCGTGCCAGACCAGATGGTGTGCTTCATCGACCACCAGCAGGTCCCAGCCGGCAGCAAACAGCGCGTCCTGGGCTTTTTCGTCGTCCACCAGCCACTCAAGCGCAACCAATGCCAGCTGGGTGTCTTCGAACGGGTTGGTCGCATCGCTTTCGATAAAGCGTTCTTCGTCGAACAGCGCGACCTGCAGGTTGAAACGGCGGCGCATCTCTACCAGCCACTGGTGCTGCAGGTTTTCCGGAACCAGGATCAGCACACGGCTGGCGCGGCCCGAGAGCAATTGGCGATGGATCACCAGGCCGGCTTCGATGGTTTTACCCAGGCCTACTTCGTCCGCCAGCAGAACCCGAGGGGCGATGCGGTCAGCGACTTCGCGGGCAATGTGCAGCTGGTGGGCGATCGGTTGCGCCCGAACGCCGCCCAGGCCCCACAAAGAGGACTGCAGCTGGCGGCTGGTGTGTTCCAGCGTGTGGTAGCGCAGGGAGAACCAGGCCAGCGGGTCGATCTGGCCGGCGAACAGACGGTCGCTGGCCAGGCGGAACTGAATGAAGTTCGACAGCTGGGTTTCCGGCAGGGTGACGGTTTCGTTCTGCGCGTTGAGGCCGTGGTAGACCAGCAGGCCGTCGACATCGTCGACTTCCTGTACGGTCAGTTTCCAGCCTTCGAAGTGAGTGATCGAGTCACCCGGAGAAAACCTCACGCGGGTGAGGGGCGCATTCCGTAGCGCGTACTGGCGGGTATCGCCAGTGGCCGGATAGAGCACGGTCAACAAGCGGCCGTCCTGTGCCAGAACGGTGCCCAAACCCAGCTCGGCTTCGCTGTCACTAATCCAGCGTTGCCCCGGTTGATACTGCTGCGCCATGCTGCCTGACTCCCACCTTGAAAAAGCGGGCTATCTTAACGGAATGAGGGCTCCAGGCCAAAGGATAACGCGCGCAGGCGCTGCCGCAAGCGGCGATCTTTTTGATCCTGGTGGAACGTCTGGGTCAGACGTTGTCCGATAAATGACAGTCCAATCCCCCAAGCCCGCCGCCACCGCGCAAGTGCCAACCGGGTCACAGTTTGCGTGAGCTGGCTCAAGTCGCGGTCCCCGCAGCCGACAGCCTGCTGACAGGAGAACAAAAATCATGCTGCCACCGATGCTCCCATTGAGTGCCGTGCCGATCACTTCACAGCAGGACCCGGTTCGCCAGCGCCCGGACATCGCGCCCGTGACCCCGGTACAGCAGACCTCCAGCGACAGCACGATCGACCTGCAGCAGCGCGACCCCGAGGAAGCAGCATTTCAGCTGCGCGAAGAACAGCGCCGTCAGCAGCAGCGAGAAAAGCGTCGGCGAGAAGCCGATGGCCAATCTGATCAGCATTTGCCGATTCCCGGCTATGAGTTGAACGCGGACAACACGGTGCCAGTGGCGCCGTTGATCGAAGACGAGCCGAGGCAGGGTTTGTGGGTCGATATCGAGATCTGATGCCAGCACTGGTCAGCGCCGTCGTCAGGCTCCATTATTGGCGGGAACATGCGTGCAAGCGCAGCACCTTTAAACGATGCGATGTATTAAAAAACATGAGCCAGGACGACAAACTGATCGATCTCAACACTGAACGCGCCAAGCGGGTTCATGACCTCAACGAGAAGCGCCTCAATGAAGTGCGCCAGGCATTCGAGCAGGCCATGCCTTTGGGAAAACCCAAGAAGAAGCCGAAGAACAAACCGAAAAAGCGTTAAGCCCCCCCCTGCATTGTTTGATGCAGGTCAGTTTTGCCTCTCCTTTACGCCCAGTCTCGGGCGACATTGATCCCGGTCAATTTTCTCTCCTGCCCGATTGGTTAACTTAGCCCTATCGCAACAGGGCAAGTGCTGGAGGCCAGTCATGTTTTTCGACAACGTGGTGATCGCCGGAGTGCTGACAGTCGGCCTCATGGTTCTGTTTTTTGCAGGGTTTGGATTTTTCATCTGGCAAGACTCGCACAAACGGAAAAAACCGTAGGTCTTTCTGGAAACAATGAGCACGCAAGGCATTTTGGGCAACTTCGGTTGCCCTTTTTTTTGCCCGCGAAAAGGCCGGGGCTTCCCAAGATTGGCGGTTGTTTGCAGGCATAAAAAAGGCGCGAACCTCACGGGACGCGCCTTTTTTGTGCCGCTGACTATCAGCTACCCAGCGCCTTCGACGCCAGCCAGAACAGGCCGGCCGACAAGCCTACCGTTGCCGGCAGGGTCAACACCCAGGCCAGCAGGATGGTTTTCACGGTGCCGCCTTGCAGGCCACTTTTGTTTGCGACCATTGTACCGGCCACGCCCGAGGACAGTACGTGAGTGGTGGAAACCGGCAGGCTAAAGATGTTTGCCATGCCGATCAGGCTCGCGGTGGTGATCTGCGCCGACATGCCCTGGGAATAGGTCATGCCCTGCTTGCCGATTTTCTCGCCGATGGTCAGTACCACGCGCTTCCAGCCAACCATGGTGCCCAGGCCCAGCGCTAGGGCGACCGCCAGGATGACCCAGAACGGGGCGTATTCGGTGGTGGTGGTCAAGTCCTTGCGCAGCTTGTCCAGGTCGGCCTTTTCACGTGCGGCCAAGCCAGGCAATTTGCTGACTTTCTTCGCCGTGTCATCCAGGCAGAGCAGGTAGCGACGCACTTCGATGCGACTGTCCGACGGCAGCGAGTGGTAGTCGGAAACACCTTTCAAAGTGCCGAGCAGGGCGGTGATGGTCGGTTCGGTCTGTTGCGGGTTGCACCGGAATTTCTCCGGCAGATCGCCTTCCACGCTCTTGCCCAGGGCCAGGAACTCGCCCAGGGTATCGGCATTGCGCTTGTAGAACTGGCTCAAGTGCAGGGTCGCGTCGCGAGTCCGTTCGATCTGGTATGTAGTGCTGCCCAGGTCAAGTACGAACTGCGCCGGGACGATACCGATCAGCACCAGCATGATCAGGCCGATACCTTTCTGGCCGTCGTTGGAACCGTGCACGAAACTCACGGCCATGGCCGAAATAACCAGGACCAGGCGGTTCCAGAAAGGCGGGTGTTTCTTGTCGTCGATCTTGCGGCGCTGTTCCGGCGTCTTGTGCATCTTCGACAGCGGGCGCCACCATTTCAGGCCGATCAGGATCAGCGCGGCGATCAGGAAACCAGCCATTGGCGAAAAGACGAGGGAGGCGGCGATATCGATCGCTTTCTGCCAGTTCACACCGTCTGCCAGCGGAATGTCGTTGATCAGGGCGTTGGCCAGGCCGACACCGAGAATCGAACCGATCAGCGTGTGGGAGCTGGAGGCCGGGATACCGAAGTACCAGGTGCCCAGGTTCCAGGTGATGGCCGCGGCAAGCAGCGAGAACACCATGGCCAGCCCGTGACCGGTGTTCACATTGATCAGCAGTTCTACCGGCAGCAGGTGGACGATGGCATACGCCACGCCGACACCGCCCAGCAGCACGCCGAGAAAGTTGAACACACCGGAAAAGAACACCGCCAGATGGGGCGGCATGGCTTTGGTGTAAATAACGGTGGCCACCGCGTTAGCGGTGTCATGAAAGCCGTTGATGAACTCGAAGGCGAGGACAAAGGCCAGGGCGAGCAAGAGGCTCACGAGCACCCAAGCATCCAGTCCGCTGAATAAATCGATCATGAAGGTTTTCTGACCCGGTCGTAAGGGGGCGCGATTATGCCAGAAAAGGATGGAAATCGATGCACTAGCTGCTCATCGGTAACATTCTTCAACGATTTAGTTTGCGCTTGGCGGTGCCTCGCCGGGTTTTGCAGGTCGTTGAATCTTAAGGTAAAGGCTGCACACACAGGGGTTTCTCCGAGCAACTGGAAAAATATGAACACCCGTAGGAAATTTCTGTAATAAGGGTCAGAAATGAACCTGTCACCTCATCCGGTGGACAAGGTAGCCGCTGCCCGCTCGTAGCGGGCGCGAAGGCATCATCGACTCAAGCCGCTTTTAGCAGGCCCGCATCCAGACCCCTGGAAAGATCAAAGCCCGGCGATTCATGGCTCTTCGGTTTTGAGTTCCTTTTCCATTTTTTGCAGTTCCTGGCTGAACGCCTGATCCTGAACGGTGGCGCGTTTACGCCAGGGTTTACGTTCCGGTTCGGGCTGTGCGGCGTAGGTGGTGACTTCCCCGCCGTAAACTTCCTTGTAACGTTGTTCCTGGCGCTCAAGTTCCGCGCGCAGTTCGTCTTTCGTCACAGTGCTACCTGTATGAGTTGAGATTGATTCTGGTGAAACGCACTGCACAGCGGTATCGAGTGCAGTCGGCGTCAACCCGGGAGGTTTTCGTTGGCGAGAGCATTCAATACAGGTTACAGGCGGCCACGGCACCAGAGATAAACAGCTGACGTAGCATCAGTCTCCAGTTTCAGCGAGCGCGTTGGCGTTGAATCCAGTGATCAGCGGCAGGCGCTTGCTGCTGGGGGCGACAATGGAACATTGCGCCACCCAATGGTGGACTCGGCAGGTGAGTAGCCGAGTCGCCATTGAATTGTATTATAGCGGCCGTTTCGTAGAACACTATCTCTAAACCGTTAAAACAAGATATTGCGCGAAGTTTGTTTAATGCGACATAAGTTTTACCCTGAACTAGGCCGTTCAGCGTATGTATTTTGTGACGCTGTCTTTCTGACGCCATTGTGGCCGGCAAGTTCGCAGCCAATTGCCCACCCTTAGTTGTACGAGAGTTCCGTTCCAGGAAAACTTCCGGCGCTCGTCAGCTGTGTGGCCGACAGTGGGTTTGCGATAATCGGTTGATGGTTCGATAATCGCCCGATGTTGACCGGTGTCTCTTGTGCACCGTACCGGAGCCGCTTGTAATGGCTCCCGAATCGTGTGGGAAAAGGACCTGATATGAACGACCAACTGCGCAACTCCTTCGCTTCAGTGGCGCCGCCGATAGTCGCGTCTCCCGCCAAACGGATCCAGGCGCTGACCGGCGACCCGGATTTCATGACGTCGCTGGCCCGCGGCCTGGCGGTGGTGCAGGCCTTCCAGGAGCGCAAGCGCCACCTGACCATTGCCCAAATCAGCCACCGCACGGAAATACCTCGCGCTGCAGTGCGACGTTGCCTGCACACGCTGATCAAGCTCGGCTACGCCACCACGGACGGGCGCACCTATTCACTGCTGCCCAAAGTCCTGACGCTCGGCCATGCCTACCTGTCATCCACGCCGCTGGCGGTCTCCGCCCAGCCATACCTGGACCGCATGAGCGAGCAACTGCACGAGGCCTGTAACATGGCCACGCTGGAGGGCGATGACATTTTGTACATCGCGCGCTCGGCGACCACCCAACGGCTGATCTCGGTCGACCTCTCGGTGGGCGGGCGGCTTCCCGCCTATTGCACCTCTATGGGCAGAATCCTGTTGGCCGCGCTGGACGACACTTCGCTGCGCGAGTACCTCGATCACGCCGAGTTACAGGCCAAGACCAGCCGTACCCTGCACACCCCCGAAGCCTTGCTCGAATGTTTGCAAGAGGTACGGCAACAGGGCTGGTGCATCGTCGACCAGGAACTCGAACAAGGCCTGCGCTCGATCGCCGTTCCCGTGTATGACGCCTCCGGGCAGGTGGTGGCGGCATTAAACGTCAGCACCCACGCTGGCCGGGTCAGTCGCAACGAACTCGAACAGCGATTCCTGCCTGGGCTGCTCAGTGCCAGCCGCGACCTCAGCAGTCAGCTCTTTGCCTAGCGCACAGCTGCGAAGTGTTCGATAAACGCACAGACTCGCGTTTATCGAATTGACGCTGTTTCCCCAGGATCATTAATGTCGCCGCAGCGCCAGCACTAGGCTGGCACCTGTTCGACTGCGTTCTTGCGTGGAATAAAAATAATGAACCAGCCCCAGTCTGTTGTAGGTAACTGCCTCGACGTGCAGTCCTTCATCAATGCCCAACCCATTTCGCGCTACCAGTGGCGAGTGGTGATCCTGTGTTTCCTGATTGTCTTTCTCGATGGCCTTGACACGGCGGCCATGGGTTTCATCGCGCCGGCCCTGTCCCAGGACTGGGGGATCGATCGGGCCAGCCTCGGCCCGGTAATGAGTGCTGCCCTGATCGGCATGGTGTTTGGCGCATTGGGCTCCGGCCCGCTGGCTGACCGCTTCGGACGCAAAGTGGTGCTGGTCGGTGCGGTGGTGCTGTTCGGCGCATTCAGCCTCGCGTCGGCCTACAGCACCAACGTCGACCAACTGCTGGTATTGCGGTTTCTCACGGGCCTGGGCCTGGGGGCCGGGATGCCGAACGCGACCACACTGCTGTCGGAATACACCCCGGAGCGCAAAAAATCTTTGCTGGTGACCAGCATGTTCTGCGGTTTTAACCTGGGCATGGCGGGCGGCGGGTTCATCTCGGCCAAGCTGATCCCCATGTTCGGCTGGCACAGCCTGTTGTTTATTGGCGGGGTCCTTCCGCTGATCCTCGCCGTTGTCCTGTTGTTCTGGTTACCGGAATCGGCGCGTTACCTGGTGGTACGCAATCGCGGCACCGATAAAGTGCGCAAGACCCTCGCGCCCATCGACCCGGTCGTTGTCGCCCAGGCTGCAAGCTTCAGTGTGCCGGAACAGAAAACCGTCAAAGCCCGCAACGTGTTTGCGGTGATCTTCAACGGCACCTACAGCACCGGCACGTTGCTGTTGTGGCTCACCTATTTCATGGGGCTGGTGATTGTCTACCTGCTGACCAGCTGGTTACCGACCTTGATGCGCGATAGCGGCGCCAGCATGGAACAAGCGGCCTTCATCGGCGCGTTGTTTCAGTTCGGCGGGGTATTGAGCGCCGTAGGAGTGGGCTGGGCGATGGATCGCTTCAATCCGCACAAGGTCATCGGCATTTTCTACCTGCTGGCGGGGGTGTTTGCCTACGCGGTAGGGCAGAGCCTGGGCAACATCACGTTGTTGGCGACGTTGGTGCTGGTGGCCGGGATGTGCGTTAACGGCGCGCAATCGGCCATGCCGTCGCTGGCGGCGCGGTTTTATCCGACACAGGGGCGGGCGACGGGCGTCTCGTGGATGCTGGGCATTGGCCGCTTCGGCGCGATTCTCGGCGCATGGATGGGCGCGACGTTGCTGGGCCTGGGCTGGAACTTCGAGCAGGTGCTGACGGCGTTGGTGATACCGGCGGCACTGGCGACGGCGGCGGTGGTGATCAAGGGCATGGTCAGTCATGCGGATGCGACCTGAACCCGGTTGCGGCCCGCTAAAGATCGCAGCCTGCGGCAGCTCCTACGTGTGCGCGAAGTCCGGTAGGAGGTGCCGAAGGCTGAGATTTTTCGCGGGTCACGTAGAACGATAGCCCAACAACAATCTGTTCGATAAACGAACACTCAGTCGATTATCGGATTGTTTGGCCCATTGCGCAGGCTTACTCTTCAGTTACTCCGGCGCCGCGCATCGCGCCCTTTTCATCCACTGTCGGTTCATTACAAAACGGGAGCCTGCCCCATGGCTGAAATCCTTTCGCTGCACGAAGCAGTGAAGCAATTCGTAAACGACGGCGATACCGTCGCGCTCGAAGGCTTCACTCACCTGATCCCTACGGCGGCGGGTCACGAAATCATTCGCCAGGGCAAGAAAGACCTGACGCTGGTACGGATGACACCTGACCTGATCTACGACCAGTTGATCGGAGCCGGATGCGCGCGCAAGCTGATTTTCTCCTGGGGCGGCAACCCTGGTGTTGGCTCGCTGCACCGTTTGCGTGACGCGGTCGAGAAGCACTGGCCACACCCGCTGGAAATCGAAGAACACAGCCATGCCGACCTGGCCAACGCCTACGTTGCCGGCGCCTCCGGGCTGCCTTTCGCAGTACTGCGCGCCTACGCCGGCTCCGACTTGCCCAAGGTCAATCCGCTGATCAAGACGGTCACTTGCCCCTTCACTGGCGAAGTATTGGCCGCGGTGCCTTCGGTACGCCCGGACATCACCGTGATTCATGCACAGAAAGCCGATCGCAAGGGCAACGTATTGCTCTGGGGTATTCTTGGGGTGCAGAAAGAAGCGGCGCTGGCAGCCAAGCGTTGCATCGTCACCGTTGAAGAAATCGTCGACGACCTGAACGCGCCGATGAACTCCTGCGTGCTGCCCACCTGGGCGCTCAGCGCGGTCTGCCACGTACCGGGCGGTGCGCATCCGTCCTACGCCCATGGGTACAACGAGCGGGACAACCGCTTTTACCAGGCCTGGGATCCGATCGCCCGTGACCGTGAGACTTTCACCGCATGGATCAACGAATACATCCAAGGTAGCGCTGACTTCAGCGAGTTCCAGGCCAAGCTGGCCGCTGCTTCGGAGGCCAAGTAATGACTTACACCACCAATGAAATGATGACCGTCGCTGCCGCCCGCCGCTTGAAGAACGGTTCGGTGTGTTTCGTCGGCATTGGCCTGCCTTCCAAAGCCGCCAACCTGGCACGCCTGACATCGTCGCCTGATGTCGTGCTGATCTACGAATCCGGCCCGATCGGTGCCAAGCCTAGTGTGCTGCCGCTGTCGATTGGTGACGGTGAACTGGCGGAAACTGCTGACACTGTCGTGCCCACCGGTGAGATCTTTCGCTACTGGCTGCAGGGCGGGCGCATCGACGTCGGCTTCCTCGGCGCCGCGCAGGTCGATCGCTTCGGCAACATCAATACCACCGTGGTCGGCGACTACCATTCACCCAAGGTCCGTCTGCCGGGTGCCGGCGGTGCTCCGGAAATTGCCGGCTCGGCCAAGAGCGTATTGATTATCCTCAAACAGTCGTCACGCTCGTTCGTCGACAAGCTGGACTTCATCACCTCGGTGGGTCATGGCGAGGGCGGCGATTCGCGTAAACGCCTGGGCCTGCCGGGTGCCGGTCCTGTAGGCATCATTACCGACCTGTGCATCATGGAACCTGAAGAGGGCACTCACGAATTTGTGGTGACCGCATTGCACCCAGGCGTGACCCGCGAGCAAGTGGTGGCGGCCACCGGCTGGGCCATTCGCTTCGCCGAAACCGTCGAGCACACCGCCGAGCCTACTGAAGTCGAACTCAAGGCGCTCAGGGATCTGGAAGCCCGCACCGCAGCCGCCCATGGCCAAGCCCCCGGAGAAGCCTGATGCGTGACGTTTTTATCTGCGACGCGATTCGCACCCCTATCGGCCGCTTCGGTGGCGGACTGTCGGCGGTCCGCGCCGATGACTTGGCCGCCGTGCCGATCAAGGCTTTGATGGAGCGCAATCCATCAGTCGACTGGAACGCAGTGGACGAGGTATTCCTCGGCTGTGCCAACCAGGCCGGCGAAGACAACCGCAACGTCGCACGCATGGCCTTGCTGTTGGCCGGGCTGCCGGAGTCCATTCCGGGCGTTACGCTCAACCGCCTCTGCGCTTCGGGCATGGACGCCATCGGCACCGCGTTTCGGGCGATTGCCAGTGGTGAAATGGAACTGGCCATCGCCGGCGGGGTGGAGTCGATGTCCCGGGCACCGTTCGTGATGGGCAAGGCCGATGCCGCGTTTTCTCGCAGCATGAAGCTGGAAGACACCACTATCGGCTGGCGTTTCATCAACCCGTTGATGAAAGCCCAGTACGGTGTGGATGCAATGCCGCAGACTGCTGACAACGTCGCCGACGATTATGAAGTCTCGCGCGAAGATCAGGACGCGTTCGCACTGCGCAGCCAGCAACGGACCGCCGCTGCCCAGGCAGCCGGCTATTTCGCAGAAGAAATCATCGAAGTGCGCATTGCCCACAAAAAGGGTGAAACAGTGGTCAGCCAGGACGAGCATCCTCGCGGCGACACTACCCTGGAAACCCTGGCCAGGCTCAAACCGGTTAACGGTGCGGACAAAACGGTTACTGCCGGCAACGCTTCAGGCGTAAATGACGGCGCAGCGGCATTGATCCTGGCATCGGCCGACGCTGTAAGGAAACACGGCCTGACGGCTCGTGCGAAAGTGCTGGGGATGTCGAGTGCCGGTGTTGCACCTCGGGTCATGGGCATCGGCCCGGTGCCGGCGGTGCGCAAGTTGACCGAACGCCTGGGCCTGGCCGTCAGCGACTTCGACGTGATCGAACTCAACGAAGCATTTGCCAGCCAGGGCCTCGCCGTCCTGCGCGAGCTGGGGTTGGCGGACGACGCACCTCAGGTCAACCCGAACGGCGGCGCCATTGCCCTGGGCCATCCGTTAGGCATGAGCGGTGCGCGCCTGGTACTCACGGCCTTGCATCAACTGGAAAAAACCGGCGGCAGCAAGGGCCTGGCGACCATGTGTGTCGGCGTCGGCCAAGGCCTGGCCCTGGCGATTGAACGCGTCAGTTAACAAGAACAGAGGAAAGCGTAATGACTGACAAGCCTGGTTACCGCCGCCCGCAGGAGGGCACTCAACCGGCCTACCTGCACCCGGCCTATCAATCCACCAACCTGCGCGCGCCGTCGCAGCCGTTGGTGTTTTTGCCGCACTCGTTGTCGGAGATCACCGGTCCGACCATCGGTGCCGAGCGTATCCAAGCCCAGGACAACGACCTGACCGCGCAACATTCGGGCGAACCCCAGGGTGAGCGCATCATTGTCCATGGTCGCGTGCTGGACGAAGACGGCCTGCCGGTGCCGGGTATCCTGGTGGAAATCTGGCAGGCCAACGCCGCCGGGCGCTACAACCATGCGCGTGACCTGCACGACGCGCCGCTGGACCCGAACTTCACCGGCACCGGTCGCACCGTGACCGATGCTGAAGGCTGGTACCAGTTCCAGACCATCAAGCCGGGTGCTTATCCGTGGGGCAACCACCACAATGCCTGGCGCCCTGCGCATATCCATTTCTCGCTGTTCGGGCCAAGCATCCTGACGCGTCTGGTCACCCAGATGTACTTCCCGGGCGACCCGCTGCTGGCGTATGACCCGATCTACAACTGCGTACCGGATACCAGCGCCAAAGAGCGCTTGATCGCCAGTTTCGATCTGGAGAAAACCATCCCTTCCTATGCCCTCGGTTACCGCTGGGACATCGTTTTGCGCGGCCGCGAAGCCACGCCGATGGAGAAATAAGATGACGCTCAACGCGACCACATCCCACACCGTCGGACCCTATTACCACATCGGCCTGACCTGGCTGAACCGCGAAGACCTGACCGTCGAACAGACCTTGGGCCAGCGCGTCGCCATCAGCGGGCAGGTGGTGGACGGCAACGGAGACTTCGTCAACGACGCCATGCTGGAAATCTGGCAGGCCAATGCCGCTGGCAAATACGATCACCCGGAAGATGACCAGGCCAAGGCGCTGGACCCGAACTTCGAAGGGTTTGGCCGGATACCGGTGGATGCGCAGGGGCGCTTCCGCTTTACCACGATCAAGCCAGGTACCGTGCAAGGCCTGAAAGGCACAACCCAGGCGCCGCATCTGGTGGTGCTGGTGTTCGCCCGCGGGCTGGTGAAGCATCTGCTGACACGGATTTACTTCGATGGCGAGCCGGCGAACGTCGATGATTCGCTGCTGGAGTGCGTACCTGCGGAGCGCCGCAGCACCTTGCTGGCGAAGCAGGACGCGGCCGGCGTGTACCAGTGGAATGTGATTTTGCAGGGCACTGAGGCGGAGACGGTGTTCTTCGATTATTGAGAACCCCGCAAATGTTAATCCCGTGCGGGTTCCCCACACGGGATTGCTTTGCCTGATGCATCTGCGGAACGGGACTGTTGCAAAGTATGTCTAGACTGTCACTGTCCCCAAAGAGTGAAAAACAATGACAACCCCCACCGCTACTCCAGCGCACTACACCGGCGAAGAGCGTAAAAAACGAATCTTCGCAATTGTTGGCGCCTCCTCGGGCAACCTCGTTGAATGGTTCGACTTCTACGTTTACGCCTTCTGCGCCATCTACTTCGCCCCGGCGTTTTTCCCGTCCGACAACCCGACCGTGCAACTGGTCAACACGGCGGGCGTGTTCGCTGCCGGGTTCCTGATGCGGCCCATCGGCGGCTGGATCTTCGGTCGCGTCGCGGACAAGCACGGGCGCAAGAATTCGATGCTGATATCGATTCTGATGATGTGCTTCGGCTCCTTGCTCATTGCCTGCCTGCCGACCTACAAGGACATTGGCGTCTGGGCGCCGATCATGCTGCTGTTCGCCCGTTTGCTGCAGGGCCTGTCGGTTGGCGGCGAATACGGCACCACCGCTACCTACATGAGTGAAGTCGCTCTCAAGGGCCAGCGCGGATTCTTCGCCTCGTTCCAGTACGTGACGCTGATTGGCGGCCAGTTGCTCGCGGTGTCGCTGGTTGTGGTGCTGCAGCAATTTCTCACCGAGGATGACCTGCGTGCCTACGGCTGGCGGATCCCGTTCGTGGTCGGTGCGGTGGCGGCGCTGATTTCGCTGTTCCTGCGCCGTTCGTTGAAGGAAACCAGCAGCAAGGAAATGCGCGAGAACAAGGACGCCGGCAGTATCCGTGCGCTGTTCCGAGATCATAAAGCTGCGTTTATCACCGTGCTGGGCTACACCGCCGGTGGTTCGCTGATTTTCTACACGTTTACCACGTACATGCAGAAATACCTGGTGAATACCGCCGGCATGCACGCCAAGACGGCCAGCTACATCATGACCGGCGCGCTGTTCCTGTACATGTGCATGCAGCCGCTGTTCGGCATGCTCGCGGACAAGATCGGCCGGCGCAACTCGATGCTCTGGTTCGGCGCCCTCGGGACCCTGTGCACCGTGCCGATCCTGCTCAGCCTGAAAAGTGTCAGCAGTCCTTTCCTGGCGTTTGTGCTGATTACCGTGGCACTGGCGATCGTGAGTTTCTACACCTCCATCAGTGGCTTGGTTAAAGCCGAGATGTTCCCGCCGGAAGTACGCGCATTGGGCGTGGGCCTGGCGTATGCGGTGGCAAATGCAATTTTCGGCGGGTCGGCCGAGTATGTGGCGCTGAGCCTCAAGGCCGTGGGCATGGAAAACTCCTTCTACTGGTACGTGACGGTGATGATGGCGGTGGCGTTCCTGTTCAGCCTGCGCCTGCCGAAACAGGCGAAATACTTGCACCACGACCTTTGATATTTACCCGTGGGCCTGAACGGCCCACGCTTGCAGGGATAGTTTATGAACGAGCGACCGGGCAATCAGTTGTTCGATGCCTATTTCACTGCCCGCGACATGCGCGAAGTGTTCTGCGATCAGGGGCGCGTCCAGGCGATGCTCGACTTCGAGTCGGCGCTGGCTCGGGCCGAGGCAACAGTCGGCCTGATCCCGCAGACTGCTGTGGCGCCGATCCAGGCGGCTTGCCGGGCCGGACTCTACGACTTTGCAGCGCTCGGCGAGGCCATTGCCACAGCGGGCAATTCGGCCATCCCGCTGGTTAAAGCCCTGGGCAAACAGATCGCGGCGACCGATGCCGACGCCGAACGTTATGTGCATCTTGGCGCAACCAGCCAGGACGTGATGGACACCGGCCTGGTGCTGCAACTGCGCCGGGCGCTGGAGCTGATCGAAAGTGACCTGGCACAGCTGGGTGCAATCCTCTCGACTCAGGCCGAACGCTATGTTGCCACGCCGTTGGCTGGCCGGACCTGGCTGCAACATGCCACGCCCGTCACTCTGGGCATGAAGATCTCCGGTTGGCTGGGGGCGGTGACCCGCAGCCGTCAACGCCTGCAAGAACTCAAGCCGCGCCTGCTGGTGCTGCAATTTGGTGGCGCCTCCGGAACCCTGGCTGCTCTCGGCGACCAAGCGCTGCCGATTGCCCAGGCGCTGGCCAAGGAACTGCAACTGGGCTTGCCGGATCAACCCTGGCACACCCAGCGAGATCGCCTGGTGGAGTTCGGTTCCGTACTGGGGTTGATCGCCGGCAGCCTGGGCAAGTTGGGGCGCGATGTCAGTCTGCTGATGCAGACTGAAGCAGGGGAGGTTTTCGAGCCCTCGGCACCAGGTAAAGGCGGCTCCTCGACCATGCCGCACAAGCGCAATCCGGTGGGCGCCGCAGTGCTCATCGGTGCGGCCACGCGGGTGCCCGGCCTGATCTCGACCCTGTTCAGTGCAATGCCGCAAGAGCACGAGCGCAGCCTGGGCTTGTGGCATGCCGAATGGGAAACCCTGCCAGAGATTTGTTGCCTGGTGTCCGGCAGCCTGAAGCAGGCGCTGCTGATGGCGGCCGGCCTGGAAGTAGACGCCGAACGCATGACCCGCAACCTCGACCTGACCCAGGGGCTGGTGCTCGCCGAAGCCGTGAGCATTGTCCTTGCCCAGCGGGTGGGGCGTGATACCGCGCACCATGTGCTGGAGCAATGCTGCAAACGTGCTGTCGCCCAGCAACGGCACCTGCGCGCAGTCCTTGGCGAAGAGCCGCAAGTCACTGCCCAGCTGTCTGGGGCTGAACTGGATCATCTGTTGAACCCTGCCCACTACCTCGGTCAGGCCCGAACCTGGGTCGAGCGAGCGGTGGCTGAACATTCTGGATTAACTGCCTGAAGGAGATTGCTGTGGCTTTTGTACAACTCGCCGAGGGCGAACTGCATTACCAACTCGACGGACCGCAGGATGCGCCGGTGCTGGTGCTCTCCAACTCGCTGGGCACCGACCTGCATATGTGGGACGCGCAGATGGCCGCGTTCACCGAGCACTTCCGGGTACTGCGGTTCGATACCCGAGGTCACGGGAAATCCCTGGTGACGCCGGGCCCGTACAGCATTGAGCAACTGGGGCACGACGTCCTGGCGCTGCTCGATGCCCTGAACATCGAGCGCGCGCATTTTTGTGGCCTGTCGATGGGCGGTTTGATCGGCCAGTGGTTGGGGATCAATGCCGGTGATCGCCTGCTCAAGCTGGTGGTGTGCAACACCGCAGCGAAAATCGGTGATCCGTCGGTGTGGAACCCGCGCATTGAAACCGTCCTGCGTGATGGTGCAGCGGCCATGGTCGCCCTGCGGGATGCGTCGATTGCGCGCTGGTTCACCCCGGACTTCGCCTCGGCCAATCCTGCTGTCGCCAGCCGCATTACCGACATGCTCGCAGCCACTTCGCCTGAAGGTTATGCCGCCAATTGCGCTGCGGTGCGTGATGCCGATTTCCGTGATCAACTGGGCTCGATCAAGGTGCCGCTGCTGGTCATTGCAGGCTCTGGAGATGCGGTCACGCCGCCAGCGGGTAGTCACTTCATTCAGGAGCACGTGGCCGGCGCCGAATACGCCGAGTTCCATGCCGCCCACCTGTCCAACGTCCAGGCCGGCGCAGCATTCAGCGAGCGCGTCGTGGCGTTCCTGTCAGCTCGATAAGGGGGAGTTTCGTGGACGAACAACAACGTTACGATGAGGGGCTGAAAGTTCGCCGTGCGGTTCTCGGCGACGCCCATGTCGATCGCAGCCTGAACGCCCTGACCGAGTTCAACTCGGAGTTCCAGGAAATGATCACGCGCCATGCCTGGGGCGACATCTGGACCCGCCCAGGCCTGCCACGTCATACCCGCAGCCTGATCACCATCGCGATGCTGATCGGCATGAATCGCAATGAAGAACTCAAATTGCACCTTCGCGCAGCCGCCAATAACGGGGTGAGCCGTGGCGAGATCAAGGAAGTGATCATGCAGAGCGCGATCTACTGCGGTATCCCGGCTGCCAATGCGACTTTCCACCTGGCCGAGTCAGTGTGGGACGAACTGGGCGTTGAGTCCCGGGAGTGATTTATGATTTTTGTTGCCTGAACTGAGGCCATCGCGGGCAAGCCCGCTCCCAAAGGTTTTGTGTCATTCCCCAAACATTCGCAAGACATAAACCTGTGGGAGCGGGCTTGCCCGCGATAACGCTGGTGAGGCTTACAACAGACTGATCGGGTAGCTGATGATCAACCGGTTCTCATCGAACTCGTTATTGCTGTAGTCCCGGCGCATGGTCGAATTGCGCCATCTGACGTTCAAGTCCTTCAGCGCACCGCTCTGCACGGTGTAGCCCAGTTCGCTTTCGCGACCCCATTCCTTGCCATCAGTGATCGTGCCGGTATGGACGTTGCTGCCACTGATGTAGCGGTTCATCAAGGTCAACCCGGGAATGCCGACAGCGACGAAGTTGTAGTCGTGGCGCAGTTGCCAGGATTTCTCCCGGGCATTGTCGTAGCTCGAGTTGTAACTGTCGTTGGCCAGCGTACCGCCGCTGGTACCGTTGACCCGCATCCAGGCGCTGTCGCCGGTGAGTTGCTGCAGGCCCAGATAGAAAGTATGGCCGCCATACTTCGCCGAGAACAGGCCGGACCAGGTCTTGTTGTCCAGCTCGCCGGCGCGAGCGCTACCGTCGTCCTTGCCGTAGAAAAAGCCCAGGTTGGCGCCCAGTGTCCAGTCGCCCAAGGGCTGGCTATGGATCACATTGATGAACTGCTGGCTGTAGATGTCCTTCAACTCGGCGTTCCACAGCGCAAGCTGGGTGCGTTTATCGTTGAACACATATTCGCCGCCCTGGAAGTTGAATCTGTCCGAGGTGAAAGACGGCTTCCCGGTCATCGACATGTCGCTCATGCTGCTGTCGTCGCGCGGACTATTGGCGCGGAACTGCCCACCGTACAGCGTCAGCCCAGCCCACTCCCTGGAAGTGATCTGGCCGCCCCTGAAGGTTTGCGGCAGGGATCGGCCGTCGTCCGAACGCAGGACCGGCAGCACGGGCATCCATTCGCCGACTTTGACTTCGGTTTGCGACAGCTTCGCCTTGAACGCCACGTTGGTGCGACCGAAGTTATCGGCCGGACGGCCGTCCTGATCCAGAGGTAAAAGCTGAGTCCCGCCGGTGCCCTTGCCGCCATCGAGCTTCACCGAGTACAGCCCCAGCACATCCATGCCTAGCCCGACGGTGCCTTGGGTGAACCCGGATTTCGCATCCAGGATAAAACTCTGCGTCCACTCTTCAGCCTTGCCCTGGGTCTTGGTCGGGTTGGTAAAGTTACGGTTGATGTAGAAATTGCGCAGGTTCAGATTGACCTTGGCGCCCTCGACGAAACCCGACTCCTCGGCGGCCGCGGTGCCAGCTGCGGCGGCCAGGGCAAAGGCGATCAGGCTGGGATATAAGTAGTGCGCAGTGGGAGGCGTCATGGGTAGGGGTCTCTCTATTTATTGGGGATGCAACGGGTGATGCCGCAACCTGAGGCTGCAGTTGAAGATGCGTATCGTGGAAGTAGAGAAACGGATTCAGCCGGACAGGGCAGGGCGCTGAGACATGGTCGAACCTGGAGGTTATTGGTTTTGTGGAGCGAATGGTGCGCGGAATGTACTAGATAGTTCAATCTGTAGCTGAGGGTTTTGGGCGATTATCGAACTATAAAAGATCAACAGATCGCAGCCTTCGGCAGCTCCTACAGGTGTGCGCGAATGCCTGTAGGAGCTGCCGAAGGCTGCGATCTGTTGGTCCTGAAGCCCAACAAAAAGCCCACCGGTAAGGTGGGCTTCGATATTGCGAAAAGCGCTATCAGAACAACTTCAGTTTCGGCGCTTCTTCTTTCACCGGCTCGTTTTGCGCGGTTTGCGCATTCCAGCCACCACCCAGTGCCTTGTACAGATTGACTGCGCTGACCAGTTGGGCCAGACGATCGGTGATCAGTACCTGCTGGGCGCTGAACAACTGGCGCTGGGCATCGAGGAAGGTCAGGTTGCTGTCGACACCAATGCGATAACGTCGCTCGGCCAGACGGTAGTAGTCCTGGTTGGCGGTGACGAAATCACGCTGCGCCTGCAGCTGCTGGGTGTAGGTCTGGCGCGCTGCCAGGCCGTCGGCGACTTCCTGGAAGGCCGTTTGAATGGACTTCTCGTAGTTCGCCACGCCAATGTCTTTCTGGATTTTCGAGTAATCCAGGCTGGCACGCAGGCTGCCGGCGTTGAAGATCGGCAGGTTGATCTGCGGCTGGAACAACCAGGCGCCCGAGCCGCCCTTGAACAGGCCGGACAGGTCCGGACTCAGGGAACCGGCATTGGCTGTCAGGCTGATGCTCGGGAAGAACGCAGCCCGCGCGGCGCCGATGTTGGCGTTGGCGGCCTTGAGGTTGCGCTCGGCCTGGAGGATGTCCGGGCGCCGTTGCAGCAAGTCCGACGGCAGGCCTGGCGGTACATCGCTCAGCAAGTCGTCAGCCAGGGGCCGGGTGGGCTGCAGGTTCGCCGGCAGGCCGGTACCGAGCAGCAGCACCAGGCTGTTTTCATCCTGCGCGACCTGGCGGGTGTACTTGGCCAGTTGCGCCCGGGCGTTTTCCACCGAGGTGCGCGACTGCGCCAGGTCCAGTGCCGAGGCGACGCCCACTTCGTTGCTGCGCGAAGTGAGCTTGTAGCTCTCCTCGAACGCACCAAGGGTGTCCTGGGTCACCTTGAGCAGTTCCTTGTCGGCTTGCCAGGTCAGGTAGGCGTTGGCCACGTTGGCCACCAGGCTGATTTGCGTGCTGCGACGGCCTTCTTCAGTGGCGAAGTACTGTTGCAGGGCTTCTTCACTCAGGCTGCGAACACGACCGAACAGGTCGAGTTCGTAAGCGCTGATGCCGACCGTAGCCGAGTAGGAACTGGTGATCCCTGCCTCGCCGGTTTGCGAAGCGTTGGCCGGAACTCGCTGGCGGCTGCCAGTGCCATTGGCCGACACCGCCGGGAACAGGTCCGCACGCTGGATGCGGTACTGCGCGGCAAAGGCGTCGATGTTCAATGCGGCGACTCGCAGGTCACGGTTGTTTTCCAGGGCCACCTGGATCAGCTGTTGCAGGACCGGGTCATGGAAAAACTGCTTCCAGCCCTGTTCAGCAGCGGCCTGACCTGGCGCCTGGGCCGGCGAATAAGCCGGCCCTTGCGGGTACTGGCTCGCCACCGGTGCTTCAGGCTGCTGATAATCGGGTATCAGCGAGCAGCCACCAAGTACGAACGCGGCGACTGCCAGGGAGAGTAGCGACTTGCTCATTGGCCAGCCTCTTTAGGAGTTTCAGTAGTGTCATCCGGGTCGGTTTTTTTGCGCTGACCAATGGACGACACGGTAACGAAGAACAGTGGTACCCAGAAAATCGCCAGGACCGTGGCCGTGATCATACCGCCAATAACGCCTGTACCGATGGCATGTTGGCTACCTGAGCCGGCACCAGTGGAAATCGCCAGGGGCACTACGCCCAGGACAAAGGCCAGCGAGGTCATGATGATCGGGCGCAAACGCATGCGGCAGGCTTCGATCGCAGCCTCTCGCAGGCTCTTGCCCTGCTCGTGCAGTTCCTTGGCGAATTCAACGATCAGGATGGCGTTTTTCGCCGCCAGGCCGATAGTCGTCAACAGGCCCACCTGGAAGTAAACGTCGTTGGACAGCCCGCGCAGACTGGTCGCCAGCAGTGCCCCGATGATCCCCAAAGGTACTACCAGCATCACCGCAATCGGAATCGACCAGCTTTCGTACAGAGCCGCCAGGCACAGGAACACCATCAGCAGCGATAACGCGTACAGCGCCGGAGCCTGCGAGCCGGACAGACGTTCCTCGTACGACAGGCCGGTCCAGGAAATCCCTACACCCGCCGGGAGTTTCTTCGCCAGCGCTTCGACTTCGGCCATGGCCTCACCGGTGGAATAACCCGGCGCCGGGGCTCCGAGAATTTCCATCGCCTCTACACCGTTATAACGCGACAGCTTAGGTGCGCCGTAGATCCACTTGCCCTTGGCGAAGGCCGAGAACGGCACCATGGTTCCTTCGGAGTTACGCACGTACCATTTCTTGATGTCTTCGGGGCTCATCCGCGAATCAGGCTGGCCTTGCACGTACACCTTCTTCACCCGACCGCGGTCGATGAAGTCGTTGACGTAGCTACTGCCCAAGGCAATCGACAGGGTGGTGTTGATGTCGCTGAGCGTGAGGCCCAGGGCACTGGCCTTCTCGTCATCGATTTCCAGCTGGTATTGCGGTTCGTCGTTCAGGCCGTTGGGACGTACCTGCGACAGCACCTTGCTCTGCGCGGCCATGCCGAGGAACTGGTTGCGCGCTTCCATCAGTTTTTCGTGGCCGATGCCGGCACGGTCCTGGAGGAATACGTCAAAGCCCGTGGCGTTGCCCAGCTCCAGTACCGCAGGTGGCGCGAAGGCGAACACCATGGCGTCACGGAACGAGAAGAAATGCTTTTGGGCCCGGGCGGCCAGGTTGAATACGCTGTTATCGGCGTTTCGCTCGCCCCAGGGTTTGAGCATGATAAAGGCCAAGCCCGAACTCTGGCCGCGACCGGCGAAGTTGAAGCCGTTCACGGTAAACACCGAGGCCACCGCATCGCCTTCGCCGCCGTCCTTGGACGGCCGCAGCAGGAATTCGCGCATTTCGTCGATCACCACCTGGGTCCGCTGGGCGCTGGAGCCGGCCGGGGTCTGCACCTGGGCGAAGAGTACGCCCTGGTCTTCTTCCGGAAGGAACGCCGTTGGAATGCGGGTGAACAACCAGATCATGCCGACCACGATGATCACGTAGGCCAGCAGGTAAGGGGCCTTGTGCGTGAGCATGTTGCCAACGCCGCGCTCGTAGCTTTTGACGCCGCGGTCGAAACTGCGGTTGAACCAGCCAAAGAAGCCGCGTTTCGGGGTGCCATGTTCGCCTTTCGGAATCGCCTTGAGCATGGTTGCGCAAAGCGCCGGCGTGAAGATCAGGGCAACCAGTACCGACAGGGCCATGGCCGAGACGATCGTGATCGAGAATTGCTTGTAGATCACCCCGGTAGAACCGCTGAAGAACGCCATTGGCAGCAGTACCGCCGAGAGCACCAAGGCGATACCCACCAGTGCACCCTGGATCTGCCCCATGGATTTCTTGGTGGCCTCCTTGGGTGACAGGCCTTCTTCACTCATGACCCGTTCGACGTTTTCCACCACAACGATGGCATCGTCCACCAGCAAGCCGATGGCCAGCACCATGCCGAACATGGTCAGGGTGTTGATGCTGAAACCGAACGCCGCGAGAATCCCGAAGGTACCCAGCAGTACCACCGGCACCGTCATCGTGGTGATGACCGTGGCGCGGAAATTCTGCAGGAACAGGAACATCACCAGGAACACCAGCACGATCGCTTCGACCAGGGTTTCAACCACACCCTTGATCGATTCGGTCACCACTGGCGTGGTGTCGTACGGGAACACCACTTCCATTCCTTGCGGGAAGAAGGGCTTGAGGGTTTCGATGGTGTTGCGCAGTGCCTTGGCAGTGTCGAGGGCGTTGGCACCGTTGGCCAGTTTCACCGCCAGGCCGGAAGCCGGTGCGCCGTTGAACTGAGCGTTGATGCTGTAGTTCTCACCGCCCAGACCCACATCCGCGACATCGGACAGACGCACTTGCGAGCCGTCCTTGTTGACCTTGAGCAGGATCTTGTTGAACTGCTCGGCGGTCTGCAGGCGGGTTTTGCCGATGATGGTAGCGTTCAGCTGCTGGTCAGGTGCAGCAGGCAAGCCGCCCAGTTGGCCGGAGGACACCTGGATGTTCTGCGCCGCGATGGCCGCCTTGACGTCTACCGGGGTCAGGTTGAAGTTGTTCAACTTGGCCGGATCGAGCCAGACGCGCATGGCGTACTGGGAACCGAAGACCTGGAAGTCACCGACACCGGCGGTCCGCGAGATCGGATCCTGCATGTTGGACACGATGTAGTTGGACAGGTCGTCCTTGTTCATGCTGCCGTCACGCGACACCACACCGATGACCAACAGGAAGTTTTTCACCGCCTTGGTTACGCGGATCCCCTGTTGCTGCACTTCTTGCGGCAGCAGCGGGGTGGCCAGGTTCAGCTTGTTCTGCACCTGGACCTGGGCGGTATCGGAGTTGGTACCCTGCTCGAAGGTCGCGGTAATGGTCATGCTGCCGTCGGAGTTACTTTCCGAGGAGACATAACGCAGGTTATCGATACCGTTGAGCTGTTGCTCGATCACCTGGACCACGGTGTCCTGCACGGTTTGTGCGGACGCGCCTGGGTAGGTTACCTGGATCGCAATGGCCGGTGGCGCAATGCTCGGGTATTGGTTGATCGGGAGTTTGAGGATCGATAGTGCCCCGACCAGCATGATCACCAGGGCAATTACCCAGGCGAAAATCGGACGGTCGATAAAAAATCTGGACATGGGTTACTCCCCTTTGCCGCTGGAAGCCTTGTCAGCTGCCTGTGCGGGGACCGGGTTCTTGGTGCCTACGTTAGTCGCTTCAGTGGCTTTGACTTCGACACCAGGTTTGACGTACTGCAGCCCTTCGGTGATCAGTCGATCGCCCGCCTTCAGGCCATCTTCGATCAGCCACTGGCTGCCCACGGTGCGACTGGCCTTGAGCTGGCGCAGCTCGACCTTGTTGTCCGGGCCCACGACCAGTGCCGTTGGCGCGCCCTTGAGGTCACGAGTCACGCCTTGCTGGGGTGCCAGGATCGCTGCGCTGTTCACACCGGCCTGCAGCTGAGCGTGAACGAACATGCCGGGCAGGAGGGTGTGGTCAGGGTTGGGGAACACGGCGCGCAACGTCACGGAACCGGTGGTCTGGTCTACCGAGACTTCGGAGAACTCAAGTTTACCGTCCAGCTTGTACTGGCTGCCGTCTTCAAGGGTCAGCTTGACCGCCGCGGCGGTGTCACCGGCCTTTTGCAGGCGCCCGCTTTCCAGTTCACGGCGCAGTTCCAGCAGCTCCACGGACGACTGGGTCACGTCGACATAGATCGGATCGAGTTGCTGGATCACCGCCAAGGCCTCGGCCTGGCCATTGGTGACCAGGGCACCTTCGGTCACGTTGGAGCGACCGATTCGACCGCTGATAGGCGCGTAGACTTTGGTGTAGCGCACATTGATCTGGGCAGTCTGCACCGAAGCTTCCGCCTGCATGCGGTTGGCCAGCGCCGTGTCGTATTCCTGACGGCTCACGGCCTGCTCTTTCACCAGCAGCTTGTAGCGGTCGGAAATCGACTTGGTCTGCTGCAGGTTGGCTTCGGCGCTTTTCAGCGTGGCTTCATAGACGGCCGGATCGATCTGGTACAGCTGCTGGCCGGCCTTGACGTCGCCGCCTTCCTTGAACAGGCGCTTGAGAATGATGCCGTTGACCTGCGGGCGGACTTCGGCAATGCGGAACGCACTGGTACGACCCGGAAGCTCGGAAGTCAGGGTGAACGATTGTGCATGCAGCGTCACGACGCCGACCTGAGGGGGTGGTGCGGCGGGGGCCGCCTCTTCCTTTTTACATCCGCTGAGCAGCGATGCAAGGGCGACGGCAGTGACCAGAGCGGTAACAGCTGGCTTGAATTGCATGAAAATCCTCGGGTCAGGCGCGCTAGGTGCGCACTAGAAAGTGTGAAAGGTAAAAAATGTGCGCTGAGTGGATAAGTAGCTTGCTAAGGAATATACTTACGTTCATGGTTGTTTGTAAATACCTTTGGCGTTGTACTTATCCCGTTACAAATGCTCCGCGAAGGTTTGAATTGTAGGCCGCAGACGAGTCCCAAGAGCGCTCGCTGCAATTTTATTCAGTGGATGTTCAGACTGCTGAAGCATCCTGATCGAGGTTGTACTGCCATGGTCCGTCGTACCAAAGAGGAAGCCCAGGAAACCCGTAACCAGATACTCGAAGCGGCAGAAAAAGCCTTCTACGAGCGGGGTGTGGCGCGCACGACACTGGCCGATATCGCGACCCTGGCCGGCGTCACTCGCGGGGCCATCTATTGGCATTTCAGCAACAAGGCCGATGTGGTGCAGGCGATGCTCGATAGCTTGCACGAACCACTGGATGACATGGCCAAGGCCAGCGAGAGCGAGGACGAACCCGACCCCCTGGGCTGCATGCGCAAGCTGCTGATTCATTTGTTTCATCAGATTGCCCAGGACCCGAAAACCCGGCGTCTCAATGAGATCCTGTTTCACAAGTGCGAATTCACCGATGAAATGTGCGACCTGCGTCAGCAGCGTCAGGCCGCCAGCCTGGACTGCAACGTGCGGATCGGCCTCGCCTTGCGTAACGCAGTCAACCGTGGGCAATTGCCGGCAGACCTCGACACCGTCCGTGCCGCCATAAGCCTGCATGCCTACATTGACGGCATTCTGTATCAGTGGCTGCTGGCACCGGACAGCTTTGAGCTGCACGCCGAGGCCGAGCGCTGGGCCGATACAGGGTTGGATATGCTGCGCTTCAGTCCCAGCCTGCGCAAATGAAACAAAATGCGTAAGTAGCGGCAGCGATGTCAAGGGACCAGCGCCCGCAGACTGCTTTATATACGTAGAGCCGCCAGGTGGACAGGTAGCGGGGTGCGTATTTTGTAGGAGATTTGTGTCAATTGATCTAACGGGTCTAGCCGTCAGCGCGCCAATACCCTCACTGCCTGAAGGTCAAGACACCAGTAATACAAAGCCCCGGCTCTTTCGAGACGAGGCTTTGTTGTAGTGCGTATTGCTGTTCGGTTTTACAGCACCGGATAGTCGATGTAGCCCACTGGACCTTTAGCGTAAAACAGTTCCGGACGCGGCTCGTTCAACGGCGCATCAGCCTTCAAGCGGGCCGGCAAGTCCGGGTTGGCAATGAACGGCACGCCGAAGGCTACTGCGTCAGCCTTGCCAGCCGCCAGCCAGGCGTTGGCGCTGTCTTTGGTGAAACGTTCGTTGGCGATGTACGGGCCGCCGAATGCTTCTTTCAGTTGTGGGCCGAGGCTGTCGGCGCCTTCTTTTTCCCGGGAGCAGATGAACGCGATGCCGCGTTTGCCCAGCTCTCGAGCGACGTAGGTAAAAGTCTCCGCCAGGTTGTCATCGCCCATGTCGTGGGAGTCGGCGCGAGGCGCCAGGTGCACGCCCACGCGGCCGGCGCCCCAGACTTCGATGGCGGCGTCGGTCACTTCCAGCAACAGGCGGGCGCGGTTTTCCAGGGAGCCACCGTAGTGGTCGGTGCGCTGGTTGGTGCTGCTTTGGAGGAACTGGTCAAGCAGGTAGCCGTTGGCGCCGTGGATTTCCACGCCGTCGAAACCGGCGGCCTTGGCGTTTTCGGCACCCGTGCGGTAGGCGTCGACGATGTCGGCGATTTCAGCGGTTTCCAGGGCGCGTGGGGTCGGGTAGTCGGCCAGAGGGCGCACCAGGCTGACGTGGCCTTTTGGCTGAATGGCGCTTGGTGCGACAGGCAGCTCACCGTTCAGGTACGACTCGTGAGAGACCCGGCCGACGTGCCACAGTTGCAGGAAGATCTTGCCGCCCGCGCCGTGGATGGCCTTGGTTACGTTGCTCCAGCCGCGTACCTGGTCGTTGGACCAGATACCCGGGGTATCCGGGTAGCCGACACCCATCGGCGTGACCGAGGTGGCCTCGCTGAGGATCAGGCCAGCCGAGGCCCGTTGTACGTAGTACTCGGCCATGAGCGCATTCGGCACCCGGCCTTCGTCGGCGCGGCAGCGGGTCAATGGCGCCATGATGATGCGGTTGGCGAGTTCGACGTCGCCCAGTTTGATCGGATCGAAAATAGTCGTCATGAAATACAAACCTCGTGGCAGATCAATGGGTAGCAGGGGCCAGTTCGGCATTGCCGCTCTGGCGGAAAGTAATCAGCGTCACCAGCAGGGCGAGGACTGCCAGGGCAGCGGCCGCCAATGGCACGCGGGTCAGGCCGAAGCCGTGGGCGATAACGCTGCCGCCGACCCAGGCGCCCAGTGCGTTGCCGACGTTGAATGCGCCGATGTTCAGGGTCGACACCAGGTTCGGTGCCGCCTTGCCGAAGGTCACCACGTTGATCTGCAACGCCGGGACGGCGGCGAACGATGCGGTGGCCCAGAGGAACAGGGTGATTTCGGTCGGGATCAGCGCCCCGCTGGTCCAGGTCAATACGGTGGAGACCACGGCCATCGAGATGAAAACGCCAGTCAGGGTCGCTGCCAGTCGCTTGTCCGCCAGCTTGCCGCCGATGATGTTGCCCACGGTCAGGCCCAGGCCAATCAACAGCAGGGTCCAGGTAACGCCCTTGGGCGAGACCCCGGTAACGTCGCCGAGCAGCGGCGCGACATAGGTGAACAAGGTGAACATCGAGGCGGCGAACAGCGCGGTCATGCTCAGGGACAACCAGATGCCGGCGCCCTTGAGTGCCCGCAATTCGGCGCGCATGTCGAGTTTCTCTTCATCCCGCTTGGCGGGCAGGAACCGAATCAGGCCGATCAGCGCAATCACGCCAATGACGGTTACTGCCCAGAAGGTCGAGCGCCAGCCGGCTTCCTGGCCGAGGGCGGTGCCCAGTGGCACGCCGAGGACGTTGGCCAAGGTCAGGCCGGTGAACATCAGGGCCACGGCGGATGCGCGCTTGTTAGCCGGAACCAGGCCTGCCGCCACCACCGAGCCGATGCCGAAGAAGGCGCCGTGGCAAAGCGCCGTCACGACACGGGCGAACATCAGCACGTTGTAGTCACTGGCCAGCGCGCAAAGCAGATTGCCGATGATGAAAATGCCCATCAACGCTACCAGGGCGGCCTTGCGCGGCAGTTTGGCGGTGGCCAGTGCCATGAACGGCGCACCGATGGCCACGCCCAGTGCGTAACCGGTCACCAACCAGCCCGCGCCAGGAATCGACACGCCGAGGTCGGCCGCCACATCGGGCAACAGGCCCATGATGACGAACTCGGTGGTACCGATGGCGAAGGCGCTCAAGGCCAGGATGAGGAGCGAGAGGGGCATGTTGATTCCTTGTGGGCTGGCTGACTGAAAGGGTCAGAGCTCTTTACTGAAGGTGCTGAGGAATTCCTGGATGGTTTCCTCGTTGCGTTTGAAAAAGTGCCATTGACCAACTTTGCGGCTGCTGATCAGGCCGGCGCGTTGCAGGGTGGCCAGGTGCGCGGAGACTGTGGATTGCGACAGGCCACAGCGTTGATCGATTTGTCCGGCGCAGACTCCGTGCTCGTTGCTGTGGGTCTGGTCGGGGAATTCGAGGGTCGGGTCTTTCAACCAGTGCAGGATTTCTCGCCGGACTGGGTGTGCCAGGGCTTTTATTATTTCGTCGAGATTAATAGGCATGGTATGGGCTCGTGATGAGTAAAACGCTATATCGCGATGATGCGAACTTTAAATCGCTATTTCGCGATACACAAATATGATTTTGGTCTCACGACCACATAATTCGCTATATCGAGTTATAACGATACGTTGGCTGTAACGATTCGGGTGCGCAGTGCTAAGCTGGCGACATGAATTATCTCGCACATCTGCACCTTGGTGGGCAGCGCCCCGGTCAATTGCTCGGCAGCCTGTATGGCGATTTCGTCAAAGGGCGGCTGCAGGGGCAATTTGATCCGGAGGTCGAGGCGGCCATCCAGCTGCATCGCAGCATTGACGTATTTACCGACCGGCATCCGTTGGTCGATGTATCGTTGTCGCGTTTTTCCCTGACTCGCCGGCGTTACGCCGGGATCGTCCTCGATGTGTTTTTCGATCACTGCCTGGCGCGGGACTGGGGCCTGTATGCCGAGCAGCCGCTGGAACGGTTCACTTCGGATGTGTACCGGGTGCTGGCCTGTGAGCGGCAACTGCCGGAACGCCTGGCGAGGATTGCGCCGCACATGATGGCCAATGACTGGTTGGGGTCTTATCGCCAGTTCGATGTGCTGGAGCAGGTGCTGCGCGGGATTTCGCGGCGGCTGACCCGGCCGGAGGAACTGGCCGGGGCGATGCAGGAGTTGCGGGTGCTGTATGAGCCGCTGAGCGAGGATTTCCGGTTGTTCTACCCTCAGCTTCAGCTCTTTGTGCAGAACCATCCAGCAAAATAGACCTGGGGGAGATCCTGCGGGAGCGAGCCTGCTCGCGATTGCGGTCTGTCAGCCAACAGAGTTGTCGACTGATACACCGCTATCGCGAGCAGGCTCGCTCCCACAGGAGATTTGTTGTTTTCGGGGAATGGTGTCAGGCAGCTATAGCAGGGCGCATCGGCCTTTGCTGCTGTTCCGGAATCGCCCCAAACAATGCCTTCTGCACCGCCTGCTGCGCATCGAACGCCAGCGCCGCGCGTTCCCGGCCTTCACAAGCGATTGGCTTGAGCAGATGAATTTCCACATCACCGCGCTCATCGCCGAACAGGCGCATCAGGTGCGACAGCAAGTCATCGTCGCCAATAAAAGGCGCCAGCGAATCCAGCTCACCCCCGCGCAGATAACGAATCGCCACCGGTTGCAGCTTCACCTGGGAATCAATCGCCGCGGATAGCAGGCGACCATGGAAGGTGCGCAGCGAGCGGCCATCGGTGGTGGTGCCTTCCGGGAACATCAACAGGGGATGGGCCTGCTGCAGATGACGGGCCATTTGCTTGCGGATCAACTGGCTGTCGCCCGAACCACGACGAATGAACAGGCTGCCGGCCTTGGCCGCCAGCCAGCCCGCCACCGGCCAGGTGCGCACCTCGGCCTTGGACAGGAACGACAGCGGGGTGAGCATGCCCAGCAGCGGAATGTCTGTCCAGGACACGTGATTGCTGACCCAGAGCATCGGTTGCTGCGGCAGTTCGCCGTGGACGGTCACACGAAAGGGCAGGGCATTGGCCAGGCGCGCCATGAAGAAACGCGACCAGCGCTGGCGGCGCGCCATGGAGTGCGCGATGCCCAGGCGCTCGAACAACCCGAACACGCCAGCCATGCTCAACCCCAGCGTTACCACCACCAGCACTCGTGCGATTCGTGCGTACACCCTCAACCGGCTCATCACATGGCCGCCTTGAAGTGCTTGGCGTAACGCGGGCAGAGTTCATCGCGCTTGAGCAGGATAAATACGTCGGCCACCTGGAAATCTTCATCCCAGCAGGGCTCGCCGCAAATCTTCGCGCCCAGGCGCATGTACGCCTTGAGCAGCGGTGGCATTTCGGCGATGACGTTGGAGGGAATGGCCAGCGCCGGCAGCGGCTTTTTCGGCTCGGCACGCAGGTGTTCGGTGCACAGGTAGCGCTCGCGCAGGCGCTGCATGATCGCATGGGCCTGGATTCCGCCATCCTGCATCGGGATGCTGGCACAGCCCATCAGGTAGCTATAGCCGCCCTGGTTCAACACTTCGGCCAGCTCACCCCAGAGCACGGCGATGGTGCCGCCGTTGCGATAGGCGGGATCGACGCAGGTGCGCCCGATTTCCAGAATCGGGCCCTGCAAGTGGACCAGGCCATGCAGGCTGAACTCTTCTTCGCTGTAGAACCTGCCCAGGCTGCTCGCGGCCTGGTGGTCAAGCAAGCGGGTAGTCGCCACCAGGCGGCCGGTGTTCAGGTCGCGCACCCCGATGTGGGCGCAGTGAACGTCGTAGTCATCCATGTCCAGACCCCACTCCGCGCCTTTCAGCTTGGCGTTGAATTCGCCGCTGAACACGTTGAAGCGCAGAGCCTGGGCTTCCTGCAGCGCGTCGGCACCTACCAGGCGTTCGGCTTGCAGGCGACGTTCATTGCCGGTGTCGCGGATGTGGGCGATCTGGGTCATGGCGAATCTCCGTGCGGGCTGGTCACCCGTCTTGGGTGGCAGTCGATCGACTTTCTTTATGCAGCCGTGTTGTGCAAAGTCAGGCTATGTAGCCCCGGTGTCATCGCCATGAAGCTTTGGTGATGCTTGTATGACAGCCCTTGAGGAGTCTTCAATGCCTTGGCAGAACCTGTTGAAACGTTGTGATCGAGTGCCGGCCAGTGCGGACCTGGCGGAAGGCTTTGCCAATCTTTTGCAGCAACTGGGGAGTGTCACGCCCTTCGAGCTGGCAGTGGCGGGCGGGCGATTGATGGCGACGCCGGGGCTGGCATTTCTGGTGGGGTATCAGGCTGCGTTACGCATGCTCTGGCCAAGCGCGCCGCTGAGCCTGGGCGCCATGTGTGCGACCGAGCAGCGCAGCCTGCGGGTGGCGGACATGCAGACTCGCCTGGGCGATTTACGCCTGAGCGGCCGCAAGGATTTCGTCACCGCGGGCAATGCTGCCGACTGGCTGCTGGTCGCCGCTCGCAGCGAGCAGCCCGGCGAAGCGCCTCGCCTGAGCCTGGCGGTGGTGTATCCGGGCGAGCCCGGGGTAAGCCTGGAGCACCTGCCGTCGATCCCGTTGATGCCGGATATCAGCCACTGTCGGCTGGTTCTGGAGAACGCCCAATGCGAATTGCTGGCCGGGGACGGTTGGGACGCCTACGTCAAACCGTTCCGCACCCTGGAAGATATCTATGTGCTGAGCGCAGTGACCGCCTGGCTTTACGGCATAGGGCAGGACAGTGCCTGGCCGCAGTCCCTGCAGCTGCGATTGCTGGCGTTGCTCGCCGGATGTGCGGAAGTCAGCCGTCAGGCGCCGAACAATCCGGCAGGGCATGTGTTGCTGGGCGGTTTGTTCGCCCAGTTCGACGGGCTCAAGGTCGAGATTGGCCTGGCGCTGGCGGATGGGCCGCCGCACTGGGCGGCGATGTGGCAGCGCGATCAGGCGGTGATGGATCTGGCAGCGGTGGCGCGGGGCAAGCGGTTGGCCAAGGCATTGGCGTGATCTGCGCTGGATTGAATGGCCCCATCGCGGGCAAGCCTTGCTCCCACAGGGATTTGCAGTGCACACGCGATTCCTGCGCGATGGTCTGCACCCCAAAAGTGATGATTGATGTCTAACATTTTGGGGCAGACCAGTCAGCGGTGTGGCCGCTGACCTGTGTGAGCAAGGCTTGCCCGCGATGGCGTCTCCAAGGTCCACACCCAACTTAAAACTGTAATTAGCTTCAACTAGGCTCAACAGGTTCAACCTCCCGAGCCACCTCCATGTCCAAAGGTTTGTCCCTGTGTTTCCTGGTGGTGCTCAGTGTCTGCGCCCGTGCCGAAACCTGGCCCGGGGAGCAGTGGTCCAGCGGCCCGAGCCTGAGCGGGCCAACGCTGCAAGCCCTGGAGGCCTATGCATTCGCGCCCCGTAATGACAGCACCCGGGCAGGTATACGTACCGATGCCTTGCTGGTGATCCGCGACGGCCAATTGCTTTACGAACGCTACTGCGCACCGACCACTGCCGACACGCCGCACCTGACCTGGTCGATCAGCAAGAGCCTCATGGCCGCGGTCCTCGGCGTGGCCTATGGCGAAGGCCTGTTCAAGCTTTCGGACCCGGTGCTGAAGTTCTATCCGGCGCTGGGAAAGCATCCGGCCATCAGCATGGCTGACCTGCTGCACTGGGCCTCCGGCCTGGACTGGCAGGAAGACTACGAGTACGCCCCGCTGAAGTCCTCAGTGGTGGCGATGCTGTATACCCGCGGTCATTCAAACATGGCTGCGTTCACTGCCTCCCATGACGCTTACGCCGAGCCCGGCCAGGTGTTTCGCTATTCCAGTGGCGACAGCAACCTGCTGTCCGCCGCGTTGAAAGCCATTGTTGGGCCGACGCGTTATGCGGATTACCCATGGAACGCCTTGTTCGAGCCGCTGGGCATCCGCGACGCGACCTGGGAGGCCGACGCCAGTGGCACTTTCGTCGCGTCCTCCTATGCCTATCTCACCGCCCGCGATCTGGCACGCATTGGTTTGCTGATGGCGCGCGACGGGCGCTGGGGCGAACGACAATTGCTGCCCAAGGACTGGGTCGCCTTCAATCGCGAGCCCTTCACGGGGTACAAGGCCCACCAGGATGCTACGGTGCCGGGCGGACATTGGTGGCTTAACCGCGCTGCCAACGGCGCAGCCCAGCCCTGGCCCGATGCGCCCGCCGATACCTTCGCGGCACTCGGGCATTGGGGGCAGGCTCTGTACGTGATCCCCAGCGAGAACCTGGTTATCGTGCGCTACGGTGATGATCGCGATGGCAGCTATAGCCACAACACATTGCTCAGGCTCGTGCGCCAGGCAGTCGCCGGGCGGGTGCAACCATGACCCGCCGCAGTCTTGTACGTCGCCGGCCGTTGAGCATCCTGGGACTGATTGTGCTGGCAGCGTTGCTTGGCTGGATCTGGCGGGAGCGGGTGGCGCTTTGGGCGTTTGCGGACATCATCAGCGCCTACACCGCCAAGGAATATTGTTCATGCCGATACGTGATGAACAGCCCCGCCGAGTATTGCCACAGCTACGTGAAACAGTGGCTGCCCACTAGCGGATTTACCGATGACCCGGTCGGCAAGCGCATCACCGTCAGCGGGATGGGCCGCAGTAACAGCGCGCAATGGATCAGCAAGCACCAGGGTTGTCGCCTGTCGCCCTGAGTCCGCCGAACCTGCGCGTTGTTCTGCTCAACTGCTTCAGGTTCCACCCAGTGGAACCACATTCGATTGTCCTCGCGCCGCGCTCGCGGTTATCTGGTGGGGAGCGCGACCTGCCTTGATGTGTCGCGCTCAACACCCGACAACCGCGAACAACAAGAACGGGAATCAACCCGGCCAGAGGACAATCGTCATGAACCGACATCAGCACATTCTTGCCTGGCTCAACGATGTGGCCAGCGATCTGCACGCCACGCGCCAGGACATTCACGCTCACCCTGAACTCGGCTTCGAGGAAACCCGCACCTCGGCGCTGGTGGCCAGATCCCTGCAGGCGTGGGGTTATGAAGTGCATACAGGGATCGGCAAGACCGGCGTGGTTGGAGTCCTGCGTAACGGCAACAGTTCGCGAAAAATCGGGATTCGAGCGGACATGGACGCGCTGCCGATCATCGAGAACACTGGCGCCACTTACAGCAGTCAACATCAGGGCTGCATGCACGCCTGCGGCCATGACGGCCATACCACCATGCTGCTGGGTGCGGCACGTTACCTGGCGGCAACCCGTCAGTTCGACGGTACCCTGACCCTCATTTTCCAACCCGCCGAAGAAGGCCAGGGTGGTGCCGAGGCGATGCTCGCCGACGGCCTTCTTGAGCGCTTTCCCTGCGACGCATTGTTCGGTATGCACAACATGCCGGGGCTGCCTGCCGGTCACCTGGGCTTTCGCGAAGGCCCGATGATGGCTTCGCAGGATTTGCTTGCGGTCATCATTGAAGGTGTCGGCGGTCACGGTTCGATGCCGCATCTGGCGGTCGATCCGCTGGTAGCGGCGGCCAGCGTGGTCATGGCTCTGCAAACCGTGGTTGCACGCAACATCGATGCTCAGCAGGCGGCAGTCGTCACAGTCGGAGCGTTGCAGGCCGGGGAAGCGGCCAATGTCATTCCACAGCAGGCGATCCTGCGCCTCAGCCTGCGCGCGTTGAATGCCCAGGTGCGCGAGCAAACCCTCGACCGGGTGCGCGCGATCATTGAGGCCCAGGCCCGGAGTTTCGGTTGCACTTCGCGCATCGAACATCGTCCGGCCTACCCGGTGCTGGTCAATCACGCGGCCGAAACCGAGTTCGCCCGGCAAGTGGGCGTCGAACTGGTCGGCGCCGATGCGGTGGACGGTAGCACGCCAAAACTCATGGGCAGCGAGGACTTTGCGTGGATGCTGCAGCGTTGCCCGGGCACCTACCTGTTCATCGGCAATGGCGTTTCGCGGCCGATGGTCCACAACCCCGCCTATGACTTTAACGACGACATCCTGCTGATCGGGGCGGCGTACTGGGGGGCGCTGACCGAGAGCTGGCTCAAGCCGGCCTGACCCGCACTTTCTACTGCCGCTGTACCGGGCGCGCACTCTTGCGCCCGTTCTCACCAACAGGGTTTTTGGAGAGTCCTTCATGCAGACTTCGAGCACAGGTGTTTCGCGTACCCGGCAGGTCGTCGCCGCCGTTATCGGCAACGCGCTGGAATGGTATGACTTCATTGTCTATGGCTTTCTGGCGAGCATCATCGCCCGCCAGTTCTTTCCGTCCGAAGACGAATACGCTTCGCTGCTGATGGCGCTAGCGACCTTTGGCGTCGGTTTTTTCATGCGCCCGGTGGGGGGCATCCTGCTGGGCATGTATTCCGATCGCAAAGGCCGCAAGGCCGCGATGCAGATGATCATCCGCCTGATGACAGTGTCCATTGCACTGATCGCGTTTGCGCCCAATTACGCCGCCATCGGCATGGGCGCTCCGCTGTTGATCGTGGTCGCGCGAATGCTCCAGGGCTTCGCTACGGGCGGCGAATACGCCAGCGCCACGGCGTTTCTGGTGGAGAGTGCGCCTGCTCACAGAAAAGGTCTGTACGGTTCGTGGCAACTGGTAGGCCAGTGTCTGGCGGTATTTTGCGGCGCGGGAATGGTGGCATTGGTCACTCATCTGTTTTCCCCCGAGGCGCTGGACAGCTGGGGCTGGCGGATTCCGTTTGTGCTCGGCTTGCTGATCGGCCCGGTCGGCCTGTGGATTCGCAAGCACATGGAGGAGCCGGAGGAGTTTCTTGAGGCTCGCCGGCAGGCAAAGGGCGAGAGCCCGAGCCTCATGCAAGTGATCCGCGAGCATCGGCGCAGCATCCTGGTATCGATGGGCCTGGCATGCGGCGCAACGGTGTCGTTTTACGTGGTGCTGGTGAATATGCCGACCTTCGCGCATAAGAATCTGGGTCTGCCTCTTGATCAGGTACTGCTGGTGCAAATGCTCGCGGTGGCGGTGATGACGGTAGTGATTCCACTGTCCGGCGCACTGTCGGACAGGCTAGGTCGGCGGCCGGTATTGATGGCGTTTACCCTGGCGTTTTTCCTGATGGTGTATCCGCTGTACGTGTGGGTTGCAGCGGCACCCTCGGTGGAGCGACTGCTGGTGATGCAGATGTTGTTATGCAGTGCGATTGGCGGATTTTTCGGCCCGGCACCGACTGCACTGGCTGAGCAGTTTCCTATCGAAGTACGTTCCACCGGAGTGTCGGTGGCCTATAACGTGGCGGTGATGGTCTTCGGCGGTTTCGCCCCGCTGATCGTCACGTGGCTCAGCAAGGTGCTGGCGACTCCGGTTGCCCCAGCGTTCTACGTGTTGTTCGCTTGCGTGCTGACGCTGCTTGGCACTTACTGCATGCACGAGACGCCGCGCAAGAAAGCTGTCGCCCTTGACCTTGAGGTGAAACCTTGAGCCTGCATCCGATTGTTCAACTGGACGCCGATGCGTTGTCCCGTGCCATTCACTCCCGACAGGTATCCTGCCGGGAGGTGATGCAGGCTTATCTGGCGCAGATCGAGCGCTTCAATCCACAGGTCAATGCCCTGGTGTCGCTGCGCCCGACTGATGAGCTTCTGGCCGAGGCTGACGTCTGCGACCGGCAACTGGATCAAGGCCAGTCCCGTGGCTGGATGCACGGGATGCCACAGGCGATCAAGGATCTGGCTGCTACTGCGGGGTTGCGCACGACCATGGGCTCGTCGCTGTTTGCCAGGCACGTTCCACAGCACGACGCGATCAGCGTGGCGCGGGTGCGCGCTAATGGCGCGATCATCGTTGGCAAGAGCAATGTCCCGGAATTCGGCCTCGGCTCGCAGACCTATAACAGCGTGTTTGGCATCACCACTAACGCTTATGACCCGACGTTGATTGCCGGCGGTAGTAGCGGCGGTGCAGCGGTGGCGCTGGCTTTGCGCATGCTGCCGGTGGCCGACGGCAGCGACATGATGGGTTCGCTGCGCAATCCGGCGGCGTTCAACAACGTCTTCGGTTTTCGTCCATCGCAGGGCCGGGTACCCTATGGGCCCGTGCCGGAAACGTTCGTCCAGCAACTGGCCACTGAAGGGCCGATGGGCCGCAGCGTCACCGATGTGGCGCGGTTGTTGGGCATCCAGGCCGGGCATGACCGGCGCGTGCCGCTGTCACTGACCAGCGACCCGCAGCAGTTCAACGAGCCGTTGCAATGCGACTTCGCCGGGGCCAGGCTCGGCTGGCTGGGAGACTACAACGGCTACCTGCCGATGGACGTCGGTGTGTTGAATCTGTGCGAGTCGGCCTTGGGGGACTTCACTGCCCTGGGTTGCCAGGTTGAAACCTGTCACCCGGATTTCTCCATGGAGCGTTTGTGGCAGTGCTGGCTGGTGCACCGGCACTGGCTGGTGCAGGGCAGTCTCGGGGCGCTGCATGCCGACCCGCTGAAGCGCGAACAGATGAAGCCTGAAGCGCAATGGGAAATCGAGGGCGGACTGCGAATGACCGCAGCCGATGTCTACCAGGCATCCGTCAGCCGCAGCGAGTGGTACTGCGTCCTGGGCAAGTTATTCGAACGTTACGATTTCCTGCTGTTGCCCACCGCGCAAGTGTTCCCTTTTGTTGCACAAACCCCTTGGCCGCGCATCGTCGGCGGGCGTTCCATGGACACATATCACCGCTGGATGGAAGTGGTGATCGGGCCGACGTTGGCCGGCTTGCCTTGCATGAGCGTACCCGTGGGATTCAACTCGGCGGGGTTGCCCATGGGCCTGCAAATCATAGGCCCGGCGCAGGCGGATCGGGCGGTCCTGCAACTGGCCTACGCCCATGAACAGCTGACGCAATGGGTCAAGCGCCGACCGCCAGCGTGCCTGCAAATAACTTGATTCGATGCGACGGGCCCGCATCTTGCTGCATAAAGTGATCATCCATCCGGGCTACCTGAACCGGACTTAGGGAGGTCCAATCATGGAGAGTAAAACCGACACCGGCAGCGTCCGATCCGTTGAACGGGCCCTGGCGATCGTCGAACTGCTGGGCAAGCACCAGGCGTTGGGCCTCGAAGAGTTGCACTACCTGACCAGCCTGCCCAAAGCGACGGTGTCGCGCATGTTGCTGACCTTGCAGGAACAGGGCTGGATCTTTCGCGGCCTGAGTGATCGGCGTTATCGGCTGTGTGCCAGGCGCCTGTTTGGCGACAGTCAACAGCGCTTCAAGCGGCGCCTGGTGGAAAGCGCCGCGCCGCTGCTGATGGAGCTGAGCGAGCGCACGGGGCTGGTCGCCGACCTTTCCAGCTTTGACGGCGAGCGGGTCGAGGTCATGGAAAGTTCGATTCCTGCCGTGCTGCGCAAGCGTTACCCGAACAACTGCCAGATCGTCGGCCAGCACGCCAGCTTGTTTCATTCAGCAATGGGTCGGGCGTGCCTGGGCGAGCTGGAAATCGATGAGGTAGAGCGCCTGGCCGGTCGTGAGCGATTGACCGATGAGAGTCTGTTCCGCGCCAGTGAGCAGGCGTTGCATCAGGGCTTTGGCCAGCGCACCGAAGGTTTTTGGGAGTACCCAGTGCGCCTGCCTTTTCTGATCCGCGCGGTGGCGCTGCCGATTCATGCCGATGGCCGCCTGGTGGGCAGCATGGCGCTACACTGGCCGATGGACCAGGCGCCGGTGGAGCGGGTGCTGAGCCTGCATCTGAGCAGCCTGGCTGCGACCATTGGCGAGGTACGGCACGCGCTGGCCTAGCCACCTCAGGGGCGCCGCTGGAGTAACAGGTTGTTTGCAAGCGGCCTCAGGCCAGTTAAGGTTCGTGCAAGTTTATCCACCCACGAGTCTCTATGCTCAACCGCTCCCTGGTCAAAACTATCGCCCTGATGCTGCTTGCCGGCACAACCCTTTCGGCCCAGGCCAACTGGTACCTGGACGGCGAATCCTCGCGGCTGTCGTTCGTCAGCACTAAAAACGCCAACATTTCCGAAGTGCAGCGCTTCCTCGTGCTGCACGGCAAGGTGAGCCCCAAAGGCCTGGCCGAGGTCGAAGTCGAGCTGGACTCGGTGAACAGTGGTATTCCATTGCGCGACGAACGCATGCGCAAGGAGCTGTTCGACACCAAGACCTTCGCCGAAGCCCTGATCACTACGCAAATTGACCTGGGCCCGATCAATGATCTCGCCTCCGGTGCGCAGCTCGAGTTGCGCCTGCCGGTGACCGTTAACCTGCATGGCAAGACCCACGAATACAACGCCGAGCTGTTGGCGACTCGTCTTGATGACCGGCGATTTCAGGTAGTGACGCTGGAGCCGCTGGTGATCAACGCGGCGGACTTCGACCTTGCGCCGGGGCTGGAAAGCTTGCGCAAGGTCGCCGCTCTATCGGCGATCAGCCTGTCGGTACCGGTGGGTGCGGTACTGATTTTCACGGCGCGCTGACTGCCATGGCCGGTGCGATCTTCCCCTGGCGCGAAGGCAACAGCTTTGAGCTGTTGATCGATGGTCCGCAGTTCTTCCCGCGAATGCTGGTGGCGATCGCACGCGCCGAAGAACAGGTCGAACTGGAGCTGTATCTGGTGGAGGCGGGCGCCTGCGCCGAAGCCATGGTGCAGGCGTTGACCCAGGCCGCCGAGCGCGGAGTGCGTGTGCGCTGCCTGTTCGATGACTATGGCAGCCTCGCATTTACCCAGGCCCTGCGTCAGCGCCTGATAGCCGCTGGCGTGGAGTTGCGCTTCTACAATCGCTTGAGCTGGCGGCGCTGGGTGGGCAACTTCTATCGTGACCACCGCAAACTGCTGTTGGTCGATCAGAGCCTGGCGGTGGTCGGCGGCACTGGCGTCACCGATGAGTTCTGGAACCCGGGGGAAGACGTCAGCGAGTGGCACGAGGTCATGGTGGAAATTTCCGGTCCTCTGGTGATCGACTGGCAGTTACTGTTTGACCGCCAATGGATCGCCAACCGCCATCGCCGCGCCTGGAGGCCTGCGGCGCATTTCGGTTTGCCGCGCCTGCCCAAGGTGCCTTCCACGGGCGAGGGCATGGGGCGGGTGGCGTACGCTGATGCGCGCCAGCACCGCGATATTCTGCAGTCGCTGATCCGTGCGCTGAACAGTGGGCAGAAACGCATCTGGCTCGCCACGCCCTATTTCCTGCCGACCTGGAAGGTCCGTCGCTCGCTGCGCCGCGCTGCCTCGCGGGGGATCGATGTGCGGCTGCTGCTGACTGGGCCGCGCACCGATCATCCGTCGGTCCGCTACGCCGGGCATCGTTATTACCCCAGGTTGCTGAAGTCTGGCGTGAAAATCTTCGAGTACCAGCCCTGTTTCCTGCACTTGAAAATGGTCCTGGTCGATGACTGGGTCAGCATCGGCTCGTGCAATTTCGATCACTGGAATTTGCGTTTCAACCTGGAAGCCAACCTTGAAGCCCTGGACCCAGGGTTGACCCGAGCAGTGGTGGCCAGTTTCGAGAAGGATTTTACCCAGAGTCAGGAAGTCAGCCTGGAGGCCTGGCAGCGCAGGCCGCTGTGGCGGCGGGTGAAGCAGCGGGTGTGGGGATGGGTGGATCGGCTCGTGGTGAATTTGCTGGATCGGCGGGGGTAGTCGTAAATTATTGTGGGAGCGGGCTTGCCCGCGATGACGGCCTGACAGTCAACGTAGATGTTGAATGTTATGGCCTCATCGCGGGCAAGCCCGCTCCCACAGTGATTCTCAGTGTCCGAGGGGTTACAGCAACTCGAAACTCTGCTGAGTCACGTCCTGCGAGTCCAGGCCGATCTGCACGTTGAACTTGCCAGGCTCTGCCGCGTACTTGAGCCGGGTGTTGAAGAACTTCAGGTCATCCTCGGTAATGGTGAAGTGCACGACTTTCTCTTCGCCGGCCTTGAGCATGATTTTCTGGAAGTTCTTCAGCTCCTTCACTGGCCGGATCATCGAACCGGTGACGTCCTGGATATACAACTGCACCACGGTCTCGCCATCACGCTTGCCAGTGTTCTTCAGCATGACGCTGGCATCGAGCTTGCCGGTCTTGTTCAGTGTGGTCGATGACAACGCCATGTCGCTCAGGCTGAAATCGGTGTAGCTCAGGCCAAAACCGAATGGAAACAGCGGGCCGGTTGTGTCATCGAAGTACTGCGAGGTGTAGTTGCCCGGCTTGCCCGGCGTGAACGGCCGGCCAATGCTCAGGTGGTTGTAGTAGGTCGGAATCTGGCCTACCGAACGCGGGAAGGTCAGGGGCAGCTTGCCCGAGGGGTTATAGTCGCCGAAGAGCACGTCAGCGATGGCATTGCCCCCTTCGGTGCCGCTGAACCAGGTTTCCAGAATCGCATCTGCCTGGTCCTTTTCTTCAAGGATCGACAGTGGACGCCCGTTCATCAACACCAGGACCAATGGCTTGCCGGTGGCCTTGAGGGCCTTGATCAGTTCGCGCTGGCTGGCGGGTATGTTCAGGTCGGTGCGGCTTGAGGACTCGTGGGACATGCCACGGGATTCGCCCACCGCTGCCACCACCACATCGGCGTCCTTGGCCGCTTTCACGGCTTCGTCGATCAGCACCTGGGCCGAGCGCGGATCATCAACCACTTCCGGTGCGTCAAAGTTCAGGAAGTTAAGGTAATCCAGGACCTTCTTGTCGCTGGTGATGTTGGCGCCGCGTGCGTAGATCAAAGTTGCCTTGTCGGCCATGGCCGCGTTCATGCCGTCGAACAGGGTCACTGATTGCGCGGGTCTGCCGGCAGCGGCCCAACTGCCCATCATATCGATTGGCGCCTTGGCCAACGGACCGACCAGGGCGATCTTCGCGGTATTCTTCAACGGCAGGGTCTCGCCCTGGTTCTTCAGCAGCACCAGGCTGCGACGTGCTACGTCACGGGCCTCGGTACGGTGCAGGCGGCTTTCGGCGTAGGTGTCGGCCGGGTCATCCTCGGCCTTGCCGATGCGCAGGTACGGGTCCTTGAACAGCCCCATGTCGTACTTGGCGCCGAGCACAGCCCGCACGGCATTGTCGATGTCGCTCTGCTCGATCTCGCCAGCCTTCAGCAACCCTGGCAGTTCCTTGCCATAAAGCGTGTCGTTCATGCTCATGTGGATGCCGGCCTTGATCGCCAGCTTCGCCGCTTCACGGCCATCGCGAGCAACGCCGTGCTTGATCAGCTCGAAAATCGCCCCGTGGTCGCTGACAGCCAGGCCCTTGAAGCCCCAGTCCTTGCGCAACAGGTCATTCATCAGCCAGGTGTCGGCGGTCGCCGGTACGCCGTTGATTGAGTTCAGTGCCACCATGACTCCGCCGGCGCCAGCATCAATCGCGGCGCGGTACGGCGGCAGGTAGTCCTGGTACATCTTGACCGGGCTCATGTCGACCACGTTGTAGTCGCGACCGCCCTCTACCGCGCCATACAAGGCAAAGTGCTTGACGCTGGCCATGATGCTGTCGGCCGCATTCGCGCCGGCACCCTGGAACGCCTTGACCATGACCCCGGCGATGCGCGACACCAGGTAGGTGTCCTCGCCGAAGCCTTCGGAAGTGCGGCCCCAGCGCGGGTCGCGGGAGATGTCGACCATCGGTGCGAAGGTGATGTCGAGACTGTCGGCCGCGGCCTCTTTGGCAGCAATGCGCCCGGACAGGCCGATGGCGTCCATGTCCCAGCTCGACGCCAGGGCCAGCGGAATCGGGAAAATCGTTCGGTGGCCGTGGATCACGTCATAGGCGAAGAACATCGGGATCTTCAACCGGCTGCGCATCGCTGCGTCTTGCATTGGACGGTTTTCCGGGCGGGTGATCGAGTTGAACGTGCCGCCGATGTTGCCGGCGGCAATTTCCTTGCGGATCATCTCGCGCGGCATTTCCGGGCCGATGCTGATCAGGCGCAGCTGGCCGATTTTTTCATCGAGGGTCATCTGCTTCATCAGGTTACTGACGAAGGCATCCTTGTTTTCCAGAGGTGCGGGCGTCGCGGCGGCCAGTACGTTATGACTGGCCAGGCTGACGAACAGGCCCAGCAAACACAGCTTCTTCATGAATTGTCTTCTCGAAAGCCTAAGCGGCGATGACTTCGCGCCGGTCAGCCAAAATTGAGGGAGCGACTATTGTTGTTCAGGTAAATGCAGCAAACTTCTGAACTGTTTTAATCCTGGAGCATCTTTTAGCCCATCGGCAGGATGCAATCCAGTGGCGGCGCCGATTATGCCCCAAGAGCCGCGTTCAAAGTTCGCAGGTTGTTTTTTCAACGGAATGTGCAAGGGAGCGTCAACCAGATGAATGTACGACACCACTATCGGTCGAGCCTGCAGGTGGCCGCCCTGATGTTGCTGACCACGCTGTTGGCCGGCTGTGGCATCAACAATATTCCAACCCTGGACGAACAGGCCAAGGCCGCCTGGGGTCAGGTGCAGAACCAGTACCAACGCCGTGCCGACCTGATCCCCAACCTGGTGGAAACGGTCAAGGGCTACGCCAAACATGAAGAAGAAACCCTGACGGCGGTCATTGAAGCCCGGGCCAAGGCGACTTCGATCCAGGTGGATGCCAGCACCCTCGACAACCCGGAAAAGCTCAAGCAGTTCCAGCAGGCCCAGGATCAGCTGACCGGTGCCCTGAGTCGCCTGATGGTGGTGTCCGAGCGTTATCCGGACCTCAAGGCCAACCAGAACTTCCTGGCGCTGCAGTCGCAACTCGAAGGTACCGAGAACCGTATCGCGGTCGCACGACGGGATTTCATCCTGGCAGTGCAAAAATACAATACCGAGATCCGCACTTTCCCTGGGCGCCTCTGGCACAGTGTGATGTACAGCGATCTGCCTGTGCGTGAAACCTTCGAGGCGACCAGCCCCGATGCCGATAAAGCACCTCAAGTGAAGTTCTGATCGGGCTGCATTACCACGGATGAGGTTGCCAATGCGCGTGTTGAAAGTTGGCCTGGTGCTGCTGCTCTGGGTGTTTGCCCTGGCGGCCCAGGCCGAGTTGAAGTTTCCCCAGCTGACCGGGCGGGTGGTTGATAACGCCCAGATGATCGAGCCCGCGGTTCGCGAGCAACTGGCCCAGCAACTCCAGGCTCACGAAAAAGCCACCGGTGAACAGTTGGTGGTGGTCACTGTGGCGGATTTGCAGGGCACAGACATTGCCGACTTCGGCTATCAACTGGGGCGGTACTGGGGCATTGGCCAGAAGGACAAGAACAACGGCGCACTGCTGATTGTGGCCCGGGATGATCGACGGTTGCGTATCGAGGTCGGTTACGGGCTGGAAGATCGCCTGACCGATGCGCAGAGTTCGGTGATCATCAATCAGGTGATCACTCCATCGTTCAAGACCGGTAATTTCAGCAAGGGCATCAGCGACGGCGTTGCGGCCATGCTGGTCGTGCTGGGCGGCAATCCGCTGGACGAACCTTCCACGGTCTACGAACCCCGCGGGGATCAGGATAGCGATTTCCTGTCACGGCATCCCGGGGTATTGGTGTTCCTCGTCATGCTGTTCATCCTCACCGTATTTGTCTGCCAGATGCTCGGCATCCTGCCCAGTGGTGGCGGTGGGCGAGGCGGTTCGGGCGGTTTTGGCGGTGGTGGATTCGGTGGCGGCGGTGGCGGTGGCTTCAGT
>NZ_JADEVO010000002.1 GCF_017114825.1 Pseudomonas gregormendelii | reverse complement strand
GCCAGGCTTCGCCATTCTTGTGCTGGCAAAATAGGAAGTGGGCTAATTGCCACAGATGAAGAAATCGGGAGCATAGCTTCGGGGGATCAGATGGTGGCTTTGAATGTGGGGTTCATGGAGCGGATACGATCTACCTCCAAGCCATGCTTGGACACGAAAGCGTCTATAAGCTCATTCTGGCGTGTTCTGGTGCTGCCATCCTCTTGACGTTTAGATGAGAATCGAACGTAGGGATAACATTTTTTGGTCATTTTTTGAACAGCCAGAGACTATGGAACGTATAGCCTAGCACGTCTGCATTTACTGCTATGCCCGGCCCAGCCATGCGTATTGGGACATGTCGCCCGGACTCGATTTCGAAACCCGGCTGATCGCCAAGACCAATGCCGCCGACGTGCTGGAAGAGCAGCTGTCACGACGGGGCTATCAGTGCGCCCCCATCAACCTGGGTTCCAACACCGACCCGTACCAGCCGATCGAACGCGAACACGGGATTACCCGAAAAACCCTGGAAGTTTTGCTGCGCTACCGCCATCCGGTCACCATCATCACCAAGGGTTCGCTGATTCTTCGAGACCTGGACCTGCTGACCGAACTCGCCCGGCAGCGGCTGGTGGCGGTGATGATCAGCCTGACCACGCTGGACGATGAGCTCAAGCGCATTCTCGAGCCACGCGCCGCAGCACCGAAGGCCCGGCTGCGGGCAATCCGCGTGATGCGTGACGCCGGTATTCCTGTAGGGGTGCTGTGTTCGCCGATGATTCCAATGATCAACGACAGCGAACTCGAAAGCCTGCTTACCGAAGCGCAGGCAGCCGGTGCCCAGAGTGCAGCCTACATGATGTTGCGCCTGCCTCTGGAGGTGGCACCTTTATTCGAGGAATGGCTGGCCGCGCATTATCCTCAGCGAGCTGCGCATGTATTGAGCCTGATCCGCCAAAGCCGTGGAGGGGAGCTGTACGACAGTCGATTCGGCGCTCGAATGCGCGGCGAAGGCCCCTTTGCCGACTTGCTGGCGCAGCGCTTCGCCAAGACCATCAAACGCCTGGGGCTCAATCGTCGGGAAGGTTTTGATCTGGACTGCAGTGCCTTCTGTCCCCCGGGTCGCCAAATGTCGCTGATTTAGGGAGAATTAGCCTATTGTTGAAGCGGAACAAAGCATGTGGCCACCACACCAGTCACGTTTTTTGTGACCTGGAACACATGTTCTAGAGCGGTTGATTCAGTTTGAGTTAAGTTTCGCGGGCTACCTTGTTCATCGAGTGACTGACGGGTCGAGATTTCTTGGCCTGGATGTTTTTAACAGCCACTGGCTTCACATCGGACAACACGGGACAATTCCCCCACTCCGCCCAAGAGGATGAATTTATGAGTGACAAGGATAAACAGCCGCTGGCTGCGTCGGCTTCCGCCCAACCCGAAGCGGAGTCTGCCGATGCAGCGCTGCAGCATATCGTTGATGGCTTCTTGCATTTTCATCACGACGTCTTCCCCCAGCAGGAAGAACTCTTCAAAAAGCTCGCGACGGCACAAAGTCCCCGGGCAATGTTCATCGCTTGCGCCGACTCGCGCATCGTTCCTGAACTGATTACTCAAAGCGCGCCCGGCGATCTGTTTGTGACCCGTAACGTAGGCAACGTCGTGCCACCTTATGGGCAAATGAACGGCGGCGTTTCCACTGCCATCGAATATGCGGTGCTGGCGCTGGGTGTACAGCACATCATCATCTGCGGACATTCCGACTGCGGCGCCATGCGCGCAGTGTTGAACCCCGATAGCCTGGAAAAAATGCCGACGGTCAAAGCCTGGCTGCGGCACGCAGAAGTGGCGAAAACCATGGTTCATGAGAACTGCAACTGCGCCGACGAAAACGAAAGCATGCATGTCCTCACTGAAGAGAACGTGATCGCGCAACTCCAGCACCTGCGCACGCACCCATCCGTGGCTTCGCGCATGGCCAACGGCCAACTGTTCATCCATGGCTGGGTCTACAACATCGAAACCAGCGAAATAAAAGCTTACGACGCGGACAAAGGTTGTTTCCTGCCATTGGATGGCAGCCATCCGATCCCCGTGGCGACGCCCAAAGCGCGCTTCTAACGCCTCCTAAACCCCTGTGTAGCAAAGCCGGCCGCTGAATAAGCAGCCTGGCTTTGCCACGCCTGAAGAAATGTCGGGAGAATCAACATGCGTGCTGCGCAACTCAAAGCTGCACTGCCGCGGGAGCTGCTGGCTTCGGTGGTCGTATTTCTGGTGGCCCTGCCCTTGTGCATGGGTATCGCCATCGCTTCCGGCCTGCCACCCGCCAAAGGCCTGATCACCGGGATCATCGGCGGCCTGGTTGTAGGCTGGCTCGCCGGCTCCCCCTTGCAAGTCAGCGGTCCTGCCGCCGGGCTTGCGGTACTCGTCTTCGAACTCGTGCGTCAGCATGGTATTGCCATGCTGGGGCCGATCCTGCTCTTAGCGGGTTTCCTGCAACTGGTGGCCGGTCGGTTGAAACTGGGCTGCTGGTTTCGGGTGACGGCACCCGCCGTGGTCTACGGCATGCTCGCAGGCATTGGCGTGCTGATCGTATTGTCCCAAGTGCATGTGATGCTCGACGCCGTGCCCAAACCTTCCGGCCTGGACAACCTGGCCACCTTCCCCGCAGCCGTTGCGCAAGCTTTGCCATCGGTGGGCTGGCAGGCTGGTTTGCTCGGCCTGGGGACGATTGCAGTGATGTGGCTGTGGGAAAAATTTCGTCCGCACTCACTGCGCTTCATACCTGGCGCCTTGCTCGGTGTAGGGCTGGCAACCGGGGCCAGCCTGGTGTTGGCCTTGCAGGTCAAACGAGTGGAAGTCCCGGCTAACCTCGCGGAAGCGATCGACTGGCTGAAACCGGCGGACTTGCTCAACCTGGCCGACCCCACCCTGCTGATCGCGGCGTTTGCCGTGGCATTTATCGCCAGCGCCGAAACCTTGCTCTCCGCCGCCGCCGTCGACCGCATGCACAGTGGCCAGCGCTCTGACTTCGATCGGGAGCTGTCTGCCCAAGGTGTGGGCAACATGCTCTGCGGCCTGCTGGGTGCGTTGCCAATGACCGGCGTGATCGTGCGGAGCTCGGCCAACGTGCAAGCCGGCGCGACCACGCGATTGTCGACGATTTTCCACGGGCTATGGTTGCTGGCTTTCGTCCTGTTGCTCTCCAGTGTGCTGCAGAGCATTCCGGTAGCGAGCCTGGCGGGCGTTCTGGTTTACACCGGTTTCAAACTGGTCGACCTCAAGGCGTTTCGCGGCCTGGGGCGTTACGGCAGGATGCCGATGTTCACCTATGCGGCGACCGCATTGGCGATTGTCTTCACCGACCTGCTGACCGGCGTGTTGATCGGCTTTGGCCTGACGCTGGCGAAGCTGGCGTGGAAAGCTTCGCGCTTGAAGATCAGCCTGATCGACCTGCCTGCCGATGGCGAGATGGAGTTGCGCTTGAGCGGTGCCGCGACCTTTCTGAAGGTACCGGCGCTGACGCAGGTGCTGGGGACTATCCCGCCGGGCGCGACTGTGCACGTGCCGCTCAATAACCTGAGCTACATCGATCACTCGTGCCTGGAACTGCTCGAAGAGTGGGGACGAGCCAATGCGGCGAAGGGTTCGAAGCTGCTGATCGAGGCGCGTGGGTTGAAGCGCAGGCTGGAAGGGCGTTTACGGACCACTACTGGCGTAGGGTCTGCAGGGGTCTAAAGCAAAAGATCGCAGCCTTCGGCAGCTCCTACATTGGACCTGCGTGCATTCCGTAGGAGCTGCCGGAGGCTGCGATCTTTCAAGTATTACGGTTAAGCCGCAGGCTGATCCAGGTCCAGGCCCACGCCTAACCGGCGCGACATGCACGGCCAGCGTTTCCACGCGGCGCCAGTGTGCGGGCTGCTGAGCTTCTCGCGATAGGCTTCAACCGACTCCAGTGCAAAACTCTGGTCGTCGAGCATTTCGTCGAGCGCGTGATGCACGGCCTCGTCCAGCTGGTTGGCAAATTCCTCACCGATCAACTGGTGGGCGATCAGGTTGGCAACAGTCATGTCCAATGGGATCAAGGGCTGGCCAAGATGCTTGATGTACAGGTCATTGACCTCTTCGACAAAGCGATGTGCCAGGTACGCTTCATCCAGCAGGCTGTCGAGCCCGATGTGGCCGGCCATGATGGCGGGCGGCTGGAGGAAATACTGCTCGGCGATTTTCAACACTGGGGTGATCTGCGACTGGATACCCGCTTCCTTGGCCACTTCGTTGGCTGCATCCAGCAGGTCAGGCACCTCGTCAATGTAGGCCGCAACAAAACGAGTGAGCACACCCTTGGCGTCCGTCTCCGGCAGCTGGATGGACGGGTGCAGATGTGGCAGTTTGCTTTCCAGCTGACGAGTCAGCAAGCCAGTCTCGCCTTCGTGCTGTTGGGCTTTTTGGATCTGCTCGCGCAATGCGGCGGTGTTCATGAAAACTCCAGGAAACAAGGCAAAGAAATAGGGAAGACATAACTTAGCTGGCGCAGGAAAATTCTTCAGACGCATTTGTCATAATTATTTCACCCTTAAGACATCAAAGTTATATCCATTTGCCACCACTCGTCTGCATCCTTCTCCATTCGTGCCCTTGAGCGCAAGTGCGTCCTGTCACGGTTCATTTACCCCATCGCATTGCGAGGTCTCAGTCGCTGTCTATACTCGGGTTGGAATGGAGTTAGCTGATGACGCCCGACTGCACACGCAGCAAGGCCCGGCAATCAAGTTCGTAGTCTGAAAAGCCGCTCCCTTGCCACTGGTGAAAGCCGGCGGGATAACAAGAACGATAAGGGGAACCCGCAATGATGCGACATCCACACGTCTGGATGGGCCTCCTGTTGTGGTCGATTTTCAGTCAGGCGCAAGCGGCCTGGACTGTGAATATGGCGCCTGGAGCGACTGAAATCAGTCACGCAGTATTTGACCTGCACATGACCATTTTCTGGATTTGTGTAGTGATCGGCATCATCGTCTTCGGCGCCATGTTCTGGTCGATGATCCTCCACCGCCGCTCAACCGGGCAGGTGGCCGCAAAATTTCATGAAAGTACGACCGTAGAAATCCTCTGGACCATCGTGCCCTTCCTGATCCTGGTAGCCATGGCGGTTCCCGCGACTGCAACCCTGATCAAGATGTACGACACCAGTGAGCCGGATATCGATATCCAGGTCACCGGTTATCAGTGGAAGTGGCATTACAAATACCTGGGCCAGGACGTCGAGTTCTTCAGCAACCTGGCCACCCCCGCCGAGCAGATCCACAACAAGGAAACCAAGGGCGAGCACTATTTGCTCGAAGTCGACAAGCCGCTGGTGCTGCCGATTGGCGCCAAGGTGCGTTTCCTGGTGACCTCCGCCGACGTTATCCACTCCTGGTGGGTGCCCGCCTTTGCGGTCAAGCGCGATGCCATTCCCGGTTTCGTCAACGAAGCCTGGACACGCGTCGACAAGCCCGGCATCTACCGCGGTCAGTGCGCCGAGCTGTGCGGCAAGGACCACGGTTTCATGCCGATCGTGGTCGAGGTCAAGGAAAAGGCCGACTATGAAAAATGGCTGGGCGAACGCAAGGCTGAAGCGGCGCAGCTCAAGGAGCTGACCAGCAAGGAATGGACGCTCGACGAACTCAAGGAACGCGGTGACAAGGTCTATCACACCACCTGCGTAGCCTGTCACCAGGCCGAAGGCCAGGGCCTGCCGCCAATGTTCCCGGCACTCAAAGGCTCGAAAATCGCCACCGGACCGAAAGAAGGGCACTTGGGCATTGTCTTCCACGGCAAACCAGGCACCGCCATGGCAGCGTTCGGCAAGCAGCTCTCGGAAGTCGACATAGCAGCGGTCGTGACTTACGAGCGTAACGCCTGGGGCAACAATAAAGGCGACATGGTCACGCCAAAAGAAGTGCTGGAGCTGAAACAGGCGGAAAGCAAATGACCCGGTCTATTGCGTACTCAAGGAACCGGTCGGGGCAGCGTGCCCCGGCCTGCCCAGCCCATCTGTTTGCAGGAGACACGCCATGAGCGCCGTCATCGATGACCATGGTCATGCCGACCACGCCCACGGCCCCGCCAAAGGCCTGATGCGCTGGGTGCTGACCACCAACCACAAGGACATCGGCACACTGTACCTGTGGTTCGCGTTTTCCATGTTCCTGCTTGGCGGTTCGTTCGCGATGGTGATTCGCGCCGAGCTGTTCCAGCCGGGGCTGCAAATCGTCGAACCGGCCTTCTTTAATCAGATGACCACCATGCACGGCCTGGTGATGGTCTTCGGTGCGGTGATGCCGGCATTCGTTGGGCTGGCCAACTGGATGATCCCGTTGATGATCGGCGCGCCGGATATGGCCCTGCCGCGGATGAACAACTTCAGCTTCTGGCTATTGCCAGCTGCGTTCATCCTGCTGGTATCGACCCTGTTCACGCCCGGCGGCGGGCCTAACTTCGGCTGGACGTTCTACGCCCCGCTGTCGACAACCTATGCACCGGAAAGCGTGACTTTCTTCATCTTTGCCATCCACCTGATGGGGATCAGTTCGATCATGGGCGCGATCAACGTGATCGCCACCATCCTCAACCTGCGCGCTCCAGGCATGACGTTGATGAAAATGCCGCTGTTCGTCTGGACCTGGTTGATTACCGCTTTCCTGCTGATTGCGGTGATGCCGGTACTGGCCGGTTGCGTAACGATGATGCTGATGGACATCCACTTCGGCACCAGTTTCTTCAGTGCGGCCGGGGGCGGTGATCCGGTGTTGTTCCAGCACGTGTTCTGGTTCTTTGGGCACCCCGAGGTGTACATCATGATTCTGCCGGCCTTCGGTGCCGTCAGCTCGATCATCCCGACCTTTTCACGCAAGCCTCTGTTCGGTTACACCTCGATGGTCTACGCCACGGCGAGCATCGCGTTCCTGTCGTTCATCGTCTGGGCGCACCACATGTTCGTGGTCGGCATTCCGCTGGTGGGCGAGTTGTTCTTCATGTACGCCACGCTGCTGATCGCGGTACCGACCGGGGTCAAGGTGTTCAACTGGGCCAGCACCATGTGGCAAGGCTCGCTGACCTTCGAGACGCCGATGTTGTTCGCTGTGGCGTTCGTGATCCTGTTCTCCATTGGCGGCTTCTCCGGCTTGATGCTGGCCATCGCTCCGGCGGACTTCCAGTACCAGGACACCTACTTCGTGGTTGCGCATTTCCACTACGTGCTGGTGCCAGGGGCGATTTTCGGGATCTTCGCCTCGGCTTATTACTGGCTGCCGAAATGGACCGGCCACATGTACGACGAAACCCTCGGCAAGCTGCACTTCTGGCTGTCGTTCATCGGCATGAACATGGCCTTCTTCCCGATGCACTTCGTGGGGCTGGCAGGCATGCCGCGGCGGATTCCGGACTACAACCTGCAGTTCGCCGACTTCAACATGGTGTCGTCGATTGGTGCATTCATGTTCGGCACCACTCAGCTGTTCTTCCTGTTCATCGTGATCAAGACGATTCGCGGCGGCCCGCCAGCACCGGCCAAACCATGGGATGGCGCGGAGGGCCTGGAGTGGAGCATCCCGTCACCGGCGCCTTATCACACCTTCACCACGCCGCCGGAAGTGAAATGAACACCCTCGGCCTTGCACGAATTCCTGTGGGAGCTGGCTTGCCAGCTCCCACAGGGGTCTCGGTATGGAGTTGGAATCATGGCTGACTCGATTTCGATGAAAAAACTGGTCACCCGCCTGCTGATGGTGGTGGTGGCAATGTTCGTCTTCGGGTTTGCCCTGGTGCCCATCTACGACGTGATGTGCAAGGCATTCGGTATCAATGGCAAAACTTCCGGACAGTACGAAGGTGAACAGACGGTGGATCTGTCTCGCCAGGTACGCGTGCAGTTCCTGTCGACCAACTCCGCCGACATGTCCTGGGACTTCTATCCCAAGCACGATGAGTTGACCGCCAACCCTGGCGCCGTGAACGAGATGATCTTCATCGCCCACAACCCTACCGATCGCCCGATGAGCGCCCAGGCCGTGCCCAGCATCGCGCCCAGCGCTGCGGCAGCGTACTTCCACAAAACCGAATGTTTCTGCTTTACCCAGCAAGTGCTGCAGCCCGGTGAACGGATCGAGATGCCGGTACGTTTCATTGTTGACCGTGACATGCCCAAGGATGTGAAGCACCTGACGCTGTCCTACACGCTGTTCGATATCACCGCCCGACATCCCCCGGTAGCTTTAAACACTGGCGGCTGAGCGTGCCCGATAAGGAGAACAATAAATGGCAACTCATGAGCACTATTACGTACCGGCCCAGAGCAAGTGGCCGATCATCGCCACGGTCGGCATGTTCGTCACCGTGTTCGGCCTGGCCACCTGGTTCAACGACCTGAAAGCGGCGCGCCCGGAATCCCACGGCCCGCTGATCTTTTTCGTCGGCGGCCTGCTGGTGGCGTACATGCTGTTCGGCTGGTTCGGTACCGTGATCAAGGAAAGTCGCAGCGGCTTGTACAGCGCGCAGATGGACCGTTCATTTCGTTGGGGCATGAGCTGGTTCATCTTTTCGGAGGTGATGTTTTTCATCGCCTTCTTCGGTGCACTGTTCTACGTGCGCCACGTCTCCGGCCCTGCGCTCGGCGGAGAAGGCGCCAAAGGCATAGCTCACATGCTTTGGCCTAACTTCGAGTTCGTCTGGCCATTGCTGAACAACCCTGACTCGAAACTGTTTCCGCCACCCAAGGAAGTCATCAGCCCATGGGGCCTGCCGTTGCTCAACACGGTGTTGTTGGTGAGTTCCAGCGTGACCGTCACCATCGCCCACCACGCCTTGAAAAAGGGCCATCGCGGCGCGCTGAAGCTCTGGCTGGCGATCACCGTGCTGCTGGGCTGCGCGTTCCTCTTTTTCCAGGCTGAAGAATACATCCACGCTTACAAGGAACTGGGCCTGACACTGGGTTCGGGCATCTACGGCGCGACGTTCTTCATGCTCACGGGGTTCCACGGCGCCCACGTGACCATGGGCACGATAATCCTGTTCGTGATGCTGATGCGGGTGATGCGCGGGCACTTCGACAACGAGCATCAGTTCGGCTTCGAAGCGGCGAGCTGGTACTGGCACTTCGTGGACGTGGTGTGGATCGGTTTGTTCGTCTTCGTCTACGTACTTTGAGGCATCACCAAGGCGCGTGAGACACCAGCTGGCCGCTGAAGAATCCCCAGGCGATCAAGCCGACGGTAATGGCGGCCAGGGCTACACGAACACTCAAGGCAATGACGAGACGGTTCGAGCTGCTGTCGTCCTTGACCAGAAAAAACAGGCCGCTGAACAGGCTGACAACCGTGGCAATCAGCATCAGGACGATGGCTGCTTTGAGCATGGTGAGACTCCAGGGGAAATGCGATGCACTTGAGTATAGCTATCGCGACTACCGACATTCTGGCGACGTCATGAAGCGCTTCCGGCCAGGCATCGTGCCGAGTTTGGTGGTGGCCTTGTTGCTGCCACTGCTGGTCTCGCTCGGTTTCTGGCAACTGAATCGCGGCGCGGAAAAAAGCGCGCTGCTGGACAGTTATGCCGAGCGCCGGCTGGCGGAACCGATGGCCAGCACTGCGTTACAGCACACCGAGGATCCTGCCTTCCGCCGGGTCGTGCTGCGTGGCCAGTTCGATGCCGCGCACAGCCTGCTGCTGGATAACCGCCAACGGGACGGCAAGGTCGGGGTCGAGTTGCTGCAGCCGTTTCAGGATCAAGCCAGCGGCCAATGGCTGCTGGTCAATCGCGGTTGGCTGCCCTGGCCGGACCGGCGCATCCCCGCGCAATTCACCACGCCTGGCGAAGTCTTGAACCTCACCGCCTGGGTCTACGTTGCTCCGGGCGCTACTTTCCAGCTTCACGCCGACCCGGCCACCACCACCTGGCCGCAACTGGTGACAGCGGTGGAACCGGCGAAGCTCTGGGCAGCATTGGAGCGTGATGGTTTCCCTTACGAATTACGTGCAGAACCGGGTCCCGGGATCTACCAGGCCGATTGGCCGGTGGTCGCCATGGGGCCAGAAAAACACATCGCTTATGCCGTGCAGTGGTTCGCCATGTCGATCGCCCTGCTCGGCCTGTTCATCTACCTCGGCTGGCACAACGCAAAGGAGAAACACCATGGGAGCGGCCATGAATCCACCCAGCATGTCTGAAGCGAAGTCGCCGGCAAGTCGGCGCAAAGGGCGTTTGCAGCTGCTGCTGATTCTGCTTGGGGTGATCGGTCCGATGATCCTCGCCACCGGCATGTACAAACTGCAGTTCTGGGTACCGGAGGGGCGCAGTTATCACGGCGAACTCATCGGCAATGGCCAGACCCGCGCCGATCTTGGCGTGCAGGCTCAGGAGCAACGCTGGCAAATGCTGGTGACTGCACCCAAAGACTGCTCGGTTGACTGCCAGCAGCTGGTGTACCTGGCGCGCCAGGTGCAGATCGGCCTCTCCCGCGATGCATCCCGGGCCAGTCACGCCCTGGCCGCCGCGCAGCCGCTCAACAGCGAGTACGAAGCCAAGCTCGCCCGCGAATACCCACAACTGCAACGTTATCCCATGGACCTGACCACGTTCAGCAAGACCACTGGTGACCACGCCGTGCCGCAGCTGTGGATCATCGACCCCCACGGCAACCTGGTGCTGCGCTACGACCCGACCGTCAAGGGCAAGGACCTGCTCAACGACCTGCGCCACCTGCTGAAACTGTCGAACATCGGATAAGGGCATCGTCATGGCCAAACCTGGATTTCGCCTCGCGCTGTTTGCCACCCTGCTGGCACTGATAGTGGTGCTGCTCGGCGCCTATACCCGCCTGACCCACGCCGGCCTTGGCTGTCCGGACTGGCCGGGCTGCTACGGCTTCATCAGCGTGCCAAAAAGCGAGGCCCAGCTGGCCCATGCCGAATTGCATTTCCCCGACACGCCCGTCGAAGCCCATAAAGGCTGGAACGAGATGATCCATCGGTACTTTGCCGGCACCCTTGGGCTGCTGATTGCCGTACTGGCCGGCCGTGCGTGGGTGCATCGTCGGCACCCGGGGCAACCGGTGAAGTTGCCGTTGTTTTTGTTGGCCGTGGTGATCGCCCAGGCCGCGTTCGGCATGTGGACCGTGACGCTAAAGCTCTGGCCGCAAGTGGTCACCGGGCATCTACTCGGCGGCTTTGCCACCTTGAGCCTGTTGTTTCTCCTGACCTTGCGCCTGTCCGGGGTATTGCCCGCACTGACCGTGCCACGACGCCTGCAGCATTGGGCGACGGCTGGCTTGCTGCTGGTGATCGGACAGATCGCCCTTGGAGGCTGGGTCAGTTCGAACTATGCCGCCGTAGCCTGTATCGACTTCCCGACCTGCCACGGGCAATGGCTGCCGCCGGCTGATTTTGCCAACGGCTTTCACCTCACACAGCACATCGGCCCGAACTACCTGGGTGGACAACTGGACAGCGATGCCCGCACCGCGATTCACCTGACCCACCGAATCGGCGCGTTGCTGGTAACGCTTGTATTGCTCGGCCTGGCGTGGCAACTCAAGGTCGTCGGCATGACCCGGCTGGCGGGGCTGGTGCTGGTGGCACTTGCCGCCCAGATCACCCTCGGCATCAGCAACGTGCTGTTCCACCTGCCATTGCCGGTGGCCGTCGCGCATAACGCCGGCGGCGCGGCACTGCTGCTGACGTTGGTGCTGGTCAATTATCACGCGCGAACCAGCCTGGTTCGGGTCAAGCAGCAATTCCCTGCACGCTGGCGGTTCAGCCCGCGTAAACATTCAGCCGGGCCCATAACAATAAAAGGAGAGATGCCATGGCGACTCTGATCGGCGAACGTCACAGCCAGGCGATCTGGCGTGACTATCTGGAGCTGACCAAGCCGAAAGTGGTGGTGCTGATGCTGATCACCTCACTGGTCGGCATGTTCCTCGCGACCCGCGCCGGGGTGCCCTGGACGGTGCTGATCTTCGCTAACCTGGGGATTGCGTTGTGTGCCGGCGGCGCGGCGGCGGTCAACCATGTGGTGGATCGGCGCATTGATGCAGTCATGGCCCGCACACACAAACGGCCCCTGGCCGAAGGACGGGTTTCACCGGCCGCCGCGCTGACCTTTGCCCTGGTGCTGGCCGTGCTCGGCCAGGCCCTGCTGTTGACGTTCACCAACCCGTTGACCGCCTGGCTGACCCTGGCCTCCCTGCTGGGTTACGCGGTGGTCTACACCGGTTTCCTCAAGCGCGCGACTCCACAAAACATCGTCATCGGCGGATTGGCCGGTGCCGCGCCTCCGCTGCTTGGCTGGACCGCTGCGACCGGCCATGTCAGCGCCGAACCGCTGCTGCTGGTCCTGATCATATTCGCCTGGACCCCGCCGCACTTCTGGGCGCTGGCGATTCACCGCAAGGAGGAATACGCCAAGGCCGACATCCCGATGCTGCCCGTGACCCACGGCGAGCACTACACCAAGGTGCACATCCTGCTTTACACCTTCGCGTTGCTGGCCGTCAGCCTGATGCCTTACGTGATCCACATGAGCGGCCTGCTCTACCTGGCCTGCGCGCTCGTCCTGGGCGCGAGGTTCCTGCAATGGGCCGTGGTGCTGTACCGTGGCACTCGGCCGCACGCGGCGATCAACACCTTCAAGTACTCTATCTGGTACTTGTTCCTGCTGTTTATCGCGCTGCTCGTAGACCACTACTTACTGTTGAACCTATGACTCGAACCCAGAAAACCGTCTTCATCCTCGTCGCCCTGATCGCGCTTGTGCTGGGCCTGACCATCAATAAAGTGCTGTCTGGCAAAGGCCAGGGGGACCCGACGGAGTTGATCGACGCCGGCATCATCCTGCTGCCGCAAAGCCGCAACCTGCCGGATCTGACCATGACCGACCAGGATGGCAAGCCGGTTGCGGTCGACGAGTTGAAAGACAAATGGTCACTGCTGTTCTTCGGCTACACCTTCTGCCCGGACATCTGCCCGACCACCCTCGCCCAACTGCGCCAGATCAAGAGTGAGTTGCCGGCGGACGTGGTGGACAAGCTGCAGATCATCCTGGTCAGTGTCGACCCCAATCGCGACACGCCCAAGCAGCTTAAGCAGTACCTGGGCTACTTCGACCCGCAGTTCATCGGCCTGACGCCGACCTCGATCGCCGACCTGCAAAAATTCGCCAATGCGGTGAGCATCCCGTTCATCCCGGCAGATACCACCAAGCCAAACTACACGGTGGATCACAGCGGCAACCTGGCGGTGATTGGCCCGGATGGGACGCAGCGCGGGTTTATTCGGGCGCCGTTGAATAATGTGAAGCTGGTGGCGCAGTTGCCGGTGATGCTCAAACGCCAATAGCTTTTTGAGGCACAAAAAAAGATCGCAGTCTGCGCCAGCTCCTACGGAATCGGGTCGTTACCGATGCTTGTGCAGGAGCTGCCGAAGGCTGCGATCTTGTGTTTTTATCGCTAGATCAGAACGCTGGCAATACCGCGCCTTTGTACTTTTCCAGGATGAAAGCTTTGACTTCAGGGCTGTGCAGGGCCGCGACCAGTTTCTTCATGTCTTCGCTGTCCTTGTCGTCCGGACGGGCCACCAGAATGTTCACGTAGGGCGAGTCGTTGCCTTCGATGACCAGCGCGTCCTTGGACGGATCGAGCTTGGCCTCCAGCGCGTAGTTGGTGTTGATCAGCGCCAGGTCGACCTGGGTCAGCACGCGCGGGATGGTCGCCGCTTCCAGTTCGCGGAATTTCAGGTCCTTGGAATTCTCGGTGATGTCCTTGACGCTCGACAGGATGTTGTTCGAATCCTTCAACTTGATCAGCCCAGCCTTCTGCAGCAGCAACAGGGCGCGACCGCCATTGGTGGCGTCGTTGGGGATTACCACGTTGGCGCCGCCTGGCAAGTCGGCCAGGGTTTTGTGTTTGCTGGAATAGGCGCCCAGTGGTTCCAGGTGCACGCCGGCAATGGCGACCAGGTTGGTGCCCTTGGCCTTGTTGAACTCATCCAGGTATGGCTGGTGCTGGAAGAAGTTGGCGTCCAGGCGCTTCTCGGCCACTTGCACGTTGGGCTGGACATAGTCGGTGAAGACCTTGACCTTCAGGTCCACGCCGTCCTTGGCCAGGGCTGGCTTGATGAATTCGAGAATCTCTGCGTGCGGGACTGGCGTGGCGGCAACGGTCAGGGTGTCCGCCTGGGCAGAGAACGCAGCAACGGCGGCGAACGCGACGAGTAGTTTTTTCATTCAGCTAACTCCATGTGAGGCGCCAGTTATGCGGCGCCTGCCAGCGAATGGCCGGCTCATTTGCAAAAGACGAGAGTATTTATTTCCGGGAAAAATGCACAACCAATTTGTCACCAACGGTTTGCAGCACCTGGACCAGCACCAGCAGCAACACCACAGTCACCACCATCACATCGGTCTGGAAGCGTTGATAGCCGAAACGGATCGCCAGGTCACCCAGGCCGCCAGCGCCGACGACACCGGCCATTGCCGTGTAGGACACCAATGTAATCGCTGTCACTGTAATCGCGGCGAAGATGCCCGGACGGGCTTCCGGCAGCAGGGCATTGGTGATGATCTGCCGAGTGGTCGCACCCATGGCCTGGGTCGCCTCGATGATGCCGCGATCCACTTCACGCAAGGCGGTTTCCACCAGTCGCGCGAAAAACGGCGTGGCGCCCACGACCAGCGGCGGAATCGCACCGCCTACACCCAGGGAGGTGCCGGTGATCAGCACAGTGAACGGAATCATCACGATCAACAGAATGATGAAGGGCAGCGAACGCAGGATGTTCACCACCAGCGACAGCAGGGCGTACAGCCCCTTGGCTTCGAGCAGTTGACGCGGGCTGCACAGGAACAGCAGCACACCCAGCGGCAGGCCCAACAGCACGGTGAACAACAGTGAACCGCCTAGCATCAGCAGCGTGTCGCCAGTGGCCAGCCAGATTTCGAACCAGTCGATGTTGGAGAAAAAACTTGTCAGGGCTTCCATCAGCGCAGCACCTCCATGTAAACGTCAGCCGCGGTGAAGCGGGCAAATGCCGCCTCCATGTCGCCACCGGTGACGGCCAGAGTGAGTTGCCCATAAGGGACGTCTTTGATGCGGTCGATGCGGCCGGCGAGGATGCTGTAGTCCACACCCGTTTCGCGAGCGACAGTACCCAGTAAAGGCGCGTAGGTCGCTTCGCCCTGGAATGTCAGACGCACGATGCGGCCTGGGACATGGGCGAAGTCGTCGCGTTGTTCGCCTTCATCGATCTGCTCGTCTTCCTGCACAAAGCGCTTGGTCGTCGGGTGCTTGGGATGCAGGAACACATCGGCAACCGAGCCCTGCTCGACGATCACACCAGAGTCCATTACCGCCACCTGGTCGCAGACCCGACGAATCACGTCCATTTCGTGAGTAATCAGCACGATGGTCAGCTTCAACTCGCGATTGATCTCAGCCAGCAACTGCAGGACCGACGCGGTGGTTTGCGGGTCCAGGGCGCTGGTGGCTTCGTCGCACAACAGGATTTTCGGCTTGGTGGCCAAGGCGCGGGCGATGCCAACGCGCTGCTTCTGCCCACCAGACAACTGAGCCGGGTATTTTTTGGCGTGATCGGACAGCCCGACCCGCGCCAGCAATTCGGCCACGCGCTGGTCGATCTCGCTGCGCGACAGCTCGCCGGCCAGGGTCAGGGGCAGCGCGACGTTATCGGCCACGGTCTTGGAGGCCAGCAGATTGAAGTGCTGGAAAATCATCCCGACCTGTTGGCGGAAGCGTCGCAGGCTGCTGGCGTCGAGCGCAGTGACTTCTTCGCCGTCGACGAAGATCTTACCGCCAGTGGAATTCTCCAGACGATTGATCAGGCGCAGCAGGGTACTTTTGCCCGCGCCGGAGTGGCCGATCAGGCCAAACACCTGGCCGTTCTCAATCGTCAGACTGGTCGGGTGCAGGGCGGGAATTTCCTTACCGGCGACGCGGTAGGTTTTGTGGACGTTTTGAAACTCGATCACGTAGCGAACCTTGTGGGGCGCGTTGGAAAAGGGTCAGCGGTTAGCCGGGCGCGCATTTTAGCCTGTCCGTATAGAGGTTCTTAGCATTTATTTCGCATTCAACCAGCGATTTGGCAATAACGCGATCAAAGGTCAGAAAAAAGGAACGGCTGAAACGGTCACCAGTCACTAATTAGGCAGCTCGAGAATCGCCAGGTGCCGTGCCTGGAACATTGCTCACAAGTCCGGCTAGGACGAGATCGCAACGAGGAGTTTACGACTGATGAGTACCAAGAAACCTGCCACACCTAAAAGCGAACTGGCCGGGACCGATACCCTGGACCGTAACAATACCAATACCAAGCTCGACAGCCTGGAAACATTCCGCTCCGACGCCACAGGCCAGGCCTTGCGCACCAATCAGGGCGTAAAGGTTTCGGACAATCAGAACACGTTGAAGGTCGGCGCGCGCGGGCCTTCGCTGCTCGAAGACTTCATCATGCGTGAAAAAATCACGCACTTTGACCACGAGCGTATTCCCGAGCGTATCGTCCACGCCCGCGGCACCGGTGCTCATGGATACTTCCAGGCCTACGAAAACCATGCGGCATTGACCAAGGCCGGTTTCCTCCAGGACCCGGGCAAGAAAACCCCGGTATTCACCCGCTTCTCCACGGTGCAGGGCCCTCGCGGCTCGGGCGATACCGTGCGCGATGTGCGCGGTTTTGCCGTGAAGTTTTTCACCGACGAAGGCAACTTCGATCTGGTGGGCAACAACATGCCGGTGTTTTTCATCCAGGATGCGATCAAGTTTCCCGACTTCGTCCACGCCGTGAAACCTGAGCCCCACAACGAAATTCCAACTGGCGGCTCTGCCCACGATACCTTCTGGGACTTTGTTTCGCTGGTCCCGGAGTCGGCGCACATGGTGATCTGGGCCATGTCCGACCGCGCGATTCCCAAGAGCCTGCGCAGCATGCAGGGCTTCGGCGTGCACACCTTCCGGCTGATCAACGCCGAAGGCAAATCGCGCTTCGTCAAATTCCACTGGCGCCCTTCCAACGGCACCTGCTCGCTGGTTTGGGATGAAGCACAGAAGCTCGCCGGCAAAGACACCGACTTCCACCGTCGAGATCTGTGGGAAGCGATCGAGATGGGCGATTACCCGGAATGGGAATTGGGCGTGCAGATTGTCGAAGAGGAAAACGAACACTCCTTCGACTTCGACATTCTCGACCCGACCAAGATCATCCCTGAGGAAATCGTGCCTATCACGCCACTGGGCAAAATGGTGCTGAACCGCAACCCGGATAACTTCTTCGCCGAAACCGAACAGGTCGCGTTCTGCCCGGGGCACATCGTGCCAGGCATCGATTTCTCCAATGACCCGCTACTGCAAGGCCGGCTGTTTTCTTACACCGACACGCAGATCAGCCGTCTTGGCGGCCCCAACTTCCACGAAATCCCGATCAACCGTCCGGTGGCACCGTTCCACAACGGCCAGCGCGACGCGCTGCACCGCACCACGATCGACAAGGGCCGTGCGGCCTACGAGCCTAACTCCATCGACGGCGGATGGCCGAAAGAGACGCCGCCGGCGGCACAGGACGGTGGTTTCGAGTCCTATCCCGAACGCATCGACGCCAACAAGATCCGCCAGCGCAGCGAGTCATTCAGCGACCACTTCTCCCAGGCGCGGCTGTTCTTCCACAGCATGAGCAAGCACGAGCAGGAACACATCATTGCGGCCTACAGCTTCGAGCTGGGCAAAGTCGAACGTGAGTTCATTCGTGCCCGTCAGGTGAACGAGATCCTCGCCAACATTGATCTTGAACTGGCCTCACGCGTAGCCGCTAACCTCGGTTTGCCGGCACCCAAGGCCGGCACGGTCGATGTGCCGAAGACGTCGCTGGATCGCTCACCCGCGCTCAGCCAGGCCAACCTTCTGCCCGGCAACATCAAGAGCCGCAAGGTGGCGATTCTGGCGGCCAACGGTGTCGATGGCGCAGCGATTGACGCGCTGAAAAAGGCGCTGGCAGCCGAAGGGGCGCACGCCAAGCTGCTGGGGCCGACTTCGGCACCGGTGAAGACCGCAGACGGCAAGACACTGCCGGTGGATGCGTCGATGGAAGGCTTGCCGTCAGTGGCGTTTGACGCGGTGTTCGTGCCCGGTGGCGCAGCGTCGATCAAGGCCTTGAGCACCGATGGGGTGGCGCTGCATTACGTGCTGGAAGCCTACAAGCATCTGAAGGCGATCGCCTTGCACGGCGAAGCCAAGCAGTTGCTGGACGTGCTGAAGCTAGAAGCGGATGCGGGATTGATCGTGGGGGCGGATACGAAGCTGTTCAAACCGTTTATTGCAGCGATCGGGCAACATCGGGTCTGGGATCGTGAGCCGAAAGCCAAGGCGGTTCCGGCTTAATATTTGTTGCGTTTGTAAGGATGCCATCGCGGGCAAGCCTTGCTCCCACAGGGTTTACGGCTGAACACACAGGCTGTGATCAGCGCTAACCACTGTAGGAGCGAGCTTGCTCGCGATGCTTTTAAGGTTTACGCGGAATCAAAACCATCTGCGCAGGAATATTGCGCAGAATCTGCTTCTTCAGCTTCAGATCAAAGCCCGAATCCAGCTTCTTCACTCGCTTGGTCAACAAAGTTGCCAACCATGGATAGTCCTGGGTGCGCGGCGCCTGAATGCTGACATCGCACTGATAATTCACTACATCGGCAGCGATCGCGTCCAACTGGCGGCGCAACTTGGCCATATCGGTCAGGTTTAGCGCCACCGTGGTGCTTTCGGCCGTAGGGTCGATGACTTTGGCCGGTGGCTTGGCTTCGGCCGCCATGAGCGCCGCTTCCGCTTTATCCAGTTCGGCCTTGCGTGCATTGACGATGGCATTGTTGACTCCGCCGGTCAGCGCGGGTGCCTTGGGCATCAGCGCCCGAGCCCGGCTGAGGGCCGTGGCGGCAGCATTCACATCACCTTTTTGCAGCACAATGCGGCTACGCAGCAGATAAGCCTCGGCCAATTGACGCTGGTACTGCTCGAGCGATTGGTCATTCGGGGCCTCGGCCTGCAAGGCAGCCAGTTGCCCTTCGGCAGTCGCCAGCTCACTGCTGGCGAGGCTTTGTTCCAGTTGCGCGACAGCCGCAGCTCGCGCATCAGTGACCTCGGGGGTCGCCGGTGGCGTACTTTGGCAAGCGCCCAGCAGCATGGAAAATGCGACAAGGAGCAGATAACGGGAGGTGAACGGCTTCATTCCTGCGACTCTCTATTTGCGCAAAAAACGAGCAAGTCTACACCCCTCGACGGGGCAGGACAAAACTCAGCAGAAACAGCGCGGCCGCCGTCACCACAATCGACGGGCCCGCCGGAGTGTCCTTGAACCAGGACAACGCCAGGCCGCCACACACGGCGAGCATGCCCAGCAGGCTCGCGCCCAGTGCCATCTGCTCCGGCGAGCGAGCGTGACGCTGCGCTGCCGCCGCCGGAATGATCAGCAGCGAAGTGATCAGCAACACCCCGACAATTTTCATCGCGACCGCAATGACCACGGCAATCAGCAGCATCAAGGTCAGGCGCAGAGATGCCACCGGCAACCCCTCAACCTTGGCCAATTCCTCGTGCACAGTGATGGCCAGCAAAGGTCGCCACATCGCCAACAGCACCACAAGAACCGCCGCACTTCCGCCGAGAATCCAGGCCAGATCGCCGGGACTGATGGCGAGCAGGTCGCCAAACAGATAGGCCATCAGGTCTATCCGCACTTCATGCATGAAGCTTAGTACCACCAGGCCCAATGAGAGGGTGCTTGGTGCAAGAATCCCCAATAGCGTGTCCGACGCCAGAGGCTGGCGTTGCTGCAAGGTCACCAGCAGCACCGCCAGCAACAGACACCCCACGGTGACCGCAACGGCAGGACTGACATCCAGCAGGAAACCCAAGGCTACCCCGAGCAGGGCGGCATGGGACAGGGTGTCGCCAAAGTAGGCCATGCGCCGCCACACCACAAACGAACCCAGCGGCCCCGCCACCAGCGCCAGGGCCAAGCCTGCAAGAAGGGCGTAGAGCAGAAAATCAGCCATGCTTGCAGCTATCTCCATGAACATGGGTAGAGGCCGGTGAGGCCGTACTGACCACCGAACCATGCAGGTCATGGGCATGGTCATGGTGGTGGTGGTAGATCGCCAGGCTTTGCGCGTTCTTGCCGAACAACTCGACAAAGGCCGGATCGCCGCTGACTTGCTCGGGGTGCCCGGAACAGCACACATGGCGATTCAGGCACACCACCTGATCGGTCGTGCTCATCACCAGGTGCAAGTCGTGAGACACCATCAGGACGCCGCAACCGTGGCGATCGCGCAATCGGGTGATCAGGCTGTAGAGCTCGGCCTGACCCGCCACGTCCACGCCCTGTGCCGGCTCATCAAGCACCAGCAGTTCAGGTTCGCGCAACAGCGCGCGGGCCAGCAGCACCCGTTGCATCTCGCCGCCGGAAACACTTTGCACCGGGCTGTCGATCACGTGCTCGGCACCGACTTCCTTCAAAGCAGCCAAGGCCCTGGCACGGTCTACACCCGGCACCAGGCGCAGAAAGCGCAGCACCGAGAGCGGCAGCGTCGGGTCGACGTGAAGTTTTTGCGGCATGTAACCAACCCGCAGCTTCGGCTTGCGCCAAACGCTGCCACTGTCCGGTTTCAACAGACCTAACACGGCCCTTACCAAGGTCGTCTTACCCGCACCGTTCGGACCGATCAAGGTAACGATCTGCCCGGGTTCCACGCCAAGTTCGATGTTATCGAGGACGTTTTGCCCGGCGAAGGTTACGGTAACCTGTTCAAGACGGATCAGCGCGTTGCTCATCAAGCCCCCTGGCAACCCGAGCACAGCCCGACGACCTCAACGGTCTGGCCTTCAACCACAAACCCGACATCACTGGCGCTGTCGATGATCGCGTCGCTGATGGACTTCTGTTCAAGCTCGATAGCTGCGTGACACTCCCGGCAGATCAGGAACTGGCCCTGATGCGCATGCTCGGGATGATTGCAGCCGATGAAAGCGTTGAGTGACGAGATCCGGTGCACCAGGCCGTTTTCCAGCAGGAAATCCAGGGCCCGGTATACGGTAGGCGGTGCGGCTCGTCGGCCGTCCTGTTCGCTGAGCACCGCAAGAATGTCGTATGCCCCCAGCGGCTTGTGGCTTTGCCACACCAGTTCCAGCACCCGACGGCGCAAGGCTGTCAGGCGCAGGCCTTGACGCGCGCACAGGGCGTCAGCCTCCGACAGAGCGCTGTGGACGCAATGAGAGTGGTCATGGGGACGGCTGGCTATCGGTGTTTTTGGCATGAGCGGCGACGAGTTTTGTGAGAGACGTTATTATGTTACCCCTTCTCGCCTCTTCGAGTGGTCATTGTGTCCCGACTTTTTTCTTTCTTTGTTACATTTCTCGCCAGTTTGATCATGATGGCCAGTGCCCATGCCGAGGTGCGGGTGTTGACCAGCATCAAGCCTCTGCAACTGATCGCTGCGGCCGTCCAGGACGGCGTGGCGATTCCGGAAGTACTGCTGCCGCCTGGCGCTTCTGCGCACAATTATGCCCTGCGCCCATCCGATGTACGAAAGGTGCAGGCCGTCGATCTCGTCTACTGGATCGGCCCCGATATGGAAGGCTTCCTGCCTCGCGTGCTGAAAGGTCGCACGCTGCCCAGCGTCGCCGTGCAGGACCTGCCGGGTCTGAAATTGCGCCATTTTGCCCAAGACAGTCATTCCCATGCCGAGGAAGCGGACGAGCATGATCATGATCATCGTCCGGGCAGCCTGGATGCGCATTTGTGGTTGTCCCCGGTCAACGCCCGGGTAATCGCCACGAAAATGGCCGCCGACCTCAGCGCTGCGGACCCCGCCAACGCTGCGCGTTACGAGAGCAACCTCAAGGCCTTCGATGAGCGCCTGGATGCACTGGACCTGCGTTTGAAAAAGCGCCTGGCAGCCATCGCCGACAAACCGTACTTCGTGTTCCACGAGGCCTTCGACTACTTCGAGGACGCTTACGGCCTCAAGCACGCGGGTGTGTTCAGCGTTGCCGCCGAAGTGCAACCGGGTGCCCAGCACGTTGCCGCCATGCGCACGCGACTGCAGGAAGTCGGCAAGACCTGCGTGTTCAGCGAACCTCCATTACGCCCGCGCCTGGCGGAAACCCTGGTGGCTGGCCTCCCGGTGAAACTGGCAGAGCTGGATGCGCTGGGCGGATACACGCCAGCGACCGCCCAGGGGTATGAGCAGGTGCTGGAGAAGTTGGGCAATGATCTGGCGGGGTGCCTGGAGTCACTGTAAGCAACACCATCCCCCTGTAGGAGCGAGCTTGCTCGCGAAGAAATCTGCAGCAATGTGGGGTGCCAGGCACCCCGCGTTATCGTTGACGACCCTCGCGAGCAAGCTCGCTCCTACACGTAATGTGGTTACAGGGCAAACGGCAGCGGTGTACTCACCTTCTGCCGCTGCGCCAGCCGACGCTGGAACTCCATCGGATCGTGAATCAACACATCCTGGCCGGCAAACGACTCGGCGGCGATCAACCGCGACAGCCAGAACCGCACGCACGCCACTCGCAGCATGGTCGGCCACAACTCAGCCTCCGCCGCGGTGAAGGGACGCAAGCCTGCATAAGCCCCCAATAGCGCCCGGGCCCGCGGCCCATCAATGACTCCGTCTTCGTCCGAACACCAGTCATTCAAGGCGATCGCGACGTCGTACAGCATCGGCCCGGAACAGGCGTTGTAGAAGTCGATCAATCCGGTCAGGTGCGTGCCTTCGAACATCGCGTTATCGCGAAACAGGTCGGCGTGGATATTCGCCCTGGGCAGCGCCAGAATTTTCGTCTTCTGCCGGTTGATTTCGTCCAGCGCGCGCTGCAGCAACTCGTTCTGCTCGGCATCCAGGTGCGAAAGAAACTGCGTGCCCTCCTCCAGCATCCAGTCCAGGCCGCGATCGGTCTTGCGCTTGATCATATTGGCCTGGGTGGCCAGGTGAAGGTGGCCGAGCAGCTCACCGACCTGAACGCAATGCTGCGCGTTGGCCTCCTTGATGTGCTTGCCCGCCAGGCGCGGCTGCAACAATGCAGGTTTGCCGGCCAGTTCACGCAGGGCCACGCCATCGGTGGTGCGCAAGGCATAGGGCACTGGCAGGTCGGCAGCGTGCAGCACGTCCAGCAGTTCAATGAAGAACGGCATTTCCTGCACCGGCCCACGCTCAACCAGGGTCAGGACGAACTCGCCCTGCTCCAGGCTGATGAAGAAATTGGTATTTTCGCTACCGGCGGCGATCCCCTGGAAATCAAGCAGGCGGCCGAGCCCGTATGGGGCGAGAAAGGTTTCCAGCTCGGGCCGAGCCAGGGGGGTGAACACAGACATGTTTTAACTGCCAGTACGGGCGCCGCCGGGTCAGCCAGCGCCAATTGAAATTAAGAAACTACTTCCACTCGAAGATCTTCCAGGACGGAATCAGCATATCTGGCTGATCCGAGCGGATGAAGTTTGCATCGGTCCCGTCTGCGCGCACCAGGAAATACGGCGGCGCTCCCTTCGGCGTGACCTTGATCGCATACAGGAAGCCGTTTTGGCGGTACTCCTGAATGACCTTGTCGCCTTCCGTGCGAATGGTGACATCCGGGTCCGAGGATGGCGCATCGTCCGCTGCCATGACGGCCAACGGTGTAATTGCAAACAAGCCAGCCAGCAACAGGCGATTTAGTGTGCGCATGATAACCTTGTCCCTTTGTCGTCAACGGTCCCGCTATTCTAGCGCCGGACCCGCCGAAAAGGTTGATCCTGCTCATGAGCCAAGCCCCCCTCGTCCTGGTGGACGGTTCTTCTTACCTGTACCGCGCCTTTCACGCGCTGCCGCCGCTGACTACTTCCAAAGGCCTGCCCACCGGCGCGGTCAAAGGCGTGCTGAACATGCTCAAGAGTCTGCGCAAGCAGTACCCGGACAGCCCCTTCGCTGTGGTGTTCGACGCCAAGGGCGGGACGTTCCGCGATGAGATGTTTGCCGAATACAAAGCCAACCGCCCAAGTATGCCCGACGACATGCGCGTGCAAATCGAACCGCTGCACCAGAGCGTGAAGGCTTTGGGCTTCCCGTTGCTGTGCGTCGAAGGCGTCGAGGCCGATGACGTGATTGGCACGCTGGCCCGCAGCAGTGCGGCGGCCGACCGTCCGGTGGTGATCTCTACCGGTGACAAGGACATGGCACAACTGGTCGACGGCCACATTACCTTGGTCAACACCATGACCGGTAGCGCGCTGGACGTAGAGGGCGTGAAGGAGAAATTCGGCGTCGCTCCCGAGCAGATCATTGATTACCTGGCATTGATGGGCGACTCCTCCGACAACATTCCAGGCGTGCCGGGCATTGGACCCAAAACCGCATCCGGGCTGCTGGTCGGCGTGAATGGCGGATTGACCGAGTTGTATGCGCAGCTCGACATCGTTCCGACCTTGCCGATTCGCGGCGCCAAGACCCTGCCGGCCAAGCTTGAAGAGCACAAGGAAATGGCATTCCTCTCCTATCGCCTGGCCACGATCAAGATCGACGTCCCTCTCGACATCGGGCTCGACGACCTGCAAATGGGCCAGCCGGACCACGACAAACTCGCCGAGCTGTACACGCTGCTCGAATTCAAGAGCTGGTTTGAAGACAACCAGCGTGAGGCCAAGCGCTCGGGCCAGGAGATTGTCGAAATTGCCCAGGAACAGCCGGGCGCCGTCGAGGCTCAATACGAAACCATCCTTGACCAGGCACGCTTCGAAGCCTGGCTGGACAAGCTCAACAAGGCTCCGTTGATTGCGTTTGTTACTGAAACCAATGGCGGCGATGCCCAGCACTCGCAACTGGTGGGCCTGTCCTTCTCCGTTGCCGCAAATGAAGCAGCCTACATTCCCCTGACCCACTCCTACATGGGCGTCCCGGAACAGCTGGATCGCGACAGTGTTTTACTGGCGTTGAAGCCGCTGCTGGAAAATCCGCACAAGCTCAAGGTCGGCCAGCACGCCAAGTTCGAAACCAACATCCTGGCCAACTGCGCTATTGGTGGCGATCAGAGCAACGGGATCACGGTTCGGGGCATTGCCTACGACACCATGCTCGAATCCTATGTACTGGACTCGACGGCAACGCGCCATGACATGGACAGCCTGGCGCTGAAGTACCTGGGCCAGAGCAAGACTGACATTCAGGAGATCGCAGGCAAAGGCGTCAAACAGCTGACTTTTGACCAGATCTCCCTGGAACTTGCCGGCCCCTACGCCGCCGAAGACGCCGATGTGGTCTTGCGTCTGCACCTCGCCCTGCAGGAAAAACTCGCAGCGACACCGAGCCTGTGCAAGGTCCTGGACGAAATCGAAATGCCGCTGATGCCGGTGCTGGCGCGCATCGAGCGTCAGGGCGCGCTGGTGGACGCCAATCTGCTGGGCATCCAGAGCGTTGAGCTCGGCGAAAAACTCGTCGCCCTTGAGCGCGAGGCGTTTGCCATCGCCGGCGAGGAATTCAACCTGGGCTCACCCAAGCAATTGGGGGTGATTCTTTACGAAAAACTGGGTCTGCCAGTCCTCAGCAAAACCGCCAAGGGTCAGGCCTCCACAGCCGAAGCGGTACTGGCCGAGCTGGCCGAACAGGATTATCCGCTGCCCAAGGTGCTGATGCAGTACCGCTCGCTGAGCAAACTGAAAAGCACCTATACCGATCGGCTGCCAGAGCAAATCAATGCGCGTACCGGCCGCATCCACACGTCCTATCAGCAGGCCGTGGCGGCCACCGGACGCCTGTCGTCGATCGACCCGAACCTGCAGAACATCCCGATTCGCACCGCAGAAGGCCGGCGAATTCGCCAGGCGTTCGTTGCGCCGAAGGGCTACAAGCTGCTGGCGGCGGACTATTCGCAAATTGAACTGCGGATCATGGCCCACCTGGCCAAGGATGAAGGACTGTTGCATGCCTTCCGCAATGATCTGGACGTGCACAGGGCCACCGCCGCCGAAGTGTTTGGCGTCGAGTTGGCCGATGTCACCACCGACCAGCGCCGCAGCGCCAAAGCGATCAACTTCGGCCTGATCTACGGGATGAGTGCGTTTGGCCTGGCCAAACAGATCGGCGTAGATCGCAAGCAGTCCCAGGCGTACATCGACCGTTATTTCGCGCGCTACCCGGGCGTACTGCAATACATGGAGCGCACCCGCGCCCAGGCAGCCGAGCAAGGTTATGTCGAGACCATCTTCGGCCGCCGCCTGTACCTGCCGGACATCAACGCGAAGAACCCGGCCCTGCGCAAAGGCGCTGAACGCACAGCGATCAATGCCCCCATGCAGGGCACTGCGGCGGATATCATCAAAAAAGCCATGGTGGCGGTGGATAACTGGCTGACCGCGTCCGGCCTGGATGCCAAAGTCATCCTGCAGGTGCACGATGAACTGGTGCTGGAGGTGCGTGAGGATCTCGTGGACCAGGTGCGCGAAGAAATCCGCACTCACATGAGCAATGCCGCGAAACTGGACGTGCCGCTGCTGGTCGAAGTCGGTGTGGGTAATAACTGGGATGAAGCTCACTGAGCCCCAATTCATCCCATACTGCAGGGGCGAGATCGCTCGCGAATAACCTGAGGGCGTCGAAGATGATCTGGCGCCCCGCAGAATCGCTAGACCATCGCCCGGAGCAAGTTCTCTACAGGAACCGCACCGCGGCAATTAGTCGCGGCCTCGCGGGTTAGACCGTAATGTTCTTGGGGTTATTCCAAACGCATTCGAAAATAATCTGAACTAAAGCGCCAAATCACCACTCAGAGTTACTGAATGGCTGGTGAAGCCCTTCGATGCTCCTATGTTGTGTTAAGTGTTGGCAGATATCTGGACCCCGCCCTAGCGGTCCAGAACTTGAACCCCGGAACTTCCCCCTCCCCATAGAAGTCCGGGGTTTTTTTTGCCCGCGATTTATTGCTCGGCCGTTTGCGCACCCTTGTCTGCCAGTTCCATCCAGCCCGCCAGTACAGTGTAGGCGTCTTCCAGGCCCAGGCGCTTTGGCGCCGAAAATAGCTGGATCGAGATCGCGTCGCCCCAGCCTTTACGGATGTCCGACTGCACTTTGAGCAGAACGTTTTTCGCCGCGCCGTAGGTCAGTTTGTCGGCCTTGGTCAGCAGGATGTGCATCGGCATGCCGCTGGCGACAGCCCAGTCGAGCATCAACAGATCGAAATCGGTCATTGGATGACGGATGTCCATCATCAGGATCAGACCTTTCAAACTCTCGCGACCACCCAAATACGCTTCCAGGTGACGCTGCCAGTGCAGCTTCAGCGGGATGGGTACTTTTGCATAACCGTAGCCCGGCAGGTCGACCAGACGGCGATCATCGTCTAGCTTGAAGAAGTTCAAGAGTTGCGTGCGACCGGGCGTTTTCGAGGTCCGCGCCAGGCTGGCATGCGTCAGGGTGTTCAACGCGCTGGATTTACCGGCGTTGGAACGGCCGGCAAAAGCCACTTCGAAGCCTTCGTCGTCGGGACATTGATCGACTTTGGCAGCGCTGAGCATGAAGGTGGACTGTTGGCACAGGCCGAGGATGGGGTTCTTGAGTTGCATGGGATTTCCGATGTGGGCGGCGCCGGGAATGGACGCGGCGAGCAGTGTCGTTTCCGTTTCAGTGACGCCAGTATATAATGCCGCAGATTTTGTGTGCGCTTTGTCCCAGCGTAGGATGAAGAACACGAGAGCGATAGACCTTGATTGCGCATCAGAACGCAGCACGCTCTCAACCCTGAAAAGGTCGTTTTATGACGAAATGGCTGCTAGCTGCCGGTATCTTGATGCCGCTTTACAGCGCTCAGGCTACACAGGATCCGGAAGCTGTGTACAACCGTGTTTGTGGTGCCTGTCATTCCGGCCAACTACCCATGGCGCCCAGAAAGGGCGATCAGGCAGCTTGGACGCCGAGGTTGGCGAAAGGTATGGAGACGCTGGTGCAACACGTGACCCAGGGTTTCAAGGCGATGCCGCCGCGTGGTTTGTGCATGGACTGCAGTGCCGAGGATTACCAAGCCATCATCCAGTGGATGAGCGAGTGATCCCGGTCCATAACTCTTTAACCCTTAGCCGTAGTTGGATTAGCTGATGAACAAATTGATCGTGAGTCTGCTGTTGACCGTGGGGATCTCCGGCATTGCCCATGCTGCAGGTGATGCGACTGCTGGTCAGGCGAAAGCCGCAGTATGTGGCGCCTGTCATGGCCCGGATGGCAACAGCATGGCGCCTAACTTTCCGAAACTGGCAGGCCAGGGCGAACGTTATCTGAACAAGCAGTTGCACGACATCAAGTCCGGCAAGCGTGTCGTACTGGAAATGACCGGCCTGCTGACCAACCTGAGCGATCAGGACCTGGCTGATATTTCCGCCTACTTTGCCAGCCAGAAAGGCAGCGTTGGCGCCGCCGACCCGAAAGTGGTGTCTCGCGGTGAAGCCTTGTTCCGCGGTGGAGACCTGGCCAAGGGCCTGCCGGCCTGCACCGGTTGCCACTCGCCTAACGGCGCCGGCAACGCTGCTGCCGGCTTCCCGCACCTGGGTGGCCAGCACGCTCAATACATTGCCAAGCAACTGACCGACTTCCGCAAGGAAGAAGGCGGCCGCACCAACGACGGCGACACCAAGACCATGCAGACCATTGCCAAACGCCTGAGCGATGAAGATATCGCCGCGGTGTCGAGCTACATTCAGGGCCTGCACTAAGGCCGGCTGATGGAGCATCACGGGGGACGGACATCTCCTGCAATGTTAACGCTCCATTAATCCGTCGCAGCAAGTATAAAAAGGGTGGCTCTGGCCGCCCTTTTTTGTGGCCGCTGCCGTTACACTACAGAACTCAAGCCCGCCATGACCTGTCTCAATACAGGTCGCGCGAGGCGACCAAAATTGTCCAGGAGTAAAGCATGCGTAATCTGATCATCAGCGCCGCTCTCGTCGCTGCCAGCCTGTTCGGCATGACTGCACAGGCAGCCGAAGCACCTGCCGCCCCCTATGTCGAACTGAGCAACCCGGTTCAGGTCGCCGTGCCCGGCAAGATCGAGGTGGTAGAGCTGTTCTGGTATGGCTGCCCGCATTGCTACAAATTCGAGCCAGTGATCAACCCTTGGGTTGAAAAATTGCCATCCGATGTGAACTTCAAGCGCATCCCGGCGATGTTCGGCGGCCCTTGGGACGCCCACGGCCAAATGTTCCTGACCCTGGAATCGATGGGTGTCGAGCATAAGGTTCATGCCGCCGTGTTCAAGGCGATTCAGGAAGAACACAAGAAACTGGTAACTCCGGAAGAAATGGCCGAGTTCCTGGCAACACAAGGTGTCGACAAGGATAAATTCCTCGCTACTTTCAACTCCTTCGCCATCAAGGGCCAGGTCACTCAGGCTCGCGAACTCGCCAAGAAGTACGAGATTACTGGCGTGCCAACCATGGTCGTCAATGGCAAGTACCGTTTTGACATCGGCTCTGCCGGCGGCGCCGAACAAGCACTGCAACTGGCCGATAAGCTGGTCGAACAAGAGCGAGCGGCTAACAAGGCTGCTGCCAACTAAGCGCGGGGCCTGCCATGCGCCGCTGGGGAACTGAACGAGTGGTTGGCCTGCATGATCCGCGGGTCAACGAACATCACCTGGAATCGACCGGGTTGCCCGCTGACAGCCGTCTGCGGCTACTCAGTTTTAATATCCAGGTGGGCATCAGTACCGAGCGTTATCGGCACTACCTGACCCGGGGGTGGCAGCATTTGCTGCCCCACACCGGGCGCGCCACCAATCTGCAAAAGATCGGCGACCTGCTGGGTGACTTCGATCTGGTCGCCTTGCAGGAAGCCGATGGTGGCAGCATCCGGTCGGGCTACGTCAACCAGGTCGAACACCTGGCCCAGCTCGGGGCCTTCCCCTACTGGTACCAACAGCTCAATCGCAATCTCGGTCGCCTCGGCCAGCACAGTAACGGCGTGCTCAGCCGCCTGCGCCCCTGGGCGATTGAAGATCATCCGCTGCCGGGGCCCAAGGGTCGCGGGGCAATTCTGGTGCGTTTCGGCGAAGGCCCGGAGGCCCTCGTCGTGGTGATGATGCACCTGGCGCTCGGGGCGCGGACGCGTAGCCTGCAACTGGCCTACATCCGCGAACTGATTGGCGGGTACAAGCACCAGGTGTTGATGGGCGACATGAACACCCACGCCAGCGACCTGCTGCAGAATTCGCCGCTGCGCGATCTCGGCCTGCTCGCCCCGCAGCTGGAAGCGACCTTCCCCAGCTGGCGTCCACAACGCTGCCTGGACCATATTTTGCTGAGCCCGACCCTGACCCTTGAAAAGGTCGAGGTCCTGGCACAACCCATTTCCGATCACCTGCCGGTCGCGGTAGAGATTCGTCTGCCGGGTTCGCTCACGGCTGATGCATTCCCCGCATTGAGTCCTGCCCCCTAGCGGATCCCATGAATGAGCGACGAAGCCCAGCGCTGGAAAGAGAAATACCTTCAGAGCATCGAACATCAGGAAAAACTCGAACGGCGCTGGGAGGCCCGGCTCGATTTGCTGCGCCGTGGACTGGTGCGCAGCACGCTGGCGGCCGAGGGCACTGATCGGACGGTCGATGAATGCATGAAGGAAATGCGCGATGTGGTGCGTACCGATGACATGGACGCCGGCCTCGCCGCATTGTTGCCGCGCCTGGAAAAAGCGGTGCTCGATTCCGAGCAACGCCGCGAGACCCGGGTCAATCAAACCAGCGCCGCACTGACGGCACTGGTCGCCCAGTTGCAAACACTGCCGCTGCCGCGAGAAGTGAGTCGCCCCCTCAAGCAGTTTGCCAAGCAACTGGATGCACGGGTTGGCCAGGCTCGGGAGATGCCGCTGCTGCTTAGCGAGTTGAGCGGGCTGCAGGGTAAAGCGCTAAGTCGGCTTGAAAGCCCAGAGGAATCGGGACGACCAAGCCTGTTGCAACGCCTTTTTGGCAACCGTGAAGCGGAGGACACCGCTCCCGCGCAGGTGCCAGCAGCGATGGCGCCAGTACGCGCACCGGTGATTGAGGCGCCCGCTGCCGAGCCCCCCCCGCAACCACCTGCAGCTACTGAACAGCAACCCCCGCTGGCTACAGTGCCAGTGCCAGTGCCAGCGGCGCCGCCGCAAGAGCCTGGGCAACCTGAGCAACCGGAGCAACCGGAGCAACCCGCAGTTGCCACCGAAGCGTCTGCGCCGACCAGCGCTGAAACGCCCACCGTCGAAGACGTGCCCACGCCTCCAGACACGCTCGACACTCCGGTCGCCGAGGCGCAACCTCCCGAGCAAGACACGCTCTACGCGCTTCCGGACTCGCCAGAGCCCACCTACAGCTCGGTGGCCAGGCACATTGAAGACACGTTACTGGGCCTGCTTGACGACCTGACACTGCCCGAACGTCATCGTCCGCAAGCCGAGGCCATGCGCCTGCGCCTGCAAAATGGTCTGAACTGGTATGAGCTGATCCCGATCCTCGACGACCTGGCCACCTTGATGCTGGCGATCACCGGTAGCGGCCAGCATGAATTCGAAACCTACCTGCAGCAGCTCAACGAACGCATGGAGGCTTTCCAGAGCAACCTGAGGGCGGCCAGCGACGGGCATGCCGACAACCGGTCTGCTGCGCGCGAGATGGACTCGCAAATCCGCGAACAGGTCGATGGCTTGCAGAGCAGCATGCAGGACGCCGCAGACCTGGACGGGCTCAAGCATGCCCTGGAGAACCATCTGGAGGGCCTGCTGGGCACCCTGGACCATTTCCAGAAACAGCGTGACGAGCGTGAACAGGAAGTGGCGAGTCGCCTGCAAGGCCTGGCTGATCGGGTGGCCCACATGGAACACGAAGCCCTGGGCTTTCGCGAACACCTTGAAGAACAGCGCCAGAAAGCCCTGATCGATCCGCTGACCGGCCTGCCCAACCGCGCTGCCTGGAACGAGCGCCTGGATGAGGAAATCAGCCAATGGCGCCAACAGGGAAACAGCCTGTTGTTGGCCATGCTCGACCTCGACCATTTCAAGCGGATCAACGACAACTACGGCCACCTGGCGGGCGACAAGGTCCTGAAGATCATTGCCACCGTCCTGCGCAAGCGCTTGCGCGGCTCGGACTTCATTGCCCGATTTGGCGGCGAAGAATTTGTCCTGCTGATGCCCGCGACCTTACCGGCGACAGGTGCCAGTCTTCTCGAAAAATTGCGCGCAGCCATCGAAGGCTGCCCTTTTCACTTCAAAGGTGAACCGGTAACGGTGACCCTCTCGATGGGCATGACCGCCTTCCGGCCTGGCGAGCACAGTGACGCGGCATTAAAAAGAGCCGACCAGGCGCTCTATCGGGCCAAACATGCGGGGCGCAACCGCATCGAATTGGGGTAAGGCCAATTGTTCCTTTTTGTTTAAATCAGCGCTTTGGCCTTCGACCCGCCCGGCATTACGTTACACTGTTGCATTATCATCCTACGTGTATCGTCACTCGCCATGAAATATTTCGCCCTTCTTGTGTCGCTCGTCCTGCTGGCAGGTTGCGCCAGTGGCCCGCGCATCGACACCAGTCATCCCTCAGCCAACCACGACAGCCGCATCCAGTTCGTGGTCGTGCACTACACCTCGGCGTCGCTTGAGCGCTCGCTGCAACTGCTGACCCACGGCGAAGTCAGCAGTCATTACCTGATCGGCGATGACAACAAGGCGACCATCTACAAGTTGATGGATGAAGGCCTGCGCGCCTGGCACGCCGGCGAGAGCGAATGGCAAACCCGTACCTGGCTGAACTCCAGCTCAATCGGCATTGAAATCGTCAATCCGGGCTTCAAGGACACGCCGACCGGCCGCCTGTGGTATCCCTACAGCGACGCCCAGATCCAGTCCCTGGTCTTCCTGCTCAAGGACATCAGCAAGCGCTACGGTATCAATCCTCACAACATCATCGGGCACAGTGACATTGCTCCGGGACGCAAACTCGACCCGGGCCCGCTGTTCCCGTGGAAGCGCCTGGCGGAGCAAGGGTTGGGCGTGTGGCCGAACGAACAAGCCGTGGCACGCCAGCAAGCGCAGTTCAATGTGCAGCTGCCGAGTATCAGCTGGTTCCAGGGGCAACTGGCGCGCCTAGGTTATGCCACACCGCAAACCGGTGAACTGGATGTTTCCACTCGTCACGTGTTGTCGGCGTTCCAGATGCATTTCCGGCCCACCCGGTTCGACGGCACGCCGGATGCGCAGACTGCGGCACTGCTACAAGTCTTGAATCAGACAAAATAATGACGCCCGCCCGACGGTCGGGCGTTTTACTCAACCAGCAGCTATAACTCATTGGTAATTCTTCGGATGTTACTGGATGCGACCTGGCCGAGAGACACTACGTAGCTGGTTCTATCGCCCATGGTTTTTGGCGACGCTGGCGGCTGTCTTCAGTGCAACGTTATTGCTGACAGGCAGTTTATTCGTCGCCGTCCACCACATTGATAAAAACGAAAGCGAAGAGATGAATGCCCAGGGCGAACGCTTTCTTGCACGCCTGGAGCAGTTGTTCGGCCAATTGCGAGAAAGCCTCGACGACCTTGAAGCCCAGCCTTTGCGCACCTGCGACGATGAAATGATCGCCACCTTGCAGCAGGTGACATTCAACTATCGCTTCGTTTACGAAGCCGCCTACATGGACTCCTCGCGCATCTGCTCCAACCGGCCTCGCCAGGAAGGCCTGTCGTTGAGCCGCGCCCCGGACATCAAGGGGCCCACCTACAGCTACTGGCTGAACACCACCACCGAACCGGACGAAAATCGCGCGGCGCTGATGCTGGGGCGCGGCAATTTTCGGGTCGCCACTTCGCGTGGGCATTTGACCGACATGGTCGACCTGACGCCAGGTAGCAGCCTGCTCGTGGTGCTCGACCATGGCAAACGCGCCATACCCGTCCTCGGTGCTGAGCAGGCCTGGCCGCCGCTGGAAGTCTGGTCGCCAAAAAGCCGCGATGCCTTGCAGATTACCCAAACACACCTGATCTACCGCATGCCCACCAATAACCCCGCCTATCAGTTGGTGCTGATATCACCGCGCACGGGAATCCACGTGCCGCCGGTCTGGTGGTGGCTGGTCCCCGCCAGCCTGGTCTTGGGTGGTTTTGTCGGATTTCTGGTCTTCCTGCTGGTGCGGCAGCGCCAGTCGATGGATGCCGAGCTCAGCGGCGCTATCCGCCGGGGCGAACTGCAAGTGTTGTATCAACCGATTTTCGACCTCGACAGCCGCAACTGCGTCGGCGCCGAAGCCTTGCTTCGATGGCGCCGACCGGACGGCACGCTCACCAGCCCCGACCTGTTCATCCCCATGGCTGAGAATACCGGCCAGATCCGCCAAATGACTGATTTTGTCCTGCAACGATTATTGGAGCAGTTGGGCCAACTGCTGCGCGCCAACCCCCAGCTGTACATCTCGGTCAATCTCGCGGCATGCGATGTGATGGTGCCGCGCGTTGGCCAGGTCATGGCCCGCTTGCTGACCTTGCACCGGGTCGCCGCCAAGCAGATTGCCTTTGAAGTGACCGAGCGCGGATTGATCGACGTAGTCGTCGCCCGGGAAAACCTGCAAGCCTTGCGGGACGTCGGGCACCAGGTGCTGATTGACGACTTCGGCACTGGCTATTGCAGCCTCGCCTATCTGCAAACGCTGCCAGTGGACTGCCTGAAGATCGACAAGGCGTTTATCGACGCCCTGGGACATGACGCTGCCAGCAGCGGCGTGGCGCCGCACATCATCCACATGGCCCAGGCCCTGCAACTCAAGGTGATTGCCGAAGGCATCGAACATGAAGCCCAGGCCGCCTTCCTGAGCAGCGAAGGAGTGAAGTTCGGTCAGGGTTGGTTATTCGCTCGAGCATTGAGCGCAGTGCAGTTCATCGAACTGATTACCCGTGGCCGACGCCTGGCAGGCCGTCGTCTGGACGACGAGGCCTGACCTCGCTTCAGACCGCCAGGGCCATGTAAAACTGTGTGCCCTGCCCCGGTCGCGAGTAAACCCCCATTCGCCCACCGTGCAGTTGCACGATCTCCTTGCACAGCGCCAGGCCGAGGCCCGCGCCGCCTTTCTTGCGACCGACCTGCACGAAAGGCTCGAAAATCCGCCCCTGCTGGCCGTAGGCAATGCCTTCGCCGTTATCCTCTACGCTGATGATCACACGTTCGCCGTGGCGTCTTGCCTGCAGGCGAATCTGCCCGCCCGGGGAGGTGTGGCGCAGCGCATTATCAATAAGGTTATCCAGTACACGATCCAGCTGCGCCTGGTCGGCCTGCAGCCGGGGCAACGGTTCCTGCACTTCCACCACCAGATCGATATTGCTCGCCAGGGCGGTCCCGCAGAAACGCACCCGGGCCTGTTCCAGCAAATCTTCGATGGAGCACGGCGCCAACGTGAGCTTCTGCAGACCGTTCTGGTAACGAGAAAAATTCAACAGATCGTTGATCAACTGCATCAGCCGCTGCATCTCTTCGTTTACCGTATCCAGCAGATCGGCTTCACGAGAATCCTCCGGGAATTTGGCCCTTTCCCGGAACAGGCCGAACGCCATATGCATGCCGGTGACCGGTGTGCGCAACTCATGGGAAGCCCGCAGCACGAACTCGCTGCGCACCCGTTCGAATGCACGCTGTTCGGTCACGTCGTGCAGCACCATCACCGCGCCGAGGATATGCCCCTGGGTGTGGCTCACAGGCGTCAAGCTGTAGGTGAGCAACCGCGATTCGCCGTCGACCTCAATGCTCAGGTCTTCGGGAGCCCGCTCCAGGGTGCCGCCGCGCAACACCAGCTGCAGCTGCCCATCGAGCTCCGGACGTTCGAGGGCCGAACCCAACCCCTGCCCCAAGCGGTCCGAGTCCCAGCCCAGCTGCCGTTGGGCCACTGGGTTCAAATGCTCCAGGTGTCCTTCGCGGTCAATCATCAACAAGCCGTCATCGATGCTATCGAGCACCGCTTGCAGGCGCTGTTGGCCGGCGAGCAATTCGTCAACATTGGTTGCCTGATGCTCGCGCAGGGCCTCGGCCATGATGCCAAACCGCTTGGTCAGCAGATTCATCTCCGCAGCTGACGATATCGGCAGGGTGACTTCAAAATTGCCCTGGCCAATATTGTCAGCCGCCTGGGCCAGCGCCTCGATCGGAGCACCAAAACGCCGGGCAATGGCATGGGCAGTGACAAAGCCGATAATCAGCACCGCGAGGCCAACCAGCCCGATCAGACCGGCTACCAACAAGGCACGGTCTCGCGCTGAGCGTTCAGTTGCATAGATGGCATCCAGGGCGCGCTTGTGCTCGGAAAGCAGACCATTGCGCAGTTTGTTGAATTTTTCCGTGAGCTCTTCGTTTCCGCTCAACACATGGGAGGGGCTACGCGTATCCGCGTAGGCCTGCAAAAAATCCTGGTAGTCAGCCTTGGCCTGCTTGAAACCGTACTTGAAGCCGTCACTCACCCGTTCGTTGGCAATGCCTTCGTCGAGCAACTGCAGGTAGTGATCCCTGGATTTATCGAAAGCCGCGCGGTCAGGGTTCTCGCTGAGCATGACGACCAACTGGTCACCCAGGGTCTGGCGCAGCTTCAGCCCCAGATCCAGGGTGGCGAAATTGTTGCGAACCAGCGACTGCTGGGAACTGGCCATCTGCATCACGCTGACCAGCCCGAGCAACAGCCCAAGCAGCGCGACGGTGATCAGCGCGGAAATGCTCAGAAAGAGCCGGGTGCGCAACTTCATCGCCAGTTTCATCGGGGATGACTCACAGGTTGTACTGCTTGCGTTTGCGATACAACGTCGAGGCGTCGATACCCAAGGTCTTGGCAGCCTGGTCCAGCGTGTCGGCAGTGGCCAGGACCGCGCCGATGTGAGCCTTTTCCAGCTCGTCCAGACTCAGTGCCGCGCCAATACGCGGCGCGTTGTTCACCGGCGTTTCCGCCATGCCCAGGTGGCTGATCTCGACTCGTTCCTGCGGACAAATGATGCTCGCACGCTCCACTACGTTACGCAGTTCGCGGATGTTGCCCGGCCAGCGATACCCGAGTAACGCCTCGCGGGCCTCCTCGCTGAAACCCCGCGCCGGTCGCGCATACTCCTTGACGAAGCGGGCCAGGAAGCGATCAGCCAGATTCAGGATATCTTCACGCCGCTCGCGCAAAGGCGGCAGATGCAACGTGATGACGTTCAACCGATAAAGCAGGTCTTCGCGAAAACGCCCATCGCGCACCATGTCTTCGAGGTTGAGGTTGGTCGCCGCCAGAATCCGCACATCGGCACGGCGAGTGACAGGGTCGCCGACTCGCTCATATTCCTTGTCCTGAATAAAACGCAGCAACTTTGGTTGTAACGTGAGGGGAAAATCGCCGATCTCATCAAGAAACAAAGTTCCGCCATCCGCCTGGTTGACTCGACCCAAGGTACTTTCGCTGGCGCCGGTAAAAGCACCCCGACTGTGACCGAACAGTTCGCTCTCCATCAACTCGGCGGTCAGCGAAGGACAGTTAATAGTGACGCAAGATTTTTTCGCGCGCTTGCTCCAGCCGTGAATGGCATGGGACAACTCGCCCTTACCCGTCCCTGACTCGCCGAGAATAAGGATGTTGGCGTCGGTACCGGCGACTTGGCGGGCAGTTTCCAGCACCACTTTCATGGCCGGGCTATGGGAGTCCAGGCCGTCCTTGGGCTTGCGCACTTCACCTTCCAGCGCTTCAAGACGCGCCGACAGTTGCCGCACTTCCAATTGCTTGGCCGTGGCCAGACGCAACTGGTCGGGGCTGCACGGCTTGACCAGATAATCGGCAGCACCGGCCTGGATGGCATCTACAGCCGTATCCACAGCCGAATGAGCGGTGACTATGACGACACGCATCCATGGCGCCTGAATGCGCATCTGTGCGAGTACGTCGAGGCCGTTGTCTTCTCCCAGGCGCAAATCCAGAAAGCACAGGTCAAACACCTGGCGTTGCAACAAGGCATCTGCCTGGGCAGCGCTGTTGGCAGTGGCGACACTGTAGCCTTCGTCTTCAAGGCAATAACGGAAAGTTCGCAGGATGGCGGATTCGTCGTCCACCAGCAGAATGCGGCCTTGATGCTCAGTGGCTGACTCCATTTTCCTACGCTCCATAAAGAATGATCTTAGGTTAGTCCCGGAAAAATCGGGCAAGTTGCATGGTCAATTCTGTGCCTTTTCATCAAGGGAAGGGTAGCTATCTACCGCCTCGTCAGACAAAGGCTTGATTTAACAGGATTTTTTGTGAAATACGGTGTTTAGGGCAATTGCCCACGTCCATTTCTGACATCCGCGCCCTCCTCTCAATTCAAAAAGAATGAAAGTTCCTACGGCATTATCGTGCATTACGCACGACCGTAGAGAGCCCATCGTGCAGGATGCGTTCAATGTGATTTTCAACAATCTTTTAAGTCATTGTTTTTAAACACTTTTTTCTTATTAAAAAGCTGGCATGCAGGCTGCAATACTCTGGGTAATCAGGGCAAAAGATCGCCCACAACAAGATCACCACCGAAGTGGGAGGAGTTTCCGGATGAATCGCCAACGTGCCGCCCAATTGCGCATCTCGCCCCTGCACATCCAGCAAGGTCTGTTCGCTGTACTTGCGCTTTTGATCACATTGATTGGCGGCCAGCAATTCCAGCGTTGGGAGCAGAGCCAGCAGCAGGAAGCGCCGCAGCTGTCATTCAAATATCCGACTCAAACCCACTTCAGTGCCGCCAGCAGTCAAGCGGCAGATAGCACCCCCCTGCGGATGATGGACGTCGACCAGGCACAGCCTGCGAATGAGATGCCTCGTCAGGAGCGCTGGGTGTTCTGATCACCAGACTTGGCGCGCTGCTTGCGCCGGGAAAAGCACCACAAAGCATCACCTCTAAAATAGAAGCGTAAGGAGAATCACCATGTTGAGCTGGGCAATCACATTCTTGATCATTGCCATCATTGCCGCCGTACTGGGTTTCGGTGGTATCGCGGGCACCGCCACGGGTATCGCCAAGATTCTCTTTGTCGTGTTCCTGGTGATGTTCATTGCGTCGTTCTTCTTTGGCCGTCGTGGTCGAGGCTGAACATGAACGTCTCGTTGAAGACACTGGCAGCCGCCCTGCTACTGGGCGGCAGTGCCATGGCGATGGCGGCCAATGATGGCCAGACGCGGGTCAACGAGCTGTTGAATTCCGATCCGCAGTATCGCGAAACCTGGCAAGGCGTGGTGAAGAAGGAAGAACGCCTGCCGGAATGGGTGATGAACCTGTCCGGAGACGCCGAGCAAATGAATGCAGTGGAAGAGGATGGCGACAAGTACCTTGTAGGACCGCTATGCGAATCGCAGGCGACCTGTCTGAACAAGCGTCTGATCGTTGCTGTCAGCTTCGACAAGGATGACGCCTACGGGATGCTGGTTGAAGTGCCAGCCGGGCTGCCGGCTGACAAGTCGCCGACCCGACATGCTACTTACCGGTTCCTCGGCAAGCCCGATGAGGGCATGCAGAACCTGTTGATGGAACAACTGAAAAAAGATCCAAAGTGGTACTGAGTTTGAAATAGAAAGAGGCCGCCAGGCGTCTTTCCGATGCACTGCCCGATGACGGCAGGCGCATGACCAGGGGGCCGGGACGCTCTGCCTGTTTCAGGGGCGCAGTGACCTACGGGTACAGGGAGTACCTGCGCAAGGGCCGGGTCAGGAAAAAAGCTGCGACGCAGGTTCGCGATATTCAATGTCGACGAACCTGCGAAGAGCTTATGCAATCGAGGCATTCGGTTAGCACTCAATCCTCGTTTGCACCTTCCTCTCTACAATTCGAATCAATTTCACCGGAAAAATACATTTCCCGGTGTTTCCTGGCGACCGTACATCGAGAAAAATAACCTGATTTTTCAAGGCTATTTGACTTTCTGATCAGCGAATTTTGCGCCAAAAATCCCTTTCTACGATTGATCAAAAAACACTCAATACCCGCTGTAATGGCCGGTTCACGGCACTTTTGCCTGCCGAAATGTCGTATTCGAACCGGTTGGGACGCCAGTTTCGATTAAAAAAGCTCATGCCGATTCGGCATAGGGTAGGCGTTTACGGCATTAGACGTCGCTGCCTTGCATCGGAATAGTTGCGCCTTTTTTCGCCTGCCAGAGAGCTACCAACAAGCGCTCCGGGGCACCTTATACGGAGGCCGATGCACAAGACTTTTTCGCCATGAGCGTTCCTGTTCCGCGCATCTGCCTGAGTCAAACGCAAGTAAGGGTAAAGATATGAAGAAGGCAAAGCTTAGCCTCGCCTGGCAGATCCTCATCGGTCTGGTATTGGGGATTGCAATCGGTGCGCTGCTCAACCATTTCGGTGCCGAAAAAGCCTGGTGGATCAGTAACGTTCTGCAACCGGCAGGCGATATCTTTATCCGTCTGATCAAGATGATCGTGATTCCGATCGTAATCTCTTCGTTGATCGTCGGCATTGCAGGCGTCGGTGACGCGAAAAAGCTCGGCAGCATCGGCCTCAAGACCATCCTCTACTTCGAAGTGGTCACCACGATCGCCATCGTCGTCGGGCTGGTACTGGCCAACCTGTTCCACCCGGGCTCCGGCATCGACATGAGCACCCTGGGCACTGTGGATATCTCCAAGTACCAGGCCACAGCTGCCGAGGTCCAGCATGAACACGCGTTCATCGAGACCATTCTCAACCTGATCCCGTCGAATATCTTCGCGGCCATTGCTCGCGGCGAGATGCTTCCGATCATTTTCTTCTCGGTATTGTTCGGCCTCGGTCTGTCGAGCCTGAAACCGGAATTGCGCGATCCGCTGGTCACCCTGTTCCAGGGCGTGTCGGAAAGCATGTTCAAGGTCACCCACATGATCATGAACTATGCCCCGATCGGCGTGTTCGCACTGATCGCGGTGACCGTGGCCAACTTCGGCTTCGCGTCCCTGCTGCCACTGGCCAAACTGGTGCTGCTGGTTTACTTCGCTATTGCCTTCTTCGCCTTCATGGTGCTGGGCCTGATTGCTCGCCTGTTCGGCTTCTCGGTGATCAAGCTGATGCGCATCTTCAAGGATGAGCTGGTACTGGCCTACTCCACCGCCAGCTCCGAAACCGTGCTGCCGCGGGTTATCGAGAAAATGGAAGCGTACGGCGCGCCGAAAGCCATCTGCAGCTTTGTGGTACCGACCGGCTACTCCTTCAACCTCGACGGCTCGACGCTGTATCAGAGCATCGCGGCAATCTTCATTGCCCAGCTGTACGGCATTGACCTGTCGATCAGCCAGCAACTGCTGCTGGTGTTGACCCTGATGGTAACCTCCAAAGGCATCGCCGGCGTGCCGGGCGTGTCCTTCGTGGTGCTGCTGGCGACCCTGGGCAGCGTGGGTATTCCATTGGAAGGCCTGGCTTTCATCGCCGGTGTCGACCGCATCATGGACATGGCCCGTACCGCACTGAACGTGATCGGCAACGCTTTGGCGGTCCTGGTCATCTCCCGCTGGGAAGGCATGTACGACGATGCCAAGGGCCAACGCTACTGGAACTCGTTGCCGCACTGGCGCAGCAAGGAAAAACTGCCGGCAGGTGAAGTTTCCAAAAACTGACGCACGCTGGTCTGCCCCCAAAATGTTGAACATTCATCATGACTTTTGGGGGGCAGATCACTCTGTAGGAGCTGCCGAAGGCTGCGATCTTTTGATTTTTTTTAAAAGCCAGATCAAAAGATCGCAGCCTTCGGCAGCTCCTACAGTAGGTTGAGGCCATCCATGTAAATGGGCCGCCAGCAGTTCCAGACAACCCCCGGAGAAATCCGGGGTTTGTCGTTTCTGGCTACCCCGCTATCATTCGCCGCATTCTTTGGGGGATTTGACTGATGCTTAATGGCCTGTGGCTTGGCTTCTTCATCGTGGCCGCCGTATCAGCGCTGGCGCAGTGGTTGATTGGCGGCAACGCCGGGATCTTTGCCGCGATGGTGGAGAGCATTTTCGCCATGGCCAAGTTGTCGGTCGAGGTCATGGTCCTGTTGTTTGGCACCCTCACCCTTTGGCTGGGCTTTCTGCGGATCGCCGAAAAAGCCGGCATCGTCGACTGGTTGGCAAAAGCGTTGGGGCCGCTGTTCCTGCGGCTGATGCCGGAAGTCCCGGCGGGTCACCCGGCGATCGGCCTGATCACCCTCAACTTCGCCGCCAACGGCCTGGGCCTGGACAACGCTGCCACACCAATCGGCTTGAAAGCCATGAAGGCACTGCAGGAGCTCAACCCCAGCCCGACCATTGCCAGCAACGCGCAAATCCTCTTCCTGGTGCTCAATGCCTCTTCGCTGACGCTGCTGCCGGTGACGATCTTCATGTACCGGGCGCAGCAAGGTGCGCCGGATCCAACCCTGGTGTTCCTGCCGATCCTGCTGGCCACCAGCTGTTCGACTCTGGTTGGGTTGCTATCCGTGGCATTCATGCAACGCCTGCGTCTGTGGGATCCGGTGGTGCTTGCCTACATGATCCCCGGTGCCCTGGCACTCGGCGGCTTCATGGCACTGCTGGCGACGCTGTCAGCCACCGCATTGGCCGGCCTGTCTTCCATTCTCGGCAACCTGACGCTGTTTGGCCTGATCATGCTGTTCCTGGTGATTGGCGCGCTACGCAAAGTTAAGGTCTATGAAGCGTTCGTCGAAGGTGCGAAGGAAGGCTTCGATGTAGCGAAGAATCTGTTGCCGTACCTGGTGGCGATGCTCTGCGCGGTCGGCGTGTTGCGGGCCTCGGGCGCGCTGGATTTTGGCCTGGATGGCATTCGGCACCTTGTGGAGTGGGCGGGTTGGGACACGCGGTTCGTTGACGCGCTACCGACCGCGATGGTCAAGCCCTTCTCCGGCAGCGCCGCCCGCGCCATGTTGATCGAGACCATGAAAACGTCTGGGGTCGACAGCTTCCCGGCGTTGGTGGCGGCGACGATACAGGGCAGCACTGAAACCACGTTTTATGTGTTGGCGGTGTACTTCGGCGCGGTAGGAATTCAGCGTGCGCGGCATGCTGTTGGCTGCGCTTTATTGGCGGAGTTCGCCGGAGTAGCCTGCGCAATCGGCGTTTGCTACTGGTTCTTCGGCTAACAAGGGCCCCTTGTAGGAGCGAGCTCGCTCGCGATGGTCGTGAACGATAACGCTGGCAACCTGACCCCCAGCGGCCCCCTCAAGCGCTTCGCGATCTAGCTCGCGCCTGGAGAGGGAATGTGCCGGATTTATGGGCGCGGCAGCGGGGCTGCTTTTTGGCCTTGCGCCACCGCCCAATCCACCACCTGCGCCGTCAGCTGGTCGCTCGCCAGGCCAAACCCGGCCACCACGGCCGGCACCTGCACGTCGGTCAGCGGCTGGCGCACTTCAAAGCGACGACTGGCGAGAATCCGCTGGTCATACCCGCGCACCAACAACGCATCCAGACGCACCACCACGGTAGCTGCCGTACCCTGATACTCGGTCTGGAACGCCTGCAAATTGCCACCGAGCTCCAGGTCCGCCTGGAAGTTGCTGTCGTCAGTGCTTAGCAGCGTTACCCGGCCGTCACGCTGAAAGCCATCCAGCAGGCGATTGCGCAGCAACACGGGAGCAGGGTCACTCCAGCGCGAGGCTTTGTAACTGCTGATCAGGTCGCCCTGGGGAATGACGGCGATGTTCGGGCTGTTCAGTGCCTGACTTGCTTGGGGTTTGGCCAGACGCAACGACCACGGCTGAACGGCGTCGTGCCTGACCGGAGCAGCGCCTTGAGTCGATGGCAGTCGGTACACATCCGACGGATCCGCCTTGGGCAGGATCGAGCAGGCACTGATCAGCGCAAAACCGGTGAAGAGCAGGGCGCGGGTCAGCTTCATGGGGTGAATTCCTTGTTCTTGTCGTTGCCCAGCAGATATCCGCTGGGATTGGCTTCCAGGCGCTGGGAGATGGCGCGCAGCGAGGTCAGCGTATCGCGCAGTTCTCGCACAGCGGGTGCGAGCCCGTTAAGACCCTGCATGCCATTGTTGAGCGAGTCCTGGTTGCTGGACAGCAGCTTATTGATGGTGGCGCTGCTTTGTTCCAGCGACTTCATGGCCTGCTCGGCGCTGCCGAACATCTGCTTGCCCTGATCATTGAGCAGGCCGTTGGCATTGCGCATCAGCGCAGAGGTCTGTTCCAGCATCGCGCCCGCCTGCTTGCCCACCGATGCCAGTTGTTGCATGGCCTGGCGGATATCGCCGCGCTGGTCTGCGATGGTGCCAGTCGTCTGCTCCAGGTGCTCCAGAGTCTTGCTGATGCGCTCGACGTTTTCCGTGGAGAACATCAGGTTGGCGTTGTGCATCAGCGTGTTGACGCCCGCCATCAGGTCGTTGCTGTCGTTCAGCAGGCGAGCGATGGGCGACGGCGCCGCTACGATCACCGGCAGTTTGCCGTCCTTGCCCTTGAGCGTCGGGCTCTGGGGCGTGCCGCCGCTCAGCTGGATGATCGACGTGCCGGTGATCCCGGTCAGCGCCAGTTTGGCCTGGGTGTCTTCCTTGATCGGCGTCTCGCCGCCCAGGCGAATCCGCGCCAATACCCGACGCGGATCGTTCGGGTCCAGGCGCAGGGTCACCACGTCGCCGACCTTGATCCCGCTGTATTGCACGGCGCTGCCTTTGGACAGGCCGCTGACCGCCTCGTTGAACACGATTTCGTAGTCCTTGAACTCGGTATCCACACTGGACTTGGCCAGCCAGAGCCCGAAGAGCAGGGCGGCTGCCACCACAATTACCGTGAACAGGCCGATCAGTACGTGATGGGCTCGGGTTTCCATGTCAGACCTCGTTGAGCTGTTGAGCGGCAGTCAGCGCCGCGCGGCCGCGAGGGCCGTGGAAATATTCGTGAATCCACGCATCGTCGGTTTCCGAAACCTCGTCGATGGCATCCGCCACCAGCACTTTTTTCTGCGCCAGCACCGCCACTCGATCGGTGATGGTGTAGAGGGTGTCCAGGTCGTGGGTGACCAGAAACACACTCAAGCCCAGCGCATCACGCAGGGTCAGGATCAATTGGTCGAAAGCGGCAGCGCCGATGGGATCAAGGCCGGCGGTGGGCTCGTCGAGAAACAGGATGTCCGGATCCAGCGCCAGCGCGCGAGCCAGTGCGGCGCGCTTGATCATCCCGCCGGACAGCGAAGCGGGGTACTTGTCCGCAGCAGACAGCGGCAAGCCCGCCAAGGCCAGCTTTACCGCCGCCAGGTGCTCGGCGTCATTGCGGCTCAACCCCGCGTGCTCGATTAGGGGCAGGGCGACGTTCTCGGTCACGGTCAGCGAGGAGAACAGGGCGCCTTTCTGGAATAACACGCCAAAACGGCGCTCCACCAGCGAGCGCTCGTGCTCGGGAAGGGCCGGCAGGTTTTTCCCGAAGACCTTCACCATGCCCTCGCTGGGCTGGCGCAAGCCGACGATGCTGCGCAACAGCACCGATTTGCCGCTGCCGGAACCACCGACCACGGCGAGGATCTCGCCTTTGTACAAGTCCAGGTCGAGATTCTCATGCACGCTCTGGCTGCCGAAACGATTGCACAAGCCGCGGACTTCGATCACCGCCTCGGAGGACGCTCGGGGTTGACGACTCACCAGCCCATCTCCATGAAAAACAGCGCGGCCACGGCATCGAGCACAATCACCACAAAAATCGACTGGACCACACTCGACGTGGTGTGTGCCCCAACGGACTCGGCGCTGCCGCTGACCTTGAAGCCCTCCAGACAACCGATGGCGGCAATCAGGAAGGCGAAGATCGGCGCTTTGACGATGCCCACCAGGAAGTGCTGAACGCCAATATCCGATTGCAACAGCGAGAGGAACATCGCCGGGGAGATATCCAGCGAAACCGCGCACACCACACCGCCGCCGATAATCCCGGAGAGCATCGCCAGAAACGTCAGCATCGGCAGCGCGACCAGCAGCGCAAGGACTCGCGGCACGACCAGCAGCTCCATGGGGTCCAGGCCCAATGTGCGAATGGCGTCGATTTCTTCGTTGGCCTTCATCGACCCTATCTGGGCGGTGAAGGCGCTGGCGGTGCGGCCGGCCATCAGGATCGCGGTGAGCAGCACGCCGAACTCGCGCAGGAACGAGAACGCCACCAGGTCCACGGTAAAGATACTCGCACCAAAACTCGCCAGCACCGTCGCCCCCAGAAATGCCACCACAGCACCGACCAGGAAGGTCAGCAGGGCAACAATCGGCGCAGCGTCCAGACCGGTTTGCTCGATGTGCGCCACCATTGGCGTGATGCGCCAGCGTTTAGGGCGAAACAGGCTGCGGGCGATGGTTTCCAGGATCAGGCCGACAAACCCGAGCAACTGCAGGGTGTCTTGCCAGACCGCGTCCACCGCGCGCCCGATGCGCGTCAGCAGTTGGATGCCGACGCTGACTTCGGGCTCCTTGATCGGCACGCAGAAATCAGTCATGGAACAATAGACGGTTTGCAGCAGTGCGCGATCGGCGCCGGACAAGGTGCAGTCCGGGTGCTCGGCGGACTTGCCAAGCCGCTCGGACCCCAACAACTCCACCAACAACGACGCGCCGGCCGTATCGAGGGCGCCCAGGCCATTGAGGTCGATGTGGGTGCTGTCGTCGTATTGGCCGCGAATGGTTTCGCAAAGGCCGTTGAGGTTGGTGTAATGGGCAAGCGTCCAGTCACCCGTGACCCGCAATTGTGCAGGAGAGTGAGAGGCGTCCAGTTGGGCGTTGCCGGCCGTTGTACTGCTGGTCATAAGCTCCATGCTTGTTCGACTCAATGACTGTGGTACGTAATATCACGCAGCGTATTACTTTTCTTTGATCGGTGTGCTGTCTGTGATCTTGAAACGTAACACGCCAATGACCTGGCCATCCTCGGTGAGCACCCGCACCTGCCAGTTACCGGCCGGATTGCCCGGGAAGTTCTGCTTGTGAGTCCACGCGCGATAGCCTTCCTTGCGCCCGCCATGGATATCCAGCGGGATGCGATCGACCTCTTTGCCGTTGAACTTCCACACGTGGTAAATCCGCTCGTCCAGCCCGCGTGGCGCGTTGATCGCGGTGTAGGCATACAGCCCGCCACCACGGATCTGCTCGACCGTGACTTCATCCAGGCTGTCGCCAGGGGTGCGGTCCTGCAGTTGCGTGCTGATGGCAACATCGGTCATCCACAGTGTCGCCGGCGGCACCCAGGAACGCAGCACCCAGCCGACGCCACCGATCCCCACGGTGATACTCAGGATCGCCACCGCGTTGCGTACCGTGCGAATGGGAAAGATCGACGCCAGGCTGGGGAACGACAGGACCACCGCAGTGCCCAGGGCCAGTTTGAAGCTCTGGGCTGTAGTCAGGTGCAGAATGACGGGCAGGGCGGTCAGCAGCGCAGCGAACAAAGTCAGCGTATGCAGGGCCAGGAACGCCCAGCGGCGGGGAGCCAGCCACTTGTAGTAGAGCGGGTCGATGATCGATATCAGCGCGGCGATACACAGCAGCCCGGTAAAGAACAACTGCCCGCTGTTCCAGGTGGTGGTGATGAAAAAGAACGGCAGGACGAAGAACAGGCTTTCCTGGTGGATCATCTGCGTGGCATAGCGCAGCAAGGGCTGGGGGATCTCGCGCTTGAAGATTTTGGCAAACAGCTTGGTCAGGCTGTTTTCCAGCATCAGCCAGATCCAGCTGAGAACCATGATGATGGTGATCCAGGTCGCCAGCCCTTGCTGGCGATCGACCAGAATGAAACTGCCGACCCCGGAGATAAAACCACCGAGCGCAATGACCCCGGGGTAGCGCTTCATCAATTCCAGTATGCGCTGCACGTACAGGGTCAGGGTTGGCATTCGGCGGTTCGCACTAGTCGTTGGAAAAATCCTCGACAGATTACCGCCCGGGAGGGCGGTGTGGCGAGCAGGCTCGCCCCCGTCGTCATGAAATCTTTCGGCGCAAACGCCACGCCCACAATCCAAGTACCAGCAGGCCCAACATCCCGGCCACCAGCCAGATCAATTCATCATCACTGACCAACGGCTTTTCAATGCGCAGATACCCCGGCTGCAACAACAACGAGCGCATGGCCCGGTTGGCTTCTTCCAGGGTGACGCCCTGCAGATCCCTGGCCGGGTCAGCAAAGCGCCCGTTCTGGAAGTCACCCAGCGCGCCCCAGTAATAATCGGCCAGCGCACTGTTGCCCTGCACGGCCCAGGCCTGGCGGGCGATGGCGGCCTGTTTGAGGCGGTTGAAAGTCTCGACGTTTAGACCGTCCTTGAGCAGGCCGGCCTTGAGCTCTTCCAGGACCTGCTTGGCTGCGGGCAAATCATCGCGCTCCAAGTCCGCATTGAGGCTCATGAAACCGACCCCGCCGAACACCTCGCGCTCGGCCGAGGGCCCGTAGGACAGGCTATGTGCCAGGCGCATCTGGCGGTAGAGCGCCCAGTCCAGGTAGTCCTTGAGCAAATCAAAGGTCTCGTCGTGCTGGTCCTCCAGTACCGGCTCGGGCACCAGCCAGTGCAGCTTGGCGCCGTTGCCAACCAGGCCGTGGCTCAACGTGCGCTCGTGGGCAGCCGTTGCCTTGATTTCCGGCAGGGGCGGGTGATCGGTCGGGTCAACTGGTTCGATCTCGCCATAGGCCCGCTCCAGATAGGCTGGCAGCAGGCGATCAAGGTCGCCGACCACGATCAACGTCATGTTGTTGGGGGCGTACCAGGCGTTGCGCACGTCCTCGAGCTGCTCGCGGGTCAGGTGATCGACTTGCGCGCGCTCAGGGCATTTGAGGCCCAGTTCCACTGCCAGCTGGTTACTCGCGGTGTGGCCCAGATCCTGACGATCGAGCCAACGCTGCAGGTGAGAATAGTGGCCACCGTCCTCACGCTCCACCACCTGCTTGGCGGCATTGATCGCGTTGTCGTCAAAACGGGTCTGGGTCAACAGGGCCAGCAACAGATCCAGCACTTTGCGCTGGTTTTTCGCCGGCGCCTCTATGACGAACGTGGTGTCGGCGTTGCTGGTGTAGGCATTCCATTCGCCGCCCAGGGCCTGCATGCGCTCTTCCAGCCCACCTTCGCCGGTGGCGTCGATGCCGCTGAACAACAGATGTTCGAGCAGGTGCGGCAGCTCCTTGTCGGCGCAACCGAAGTCATCCAGACCGACGCCCACCACCAGGCGAATCGCCACATGACCACGGTCCATGCCGGGCTTGAGCAGCAATTGCAAACCGTTGGGCAGCGTATAACCCTCGACCTGGAAGCGATCCAGGGCGAATGAGGGTAATGAGCCAAGCAGTAGACAGGCGAACAACAGGCAACGCATAACGGGCTTCCAGGCAACCTAATCGGAGATCCATGTCGTCAGTCAGGCCGCTTTCGCGGGCAAGCCGCTCCCCCAGTAGATTTTTGGGGCTCACAACCCCCTGTGGGAGCGGGCCTGCTCGCGAAAGCGGTCTTGAGGCTGAACCAACGTTACTGACTCACCACCTTGGCAGACGTTCAAGGCGAATGTGTGATGTCCGCCAAATCGTCCACCGCCAGCGCACCTGTGTCGGACGTTTCCAGCACTGCATAGGCACTGCTGCAAAACAGTGAGTTGAGGCGCTTCATGTCGGCAATCAGCTCCAGATGCAAGGAACTGGTCTCGATACTCTGCACAATCTTGCGCTGCAAACGGCTCACATGCGCATGCGCCAGGCGCCGTTCCTGCGCGCGAAAACGACGTTTCTCACGCAACAACTGGCGGGCGCTTTCCTTGTCGGAACTGAGGTACACCGACAACCCCAGGCGCAGGTTGGAGATCAGCTGGCTGTGCAGCCCCGCCAACTCCTCCAGGCCCACTTCGGAAAATGACCGACGCTGCGAAGTCTTCTGTTGCTGGACCTTGCGCAGCATGCGTTCGATCAGGTCGCTGGCAAGCTTTAGATTGATCGCCAGCTCGATGGTCTCCGCCCAGCGTCGACTGTCCTGCTCGCTCAAGTCTTCACGGGGCATTTGCGCCAGGTACAGCTTGATGGCGCTGTAGAGCGATTCAACATCATCCGTCAGGCGGCGCATTTCCTGAGTCACGGCCGTCTGCTTGCCGTGCAGCACATCAAGCATGGCTTCGAGCATGTTATCGATCAGGTCGCCGATGCGCAGGGTCTCCCGTGCCGCATTGGCCAGCGCCAGGCTGGGTGTGACCAGCGCAGTCAGGTCCAGGTGGCGAGGTCTGGCCGTGCCATTGATCTCCGGACGTTCCGGCAGCAACCAGGCACACAACCTGGCCATCGGCCCCACGCTGGGCAGCAGGATCAGGCAGCGCACGGTGTTGTAGAGCAAATGGAAGCCGATGACCATTTCCTGCGGGCTGAAGTCGAGGCTGTCGATCCAGTGCACCAAAGGGTCCAGCACCGGAATGATCAGCAATAGTCCTATCAGTTTGTACAACAGGCTGCCGAGCGCCACCTGGCGGCCTGCGGCGTTTTGCATGCTGGTGCTGAGGAAGGCCAGCACGCCGCTGCCGATGTTCGCGCCAATCACCAGGCCGATAGCCACCGGCAGGCTGATCACTCCCGCGCCGGCAAGCGTGGCGGTGAGCAGCACGGCGGCGAGGCTTGAGTAGGAGACCATCGCAAACAGCGCGCCGACCAGGGCGTCGAGCAGGATATCGCCGGTCAGCGAGGCGAAAATCACCTTTACGCCTTGGGCCTGGGTGATCGGCGCGGCGGATTCAACGATCAGCTGCAGCGCCAGAATGATCAGGCCCAGACCAATGCTGACCCGTCCCATCTGCCCAAGTCGCGTCTGCTTGCGGGACAGGAAGAAAATCACCCCGACAAAAATCAGCAGCGGCGACAACCAGGACAGATCGAAAGTCAGTACCCGGGCCATCAACGCCGTGCCGACGTCTGCGCCAAGCATGGTCGCCAGTGCCGGGGTCAGTGCCATCAGGCCCTGTCCAACAAAAGAAGTGACGAGCATGGCCGTGGCGTTACTGCTCTGGACCATGGCCGTCACGACGATGCCGGAAATAAACGCCAGCCAGCGCCTGGACATGTTCTGGCCAATCACATGGCGCAGATTGGACCCGTAGACCCGCAGGATGCCGGTTCGGACGATGTGCGTGCCCCAGATCAGCAGGGCCACGGCAGATAACAAATTGAGCAGGGTGAGCATAAAGGCCCCCTGTGGTGGTAGCGCCCCAAAGGAGCAAGTTGACGTGCCGCGCGTTTTTCTACGTTCTGTACTTAAGCTGTAGTTGGCTAACGGTCTGCGCGCCAGCATCGCATAGCTAAACAGATGATTGAAACAAAAGTGTCATAAAAACAGCTGGATGGAAAAACAAAATAGGGACCCTGAGGTCCCCATTCATGCCCTGTGGGAGCGAGCCTGCTCGCGATGGTATCGAGGACAACGAGTTGACTTAGTCAGTACGCGTTATCGTTGACGACCATCGCGAGCAGGCCCGCTCCCCCAGGTTTCATGCAGGTTAGCGATATTACTGGCCAGGAATATCCTTGCGCAGTTTCACCGGGTCCTGCTGCTTGCGCTTTCTTGCCATGGCAGTGCGCATCTTGATGTTGAACGCTTCCACCGCCAGCGAGAACGCCATGGCGAAGTAGACGTAGCCTTTGGGTACGTGGACTTCGAACGACTCGGCGATCAACACGGTGCCGACTACCAGCAGGAACGACAACGCCAGCATTTTCAACGACGGGTGCTTGTCGATGAACGAGCTGATGGTACCGGCCGCCAACATCATCACCAGTACGGCGACAACAATGGCCGCGACCATGACCGGTACATGGGAGACCATGCCCACTGCCGTGATCACCGAATCCAGGGAGAACACGATGTCGATGATCGCGATCTGGATGATGGTGTACAGGAAGTTGCCACCCTTGCCGGTCGGTTCCTCACCGGTCTCGTCTTCGCCTTCCAGCGCGTGATACATCTCTTGCGAGCTTTTCCACAGCAGGAACAGGCCGCCGAAGAACAGGATCAGGTCACGCCCGGAAATGCCTTGGCCGAAGACCTCGAACAGGTCTGCGGTGAGCTGCATGACCCAGGTAATCGACAGCAACAACAGGATTCGCGTGACCATGGCCAGCGCCAGGCCGAAGATCCGGGTACGCGCCTGCATGTGTTTGGGCATGCGGCTGACCAGGATCGAAATCATGATGATGTTATCGATACCCAGGACGATTTCCAGGGCGGTCAGGGTAAAGAAGGCAACCCAGATCTCAGGGTTGGTCAGCCATTCCATGTGTATTCCTTTGAGGATGTGTTGAACCACGAAGGGTCCGGGCTTCGATCAAAAAGCCAGGACCCTTCACGGTGAGTCTTGGGCTTATAGAGTGCTGAACAGCGGAAAAATCCCCATCAGCAATGCTGCAACAAGTATGCACATGCACACCAGAACTGCCCACTTCAGGGTAAAGCGCTGGTGGTCACCGAAGTCGATACCGGCCAGGGCCACCAACAGATAAGTCGAGGGTACCAGCGGGCTCAACAAGTGGACGGGCTGACCGACGATCGAGGCACGTGCCATTTCAACCGCGGTTATACCGTAATGACTCGCCGCTTCGGCAAGTACCGGTAAAACGCCGTAATAAAATGCATCGTTCGACATGAAAAATGTGAACGGCATGCTCACCAGCGCGGTAATCACTGCCAGGTACGGGCCGAGGAAATCCGGAATCACCGCCAGCAGGCTTTTCGACATCGCATCGACCATGCCGGTGCCCGACAGGATACCGGTGAAAATACCGGCCGCGAAGATCAAACCGACCACTGCCAGCACGCTGCCGGCATGGGCCGCAACGCGATCTTTCTGCATTTGCAGGCAAGGGTAGTTGACGATCATCGCGATACTGAACGCCACCATGAACAACACCGGCAGTGGCAACAAGCCGCCAATCAGGGTGCACATCAGCACCAGCGTCAACGCGCCGTTGAACCAGATAAGCTTCGGACGGCGGGCATCCGGGAATTGCGAAACGCTGATCTCACTGTGGTCAATTTCATCGCCCGCCAGGTGCAGTTCACCCAGACGAGCGCGTTCGCGCTTGCCGTAGAAGTAGGCAATTGCCAGGATCGCCACCACACCCGCCAGCATCGCCGGAATCATCGGCACGAAGATGTCGGACGGGTCCACGTGCAGCGCGCTCGCGGCACGGGCGGTCGGGCCACCCCACGGGGTCATGTTCATCACGCCACCGGCGAGGATGATCAGGCCGGCCATGATGCGCGGGCTCATGCCGATGCGGCTGTAGAGCGGCAGCATGGCCGCCACGCAGATCATGTAAGTGGTCGCGCCGTCACCATCAAGGGAGACGACGAGCGCCAGTACGGCGGTGCCGACCGAAACTTTCAGCGGGTCGCCCTTGACCAGTTTGAGGATCTTGCGCACAGCCGGGTCGAACAGGCCGGAGTCGATCATCAGGGCGAAGTACAGAATCGCGAACATCAGCATCACACCGGTCGGCGCGAGCTTGGTGATGCCTTCGAGCATCATCGGACCGATCTTCGGCGCAAAACCACCGAACAGGGCGAAAACAATCGGGATGATGATCAGGGCAATCAGCGCGGACAGGCGCTTGGTCATGATCAGGAACATGAACGTGATGACCATGGCAAAGCCAAGGAAAGTCAGCATGGGAATACTCCAGGCGTGGCGCGGCTAGGGGAAATGAGCGAACCGGGTGAGGTCAGCGCAGAACGGGAAGCACGAGTCGAGCGGGCGGAGTTACAGCGCAGGGGCGGATTGAGAAGGACATCAGGATCACCATTGTTGTTGTTAAATGGGCCGTGCGAGCAGCAAAACACTCGCGTGGGCCAACCGGTCTGTTGCCGGGAGTGAGGCGATCCTAATCGGGGAAGCTTTCAGCCAGCTTTCGCCAGTGAAAGCAATGACCGGATGTTTAACCGGTCGTCGGACAGCATCGATGTGCGCGTAGAGGACCGAGGGTGAATCTCGCTGATCAAAAAATGCTCAAATCCAGGGGTCGAATCGCCCCCATCCAGATTGCATGCTCGGTGTGGTCCAGCAGATCGTTGCCGGTATCGGGATGCAGGAACACCACCAGGCCCTTGCGGTTGAGCGCCAGCCACGGCAGCACCTCGCCCAGGTAGTGTGGCTCGAAGGCCAACTGGCAGCTCCAGTCCGGGTGCGGACCTACCGGACGTTCGTGCACGCGCCCCATCCTTAAGGGAAACCGCTGCGCCGCCTGCTCGCACAGTGCCCGCGCCTGATCGATGTTGCTCGCGTTGAAGTACACGTGGGCGTGATAGCCCTTTATCCCTTGCATCTGAAACCCTCCAAACCCGGTCGAACCCTGAACGATTGCCGCGGGTCACACGCCATATACGTTGCAATCAAGGGACCCCAGCCATGAAAAATGCCGAAACCCCCGTTGTGAAAGTGGTGCTTTATGGTGCCATGAGTAGCCTGGGCAGTGCGCTGATGGCTGAAATGCTGCGGCGTCAGCATGAAGTGATCGCGATTCTCGACGACCTCACAGCGCTCCCACCGCGTCCGGGGCTGCGCACCAAGAGCGGCGACCTGTTTGACGCCGAGCGAGTAAAGCAGAGCGTGGCCGGCAGCACGGCCGTGGTCTGCCTGTTAGACGCGCCAGGGCTGCCTTACAACAGCGAATACGTGGAAAAAAGCATTATCCCGGGGCCCGTGGAACAAGTGTTGGCTGTGGATGCGCTGATCGAAGGCATGCAGGCATCCCGTATTGCGCGACTGTTCCTGGTGGGTGATTTCGAGGTATTGGACGAACCGGAAATAGAGGATCGCCTGCAACGCCATGCGGCTGAAGAAATTCGCGAGGCCCTGCAAAGCAGCGATTTGCAATGGACAATGGTTAACGCACCGCGGGGTGTTCCGGGGCTGACCATCGAACACTTTAGCCAGGTCAGCAGTAGCCTTGAGCCGGGTCTGAGAGAGCCGCTTGAGCGATTGAGCCGGGTGGCGGTGGGAATCGCCGATGAGCTGCAGTTACGTTTACATGTCGGCGAGCACGTGAATTTTATCGCGAGTGGCGTTGCAAAGTGAGGGGGACGAGTGTCGAGGTACAGTATCAATCGAATCGGTCAGTTCAAATGTTCAATGAACAACCCATGTTTGTTCTTGTACACTTTTAACCGGAGCGGTCCATTGTCCTGGAATAGCCGGATGATGTCCAACGACTATCAACGCCAGGATTGATGACTGCGAAGTTCATCGCAAAGTTAGGTACAATACAGGACTACATCAGACCTGCGGCTACGATACTACACTCGGTTTTTTGTGGCCGTCAGGTCTGTTTATCGCATACTTTATCAGAACCCTACTGAATAAAAAATCCCGTTGATCAAGTCCGCGTTTCGCTGCATCGAGGGAATCATAAACCTCATAGCGATGATATCGGTCGTTTGATCGCCAAACACTTTCCAGACTTTATTATCTGACTTAAGCACTTTCGCGAGGTCTTCTAGTTTATCAAAACTTGTCATCCCTGGATTTTTGCCCACCTGCTTATCATAAAACTCTACCAGACGAATCTTCATTGAGTCGGGCGCATCATTAATTTTATAACGAATGTCCTTCCTGAGCTCTTTATGCTTTTTCCGGTAAGCCTCTTCTTGTTGTTCCGGAGGGAGCGCCATTATCGCCACGTCAACACCGGCATAAAGGAGATCGATATAGCCAGCATAATGAATCATCTCATGGAGCATGATATGAGTGAGGAGCGTCGGGTAACTGGTCAGGTTAAAGACCTCCTTTGTGAAGTAAATAGGAAGTTTGCTTTCAATTAATGTCATGATCGGATGCGCTGTAGCAGCGTAGGTCGGAGGCCTATTATCAGCCTGATCGTTTTGTATACCCTCAGGCGTTTGCTCTACAAGGAAAAAATCAAGACATTGCCGTGCGGAATCTCCTGCATCTCGTGCGTGGCATGGATTTTCTGCCAACGCACGAAGAAATTCTATCAAGCCCGTGTAAGGGGCGATATGGGATGGAACTCTATCGAGCGCTTCCGGGGACTGCCCCCTCTCGGACAAAAGATTGCCATATACTTTCTCCACTTGCTTGGGCTTCTTCTTTAGATCTTCCATCATATAGCCTATATAATCTTTTAACATTTGAGTTGCGTTAAATTCCCCTGCCGTTGGTAATGGAGGGCTGCACGGTTGCTCACAGCTTTCTTCAAATACATCCAGAACGTGGACTACGTGACGTCGAGACTCCTCTAAACAGTTGAACATTCGCGGGAACTTTTCCTTTATCTCTCCACCCCGAGCCACTACTTTTGCATCCATACCACCGATTGTCAGGTAACCCAAAAACTCCGCCAGGCCACGCTGGGGAGCATCAATGAAGTTATCAAGGAGTGCGGTTTCATTTCCAAACGGAATACTTTCAATCATGGACTGATGTTCGGGGGACATTGTGAGTCGATTTGCTACAGGTCGGCTCTGAAGATCAAAGGCGTCAGGGCGACGGGTCATCGCGCTTGCTATTCCACTGGCCGCTAGTGCCACCCCCCCCACCACCGTAATTAACAACTTCACTACCCGTTTAACTGATGTCCGCGAACCATTGGACGCTTGTGGTGGTCTGGCGCTTTCAATATCCCTCACGGGCCGCGCAGTATAGGATGTTGGCTCATTGCCTCCAATTATGAGCTTTTCCATAACTTGGGAGCAATCTATTGTCACGCTTGTGTTTTCTTGTATACTTTTAGTTGAGTATGGTGATGGATTTATAGCGTTTAGCATGCAAGAACTCTCAGCATATTTATTATAGATATAGGATTTCTCCTAAACAGCCACATAAGCCAATACATGGCTGGCTTATTTTAAGAATCTGTCATATTAAACATTTTACAACCCAATAAATCATTTGAATTTTACGGGCATCGTGTGACAAAATCTTACTAAGCGCCTGAAGAAACATACAGTATGATTTAAATACTCGACTTATCAGGTCGAAACTTTCGTACGGCATAACTCTGGAGAAGTCCACTCCCTGAAATCGCCCGAAGCTTTTCGTTCAGGCACTTACAGCACAACAAGTAAGTGATCTAGTCCCCTATACCGCAACGTGAGCTTTATCGCGCCTGACGTCAGTTCGCGATGGACGGCAACGGCAGGCCATTAAGCGACTGCGCACTGCGGGTCTGCTCCTGCATCAACCAGTCAACGAATCGCTGAATCAATTCGCCGCGGCGCTTTCGCTGAGGCAGGACCACGTAGTAGCCAAGCCGTGAAATGACCGTGGCGGCGATTGGACTACACAACAAGCCCTCCGCCAGCAAGTTATCCACAAGATGTCGCCAACCGATGGCGACGCCCTGACCACCAATCGCGGCCTGGATCAACAAGGTGTAGTTATCAAAACGCAGCTGACCCGGTGCGGGCGCCGAAGTGATCCCCAGCTCACGAAACACACCGCTCCAATCAAACCAGTTGCTGCTGTTTTCGCCGCGCAGGTGCAGCAGGGGCAGTTCCAGCAGCGAAGGGACCGGCAGGGGCAGCGCACGGTCTTTGAGCAGCAGCGGGCTGCACACCGGGAACACTTCTTCGCTGAACAGCCAGTGACTCTCACCTTGCTTGAAGCGCCCGTCGCCAAACAGCACGGCAACATCGATATCGCTGCGCAGCATGTTGTGGCTGCGCTCACTGGTAACGAGACTGACATCCACATTGGGGTTGGCGGCATGGAAGCGGTGCAGGCGCGGCATCAACCAATAGGCGGCGAACGCGAAATCCGTGGCGACCTGCAGCACCTCGTGCTGATCTTGCGCACTGATCGCCGCCAGTCCTGCATCGATATTCTGCAAACCGAGCTGCACCTGTTCGAAGAGGACAATGCCCGCCTCTGTCAGCTCAATGCCACGATAAATCCGATCGAACAGGCGGGTGGCAAGTTGCTCTTCCAGCCGTTTGATTTGCTGACTGATGGCGGGTTGGGTCGTCCCCAGCTCCACGGCGGCGGCGGTGAAACTTTGCTGGCGTGCCGCTGCTTCAAAAGCTCGCAACAGGTCCAAGGACAGACTCCCGAGGGCTTCATACATAAGCTGTGCTTATCCTAGTCATTGCCGGGTGTGGGCTTTACCGCAAATGGCATGGCACCCATGCTCGGTCGCAGCACTCTCGCATAAATATTCACTATGGAATGCCGCGATCACATGAAGCGCAAGAATATTCTCTTCATCATGGCCGATCAGATGGCCGCGCCAATGTTGCCGTTCTACGGCCCTTCGCCAATCAAATTACCCAATCTCAGCCGACTTGCTGCCGAAGGCGTAGTGTTCGACTCCGCTTATTGCAACAGCCCACTGTGTGCACCGTCGCGTTTTACCCTCGTGAGCGGCCAGCTGCCGAGCAAGATCGGCGCCTATGACAATGCGGCTGACTTTCCCGCCGACGTACCCACCTATGCCCATTACCTGCGCCGCCTGGGCTACCGCACCGCCCTGTCCGGAAAGATGCACTTCTGTGGTCCGGATCAACTGCACGGCTATGAAGAACGCCTGACCAGTGACATTTATCCAGCCGACTACGGCTGGTCGGTGAACTGGGACGAACCCGATGTACGTCCCACCTGGTTCCACAATATGTCATCGGTGCTGCAGGCTGGCCCCTGCGTGCGCACCAACCAGCTGGATTTTGACGAAGAAGTGGTCTTCAAGGCGCAGCAGTACCTGTTTGACCACATCCGCGAGGACGGCGACCAGCCGTTCTGCCTGACCGTGTCCATGACCCATCCTCACGACCCGTACACCATCCCGAAGAAATACTGGGATATGTACCAGGACAGCGATATTCCGCTGCCGCAGACGCCAGCGCAGTCCGAGCTGGACCCGCACTCCCAGCGACTGCTCAAGGTGTACGACTTGTGGGACAAGCCGCTGCCTGTGGATAAGATCCGTGACGCGCGACGCGCCTATTTCGGAGCCTGCAGCTATATTGACGACAACGTCGGCAAACTCCTGCAAACACTCGAAGATACCGGGCTGATCGACGATACCATTATTGTCTTCTCCGGGGATCATGGCGACATGCTCGGCGAGCGCGGCCTCTGGTACAAAATGCACTGGTTCGAGATGGCCGCCCGGGTCCCCTTGTTGATCAGCGCGCCGGGGCAATTTGGTGCCGGTCGCGTCAGCGCTGCCGTCTCGACTGCCGACCTCCTGCCGACCTTTGTCGAATTGGCCGGCGGCTCGCTGGCGCCAGGCTTGTCGCTGGATGGCCGCTCGCTGGTGTCGCACCTGAAGGGGCAGGGCGGTCACGACGAAGTGTTTGGCGAGTACATGGCCGAAGGCACCATCAGCCCGCTGATGATGATTCGCCGCGGCGCCTACAAATTCATCTACAGCGAAGATGACCCTTGCCTACTCTTCGATGTGCACAATGACCCGCGTGAACAGGAAGAGCTCAGCCAGTCGCCGAAACACAGCGCACTGTTTGCCGAGTTCCTTGCCGAAGCACGGGCCAAGTGGGACATACCTGCGATTCACCAACAGGTGCTCGCCAGTCAGCGCCGCCGGCGATTCGTGGCCGAGGCCCTGAGCATCGGCAAGCTGAAGAGCTGGGATCACCAGCCACTGGTAGACGCCAGTCAGCAGTACATGCGCAACCACATCGACCTGGATGATCTGGAGCGCAAAGCACGTTATCCACAACCCTGCCAAAACCAATAATGTTAAGGGGAAGTCCATGCATAGGTTATCCACAGTTCTGACGGTCGGGCTTCTGGCTCTGGGCAGCGCATCGGCGTATGCCGATCAGAGCTGCAACACGGTGAAAATGGCCGATCCGGGCTGGAGCGACATTGCGGCGACCAACGCCATTACCGGGTTCTTGCTCGACGGCATGGGCTACAAGGCCAAGGTTGACACCTTGGCGGTGCCTATCACCTTCGGTGGTTTGAAGGACGGTCAGGTCGACGTGTTCCTGGGTAACTGGATGCCGGCGCAGCAAGGTTTCTACGACAAGTTCGTGGCCACCGGGGATGTAACCCAACTGGCGAAAAACCTCGATGGCACCGAGTTCACCCTGGCTGTTCCGGATTATGTGTGGGATGCAGGTGTGCATAACTTCGCCGACCTGAACAAGTTTGCCGACAAGTTCGAGAAAAAAATCTACGGCATCGGCTCCGGGGCTCCGGCGAACATCTCGCTGCAGGACATCATCAAGAAAAACGACTTCGACTTGGGTCAATGGAAACTGGTGGAATCCAGCGAGCAGGCCATGCTGGCGGAAGTGTCCCGCGCCGTTAAGAAACAGAAGTTCGTGACCTTCCTCGGCTGGACGCCCCACCCGATGAACGTGCAGCTGAAGATGCACTACCTCAAGGGTGGCGAGAAGTACTTCGGTGATACCGGTGCGGTTTATACATTGACTCGCAAGGGTTATGCACAGGCCTGTCCAAACGTCGGCAAGCTGCTCACCAACCTGAGCTTTACCCAGGAAATGGAGAACAGCATCATGGCCGAGGTCGTGAACAAGAAGATCAGCAATGCCGAGGCTGCCAAGGCGTGGATCAAGGCTAATCCTGCGGTTCTGGATAAATGGCTGGATGGTGTGAAAACCGCCGATGGCAAGGAGGCGTTGCCTGCGGTGAAAGCCAAGCTCTGATTCATAGGGGGGAGCCTGTCATTCATGCAGGAGCGAGCCTGCTCGTGTTGGGCGTACACGATTACGCCGGGCGCCTGATGCCCCAAGGTGCCGGTACGTTTTTCGCGAGCGAGCTCGCTCCTGCAGGTAGGGGCTGGCACGCTCGCGCCGCCATCACTGGTTCACCCTGTTACCCTTTGCGCATTCCCCCACCTGAGAGGACCCATGGCCTTTCCCAGCCGCCATTCGCTCTTCCCCTTCCTGAGCTGGTTGCCTCGGCAAACCCGTGCCACTGTCGGGCGCGACCTTATCGTCGGCCTGAGCGGTGCGATTCTCGCGCTGCCACAGTCGATTGCCTACGCCCTGATTGCCGGGCTCCCACCTGAATACGGGTTGTACGCGGCTATCATTCCTGTTCTGATCGCCTGCCTGTGGGGATCATCCTGGCACCTCATCTGTGGTCCTACAGCGGCAATTTCCATTGTCTTATATGCAAGCGTCAGCCCCTTGGCGGTACCCGCCTCGCAGGACTACGTGGCACTTATTCTGTTGCTGACGCTGCTGGCCGGGATCTTCCAGTGGCTGCTGGGCTTGTTGCGATTCGGCGCGCTGGTGAATTTTGTCTCCCATTCGGTGGTATTGGGGTTCACCCTCGGTGCGGCGGTGGTGATTGCCGTCGGCCAGCTGCCCAACTTGCTGGGGCTGGACCTGCCCAGCCAGGCCACGGCACTCGACAGCTTCATGTCGGTGTTTCAACACCTGCATCAGGTGGACAAGCCATCGCTCATTCTCGGGCTGGCGACAGTGGCATTGGGAGCCACCCTGAAATGGCTGCTGCCACGCTGGCCGACGCTGTTGATCACGCTGGTAATGGCAGGGCTGCTGGTGTGGCTCTGGCCCGGGATGTTCGGCCACGTCAGCCTGGTCAGCGCCTTTGTCGGTCGACTGCCACCTTTGAGCGCCGTGCCGCTGGACCTGGACTTGATCCTGCGCTTGTTACCCAGCGCGGTCGCGGTGGGCATGTTGGGGCTGGTGACCAGCCTGTCGATTGCTCGCTCCCTGTCGGCACGCTCACAGCAGTTGCTCGACGCCAATCAGGAAGTGCGCGCCCAGGGCTTATCCAACATGGTCGGGGCATTTTTTTCCGGGTCGTTGTCCGCTGGCTCCTTCACCCGTTCGGGCTTGAGTTACGAGGCAGGGGCCTGCTCCCCGCTGGCCGGGGTGTTCTCGGCGCTGTGGGTCGCGCTGTTTGCAGTGTTTGGCGCGGCATTGATCGCCCACATCCCGATTCCGGCGATGGCTGGCAGTATTTTGCTGATCGCCTGGGGCCTGGTGGATCATCGCGGCATTCGCGCATTGCTGAGGGTCAGTCGCGCCGAGTTCCTGGTCATGGCGCTGACCTGTGTCGCCACGCTGCTGCTGGAATTGCAGACCGCGATCTACGCCGGGGTACTGGCTTCGCTGTTCTTCTACCTCAAGCGCACCTCGCAACCGCGTGTGCAGCATTGGCGCGACGGCGATGAGGATGTGTTGCGGGTTGGCGGCTCGATCTTTTTCGGCGCCAGCCATTACCTCCAGGTACGCCTGCAACGCATGCACGCTGCCCGGGTAGTGATTGAGGCACAGCAGATCAATTTCATCGATTATTCAGGGGTGGAGATGCTGCATCAGGAGGCACGGCGCCTGCTCAAGCAGAATCGCAGCCTGACCCTGCGGCAAGCGCGGCCGCAGGTGGTGGAGGAGCTGAGAAAGCTGGAAGGCGCGGAGAAATGCCCGATCCGGTTTGAAGACTGAATCGTGTTTCACTCCAACAGTTTCACTCTGCGAGTTGTCGTCGCAGTTCGGCCAGCACCGGCGCCGTGTCCGGTCGCACACCCCGCCACAGGAAGAACGCTTCCGCCGCCTGTTCAGCGAGCATCCCCAATCCATCCATTGCCACCGCTGCGCCGTGCTCGCTGGCCCAGCGGCAGAATGATGTCGGTTCCTTGCCGTACATCATGTCGTAGCAAACCGTCTTGCCCGGCTCGATCAGACTGCTGGCAATCGGTGGGACTTCACCGGACAGGCTCGCGGAGGTGGCGTTGATGATCAGGTCCACGGATTCCTCCAGCCAGTCAAAGCCACTGGCAGAGACCGGGCCCAGATCATCGAACAACTCGGCCAGCAATTCCGCTTTTTCCACCGTGCGGTTGGCGATGATCACCGCCGCCGGCTGCTCCGCCAGCAACGGCTCCAGCGCACCCCGCACCGCACCACCGGCGCCCAGTAGCAATATGCGCTTCCCCTTGAGACTGAAAGCGGCATTAACCGTCAGGTCCCGCACCAGCCCGGCGCCGTCGGTGTTATCACCCAGCAACGAGCCGTCAGCCAGTTTGCTCAAGGTATTCACCGCGCCAGCCCGCTGGGCGCGCTCGGTCAGGCTGTCGGCCAGGCGATAGGCCTCTTCCTTGAAAGGCACCGTGACGTTGGCTCCGCGCCCCTCCAGGAAAAACGCCCGGGCGAAGTGGGAAAAATCATCGAGCGGTGCCAGGGAAGTGCTGTAGTCCAGTTGCTGACCCGTCTGCTCGGCAAACAGTCGATGGATTAGTGGCGACTTGCTGTGGCCAATCGGGTTGCCGAATACGACGTAACGATCCATCAGTTTTCCTCGTTCAGGCCTTGGCCAACCAATCGCGGTCTTGCAGGAAATATTCGGTCAGCCGCGCTTCTTCGCTGCCCGGCTCGGCCTTCCAGTCGTAACCCCAACGCACTTGCGGCGGCAGCGACATGAGGATCGATTCAGTACGCCCGCCCGACTGCAGGCCGAACAGCGTGCCACGGTCGTAGACCAGGTTGAATTCGACATAGCGGCCGCGACGGAACTCCTGGAATTCGCGTTGCCTGGCAGTGAATGCATCGTTCTTGCGGCGCTGGACGATCGGCAGGTAGGCCTCGATGAACGCGTCGCCGATGGCCCGCATGAAAGCAAAGCTGGTGTCGAAATCCCATTCATTGAGGTCATCGAAGAACAGGCCGCCAATGCCACGCGGCTCGTGGCGATGCTTGATATGAAAGTAGCTGTCGCACCATGCCTTGTAGCGCGAATAGACGTCGGGACCAAACGGCGCGCAAGCCTGCTCGGCAACCCGATGCCAATGCACACAATCTTCTTCATTGCCGTAGTAGGGCGTCAGGTCGAAACCGCCGCCAAACCACCAGACGGGTTCTTCGCCTTCTTTCTCCGCGATGAAGAACCGCACATTGGCGTGCGAAGTGGGCACCATGGGGTTGTGCGGGTGAATGACCAGGGACACGCCGAGCGCTTCAAAGCCGCGTCCGGCAAGCTCCGGTCGATGGGCACTGGCCGAGGGAGGGAGACCGCTGCCAAACACGTGGGAAAAGTTGACGCCGCCTTTCTCGATGACAGCACCGTTCTCGATCACGCGAGTGCGACCGCCCCCACCCGCGGGTCTGGTCCAGGCATCCTCGACGAAGCGCGTACCGCCGTCTTCGGCTTCAAGGGCAGCGCAAATGCGGTCTTGCAGGTCGAGCAGATAGGCTTTTACGGCCTCGGTACGGGTCGTCATGGCATCACCTTGAATCGGGACAAACGGCGCGGCGCATCAACGGCCGGCGGCAAATTGCTGCACAGGATAACACCGCACCCTGTTGCACCACAGTTGACGAAGATCATGCTTAGGAGTCCGATAGGGGGCTTACCCAAACGATCACCAGGAGAGTTCTGATGGCAAAGCGTATCCAGTTCAGTGCCCATGGCGGCCCCGAAGTGCTCGAGTATGTCGACTACCAACCTGCCGAGCCTGGCCCGCAGCAGGTACGCGTGAGCAATAAGGCCATCGGCCTGAACTTCATCGACACCTATTACCGCAGCGGACTGTATGCGCCACCGGCCTTGCCATCGGGCCTGGGTTCAGAGGGCGCCGGCGTGGTCGAAGCGGTGGGCAGCGCAGTCACTCGATTCAAAGTGGGTGATCGGGTGGCCTACGGCAGCGGCCCATTGGGCGCCTACAGCGACACTCACGTGCTGCCCGAAGCCAACCTGGTGCAACTGCCGGATGCGATCAGCTTCGAGCAAGCGGCCGGCGTGATGCTCAAGGGCCTGACCGTACAGTACCTGCTGCGCCAGACCTATGAACTCAAAGGCGGCGAAACCATCCTGTTTCATGCGGCTGCGGGCGGGGTAGGTTCGCTGGCGTGCCAATGGGCCAAGGCCCTGGGTGTGAAGTTGATCGGCACTGTCAGCTCTGCAGAGAAAGCCGCATTGGCCACAGCCAACGGAGCCTGGGCGACGATCGACTACAGCCATGAAAACGTGGCGCAGCGTGTCCTGGAATTGACCGACGGCAAGAAAGTGCCTGTGGTTTACGACGGGGTCGGCAAGGACACCTGGCTGACATCCCTCGACAGCGCTGCGCCACGCGGCCTGGTGGTGAGCTTCGGCAATGCGTCGGGCGCGGTGGACGGGGTGAACCTGGGGATTCTATCGGCGAAGGGTTCGCTGTATGTGACCCGGCCAACACTTGCGACCTACGCCAACAACGCCGAAAACCTGCAGCGCATGGCGGATGAGTTGTTCGAGATGATCAGCAGCGGGAAGTTGAAGGTGGATATCAGCCAGCAATATCCGCTGGCCGAAGCGGCAAAGGCTCAGACCGAGCTGTCGGCACGGCGTACTACCGGCTCGACTATTTTGTTGCCTTGAGGACGCCATCGCGGGCAAGCCTTGCCCGCGATGAACGATGACTCGGTCTCAATCCGGGCGAATGACCTGCCCCGTCGCCAGGTCCCGAATCACACTCGGATTCCTGCGCCCACCCAAATTACCACCCAGGATGTAATCCACCTGCCCACGGAAATACTGCTCCACGCGAATCCGTGTGCGCGCTGCCGGCCGACCTTGCGGGTTGGCCGAAGTGGACACCAACGGCCCTACCAGTGAACACAAGTCCCGTACCTGAGGATGATCGCTGACGCGCAACGCCACGGTCTCATGCTTGCCAGTAATCCACAGTGGCAACTGATTCTGGTGCGGCACCAGCCAGGTGTTGGGTCCCGGCCAGGTGCTGGCCATGCGGTCCATCCACAACTCGGGAAAATCCTCGAACAGGAAGTCGAACTGGCGAATATTGTCGGCGACCAGAATCAGGCCCTTCTCCATGGACCGTCCCTTGATCATCAGCAAACGTTCCACTGCGCTCTGGTCCCAGGGGTCGCAACCCAGACCCCAGACCGCTTCGGTTGGATAGGCAATCACCGCGCCTGAGCGAACGGCTTGCGCGGCTTGTTGCACACGCCAACTGTTGACCATGAAAAACTCTCCGGAATAAGGCTCTGCGCAGTTTACCGATCTTCCTCATAAAACCTAGCTCACCCGCGCAAACCAGCGACCGCTTTCACACACCGCCCGACCGTCCATTTCCAGTTCGGTCAGCGCGGCCAGCACCTTGGGCAATGCCCAGCCGCTGCTGATGGCCAACGATTCACTGGTATGCGGCGCCGCGTGAAGCAACGCGAGCAGGGGGTGGGTCACCGCCGGCACAGTTGGGGAAAATGACACCTGTTGCCAACCGCGCAAGGCTTCAAGAATGTGCTCGATGGTTTCCACCAGCATGGCACCATCGCGAATCAGCTGATGACAGCCCTTGGCGCCGGGATGATGAATCGATCCCGGAATCGCATAAACCTCACGCCCTTGCTCCGCCGCCAGCCTGGCGGTAATCAACGAACCACTGGCGACGCTCGCCTCGACCACCAGTACGCCGAGGGACAAACCACTGATAATTCTGTTGCGCCGCGGGAAGTTGCTGGCGGTGGGGGCCGCGTCCAGCGGAAACTCCGAAACCACTGCGCTGCCAGAGGCAATCATGGCGTCTGCCAGCCTGCGATTGCGCTGTGGATAAAACTTTTCAAGTCCCGTGCCAAGTACCCCGACCGTTCGCCCGCCCACGTCCAGAGCCGCCTGGTGCGCTGCGGCGTCGATGCCAAGGGCCAGACCACTGGTAATCACAAAACCGGCACCGGCCAGGCTGCGGGAGAACGCTGCGGCCGTGTCCATCCCCGGACGAGATGCGCGACGACTGCCGACCATCGCCAACTGTGGTTTGTCCAGGATACCGGGATCGCCCGCGACAAATAACAAGGGCGGCGGGTCGCTGATTTCCGCCAGCAGCGCCGGGTAGTCAGGTTGGTCCCACATCAGTAAATGCTGGCCCGGACGCTCCAGCCAGGCCAATGCGTGGTAAGCACCATCGCGCACATCGGGATCGCGGCGGCCCTCGGCGCAAGCGAATGGAAGGCCCAGAGACTTCCAGGCGTTGGCCGGCGCGCTCAGCGCTTTTGAGGCCGAGCCGAAGGCATCCAGTAGCTTTTTAAACCGCGCCGGCCCCAGTTCGGGTAAGCGATGCAGACGCAGACGCGCCTCCAGTTCGGCAGGCGAAACAGCTGCAGCAGCAGAGAATGTCATGGATCATCCTTGATCGTTATGAGGCCCGTTCAAACGGGCATAAGCTGTGGATAAGTCTGTTGGTAACTTGTGAAGCAGGCTTACGGATTTCGTACTTTGTCCATCACCGCTAAAGACCGCGAAGCATTGAGGACCAGGCCGTAACTGAGTTTGTCGTAGGTGCGGAAAACCATTAGCAACCCGGCGCGCTCATCGGGAATCTTCAACGGCTGACCGGTGATGCGGTCCCGCACGGTTTCACCGGTTTTCATCACCACCAGCACATTGCCTTCGGCCAATCCGTCGCGCTGCCCCTTGTTCAACGTGACGACATCCATCGCACCGATCTGGGTCACCCCACGCGGCACATCAATGATCAAACCCTTGATGTCGGTCTTTGGCGCACTGGGCATGAAGGTGGAATTGATCGAACGCTCCTCGCCACTGAACAGCCGATCCCCCAGGCGCACCTCCTGGGTAGTGCGCTGCAGTGCCAGGGTGGCGACATCGCCCTCGGCGGCCACGATCTCGCCGCCGCCGATATCGTCCGCGTTGATCCCGAGGAACTCCTTGCTCTCGGGGTCGGTGTAAACCTTGCCCTGGCGGAAGATTCCGTACACTGGCTGGTTCGGATCAAATTGCCCGCGGGCGAAGATGCGGTCTCCGGTGCCGCTGAGTACGCGCTCGGCATCGCCGGCAACGATATAGGGCGCCTTGTCGAAGTCCTCGACCTTGTCGACGATACGATTGCTCAACAGGAAGCTGTTAATCGATTGCAGCGGAATGCTCGGAATGGCATCCGCCACCGGTGAACTGCGAATACGCGGCGACAACTTGATAGTGCCCCTGGAAGCCCCGCGATTGAGGGTCAGGCGCGGCTGGCCGTTGATGTAGACCAGCGTCAGCGAGTCGCCCGGATAGATGAGATTGGGGTTTTCGATCTGGGGATTGGCTTGCCATAACTCCGGCCACTTCCATGGCTCGCGCAAGAATTTTCCAGAGATGTCCCAGAGTGTGTCGCCGGTAACCACCGTGTATTGCTGTGGAAAACCTTCCCTGAGTTGCACTTGCCCATGCGCTAAACCGGCTGAAGCCAGAAGCAGCAGGGCGAGTAGTGATTTCCTCATGCGGTGAATCCCTTTATTATGTGCGTTCGCGTGAAACGCCAGAGCCCTCGTGGCTCGCTCCCGACTCTTTGCAGAGAAAAGGGAGCTACGCTTCACAACGGTAGCCTGCATCTTCGGACCCGCCAGGCCATCGACCCGACTTTACCTCACACGTGCAGCAAATAAGCTTATGGCCATTTTAGACATCCTCGAATTTCCCGACTCGCGCCTGCGCACTATCGCCAAACCTGTGGCTGTAGTGGACGACGAAGTGCGTCAGTTGGTCGACGACATGTTTGAAACAATGTATGAAGCGCCAGGCATCGGCCTCGCCGCGACCCAGGTCAACGTGCACAAACGTATCGTCGTGATGGACCTCTCCGAAGACCGCAGCGAGCCGCGGGTTTTCATCAACCCCGAGTTCGAATCACTGACCGACGAGATGGAACAATATCAGGAAGGGTGCCTCTCGGTGCCGGGCTTCTACGAAAATGTCGATCGCCCGCAAAAGGTCAAGGTCAAGGCCCTGGACCGCGACGGCCAGCCTTACGAACTGATCGCCGAAGGCCTGCTCGCCGTGTGCATCCAGCACGAATGCGACCACCTCAACGGCAAATTGTTCGTCGACTACCTCTCAAACCTGAAACGCGACCGAATCAAGAAGAAACTGGAAAAGCTCCATCGCCAAAACGCTTGATGCCCTCCTTTCAAAGGCTTGCTGCGGCAAGCCTTTTTCTTTTTCAGAGATCGCTCCCATGACTGAGCCACTGCGCATCGTCTTTGCCGGCACCCCGGAATTCGCCGCCGAACACCTCAAGGCGCTGCTCGCCAGCCCTTACGAGATTGTCGCGGTCTACACCCAGCCGGACCGCCCGGCGGGCCGTGGGCAAAAGCTGATGCCAAGCCCGGTCAAGCAGCTCGCTCTGGAAAATCATATTCCGGTGCTGCAGCCGCCGACCCTGCGCAATGAAGACGCCCAAGCCGAATTGGCTGCACTGAACCCGGACCTGCTGGTGGTGGTCGCCTACGGCCTGATCCTGCCGCAAGTGGTGCTGGATATCCCACGCCTGGGCTGCATCAACAGTCATGCCTCTTTGCTCCCGCGCTGGCGCGGAGCGGCGCCAATCCAGCGTGCCGTCGAAGCCGGTGACAGCGAAAGTGGCGTCACCGTGATGCGCATGGAGCTGGGCCTCGATACCGGGCCGATGCTGCTTAAGGTCACCACGCCGATCACCGGTAAAGACACCGGTGGCAGTCTCCATGACCGGCTGGCTGAAATGGGTCCGCCGGCAGTGGTGCAGGCGATCGCCGGGCTGGCTGCCGGAACGCTGGAAGGCGAGGTGCAGGACGACAGCCTCGCCACCTACGCACATAAGTTGAACAAGGACGAAGCGCGCATCGACTGGAGTCGCCCGGCGCTAGAGCTGGAACGTCTGGTGCGCGCCTTCAACCCCTGGCCAATCACCCACAGCTCTCTCAATGGCGAAGCGCTGAAAGTCCTGGCCGCGAACCTCGCTGAAGGGCAGGGTGCCCCGGGTGAAATCCTTGGCGCCAGCAAGGATGGACTGGTCGTGGCTTGCGGCGAGCAGGCGCTGTGCCTGACGCGCCTGCAATTACCCGGCGGCAAGGCGCTGAACTTCAGCGACCTGTTCAACAGCCGTCGCGAGAGATTCGCCCTCGGCACCGTCCTCGGCCAAGCGGTGGAGGCGCAATGAACCCGCGTCTCGCCGCCGCCAAGGCGCTCGCCGCTGTGCTTAACGGCAAAGCCTCGCTCAACAGTTCACTGCCCACGCAAATGGACAAGGTTGAAGACCGCGATCGCGGCTTCACCCAGGATCTGGCGTTCGGTACTGCGCGCTGGCAGCCACGCCTGTCGGCGCTCGCGGCAAAGCTGCTGCAAAAACCCTTCAAGGCGGCAGACGCCGATGTCGAGGCGCTGTTGCTGGTTGGCCTGTACCAACTGCTCTACACCCGGGTTCCCGCCCACGCCGCCATTGGTGAAACCGTCGGTTGCGCCGACAAGCTGAAAAAACCATGGGCCAAGGCGCTGCTCAACGCCGTGCTGCGCCGTGCCCAGCGTGAAAGTGAAACGCTGCTGGCCGAGCTGGAACATGATCCGGTGGTGCGCACCGCCCATCCACGCTGGCTGCAGAAATCGCTCAAGGCATTCTGGCCCGAGCAGTGGGAAGCCATTTGTGCAGCGAATAACGCGCATCCACCGATGATTCTGCGGGTCAATCGCCGTCATCACAGCCGCGACGCCTACCTCGGACTGTTGAGTGAAGCGGGCATCGCCGCCAGCCCATGCGTCTACAGCCAGGATGGCATCATCCTCGACACGGCTGCCGATGTGCGCAGCCTGCCTGGGTTCGCCGAAGGCTGGATCAGCGTGCAGGACGAGGCGGCGCAACTGGCCGCCGATCTGCTCGACCTGGCACCGGGCCAACGGGTACTGGACGCATGCTGCGCGCCGGGCGGCAAGACCTGCCATATCCTCGAAGCCGAGCCCGAGCTGGCGGGCGTCGTCGCCGTCGACCTGGAGGCCAAGCGCCTGGTGCGTGTGCGGGAAAACCTCGCCCGCCTGGGCCTGAGCGCCGAGCTGATTGCTGCCGATGGCCGCGATACCGCCACCTGGTGGGACGGCAAACCCTTCCAGCGCATCCTGCTCGACGCCCCATGCTCGGCGACCGGCGTCATCCGGCGTCATCCGGACATCAAGCTGACTCGCCAACCCGACGACATCGCCGCACTGGCGGTTCTTCAGGGCGAGTTGCTGGACGCCATGTGGATATCCCTGGAAGTCGGCGGCATCCTCCTTTACGCCACCTGCTCCACATTGCCGACCGAGAACACTGAAGTCATTGAAGCCTTCCTCGCCCGCACCCCGGGCGCCCGCGAGCTCGATCTCGCGACGACCGCTGGCATCAAGCAGCCCCACGGCCGTCAGTTGCTCGCCCAGCAAGGCGGACATGACGGTTTCTACTACGCCAAGCTGATCAAGATCGCCGCCGCGCGCGGTTAACCGGACTTCAAGGGAGTGACTGGATGAAAATCATCATCCTCGGCGCAGGGCAGGTAGGTGGTTCGCTGGCCGAGCACCTGGCCAGCGAAGCCAATGACATCACTGTGGTCGACACCGACAGCGAACGCCTGCGTGACCTCGGCGACCGCCTGGACATCCGCACCGTGCAAGGCCGCGGCTCATTGCCCACGGTGCTGCGTCAAGCGGGCGCGGACGACGCCGACATGCTGGTGGCGGTGACCAACAGCGACGAAACCAACATGGTCGCGTGCCAGGTGGCCCACACCCTGTTCCACACCCCGACCAAGATCGCCCGGGTACGTGAAGCGGCATACCTCACCCGCTCCGAATTGTTTGACAATGAAGCGATCCCGGTCGACGTGCTGATCAGCCCGGAACAGGTGGTAACCAACTACATCAAGCGCCTGATTCAACACCCGGGCGCGCTACAGGTCATCGACTTCGCCGAAGGCAAAGCGCAATTGGTGGCGGTGAAGGCCTATTACGGCGGGCCGCTGGTGGGCCAGCAACTTCGCCAGTTGCGCGAACATATGCCAAATGTCGAAACCCGCGTCGCGGCGATTTTCCGCCGGGACCGCCCGATCCTGCCCCAGGGCGACACCGTGATCGAAGCCGACGACGAAGTGTTTTTCATCGCCGCCAAAGCGAATATTCGCGCGGTGATGAGCGAAATGCGCCGCCTGGATGAAACCTACAAACGCATAGTGATTGCCGGGGGCGGGCAGATCGGCGAACGCCTGGCCGAGGCGATCGAAAGCCGCTACCAGGTCAAGATCATCGAGATGAACCCGATACGCTGCCGGCATCTGTCAGATACCCTGGACAGTACCGTGGTGTTGCAGGGCAGCGCTTCGGACCGTGATCTGCTGCTGGAAGAAAACATCGCCGACGCCGACCTGTTCCTGGCCCTGACCAACGACGATGAAGCCAACATCATGTCTTCGCTGCTGGCTAAACGCCTGGGCGCGAAGAAGGTGATGACGATCATCAACAACCCGGCCTATGTCGATTTGATTCAGGGCGGCGACATCGATATCGCCATCAGTCCGCAGCTCGCAACCATCGGCACCTTGCTCGCCCACGTGCGCCGCGGCGACATCGTCAGCGTGCACTCATTGCGCCGGGGTGCGGCCGAAGCGATCGAAGCGATTGCCCACGGCGATGAGAAATCAAGCAAGGTGATCGGCAAGGCCATCGAGAACATTGGCCTGCCACCGGGCACGACCATTGGTGCGATCATACGCGATGAAGAAGTGATCATTGCCCATGACGACACAGTGATCGAGGCGGGGGACCATGTGATCCTGTTCCTTGTGGATAAAAAGCATATCCGGGATGTGGAGAAGCTGTTCCATGTGGGGTTGAGCTTCTTCTAAGCCAGTTTTGTGGTGAGTTCATTGGCCTCATCGCGGGCAAGCCTTGCTCCCACAGGCAATCTCATGATCACAAATCAATCAGAGGGTAATCCATGCTCGAATCCCTGGAAAAAATGCTCGCCAAGGGTGTGGATAACGCATTGCTGCGCTTCGGCCTGGGTAAGGGTTACCTGGATCTTGGGGAGAACGCCAAGGCGGCCGAGCATTTCCAGCGCTGTGTAGCGTTCGATCCGAAGTATTCGGCGGCCTGGAAGCTATTGGGCAAGGCGTATCTGGCGCAGGCTGACTTCGCAGCCGCCCGCCAGGCTTGGGACATGGGCCTGGAGGCTGCCCGGGCCCATGGCGACAAGCAGGCGGAAAAAGAAATGACCGTATTCCTGAAGAAACTAGACCGCCACCCGTAGGAGCTGGCGCAGCCTGCGATCTTTTGACCTTTTCAAATCAAAAGATCGCAGGCTGCGCCAACTTCTACGGGGGTATCCACCCTCAGTACCAGCGCTCTTCGCCCGGTGGACGCTTCTTGAAGCGTTTCATGCTCCACATGTACTGGCTTGGATACGCACCGACATAACGCTCCACCACCTTGCTCATCGCCGCGCAGGACGTCTCGGTGTCGGTGCTGTACATCGCATCAGGCGCTGCTTCGAGTATCACTTTGTAACCCGAACCGTCCGGCAGCCGCAGTGCATGCAGAAAGACGCCGACGGCTTTGCCGCCGGCCAGCATGTTTGGCACAAACTTGCTGGTCAGGGCCTGGGTGGCGAAAAACGGCACGAAAATCCCGGCAGACTCTGCCGGCTCAGGGTCCGCAGGAATACCCACTGCGCCACCTTTGCGCACCTCCTTGATCACGCTGAGAATGCCTTCCTTGGTGGAAGCCGCGACCCGGTTGCCCAGTTGTACTCGCTGTTTGCGCAGTAAATCATCCACCGCCTTCAACTTCGGTGGTCGGTAGAAAATGATCGGCTTGCACTGGCTGCAATAGAAATGGTTCAGCACTTCCCAGTTGCCCAAGTGACTGGTAATGCCCACAACGCCTTTGCCCGAAGCCAGGGCGTCCTTCAGCACGTCCAGACCTTCGACTTCACGCACCAGGTCGATCGAACGCTGCGCCGGCCAGATCCACGCGCAGGCACTCTCGGTCAGCGATTTGCCGATGTCCCGCAGGCTGCGACCCACCAGCTGTTCACGCTCGGCCGGGTCCATCTCGGGGAAACACTTGGCCAGGTTGATCCGCACCACATCGCGCGAGCGGTTGGGGGTTTTCCACATCACCCAGCCGATGGCCGAGCCGACAGCCTGCACGGCGCGCCACGGAAGCAGGGCAAACAACCGCAGAGCGCCTACCAGCAAGGCGCCTTTAAACTTATCCACAGGTCACTCCTGATCTTGTGCTGTGTGCGAGGCGGCCATTCTAACCGCCGTTCGCCAAGGTCGCGTAACGATCGCAATCGCGGGTGTGGTCCATGACCATGCCCGATGCCTGCATCAGCGCGTAACAGATGGTGGGCCCGACAAAGGTGAACCCGGCTTTTTTCAGGCCCTTGCTCATTTCTACCGCCACGGGCGTCACGGCTGGCACTTCGCTGCGGTCCTTGAAATGATTGATCACCGGCGTTCCGCCGACAAACGACCAGAGGAACGCAACCGGGTCCTCCAGCGCCAGCCAGGCCTGGGCATTACGCCGGGCCGCGTTGAGTTTCAGTCGATTGCGGATAATGCCGGGATCGAGCATCAATTCATCGATTTCCGCATCGCTCATTTGCGCCACACGCTGCACATCGAAGCAAAACAGCACTTCGCGATAACGCTCGCGTTTGCGCAACACGGTGATCCAGGAAAGACCGGCCTGGAACCCTTCGAGCAAAAGCAACTCGAACAGTCCCTGCGCATCGCGAAGCGGCGCGCCCCACTCCTGATCGTGATAAGCCATGTACAGCGGATCTTCGGAACACCAAAAGCAGCGTGGCATAAGGCTCCAGGGGGCGTGCGCAGGACCGAATCGGGTATACTCCCGCTCTTTAAATCGCAGCCCAAGAAACAGGTGAATTTCGTGAGCCAGCCTACGCCAGCCGTGCGTACCTTCCAAGACTTGATCCTCGCCCTCCAGCAATACTGGGCCGAGCAAGGTTGTGTGGTACTTCAGCCCTACGATATGGAAGTAGGCGCCGGCACTTTCCACACTGCCACATTCCTGCGCGCCATTGGCCCGGAAACCTGGAACGCCGCTTATGTGCAGCCCAGTCGTCGCCCGACTGACGGCCGCTACGGCGAAAACCCGAACCGCCTGCAGCACTACTACCAGTTCCAGGTAGTGCTGAAGCCGAACCCGGACAACTTCCAGGAACTGTACCTGGGCTCCCTCAAGCACGTTGGCCTGGACCCACTGGTCCATGACATTCGCTTCGTCGAAGACAACTGGGAGTCGCCAACGCTGGGAGCCTGGGGCCTGGGCTGGGAAGTGTGGCTCAACGGCATGGAAGTGACGCAGTTCACTTACTTCCAGCAGGCGGGCGGCATCGAGTGCTACCCGGTGACCGGCGAGATCACTTACGGTCTCGAGCGCCTGGCCATGTACCTGCAAGGTGTGGACTCGGTCTACGACCTGGTCTGGGCAGACGGCCCGATGGGCAAAGTCACCTACGGCGACGTGTTCCACCAGAACGAAGTCGAGCAGTCGACGTACAACTTCGAACACGCCAACGTCGAGAAGCTGTTCGAGCTGTTCGACTTCTACGAAAGCGAAGCCAAGCGCCTGATCGAACTCGACCAGCCGTTGCCGTTGCCTAGCTACGAAATGGTGTTGAAGGCGTCCCACACTTTCAACCTGCTGGATGCGCGCCGGGCAATCTCGGTGACTGCGCGTCAGCAATACATTCTGCGTGTACGCACCCTGGCGCGTTCCGTTGCGCAAGCCTACCTGCTGGCTCGCGCCAAGCTGGGCTTCCCGATGGCGACCCCGGATTTGCGTGACGAAGTACTGGCCAAGCTGGAGGCTGCACAATGAGTGCTCTGGATTTCCTGGTTGAACTGGGCACCGAAGAACTGCCACCCAAAGCGCTGAACGCTTTGGCGGATGCCTTTCTTGCCGGTATCGACAAGGGCCTGCAAGCTGCCGGCCTGAATTACGAGACCAAAACTGTCTACGCCGCGCCCCGTCGCCTGGCGGTACTGATCACTGCGCTGGCTACCCAGCAGCCTGATCGCAGCATCAACCTCGATGGCCCGCCACGCCAGGCCGCTTTCGATGCCGAAGGTAACCCGACTCAGGCAGCCCTGGGCTTCGCCAAGAAGTGCGGCGTCGATCTGAGCGAAATCGATCAAAGCGGCCCGAAACTGCGCTACAGCCAGAGCATCGCCGGCAAACCGACCGCGAGCCTGCTACCGACCATCGTCGAAGACTCGCTGAACGACCTGCCGATTCCCAAGCGCATGCGCTGGGGCGCTCGCAAGGAAGAATTCGTGCGTCCGACCCAGTGGCTGGTAATGCTGCTCGGTGACCAGGTCATCGACTGCACCATCCTCGCCCAGAAGTCCGGCCGCGATTCCCGGGGTCACCGCTTCCATCACCCGCAAAGCGTGCGCATCACCTCGCCAGCCAATTACCTGGCCGACCTGCGTGCAGCGTACGTGCTGGCCGATGCCCATGAGCGTCGCGCCCTGATCAGCAAGCGCACCGAAGAACTGGCGACCCTGCAGGAAGGTACGGCGATCGTGCCGCCAGCCCTGCTCGACGAAGTGACCGCGCTGGTTGAATGGCCGGTGCCGCTGGTGTGCTCGTTCGAGGAACGCTTCCTCGAAGTGCCACAGGAAGCCCTGATCACCACCATGCAGGACAACCAGAAGTACTTCTGCCTGCTGGATGCCGACGGCAAGTTGCTGCCCCGTTTCATTACCGTGGCCAACATCGAGAGCAAAGACCCGCAGCAGATCATCGCCGGTAACGAGAAAGTGGTTCGTCCACGCCTGACCGACGCCGAGTTCTTCTTCAAGCAGGATAAGAAGCAGAAACTCGAAGACTTCAACCTGCGCCTGCAGAACGTGGTATTCCAGGAGAAGCTGGGCAGCGTCTACGACAAGGCCGAGCGCGTTTCCAAACTGGCTGCGTTCATCGCTCAACGCATCGGCGGCAACGCTGCATGGGCGGCCCGCGCAGGCCTGCTGTCCAAGTGCGACCTGTCGACCGAAATGGTCGGTGAGTTCCCGGAGATGCAAGGTGTGGCCGGGTACTACTACGCCCTCAACGACGGCGAGCCGGAAGAAGTTGCCCTGGCGCTGAACGAGCAGTACATGCCGCGCGGTGCCGGCGCCGAACTGCCGACCACGATGACCGGTGCGGCCGTAGCCATCGCCGACAAGCTCGACACCCTGGTCGGCATCTTCGGGATCGGCATGCTGCCAACCGGCAGCAAAGACCCCTATGCCCTGCGTCGCGCAGCACTGGGTGTGTTGCGCATCCTGATCGACAAGAAGCTCGACCTCGACCTGAATGACGCCGTGGCCTTCGCCGTGAATGCATTTGGCACCAAGGTCAAGGTTGCCGGCCTGAATGACTCGGTGCTGGAATTCATCTTCGACCGTCTGCGTGCCCGTTACGAAGACGAAGGCGTGGATGTCGCGACCTACCTGTCGGTGCGCGCCCTGAAACCAGGTTCTGCACTGGACTTCGATCAGCGCGTGCAAGCCGTCCAGGCGTTCCGCCAGTTGCCGGAAGCTGCCGCACTGGCCGCGGTGAACAAGCGCGTGTCGAACCTGCTGAGCAAGGTCGAAGGCTCGGTCCCGACCGTCGTCGAAGCCAAGTACTTCGATAATGCCAACGAGTTCTCCCTGTATTCGGCGATCCAGCAGGCGGATCAGGCTGTCCAGCCGATGGCTGCCGCGCGTCAGTACAGCGAGTCCCTGGCTCGCCTGGCCGCCTTGCGCGAGCCGGTGGATGCATTCTTCGAAGCCGTAATGGTCAACGCCGATGACGCCAATGTGCGCGCCAACCGTTATGCGTTGCTGGCGCGTCTGCGTGGATTGTTCCTCGGCGTTGCCGATATTTCGTTGCTGGGCTGAGGGACTGCTGTTGAAACTGCTGATTCTTGATCGGGACGGGGTGATCAACCATGACTCCGACGCTTACATCAAGTCGGTGGAGGAGTGGATTCCACTCCCCGGTTCGATCGAGGCCATTGCGCAGTTGAGCAAGGCCGGCTGGACGGTAGCAGTCGCCACCAACCAGTCGGGCATTGCTCGCGGCTATTACGACATCGCTACCCTGGACGCCATGCACGAGCGCTTGCGCTCGCTGGTGGCGTTGCAGGGCGGTGAAGTCGGGCTGATCGTCTATTGTCCGCACGGGCCGGACGACGGTTGCGACTGCCGCAAGCCAAAACCCGGGATGTTGCAAAGCATCGCCGCTCATTACAACGTGTCGCTGACAAATCTATGGTTCGTCGGCGATAGTCTTGGTGACCTGGAAGCCGCCAAAGCCGTCGATTCTCAGCCCGTTTTGGTAAAGACCGGGAAGGGCGAAAAAACGCTGGGCAAGACTCTGCCGGTGGGCACCTTGATTTTTGACGATCTGGCGGCGATTGCCGCAGAACTTATCCACAACTAGAGCGTTTTCGATATTCCTGAACCAGGATTGATCGGGAGTGCGCTTTGTATAGACGGGCACAGCCCGCACGGTAAACGTCGCCATGTCGATACTGCAGGCCATCAGAACCTTTCTTTTTTATCTGTTGCTGGGCACCAGCTCTCTGCTCTGGTGCAGCCTGAGCTTTTTTATCGCGCCTTTTCTGCCGTTCAAGGCGCGCTATCGTTTCATCAACGTGTACTGGTGCCGCTGCGCGCTGTGGCTGAGTAAAGTGTTCCTGGGCATCAGTTATGAAGTCAAAGGCGCGCAGAACGTACCTGACCAGCCTTGCGTGATTCAGTCGAACCACCAGAGCACCTGGGAAACATTTTTTCTCTCGGCGTATTTCGAACCCTTGAGCCAGGTGCTCAAACGCTCGCTGCTGTTTGTGCCGTTTTTCGGCTGGGCGATGGCCATGCTGCGGCCTATTGCGATCGATCGTGACAACCCGAAAGCCGCCCTCAAGCATGTGGCCAAGAAAGGCCATGAATTGCTCAAGGACGGCGTCTGGGTGCTGATTTTCCCTGAAGGCACTCGTGTGCCCTACGGCACCATCGGCAAGTTTTCCCGAGGTGGCACCGCATTGGCTGTAAATGCTGCGCTGCCGGTACTGCCTATTGCGCACAATGCCGGTAGATTCTGGCCGAAATCCGGCTGGGCCAAGAAGCAGGGCGTCATCACTGTGATCATCGGCGAGCCGATGTATGCAGCAGGAACCGGGCCTCGGGCCATTGCTGAATTGAACGACCGGGTCCAGGCCTGGAACGAGCAGATGCAGCGGGAAATGGGTTCGTTGCCACCCGCACCCCAGGCACCGGCGGCAAGCGATCAACTGGTTGTCTGAGATTCTGTGGATAAGCTGTGTACCGTTTCCCGGAAAACGTCCTGAATACGATCATAACTTACTGATTTATATGTATATTTCTTAACGGCTGAATATTCGTAAAAACGTGCATAAGTTTTTTTGGATGTAAAAAAACCGGCTGATATAGCCGGTTTTTTATGAGCGAAATTCGTCGCTTCAGAGCCCCTTGCGAAACAAAAAGGCCAACGCTTGCGTTGGCCTTTTTGTTTGGCTGGGTTACCTACACTGGATCAGAAGTCCAGATTCGAAACCGCCAAGGCGTTGCTCTCGATGAAGTCACGGCGAGGCTCGACCGCATCACCCATCAGGGTGTTGAAGATCTGGTCCGCGCCAATGGCGTCTTCGATGGTCACCTTCAGCATACGGCGCTGCGCAGGGTCCATGGTGGTCTCCCACAGCTGATCCGGGTTCATCTCGCCCAGACCTTTGTATCGCTGAATGGTGTGCCGCTTGGTGCTTTCGGCCATCAACCATTCAAGCGCTTCCTTGAACTCGGTGACGGCCTTCTTGCGTTCGCCACGCTGGATATACGCGCCTTCGTCCAGCAGGGTGCTCAACTGGGCGCCCAGGGAGACAACGGTCTTGTAATCGTTGCTGCCGAAGAAGTCGCGGTTGAACGTCACGTAGTTCGACAAGCCGTGGGAGATCAGCTCGACCTCAGGCAGCCAAACGTTACGTTCACGGTCTTCACGCAGGCTGGCCTTATAGACCAGACCCGACTTCTCGACGGTACGCAGGCGAACTTCGAACTTGGCCAACCACTCCTGCATGGCTGCATGATCGGACAGTTGCTCCATGCTGACTGCAGGCAGGTAGATGAAGTGCTCGGTCAGCTCCTGAGGGTACAGGCGCGACAGACGCTTGAGGGTCTTCATCACCAGGCGGAAATCATTCACCAGGCGCTCAAGGGCTTCACCAGAGATACCCGGTGCCTCTTCATTCAAGTGCAGGCTGGCATCTTCCAGGGCCGATTGCGTCATGTATTCTTCCATGGCGTCATCGTCTTTGATGTACTGCTCTTGCTTGCCTTTCTTGACCTTGTACAGCGGCGGCTGGGCGATGTAGATGTAGCCACGCTCGATCAGCTCGGGCAACTGACGGAAGAAGAAGGTCAGCAGCAGGGTACGGATGTGCGAACCGTCGACGTCAGCATCGGTCATGATGATGATGTTGTGATAACGCAGTTTCTCAATGTTGTACTCGTCACGACCGATGCCGCAGCCGAGCGCCGTGATCAAGGTGCCTACTTCCTGCGAAGAGATCATCTTGTCGAAGCGGGCTTTCTCAACGTTGAGAATCTTGCCCTTCAACGGCAGGATGGCCTGGGTACGACGATTACGTCCCTGCTTGGCGGAGCCGCCAGCAGAGTCACCTTCCACGAGATACAGTTCGGAGAGGGCAGGGTCTTTTTCCTGGCAGTCAGCCAGTTTGCCGGGCAGGCCGGCGATATCCAGCGCGCCCTTGCGACGGGTCATCTCACGGGCTTTACGTGCTGCTTCACGGGCACGAGCGGCGTCGATCATCTTGCCGACGACCAGCTTGGCTTCGTTCGGGTTTTCCAGCAGGAAGTCGGAGAAGTACTTGCCCATTTCCTGTTCGACAGCGGTCTTCACTTCGGAAGAAACCAGCTTGTCCTTGGTCTGGGAGCTGAACTTCGGATCCGGGACTTTCACCGAAATGATCGCGGTCAGGCCTTCGCGCGCATCGTCACCTGTAGTGGCAACTTTGTGCTTCTTCGCCAAGCCCTCGGCTTCGATGTAAGTGTTCAGGTTACGCGTCAACGCCGAACGGAAACCCACCAGGTGAGTACCGCCGTCGCGCTGTGGAATGTTGTTGGTGAAGCACAACAGGTTCTCGTTGAAGCTGTCATTCCACTGCAGGGCGATTTCCACGCCAATGCCATCTTCACGCTGGATGTTGAAGTGGAACACCTGGTTGACCGGAGTCTTGTTGGTGTTCAGGTATTCAACGAACGCGCGCAGGCCGCCTTCATATTTGAACAGCTCTTCCTTGCCGCTACGCTCATCCTTGAGGACGATGCCAACACCGGAGTTCAGGAACGACAGTTCACGAATTCGCTTGGCCAGGATATCCCAGCTGAAGTGGATATTCTTGAAGGTCAGGTCGGAAGGCTTGAAGTGGATCTGGGTGCCAGTAGTTTCACTCTCGCCGACGATTTTCATCGGCTCTTTCGGAACGCCATGGATATAGGTCTGTTCCCAGATCTTGCCACTGCGTCGTACTGTGAGGATAAGCTCTTCGGACAGGGCGTTCACAACCGATACACCGACACCGTGCAGACCGCCGGATACCTTGTAGGAGTTATCGTCGAACTTACCGCCGGCGTGCAGCACGGTCATGATGACCTCGGCTGCAGAAACGCCTTCTTCCTTGTGCACGTCAACCGGGATGCCACGGCCGTTATCGCGAACGGTGATGGATTCATCCGGGTGGATAATAATGCTGATGTCGTCGCAGTGGCCGGCGAGAGCTTCGTCGATCGAGTTATCGACCACCTCGAACACCATGTGGTGCAGACCGCTGCCATCGTCGGTGTCACCAATGTACATACCGGGACGTTTGCGTACGGCATCCAGGCCTTTCAGCACTTTAATGCTCGTTGAGTCGTACGTATTTTCTTCGCTCAATGCCTTCACTCCCGATGGTCGTGGGTCTGGGTGATACGGCCCTGTTCCACGTGGAACAAAGCGACTGGCGTTTCCGTCTGCCAGCCTTCCCTCAATAATTCATGATCTACACAGGTGATAAATACCTGGCAGCGTAAGTCTTCCAACAAGCGGCAAAGCGCGCGGCGGTGATGCTCATCCAATTCGGACGGCAGGTCATCCACCAGATAAATACACTGGCCGCGACGGGCTTGGCTGACCAAGTGCCCCTGGGCAATGCGTAATGCACAAACCACCAGCTTCTGCTGACCGCGGGACAAGATTTCCGCAGCGTTATGTGCGCCCAATCTGAGACGCAAATCAGCGCGTTGTGGTCCGGCCTGGGTATGGCCCATTTGCTGATCCCGTTGCACGGAACCGGCGAGCACTGCACTCAGTTCGCGGTCTTTGTCCCAGCCTCTGTAATAGCTGAGCGTCAAACCTTCAAGCTCAACCAACTCGCTCAGGGTTTGTTCAAAGACTGGTTTCAAGGCTTTGATATAGGCGCGACGGTATTCATCGATTTCCGCGCTGGCCTGGCACAGTTCCCTGTCCCAAACCGCTTGCGAAACGGCGTCAAGTGTACCATGCCGCAGCCAAGAGTTTCTCTGGCGCAGGGCCTTCTGCAACCGTTGCCAGGTGGACATGAATCGTGGTTCCACGTGGAACACACCCCAGTCGAGAAACTGCCGACGAATTTTCGGCGCGCCTTCGAGCAGGCGGAAGCTGTCTGGGTTGATCAGCTGCAAAGGCAGGATCTCGGCCAGCTGGGCTGCGCTACGAGCGTTTTGCCCATCTATGCGGATCTGGAACTCACCCTGGCGGTCGCGCGAGACCCCCAGGGCGCTATGGCCGCCGTCGGCTAGCTCGACTTGACCGAACACGGTGCACGCCAGCTCCTCGTACTGAATAACGGGGAGCAGCCGGGTGCTGCGAAACGAACGGGCCAGGCCCAGCAGATGGATGGCTTCCAATACGCTGGTCTTACCGCTGCCGTTGGCGCCGTAAAGAATATTGATTCGAGGGGAGGGGGAGAGGGTCACCGGGTGCAGATTGCGCACCGCGGTGACCGAGACGCGACTTAATGACATCTAGCTTCTGCTGAGCATGATTACAGACGCATCGGCATAACAACGTAGGCCGAGTCGTCGTTGTCGGACTCCTGCACCAGCGCGCTGCTGTTGGAGTCGGACAGAATGAGGCGAACCTGCTCAGTGGTCATCACGCCCAGCACGTCGAGCAAATAGCTGACGTTGAAGCCGATTTCCAGGGAGCCGCCGTTGTACTCAACGCCCACTTCTTCCTCTGCCTCTTCCTGCTCAGGGTTGTTGGCCTGGATCTTCAGCTGACCATTGGCCAGTTGCAGGCGGATGCCACGATACTTTTCGTTGGACAGAATCGCGGTGCGGCTGAAGGCTTCACGCAGTGCCTGACGATCGCCGAGAACCAGCTTGTCACCACCTTTCGGCAGGACACGCTCGTAGTCGGGGAATTTGCCGTCTACCAGTTTGGAGGTGAAGGTGAACTCACCTGTGGTAGCACGAATATGGTGCTGGCCCAACACGATGCTGACGATGCCATCCGGCTCAGTGAGCAGACGCGCCAGTTCAAGGATGCCCTTGCGTGGCACGATCACCTGGTGACGATCCGGTTGACCGATATCCGCCTGCATCGAGCACATCGCCAGGCGGTGGCCGTCGGTGGCCACGGCGCGGATGATTCCGGCCGACACTTCCAGAAGCATGCCATTGAGGTAATAGCGCACATCTTGCTGGGCCATGGCGAAGCTGGTGCGCTCGATCAGACGACGCAACTTGCTTTGCTCCAGGCTGCACGTCAGCGAACCTGGTCCTTCCTCAACAGTCGGGAAATCATTGGCTGGCAGCGTCGAGAGGGTAAAGCGGCTACGACCGGCTTTCACCACGAGCTTTTGCTCGTCGACCTTGATATCGATCAGCGCGTCATTCGGCAGGCTCTTGCAGATGTCCATCAACTTGCGCGCAGGCACAGTGATGGAACCCGGGTCTGCCGGCTCTTCGAGCTGTACACGACCGACCAGCTCGACTTCCAGGTCGGTACCGGTCAGCGACAGTTGCTGGCCTTCGACAACCAGCAGCACGTTGGAAAGCACCGGCAAGGTCTGTCGGCGTTCGACGACGCCTGCGACCAGTTGCAGGGGTTTCAACAGGGCTTCGCGTTGAATGGTGAAATGCATGGTCTAGTCCCTTGCCTTAATAAGCTGCGCTGGTGTCATCAAGTGGTCAGTGTACGCAGCAGGTTCTTGTAGTCCTCGCGGATGTCCGCGTCGGATTCCTTAAGTTCGTTGATCTTGCGGCAGGCGTGCAAAACCGTCGTATGGTCACGGCCGCCAAACACATCGCCGATTTCCGGCAGGCTGTGGTTGGTCAGCTCCTTGGACAACGCCATGGCCACCTGACGCGGACGTGCCACCGAGCGAGAACGACGCTTGGACAGCAGGTCGGAGATCTTGATCTTGTAGTACTCGGCGACCGTGCGCTGAATGTTATCCACAGAGACCAGTTTGTCTTGTAGCGCCAACAGATCCTTCAGGGATTCGCGGATCAACTCGATGGTGATATCGCGACCCATGAAGTGCGAGTGGGCGATCACGCGTTTAAGCGCGCCTTCCAGTTCTCGCACGTTGGAGCGAATGCGCTGGGCAATGAAGAACGCGGCGTCGTGCGGCAGATCAACCTTGGCCTGGTCGGCCTTCTTCATCAGGATCGCGACACGGGTTTCCAGTTCCGGCGGTTCGACTGCAACCGTCAGGCCCCAGCCGAAACGGGATTTCAGGCGTTCTTCAAGGCCTTCGATTTCTTTCGGATAGCGGTCACTGGTGAGAATGACCTGCTGGCCACCTTCGAGCAAAGCGTTGAAGGTGTGGAAAAACTCTTCCTGAGAACGTTCCTTGCGGGCGAAGAATTGAATGTCATCGATCAACAGCGCATCCACTGAACGGTAGAAGCGCTTGAATTCGTTGATTGCATTCAGCTGCAACGCCTTGACCATGTCGGCCACGAAACGCTCGGAATGCAGGTATACAACCTTCGCATTCGGATTCTTCTTTAACAGGTGGTTACCCACAGCGTGCATCAAGTGGGTCTTACCCAAGCCGACGCCGCCATAAAGGAAGAGCGGGTTGTAGCCATGCTTGGGGTTGTCCGCAACCTGCCAGGCCGCAGCGCGGGCGAGTTGGTTGGACTTGCCCTCGACGAAGTTCTCGAAGGTAAAAGTGCGGTTCAGGTAGCTGGTGTGCTTGAGCGCACCTTCGACCTGCACCGTGCGCTGTTCAGCGCGAATCGGGGCCTGTTGCGAACTGGCACCGGCCATCGGGTCGAAACTGTCCCGGGACGGTTCTTCGCTGACATCGGCAATTTTTTGCGTCGAGCGTTTGCTCTGCTGCGGGGCAGCGGGCGCAGGCGCTGGTGAACTGACCGGAGCCTGTGCGGCCTGAGCCTGGGACGCGGCGGCGGCCAGCGGAGCATTGGGTGCCGCCCGCGGCGCCGAACTGCGTTTGCTGCCTATTAATAAGGACAGCGCCGGCATCGAGCCATTGCCATGCTCATCCAGCAGCTCAAGAACACGACTCAGATACTTTTCGTTGACCCAGTCGAGAACAAAACGATTCGGCGCGTAGACACGCAGCTCGTCGCCTTCGGCTTCGACCTGTAGTGGACGGATCCAAGTGTTGAATTGTTGGGCAGGCAGCTCATCGCGCAAAAGCTCCACGCACTGCTGCCAAAGTTCCACTGACACGGATATCCCCTAAGTTGAAAGCCGGTGAGGCAAAAACAAGCGGCCATTGTAACGATCAGGCGCCGACTTATCCACACGAAGGTTGTTCATCCACCAAGAAGAATCAACGCTTTATAGGGAAAAAAGGCGACCAATGGTCTGTGCATAAGCTCTGTGGATAACCGGGGTTAAGGTCATTGCACAAGTAGGGGGGAAACTCGGTGGATAACCTCCCTGTGGATAAACATGCCTTTCACCCACAGCTTATCCGACAGCGCAGCACAGGCTGACCACCGTTTACCACGGTAGTTGTCATTCTCTGTACACCGCGTATTACCTGGCCCCAAGGTAGTTATCCACAGCAAAGTGCCTGCTTAGCTTTTATAAGCTTTACAAAAAAGCTTTAAATACTTTCCTTCTTTATTTCTATATCTACAGGTTGGTCAGGCACCAGGAATCGCCAGCAGATCTATTTATAAGGAAACGCTGGTTGGAAATTGACCTAGAGGCTTGCTTTCTCTAGAATCCCCGGTCTCTTAAAACGGGGGCCATTCCGGCCCGTTGTGGACGAACCAGGTAACACGACAATGAAACGTACTTTCCAACCAAGCACTATCAAACGCGCTCGTACCCACGGTTTCCGTGCTCGCATGGCTACCAAAAACGGTCGCGCCGTCCTGTCGCGTCGTCGCGCCAAAGGTCGTGCGCGTCTGGCAGTTTGATAATCCGGCACTGGAGGTGAGTCAGGACTTCAGTCGGGAGAAGCGTTTGCTTACCCCCCGGCATTTCAAGGCAGTCTTTGACTCCCCTACCGGCAAGGTTCCGGGGAAAAATCTCCTGCTCCTTGCGCGCAATAACGATCTCGATCACCCCCGTCTCGGGCTGGTTATCGGGAAAAAGAGTGTAAAGCTCTCCGTCGAGCGCAATCGCCTCAAACGTCTGATGCGCGAATCGTTCCGTCTGCACCAGGAATCACTGGTCGGTTGGGACATTGTTATCGTCGCGCGCAAAGGTTTGGGTGACGTAGAAAACCCCGAATTGATTCAGCATTTCGGCAAACTCTGGAAGCGTCTGGCACGCAGCACGCCGGTACCAGCAGTCAAAACCGAAACTGTAGGGGTAGACAGTCCCGATGCGTAAACTGGCACTCGTTCCGATCCAGTTTTATCGCTATGCCATTAGTCCTCTGATGGCCAGTCACTGTCGCTTCTACCCCAGTTGTTCCTGCTACGCGTATGAAGCCATAGAAAATCATGGCCTTCTGCGCGGTGGCTGGCTGACCTTTCGTCGTTTAGGTCGCTGTCATCCGTGGAATCCCGGTGGTTATGACCCGGTTCCATCTATCCCTACCTCCCGTTCTTCTTCGATGGCCGAGTAATCATGGATATCAAACGCACGATCCTGATCGTCGCCCTGGCAATCGTGGCCTACGTTATGGTCCTTAAATGGAACCAGGACTACGGTCAAACTGCCCTGCCGACTCAGAATGTTGCTTCCAGTACTACCGCACCGGGCCTACCGGATACGGCGATTGGCAATAATGCTTCTGTCAGTGACGACATTCCGCGCGCCCCAAGCGATACCAGTGCAACTGCTCCTGCTGAAACTCCGGTAGCGGCAAGCAAAGACCTCATCCGCATCAAAACGGATGTGCTCGACCTGGCAGTCGATCCACAGGGTGGTGACGTTGCCCAACTGACACTGCCGCTGTATCCACGTCGCCAGGACCATCCGGAAATTCCGTTCCAGTTGTTCGACAACGGCAATGAGCGCACTTATCTGGCTCAAAGCGGTTTGATCGGCACCAATGGTCCGGACGCGAGCCCGGCCGGTCGCCCGATTTACTCCTCGGAGAAGAAGGTTTACCAGCTGGCTGATGGCCAGGACCAAATGGTCGTGGACCTGAAGTTCAGCAAGGACGGCGTCAATTACATCAAGCGTTTCACCGTGAAACGTGGCCTGTATGACGTAACCGTTTCGTACCTGATCGACAACGAGAGCGCTCAACCTTGGTCTGGCGCGATGTTCGCCCAACTCAAGCGTGACGCCAGCGGCGACCCATCCTCGACTACGGCCACCGGTACTGCCACTTATCTGGGCGCTGCCCTGTGGACAAGTAACGAGCCGTACAAGAAAGTGTCCATGAAAGACATGGACAAGGCCCAGCTGAAGGAAACCGTCAGCGGTGGTTGGGTTGCCTGGTTGCAGCATTACTTCGTAACAGCATGGATTCCGGCGAAGGGCGAAAACAACGTCGTCCAGACCCGTAAAGACAGCAAAGGCAACTACATCATCGGCTTCACCGGTCCGGCAATTACTGTTGCGCCAGGTGCCAAAGCTGAAACCAGTGCGGTTCTCTACGCGGGTCCGAAAAGCCAGGCTGTGCTGAAAGAGTTGTCCCCAGGCCTGGAACTGACCGTCGACTACGGCATTCTGTGGTTCATTGCCCAGCCGATTTTCTGGCTGTTGCAACACATCCACGCGTTGGTCGGTAACTGGGGTTGGTCGATTATCTTCCTGACCATGCTGATCAAGGGGATCTTCTTCCCACTGTCGGCTGCCAGCTACAAATCCATGGCACGTATGCGTGCAGTGGCACCGAAACTGGCCGCGCTGAAAGAGCAACATGGCGACGACCGACAGAAAATGTCGCAAGCCATGATGGAGCTGTACAAGAAAGAGAAGATCAATCCGCTGGGTGGTTGCTTGCCAATCCTCGTGCAGATGCCGGTTTTCCTTTCCCTGTACTGGGTTCTGCTGGAAAGCGTGGAAATGCGCCAGGCGCCGTTCATGCTGTGGATTACTGACCTGTCCATCAAGGATCCGTTCTTCATTCTGCCGATCATCATGGGCGCAACCATGTTCATCCAGCAGCAGTTGAACCCGACTCCACCGGATCCGATGCAGGCCAAGGTGATGAAGCTGATGCCAATCATCTTCACCTTCTTCTTCCTGTGGTTCCCGGCTGGTCTGGTGCTGTATTGGGTAGTCAACAACTGCCTGTCCATCGCCCAACAGTGGTACATCACGCGTAAAGTCGAAGCGGCTACTAAAGCAGCTGCCTGATTTACACTGTGGATAACCACTCAGAACGCCCCCTAGTGGGGCGTTTTGCTATCTGTCATTTTTGTCTGGATATCGGTTTATGAGCGTTCCTCGTGAAACCATCGCCGCTGTCGCAACTGCACAAGGTCGCGGTGGCGTGGGCATCGTGCGCATTTCGGGGCCACTGGCCAGTGTTGCTGCCAAAGCCTTCAGCGGCCGCGAACTGAAACCCCGATATGCCCACTACGGACCTTTCCTCGACGGCAACGAAGAGGTGCTGGACCAGGGGCTGGCCCTGTATTTCCCGGGCCCGAATTCGTTCACCGGCGAGGATGTACTGGAACTTCAGGGCCACGGCGGCCCGGTCGTCCTGGACATGTTGCTCAAGCGCTGCCTGGAACTGGGGTGTCGTCTGGCTCGCCCGGGCGAGTTCAGCGAACGGGCATTTCTCAACGACAAACTCGATCTGGCCCAGGCCGAAGCTATCGCTGACCTGATCGAAGCCAGTTCCGCACAGGCCGCGCGAAATGCGCTGCGTTCTCTGCAGGGAGCTTTTTCCCAGCGGGTGCATAACCTTACCGAGCAGTTGATTGGCCTGCGGATCTACGTTGAAGCGGCCATCGACTTCCCGGAGGAGGAAATCGACTTCCTCGCCGATGGCCATGTCCTGAGCATGCTCGACAAAGTGCGAGACGAGTTATCCACAGTACTGCGTGAAGCCGGGCAGGGTGCCTTGCTGCGCGACGGTATGACCGTAGTCATCGCCGGTCGACCGAATGCTGGTAAATCCAGCCTGCTAAATGCCCTGGCGGGTCGCGAGGCTGCGATCGTCACCGAGATTGCCGGTACTACCCGGGACATTCTTCGCGAACATATCCACATCGATGGCATGCCGCTGCATGTAGTCGATACGGCCGGTCTGCGGGATACCGATGATCATGTGGAAAAGATTGGGGTGGAAAGGGCCTTGAAGGCCATTAGCGAAGCGGATCGGGTGCTGCTGGTAGTCGATGCCACCGCACCGGAAGCGCTTGATCCGTTTGCCTTATGGCCCGAATTCCTCGAAGTGCGCCCGGACCCGGCCAAGGTCACATTGATCCGCAACAAGGCTGACCTGACAGGCGAAGCCATTGCACTGGAAGTCAGCGAGGATGGCCATGTCACTATCAACCTGAGTGCCAAGTCCGCCGGCACCGGCCTGGAACTGCTGCGAGATCACCTCAAGGCGTGCATGGGCTACGAGCAAACCTCTGAAAGTAGCTTCAGTGCCCGTCGACGCCACCTTGAGGCGTTGCGCCATGCCAGCGCATCCCTCGAGCACGGCCGAGCGCAACTGACACTGGCAGGTGCCGGGGAGTTGCTGGCCGAGGATCTGCGACAGGCGCAGCATTCCCTGGGAGAAATCACCGGTGCGTTCAGCTCCGATGATTTACTGGGGCGGATATTTTCGAGTTTTTGTATCGGCAAGTAAAAAAAGGGCTGGGGATACGTTATCCACAGCCCTTTTTCTGACTGTTACTTACCAGTTATAGGAAACCGAGCCCAGTAAGGTTCGGCTTTCGCCCCAATAGCACCGCCCCGCATCATTACACCCAGCCACATACTCCTTGTCGAAGACGTTCTTTGCATTCACGTCGACCGTCCAGTTGCGGTCGATCTGATAGCCCACGGCCGCATCCACCAGGGTGACATCACCCGCATCCAGCTTTCCGTACAGGGACGGCGCCGTGTAGGCGAACGCGCTGTCGAAGTACCGCACACCGCCACCTGCATACAGTCCCTTGAGGCTGCCTTCGAGGAAGCGATACTTGGCCCAAACCGACGCCTGATTCCGCGGAACCCCCGTCATCTGGTGATCCTTGACCAGCGAGGTGGCGGAGTCCTTGGTGATGCGTGCATCGGTGTAGGTGTAGGCGGCCGTCACGTTCAGATTTGGCGTCAGGTTGCTGTTGAGTTCCAGCTCCACGCCTTTGGCACGGCTTTCACCCACTTGGCGATAGGTGGAAGTAGTTGCGTCAAAGTACGTATCGTCTTTCTTGCGCAAGTCATACACCGAGGCGGTGAATGCCGTGTCCCAGCCGATGGGTTCGTATTTCAGACCCACTTCATACTGGCTGCTGGTGATCGGGTCCAACGGCGCACCCGAGTTGGAGATCTGCTGCACGGGCACAAACGCAGTGGAATAGCTGACGTACGGCGTCAGGCCGTTGTCGAATTGGTACATCACGCCGCCCTGGTAGGTGAACTTCCTGTCCTCAGAACTGATATTGCTGGCCGAAGCTACTTTGTCGCGGAAATCGCTGTCCACCCAGTCCTGACGACCTCCCAACAAGAAAAGCCAGTGATCGTACTTGCTCTGGATCTGCGCATAGGCACCTTGCATTTGCTGTTCCAGCAAGGTGTTCTGCACCGCGATGGGGGTCAACGGATCGCGCAGGTAAACCGGGTTATATATGTCGATTGGCCCGACGAAGCCTGCATTCCAGTCCTGATTGAAGGAAGTGCGATCAAAGCTGCCGCCAAACAGCACGGTGTTTTCCAGGCCGCCCACCTCGAACTTGCCTTCCAGCTGATTATCCAGCGAATACACCATCGACTTGTTGAAGCGGTCATAGGCAGTCACGTTCAGGCGGGTACCAAAGCCTGCATTATTCAGATTGCCGGGCCAGGTTTCGTGACGGGTGATCCTGGACTGCATGTAGCGCGAGTTCTGCCGGAACTGCCAGTCGTCATTGAAGCTGTGGGTAAATTCATATCCGGTGCTCCACGTTTCCCTTTCGAAGGTGTTCCAGTCCGGGTCGCCGAGCATGGTGTGCTTGGATAACTTGCCATTGGGATTGTTGAGTAAGGTACCTGCGGCAGGCAAACCGAGTTCCATGTTGGTGTGATCCTTCTGGTAGTTGGCCAGCAGGGTCAAGGTGTTGTAGTCATCGAAGTTGAGGGTCAAGGAGGGGGCGATGTAGATCCGATCATCCGGCACGTGATCAGTTTGGGTGTCGGCATTGCGTCCCAGCATCACCATCCGGCCGAGAATGTTGCCGCTGTCATTGAGCGCACCGGACACGTCGACACCCAATTGGCGACGATGGTTGGAACCGTAGCTAAGCTGCACCTCGCCCTGGGGGGCGGCAGTTGGGCGTTTGCTCACGATGTTGACCAGGCCACCAGGGGCGTTTTCGCCATAGAGCAATGAGGAAGGACCGCGAAATATCTCTACTCGCTCCAGCCCGTACGGTTCGGTGCTGGTGTCGTACCGATTGCCTTGCACCCGCAAGCCATCTCGCAACAGACCATATCCATAGTCGGTAGCGTTAAAACCACGGATGAAAAACAGGTCGCCGGCGAGGCTATCGCCCGCCGCAAAGGGCGGCGCAAAAATGCCGGGTACGTAACCCAGCACATCGGTGAGGGTCTGGGATTTTTGATCCCTGATCCGCTGACTGGTGACCACCGACACCGAGCGCGGGGTTTCAGACAGCGGTGTGCTGGTCTTGGTCCCGACTCGACTATTTTTTGCGTTGTAGCCAACGTCTGCCGAGTAGTCGAGGCTCATTTGACCAGGTTGCGAGGCATTGATATTGGTGGCGCCCAGGACCAGGGGTCCATTCTCTGGTACTGCCTGGAGTATGTAGCTGCCGGGAGCACTCGGCACCGCCTGCAACCCAGAGCCTTCGAGTAATAACTGAAAACCCTCATCGATCGAGTAGTTACCTGCCACCCCCCCGGTTCGCAACCGAGCGGTCTGCTGCGGCGAGAACGACAGGATCACATTGGCCGCCGCCGCGAACTGACTCAGCGCTCCATCCAGTGGTCCCGCGTCAATGGTAAAGCGTTGCGAAGAACTGGCTGCCATTGCGTTGTGTGTCAGCAGGCAACCTGCAGCAGTGGCTATCAATAAACCGTAGGCGAGGCAGTGGTGGGAAAAACGCTTGCGGAACTTAGGAAGACGCATGAGTGGATGAGCCCTGAAGGTGGCGAAGAGCCGCGTGAGTCGCGATTACCTGTAGGGCCGTGTCAGGATAAAAAAAGATAACCCTGTCGCTACCTATTTTTCTCCAGGCTCAGCCAGCGTGACCGACCGACACCCAGTAACGAGTGAAATAGCGCACACTAATAGGCAAGGAGGCTTGCAGATTGGCCAGCACAGCGTCGGTAGCGTCCAGTCGAAAAGTCCCGGATACCCGCAACTTCGCAGCCCCCGCATCACAGTGGATAACTCCCGACCGATATCGAGCCAGTTCCCCCAGCACCTCACCCAGCGGGGTATCCAATACGATGAGCTGGCCGTTGATCCAGGCTGCTTGCGATGACCGATAAGGGTGAATGGCGCCTAAGCGGTCACTGCGCAAGTCAATGCCTTCTCCTGCTTGGAGTATTCGCGAACCAGTGGAAGCACTGGTTGGTTGCACGTTCACCCGGTCCTCCAGTACACCAACACGTGTCGAGCCTGAAAATTGCTGCAGCGAAAAACGTGTACCCAACGCCTGTATCCGACCATCGCGGGTTTCGACGATGAAGGGCCGTTGGGCGCCGAGCTTGCCAGTGCTTACAAGAATTTCCCCGGAGCGCAATCGAATCAACCGTTGCTGATCATCGAACAGCACATCCACCGCGGTCTGGGTGTTCAGGTGCAACTGAGTACCATCGGCCAGCTCGATTTTCCGGCGTTGACCCACCTTGGTTGAATAATCCGCCCAGACGTTACCCAGCGTCGTGTATTTCTGGGCGTTCCAACCGACATAGCCGGTGCCGGCGACTATCAGCAAGAGTTTGAGCATCTGCCGACGATTTTGGCCAGGAGTCAGGGCGCGTCTAGCCAGATCCCTGGGCATTGCCCCCAAGTGCCTTTGCATTTGCTCCATCTGGTTCCACGCGGCGAGGTGCGCTGGATTGCTGTCTACCCAACGCTGCCAGGCTTGTTGCTGTGCTGGCGTAGGCGGTTCGGCCTGGAACTGCACGTACCAGCCAGCAGCCGCTTCGAACACTTGACGATCCGGCGCCATCGCCATCACAACCCTGCCATGATCAAGGAACATTCGGTAAGAGCACGGACCATGTGTTTCTTCACTGTTGTCAGCGACACCTTGAGCTCTGCTGCAATCTGTTGATAAGTCAGCCCCTCGATCTGCGACAGCATAAAGATTCGCTGCGTGCGCGTACCCAGGCTGGCCAGGGCTTTATCCACAGCTATCAGGGTTTCGATAATGAGCGCCTTGTCCTCCTCACTGATGATCGTAATTTCGGACCTGGCTGCCAATGTTTCCAGGTAGGCCACCTCGATAGCGCGTCGACGATAACGGTCAATCACCAACCCTCTGGCTACCGTTGCCAGATAGTCACGGGGTTCGCGAATGTGCATGGCATTACGTGAGCCCAGGATGCGCACAAAGGTGTCATGTGCGACATCCGCAGCATCGCACGCATCATGCAGCTTGCCCTTGAGCCATCCATACAACCAGGAATGGTGCTGCTCGTAGATGTGCTGAACGGCTGCCGTATGGGTGGGTAGGGACATAAGGGCATCAAGCTGGTTAATGATAATGCCTATTATTAACTTCCACTGCGCCGTCCCACAATAGCGCTCACCACGCAAAGCTCCTCCTTCAAATTTACTTTTTTCAATCGCTCGCGCCCGACGGGAAGGTGTCTGGGGGGAGTTTTTTTGCCGTCATTTCCAGGAAACTTCAAAAAACTGCGGATTAAGCCCTGTGAATAACTGCCACTAAGGGCAGTTGATAACAGGGCTCGAAAACTGAATATAACCGCCCCTGTGGATAACCACCACTTTAATCCACAGGCTTAAAGCGGTTATCCCAAGGACTCATTGGCACATGAGCACAGGGTTTTGAATCTCTGTACATATTGAATATAAAGGCCTGTAGAGATCTATCCACAGAAATGTGCCTCAGTAGAAATAAACATAAAAACAAAGATTTAATAAATTTCTCTCTTTTTAATTTCTATAACCCTGACTTCTCCACAGCTGGTTAAATTTTGTGCAAAGGGTTCTTTAGGAACGGCGAAGTCCCTATACTTGTCGACCAGGTCCAGAAACCTGAGCTCAAACCATTCCTGATTACCCAACTGAAAGCAGGCACGAGGTGCGTGGTGGATTTCCCTTCCCGTTTTGAAGTGATCGTCATCGGCGGCGGTCATGCCGGTACCGAGGCAGCACTGGCCTCAGCACGTATGGGGGCAAAAACCCTGTTGCTGACGCATAACGTGGAAACCCTCGGTGCCATGAGCTGCAATCCCGCTATTGGCGGCATTGGCAAAAGTCACCTGGTCAAGGAAATCGACGCCCTGGGCGGCGCGATGGCCATGGCTACTGACAAAGGCGGAATTCAGTTTCGCGTGTTGAACAGCCGCAAAGGCCCGGCCGTGCGTGCAACTCGCGCTCAAGCCGATCGGGTTCTGTACAAGGCAGCTGTCCGCGAAATCCTGGAAAACCAGCCGAACCTGTGGATATTCCAACAAGCGGCCGATGACGTCATCGTCGAGCAGGATCAGGTGCGTGGTGTCGTTACCCAAATGGGCCTGCGCTTTCTGGCAGATTCGGTGGTACTTACAACCGGCACCTTCCTGGGTGGACTTATCCACATCGGGATGCAGAATTTTTCCGGTGGTCGTGCCGGTGATCCGCCCTCAATCGCCCTGGCTCAACGTCTGCGCGAGCTGCCGCTGCGGGTGGGACGCCTGAAAACCGGAACGCCGCCGCGCATCGACAGCCGCTCAGTCGATTTTTCGATGATGACCGAGCAAGCCGGCGATACCCCGATTCCGGTGATGTCGTTCATGGGCTCCAAGGAGCAGCACCCGCGGCAGGTGAGCTGCTGGATTACCCATACCAACGCCCGCACCCACGAAATCATTGCCGCCAACCTTGATCGATCGCCGATGTACTCGGCTGCCGGGATGATCGAGGGCATCGGGCCGCGTTATTGCCCATCGATTGAAGACAAGATCCATCGCTTTGCCGACAAGGAAAGCCATCAGGTATTCATCGAACCTGAAGGTTTGACCACCAACGAGCTGTATCCCAACGGGATTTCCACTTCGTTGCCGTTCGACGTGCAATTACAGATCGTGCAGTCGATCCGAGGCATGGAAAATGCGCACATTGTTCGCCCGGGTTATGCGATCGAATACGACTATTTCGATCCCCGCGACCTGAAGTACAGCCTGGAAACCAAAGTAATCGCCGGCCTGTTTTTTGCCGGGCAAATCAACGGCACCACCGGTTACGAAGAAGCCGGCGCCCAGGGTTTGCTGGCCGGAGCCAATGCTGCACTGCGTGCACAAGGCAAAGATGCCTGGTGCCCGCGCCGCGACGAGGCGTACATCGGAGTATTGGTCGACGACCTGATTACCCTGGGTACTCAGGAACCGTACCGGATGTTTACCTCCCGTGCGGAGTACCGCCTGATCCTGCGCGAAGACAACGCCGACCTGCGCCTGACCGAAAAAGGTCGCGAGCTTGGCCTGGTGGATGACGCCCGCTGGGCGGCGTTCTGCACCAAACGCGAAAGCATTGCGCTGGAAGAACAACGTTTGAAAAGTACGTGGGTGCGCCCGGGTACCGAGCAGGGCGATGCCATTTCCGAGAAATTCGGCACCCCGCTGACTCACGAATACAACTTGCTCAACCTGCTGAGCCGTCCGGAAATCGACTACGCTGGCCTGATCGCCGTGACCGGTGGGGGTGCAGAAGATCCACAGGTTGCCGAGCAGGTCGAGATCAAGACCAAGTACGCCGGCTACATCGACCGGCAACAGGACGAAATTGCTCGTCTGCGGGCCAGCGAAGACACCAAATTGCCTGTGGATATCGATTACACGAATATCTCCGGTCTCTCCAAGGAGATCCAGGGCAAACTCGGTGCGACCCGTCCTGAGACACTGGGTCAGGCGTCACGTATTCCCGGCGTTACCCCGGCAGCCATTTCGCTGTTGATGATTCATTTGAAAAAACGCGGCGCGGGCCGTCAGTTGGAGCAAAGCGCTTGAGTTCGTTGGTCACCTCGCAACACGCCGAAGAGTTATCCACAGGTGCGCGCCAGCTCGGTGTCACACTGACCGAAACCCAGCACGCACAGCTGCTGGGTTACCTGGCCCTGTTGATCAAATGGAACAAGGCCTACAACCTGACCGCCGTCCGTGATCCGGATGAAATGGTTTCCCGCCACCTGCTCGACAGTTTGAGCGTGATGTCATTCGTCCAAGACGGTCGCTGGCTCGACGTCGGCAGCGGCGGCGGGATGCCCGGCATCCCGTTGGCCATCCTGTTTCCGCAGTCGCAAGTGACCTGCCTCGACAGCAACGGCAAGAAAACCCGGTTCCTGACCCAGGTCAAACTCGAGCTGAAACTGGACAACCTGCAAGTTATCCACAGTCGCGTCGAAGCTTTCCAGCCTGCCGAGCCATTCAACGGGATCATCTCCCGGGCTTTCAGCAGCATGGAAAACTTCAGCAACTGGACTCGCCACCTTGGCGACAGCAACACACGTTGGCTGGCAATGAAGGGCGTTCATCCGGCCGATGAGCTGGTAGCATTGCCGGCAGACTTCCACCTCGATAGCGAACACGCCCTGGCCGTACCTGGTTGCCAAGGCCAACGCCATCTGCTGATACTGCGCCGCACGGCATGATTGGGAACAAAAGCAAGAATGGCTAAGGTATTCGCGATTGCGAACCAGAAAGGTGGTGTGGGTAAAACCACCACCTGCATCAACCTAGCAGCATCCCTGGTCGCCACCAAGCGTCGGGTGCTGTTGATCGATCTCGATCCACAGGGCAACGCCACCATGGGTAGCGGTGTGGACAAGCACGGCCTGGAAAACTCGGTCTACGACCTGTTGATCGGTGAGTGTGACCTGGCTCAGGCCATGCACTACTCCGAGCACGGTGGTTACCAACTGCTGCCGGCCAACCGTGACCTGACTGCTGCCGAAGTGGTCCTGCTGGAAATGCAGATGAAGGAGAGTCGTCTGCGCAGCGCGCTGGCGCCAATCCGCGAGAACTACGATTACATTTTGATCGACTGCCCACCTTCGCTGTCGATGCTCACGCTCAACGCCCTGGTTGCCGCTGACGGGGTAATTATCCCCATGCAGTGCGAATATTTCGCACTGGAAGGCCTGAGCGACCTTGTGGATAACATCAAGCGCATCGCCGAGCTGCTCAATCCGAACCTGAAGGTCGAAGGCCTGCTGCGGACCATGTACGACCCGCGACTGAGCCTGATGAACGATGTGTCGGCGCAGCTCAAGGAACATTTTGGCGATCAGCTCTACGACACCGTTATTCCGCGCAACATCCGCTTGGCGGAAGCGCCGAGTTACGGCATGCCGGCGCTGGCGTACGACAAATCATCGCGGGGCGCCATTGCCTACCTGGCTTTGGCGGGCGAGATGGTTCGTCGCCAACGCAAAAATTCACGTACAGCCGCTGCTCAGGCAACTTAAGGAATCCCCATGGCCGTCAAGAAACGAGGTCTCGGACGTGGACTGGATGCACTGCTGAGCGGTCCTACCGTCAGTTCGCTGGAAGAGCAGGCGGTCCAGGCTGATCAGCGCGAGCTGCAGCACCTGCCGCTGGACCTGATCCAGCGGGGCAAGTATCAGCCGCGCCGGGACATGGATCCCCAGGCGCTGGAGGAGCTGGCGCAGTCCATCAAGGCCCAGGGCGTGATGCAACCGATTGTGGTTCGTCCAATCGGTGGCGGGCGTTTTGAAATCATTGCCGGCGAGCGCCGTTGGCGTGCGAGCCAGCAGGCGGGCCAGGAAACGATCCCCGCAATGGTGCGTGACGTGCCGGACGAGACTGCGATTGCCATGGCGCTGATCGAGAACATCCAGCGCGAAGACCTGAATCCTGTCGAGGAGGCGGTGGCCCTGCAGCGTTTGCAGCAGGAATTCCAGCTGACCCAGCAGCAGGTGGCAGAAGCGGTGGGTAAATCCCGCGTGACCGTAGCCAACCTGCTACGCTTGATCGCGTTGCCCGAAGTAATCAAGACCATGCTGTCCCATGGGGACCTGGAAATGGGCCACGCTCGTGCGTTGCTCGGTTTACCGGAAAATCAGCAGGTTGAAGGGGCGCGACATGTTGTCGCACGAGGGCTGACTGTGCGCCAAACCGAGGCACTGGTTCGGCAGTGGTTGAATGGCAAACCGGAGCCTGTTGAACCGGCTAAACCAGACCCGGATATCGCCAGGCTGGAGCAGCGCCTGGCCGAGCGCCTGGGCTCTGCGGTGCAGATCAGGCACGGAAAGAAGGGCAAGGGCCAATTGGTGATTGGCTACAACTCTCTGGATGAGCTCCAGGGTGTCCTTGCACACATTCGCTGAAACATTTCCTCATGTAGCGAGCAGTCGGAAATCACTACCTGACAGTTGAATAGGGGCTGAACCGCCCCTATACTCTGCGCGCATTTTGTCGGCACAAATTATGCCAAGTTATTGAATTCTGGCAGCCGACCATTGGAGAGCAAAAGTGATGGAAAGCCGCACGCCAAACCGCTTGCCGTTCCATCGCCTGGCAGTTTTTCCGGTGTTAATGGCTCAATTTGTCGTTTTGCTGATCGCCGCTTTGGCGCTTTGGCAATGGCACGGAGTCGTTGCCGGGTACTCGGGACTTTGCGGAGGCCTGATAGCCTTGCTGCCCAATGTTTATTTCGCTCACAGGGCATTTCGGTTTTCCGGCGCCCGAGCAGCCCAAGCCATCGTCCGGTCTTTTTATGCCGGTGAGGCGGGCAAACTGATTTTGACGGCAGTGCTCTTTGCATTGACGTTTGCAGGTGTGAAGCCATTGGCGCCGCTAGCTGTATTCGGCGTCTTCGTGTTGACCCAACTGGTCAGCTGGTTCGCGCCCCTGCTGATGAGAACAAGACTTTCGAGACCTTAGGGCGTTTGAGGCAACCATGGCAGAGACAACCGCTTCGGGCTATATCCAGCACCACTTGCAGAACCTGACCTTCGGTCAGCACCCAACAGGCGGGTGGGGTTTTGCCCACACCGCAGCAGAGGCCAAAGAAATGGGCTTCTGGGCTTTCCACGTCGATACTCTCGGCTGGTCGGTCGCTTTGGGTCTGATTTTCGTTCTTCTTTTCCGCATGGCGGCAAAGAAAGCGACATCCGGTCAGCCTGGTGCTTTGCAGAACTTCGTTGAAGTATTGGTCGAATTCGTCGATGGCAGCGTGAAAGACAGCTTCCATGGCCGTAGCCCGGTGATTGCACCGCTGGCACTGACTATCTTCGTCTGGGTCTTCCTGATGAACGCCGTCGACCTGATCCCGGTTGACTGGATTCCTCAGCTGGCCATCCTGATCACTGGCGATGCGCACATTCCGTTCCGTGCCGTGTCCACCACTGACCCGAACGCTACCCTGGGCATGGCCCTGTCGGTGTTCGCGTTGATCATTTTCTACAGCATCAAGGTCAAGGGTATCGGCGGCTTCATCGGCGAACTGACCCTGCACCCTTTCGGCAGCAAGAACATTTTTCTTCAAGCCCTGCTGATTCCGGTGAACTTCCTGCTGGAGTTCGTGACGCTGATCGCCAAGCCTATCTCCCTGGCACTGCGTCTGTTCGGCAACATGTACGCCGGCGAGCTGGTCTTCATTCTGATTGCTGTGATGTTCGGCAGCGGTCTGCTCTGGCTTAGCGGCCTGGGCATAGTTCTGCAGTGGGCGTGGGCTGTGTTCCACATCCTGATCATCACCCTGCAGGCGTTTATCTTCATGATGCTGACCATCGTCTACCTGTCGATGGCGCACGAAGAGAACCATTAAGATCAGTCTCGACTGGTCTGATGTCCCACCCGGTTAAACGGGTGGGTGCCCTAACAGGGCTATGAAACGATTTGTTTTACCGCTTTAAAATCTAAAAAACCTAAACCATACGACGTAAAAGTCGGGAGGAAAGATGGAAACTGTAGTTGGTCTAACCGCTATCGCTGTTGCACTGTTGATCGGCCTGGGCGCACTGGGTACCGCAATTGGTTTCGGCCTGTTGGGTGGCAAGTTCCTGGAAGGAGCAGCGCGTCAGCCAGAGATGGTTCCAATGCTGCAAGTTAAAATGTTCATCGTTGCCGGTCTGCTCGACGCCGTAACCATGATCGGTGTTGGTATCGCTCTGTTCTTCACTTTCGCGAACCCATTCGTTGGTCAACTCGCTGGCTAATTACTCGCCTTCGAGTAATTGGTGTGATGTGCAACGAACGAGCGAGGTGTTGGCGTGAACATTAATGCAACCCTGATTGGCCAGTCCGTTGCGTTCTTCATTTTTGTACTGTTTTGCATGAAGTTCGTGTGGCCTCCGGTCATCGCGGCTTTGCACGAACGTCAGAAGAAGATCGCGGATGGACTGGACGCTGCCGCCCGAGCAGCTCGCGACCTGGAGCTGGCCCAAGATAAAGCGGGTCAGCAACTGCGCGAAGCGAAAGCTCAGGCAGCCGAAATCATTGAGCAAGCCAAGAAACGCGGTAACCAGATTGTTGAAGAGGCTGTTGAAAAAGCCCGTATCGACGCTGACCGTGTGAAGGTTCAGGCTCAGGCCGAGATCGAACAGGAACTGAACAGTGTCAAAGACGCTCTGCGTGCCCAACTGGGTGCTCTGGCTGTCGGCGGCGCCGAGAAGATCCTGGGTGCCACAATCGATCAAAACGCGCACGCGGAGCTGGTAAACAAACTGGCTGCTGAAATTTAAGCGAGGGCGATCATGGCAGAATTGACCACGTTGGCCCGACCTTACGCTAAGGCAGCCTTCGAGCACGCCCAGGCCCACCAGCAACTGGCCTCTTGGTCAGCCATGCTCGGCCTGGCTGCAGCAGTGTCGCAAGACGACACCATGCAGCGCGTGCTCAAGGCCCCGCGACTGACGAGCGCAGACAAGGCCGCCACGTTTATTGACGTGTGCGGCGACAAGTTTGATGCCAAGGCACAGAACTTCATCAACGTCGTTGCCGAAAACGACCGTCTCCCGCTTTTGCCGGAGATATCCGCTCTGTTCGACCTGTACAAGGCTGAACAAGAGAAGTCGGTAGACGTTGAAGTGACCAGTGCTTTTGCATTGAACCAAGAACAGCAAGACAAACTCGCCAAGGTTCTCAGTGCACGACTCAACCGGGAAGTGCGCCTGCAAGTCGAGGAAGACAAATCCCTTATTGGGGGCATTGTCATCCGCGCCGGCGACCTGGTTATCGATGGCTCGGTTCGCGGCAAACTCGCGAGCCTAGCCGAAGCATTGAAATCTTGAGTTTGAAGGGGCAGCAGAGCAATGCAGCAACTCAATCCTTCCGAAATAAGTGAAATTATCAAGGGCCGCATCGACAAGCTCGATGTGACCTCCCAAGCCCGTAACGAAGGCACTGTCGTCAGCGTATCTGACGGTATCGTGCGGATTCACGGTCTGGCCGACGTAATGTACGGCGAGATGATCGAGTTTCCGGGCGGCGTCTTCGGTATGGCTCTCAACCTGGAGCAGGACTCCGTAGGTGCCGTAGTTTTGGGCTCCTACCAGTCTCTGGCTGAAGGCATGAGCGCCAAGTGCACTGGCCGCATCCTCGAAGTTCCGGTTGGTAAGGAACTGCTGGGTCGCGTAGTCGACGCACTGGGTAACCCTGTTGACGGCAAAGGTCCACTGGGCAACACCGAGACCGACGCGGTCGAGAAAGTTGCTCCAGGCGTGATCTGGCGTAAGTCGGTAGACCAGCCTGTACAGACTGGCTACAAGGCTGTCGATGCCATGATCCCTGTCGGCCGTGGCCAGCGTGAGCTGATCATCGGTGACCGTCAGATCGGTAAAACCGCTCTGGCGATCGACGCGATCATCAACCAGAAAAACAGCGGTATTTTCTGCGTCTACGTAGCGATCGGTCAGAAGCAATCGACCATCGCCAACGTGGTTCGCAAGCTGGAAGAAAACGGCGCACTGGCTAACACCATCGTCGTTGCCGCGAGCGCTTCGGAATCTGCAGCACTGCAGTTCCTGGCTCCGTATTCCGGTTGCACCATGGGTGAATTCTTCCGCGACCGCGGTGAAGACGCGCTGATCGTTTATGACGATCTCTCCAAGCAAGCAGTGGCTTACCGCCAGATTTCCCTGCTGCTGCGCCGTCCACCAGGCCGTGAAGCTTACCCAGGCGACGTGTTCTATCTCCACTCCCGTCTGCTGGAGCGCGCATCCCGCGTTTCGGAAGAATACGTAGAGAAGTTCACCAACGGCGCAGTGACCGGCAAAACCGGTTCCCTGACCGCACTGCCGATCATCGAAACCCAGGCTGGCGACGTTTCCGCGTTCGTTCCGACCAACGTGATTTCCATCACCGACGGTCAGATCTTCCTGGAATCGGCCATGTTCAACTCCGGGATCCGTCCTGCTGTGAACGCCGGTGTTTCGGTATCCCGTGTGGGTGGTGCCGCTCAGACCAAGATCATCAAGAAGCTCTCCGGTGGTATCCGTACCGCTCTGGCTCAGTACCGTGAACTGGCGGCATTCGCCCAGTTCGCTTCTGACCTGGACGAAGCGACCCGTAAGCAACTTGAGCATGGTCAGCGCGTTACCGAGCTGATGAAGCAGAAGCAATACGCACCAATGTCGATCGCTGACATGGCGCTGTCGCTGTATGCCGCTGAGCGTGGGTTCCTGACTGACGTTGAAATCGCCAAGATCGGCAGCTTCGAACAAGCGCTGATTGCTTTCTTCAACCGCGATCACGCCGATTTGATGGCGAAGATCAACGTGAAGGGTGACTTCAATGACGAAATCGACGCTGGCATGAAAGCCGGTATCGAGAAGTTCAAGGCCACCCAAACCTGGTAAGCCGCAGCGGGAGCCGCGAGGCTCCCGCTTGCTAACCTGATAGGTGTTACATGGCAGGCGCAAAAGAGATTCGCAGTAAGATTGCGAGCATCAAAAGCACGCAAAAGATTACCAGCGCCATGGAAAAAGTGGCGGTCAGTAAAATGCGCAAGGCACAAATGCGCATGGCTGCTAGCCGTCCTTACGCGGAGCGCATCCGCCAGGTTATTGGCCATCTGGCCAACGCCAACCCGGAATATCGCCACCCGTTCATGATCGACCGTGAAGTAAAGCGCGTTGGTTATGTTGTGGTGAGCAGCGACCGTGGTCTGTGTGGTGGCTTGAACACCAACCTGTTCAAGGCTCTGGTCAAGGACATGGCGGTAAACCGCGAAAACGGCGTCGAGATCGATCTGTGTGTTGTTGGTAGCAAGGGTGCGGCTTTCTTCCGCAACTTCGGCGGTAACGTCGTAGCAGCTATCAGCCACCTGGGTGAAGAGCCGTCGATCAATGACCTGATCGGCAGCGTCAAGGTGATGCTGGATGCCTACCTGGACGGCCGTATTGACCGCCTGTCCGTGGTGTCCAACAAGTTCATCAACACCATGACGCAACAGCCTACCGTGGAGCAATTGATTCCTCTGGTGGCAACGCCGGAACAGGAACTCAAGCACCACTGGGATTATCTGTACGAACCGGACGCCAAAGAGCTGCTTGATGGCTTGATGGTCCGTTACGTGGAGTCGCAGGTCTACCAGGCGGTGGTCGAGAACAACGCGGCTGAACAAGCTGCGCGGATGATCGCGATGAAGAACGCTACCGACAACGCCGGTGATTTGATCAGCGATTTGCAGCTGGTCTACAACAAGGCGCGTCAGGCTGCGATCACCCAAGAGATCTCGGAAATCGTCGGCGGCGCTGCCGCGGTTTAACGGTTCAAATATTCAGAGGATCCAGCTATGAGTAGCGGACGTATCGTTCAAATCATCGGCGCCGTTATCGACGTGGAATTTCCACGCGACAGCGTACCGAGCATCTACAACGCTTTGAGTGTAAAAAGCGAAGCCGGCACCACCCTGGAAGTTCAGCAGCAGCTGGGCGACGGCGTGGTACGTACCATTGCGATGGGTTCCACCGAGGGCTTGAAGCGCGGTCTGGAAGTCACCGACTCTGGCGCTGCCATCTCCGTACCGGTTGGTAAAGCGACCCTGGGCCGGATCATGGACGTTCTGGGCAACCCGATCGACGAAGCTGGCCCGATCGACACCGAAGAGCGCTGGGGCATTCACCGTCCTGCGCCAACCTTCGCTGAACAAGCTGGCGGCAACGACCTGCTGGAAACCGGCATCAAGGTTATCGACCTGGTTTGCCCGTTCGCCAAGGGTGGTAAAGTTGGTCTGTTCGGTGGTGCCGGTGTAGGCAAAACCGTAAACATGATGGAACTGATCCGTAACATCGCCATCGAGCACAGCGGTTATTCCGTGTTCGCCGGTGTGGGTGAGCGTACTCGTGAGGGTAACGACTTCTACCACGAGATGAAGGATTCCAACGTTCTGGACAAAGTGGCACTGGTTTACGGTCAGATGAACGAGCCGCCGGGTAACCGTCTGCGCGTAGCACTGACCGGCCTGACCATGGCCGAGAAGTTCCGTGACGAAGGTAACGACGTTCTGTTGTTCGTCGACAACATCTATCGTTACACCCTGGCCGGTACTGAAGTATCCGCACTGCTGGGCCGTATGCCTTCCGCAGTAGGTTACCAGCCGACCCTGGCCGAAGAGATGGGTACTCTGCAAGAGCGTATCACTTCGACCAAAAACGGTTCGATCACCTCCATCCAAGCGGTATACGTACCTGCGGATGACTTGACTGACCCGTCGCCAGCGACCACTTTCGCCCACTTGGACGCCACCGTCGTTCTGTCCCGTGACATCGCTTCCCTGGGTATCTACCCAGCGGTCGATCCACTCGACTCGACTTCGCGCCAGCTGGATCCGAACGTGATCGGCCAGGACCACTACGACACCGCTCGCGGCGTTCAGTACGTTCTGCAGCGTTACAAAGAACTGAAGGACATCATTGCGATCCTGGGTATGGACGAGCTGTCGGAAACCGACAAGCAGTTGGTAAACCGCGCTCGTAAGATCCAGCGTTTCTTGTCGCAGCCGTTCTTCGTGGCTGAAGTCTTCACCGGTGCTTCGGGTAAATACGTTTCCCTGAAAGACACCATTGCTGGCTTCAAAGGCATCCTCAACGGTGACTACGACCACCTGCCAGAACAAGCGTTCTACATGGTCGGCGGCATCGAAGAAGCGATCGAGAAAGCCAAGAAACTGTAATCCCGGCGCCCGGCAACGGGCGCTAATTTAGGTTGAGGCAATCAGATGGCTATGACAGTCCATTGCGATATCGTCAGCGCGGAAGGGGAAATCTTTTCCGGCCTGGTCGAGATGGTAATTGCGCACGGTGCACTCGGTGATCTTGGTATCGCCCTGGGTCACGCGCCGCTGATCACTAATCTCAAGCCGGGCCCGATCCGCCTGGTCAAGCAAGGCGGGGAAGAGGAGGTGTATTACATCTCTGGTGGTTTCCTCGAGGTTCAGCCGAACATGGTCAAGGTTCTTGCCGACACTGTGCAACGTGCTGCCGACCTGGACGAAGCCTCCGCTCAGGAAGCCGTCAAGGCTGCCGAGAAGGCCCTGCATGAACGTGGCGCTGAATTCGATTACGGTTCTGCCGCTGCACGTCTGGCCGAGGCTGCAGCTCAGCTGCGCACCGTCCAGCAGATCCGCAAGAAGTTTGGCCACTAACAGGCCTGCCACTTGTTGTGCGATTGATTAAAAAGGGTAGCCTCGGCTACCCTTTTTTCTTTTCCGATATTCATCACCTGGTCGCAGCCGCTGACCACCCAGGATTGGTAGCCAGTCATGTCTCTAGAAATCGTTATCCTCGCTGCAGGCCAAGGCACGCGCATGCGTTCGTCGTTGCCCAAGGTGCTGCACCCGATCGCCGGCAACTCGATGCTTGGCCATGTTATCCACACCGCGCGCCAACTTGATCCACAGCGCATCCACGTGGTCATTGGTCACGGCGCAGACGCTGTACGTGAGCGGCTGGCGGCGGATGACCTGAATTTTGTCCTGCAGGACAAACAGCTGGGTACTGGACATGCCGTTGCCCAGGCGGTGCCGTTCATCGAATCCGACACCGTGCTGATCCTGTACGGCGACGTGCCGTTGATCGAAGTTGAAACCCTGCAGCGCCTGCTCAAGAAAGTAGCCGCGCAGCAGTTGGGTCTGCTGACCGTGGAGCTGGACGACCCGACCGGTTATGGGCGTATCGTGCGTGATGCCCAAGGGCAGGTGACCGCCATCGTCGAGCAGAAAGACGCCGACGAAACCCAGCGCGCCATCACCGAAGGCAACACCGGCATCCTGGCCATGCCGTTTGCCCAGCTGAGTGGCTGGATGAGCCGACTCTCCAACAACAACGCACAAGGCGAGTACTACCTCACCGACGTGATCGCCATGGCAGTCGGCGATGGCCTGGTGGTGGCAACCGAGCAGGCGCACGACGCCATGGAAGTGCAGGGCGCCAACGATCGCAAGCAGCTCTCCGAGCTGGAGCGCCACTATCAGTTGCGCGCGGGGCTGCGCCTGATGGCTCAAGGCGTAACACTGCGCGACCCGGCGCGTTTTGATGTACGCGGCGACGTCACGGTTGGCCGCGACGTACTGATCGACATCAACGTGATTCTGGAAGGCAAAGTCGTTATCGAAGACGACGTGGTGATCGGTCCGAACTGCGTGATCAAGGACAGCACCCTGCGTAAGGGGGTGGTGATCAAAGCCAATAGTCATATCGACGGCGCGATCATGGGTGAGGGCAGCGATGCCGGCCCGTTCGCTCGCCTGCGTCCAGGTAGCGTGCTCGAAGCGCGGGCGCATGTGGGTAACTTTGTCGAACTCAAGAACGCTCACCTGGGTGAAGGCGCGAAGGCCGGTCATCTGACCTACCTGGGCGATGCCGAGGTCGGTGCGCGTACCAACATTGGCGCTGGCACCATCACTTGTAACTATGACGGCGCCAACAAGTGGAAAACCGTATTGGGCGAGGACGTGTTCATTGGTTCCAACAATTCGTTGGTGGCGCCTGTGGATATCTCTAACGGCGCAACGACGGCTGCCGGTTCGACCATTACGCAGAATGTGGATAACGCGCAGTTGGCCGTAGGTCGTGCACGCCAGAAGAACATCGACGGGTGGAAGCGCCCGGAAAAAATAAAGAAACCGTAAGTTATCCACAATACCTCGTAGGAGCTGCCGAAAGCTGCGATCTTTTGATCTTGAAAAATCAACGGCAAAAGATCGCAGCCTGCGGCAGCTCCTACGCGGTTATCCACAGAACTTTTTCTCGCCACCGCTTGACGAAGTTTCAGTAATAGGTTTTGATTGCTTTCGTTATCTTTCGAATCGAAACTTACCAAGTCATGTCGAAGCGCAATACCCCCCAACGCCGTCACAACATACTCGCCTTGCTCAACGTGCAGGGTGAAGTGAGTGTGGACGAATTGGCCAAGCGTTTCGAAACCTCGGAAGTTACGATTCGCAAGGATCTTGCCGCGCTTGAAAGCAATGGTCTCCTGCTGCGCCGTTACGGTGGAGCAATCACCATGCCTCAGGAACTGGTGGCCGACATTGGCCTGCCGGTTTCCAAATACAAGCAGGCCGTCGCCCGCGCCGCCGTCTCGCGGATTCGCGAGCATGCGCGAATCATCATCGACAGTGGCAGCACCACTGCGGCAATGATCCCGGAACTCGGACAACAACCGGGTCTGGTCGTGATGACCAACTCGTTGCATGTCGCCAGTGCTTTAAACGAACTGGAACACGAACCGGTGCTGTTGATGACCGGTGGAACCTGGGATCCGCATTCCGAATCCTTCCAGGGCCAGGTCGCCGAGCAGGTACTGCGCTCTTACGACTTTGACCAACTGTTCATTGGTGCCGATGGCATCGACCTGGTTCGTGGTACGACCACCTTCAACGAACTGCTGGGCCTGAGCCGCGTCATGGCTGAAGTCGCCCGGGAAGTGGTGGTGATGGTCGAGTCCGACAAGATAGGTCGCAAGATACCCAACCTGGAGCTGCCCTGGAGCAGCGTCCATACCCTAATTACCGATGATCGCCTGCCGCTTGAGGCACGCGATCAGATTCAGGCGCGCGGGATCACCCTGATCTGCGCAGCTGTCAGTCAGGAGAAATAGCATGTGTGGAATTGTCGGCGCAGTCGCAGAACGTAACATCACCCCGATCCTGCTCGAAGGCCTCAAGCGTCTTGAATACCGCGGCTACGACAGCGCCGGTGTAGCGGTGTACACCAACGACCAAAAGCTTGAGCGCATGCGCCGTCCAGGCAAAGTCAGCGAGCTGGAACTGGCCCTGACCGAAGAACCACTGTTGGGGCGTCTGGGCATCGCCCACACCCGCTGGGCGACCCATGGCGCGCCGTGCGAACGCAATGCTCACCCGCATTTCTCCGGCGACCTGGCGGTGGTGCACAACGGCATCATCGAAAACCACGAAGCCCTTCGTCATCAACTCAAGGCCCTGGGTTACGTGTTCACTTCGGACACCGATACCGAAGTCATTGCCCACTTGCTGAACCACAAGCTCAAGGACCTGGCTGACCTGACCGTGGCGCTCAAGGCTACCGTTAAGGAATTGCACGGTGCCTACGGCCTGGCCGTCATCAGCGCTGATCAACCGGATCGCCTGGTTGCCGCGCGCAGTGGCAGTCCGCTGGTGATCGGCCTCGGCATGGGTGAGAACTTCCTGGCTTCGGACCAGTTGGCCCTGCGTCAGGTCACGGACCGCTTCATGTACCTTGAAGAAGGCGATATCGCCGAGATTCGTCGCGACAGCGTGCAGATCTGGGACGTCAACGGCCAGAGCGTCGAGCGCGAATCCGTGCAATACCGCGATGGTGCCGAAGCCGCCGACAAAGGCGAGTTCCGCCACTTCATGCTTAAGGAAATCCACGAGCAGCCAGCGGTCGTGCAACGCACCCTCGAAGGTCGACTGAGCCAGAATCAGGTGCTGGTACAGGCTTTCGGTCCACAGGCTGCCGAGTTGTTCGCCAAAGTGCGCAACGTGCAGATCGTCGCCTGCGGCACCAGCTACCACGCGGGGATGGTTGCCCGTTACTGGCTGGAAGAACTGGCCGGCATCCCTTGCCAGGTCGAAGTGGCCAGTGAGTTCCGCTATCGCAAGGTGGTGGTACAGCCCGACACCCTGTTTGTGACCATCTCCCAGTCCGGCGAGACCGCCGACACCCTGGCGGCGCTGCGTAATGCCAAGGAGCTGGGCTTCCTGGCCAGCCTGGCGATCTGCAACGTGGGCATCAGCTCGCTGGTGCGTGAGTCCGACCTGACCCTGCTGACCCAGGCCGGCCGTGAGATTGGCGTGGCTTCCACCAAAGCGTTCACCACTCAACTGGTCGGCCTGTTGTTGCTGACCCTGTCCCTGGGCCAGGTTCGCGGCACGTTGGCCGATGGCGTCGAAGCCACTCTGGTCGAAGAGTTGCGTCGTCTGCCAGCCCGCCTGGGCGAAGCCCTGGCGATGGACAGCACCGTCGAGAAAGTCGCCGAGCTGTTCGCCGAGAAGAATCACACCTTGTTCCTGGGCCGCGGTGCACAATTCCCTGTCGCCATGGAAGGTGCGCTCAAGCTCAAGGAAATCTCCTACATCCACGCCGAAGCCTATCCGGCCGGTGAGCTCAAGCATGGTCCTCTGGCGCTTGTGGATAACGACATGCCAGTGGTTACCGTGGCGCCGAACAACGAGCTGCTGGAAAAGCTCAAATCCAATCTCCAGGAAGTGCGCGCCCGCGGTGGTGAGCTGATCGTCTTCGCCGACGAGAAGGCCGGCATGACCAACGGTGAAGGCACCCACGTCGTACACATGCCGCACATCCACGACATCCTTTCGCCAATCCTCTACACCATTCCGCTGCAGCTGCTTTCGTACTACGTTGCCGTACTGAAAGGCACCGACGTCGATCAGCCGCGGAATCTGGCGAAATCGGTCACTGTGGAATAAGTTATCCACAACCTGGTGAGAACTTAAGATCGCATCCATCGAGCTCTTGTAGGAGCTGCCGAAGGCTGCGATCTTTTGCTTTTAACAAAGAGCGACCGCCCATGGACCGTTTCCAGGAAATGCAGGTATTCGCCGCCGTCGCCCAAGCCCAGGGCTTTTCGGCGGCAGCGCGGCATTTGGGTATGTCTGCAGCCAGCGTCACTCGCGCAGTCGCCGCGTTGGAGAAGCGCATCGGCACGCAGCTGCTCACGCGCACCACCCGCAGCGTCCACCTCAGTGAAGCGGGGCAGCGTTATCTGGAGGATTGTCGGAGAATTCTTGGCGAGGTGCAGGAAGCCGAGGATTCGGCGGCGGGCAGTCATGCCCAGCCCCGTGGGCAGTTAACGGTGACCGCCCCCGTCCTGTTTGGCGATCTTTTTGTCACACCGATCATGGTGAGTTACCTGACCCGGTTTCCTGAAGTCAGCATCAACGCTTTATTGGTTGATCGAGTCGTCAGCATGGTCGAGGAAGGCGTTGATGTCGCCGTGCGCATTGGCGAGCTGGCCGACAGTAATCAGCATGCTATTCGGGTGGGTGAGGTTCGCCGGGTCATCTGTGCGTCGCCGTCCTTTCTCCAGGCTAATGGCCGACCAGAACACCCGCAGGATCTTGCCCAAGTGCCGGTCATTGCAACTTCCGCGACAGGGCTGCAACGCAACTGGCCATTCCTCGACGCCGGCAATTCGCTGATGGTGCGCCTGGAACCGCGGCTGACGGTGACGGCTAATCAGGCGGCAATCAGTGCGGCTTGCCTGGGGCTGGGTTTCACTCGGGTGCTTTCCTACCAAGTGGCGAATCACGTCGAGGCAGGTGAGCTGGAAGTTGTGCTCGCGGAGTTCGAACTGCCACCGCTGCCCATTCATGTCGTCTACCAGGGCGGCCGTAAGGCACCGGCGCGCATTCGCGGCTTCGTGGATTTTGCAGTCAATGAACTGCGCGAACATCCGTCCCTGCGTCGCTGAATTATTGCTCTTAGTGAAATAAATGATTGCGAATGCTGGTGATTCTATAGATCTGTGGATTGGTAGAGGATGGCTTTCCTCGGCGCTGAGCTCCTCATCTGCGCCCCAACTGCGGAGTTCACCATGCAACCGATCAAACTCTATAACTTCCCGCGCTCCGGCCATGCACATCGCGCCGAGCTGATGCTGTCCCTGCTGCAGCTACCCACTGAGCTGATCTTCGTCGACCTGGCCAAGGGCGCGCACAAGCAGCCCGAGTACCTGGCCCTCAATCCTTTCGGGCAAGTGCCGGTACTGGATGATCAGGGAGTCATCCTCGCCGATTCCAATGCGATTCTGGTTTATCTGGCGCACAAGTATGGCAACGGTCGCTGGTTGCCGACGGATCCTGTGGCCGCCGCCAGGGTGCAACGCTGGCTGTCGGTTGCTGCGGGGCAGATTGCTTTTGGTCCGGCTCGTGCTCGGCTAATCACAGTGTTCGGTGCGCCCTACAATGCCGAAGAAGCCATCACTCGCGCCCACGACCTGCTCAAGGTTATGGACCATGAACTGGCGGATACCCCATGGCTGGCCGGAACCGAACCTACGATCGCCGATGTCGCTGCCTACAGTTACATCGCCCATGCGCCTGAAGGCAATGTATCACTCGAGGCTTACGCCAATGCGCGCGCCTGGCTGGCGCGTGTAGAAGCCTTGCCAGGGTTTGTGCCGATGCCGCGCACCGTCGCCGGTTTGCAAACCACTGCCTGATGCAGGGGAGATGCCGTTATGGAACGTTCACCGTGGCACGTCGGCGAAAGACAGTTGCAAGAGCATGTCGGAGTAGCCGAGCGCATGGAGGCATTCGGACGCAGGGTGATTCGCCGCGAGATGCCGGATCAGCACCGCCAGTTTTATCAGCAACTGCCATTCATGCTGTACGGTGCGGTGGATGCAAACGGTGATCCGTGGGCCAGCGTGCTTGAAGGCGCGCCTGGATTTGCCCACTCCCCGCAGCCCGGTGTGTTGCAATTCGACAGCCTGCCGGGTGCCGATGACCCGGCGCAATTGACCCAAGGCGCCGCGATCGGACTTCTGGGCATCGAGCTGCACACCCGGCGCAGGAATCGTCTCAATGGCCATATCGGCAACCTGACAGCCAAAGGCTTTGACGTCACGGTTGACCAGTCCTTCGGCAATTGCCCGCAGTACATTCAGTTGCGTCAGTTTCATACAGTGCCGCTGGCAGAACCTTCGTCGCGCATTGCTGAACGCCTGGGCGCGCTGGATTTCGCGGCCCGGGACATGATTACCCGTGCCGACACCTTCTTCGTCGCCAGTTATGTAGACATCGACGGCCAACGCGCGGTCGACGTATCGCATCGCGGTGGTCAGGCCGGATTCGTCCAGGTACATGGCAATCGACTGACCATTCCTGATTTTGCCGGCAATCTGCACTTCAACACCTTGGGCAACCTACTGGTCAATCCTCGGGCGGGCCTGTTGTTCATCGATTTCACTTCCGGCGACCTGCTGCAACTGGCGGGTCGCACTGAAATCATCCTCGATGGCCCACAGGTGGAAGCCTTTCAAGGTGCCGAACGGTTGTGGACCTTCGACGTAGAGCGCGTGGTGCGTCGCCCGGCAGCTCTGGCTCTGCGCTGGCGCTTCGACGGAGTCTCGCCCAACAGCCTGATGACCGGCACCTGGGAGCAGGCGGCCGCGCGGTTGCAGGCCCAGGCGTTGGGCGATCGCTGGCGGCCATTGCGAGTGGTGCGCATCGAAGCGCAAAGCCGCAACATTCGCTCGATTTATCTCGAACCAGCGGATGATGCAGGGTTACCGGTGTTCCAGGCCGGTCAGCATTTACCGTTGCGATTTGATATCGGCGGTGAAAATCACATCCGCACCTACAGCCTGTCGAGCGCACCCTCCGACGATTTTTTCCGTATCAGCGTAAAGCGCGAGGGGCTGGTGTCTTCGTTCCTGCACGATCAGCTCAAGGTCGGTGATGTCCTGGAAGCTCGTGCACCCCAGGGGCATTTCACCGTGGCGCCCCACGAGCGACGGCCCTTGGTGTTGCTCGCGGCGGGCGTTGGCATTACGCCATTGCTCTCGATGTTGCGCGAGGTGGTGTATCAAGGCGTGCGCACCCGGCGCATTCGTCCTACGTGGTTGTTCCAGAGTTCGCGCACTCTTGACGACCAGCCATTTCGCGTCGAGCTGGATCAACTCCTGGAAACGGCGGGAGGCGCGGTAAGGGTGCTGCGCTTGCTCAGCCAGCCGGAAGAAGGATTACTGCAGGGAGAGGACTTTGATCTGAGCGGACGGATCAGCACGGCGTTGCTCAACAACATCCTTGGAGTGGAAGACTACGACCAGCCGGATTTTGTCCTGTGCGGCCCCGGAGGTTTCACTCAGGGTCTGTATGACAGCCTGCGGGAACTGGACATTCGCGATGCGCAGATTCACGCGGAAACCTTTGGCCCCTCGACTCTGCGGCGCCAGCTAGACCCTGATGCCGTGGTGATCGACCAACCGCCGGCGGCGACTACCTCGGTGCCGGTGGTGTTCCAGCGATCGGCCAAGGAGGCCCGCTGGCAACCCGACGGTGGCAGTTTGCTGGAGTTGGCGGAAAGTCGCGGCTTGCGTCCTGAATTCAGTTGCCGGGGGGGGTCATGCGGCACCTGCAAGACGCGCCTGGTGAGCGGCCAGGTGAATTATCCACAGCCCCCGGCGGAGATTCCCGGTGAGGGGCAAGTGTTGATCTGTTGCGCGGTGCCGGCGCCGGGATCACAGCCTTTGGTGCTTGACCTGTAGGAGCTGTCTCGTGGAACGAGGCTGCGATCTTTTGATCCTGCAACCAACGTCAAAAGATCGCAGCCTCGTTGCACTCGACAGCTCCTACAGGGATCACAGGGATCACAGGGATCACAAGGGTCACAGCGGCCACAGGGCCATGAACAACACGACAATCAGCCAGGTCATGCGTAAGCCAACGATTTCTCGGCCAACAGCTCTTCATACAGAGCCGCCCACTTGCGCCCCATCTCGTCAGCGGTAAACAACTGCCGATACCGCGCCTGCGCGTTTGCCCCCATTTGCGCCGCCAGCGCCGGGTTTTCCCAAAGGGTGCGCATCGCCTCACGAAACGCCTGTGGATTACTGGGCGGCACGACCAGCCCGGTCTCATTGTGAATATTGATGTAGCTGGTGCCTGTGCCGATCTCGCTGGAGATCATCGGCTTGCCGTACATCGCGCCTTCAAGCAGCGAAATACCGAACGCTTCAGAGCGCAGGTGAGACGGGAAGACCACCGCGTAACTGAGCTCCAGCAGGGTGACCTTGTCCTCGTCGCCGAGGAAGCCGAGGAAGTGCAGGTTGCGCAGACCCAAGGCCTGCGCCTGGGCATGCAGCTCTTTTTCCAGAGGGCCGGCGCCCACGATCACCACCGGATAATTGAGCCCCTGCATGGCGTCCAGCAGGATATGCAGGCCCTTGTAATAACGCATTACTCCAACAAACAGGAAAAACTTGTCGCCCAGCTGCTGGCGCCAGCGTTCGGTACGCGCTGCGTCATGTTGTGGATAACCTGACTTGTCGAGCCCGTAGGTAATGACCCTGGTCTTCTCGCGGTAGTCCTTCAGCACATCGCTGGTGTGAAAATAGTTAGGCGAAGCCGCAACGATGCGGTCGGCACTGTCCAGGAATCGACGCATCAAGGGCCGATACAGCCTGAGCAGATGGCGCTGGCGAATGATGTCCGAGTGATAGCTGACCACGCAGGGTTTCTTGGTGGCCGTGCAGAAATGCACCAGATCCATGAAGGGCCAGGGGAAGTGATAATTGACCACGTCCGCTTCGGCTGCCAGCTCGCGAAACTGCTTGAAGACGCTGTAGGAAAAGCCCGTAGAGGCCAGCTGAAAATCCATCCTGGCCTGATGAACCTGATGTTCGCGGATCTGCAACACGCCTGGCGCCGGATTGTTGCTCAGCGTCAGCACCGTGCTCTCGACACCGTGACGGGCGCCGCTTTCGCTCATCTGGAAGATGACTTGTTCGATGCCACCCATGGAGTCGGGCAAGTAGGTTTTATAAAAGTGCAGAACTCGCATATCAATCTCCCATAGCCTGGCGGTAGGCGCGGGCCGTGACCTTCGCGCAACGCTCCCACGAAAAAAGCTTGGCTCGATGCAACCCCGCCGCACGGCAGGCCTGCCAATGCGTCGGGTCTTCGATCAGCCGGGCCATCGCATCACGCAAGGAGTCGGGATCGTCCGGCTGAATGTAATTGCCGGCGTCGGCGGCAACTTCGGGCATGGCCGATGCACTGGTGAGTATCACCGGGGTACCACTGGCCATGGCTTCCAGTACCGGCAGGCCAAACCCTTCGTACAGGGAAGGGAAGACCAGCGCCCGGGCGCCGGCCAGCAGTTGGGCCAGGTCCTCATCAGGCAGATACCCCAGCAGACACACATGACCGGCGGCAAGGGCTGAGCGCAACTCGTCGTTGAACTGTTCGCGCTGCCAGCCTGCCATGCCGGCGATCAGCAGCGGAAAACGCTGGCGCATGGCTTCGGGCAGTCGCGCATGGGCGCGCAGTGCCAGGGTCAGATTCTTGCGCGGTTCGAGGGTGCCGACGCACAGGAAATACTCCCGGGCGTCGACCCCGTGAGTTTTGAGCACTTTATCGATGGACTCGTCCGACCTGGGATGGAATCGCGCGGCCACACCGAGTGGCGCAACGACAAAACGCTCGGCTGGCAGTGCGAAATAGTCCTGTGCCTCGTCGGCAATGCATTGTGAGTCCGTCAGAATCAGGCGTGCCTGCTGTACGCCATCGGCCAGGCGCCGCTCGATCTCCCGCAAGCGTGCAGCCGGCTGGGTTTCGGGATAGTGCAGATGTGTCAGGTCGTGCAGGGTGATAACCGTCGGGCCATCGAACGACAACGGCCACAAGCTCGGCTCGTGATACAGATCGATACTCTTGGAATGCCGCTGGTCGAACCTCTTCTGCTCCAGCCAGCGCCTTGCCTGATAGGCCCCGGGGATTTGTCGCAACAATGGCGTCAGTCGCGAGTAACCGGGCATCGCGGCTTCGGGAAGTGCCGAACTCCAGCCCCAGCCGTGGAACAATGCCAAATCCACGTCCGGCTCCTGGGCGAGGGCGTTGACCAGTTCGGCGACGTAATGCCCGATACCGGTTCTCGGCGCCTGGAGAATGCGTGCGTTAAGGGCAATTCGCATGTTGGCTCTCAGGCACTTTTGCCACGTTGTGCAGGTTGCGCTCTATGCGCTCCACCAGTTGCGCGCTCGCTTCACGCCAGGACAGCCAGCGCCAGCCGTCAAGGTTCAGCGCTGCCGGGAACACGCCAGTGGTTTCCATGCCGATCACCAGGTCGGCCAGGCTCTGCGGCTTGGCAAGGTCGAAATAGGCCATGTAATCACCGCCAATTTCGCGAAACACCGGTATGTCGCTGGCCATAGCCGGCAGCCCGCGCTGCATGGCTTCCACCAGCGGCAAGCCAAACCCTTCGACGTAAGACGGGAAGACCAGCGAAGTGGCGTGGGAGTAAGCATGCTCCAGGCTTCTGTCCGACAGGTCGTTGAACATGAACAACCGTTTGTTCAATTCGGGATGGCGGCGGATACGCTCGACCAGGGCATCGCACTTCCAGCCAATCTTGCCGACGATGCACAACCGGGCCAGCGACCCAGCCGCCCAGGCGCGCTCGAACGCATCCAGCAGGTAGGCGTGGTTCTTGCGCGGTTCGATGGTGCTGACCATCAGAAACACCGGCTGCGGCTTTTTGAACATGTCCAGCAGGCCTTGATCGACGGATGAGCGGGCGTCGCTCAAGTCCAGTTCCGAGCCCAGGTGGAAATAGTCGAACCAGCGTTGTGCCACCTGTTCAGTGCCAACCCGGCGCACCATCTCCTGGCGGACCTGATCGCGAATAGTCGTAGAAATCGCCACGTAGCCATCGGCGGTGCGGGCGATCCAGTCGAACCACTCATTGAACACTTTCACCAGGCCCGCGTCGCAGAACTGCGGATGAGTCAGGGGAATCAGGTCATAGATCACCGACACAATGCCGACACCGTCACGCTTTAGCTGCTCGGCCAGGGGAAAGAAATTGGCGTGCCAGGACGAGTCCAGCAACACCAGTTGGTCTCCGGCCCGATGCTGCAACGGCACACAACGCTCAGGCACCTTCTGACCTTTGAGCACCCGGTCGAGCACGCGCATTGGCAGGCTCAGGCAGGCGAACGCGGCGAGGCGGCACCCCACGTAAAGTACGCGGCGGGCGAACTTCGACTCACTGAAAGGGCGACGTCGTTCCAGGGTGCGGTGGCGCAGCCAGAACAGGTTGGCCATCTGTTCGAGCTTCACCCGCAGGCTCATCAGGTCGAGTTTTGGCGTCTCCAGCGGCGCCAGGCTCTTCACCTCGAACAACGCGCCATTGACCATCACCACGGGAATGCATTCACGGGTGGAATTTGCCGCCGGTAGCTGCTGGATGACGTTGCGCACCACCCGCTGAATGCCTGAGTTGGCGTGAGGATGTTCAAAAACGTAGGTGCACTCCACCAGCAGTCGGGTCATCGCAATTCCTCTGGGGCGGCCGCTTCGATAGTGCTCTCGCTGGAGCGGGTAATGCTGGTTTGGGCCTCGAGCCACGAACAGCCGACGAAGTCTTCCCGACGGTTGTTGATCACGTGAAAGACCAGCCCATAGTCGCGCCACTCGAAGTTGCGGTCCAGGTGCGAGTCCAGGCGCGAGAGGCTCAGGGCCACCGAGTAATTACCCTTGCCCAGGCGCATGTCGAAAGCGAATCGGTAAGTGACCCGCTCGCCGGCGCTCAGGTCGGTGAGGGCCTTGTCGATGCGGTGGGTATTGATGCCGTACATGGGTTGGCCGAGGCGATCCTTGATCATGAACCCAAGGATCAGCCGCTCGATGTCCTGGCGAACTTCGACTTGCACTTCCAGCACCATCGCCTGCCCGACCTCGGCCACTTCCACCGAGCGGCCCTTTGGATCGAGCAGGCGCACGCTGAGAATGCCGGCCTCGCCCGTGCCGGAAATAGTCTGCACCTGGCCGTTGGCAAGCATCTCCTGGCGGACCGTCTGGCCTTCGCGCTGGGCGAGCATCGCGTTGTAGTAGTCCATCACCTCTTCAGGCTTGCCGCGCATGGCCATGCGCCCGTTTTCCAGGAGGATGGCGGTATCGCAGATCGACTGGATCGCCGATCGGTCGTGGGACACGATCAGCAGCGTGGTGCCGGCTTTGCGGAAGTTACGGATGCGGTCGAAGCTCTTGTGCTGGAAGTAGGCGTCACCCACGGACAATGCTTCATCGACGATCAGGATATCCGGACGGCGCGCCGTAGCAACGCTGAACGCCAGGCGCATCTGCATGCCGCTTGAATAGGTGCGGACCGGCTGGTCGATGGCCTCGCCAATTTCGGCAAAACTTTCGATTTCCGGCATCAGCGCCTCAATTTCCTCGACCTGCATGCCGAGCAGCTGGCCCGCCATGAAGGTGTTCTGGCGCCCGGTGAAGTCCGGGTGGAAACCCATGCCCAGCTCCAGCAGCGCGGCGACTCGACCTTGCAGCTTGATCTCGCCACAGGTGGCCTGGGTGGTGCCGGTGATCATCTTCAACAGGGTACTTTTGCCAGCGCCGTTGACCCCGACAATGCCAACGGCTTCGCCGGGCTGGATCTCGAAGTCGACACCCTGCAGCACCCAGTGCAAGTGATGGCGGGTAGGGGAGAACGGCACCAGCCATTCGAACAGCCGGCTCCAGCGATTCGGGTATTGCTTGTAGGCCTTGCCCAGGCCACTGACGTGTATATGTCCCATCAGAGCTCATCCACCATTTCACCAACACGCTGGCGGAAAAGCCGCAGCCCCATCACGCAGAACAACAGCCCGATCACCAGCAGCGGGAGCAGCGAGCTCCAGTTCGGCCATTGGTTATAGAGGAACAGGTTCTGGTAACTGTTCATCAACGCCGTCATCGGGTTCAGCTCGATAACGCGCTGGATGCCCGGCGGCAGGATCGACAGCGGGTACACGATCGGTGTCAGCCAGAACCAGAATTGCAGGCAGATGCCGAAAAATTGCCCGACGTCGCGGAAGAACACATTGAGCACCCCGAGGATCATCCCCAGTCCGGCGGCGAACATCACCTGCAGCATCAGCAGCGGTATCAGGGCCAGCAACGCCATGCCCGGAAGCCGTCCGCTGATCAGCAGGAAGCCGAGGAACAACCCCAGGATGATCGCGAAATTGATCCCGGCATTGAGCAGCACGATCACCGGCAGGCAGATGCGCGGGAAGCTGATTTTCTTCAGCAGGTTGGCGTTTTCCAGAAACATGCTCTGGCTGCGGGTGGTGATCTCGGCGAACAGGCCCCAGGTCAGCAGGCCGGCGCACAGGTATACGCTGTAGGCCAGGCCATCATCCACCCCCGGCAGGCGGGCGCGCATGATGGTGGAGAAGATGACCGTGTAGACCACGATCATCGACAGCGGGTTGAGCACGGTCCACAAGGCACCAAACAGCGAATTGCGATAACGCGCCTGAAACTCTCTTTTGACGCTGCCGAGGATAAAACCCCGGTAACTCCACAACGATTGGTAAAGATTACGCAGCATTCAAACCGTCCGGCCGTATTGATCTTCGAAGCGGACGATATCGTCCTCTCCCAGGTATTCGCCGCTCTGCACTTCGATAATCACCAGGTCGATCACCCCGGGATTTTCCAGGCGATGCTTGTGGCCGGCGGCAATGAAAGTCGATTCGTTCTTGGCCACCAGGTGAGTGCCGGTGCCATTATTGGTGACCTTGGCCATGCCTTCGACCACCACCCAGTGTTCATTGCGGTGGTGGTGCATCTGCAGGGACAACTTGGCACCAGGCTTGACCACGATGCGTTTGATCTTGAAGCGTGGACCTTCCTCGAGCACCGTGTACGTGCCCCATGGCCGGCTGACCGTGCGGTGCAGGCGATAGGCTTCGTGCTTCTTGTCCTTGAGTTGCCTGGCCACCTGGCGCACATCCTGGGCACGGTCGGCATGAGCCACCAGGACCGCGTCGGCGGTGTCGATGATGATCAGGTTTTCCACGCCAACGGTGGCCACCAGGCGATCTTCGCTCTGCACGAAGTTATGGTGACTGTCGATGAAGATGGCTTCGCCTGCCGCACGGTTGTGCTGCGCATCCGCGGGCACCAGGGCGGCGATTGCACCCCAGGAGCCGATGTCGCTCCAGTCGAAACGGGCGGGCACCACCACCACCTTGTCGGAGCGCTCCATCAACGCGTAGTCGATGGAAATGTCCATGATCTCGCCAAACAGCGCAGGCGATAGCTCCTGCTGCAGGCCGCCGGCGGTTTCCACTGCCGCACTGGCTGCCATGCAGGTCCTGGCCTGCTCCAGCAGTGTCGGGGCGTGGGTTTCCAGTTCCGCCAGGACAGTGGCTACCGAGAAGCAGAACATCCCGGAATTCCACAGGAAGTTGCCACTTTCAAGGTAATGAGTTGCGGTCTGCAGGTCGGGTTTTTCAACGAAACGCTGCACACGGGCGGCGCCATTTTCGTCCAGCGCTGCGCCGGTCTCGATGTAGCCAAACCCGGTTTCCGGAGCGGTCGGCACCACCCCGAAGGTCACCAGCTGGCCGGACCGGGCCAGGGTCACCGCATGTTCGACAGCCTGCTTCAGGGCCTCTTCGTTGACGATCAGGTGATCGGCGGGCATGACCAGCATGATCGCTTCGTCACCATGCAGTGCCTGCAGCGAGAGGGCGGCCGCCGCGATTGCCGGAGCGGTATTGCGCCCCGTCGGCTCCAGCAGAAAGTGCCCGCGATGCCTGCCCAGTTGTGCGTCCTGATAGTGATCCTTACTCTGGAAGTAGTAGTCGCGATTGGTCACCGTCACGATGTCGCCCCAGCCTTCCAGCAACGCGGCAGCACGCCGATAGGTCTTGCCCAGTAACGACTGGCCGTCCGGCAACATCATGAAGGGTTTCGGCTGGCCTTCTCGCGATACCGGCCACAACCGCGTACCAGCACCACCGGAAAGAATCACGGGAATCAGCATGGGCCTACTCCTTGGCGACGCGTTTCATGTCCGCATCCATCATCATGCGGATCAAGTTATCCAGGTCGGTTTTTGGTTTCCAGCCCAGCACTCGCTGAGCCTTCGCCGGGTTGCCGAGCAGCACCTCAACTTCGGCCGGGCGGAAGAACGCCGGGTCGATCTTCACGAAGTCACGGTAGTTCAGGTCGACGTGCTCGAAGGCGATCCGGCACATTTCGCGCACCGTGGTGGTTACCCCCGTGGCGACCACGAAGTCATCGGGTTTGTCCTGTTGCAACATCAGCCACATGGCTTCGACGTAGTCGCCGGCAAAACCCCAGTCGCGCTTGGCATCGATGTTGCCCAGGCGTAGTTCCTGCTGTTTGCCCTGCTTGATGCGAGCGGCTGCGTCGGTGACCTTGCGCGTCACGAATTCGATGCCGCGCAGCGGTGATTCGTGGTTGAACAGGATGCCGCTGCTGGCGTGCAGGTTGTAGCTCTCGCGATAGTTCACGGTGATCCAGTGGCCATAGAGCTTGGCCACGCCGTAAGGGCTGCGCGGGTAAAACGGCGTATTTTCGTCCTGCTGCTCCGCCTGGATCAGGCCAAACATTTCGCTGGTGGATGCTTGGTAGAAACGGGTATGCGGGCTGAACTGGTGGATCGCTTCAAGCAGGTGCGTGACGCCCAACCCGTCGACGATGCCGGTGGTTACCGGTTGCGACCAGGAGGCTGCAACAAAACTCTGTGCGGCCAGGTTGTAGACCTCGTCCGGCGCCGATTTGATCACTGCGCGCTGGATGGAACAGGCATCGGCCATGTCGCCGTCCAGGTAAACGATGTCGGCCTCGACCCCCATTTCGCGCAGTCGCCAGCGTGCGTCGCTGCTGCGCCGCGCAACCAGGCCGTGGACTCTATAGCCCTTGTCGAGCAACAGTTTGGCCAGATAAGCGCCGTCCTGTCCGGTGATCCCTGTGATCAGTGCACTTTTTGTCATTCTTGTCTTACCCGTATCTCCCAGTCGGACAGGATCGCCCGCAGGGTTTGTTGTGTAGTGATTTGCGGCGCCCAACCGGTGGTCTGGGCGAGCCTGGCATGACTGCCGCATACCCGGCGCTGATCCGCGCGGCGCAGTCGGGCAGGGTCTTGAACCAGTTGCAGGTCGACTTGCGCGAGGTCACCCAGCTGTTCGATCAGGCTGCGAATGCTTTGCTCGCGCCCCGAGCACACGTTGTAGACCTGGCCGGGTGTGCCTTTTTCCAGCAACGCCAGGTAAGCCGAGATCACGTCGCTCACGTCGAGGAAGTCGCGTGTGACGTCGATATCACCGACTTCCAGTTGCGGCGCTTGCAGGCCTTGTTTGATGCGATTGATCTGGCGGGCGGCGCTGGCGATGACAAAACTTTCTTTCTGGCCAGTGCCGATGTGGTTGAACGGGCGGGCGACCAGTACCGGCCAGCCTTCGCTCAAACCCCATTGCACACTCAGGAACTCCGCGGAGAGTTTGCTCACGGCATACGGATTGCGAGGGCAGGGCGGTTGCAGTTCGGTGATGGGCAAATGGTCTTCGCTGACCTGGCCGTAGACATCGCCGGAGCTGACGTACAGGAACGTGCCGGTGAAGCCGCGAGCCTTGAGGGCTTGCAGCAGGTTCAGCGTACCGAGCAGGTTGATGTTCAGTGTGCGTGCCGGATCACGGAACGCTTCGGGTACGAAGGTCTGGCCGGCCAGGTGGATGACCGCATCCGGCAGTTCCGGCCACAGGCCTTCAAGGCTCTGCGGGTCTGCGAGATCATAGCGGCCAGGGACGTTCAGTAGCTCCCACTGCGCGGCATCAGCCAGCAGGCGGGATTGGATGTGTTGTCCTACGAAACCGCTGAGACCCGTAACGAACAGACGCTTTTTCAAACAGCAGCCCCTTGGTCATACATTTTCGTCCATTCCCCACAGTTTGGTCGGAGATGTCTGGCAGACCCGGTGGATTACTGGGTCGAAAGACTGGCGAAACGATTTGTTGTAATTGTTTGGCTGCCAATCTGTGCCAATTGCGCGGTAATTTCAACAGGTCCAACCGTGACTGATCAGTTCTGGTCCGCGTAGCCCGATTTATTCTCGTCGGGCGGTTCACGAATCCTCAACGGATGTGTTTAGAATGGCCCTCGTCACGATTACCCAAGGTTCGGCAGCGTCGTTGTGAAACTGCGAGAAACTGACCATTAAAACAAGAACGAAGACGGGCACGAAGACGATGGACGAGGGCTAGCAAATGCTGCCCCGATCCGTGGCTTCTCCGTCACAGAGTGAGGTTGCCGGGATGGCGATTTCACCATGGGATGCCATGAATTTCATTCTCTACTCCGACGTCAACGACAGCTCCATCAGCCAGAGTCTCGGCCGTCCCGAGTACAGTTACTATTTTGTGCTCAAGGCGTATCGACCCTTGTTCGAAAGCCTTGGGCAGGTTCATGTCGTAGCCTCTAGCGCCGAAGTGGATCCGCTCTATCGGCAGTTGCAGCAAGCGGGGCAGGATAGCCTGTTCATTTCGTTTGCACCGCCGCACAAGACCCCGACCGATATTCAATGCCCAATGGTGTGTGTGGTTGCCTGGGAATTCGACACCATTCCTGCCGAGCATTGGGACAACGATCCACGCCAGGACTGGAGCCAGACACTGGCGCGCCTGGGCCGGGTGATCACCTTGTCCACCCATACAGCCGAAGCGATCCGCCGAACCCTGGGTGCCGATTTCCCTGTGCTCGTACTGCCGACGCCTTTGTGGGAACGCTTTGCCGAGGTGCGCCAGCACTATCCGGGCACCCCGGTAAATCCGGGCGCCACGCTGCAGATCAAAGGCTGCATCCTCGACAGCCATGTGATGGGCTTGTCCGCCGATGGCCTGCTTGGACCGCCGATTGAAGAGTCAGTGGCGCAGATCGAGCCTGAGCCGGAAGTAGTACCGGAGCCGCCACCGCCACCATTGACCATCCGCCGCCGTGCATTCATTACCCGGCATTACGTGCGCGAAGTCTACCGGGCACTCAAGCACAACCTGCTGCTGTGGTATCGCGAAGCCGCTCGCGATCTGGTGCCGGACGCCGTTCGCCCCTTGTTAACCAGGCTTCGCAAGCCGGCACTGCCAATGCAACCACTGCCAGTTGCTCCCGAGGTTGCCGAGCCGGTCGAGCTAGTCGAACCGGCGCCATCCGCTTTGCCCGATACCACCACGACAGTCTCCATCGATGTCAGTGGCGTGGTGTATGTCAGCGTGTTCAATCCCGACGACGGGCGCAAGAACTGGCACCATCTGATCACCGCGTTTTGCTGGGCAATGCGCGATGCACCAGACGCCACGCTCGTGCTGAAGATGACTCAGAATGACCTCTCCACCTATTACGTCGAACTCATGACCTTGCTCTCGCAACTGTCACCGTTCGCCTGTCGGGTGGTGGTCATGCACGGTTATCTGCAGGATGAAGAATTTGCGCAGTTGTACGGCGCCGCGAGTTTTTACGTCAACGCATCACGCTGCGAAGGCCTGTGCTTGCCGCTGATGGAATTCATGTCGTGTGCACGGCCCGTTATCGCCCCGGACCACACCGCAATGCGCGATTACATCGACGAACGCGTGGCCTTTGTCGTGAAGTCCAGTCGCGAGCCGACGATCTGGCCGGAAGACGCGCGCATCCTCTACCGGACCCTGCGCCATCGTCCGGATTGGGGCTCGTTGAAAACCGCTTATGCACAGAGTTACGCCATGGCCAAAGACCAGCCCCAGGCCTGGCATGCCATGGCCGACGCCGCCAGCGAGCGGATGCGCGACTACTGCAGTTTTATGCCAGTGCAGCAGCGCCTGGCGCAGTTCTTTGGGCAGGCCCCGGTCATCGCCGCTGCGCCAGCGGCCGCCAGGACAGGGACTGCAGCATGCTGATCATCATTCATTCGGAAACCAACAAGAGCAACATCCAGCAGAATCTGGGCCGGCCCGAGTACAGCTACTACTTCGTGCTCAAGGAGTTTCGTCCGGTTCTGGAACGCCTGGGCCAGGTGATCGAGGTCAGCGACCCTGACGAGTTGGTCGACCGCCTGTATTTCGATTGCCAGAGCAGGGGAGAGGACTGTGTGTTCCTGTCCTTCTCACCGCCGCACCGCACACCCATCAGCTATGCCTGCCCGACCATTGCAGTGTTCGCCTGGGAGTTCAGCACCATCCCCACTGAAAGCTGGCATGGGGAACCGCGGCATGACTGGCGGGTGGTACTGGCGGCCAGCGGCATGGCGATCACTCATTCCAGTTTCACCGTAAAAACCGTTCGCGATGTAATGGGGCCCGAGTATCCGATCAGCGCGATCCCGGCGCCAGTCTGGGATCGCTTTGCCGCGCGCGGCGAGCACTTGCTCAAGCGCCCGGTCGCTGAAGCGATTCGCCTGAATCTGCGCGGCCTGATGATCGACAGTCGTACCGCAGATTTGCGCCCCTACGGACCGGAGCGCTTGCGCGAAGGCACTCCGATCGAGTTCGATGGCCCGGTGCGCGATTGCGAGTTGCTGCTTGATGGCGTGGTCTACACCTCGGTCTTCAACCCCTACGACGGGCGCAAGAACTGGAAGGACATGATCAGTGCGTTCTGCAGCACCTTCCGCGAGTCGGCCGATGCGACCCTGGTGCTCAAGCTCACTCACCATGACATCGCCGATGCACTCAACGACATGCTGCACCACGTCTACAAGAATCAGACCTATCAGTGCCGCATCGTGCTGATCCATGGCTACCTCGCAGACCTTGACTACGAGCGCCTGGTAGAGGCCACCAGTTACGTCGTCAATTGCTCCTACGGCGAAGGCCAGTGCCTGCCGTTGATGGAATTCATGTCGTGCGGCAAGCCGGCGATTGCGCCGCTGAACACAGCGATGGCCGACTACGTGGACAGTGACAACGCGTTCATCGTCGACTCGACAGAAGAACTGACCGCCTGGCCGCACGATCCCCGGGCGGCATTTCGTACCCTGCGTTACACCACTGATTGGGACTCGCTGTGCGCCGCCTACCGGGCCAGCTACGACGTCGCCAAAAACGATGTCGGGCGGTATGAAAGGATGTCGGCCCATGCTGTCAGCCGACTTCAGGGTTTCTGTAGTCAGGCCAGCACCGAACAGCGCCTGCAGGCGTTTTTCGAACAGCTGCTGGAGCGGCGCAAAGCACTGACCTTGCAAGCGTCCAGCGCATGATTCGCCGTCTGTTGGCAAAGCTGTGGCCGGCACCGTCGGCGCCTTTGACCGTGCCCCTAAGCCCGGTATCGCCCAGAGACGTCGGCTTGCACGATGCAGTACTCGATGGCTGGTTCCTCGGCGAAACCGGCGAGTTGCTCAAGGGTTTTGCCATTAACGCCGACGACACGCTGCTGGATGTCGGATGCGGCGAAGGCGTGGCGACCTTGTTCGCGGTTCGACAGGGCGCCTCGGTGATCTTCACCGACAGCGAGCACGACAAGGTGCGTGACCTGGCCCGCCAAGTGGCCGCGCAATCGAACCAGGCCAGTCTGGGACTGGTGAGCAACAGCTTGCCGCTGCCGCTGGCCGACGGTTGCGCGAGCAAAATCGTATGCATGGAAGTGCTCGAACACATCGACCAACCTGAACCCTTCATGGCTGAACTGGTGCGCATGGGGCGTCCCGGGGCGCTGTATCTGCTGAGCGTTCCAGCACCGGTGGGCGAGCATTTGCAAAAGGGCATCGCTCCCGCCAGTTATTTCCAGACACCCAATCATGTGCAGATTTTCACCCCCGAACGGTTCGCCACCATGGTGGAGGAGGCGGGCCTGGTCATCGAGCATCGTCAGGCCAGCGGGTTTTTCTGGGTGATGGGCATGATCTTTTTCTGGGCGAGCGAGAGGGCTGCCGGACGTGACGTGGGTGGCGCGGTTCGCGACCGTATCCAGGCGCCGTATCCGCCGTTGATGGAGAGCTGGGCGAAAACCTGGCAGGACTTGCTGTCGCACCCCGACGGCCTGGCGATCAAGCAGATGCTTGACCGGTTCATGCCCAAGAGCCAGGTCATCATTGCCCGCAAACCGATGGATACCGGGGCACGTCCAGGAGGACACCATGAGTAGCAGCAAGCGCATCATGGATATCGAGTTGCTTCGCGGCATTGCGGTCCTGGGCGTTTTGTTTCACCACTTGCAGGACAGCCTGTTCGCGGCGAGTGTTCCGCTGCTGCAACGCATCACCCTGTACACGCAGCCGTGGTGGGGCGTTGATTTGTTCTTCGCCATCTCCGGCTTCGTCATCGCGCGCAGCCTGATCCCGGCGCTGCAAGGTTGCAGCACGCGGCAGGAATACTGGCAGGAAACCCGCAACTTCTGGCTGCGGCGGGCCTTTCGTTTGTTGCCGTCAGCCTGGTTATGGCTGGCGCTGATGTTGCTGGCGTGCCTGTTTCTCAACCGCTCCGGCGCGTTCGGCACCCTGCAGGCGAATCTGCAGGCAACCCTGGCGGGCATTGCCCAGTACGCCAACTTTCGCTTCGCCGACAGCTTTTACAATTACGAATATGGCACCAGTTTCGTGTACTGGAGTCTGTCGTTGGAGGAGCAGTTCTACCTGCTGTTCCCCTTGCTGATTTTGCTCTGTCGCAAATACCTGGTCTGGGCGCTAGTCCTGTTGGTGGCGGTGCAACTGTTCACTTTGCGCACGCCGATATTGATGGTGATCAGAACCGATGCGCTGGCCCTCGGCGTGCTGCTGGCCATCTGGAGCGCGCAGCCTTCCTACCGACGCTGGGAACCGACATTCCTGCGCCGTCCCTGGGCTGGTCTGGCTGCATTGCTCGCGGTGTCGCTGTTGCTGGGTTTCATCGCCACTGATCGCTTCACGTTCACTCATTACCGTATTGGCGTGATTGCACTGCTGTGTGCGTTGCTGGTCTGGATCGCTTCCTACAATCGTGACTACCTGATGCCCGGCTGTCTGTTCAAAAGCCTGATGACCTGGGTGGGCAGCCGTTCCTACGGGATTTACCTCATCCACATCCCGGCTTATCTGCTGGTGCGCGAAGGCATCTTTCGTTTGCAGGCAGCCAACTTGCCGAACCCTGGCGGGCACCCGATCCCTACATTGTTGATCGCCTTCGGGTTGATCGCGGTTTTAAGTGAACTCAACTATCGCTTTGTCGAAATGCCCATGCGCCGTCGTGGCGTATCGCTGGTGCAGCGCCTGAGCTTGCCCCCAAACGTCGTCCCATCCTCTGGAGCAACCTCATGCTGAGACTGTTGAAGAAACTCGCGGCGGGCACGCCTCCCGCGCAACCGATGCCGGAGCCGACACCGGTGGCCGCAGCACCCGACAAGGTCGATCCGTACATGCTCGGCCTGCATGACGCGATGCTCAGTGGCTGGTTCAACCAGCAAACCGGCGAGCTGTTCACCGGCTTCCCGGTCACCGCGCAAGACACCTTGCTGGATGTTGGCTGCGGTGACGGCGGTAACGTGCATTTCTGCGCAATGCGCGGGGCGAATATCATCATCGCCGATATCGAAGCGGCCAAGGTCGAGGCGACCCGGCAACGCCTGGCAGATACACCGGCTCGGAGCATTGAGTGCCACGTCACCGATTGCAACCCGTTGCCCATTGCTGACGAAACCGCGACTCGAGTGGTCTCCACTGAAGTAATCGAGCACGTCGATGACCCTGCGCAGTTTCTTGCCGAACTGGTACGGGTCGGCAAACCGGGAGCGCTATATCTGCTCAGCGTGCCGCATCCAAGTTCCGAAGACCTGCAAAAAGACATCGCCGCGCCCGAGTACTTTCAGAAGCCCAATCACATTCGCATCATCAGCGAAGAACAATTCAAGGCAATGGTCAGCGACGCGGGGCTGGAAGTGATCAGTCATAGCCAATACGGTTTTTACTGGTCGATGTGGATGCTTCTGTTCTGGGAAGCCAAAGTGGACTTCAGCAATGCGGACCATCCTTTACTCAATCACTGGGCCAATACCTGGCAGGCAATTCTCGCTTCGCCTCGGGGCGCACAGATCAAACAGGCCCTGGATGCGGTAGTGGCCAAGAGTCAGGTGATCATTGCGCGTAAGCCCTGATCCCACCGGATTCTGTGTACCCTGCAACCCTGTGTTGGATGGGATAGATGTTCATGGGGTTTTCAATCCGACGGTGGGCACTGCTCTTCCCGCTGCTGATGCTCGCCGGCTGCGGGCAACCCGAGGCGCCTGCGCTCGATCAGCAACTCTACATCTGGCAACGCCAGTGGCTGCCTGCTCATCAACACGCCTTGCGTGACAGCCGGGCTGATTTCTCTACGCTGCGTGTACTCGCTCTACAGTCATTTCCTCAAGCCGGCTGGAGTCGGGCGCAAGTTGACGCCCATCTGTTACGACAAGATGGTCGCCCGCTGATCGCGGTAATCCGGCTTGATGGTCAGTTGAAGTCTCTTGATTCGCATGAAGTCATTGCGCAGGTCCAACACTTGATCACTGATTGGCAAGGGCAGGGGTTGACATTGGCCGGGGTGGAAATCGACCACGATGCCGGTGTTGCTCGACTGCCGGCCTATCGAAATCTGCGGAGCGAATTGCGCCAGGTTCTACCGGCCTCCATGGCGCTGAGTATCACTGCATTACCCGCTTGGCTGAACAGCCCGGAGTTGCCGGCACTTTTATCCTCCGTCGATAGCAGCGTGTTGCAAGTGCACGCAGTCAGCGATCCAAGAACAGGTTTGTTCCACGTGGAACAAACAAAAAAATGGACCGCGGCTTGGTCACGCAAAACCTCGAAACCGTTTTACCTGGCACTGCCTGCATATGGCGTGGCGTTGTTGCCGGCGAGCAGTGGCGGGCCGATCGTAGAAAGCGAAGTACCCCTTGAGCGCGACGGTGACCGCAAGGAGTTAATGGCCGATCCCCAGCAACTTCGCAAGCTTGGCCTGGAACTGCGGGATAATCCCCCGGAGCACCTCGCAGGTCTAATCTGGTTCAGATTACCGCTGGCGAATGATCGCCGGGCCTGGAGCCTGACCATGCTGCGCGCTGTAGCACGCGGTGAGGCGCTCCGAAGCCAGGTGACGTTGCAACTTTCAGAGCATCAAGGCTTGTTCGAAATCAGCATCATCAACTCAGGCAATCTCGACAGCCCATGGCCCGAACGGGTGACGCTGGCGGCTAGCGCTTGTGAAGGTGCGGATGCGCTGGCCGGTTATTCAATGCAGCAGACTTCAAACAGCCTGACCTTCAGCCGTCTACGAGAGGGCCGAGTAGCGGCACAGGGGCAGCGCGCCATTGGTTGGGCACGCTGCGCAAAAATTGATCAAGGAGCGTCACATGTTGATCCGTAAGTGGCCACATCATCTGCTATGCCTGACCCTCAGCCTGCCCCTGGGGTCAGTGCTGGCCTGTGGCCCGGACTTCCCCATGCGGCTGTTGGACAACCGGGGGCAGACCCTGTCGGAGCTGCCGGAGGGCAACTTCAACTTCGAGGTCAGTCGCCTTGGAGGCTCGATTGCCGGGCTGAAGAACATCGCGCCCGCTACTGGCAGTCAAGATTACAGTTACGGCGAAGAAGCAGGCCAACCCAGCTCGCGGGATCTGGCAGAGCAGGTCGGTTTGTCTGTGGAACAACAGGCTCTGGTGAAGCAACTGCGCAGCGTGGCCGACGCGCGTCAAGTTGAAGTCGACGGCAAAGCACTGCCGCCCGAACTCATGTTCTACCTAGCGGGCGCGGCGGCCTTCAATGCAGCTGACTACGCGCTGGCTGTCGAGTACTTTCACAAAGTGTTGGCACTGCCGGCAGATCAGCGCCCGCTACGCAGCACCTGGGCCGCCTATTCCCTGGGACGGGCATTGTTCGCGATGAACTCGCAAGTGGATGCAGTGCCAAGCCTGTTGGCCCAGTCCCGGCTTGCTTTCGAGCAGACCCGTCAACTGAGCATTGACGGCTTCAGTGACCCCTTGGAGTTGGGAGTCGCCAGCCTCGGCGAAGAAGCCCGTGTGGTTCGCACAGCAGGTGACTGGAACCGCGCCATCGAGCTGTATGCCACGCAGAACCGGCACGGATCGCCAGTGGGCTACAGCTCCTTGAAGCAACTGGTGGCTGAATTGGCCGCGATGCCCGAAGCGTCTTTGGCGCAATTGCTCCAGGGAAAGCCAGTGCAGCAACTGGTGACGGCTTCCTTGATCAGCCGACTGGGCTGGTCATTCGGGGAACAACCGCCGAACGAACTAAAGCTGATCAAGCTGCTTCAAAACAGCACGCGCGGGACCCTGGAAAACGCCGATCGGCTGGCGGCGGTCAATTATCAACAAGGTGATTACGCCAGCGCGAAAGCCTTTCTTGAGCACGCCGGGGACGGCGGCCTGGCTTGGTGGCTACGGGCGAAGCTGGCGCTGCGCGATGGCGACAAAGTCGCGGCAACCGCAGCCTATGCCAAAGCTGCTCAGGCCTTCCCGCAGAACGAATCATGGGGTGAGCGCAGGACCCCGGATTTTGATTACGAGTCGCTGCAGCCCAAATGTCGGGTCGAGGGTGAGAGTGCAATTCTGGCGCTGCAGCGTGGGGATTACCTGCAAGCGTTTGATCAACTCTACCGCAGCCAGGACATCTACTGGTTGGACGCGGCGACCGTGGCCGAGCGCGTGCTGACTGTCGATGAGCTCAAGCATTACGTCGATACCAACGTGCAGGTGCCAACGCCCTTTAGCCAGCAGGATGTTGAGGCCTATGCGGCCAAAAAAGAAGCAGAAGGTGGCGACCAGGTTGCAGCCCCGCTAACGGTCGCGGCCAAACTACGCAACCTGCTCGGCCGCCGGTTGCTGCGCGAAGGACGCTACAACGAAGCGCCGGTTTACTTCGATAACCCCCGGTTGTTCGGCCTGGCGAAGTGGTACGGCGAGCTGCGCCACGATGCAGAATCAAAATGGTGGCCGACCAAAAGGGCATTTGCGTACTTCCATGCGGCCGACTTGAGCCGTCACTTCGGCATGGAGTTACTGGGCTATGAGATGTCCCCCGACTACGCGACTTTCGAAGGCAACTACAGCCTTCAAAGCACCGAATTGAAAGTGGGGCCACTGTTGGCGCAGGAAGAGTTCAGCCGTCAGCAAGCCAGCGCTGCACAGCCAGACCTGCGTTATCACTACCGCTATCTCGCCAACGACCTTGCCACTCGGGCCGCCGATAACTTGCCGCATACCAGCCAGGCATTTGCCGCTGTTTTGTGTGCGGCAACTGGCTGGAACGCGGATCCAGAGCAGAAACAGGTATTTTATCGGCGGTACGTGAACGAAGGGCCGTATGTCGATTGGGCTGTTCACTTCGGTGAGCGCTGCCCGTCCCCGGATTTTGGGAAGGCCGACCGACGTTACGTGACGCAGGCCATCAGCCCGGTCCGTAACGTCTTGCGGCCGTATAAAGCGTGGCTGCAACTGGGCGCGGTGGTGGCATTTACCGCCTTTGCGCTGCTGCTGATCAACCGGCACAAGCGGCGCAAGCAAGCCTGATCAAGCCTGCTGGACGAACGTTAAACGTATCGCAAAACCGATCAGCAGGCTGCCGAACAGCCATTGCTGCAAGCGCTGGGCCGAAGGGCTGTGTTGCAGCCAACGGCCCAGTGCGGCGCCGGTCACTGCGTAGAAACATGTGTGTGGCACAATCTACTGGTTTATTGCCTATCCACCATTGGAATCTGCCAACCTATGAAGCTCGACGCCTACGACCGCAAGATCCTTGCCGCCCTGCAACGGGATGGTCGCCTGAGCAACGTGCAACTGGCCGACGAGATCGGATTATCCGCCTCGCCGTGCTTGCGTCGGGTACGGATGCTGGAAGAGGCCGGAGTGATCAGGGGTTATCAGGCCAATCTGGACCGTGACGAGGTAGGCTTGGGGCTGACGGTGTTTGTCGGGGTCAAGGTGGAACGCCATAACGACGAACAGGCCGAGGCGTTTCGCCTGGCTGTAACCGCATTGCCGGAGGTGATTTCGGCATTCCTGGTATCGGGCGAATCGGATTTTCTGCTGCAGGTGGTAGTGCCGGACTTGCGCGGCTACGACCGTTTCCTCACGGGCCAGCTGTTGAAACTGCCCGGCGTGAGTGACATTCGCAGCAACTTTGCCATCAACACCGTAAAGGCTCCAGGCGCGTTGCCCCTGGAGCACCTGCCGCTCTAGCATGGGCTACATCTGCGTTGCCATCCCCTCCACATTCATCGCCGCCTGACGCAGAGCCTCGGAGCGGGTAGGGTGGGGATGGCAGGTCAGTGCAATGTCTTCGGCTGAAGCGCTGAACTCCATTGCCACGCAATATTCGCCGATCATCTCGCTGACACTGGGGCCCACAAGGTGCACGCCCAGAATTTCGTCGGTGCGCTCATCAGCCAGCACTTTGGCGAAACCCTCGGTTTCATGGTTGATCTTCGCGCGACTGTTGGCGGTAAAGGGAAACTTCCCGACCTTATACCCCCGACCTTCAGCCTTGAGCTGCTCTTCGGTCTTGCCGACGCTGGCCAGTTCCGGTCGGGTGTAGATCACGTTGGGGATCAGGTCGTAATTGACCTCGCCCGCTTTACCGGCGATTTGTTCCACGCAGGCCATGGCTTCGTCTTCGGCTTTATGCGCCAGCATCGGCCCGGAAGTCACGTCGCCAATCACCCAGACTCCAGCGGCTTCGGTGCGATGCCTTTTGTTGGCGAGCATCCCGCGCTTGTCCGTCGTCAGGCCCACGTTCTCCAGCCCCAGGCCCTCGGTGTAAGGCCGGCGGCCGATGGACACCAAGACGTAGTCGGCCTCCAGCAGCTCGGCGGTACCTCCCGCAGCGGGCTCAACGCTTAGCTGCACTCCGGTTGCGGACGAGGTGGCGCTGGTGACTTTAGAGCTCAACTTGAAGCTGATCCCCTGTTTGCTCAACGAACGCTGCAGTGTTTTACCTGCCTCTGCATCAACGCCTGGACAGATGCGGTCGAGAAATTCCACTACGGTGACCTGCGCTCCCAAGCGCCGCCATACCGAACCCAACTCCAGACCTATTACCCCAGCGCCGATCACCACCAGATGCTTGGGCACTTCAGCCAGTGACAGCGCGCCAGTGGAGTCGAGGATTCGTTGATTGTCGATGCTGACTCCGGGAAGGGGCGTGGGTTCGCTGCCGGTGGCGATGATGATGTCCTTGGCGCCGAGCTCGGTCTTGCCGCCTTCACTGTCGGTTACCGTGACTTTGCCCGGGCCATCGATGTGGCCCCAACCCTTGATCCAGTCGACCTTGTTCTTGCGAAACAGGAACTCGATGCCTTTGGTCAGGCCGCTAACGCTTTCGTCTTTCTGCTTCATCATCTGCGCCAGGTTCAGCACCGGTTTGACCTCGATGCCCAGGTTGGCAAATTCCCCCCCGATGGCCGCTTCGTAGAGCTCCGAGGCATGCAACAACGCTTTGGACGGCATGCAGCCAACGTTCAGGCAGGTGCCTCCCAGCGTGGTGCGACCTTCGACGCAGGCGGCCTTCAGGCCCAATTGGCCGGCCCGGATTGCTGCGTTGTAGCCGCCAGGGCCGCCGCCCAGTATCACGATGTCGTAGGTGCTCATGCTGTTCTCCTGGATGGAAGATCATCGGAAGTTAAAAGTAGTCCGGGGTTAATATTATGGACATAATATGTCTCATGCGCCCTCGGCAGGGCAATCATAATTTTCAGAACTCCAGCAGTTTCCGGGAGTCATCTGGGAGGAGGGTGCAGGTTCTGGTGTTTTTTTGACCGGAAGATCCCTGGAAAGCCCGTTAAATCGATAGCCAGCTATTTTTCCAGGATGGTCTAACCTCTCATCAGACGTCTGAAACAAGGGGGATTCTCCATGCTCGCGCGTATTCCACCGGCCTTACAGAATCTGCAGTTGCCGCTTCGCTTGAGACTTTGGGATGGCCATGAATTCAATCTGGGGCCGGCGCCTAGTGTCACTATTGTGGTCAAGGACCCACAGATGGTTTCCCAGTTCACCCATCCGAGTCTGGATGCGTTGGGAGCAGCGTACGTCGAAGGCAAACTTGAGCTGGAAGGTTCAATCACCGACGTCATTCGCGTCTGCGATCAATGGAGCCAGGCCTTGATGGATGAGGACGACGCCGGTCAATTTGTGCGCACCGTGCATGACAAGGAAACCGACGCCAAGGCCATTTCCTATCACTACGATCTTTCCAACGCCTTCTACCAGCTCTGGCTAGACAGTGACATGGCGTACTCCTGCGCCTATTTCGAGACCGGCAGCGAATCCCTGGAGCAGGCACAACAAGCAAAATTTCGTCACCTTTGCCGCAAGCTGCGACTGCAACCCGGTGACTATTTACTCGACGTGGGTTGCGGCTGGGGTGGGCTTGCGCGGTATGCCGCGCGGGAATTCGGCGCGAAAGTTTTCGGAATCACGCTCAGCAAGGAACAACTGGCGCTGGCCAGGGAGCGAGTCACCGCCGAGGGGCTGGACGACCTGGTAGAACTGCAACTGCTCGACTACCGCGACCTGCCTCAGGATGGTCGCTTCGATAAGGTGGTCAGTGTCGGCATGTTCGAACACGTCGGGCACGCTAATCTCCCGGAGTACTGCAAGACGCTTTTTGGCGCGGTAAAAGAGGGCGGCCTGGTGATGAACCATGGCATTACCGCTAAACATACCGATGGGCGTCCGGTTGGACGCGGGGCGGGTGACTTCATCGGCAAGTACGTGTTTCCCAATGGCGAGTTGCCGCACTTGTCCATGATCTCGGCCGAGATCAGTGAAGTGGGCCTTGAGATCGTCGACGTCGAGAGCTTGCGCCTGCACTATGCGCGCACGCTGGACCACTGGAGCGAGCGCCTGGAAGACAATCTGGAGGCTGCCGCGAAGCAGGTGCCGGAGCAGGCTTTGCGGATCTGGCGGCTGTATCTGGCCGGCTGTGCCTACGCATTTGCCAGGGGCTGGATCAACCTGCACCAGATACTTGCCGTCAAAGCCCATCCTGATGGCAGCCATGAACTGCCATGGACCCGCGACGACATCTATACGCCTTAAAGAATTGGCGAAATCAGCCGGGCTATCCGCATGCCGATCTGTTGCAGGCGATGGGTCTCCCGGCTTTCCTCCTTGGCTATTTCATGGGCCAGGGCGAAATCGGCGTTCAGCATCTGCTCCACCTCGCCGGCGAAAGCACTGTCGACTGTCAGCAGCATCACTTCGAAATTCAACCGGAACGAACGGTTGTCGAGGTTCGCGCTGCCGATCGCGCTGATCTCGCTATCTATCAGCACCACCTTCTGGTGCAGAAAACCAGGCTCGTAGCGGAACACCCGAACACCGGCCCGGACCGCTTCGAAAGCGTAGAGGCTGGACGCGGCATAGACGATGCGGTGGTCCGGGCGCGATGGCAACAGCAGGCGCACGTCCACTCCGCGCAACACAGCCAGACGCAGGGCGGCGAAAACAGCTTCGTCAGGAATGAAATAAGGGCTGGTGATCCAGACCCGCTGCGTGGCTGCGTGGATCGCCTCGACGAAGAACAGTGAGCAGGTTTCATAGGCATCTGCCGGGCCGCTGGCGAGCAACTGGCACAGCACTCCGTCATCCGGATAGACGTCAGGCAGTATCAGCGGGGGCAGCGAGCGCGCCGCCCAGAACCAATCTTCGGCAAACGATTCCTGCATGCAGGCAACGACTGGGCCGCGTACTTCAACGTGGGTATCACGCCAGGGTGCCAGCGGTGGTTTCTCGCCCATGTACTCGTCGCCGACATTGTGGCCACCGACAAAGCCCAGCACACCATCGACCACCACAATTTTTCGATGGTTGCGGAAGTTCACCTGAAAGCGATTTAGCCAACCGCTGCGAGTGGCGAACGCCTTGACCTCAACACCAGCATCGCGCAACGGCTGGACAAAACTGTGGGGCAGGGAGTGGCTGCCAATGCGGTCATACAACAGATAAACCGCCACCCCTTCGGCGGCTTTTTGCAGCAGCAGGCTTTGCAGACGTTGGCCGAGGCGGTCATCGTGAATGATAAAAAACTGGATCAGCACCGCTTCTTTGGCGGAGCTTATAGCCGCGAAAATAGCTTCGAAGGTGGCCTTCCCATTGATCAGCAGGCGCACTTCATTGTTCGCCAGGCACGGCATTCGTCCCAGTTTAGGCATCGCTCGCAGGGACGCGTAGGCGCTGGATGCGCGCGCGGCGAGCGCCTCTTCTACCCAGGGCCGCCAATTAAGCTCGGAGATCGCTTTGCGCATTTCCTCGTTGGCCTGCCGGCGAGCCTTGATATATCCATCAAACGTACTGCGGCCGAACACCAGGTAGGGGATGAGCGTGAAGTAGGGGATCAACACCAACGACAGGGCCCAGGCGATCGAGCCTTGGGCCGTCCTTACGGTGAGCACTGCATGAATGGCCGCGATCGAGCCGAGCGTATGGAGCAGTGCAATCATGTAGCCGAAAATGTGCGGTCCAAAGTAATCCATGGGGCAACCTTGCTCCTGAATATTCAATGCTTAACAGACCATGTTCCGTGCAGAATGTCGCTAATTAATTGGTCCATGAACCGATGCCCGTGGCTGACGTCTAACGGCCACTACTGATCAGGAGTTACACGATGAACGTTCGTCTGCTGGGTTTGGCCATGGCATTTGGTTTGGCACTTCCTGTGGCCGCTCAGGCGCAGATGCTTCAGCCAGGTTTGTGGGAATTGACCTCGAGCAACATGAAGGTCGACAACCAGGATCTCCCGGATCTGCAACTGATTCTCGGGCAGATCCAGAGCCAGATGACGCCTGAGCAACGCGCTCAACTGGAGAAGCAAGGCATCACCATGGGTGGCAAGGGTATTCGCGCCTGCCTGACTCCGGAACAGGTGAAGACCGACAATATCCCCCTGACGGATCCTCAGTCGGGCTGCAAGCAGGAAATCACCGAGCGTACCGGCAACCAGTGGAAATTCCGGTTCAGCTGTCCGAAGGCACAGGGTACCGGCGTGGCCACTTTCCTCAGCGATCGTGAGTTCACTACCAAGGTCAACGGTACATTCAATGCCACCGGTATTCAGCAGAAGGGTAGCCTCGATACTCGAGCCGTGTGGCAGGGTCAGGATTGCGGTACGGTCAAGCCTCGAGCCTGATCCCGATTCCATTCGCTCTGTGCCACAGCGTCGTGGGCATGCAGGCTCTCTGCATGCACCACGCGTAGTTGAAACCCGTCGATTTCATCGCAGTGTTTGAGGGCAAAGTGCAGACGTCGCGCGGCGTCTTCGCAGAACATCAGGTTCTGTCCATTTGCCAACGCGAAAGCTTGTTCGTCGGCGCGTTTAACCGCTGTTTGTACTGCGGTGCCTAACGCTGCTTCTGCCACATCTATTATTTTTACCAGTGGTAACTCCCACCCATTCGGAATTATCCGGGCTTGCAGTTGTGCGCTACTGCGCTGGCTGTGAGGTGTCGCAACAATTCCATTTGCGCCGCCCAACCACATAAGCACCTCGGTATGCCGCAAAGTCCTGTTGGCGAAATCATTCATGAATTGCTGCTGGATCAGTTGCCGCGAAAGGGCGGCTGAGCAGGGGCAGGTCGACGAGTAGATGACTTCGACATTTAGTTCCACGTGGAACATTCCATTTTCCAGGCGCGCTTGAACACTCACTGGGTATGACCGCCAGCCGGATAATTGGGTGATCAGTGCCGGTCTTTTTAACAGCAGCTCAAAGTGAATGTTGAGGTAGGCACTGTTTGAAAGTCCCTCATGACTCCGCAGAAAGCATTGCAGTACCTGGCTCAAGCGCGCAGGCGTCAGCTCCTGTTGCTCGAGCGATTCTAATGCCAGGTATAGGCGTGACATGTGGATGCCGCGTGCGTCGCCATCGTCCAGGCTGACCCCCGCATCGGCTTTTGCCGAGCATTGCTGGCCGTTGAGCACCACGGGAATGGCAATCCCGCGCATGCCGACCCAATCCAGCGGCAGAGTCTGGTGGGCGGCCTGGGTGGCGATATCCGGCAACGTCAGCGCGTTCATGAGGCAGTTCCATCGTAGAGGTAGATGTTCTATGTTATGTTATTACATATTGAATCTGCCACGCCTTTTCTCACAAGAGCGTGCAATGCCTACGAGGAATTTCGCATGCCCCACCGTCTACCCGTCACCGTGCTGTCTGGCTTTTTAGGCGCGGGCAAAAGCACGCTGCTCAACCATGTGCTGCGAAATCGCGAAAACCTGCGGGTGGCCGTGATCGTCAATGACATGAGCGAAATCAACATTGATGGCAGTGAGGTTCAGCGTGACGTCAGCCTGAACCGCGCTGAAGAGAAGCTCGTGGAAATGAGCAACGGCTGCATTTGCTGCACGCTGCGCGAAGATCTTCTGGAGGAGGTGAGCAAGCTCGCCAGGGACGGTCGCTTCGATTACCTGCTGATCGAGTCGACGGGAATATCCGAACCATTGCCGGTTGCTGAAACATTCACCTTCCGCGACGAACAAGGACAGAGCCTGGCCGATCTGGCGCGCCTCGATACCATGGTCACGGTAGTTGATGGGGTGAACTTTCTCCTCGACTACCAGGCCGCAGACAGCCTCGCATCAAGGGGTGAAACCCTGGGTGAGGGTGACGAGCGATCCATTACCGACTTGTTGATCGAGCAGATTGAGTTTGCCGACGTCATTCTGATCAGCAAGGTCGATCTGATCAGCAGCAGCGAACGCTTGGAGTTAATGGCGATTCTTGCGCGGCTTAACGCCCAGGCAGAGATCATTCCAATGGTCATGGGCGAAGTTGCCTTGGGCAGAATCCTTGATACGGGTCGTTTCGATTTCGACAAGGCCGCCCAGGCCCCTGGCTGGCTGCGAGAGCTGCGCGGTGAGCACCTGCCGGAGACCGAGGAGTATGGCATCGCTTCCACCGCCTATCGGGCGCTTAAACCTTTTCATCCCCGGCGTTTTTTCGATTTCATCAACGGCTCCTGGGAAAATGGCAAATTGCTGCGTTCCAAGGGGTTTTTCTGGCTCGCCAGCAAGCACATGGACGCGGGTAGCTGGTCTCAGGCGGGCGGCTTGATGCGCCATGGATATGCTGGGCGCTGGTGGCGTTTTGTGCCACAGGAGCAGTGGCCACAGGACGACGAAAGCATCGCTGCAATCCGAAAAAACTGGGCTGTCGACACCGGCGATTGCCGCCAGGAGCTGGTGTTCATCGGCCAGAATATCGACTTCGCAAAACTCACCGGCGAGCTGGACGACTGCTTGCTCACTGAAGCAGAAATGGCATTGGGTGTGTCGGGCTGGCAACAGCTGACGGACCCGTTCGGACCGTGGTACGAGGAAGTCGCCTGAGGCTCAAGGCTTGAGCCAGTTGCCCTGGCTTTGTGCCTCGCAATAGGGCTTGAGGTACGCCTGATCGGTCACCACACCGTAATAGTGAATATCCTGCCGGTACGGCATATTGGCGACCTGGGCGTTGCTGCAGACGCCAAACGCCCCGGCAGGGCATTCGTTCACATACTGCACGTCGACTTTCTGCCCGGGCAGGTTGGGCTGGCAAAAACCATCGGCGAAGAGTTTTTCCGGTATGTTGCGGTTCTGCTGGCACACTTTCACATCCAGTCGCTCGGCGGTACTGTGAACCACGCAGGCCTGCGCCAGTACCTCGTCTGAGGTCAGCGCCAGGAGCAACAACAATCCCGTCAACCGCATCTTCTACCCCCTTAGAATCCATCAATCATGTTGCAGAACATCCCGACCCACGTCATTGCCGGCCCCTTGGGTGCTGGCAAGACCAGCCTGATCAGGCAGTTGCTTGAGCAGCGGCCCCAGAACGAACGTTGGGCAGTGCTGATCAATGAGTTCGGCCAGATCGGCCTGGACGCAGCGCTATTAACCAGCGACGCCGATGGTATCGCACTGGGTGAAGTGGCCGGGGGATGTTTGTGCTGCGTAAACGGTGCGCCTTTTCAGATAGGGCTGGGACGTCTGCTGCGCAAGGCACGGCCCGATCGGCTGTTTATCGAGCCGTCCGGGTTGGGTCATCCGGCGCAATTGCTCAGGCAACTGAACGAGGGGCCGTGGCTGGGTGTACTGGCTGTACAGCCGTGTGTACTGGTGCTGGATGCCCAGGCGCTAGCCCTTGGCAAAACCTTGCCACAGGCGCAACAGGAGGCGCTGGGCAGCGCCGGCTTGTTGTTGCTGAACAAGTCGGAACAGCTCAATGAAGCAGATCGCCAGCGCATCGCCGCCAGCCTGCCAGCGCGCCCACTGCACTGGACCCGGCACGCAGCACTGCCGCTAAGCGCACTACCGGGGCTCGATGCTTGCGCTGTGGCCGCTGTGGATAACTTCATCGCGCCCAAGGGGCTGGGACAGCTGCCGGCACTATGGACTGACCCTGCAACGCCGATTTGTCTCTGTCAGGAACAGCAGGGCAGCTGGAGCGTTGGCTGGCGCTGGCACCCGAGCCAGACGTTCCAATTGGCCCACGTCAGTCGATGGCTTGAGGGCATGGTGTGGCGGCGGGCAAAGCTGGTTATTCACAGCGATGCAGGTTGGGTGTCCGCCAATGCGCTGGATAACTCGCCGTTGCAATGGCGGCCCAGTGAGTGGCGCCTGGATTCGCGCATCGAGTTGATCTTCGATGCCCCAGGGGATGTGGTGACGCTACAAGAGACGTTGGCTGATTGCCTGCTCTAAGGCCTCCACTTGTTGTGATCCTGGCGCCATTGGCTCAGCTCGATCACTTCAGCGCGGGGTTTGACGATGTCGACCACCGCCGGTGATTCATCGAATGGCATCGGGTAGGGCGCCAGTTCGATCTGCGCGCTGTGGGCGCCGAACTGGGTGATCGTGCCGTTATGACGGCTTTCGCCGGTTACGGTGAATTCAAAGTTATACACACGGGCCAGGCGCCGGCGGTCGTTGGCATCCTTCATGAAGCCAATTTTTTTCAGCGCGACATTACCGTCCAGCAGCTCGATACCCAGCTTGGCGCAGTGCTGCTTGACCCGCTCCAGTGCACGTTCGCGCAAACCATGGTTATGCCACAGCCACGCGCCAGCGGTGGCCAGCAGCATCAGCACGAAGATATTTCCGAGGGTCAGCATCAACAGGGTGCTCCAACAAGATAGTGTCAGCTTAACTGTGTCCCCGGTCTGTCGTACAGGCTGCGTTTAGTCGCATACTGCGCGGCTCGAATTTCGTTTGACGGAAACTCAGCGCATGAAACGTACACCCCATCTGCTCGCCATCCAGTCCCACGTGGTATTCGGCCATGCTGGCAATAGCGCCGCGGTTTTCCCGATGCAACGGGTCGGGGTAAACGTATGGCCGCTTAACACTGTGCAGTTCTCCAACCATACCCAGTACGGCCAATGGGCCGGGGAAGTCTTGTCGCCGCAACAGATTCCGGCGTTGGTGGAAGGCATCGCGGCGATCGGTGAGCTGGGCAATTGTGATGCGGTGCTCTCCGGGTACCTGGGCAGTGCGGCCCAGGGACGGGCGATCCTGACCGGTGTGGCGCGGATCAAGTCGATGAATCCCAAGGCGTTATACCTGTGCGACCCGGTGATGGGTCACCCGGAGAAGGGCTGCAGTGTGCCGCAGGAGGTCAGCGATTTCCTTCTGGAAGAAGCGGCGGCCGTGGCCGACTTCATGTGCCCGAACCAGTTGGAGCTGGACAGCTTTTCAGGGCGCCGCCCGCAATCGCTGTTCGACTGCCTGGCCATGGCGCGAGCACTGCTGGCCCGTGGCCCCAAGGCAGTGTTGGTCAAGCACCTGGACTATCCCGGGAAAGCGGCGGATGTGTTCGAAATGCTGCTGGTCACAGCCGAGAACAGCTGGCATTTGCGCCGTCCGCTGTTGGCGTTCCCGCGGCAGCCGGTGGGCGTGGGCGACCTGACTTCAGGGTTGTTCCTGGCGCGAGTGCTGTTGGGGGACAGCCTGGTGGCGGCGTTCGAATTCGCGGCGTCGGCGGTGCATGAAGTGCTGCTGGAGACCCAGGCGTGTGCCAGCTACGAGTTGGAACTGGTGCGGGCTCAGGACCGCATTGCGCATCCGCGGGTGCGGTTTGAGGCGACTGCGATCAGCCTCTGATTTTGCGTTGAACCCATTCGCGGGCAAGCCCGCTCCCACAGAGATTGTCAGTGGACACAATATTTGTGCACCCGGCAGATTTCCTGTGGGCGCGGGCTTGCCCGCGAAAGCTATCTAAGGTCGAAACCAGACCTCAGGCGTCGCCCTTGATCTCCTGATAACGCTTTTCCAGCTCTTGACGAATCTGCCGGCGTTGCTGGGCCTGCACATATCGGCGTTTGTCTTCGCTGTTCTGTGGTTGCAGCGGTGGAACGGAGGCCGGCTTGCGGTCGTCATCTACCGCCACCATGGTGAAAAAACAGCTGTTGGTATGCCGCACCGAGCGTTCACGAATGTTCTCGGTGACGACCTTGATCCCGACTTCCATCGACGTGTTGCCGGTGTAGTTCACCGAGGCCAGGAAGGTCACCAGCTCGCCGACGTGAATGGGTTCGCGAAAGATCACCTGGTCCACCGATAAGGTCACCACATAGCGGCCGGCATAACGGCTGGCGCAGGCATACGCGACTTCGTCGAGGTACTTGAGCAGAGTGCCGCCGTGAACATTGCCAGAGAAGTTGGCCATGTCGGGGGTCATCAATACCGTCATCGACAGTTGGGCGTTTCCGGGTTCCATAAAGTGCTCACGGTTCAAGGCAGGTTATTGGGGCGCACCTCTGCGGGTGCCTTGTCAGCTTTTTTCAAACCAACAGTTATCGGGACGCCGGGCGGGTGGCTGCCGTCACGCCCTGGCCGATCTGTTTCCATATATTGCACCGCCTTTCTGGCGGAAGTCGCGGTGTTACGCTCCAAAAGTCGACCCAAAGGAGCCCCACACCATGCATGCGATCAGTTTTATCCAGGATCTGGCAGTGATCATGTTGGTCGCCGGGGTGGTCACGGTGTTGTTCCACAGGCTTAAACAACCTGTGGTCCTGGGCTACATCGTTGCCGGCTTCATCATTGGCCCGCACACCCCGCCGTTCGGCCTTATCCACGATGAAGAAACCATCAAGACCCTGGCCGAACTCGGGGTGATCTTCCTGATGTTCTGCCTGGGCCTGGAGTTCAGCCTGCGCAAGCTGTTCAAGGTCGGCGCCACAGCGTTTATCGCAGCGTTCCTGGAAATCGTACTGATGATCTGGATCGGCTATGAAATCGGACGCTGGTTCGACTGGAACACCATGGATTCGCTGTTCCTTGGCGCGATCCTGGCGATTTCCTCGACCACTATCATCGTCAAGGCGCTGAACGACTTGAAGATGAAGAACGAGCGCTTTGCACAGTTGATCTTTGGCGTGTTGATCGTCGAGGACATCCTCGGCATCGGGATTATCGCCTTGCTGTCGAGCATCGCGGTGAGCGGTACCGTGAGCTCCGGCGAAGTCTTTTCTACGGTCGGCAAGCTGTCGCTGTTCATGATTGTCGCGTTGGTGATCGGCATTCTGCTGGTGCCGCGCCTGCTGGCTTACGTGGCCAGATTCGAAAGCAACGAAATGCTCTTGATCACCGTGCTGGGGCTTTGCTTCGGCTTCTGCCTGCTGGTGGTCAAGCTCGAGTACAGCATGGTACTGGGAGCGTTCCTGATTGGCGCGATCATGGCGGAATCGCGGCAACTGCTGAAGATTGAGCGTCTGATTGAACCGGTGCGTGATCTGTTCAGCGCAATATTTTTGTCGCCATCGGGCTGATGCTCGATCCGATGATCCTGCTGCAATATGCCTGGCCCATCGCGGTGATCACTGTTGCGGTGGTGCTGGGCAAGATGCTGTCCTGCGGCTTGGGCGCGTTTATCGCAGGCAATGACGGACGTACTTCACTGCGGGTTGGCATGGGGCTTTCGCAGATTGGCGAGTTCTCCTTCATCATTGCGGCGCTGGGCATGACGCTGCAGGTGACCAGTAATTTCCTGTATCCGGTGGCCGTTGCCGTGTCGGTCATCACCACGCTGCTGACGCCGTATCTGATCCGCGCGGCGGACCCCCTGTCGATCAAGCTGGCAGCGGTGATGCCTCAGCGACTGGGCCGGGTATTGGGCATGTATGGCGAATGGTTGCGCAGCATCCAGCCCCAAGGCGAGGGTGCGCTGTTGGCGTCGATGATCCGGCGGATTCTGTTGCAGGTCGGCGTCAACCTGGCGCTGGTGATTGCGATTTTCTTCTCGGGGGCATTTTTCGCCGAGCGCATGTCTGCCTACCTGCAGGACTGGATCAGTGATCCGAGCTGGCAGAAGGCGTTGATTTGGGGTGGGGCGTTGATCCTGTCGCTGCCATTTCTGATCGCCGCCTACCGCAAGCTCAAGGCGTTGTCGATGCTGCTGGCGGAAATGGGCGTCAAGCCGGAGATGGCGGGGCGTCACACGCAGCGGGTACGACGGGTGATCGCTGAAGTGATTCCGATCCTGTCGCTGCTGGTGATTTTCCTGCTGCTGGCGGCCTTGTCGGCGAGTATTTTGCCCACCAACAAGCTGCTGGTATTGATCGTCGTAGTGGCGGCCGCTGTGGCTGCCGTGTTGTGGCGCTGGTTCATTCGCGTTCACACGCGGATGCAGGTGGCCCTGCTGGAGACCCTGGACAATCACAAGGAATCGTCAGGCCATTGATTGAACCTGCAGCCCTCGGGCCGCTGCGCGGGCTGATGGCTGCAGAATACTGCGTGGCTCAGCTTTCCAGCCAGACGTCTCGGGCCCAGTGCCATACCGATTCCCAGGTTTCTTCGGCAATCAGCTCTTCTTCGGCTTGCCAAAGCACCACGGTGCCGTCTTCTTCGACGCAGTAGTAGTCGTCGCCGTCCTGGCAGATCGGGATCAGGCTGCGATCGACGCCCGCATCCCAGGCATTGGCCGCCACGTCCGGCAGGTAGGTGTGGGACTGCGGGTCGGTCACCGTCACCGGCTCCAGGCTGCCGTAGACCACGTCGCTGACGGTCAGCAAAAATTCTCTGAAGACGAATGGAATGTCGATGAACAGTTGCTCTTCGATCTCTACCAGCATGTCTTCGTCAGGCAGTTCCAAGGGGACTGGTACCGGTTCGTTGGCTTCACGCAGTTGTTCGATGATTTCTTCCACGTCCGGGATCCTCTTGCTGTTGGTGCGGTTTGGTTGGGGCGGTTTATACAGTAGCTTGCTATAGATGCAACCGCGAAATAGAAAACCCCAGCCGGGGCTGGGGTTTTTATTACAGCATTTTTAAAGCAGCGGGTGATCAGCCGTTCTGGCGGATACCGGCTACCAGCCAAGGCTGGTTCTCGCCCTGTGGACGTTCCATGTTCCAGCTTTCGCTGAACACTTCGCCCTGGTCGAAGCGCGAGGTCTTCGACAGACCGCTGAAGGTCAGGGTGGCGATGGTTTTGTCCGCACGGTCATCCACACCGTCCAGTTGCACATTGAGGTTATCAATGTAGGTGGACTGGAAGCTGTCGCCCAGATCAGCGCGCTCGCGCTTCAGGAACTCCAGCAGTTGCGGGGTCACGAACTCGGCGATCTTGTCCATTTCGTTAGCGTCCCAGTGCTGCTGCAGGGACTGGAAGTGGTTGCGAGCTGCTTCAATGAAGTTGTTTTCATTGAACCAGGCTGGCGCATTGATCACCGGACGTGCGGCAACCGGCGCTGCTGCACCGCCGAAGATCGAACCCATGCCAGCAGGCTTGTGCTCGAACACTTCACGCTGCATTGGCGCGCCGGCCGGGGCCAGGTGCTCCTGCTGCTTGCGGCGACGAGCGGCGATGAAGCGGAAGACCAGGAAGGCGATGACCGCCATGATCAGGATGTCGAAGATCTGCATCCCCTGGAAGCCGCCGCCCATGAACATGGAGGCCAGCAGGCCACCGGCAGCGATACCGGCCAGAGGGCCGAGCCAGCGCGATGCACCGCCGGCTTTGGCAGCGGCGCCAGCGGCACCGGCCGCGCCGGCAGTGGCAGCAGCGCCACCGGCAGCAGAAGAAGGAGCCATTTGGCTGGTCTGGTGAGTCGGCGCAGCGCCGGAGCTCTTGCCGCCACCAAAGCGCTTGGCGTTGGCGTCGAGGCTCATCGTCAGGCCGATGCACAACGCCATGGCGATGCTAAGAAAACGTTTCATAAAGGGAATTCCCATTTGTGGAAGGCACGCGCGCCATGTTGCACAGCTGAAGTGTTACTGGCTAGCGGCAGAGTGTTTCGGGCTTTTGCCTGACAGGTATGGTTCAGCTTCGTCGAGGCAATAAGGGTATGTACTTTTGTCTGTAGGAAAAAGGGATAGGTTCACAGAGAAATGAAACCCTGTAGGAGCGGGATTGCCCGCGAAAGCCGTTTAGTACCTGGCATGGATGCCAGCTGATACACGGTATTCACGAGCGAGCCGCACCGCCGCTCCCACCTGCAAGACCTGCTTGCAGGTCCCTAGACGGCTTCCAGCTTGGCGTAGCCGAGCATCAGCCATTTGCTGCCTTCGCTGAAGTTCACCTGCACCCGGGCCTGGGCGCCGGCGCCTTCGAAGTTGAGGATCACGCCGTCGCCAAAGATTGAGTGACGCACCGTCTGACCCAGGCTGAAGCCGGTTTCCGGAATTTCACTGCCACTGAACAGGTTGCTGCCACTCATCGACTGGTTGCCGCCGAAGGGCCGGCTGACGCTGTTCGACAAGCGTACTTCCTGGATAAGACCCTTCGGGATCTCACGTACGAAGCGCGACACCTTGTTGTAGGTCTCGCTGCCATACAGGCGGCGGGTTTCGGCGTAGGTCATTACCAGGTTCTGCATGGCCCGTGTGATGCCGACGTAGGCCAGGCGGCGTTCTTCTTCAAGGCGTCCGGGTTCTTCCAGGCTCATCTTGTGCGGGAACAGGCCTTCTTCCATGCCCACCAGGAACACATAAGGGAATTCCAGGCCCTTGGCGCTGTGCAACGTCATCAGCTGAATGCTGTCTTCGTGTTCGTCGGCCTGGGTATCCCCGGCCTCCAGCGAGGCGTGGCCGAGGAATGCGGCCAGCGGCGTGAGGTCCTCGTCTTCCTCGGTGTTTTCGAAGTTGCGGGCAGCGCTGACCAGTTCCTCAAGGTTTTCCACCCGTGCCTGGCCTTTTTCACCTTTTTCCGCTTCGTGGTAGGCAATCAGCCCGGACTGCTCGATAACAGTCTGGGTCATCAGGTGCAGCGGCATTTCCATGCATTTGGCGGCGAGGTTCTCGATCAGCTCGATAAAGCCTCCCAAGGCGCCGGCAGCACGTCCGGTAAGGCCCTTGTTGGCCACCAGCAGGCGCATGGCTTCCCACATCGAGACGTCGCTATGGCGCGCATGCTCGCGGATCGCTTCGACGGTTTTCTCACCGATGCCACGGGCGGGCACGTTGATCACCCGTTCCAGGGCGGCGTCGTTGCCTCGACCTTCCAGTAACCGCAGGTACGCCATGGCGTTCTTGATTTCTGCACGCTCGAAGAAGCGCTGGCCGCCATAGATGCGATACGGAATGCGTTCGCGCAGTAATGCTTCTTCCAGAACGCGAGATTGGGCGTTGGAGCGATACAGAATTGCGATATCGCTGCGTGCAAGGCCAGTTTTCAGCGCGCTTTCGATGGTTTCGACAACGTAACGCGCCTCATCGTGCTCGTTGAAAGCCGCGTACAGGTTGATCGCCTCGCCATCGCCGCCGTCCGTCCACAGTTCTTTGCCCAGGCGCCCGGTGTTGTTGGCGATCAGGGCATTGGCCGCTTTGAGGATGCCGGCCGTGGAGCGGTAGTTCTGCTCCAGGCGGATGGTTTGCGAATCCGGGAAGTCGGAGGAGTACTGATGAATGTTTTCGATTTTCGCGCCGCGCCAGCCGTAAATCGACTGGTCGTCATCGCCTACAACCATCAGGCTGTCGCCGCCCTTGCCCAGCAGGCGCAGCCAGGCGTACTGCACGGCGTTGGTATCCTGGAATTCGTCCACCAGAATGTGCCGGAAGCGTTTTTGATAATGCGCCAGCAGGCCTGGGTGATCACGCCACAGGTCGAGTGCGCGCAGCAGCAGTTCGGAGAAATCGATGACACCTGCGCGCAGGCAAGCGGCCTCATAGGCTTCGTAGATGCTGCGCATGGTCGCCAGGAACAGGTCGCCACTGGCCTGGATGTGTTGTGGCCGCAGGCCTTCGTCTTTCTGCCCGTTGATGAACCATTGCGCCTGGCGCGCTGGCCAGCGTTGTTCGTCCAGCCCCAGCTCGCGGATCACCCGCTTGACCAGCCGCTGCTGGTCGTCGCTGTCGAGAATCTGGAAGGTCTGGCTCAGGCCGGCTTCCTGCCAATGCGCCCGCAACAAGCGGTGCGCCAGGCCGTGGAAGGTGCCTACCCACATGCCGGCCGGGTTGATACCCATCAGCTGCTCGATGCGATGACGCATCTCGGCAGCGGCCTTGTTGGTAAAGGTCACCGACAGGATCGAGTGGGGTGAGGCGTTCTCGACCTGGATCAACCAGGCGATACGGTGCACCAGCACTCGGGTTTTACCGGAACCAGCACCGGCCAGGACCAACTGACGACCCACGGAGGCAGCTACGGCCTGGCGTTGGGCATCGTTGAGGGAGTTCAGCAGAAGGGAGAGATCATCGCGCATCGGGGCATTCTAGGGTGCGCCGTCACACCGGGCAAACCGAGCTTTGCATCAGCCGATGAAAGACGCACGGATGACGACCGGTCAGTCACTGCCTGCAAGCGCTGGCGGGGCTTGCTCTGCGGCTTTTCAGGGGGCAAGTGCAACCGCAGATTTCATGTTTTTTATAGTGGGCGGCGGTTTGGTCCAGCCACGTGCTTGTGTATGCTCCGTCGACGATTCGGGCACAAGCTCACCATTATAAGAACAAGAATATTGCCTATGACCCTCAGCATCGACCTGTCGGGCCCCTCCGTGGAGCCCCGGGTTATCCGCAGACAATACGCCATGGAAATGGCGGTGGAGCGCACGCGTCTGCTTTACCAGGGATCGCTGCTGCCTACTTTGTTCATGCTGATCAATGGCCTGGTCTGCGCCGGCCTGCTCTGGAGCCCGCAACGCTACTTTCTGGTCAGCATCTGGCTGGTGTGGTTGCTCTCACTGGTGGCGTTGCGGGTTATCCAGGTCGCGGCTTTCGATTCAGCGATCCCCAACCGTCAGGCGCATCCGGTCTGGCGCCGCATGTTCATGCTCGGCTCGGGTCTGACCGGCTTGACCCTGGCGGGTGCCGGTATCGCGCTGGTCCCGGCGGACACCTTCATCCAGCAAGCCTGGGTATTTGGCCTGATCGGGGCCGCTGCGCTGTCGGCGAGCGTGGCGTACGCCGTCAGCCTCCCCGCGTTTCTTTCCTTTACGTTGCCCTGTCTGTTGCCGGCTATCGCCTATCTGTTTTGGGGCGGCGATGAGCAAGGCCAGGGCTGGGGCTGGTTCGGCCTGATTTTGCTGGGGGCGTTGAGCGTGGTCGCCTGGCAGGTCAACCGGCTGATCGATCGCGGCTTGTTGCGTCGCTTCCAGAATCAGGCACTGATCGAGCACCTGCAGCAGGCTCAAACCAGCAGCGATCAACTGAATAAGAAGCTGGCCAGGGAGGTTGAGCAGCGTAATTGCGCTGAAGCTGAACTACGGGCCATTCAGGCCGGGCTGGAAGGCCGTGTTGCCCAGCGCAGCCTCGAACTCGACCTGGCCAACCAGGCCCTCAGTAAAAGCGAGGCGCGTCTGGCATTGGCGCTGAAAGCCAGTGAGCTCGGGTTGTGGGACTGGAACCTGCAGACGGACGAAGTCCACCACACGCAGCTTCAGGAATTGTTCGGCCTGGAGCCAGATTTAGTGACGGCCATGCTGCGCCATCTCAAGCCACGCCTGCACCCCGAGGACCTGCCGGCGCTCAAGCGCGCATTGGTTGAGCACCTGAAGGGTCGCAGCGAGGACTATCAGATCGAATACCGCGTGCGTCACGGTGACGGTCACTGGGTATGGATCGAGGACCGTGGACGGGCGGTGGAGCGCGGCGAAAATGGCCGGGTGGTGCGCATGGTCGGGACTCGACGCAACATCAGCGTCAGCAAGCACCACGAGACGCAACAGCAACTGGCTGCGACGGTCCTTGAAGCGGCCAGTGAAGGCATTGTGATTTTCGATCCCAATTACGCCCTGATCGCCGCTAATCAGGCCTTCTGCCGAGTGACCGGCTATGAGATCGAAGACCTGCTCGGACTGAGTGTGGTCGATCTGCCGTGCAGTCGTGACGCTCGCCGGCACTACAGCGCCATCCGCCAGGCACTGGAGCAGCATGGCAGCTGGCAGGGCGAACTGGTGGAGACGCGGAAAAATGGTGAGTTGTATCCGCAGTGGTTGCAGCTAAGTGCGGTGCGTGATAATCGGGGAAATGTAAGTCATCTTGTCGGCTTCTTCGCTGATCTTTCGGCCAGGCGCGAATCCGAAGAACGGATGCGGTTTCTCACCCATTACGACGAGTTGACGGGCCTGGCCAACCGCTCGCTGTTCCGCGAGCGCCTGCGCGAGGCTCATCAACGGATGCGTCAGGGCGGGCGCAGCCTGGCGTTGCTGCATATCAATCTGGACCGGTTCAAGTTGCTCAACGAGAGCCTGGGCCATGACATTGCCGACGAGCTATTGCAGAAAATCGCCCGCAGGTTGGTAAGTGCGCTGCCCGAGGCCGAAACTATTGCACGCTTGTCCGGCGACGAATTTGCCGTGCTGTTTGACAGCTACGCCAACCTCTCCAGTCTGGCCCGGGTGGCGACACGGGTGTCCGCCAAGTTGCGTTTGCCATTGAACATCGACGGACATGAGCTGGTAGTCAGTGCGTCGATGGGCATCAGTATGCTCCCGGACAACGCCCGGGAAATCTCAGCGCTGGTCAGCCAGTCGAACATGGCCATGCAGCATGCCAAACACTTGGGTGGCAATAATTTCCAGTTCTACACCGAGAGCCTGCAAGCCAGCACCCTGGAGCGATTGCAGCTGGAAAACCAGCTGCGCAAAGCGATCGATGAGAAGCAGCTCAAAGTGTTCTACCAACCCAAGCTCTGCCTCGCCACGGGACGCCTGAATGCCGCCGAAGCCTTGGTGCGCTGGGATCATCCCGACAGGGGCAGGGTGTCGCCTGCAGAGTTCATTGGCCTGGCCGAGGAAACCGGGTTGATCGGTCCGATCGGCGAGTTCGTGCTGCGTCAGGCCTGCTGGCAAGCGTGCGAGTGGCAGCGCCAGGGGCTCGAGCCGATTCGTGTGTCGGTCAATCTGTCTGTGCATCAGCTGCGTCAGGGCAAGTTGGTCAGCCTGGTTCGACAGGTGCTGGAAGAAACCGGGCTGGCGCCGCAATACCTTGAGCTTGAACTGACCGAAAGTCAGTTGCTGGACAGCGTCGAGCACATCATTTCGACGTTCCAGCAGCTACGGGACCTGGGGGTAAAACTGGCGATCGACGACTTTGGCACCGGCTATTCGTCTTTGAGCTACCTCAAGCGCATTCCGGTGGACTACGTGAAAATCGATCAGACGTTTATTCGCGGCCTGGGCGAGGGGCAGATGGATGCCGCGATCACCCGCGCGATCATCGCCATGGCCCATGGCTTGTCGTTGAAAGTGGTGGCTGAGGGAGTGGAGCGGCCCGAGCAACTTGAGTTCCTGCGAGGCGAACATTGTGATGAGGTGCAGGGCTACCTGATCAGCAAGCCCGTTGAGGCGCAACAGCTAGCGAGCCTTCTGCAGTTGCAGGGCTCGAAGTAAATCCGTGAAGGCGTGATTGGCGCTACATGGAGCCATGCTCTGCTGAAAACGAGGGATTCGGTTACGGATTGAGCAGGCAAAAAGCCAATTCATGTAGTATAACTACAAGCTCGCTACATCACGGCGCCTGCCAATAACAAAGAGTCCAGACCTTTGAATCTGTTGCAACACATCGCCCAGTCACGCCACCTCTTACGCAAGTCGGAGCTCAAGGTCGCCGACCACGTGCTGCTTGACCCGGCGGCGGTGATGCACAGTTCCATGGCAGACCTGGCCCACAGCGTGGGCATCAGCGAACCGACCATCGTGCGGTTTTGCCGGGCCATCGGCTGTTCCGGATTCCAGGACCTGAAACTCAAGCTGGCGCAGAGCCTGGCGGCGGGCGCGAGTTTTGGACAGTTCGCGATTCACGAAGACGATTCGGTCGCCGACTACAGTCTGAAAATCTTCGATACCACCCTGCATACCCTGATGGAAGTGCGCGAGCGGCTCGACCCGATCGAGTTGCAGCGCGCAGTGACACTGATGTCCCAGGCCCAGCGGGTAGAGTTCTACGGCTTTGGTGCGTCGGGCGCAGTGGCAGCAGATGCCCAGCACAAATTCTTTCGTTTGTTGCTGACGGCGGCGGCATATTCCGATCCGCACATGCAGGCCATGTCGGCGGTGACCCTAAAACCCACCGATGTAGCCATCTGCATTTCGCAATCCGGGCGCTCGAAGGATTTGCTGATCACGGCCAACCTGGTGCGTGAAAGCGGTGCTTCGCTGATCACCCTGTGCCCGAGCCAGACCCCGCTGGCCGAGTTGTCGACCGTCAACCTGGCGATCGATGTGCATGAAGACACCGAGATCTACACGCCGCTGACTTCACGTATTGCCCACCTGGTGGTGATCGATGTGTTGGCGATGGGCGTGGCCATGGCGCGCGGCCCGAGCCTGGTGAACCACCTCAAGAGCGTGAAGCGCAGCTTGCGCAGCTTGCGGTTGTCGCCCAAGTCGGTGAAGGCGCTGGACGATTAAGATCAAAGGATCGCAGCCTTCGGCAGCGGCTACGGGAATTCACGTACCCTGAGCTGCCGAAGGCTGCGATCTTTTGATCTGTAAATGTTCACACCCCTGTAACGCACATGCCGCCAAACCGTCATCCCCCGCGCCTATCTTGAAACTCCCGTAATCGCCTTGGGAGACTCGAAATGGCCCAGCCCTACGAAGAACGCAACAGCGCCGTCAGAACCCGTCGTCAGCAGGAAGACCAGCGCCGCATGGAGTTTCGCCGCGCCATCGAAGACCGCTGCGAGCGCCGCCAGCTGCTGGCTGAAATCGGCGGCTTTCCTGACGAGCTCGAACTCAACTACTGGCAGGCAGCGCCCGCAGCTTCCCGTCGAAACGCTCAACCAGGGCGCTGATCTGCACCCGCTCGCTGCGGATAAACGCAAGGAATGCGTGAGCCACCGGTGACAGGCGCTTCGCCTTGGCCTGCACCAGGCACCAGCTGCGGTACAGCGGTAACTCTTCCACCGGCAGCTCGATCAATCCGCCGGTCGCCAGTTCCAGGTTCAGGGCGTGACGCGTCAACAGCGCCACGCCCAAACCTGCCAGTACACACTCGCGCTGGGCTTCGGCCGACGAGACTTCCTGGGTCTGGTTGAAGTGCACGCGCTTTTCCTTGAAGTACTCCTCGCAGGCCAGGCGAGTGCCGGAGCCGGGTTCGCGCAGCAGCAAGGTATAAGGTTCCAGATCCTGCAAGCGCAGCGGTCCCAAATGGCACAGCGGATGGTCCGGCGGCGCCACCGCGACTATCGGGTTGTTCAGGAAAGGCAGGAATTCGAGCCCCATGTCCTGTGGCACCATGGACATGATCACCAGGTCATCGCGGTTATCCGACAGGCGCCGAATCACCTGCCCGCGATTGACCACCGTCAGCTGCAGATTGACCTCGGGGTGTTGGCGCTTGAAGGCGGCAAACAAGTGCGGCACGAAATACTTGGCGCTGGATTCCACTGCCAGCTTGAGCTGTCCCTGCAGCGATCCCTGCATGTCCGACAGCTGCATGTCGAGGTTTTCCAGGCGGCCGAAGATGTCCCGGCTGGCTCGCTGGAGTGCTTCGGCGGCCTCGGTCATGTAGAGTTTTTTGCCAACATAATCAAACAATGGCTGCCCGATCAGTTCTTCGATCTGCCGAATCTGCAGGCTGACAGCTGGCTGTGTCAGCGACATTTCCTCGGCTGCACGGCTGTAGGACCGTAGATCACACACCTCATTGAAGATCTGAAGTTGGCGTAATGTCATTCGCATCAAGGACTTACGCATTTTTTCTTCGCTCTGAACCATGGCCGGTAACGCAACTATAAGTCTTTACTTATGCCTGACCCAATAATTATTCATTTTTGTTAATCCCTCGTGAGCGCTAGTGTGGGTTCGCGACCAGATGGAAACATTTGGTCACGTCGACCTGGTCTAGCAGGTTGTGGGTACCACCGGCTCAAGGGAAATTCCAAGTGATAAAAAAGATCCTGATCGCCAACCGTGGTGAGATTGCCGTACGAATCGTACGTGCCTGCGCCGAGATGGGCATTCGCTCGGTCGCGATCTACTCCGACGCCGATCGGCACGCGTTGCACGTGAAGCGTGCAGACGAAGCCCACAGCATTGGTGCCGAACCTCTGGCCGGCTACCTGAATGCGCGCAAGCTGGTGAACCTGGCGGTAGAAACCGGCTGCGATGCACTGCACCCCGGCTACGGTTTCCTTTCGGAAAACGCCGAACTGGCAGACATCTGCGCCGAGCGCGGGATCAAGTTCATCGGTCCCTCGGCTGAAGTGATTCGGCGCATGGGCGACAAGACCGAAGCGCGCCGCAGCATGATCAAGGCCGGAGTACCGGTCACACCCGGCACGGAAGGCAACGTCGCGGATATCGCGGAAGCGCTTATCGAAGGCGACCGCATCGGTTATCCGGTGATGCTCAAGGCGACCTCCGGTGGCGGTGGCCGTGGTATCCGACGCTGCGACAGTCGGGACGAACTTGAACAGGCATTCCCGCGAGTGATTTCCGAGGCCACCAAGGCCTTTGGTTCGGCAGAAGTGTTCCTGGAAAAATGCATCGTCAACCCGAAGCACATCGAAGCGCAGATCCTCGGCGACAGTTTCGGCAATGTCGTGCACCTGTTCGAGCGCGACTGCTCGATCCAGCGACGCAACCAGAAGCTCATCGAGATTGCCCCGAGCCCGCAACTGACCCCGGAACAGCGCGCCTACATCGGTGACCTGTCCGTACGTGCGGCCAAAGCCGTGGGTTACGAAAACGCCGGTACCGTGGAGTTCCTGCTCGCCGAGGGCGAGGTGTACTTCATGGAAATGAACACCCGGGTGCAGGTGGAGCACACCATCACCGAAGAAATCACCGGCATCGACATCGTGCGTGAGCAGATCCGCATTGCGTCCGGCTTGCCGCTTTCGGTGAAACAGGAAGACATCCAGCACCGCGGTTTTGCCCTGCAGTTCCGGATCAACGCCGAAGACCCGAAAAACAATTTTCTGCCGAGCTTTGGCAAGATCACCCGTTACTACGCACCCGGCGGTCCCGGCGTGCGTACCGACACGGCAATCTATACCGGCTACACCATTCCACCGTTCTACGACTCCATGTGCCTCAAACTGGTGGTCTGGGCGTTGACCTGGGAAGAAGCGATGGACCGTGGCTTGCGTGCCCTCGACGACATGCGTCTGCAAGGGGTCAAGACCACCGCCGCGTACTACCAGGAAATCCTGCGTAACCCGGAATTCCGTAGTGGCCAGTTCAATACCAGCTTCGTTGAAAGCCACCCTGAACTGACCAACTACTCGATCAAGCGCAAACCCGAAGAGCTGGCCCTGGCCATCGCCGCCGCCATCGCCGCCCACGCAGGCCTGTGAGGAATATAACAATGAGCAAGAAAATCCACGTCACCGACACGATCCTGCGCGACGCCCACCAATCGCTGCTCGCGACCCGCATGCGCACCGAAGACATGCTGCCGATCTGCGACAAGCTCGACAAGGTCGGCTACTGGTCGCTGGAATGCTGGGGCGGTGCGACATTCGACGCCTGCGTACGCTTCCTGAAAGAAGACCCGTGGGAGCGCCTGCGCCAACTGCGCGCCGCGCTGCCTAACACTCGCCTGCAAATGCTCCTGCGTGGCCAGAACCTGTTGGGCTACCGCCACTACAGCGACGATGTGGTCAAAGCCTTCGTCGCCAAGGCTGCGGTCAATGGCATCGACGTCTTCCGCATCTTCGACGCGATGAACGACGTACGTAACCTGCGCACGGCCATCGAAGCCGTGAAGGCTGCCGGCAAGCATGCCCAGGGCACCATCGCCTACACCACCAGCCCTGTGCACACCATCGATGCGTTTGTGGCCCAGGCCAAGCAGATGGAGGCCATGGGTTGCGACTCGGTGGCGATCAAGGACATGGCCGGTCTGCTGACCCCTTATGCCACTGGCGAACTGGTCCGTGCGTTGAAAGCAGAGCAGTCCCTGCCGGTGTTCATCCACTCCCACGACACCGCGGGCCTGGCCACCATGTGCCAGCTCAAGGCGATCGAGAACGGTGCCGACCACATCGACACCGCGATCTCCAGCTTCGCCTCCGGCACCAGCCACCCGGGCACCGAGTCGATGGTCGCCGCCCTTAAAGGCAGCGAGTACGACACCGGCCTGAATCTGGAACTGCTGCAGGAAATCGGTCTGTACTTCTACGCCGTGCGCAAGAAGTACCACCAGTTCGAAAGCGAGTTCACCGCCGTCGACACCCGCGTGCAAGTCAACCAGGTGCCGGGCGGGATGATTTCCAACCTGGCCAACCAGTTGAAAGAGCAGGGCGCCCTCAACCGCATGGCCGAAGTGCTGGCCGAGATCCCGCGTGTTCGCGAGGACCTCGGTTTCCCGCCACTGGTGACCCCGACTTCGCAGATCGTCGGCACCCAGGCGTTCTTCAACGTGCTGGCCGGCGAGCGCTACAAGACCATCACCAATGAAGTGAAGCTCTACCTGCAAGGTGGCTATGGCAAGGCGCCGGGCACCGTTAATGAAAAACTGCGTCGCCAGGCGATCGGTAGCGAGGAAGTGATCGACGTGCGCCCGGCTGATCTGCTCAAGCCGGAAATGACCAAGCTGCGTGCTGAAATCGGCTCGGTGGCCAAGTCCGAAGAAGACGTGCTGACCTACGCCATGTTCCCGGACATCGGGCGCAAATTCCTCGAAGAGCGTGCCGCAGGCACCCTGACGCCTGAAGTGTTGCTGCCGATTCCAGAAGCCGGTGGCGTGACCTCGGCCGGTGGCGAAGGCGTGCCGACCGAGTTCGTGATCGACGTTCACGGTGAAACCTACCGAGTCGACATCACCGGTGTCGGCGTCAAGGCTGAAGGCAAGCGTCACTTCTACCTGTCCATCGACGGCATGCCGGAAGAAGTGGTGTTCGAACCGCTCAATGAATTCGTCAGCGGCGGCAGCAGCAAGCGCAAGCAAGCCACGGCGCCTGGCCATGTCAGCACCACCATGCCGGGCAACATTGTCGACGTGCTGGTCAAGGAAGGCGACGTGGTGAAAGCCGGGCAGGCCGTGCTGATCACCGAAGCGATGAAAATGGAAACCGAAGTCCAGGCCGCCATCGCCGGCAAAGTTACCGCCATTCACGTGGCCAAGGGCGACCGGGTGAACCCGGGCGAAATCCTGATCGAGATCGAAGGCTGATTAACAGCCTCGGTACACCGCTTTAAACCTCGGGGGGGCATGTGCTCCCCTTTTTTTTGGCTGTCGTTTGGGCGGTTGCCGACAAGCGTCTGGCATCTGCATTATTTTGCGTTTTTTATTAAAAGTTTTAACTTGATCTGCATTCTACTGCAGTTCGCAAGGGTGCTTCCCAGGTCTGAATGCACTATATTGCGTGTTGGCTTCGCAATTGACGTCAAAATGTGCATTTAAATGCAGGTGAAGATGGCATGTATAACCTCACCTTACAGGTCTACATCGACGCTACCTGGCGCGACGCCATGGTCTTGAGCTTTGACAGCCCTGAAAAAGGCTTTGAGAGCCGCTGCAGTTTCGGTTACGAACAGAGTTATCTGGCCGACAACTATGAATCCATCGGAACACCTTTCGCGAAAGCTGTGAGTGCCAGGCTTCCACTGGATTGGGATGGATGGCGCTCCAATGCCCCGGCGTTCGTGTATGACATTGCACCTGCAGGAGCGGCGAAAAGATTTCTAATGGCTCGCATCGGCCGAGACAAGCCTGCAAATTGAAATCCCTGATTTGCTCGCTGATTATCTGAGACGCGACTTGATCAATAAGATTCTCGGTAACTCAGACAACCATGGTCGCAACACCGCGATTATCCGTGGCACTGATTCGTTTCGACTGGCACCGATTTACGATCTGGCACCGATGGTGATGGACGATGAAGGTGTTACACGTACTACCAAGTGGCCAAAAGAACTGGAACGGGCAGGTGACGTGGATTGGCGTGGCGTGTGTAGCGCCGTGGCTGAACTGGCCGATCCGAATGACCCATTGGCCACACTCGGCGATGCATCGCAAATCTACGAGCGCCTGCGTGCGGATGCCCGACGCCTGGCTGCACTTCCCGACATTCTAAGTGCCAGTGGTTTGCCTGACGCGACGATGAATCACCCGCGAATTGCCTTGAAAAGCCTGGAGCACCGTTTGATAGAGTGGGACTTGAAATGAGCATGACGGTTGCAGAGCGCACAAGGCTCATTGAGAGCATCCGGGAGGCACTTGCCCAAGGCACTCTTGAAATCGGCGAGGCGGTTCGCCGTTTACGTGTGGAGGTCACGGGCCTGCACCAGACGCAGTTTGCGAAAATGTGCAAGATTTCGGTGCGCACGCTGGTACATATCGAGCATGGGGAGGGGAATCAGACGTTGAAATCCCTGAATGCAGTGTTCAGACCTTTTGGAATGAAAATGGGGGTGGTGCGGCTGCGGCGCGATAGTGAGCGTTGAACTACGCCGCGCCGCCAATCCGTAGGAGCCGGCTTGCCGGCGATTGCGATGGCTCACGCGCCACCGCCGGTAAGCCGATCAGTCCCTAAGCCCGGCACTCCGCCAGCGTCTTCAACTGACCCGACGTCGTCTGGTTTTCATCCGACAACCACTGTTCGAAGCCCGCGCCGATGGCCGGCCACTCCGAGTCCAGGATCGAATACCAGGCGGTGTCGCGGTTCTGGCCCTTGACCACCATGTGCTGGCGGAACACCCCTTCAAAGCTGAATCCCAGCCGCTCGGCCGCGTACTTGGAGCGAGCGTTGCCGTTGTTGCACTTCCACTCCAGGCGGCGGTAACCCAAGGCAAACGATTCCCTGGCCAGCAGATACACGGCCTCGGTGCTTTTCGGTGAGCGTTGCATGGGTGCGCCGAAGGTTACGTGGCCGATCTCGATGCGGCCCTGGGCCGCAACGATCGACATCAGGCTGAGGATGCCCTGCACCTCACCGCTGGCGCGGTCGATCACGCTGAAAAAATAGGGGTCGCTGTGGGCCGAATGATTGTTCAACCAATCGTCGAACACCCCGCGCTCTGGAAACGGACCATAAGGCAGGTAATCCCACAGCTTGGGATCGGCACCTGGACCTTGCAGGGCTTTGAACAAGCCATCGGCGTGACGGGCCGCATCGAGTTTCTCAAGGCGGATAAACCGACCTTCGATGGTTTGAACCGAGGGGGCCGGGACGCCTTTCCAGTCCGCGAGTGAAGTCGACATGCTGTTCTCCTTGAACCTTAAAGGGCTTTACGAAACTGGATGAGACCCGGCCGCTCGGCGATACGCTCGTAGAGCTGGATCGCGGTGGCGTTGGTCTCGTGAGTCAACCAGTGGACCTTGCAGCAGCCATCGTTTTTGGCGGTGGCGTAGACGAATTCGATCAACTGGCGGCCGACGCCCGTGCCGCGGGTGTGTGGTGCCACCAGCAGGTCCTGCAGGTAGCAGGAATTCTCGATGCTCCAGTTTGATCGATGGTAGATGAAATGCACCATGCCTACCGCTCGACCATCCGCCCAGGCCAGCGCGGCGTGGGTCGGCTCGCCTGGATCGAGGATGCGCTCCCAGGTGCTTCGGGTGACCGTTTCAGGCAGCTGGGTGTTGTAAAAATCCAGATAGGTTTGCCACAAGGGTAGCCAGGCGGCGTGATCGCCGGCGGTGACCTGGCGGATGTCGAGCTGACTCATGTTGGTTCCTTAACGCATCAAGTGAGCGAGAGCCTGATCATGCGCATCGGGGCTGGCGCCGAGCACCTCGCGCACGCCGGCATAATCGGCGGGGCTGCGGTTCTGGCCGAGTTTGCGTTTACCTTCCAGGCGCTGGATTGGCAGGGCAAAGCCGACGATGGCCTTGAGCATCCCGTCAATGTAGTCGGCCGGAGCGTCGCTCACTTTCCACGGCTGCGCGCGGGCCGCTTCATGACGATCGGTCAAGCCGCTGACCAGCTCCAGCAGACGCCCGGCATCGCTGAACACCTCGGCAGTGCCGTACGCGTGCACGGCGATGTAGTTCCAGGTGGGCACGACTTTGCCGTGCTCGGCTTTGCTGGGGTAAAACCCGGGGCTGACATAGGCATCGGCACCGGCAAATATCACCATCGCTTCAGCACCATTGTGCAGTTCCTTCCACTGTGGATTGGCCCTGGCGAAATGACCGTAGAGCGTGCCATTGGGACCTTCGTCGCCGCGCAGCAACAGGGGCAGGTGACTGGCTTGCAAGCCTTGTTCGCCATGGGTGACGACCAGGGCGAGACGGGTGGCGAGTATCTGCTGCTGCAGTTCGTCCAAATCGTGGATGGCAAAGCTGCTTGGGTTGTACATGGAAAAATTCCTTGGCGAATGCCTGCATCCTAGGCAGGCTATTGGTCTGTTGTAAGAGCCATTAACGACCAATTTCATAGGTCCATTACCATGAGCCAGTCGCTGCTTTCCCTGTCGTTCAATCCGGCTGGTATCGAACTCGATCGACGCCAGGGTCTGAGTCGACAGCTTTACCAGGCTTTACGACTGCGCGTGCTGGATGGACGGCTGGCCAGTGGCACCCGATTGCCTGCAACACGCGATCTGGCGTCAGCGCTGGCAATTTCCCGCAATAGCGTGGTGCGGGCGTACGATCAACTGTATGCCGAAGGGTTTATCGAGGGGCGAGTGGGAGACGGGACTTATGTCGCGCAATTGCCCCAGGCGGACTCGCTCGACAAAAAACTATCCACAAAAGTATCCACAGGGTTTTCAACAGGCTTGTCCACAGCCTTATCCACAAATTGGCTGGAATTACCTGTAATTTCATCCAGTAAAGTTATCCACAATGGTGCTCTGGAACGGGTCGAAAAGAACCATTTAGCGACACCACCCAGCGGGCCGCCTCGGGCATTTCGGGTGGGTGTGCCGGCGTTCGACCTGTTCCCTTTTGAGATATGGGCCAAGCTGAACGCGGCTTTCTGGCGTAAACCGGACTTGCAGCAGTTGTGCTACGGCGATCCGGCCGGCGATGCGCGATTGCGAGGGTTGATTGCCGCGTATTTGCGTAGTTCCCGGGGAATGCAGTGCACCGCTGAGCAAATAGTGATCACCAGTGGTGCGCAACAGGGAATTAGCCTTTGTGCACAGCTGCTGGTGGAGCCGGGGGACGGGGTGGCGCTGGAAAATCCGGGGTACCGGGCGGCGGGGCATGCGTTCGCGGTGGCCGGTGCGCGGTTGCATGGGGTGGCGGTGGACAATGAGGGTATTGATTGCAACCAGCTGGCCAGCCTTGACGATTGCCGCCTCGCCTACGTAACGCCTTCTCATCAATACCCCACAGGGGTGGTGATGAGCCTGGCGCGGCGACTGGAGTTGCTGGCCTGGGCTGAACGCAACGGAGGCTGGATCGTCGAGGATGACTATGACGGAGAATACCGTTACAGCGGCGCCCCCCTGGCACCGCTGGCGGCACTCGATCGCCACGGCCGGGTCTTGTACGTCGGCACTTTTGGCAAAGTCGCCTTTCCGGCGCTGCGCCTGGGATACCTGGTGTTGCCGCCAGCACTGGTGCAGGCGTTTTCCCAGCGTCGGGCGGTGGACGTGCGACATTCCGAGGTCAGCACCCAGGCGGTCATGGCCGAGTTCATGGCCGCCGGGCATTTCCAGCGGCACATCCGCCGCATGCGCCGCGCCGCTCTTAGCCGACGTAATACCCTCCTGGCTGGTTGGCCGCAGGCGATTGCCGGCATCGGCAGCCTGCCCGGCGTGGCCGCCGGGCTGCATCTGACGGTGGCGGTCGACTCGCCGCGCCGAGAGCAGGAGCTGGTCGAGCAGGCCGCCAGCGTCGATGTGGAGATCAATCCGCTGAGCAGCTATTGGTTGCCGGACTCTTCAACCCCCCTGGGCCAGCGGGCCGGACTGGTCCTGGGTTTCGCGGCGGTTCCAGAGCAAGCCATCCGCGCTGCACTGGGCCGCCTGGAAAAGGTTTGGCGCCGGTAGCCGCTACGAGGCGATATTTGCCAGCGGTTTCAGGTCCAGATAGGGCGTGCGCAGTGCCGGCTCATTGAGTGTGCGTAACAGTCCATCGACAGGCTCAGCTCAATGATTACTCAAGTGCCTGACTTGATTTTGGTCCAGGCACGGGTGCGTGCCCGTTCGGCATCGCGCGGCAGAGGTTGCAGGGTATAGAGCGTGCTCATCGCCGAGTCGGTCGGGTACAGGTTGGGGTTATTGCGAATCGCCGGGTCAACCAGTTCGGTAGCGTCCTTGTTCGGGTTGGGGTAACCGACGAAGTCGCTGACCGGCGCAATCACCTGCGGTTGCAGCAGATAATTGATGAAGGTGTAAGCGTCTTCGGTGTTCTTCGCACCCTTTGGAATAGCCAGCATATCGAACCAGATCGGTGCGCCTTCCCTGGGCAGGCGCATGTCGACGCTCACACCATTGTTGGCTTCCTTGGCGCGGTTGGCGGCCTGGGAGAAGCTGCCCGAGTAACCGACGGCAACGCAGATGTCACCGTTGGCGATGTCGGCCATGTACTTGGAGGAGTGGAAGTAGGTGACATAGGGCCGGATTTTCATCAGCAGAGCTTCAGCCTTGGCGTAGTCCGCAGGCTGCTTGCTGTTTGGGTCCAGGCCGAGGTATTGCAGGGCCAGTGGCAGGATCTCCGATGGCGAATCCAGCAGGGCGACTCCGCACTGCTTGAGCTTGCTGATGTTTTCTTCCTTGAAGATCAGGTCCCAACTGTCGACAGGCGCCTTGTCGCCCAGGGCGGCCTTGACCTTGTCCGGGTTGAAACCGATCAGGATTGTGCCGTACATGTAGGGCACCGCAAATTTGTTGCCCGGGTCGTTGGCTTCGATCAGCTTCATCAACTTGGGATCAAGGTGACTCCAATTCGGCAGTTTGCTGCGGTCCAGCGGCTGGAACACGCCTGCCTCGATCTGTTTGGCGAGGAACACGTTGGACGGCACCACCACATCGTAGCCGGAGTTACCGGTCAGCAACTTGGCTTCGAGCGCTTCATTGGTGTCGAAGATGTCGTAGACCAGTTTGGTCTGGGTGTTTTGTGCCTTGAAGTCTTCCAGGGCCTTGGGGGTGATGTAGTCGAACCAGTTGTAGACGCGCAAGGTTCGCTCTTCAGCCTGAGCTGCGCCGCCGAGCACCGTGGCGCACAACACTGGCGCGATAAGACGCTTGAGTCTGTTCATTGTTATTGTTTCCTCATTGAGCGCGTTCGAAACCTTCAAGAACGTTCACCGCATTGATGCCGATTTCCTCCACGGCATAGCCGCCTTCCATCACGAACAGGGTCGGCACCCCCAGCTTGGCGATGCGCTCGCCCATCGCCAGGTAATCCGGGCTGTCGAGCTTGAATTGAGAGATCGGGTCGTCCTTGAATGTATCGACACCCAAGGACACCACAACGATGTCGGCACCGTATGTTTCGATTTCTTTGCAGGCTTGTTCCAGCGCCGCGCTCCAGGCATCCCAGCCGCTGCCAGCGGGCAATGGGTAGTTGAAGTTGAAGCCTTCGCCTGCGCCTTCACCCAGCTCATCATCGTAGCCGAGAAAGAACGGAAACTCGGCTTCCGGATGGCCGTGGATCGAGGTGAACAGTACGTCGTTGCGCTCGTAGAAAATCGATTGGGTGCCGTTGCCGTGGTGGTAGTCGACGTCGAGGATTGCGACTTTCCCATGGCCTTGGTCGAGGAAGGCTTGAGCGGCAATGGCGGCGTTGTTGAGGTAGCAGTACCCACCCATCAAGTCGCTGGCCGCGTGGTGTCCCGGTGGGCGGCAAAGGGCAAAGGCACTGTGGGCGCCGGCCTGGATCTGGGCCTGTGCGGTGAGTGCAACTTGCGCTGCGCTGTAGGCCGCCTGCCAGGTGCCGGCGGTAATCGGGGCGCCGCCGTCGAAGCTGTAGTAGCCGAGTTGGCCGTGCAGACTGGTGGGTTTGATTGCACGCAAGGTCCGCGCCGGCCAGGTGTACGGCAGCAAGTCGCCGTCAGTATTAAATTCAGTCCAGCGTGTCCAGGCGCCCTTGAAGAAGTCCAGGTAGTCGCGGCTGTGGATACGGGCGATGGGGTCGAGGCCGAAATCTTTCGGTGCATGCACGGGGCCGAGGTTCTGGTTCTGCACGCGTTGCAGCACGTGGTCTGCACGCGAGGGCATTTCAAAGCAGGGCTTGAGTTGCCCGTCTATCAATTCGCAGCGGCCGTGGTGCAGGTGATGGTCGTCAGAGTAGATGGTCAGCATTTCTTGTTCTCCGCAGGCTGATTCGGTTGAACACAGTCTTGCTCGCGCAGGGCAATTCGGAGAACGGCAGGAAAGGCCAAAAGGGGATCAATATGGCCAAAAAATGTGACCGAAATTCGCCCCTAAACGATTTTTCAGGGGCGGAACTGGCTTGGCGCTACGCCACTCCAGCGCACGAATGCATGTCGAAAACTGGCGGTCTCGCTGAAGCCCAGCGCTTCAGCAATCCGGTAGATCGGCATCTGGTCTTCGCACAACATGTGTTTGGCCTGTTCGAAGCGCAACTCGTCGAGCAGTTCCTGATAGCTGCACCCCAACTCCTTGAGATGGCGACGTAACGTGCGCGCGGAGCAATTCATCTGCTGCGCCAAGCCTTCGAGGCCCGGTGCGGCATTGAGCTGTGCGCGCAGCAACTGCCGGATCCGCCCCAGCCATGCCTGCCGTCCAGTGAATTCGAGATTCTGCTTGCGGCAGCGCTCGGCCATGGCTTGATGGGTGATGGTGTCGGCCAGTGGCAGGGGGTGGTCCAGCCAGCGCTTGTCGAAGGCGAACGCGTTGTCCCGCGCGTCGAAGTGCAGGGCGCAGTCGAAGTGCTCGGCGTAGATCGCCTGATAGTCAGGCGCCGGGTGTTCCAGGCGCGCCGCCAGCAACGGCAGGGGGTGCCCGAGGAGGTCGTCGCAGATGACTTTCAAAGACACCAGGCAGAACTCGGCGTTGAACACCGCCAGTGCCGGGTTCTCCCGGTAATCGGCGGCGACGAACCAGATGCGCTCATCGTCCTCTTCCAGGCTCAACTCGAAAAGTGTTCCCAACAGCGCCGGATAGCGCATCGCCAGGCGCAAAGCGTCACCGAAGGTGGCACTGGTTAGCAGGGCATAACCGAGCATGCCGTAGGATGAAACGTGCATTCTCCGGCCCAGTTCCAGGCCGATATCACGCTTGAGCGCGACCGCGTTGGCGCAGACCTGCATCTCCTGGTTGGTCGTGATGCGCGTGTCCGCCCGGTTCAGATCCGCCGCACTGATACCGCTGCCGGCGAGCAGGGCGTCGCTGGACAGGCCTTTGGCCTTGAAGGCGTCAAGCACGAGGGAAACGGCGTTGAGGGTGGTGAGGTGGGAGTGGAGCATGGGCGGCTTCCAGCCTGGGGATGGCTGGAACGCAGCAAGTTATGTGCCCAATGATCAACCTGTGGGAGCGGGCTTGCCCGCGATGCGGCGGCACATTCAACATTGATGTGACTGACGTCCGCTATCGCGAGCAAGCTCCCACAGGTTTTGTATGTCAGCTGAGCTCGCCGCACAGGTCCAGCTCGACCAGCCGCTGTACCTCAGCGGAGTCCAGACCGGCACCCAGTAACGCATGCAACTTGCCGAACGCCGCTTCACGGGTCATGCCGCCGCCGGAAAGCACGCCAACGCCGCGCAATCGGCTGCCAGCTTCGTACACGTCCAGCTCTACGCCACCTTCATGGCACTGGGTTACCGCGACCACCACCACACCTTTATCCCGGGCCCGCGACAGCGCGGCGAGAAACTCGGGGTTGTCGCTCGGCCCGGTGCCGCTGCCGTAGCACTCCAGCACCAGGCCTTGAATGCCGCTGTTGAGCACGCCGTCCAGTTGCTCGGCGCCAATCCCTGGGAATAGCGGCATCACTGCCACTTTCGCCAGCTGCCTGTGTTGCTGGTAGCCAAGCTGCATCGGCACAGCAGACGCTTTCGCACCACCACCCTGACGCTCCAGACGCTTGAACGGGTGCCGACCGAAACCGCGTACTTTCGCGCAACGAGTCGGGTCCAGCAGTTCGCCATGGAAATACAAATGCACACCTGGGGCCACGCCATGCCCAAGCGCCACCAATGCTCCGCCGAGATTTTCCCAGGCATCGCTGTCAGCGACGCCGGCCGGCAGCATCGAACCGGTGAAACATACCCGGGCCTGCAGGCCGAGCAACTGAAAGCTCATGGCCGCCGCGCTGTAGGCGAGCGTGTCGGTGCCATGCAGGATCAACACGCTGTCGCAGCCCTGGACATCGACGGCGTCAACCACCGCTTCACGCAGTTGCTGCCAATACGTCGGGCTCATGTTGGCGCTGTCGATCAGCGGCGACATCTCGCGAAAACGCCACTGGGGCACCACCAGCTCAGGCTGGCTGTGCAGGTATTCGCGCATTCGTGCTTCGAAACCGGACGCCGGGGCCAGGCCGTTGGCACTGGCCTGCATGCCGATGGTGCCGCCGGTGTAGAGCACCATGACGTGCTGGGCGGCAGGGTAGGAACTGGGAACCATGGGCAAATCTCCACAAGACATGACGTGTGGGAGTGAGCCTGCTCGCGATAGCGCACTGGCAGCCGACATTGCAGTGTCTGTCGTAGCGCTATCGCGAGCAGGCTTGCTCTCACAGGTTTTACATTTTAACTGACGAGCGCAGGGGATGCGCCCGTCATTCACCGATCAGCGTTGCGCTGCGGGTACGCCTTGCGCTTCAGCTTCAGCCTGGGTGGCTGCGGCTGGTGGCTTGGCTGGCCAGGCGTTCAGGTCGAGGTCCAGGTCCGGGAACTTGCTCGAATCGAACACCGGCGTCTTGATGCCGGCAGCGCGCTGGTCGTCGTAGTCACGCAGGATGCGCATGCCGACGTTAAACAGCAGGAACAGCGCGATCAGGTTGACGAAGGCCAGCATGGTCATGGTGATGTCGGCGAATGCGAACACCGTGCCCAGGTTTTCGATCGCGCCCCAGAAGATCAGCACCAATACCAACGCGCGGTAACCCATCAGCGCCTTGCGATTTTCACCGATCAGGAAGCGCAGGTTGCTCTCGCCCAGGTAGTAGTTGTAGAGAATCGAAGTGAACACAAACAGGGCCAGCGCCACGGAAATGAACATCCGGCCCCACTCGCCCACTACGGCTGCCAGCGAGTTCTGGGTCAGGGCAATGCCATCGCCTTCGAAACCAGGGGTATAGAAACCCGAGAGCAGGATCAGCAGAGCGGTACAGGTGCAGATCACGAAAGTATCCAGGAACACACTGAACGCCTGCACCACGCCTTGTGCCACCGGGTGCTCGACCGAAGCCACCGCCGCCACGTTAGGCGCACTGCCCAGGCCTGCTTCGTTGGCGAACACGCCGCGCTTCACGCCCATGATGATCGCGCTGCCGATCAGGCCGCCGAACGCCTGGTCGAGACCGAAAGCGCTTTTGACGATGGTCATCAACATGCCTGGCACTTGATCGAACTGCAGCACGATCACGTAGATGGTCACGCCGATGTACACCAGGGTTTTTACGGGAACCAGCAGGTCGGCGACCTTGGCGATACGCTTGATACCACCAATGAACACCAGGCCCAGCAGCACTGCCAGACCGATACCGGTGTAAGTGGTGTCGAGCCCGAAGGCGTTGTTCAGCGAGTGGGTCACGGCGTGGGACTGCAAGCCGTTGAAGGCGAAGCCGAAGGTGATCAGCAGCAGGAATGCCATGATCATGCCCAGCCAGCGTTTCTGCAGGCCGTGCTGGATGTAGTAGGACGGGCCGCCACGGTACTGGCCTTCGGAATCGCAGCGCTTGTAGAGCTGGCCGAGGGAACATTCGAAGAAGCTGCTGGACATGCCGACCAGTGCAGTTACCCACATCCAGAACACAGCGCCCGGGCCACCCAGGGTCACGGCGATGCCGACCCCGGCGATGTTGCCTGCACCGACGCGGCCGGCGAGGCTGAGCATCAGGGCCTGGAACGAACTCAATTGCCCGGCGCTGCTTTTGAGGCTGTCACGGAACACCGCGAACATGTGGAAGAAGTGGCGCAGTTGTACGAAACGCGAGCGGATCGTGAAGTAGCTACCGAGCCCGACAATGAGCACGATCAGTACTTTTCCTGAGAGGAAGTCGTTAATGACTTCGAGCATGGATTATTCCTCGCTGTTTTTTTGTGTAGGCAAATGCTGGGCGGGGCAGAAACATCGCGTTACACCGATTTGCGCACGGCAAAACAGGCGAGGCGAAGTTTTCGTCCCGGTTCCAAATCGCGGGTTTGTTATTAGTTCGGGTTTCGCATGGGTTTGGGCCTCGTTACCGACGACCGCTCACGCGAAGAGGGGCGGCACTATACCCATGCTTTTGTGTGGGAGCGAGCCTGCTCGCGAAAGCGGTTTATCAGGCCCATCTAATCCAGGTTTGCCACCGCCATCGCGAGCAGGCTCGCTCCCACGGGTTTTTCGGTAAAAAAAAGGGCCTGGGGAGCAAGTCCCCAAGCCCTCAAAAGGTGAGAGGTGTCTAGTCCCTCGACCTGGTGAGCGGTACTGCAAACAACGTGTCGGCTCAGGCTTTAAGCGGGACCAGACGCGGAGCAATCATGTTTTCCGGGCGCAGGATGTCGGCGAGCATTTCGTCGTCGAGCAAGCCTTCTTCACGTACCAGCTCCAGCACGCCACGGCCGCTTTCCAGGGCAATACGGGCGATGCGGGTGGCGTTTTCATAGCCGATGTACGGGTTCAGTGCGGTGACCAGGCCGATCGAGTGCTCGACCAGTTCACGGCAGCGTTCTTCGTTGGCGGTGATGCCGACGATGCAGTGCTCGCGCAGCATGTCCATGGCGCGTTGCAGCAGGCGGATCGAGTCGAAGATCTTGAACGCGATCAGCGGCTCCATCACGTTCAGCTGCAGCTGGCCGCCTTCGGCCGCAATGGTCAGGGCCAGGTCGTTGCCGATGATCTGGAACGCCACCTGGTTCACTGCTTCCGGGATTACCGGGTTGACCTTGCCGGGCATGATCGAGCTGCCTGGCTGACGTGCCGGCAGGTTGATTTCGTTGATGCCGGTGCGCGGGCCGCTGGACAGCAGTCGCAGGTCGTTGCAGATCTTCGACAGTTTGACTGCTGTACGCTTGAGCATGCCGGAGAACAGCACGAAGGCGCCCATGTCCGAGGTGGCTTCGATCAGGTCGGCAGCCGGTACCAGCGGTTGTCCGCTGATCAACGCCAGGCGCTGAACGGCCAGGTGCTGGTAGCGCGGGTCGGCGTTGATGCCGGTACCGATGGCTGTGCCGCCCAGGTTCACTTCAGTCAGCAACTCGGGAGCCAGTGTCTTCAGGCGTGCCAGGTCTTCACTCAGGGTGGTGGCGAAGGCGCGGAATTCCTGGCCGAGGGTCATCGGCACGGCGTCTTGCAGCTGGGTACGCCCCATCTTCAACACGTGGCTGAATTCTTCACCCTTGGCGGCGAACGCCTGGATCAGGCTGTCGAGGCTGGCCAGCAGTGCGTCGTGACCCAGCAGCAGACCCAGGCGGATCGCAGTCGGGTAGGCGTCGTTGGTCGACTGCGCCATGTTCACGTCGTTGTTCGGGTGCAGGTATTGGTATTCGCCTTTCTGGTGACCCATGGCCTCCAGTGCGATGTTGGCGATGACTTCGTTGGCATTCATGTTGGTCGAAGTGCCAGCGCCGCCTTGAATCATGTCCACCACGAACTCTTCGTGGAAATCACCGCGGATCAATCGTGCACAGGCTTCGCTGATGGCAGCGTGCTTGGCTTCGCTCAGGTGACCCAGCTCGCGGTTGGCGTCAGCGGCGGCCTGTTTGACCATTGCCAAGCCGACGACCAGCTTCGGGTAATGCGAAATCGGAACGCCGGAGAGACGGAAATTATTCACCGCTCGCAGGGTCTGGATGCCGTAATACGCTTGAGCAGGTACTTCAAGTACGCCAAGCAGGTCTTTTTCTGTGCGGAAAGATGCAGCGGAGGACATGATAGAAATCATCTCAATATGGACCCGGGCTGTGCCGGAACACTGCAAATGCTAGGCTTGTAGAGAGTTTTCGGCCAATGCTGTTAAACACTGACCTATGCAAATTCGGCATAATGGGAATGTGACGTCGTGTTGGTAAAGAGCGTGTGACCTAATTTGGTGCGTGTCCGGGAGGACTTGATGAATCTGGAAAGTAAATGGCTAGAGGACTTCAGTGCCCTGGCCGCTACCCGAAGTTTCTCCCAGGCCGCCGAACGCCGTTTCGTGACGCAGCCTGCCTTCAGCCGGCGCATCCGCAGCCTGGAAACGGCGCTGGGTCTGCAGCTGGTCAACCGCTCGCGCACGCCGATTGAACTGACGGCGGCGGGACAGTTGTTTCTGGTCACCGCGCGAACGGTGGTCGAGCAACTCGGTGAAGTGCTGCGCCACCTGCATCACCTGGAAGGCGGGCAGGGTGAGGTCATGCAAGTCGCTGCGGCGCACTCGTTGGCCCTGGGCTTTTTTCCGCGCTGGATTGCGCAGTTGCGCAACGAAGGCCTGAACATCGCCACTCGACTGGTCGCCACTAACGTGGGTGACGCGGTGCATGCATTGCGCGAAGGCGGCTGCGATCTGATGCTCGCGTTCTATGACCCTGACGCTGCGATGCAGATGGACCCCGAGATTTTCCCGTCTCTACACTTGGGCCAGACCGAAATGCTCCCGGTGTGCGCCGCCGATGCCGATGGCAAGCCACTGTTCGATCTCGAAGGCGAAGGCAGTGTGCCGCTGCTGGCCTACAGCGCCGGTGCATTCCTGGGGCGTTCGGTCAATATGCTGCTGCGCCAGCGGGCACTGCGCTTCACCACCATTTATGAGACGGCGATGGCCGACAGCCTCAAGAGCATGGCGCTCGAAGGCCTGGGGATAGCGTGGGTGCCGCAACTGAGTGTGCGTGCCGAGCTGGCGCGCGGGGAGCTGGTGGTATGCGGCGGCCCGCAATGGCATGTGCCGCTGGAAATTCGTCTGTATCGCTGTGCGCTGGTTCGCAAGGCGAACGTGCGGTTGTTGTGGCGCAAGCTGGAAGGCGGTGCGGCGCAGGGTTCATAAACTGCGCTGTGTTTACGGACGCCAAGATCGCAGCCTTCAGCAGCTCCTGAAGAGATCGGCGCAGGAGCTGCCGAAGGCTGCGATCTTTTGATCTTGTTGGCTGACCTTCAGGTCAATAAAACCGGCACTTTGCGCCGTAGGACAGATGGTCGTTTCGGGGGCTGTTTATCTGCTTCATTACGGTATACTGCGCGGCCTTTGGCCGGTTCGACCGGCCTGAATTCGTACAACAAGCCACGCCGGATTTCCCGCGTGGCTTGTTGTTTTTTGACGCGCCTGCGGGCGCCCAGAGAGAAGAGGCACGACGATGAGTGCACTGGTTGGCGTGATCATGGGCTCCAAGTCCGATTGGTCCACCCTTAGCCACACCGCCGATATGCTGGAAAAGCTCGGCATTCCTTACGAGGTGAAAGTGGTCTCTGCCCACCGTACCCCGGACCTGCTGTTCCAGTATGCCGAAGAGGCCGAGGCGCGTGGCATCGAGGTGATTATCGCCGGTGCCGGCGGCGCGGCGCACCTGCCAGGCATGTGTGCGGCCAAGACCCACCTGCCAGTGCTGGGCGTGCCGGTGCAGTCGTCCATGCTTTCGGGCGTCGACTCGCTGCTGTCCATCGTGCAGATGCCTGCGGGCATTCCGGTCGCCACGCTAGCCATCGGCAAGGCCGGTGCAATCAACGCAGCCTTGCTCTCGGCAAGCATCCTGGGCGCCAAGCACCCGCAGTTCCACGCGGTGCTGAAAACATTCCGCGCTGAGCAGACAGACAGCGTCCTGGAAAATCCAGACCCACGCATCGCCTGAGGTTGTTGACGATGAAGATCGGTGTAATCGGTGGCGGCCAGTTGGGTCGCATGTTGGCGTTGGCGGGCACCCCGCTGGGTATGAACTTCGCTTTCCTGGACCCTGCGCCGGATGCTTGCGCAGCCGCGTTGGGCGAGCATCTGCAGGCCGATTATGGCGATCAGGATCACCTGCGCCAGCTGGCAGATGAAGTCGATCTGGTGACTTTCGAATTCGAGAGCGTACCGGCGGAAACCGTCGCATTTCTCTCACAGTTCGTTCCGGTGTACCCGAGCGCCGAAGCCCTGCGAATCGCGCGTGATCGCTGGTTCGAGAAGAGCATGTTCAAGGACCTGGAGATACCGACGCCAGCGTTCGCCGACATCCAGTCGCAAGCCGACCTGGACGCCGCAGTGGCGTCTATCGGCCTGCCTGCCGTGTTGAAAACCCGTACCCTGGGTTACGACGGCAAGGGTCAGAAAGTCCTGCGCAAACCCGAAGATGTAGCAGGTACGTTTGCCGAACTGGGCAGCGTGGCCTGCCTGCTGGAAGGCTTTGTACCTTTTACCGGGGAAGTTTCGCTGATTGCCGTGCGCGCTCGCGATGGCGAAACCAGGTTCTACCCGCTGGTGCACAACACTCATGACAGCGGCATCTTGAAGCTGTCCGTGGCCAGTACCGATCACCCCCTGCAGGGCCTGGCCGAAGATTACTCAAGCCGCGTGCTCAAACACCTGGATTATGTGGGCGTGATGGCGTTCGAGTTCTTCGAGGTTGACGGTGGTCTCAAGGCCAACGAAATCGCCCCTCGCGTTCACAACTCCGGACACTGGACGACGGAAGGCGCCGAGTGCAGCCAGTTCGAGAACCATCTGCGCGCCGTTGCCGGCTTGCCGCTGGGCTCGACGGCCAAGGTCGGTGAGAGCGCCATGCTCAACTTCATCGGCGTCGTGCCGCCGGTAGAGAGAGTGATCGCCATCGCCGATTGCCACCTGCATCACTATGGCAAGGCGTTCAAGGCTGGTCGCAAGGTCGGTCATGCCAACCTGCGCTGCGCCGACAAGGCCACGCTGGAGCAGCAGATCATCAAGGTCGAAGCGCTCATCGCCGAATAGTTTCACCTGACAGCGGCGGAACCATTCAAGGCCCGCCGTTCTCTGATGGCAGTATGCGAAAGTCTGACTAGTCTTCTGCATAGCCATTCAATCAGAGGGAAATGTCATGGGAATTATTGGAACCATCTTTATCGGCTTGATCGTCGGCCTGCTGGCGCGTTTCCTGAAACCGGGCGATGACAGCATGGGCTGGATCATGACCATCTTGCTCGGTATCGGCGGTTCGCTGGCGGCCACTTATGGCGGCCAGGCGTTGGGCTTCTACCAGGCCGGCGAAGGCGCAGGTTTCCTGGGCGCGCTGGTCGGTGCCGTGATTTTGCTGGTGATCTACGGCTTGATCAAAAAGAACTGATTCAAGCGACAAAGCCCTCTCTGCGCGGCGTGCAGAGAGGGCTAGAATGCTCGGCGTTCCAACATTCCCCCAAACCCGAGCACCTCCATGCGCCGCATTCTGTTGACCGTACTTTTATTGGGCGCCGGCCTCGTCCATGGCAGTGAGCTGCCGGAAACCGACTGGCTGCAATTGATGCCCAAGTCCGACCAGAAGGCCCTCGAGGCCATGCCGGAAATCGATCACGACTCTCCCGAAGGCGATGGCACCTTTACCGAAAAAGGTGGCATGAAGCAGAGCAAGGGCTTGCCCGCAGTGATGTATTCGACCAAAACCGTAGCGTCGATGAACGACAAAAAGATTCGTATCGGTGGTTATCCGGTGCCGCTGGAGAGCGACGCCAAGGGTCGCAGCACGCTGTTCTTCCTGGTGCCCTATCCAGGCGCCTGCATCCACGTGCCACCACCGCCGCCCAATCAGCTGGTGCTGGTGCGTTACCCAAAAGGCTTGAAACTGGATGATATCTACACGCCGCTGTGGGTCGCCGGCACGCTGAAAGTCGAGCAGGTCACTAACGACCTGGCTGATGCGGCGTATGCCCTGGATGCGGCCACGGTGCGGGTGGTGCAGGAGTCGGATTTGTAGGTGTCCGGTAAAAGCGATGCTTTTAAAGCGGCTTGCTGGCGATGCTCACACCAAGCGTGTGACTCGACCCCGGCGCCAGCACCACCACATCGTCCATCACATTCGCCGTCTCGATGCACAGCATGCGCTGCCAGCCATCGTCAGCCATGTCGCTGAACGCTGCCGCGCGCTCAACCCACGGATTCCAGATCACCGCCGAGCGCGAACCGCTGCTGCGCAGCTCGATCCGCCGTTCCCACGCCGGGTCAACAATGCTCAGCGTTTGGGGCGTATCGAGATAGATGCGATCAGTCTCGTCGGTGAACTGCAGGTCACCGATCTGCTTCACGGTTTTCCAGTCATCCAGCGTCTCGATGTAGTTCAAGCCATCCAGGCCCTCGATATGCACAGTGCGCACATCGCTGACCGCGAAATAGCTGTGCAATGCCTGGCTGATCGTGACGCTTGAGTTGCCGCGGTTATGACTGGTCAGGCCGATGTGCAGCTGCTCATCCAGGCGAATGCTCAGCTTCAGATCCACTTCATGCCGCCAGCCTGGAAAGCCGCCATCGGGGTAGGGCAGGGCGAACTCGACCTTCAGGGTTTCACCCTCGGTCTCGATGCCGGCCAGCTCCCAGTCCATCGCCCGGACAAACCCGTGGGCCGTCGCCGGCTCCTGGCTGGAACGCATGGCCTGAACGCTTTGCGGGTTGCGCGCCAGATTGCCGAACCATGGCCAGCAGACGGGCACACCGGCACGAATGCTCTTGCCGGTGTTGAACACTGCCTCGTCGTTGAGCCAGATCAGCGGCGGTTGGCCGGCCAACTGATAGCTGAGGATTTGCGCGCCTTGCTGGGCGACCAGCAATTCGGCCTGACCGTGGCGGATGCGCCAGCAGTTCAGGTCATCCAGTTTCATGGCTTCTACGTTGGGCGTGCTCATGGGGCGACTCTCAATCTGGAACAGGGCTGCAATGGACCGCAAAACGCTCCCGGCGTTTGACGCTTTAGGGCTATCGAGCTCTGGACGGAACCGAACGGGTACGCCCACTGCCGTCGATGGCAACGAACACGAACACCGCTTCGGTGACCTTGCGCCATTCGCTGGACAGCGGATCGTCGCTCCACACCTCAACCATCATCTGGATCGAGCTACGGCCGATTTCCAGGGCCTGGGTATAGAAGGAGAGCTGGGCGCCTACCGCTACAGGTACCAGGAACGCCATGCGATCGATCGCCACGGTAGCTACGCGACCGCCCGCGACCTTGCTGGCCATCGCAGTGCCAGCCAAATCCATCTGCGCCACCAGCCAACCGCCGAAAATATCGCCGAAGCCGTTGGTTTCGCGCGGCAATGCAGTGATTTGCAGGGCCAGGTCGCCTTGCGGAATTGGATCTTCTTGTTCGAGCTCTATCATGCCGGGGGTGCCTCTGACCCGTGAGTCTTCATTGGTACTTCAGGTGAATAGCCGTCCTAAGAAAAAACGATTCAGCCCCGAACATACTACGTTCGTCACGTTTTTCGAAAGGCGCCTAAAGGGAAACTCTGCGAAATCGCCTATGTACCCCGGCAGGCGTTTTCGCACAGCAACCCAGTCAAATCCTTGCAGGATTGCGAGTATATCGGTCGGTAGACTCCGAGACGACCGTCGGGTTCTCATTTTGACCGTCAAATATGCACATCCATGTGCTTTTTCGAACAATTTGCTATCGTGCCGGACCTGCCCAAGCCTCGGCCAGAGCTGTTGAGGTTGCAGATTCGACTATAAGAGAAACCTTGCCATGACCACAGCGCCCTCGAGCGTCGCGCAGCCAACACAACCCGCACGTCCGCTGACTCGGAATGACTACAAGACCCTGTCGCTGTCCGCCCTCGGTGGTGCGCTGGAATTCTACGACTTCATCATCTTCGTATTTTTCGCCACGGTGGTGGGCAAACTGTTCTTCCCGGCCGACATGCCCGAGTGGCTGCGGCTGATGCAGACCTTCGGCATCTTCGCTGCCGGTTACCTGGCGCGCCCGTTGGGCGGCATTGTCATGGCGCACTTCGGCGACCTGCTGGGCCGCAAGAAAATGTTTACCTTGAGCATTTTCATGATGGCGGTGCCGACCCTGATCATGGGTCTGCTGCCAACCTACGCGCAGATCGGCATGTGGGCACCGATTTTGTTGCTGCTGATGCGGGTCATCCAGGGCGCGGCTATCGGCGGGGAAGTGCCCGGCGCGTGGGTTTTCGTTTCCGAGCATGTGCCCCAGCGTCACATCGGCTACGCCTGCGGCACCCTGACCAGCGGCCTGACCGCCGGCATCCTCCTGGGCTCATTGGTCGCCACCGCGATCAACAGCCTTTACACCCCCACCGATGTCGCTGATTACGCCTGGCGTATCCCGTTCCTGCTGGGGGGTGTGTTTGGCCTGTTCTCGGTTTACCTGCGTCGCTGGCTGCACGAGACCCCGGTATTTGCCGAGCTGCAACTGCGCAAAGCGCTGGCCGAAGAAGTGCCGCTCAAGGCCGTGTTGCGTGACCATCGTGGCGCTATCCTGATTTCCATGCTGCTGACCTGGTTGCTGTCTGCCGGCATCATCGTCGTCATTCTCATGACCCCGACCGTGCTGCAGACCGTCTACCATTTCGCGCCAACCGTCGCCTTGCAGGCCAACAGCCTCGCCATCGTCTTCCTGAGCCTGGGGTGTGTTGCGTCCGGCGCACTAGCAGACCGCTTTGGCGCAGGTCGGGTATTCGTGTTCGGCAGCGCCGCGTTGCTGATCAGCTCGTGGACCTTCTATCACAGCCTGTTCAACCACCCCGACTGGCTGTTCCCGATGTATGCCCTGACCGGCTTGCTGGTAGGCACCATCGGTGCGGTGCCCTACGTGATGGTCAAGGCCTTCCCGGCGGTGGTGCGCTTCAGCGGGCTGTCGTTTTCCTACAACCTGGCCTACGCCATCTTCGGCGGCCTGACGCCGATGGTGGTGACCCTGCTGCTCAAGGAAAGCCCGATGGGCCCGGCCTACTATGTCGCGATCATTTGTGGCGTCGGGATAGTGGTGGGTGGGTACCTCTGGAAGAAGGGGCGCTAGCGCGCAATCTTCTTCAATCTTGCCGACCCCGTCGCGAGCAGGCTCGCTCCCACACTGACTCTGTAATCACGTCAGAACCGCTGTGGGAGTGAGCCTGCTCGCGATGCGGGCAACGCGGGTCTCCCTTCCGGCATCGAATGGTGGCCTTTCATCCAATTGTCATATTTCAGCCATAGAGTGTTCACACGGCCTGCTAATACTTGGCCCCGACTTAACACACCCTATCTGCTAGGAGTAAGGCATGAAACTGAAGCGTTTGATGGCGGCAATGACTTTTGTCGCTGCTGGCGTTGCGACTGCCAACGCGGTTGCCGCTGTTGACCCTGCTATCCCGAGCTACACCAAGACCACTGGTGTGTCGGGCAACCTGTCCAGCGTCGGCTCCGATACTCTGGCCAACCTCATGACCTTGTGGGCCGAGAACTACAAAAAAGAATACCCGAACGTAAACATCCAGATTCAGGCCGCTGGTTCCTCCACCGCGCCACCTGCGCTGACTGAAGGCACCGCCAACCTGGGCCCGATGAGCCGCAAGATGAAGGACAACGAGCTGCAGGCCTTTGAAACCAAGTACGGCTACAAGCCAACCGCCATCCCGGTTGCCGTGGACGCCTTGGCTGTGTTCGTGCACAAGGACAACCCAATCCAGCACATGACCATGGAACAAGTCGACGCGGTGTTCTCGTCGACTCGTCTGTGCGGTGGTAAAGCCGACGTTAAAACCTGGGGCGACCTGGGTGTGACCGGCGACCTGGCGAACAAGCCGGTTCAGTTGTTCGGTCGTAACTCGGTATCGGGCACCTACGGCTACTTCAAGGAAGAAGCCCTGTGTAAAGGCGACTACAAGCCGAATGTCAACGAACAACCTGGTTCGGCTTCGGTCGTGCAGTCCATCAGCTCCTCGCTGAACGGCATCGGTTACTCGGGCATCGGCTACAAGACTGCCAGCGTGAAGACCGTGGCACTGGCCAAGAAAGGCAGCACCGACTTCATCGAAGACACCGAAGAAAACGCCTTGAACGGCAAATACCCGCTGTCGCGCTTCCTCTACGTGTACGTCAACAAGGCGCCGAACAAGCCTCTGGCCCCGCTGGAAGCCGAGTTCGTGAAGCTGGTTCTGTCCAAGCAAGGCCAGGAAGTTGTAGTGAAAGACGGCTACATCCCACTGCCAGCCAAAGTTGCTGCAAAAGCACTGGCTGACCTGGGTCTGCAGGAAGGCGCTGAAGTCGCAAAAAAGTAAAACCCTGAGTCCGGGGTAGCCCCGGGCTCCGTGTGCAGGAGCTGTGTAGGAGCTGTCGAGTGCAACGAGGCTGCGATCTTTGGATCTGGCTTTTATCAGCAAGATCAAAAGATCGCAGCCTCGTTGCACTCGACAGCTCCTACAGGGTTTCCCACACGCCTCCAATTCCCGCTCCGCTGCCAGTTTCCACAGGCGGCGGATTTGTCGCGTCACTGCACTGTCATCTTTCTGTCATACAGGATCGCTAGGGTGTGCGAATGAATGATCTGGCCAATTCCACAATGACTACAAATCCCCCCAAGCGAATTGATTTCAATACGCCTGAGTTGCAACGCAAGCGCCGTATGCGCGCGCTCAAAGACCGCCTGACGCGTTGGTACGTCCTCATTGGCGGCCTTGCCGTGCTTGGGGCGATCACGCTGATTTTCTTCTTCCTGGGCTACGTTGTCGCGCCGCTGTTCCAGGGCGCCGACCTGACGGCCAAGGACTCGATCACGCCCGCCTGGATGCAGGACGCCGGCAAGCCGCTGATGATCTCCCTGGAAGAACAGAACAAGGTGGCCATGCGGGTTTCGGACAAGGGCCAGGCGTTGTTTTTCGACATCGACAGCGGCGCAGAGCTGCGTCGTGTCGACCTGCCGGTCCCGGCCGGTAGCCAGGTCACTTCCATCGGTGAAGACCAGCCGGGTTCCCCATTGGTTGCGGTCGGCTTTTCCAACGGCCAGGCTTTGGTGTTCCGCCACACTTACAAAGTGACCTATCCCGACGGCAATAAGACCATCTCGCCAGCCATTGAATACCCGTATGGCGAGACCCCGATCGCGTTGAACGAAGCGGGCGGGGCGCTGGAGCATATCAGCCTCAACGCCACAGATTCGACCCTGTTGCTGGTGGGCTCCACGGGCGCGCAGCTCAACGTGTTGTCGCTGACCCGCGAAGAAAACATGATGACCGGCGAAGTCACCAGCGAGCAGAAGCGTATCGATCTGCCGCAGATGACCGAGACGGTGAAAAACATCTTCGTCGACCCGCGCCAGCAGTGGTTGTACGTAATCAATGGGCGTGCCCAGGCCGACGTGTTCAGCCTGCGCGACAAGAGCCTCAACGGTCGTTACAAGCTGCTTGAAGATGGCGAGGCGCAGATCACCGCCAGCACTCAGCTGGTGGGCGGTATCTCGCTGATCCTCGGCGATTCCAAGGGTGGCCTGGCCCAGTGGTTCATGGCTCGCGACCCGGATGGCGAACAGCGCCTGAAACAGATTCGCACCTTCCAGATGGGCACCACGCCCATCGTTGAGATCACTGCCGAAGAGCGTCGCAAAGGCTTCATCGCCCTGGATGCATCCGGCAAGCTCGGCGTGTTCCACAGCACCGCACACCGCACCCTGCTGGTGGATCAGGTCGTCGACGGCCAGGGCATTTTTGGCCTGTCACCACGGGCTAACCGCGTGATCGTCGAGGCCGGCGGCAAGATTCAACCGCTGCTGCTCGATAACCCGCACCCGGAAGTTTCCTGGAGCGCACTGTGGAGCAAGGTCTGGTACGAGAACTACGACGAGCCTAAATACGTCTGGCAATCGACCGCCGCCAACACCGATTTTGAACCCAAGCTGAGCCTGTCCCCGCTAACGTTCGGTACCCTCAAAGCCGCCTTCTACGCCATGCTGCTGGCCGCGCCACTCGCCGTAGCGGCCGCGATCTACACCGCCTACTTCATGGCGCCGAGCCTGCGCCGCAAGGTCAAGCCGGTGATCGAGCTGATGGAAGCAATGCCGACGGTGATCCTCGGCTTCTTCGCCGGCCTGTTCCTGGCGCCCTACGTGGAAGGACACTTGCCGGGCATTTTCAGCCTGTTGATGCTCCTGCCGATCGGCATTCTGGTGGCGGGTTTCGTCTTCAGTCGCCTGCCTGAATCCGTGCGCCTGAAAGTGCCGGACGGTTGGGAAAGCGCGATTCTGATCCCGGTGATCCTGTTCGTGGGCTGGCTGTCTTTGTACATGAGCCCGTACATGGAAAACTGGTTCTTCGGCGGCGACATGCGCATGTGGATCTCCCACGACCTGGGCATCACCTACGACCAGCGCAACGCCCTGGTGGTTGGCCTGGCCATGGGTTTCGCGGTCATCCCGAACATCTATTCCATCGCCGAAGACGCCGTGTTCAGCGTGCCTCGCGGCCTGACCCTCGGTTCCCTGGCCCTCGGCGCCACGCCTTGGCAAACCATGACTCGTGTGGTGATCCTCACCGCCAGCCCGGGGATTTTCTCGGCGCTGATGATCGGCATGGGGCGTGCGGTCGGTGAAACGATGATCGTGCTGATGGCCACCGGTAACACCCCGGTCATGGAAATGAACCTGTTCGAAGGCCTGCGCACACTGGCCGCCAACGTTGCGGTGGAAATGCCCGAATCGGAAGTTGGCGGCAGCCACTACCGCGTGCTGTTCCTCTCGGCCTTGGTGCTGCTGCTGTTCACCTTCGTTATGAACACCCTCGCGGAACTGATTCGTCAGCGTCTGCGCAAGAAATACTCGTCGCTTTAAGAAAGGTAGAAGTCTGTGAAACAGAACTCCCTGAACGGATGGTTCAAGAGCGGCGCCCCGGGCGTCTGGATCAGCGGTGGCGCGGTGTCCATCGCGGTCATCATGACGATCGGCTTGCTGGCCGTGATCGCCGTGCGCGGCCTGGGCCACTTCTGGCCGGCGGACTTGATCCACGCCAGCTACGACGTGCCTGGCCAGGCCAATCACCTGGTCATCGGCGAAGTGGTGCAGAAAGAAGAAGTGCCCCGTGAGCGCCTAAAAAGCGCTGGCCTGCCGGTGCCCGAGCAGGGTCCGGAGTTCATGACTCGTGAGCTGATCAAGGTCGGCAACCGTGACTTGAACGGCAATGACTTCACCTGGGTCGTCGGCGAGTGGCTGACTAACCAGAAGACGCCGCCGGAGCTGATGGCGATCGAACGCCGCGAGTGGGGCAACTTCTACGGCTACCTGGTCAACGTTAAGCAGGATGGCAAAGTCATCGCCGAAGGCGAGGCGGCGTGGCCTGAGTTGCAGGCCCGTGTCGAGCGCGTGAACAGGCTGGCGAGCGAGCTCAAGACCCTGGAGAAGTCCGACATTGGCGCGATCAACGCCGGACTGGAACGCATTCGCCTGCATGGCCGCAAACTGGAACTGGACGGCAAGCTGGACGCTACCGCGCAAGCGGACATGGAGTCCGAGCGCGCCGAGCTCAATGCCCGTTATCAGGACATCGAAGCGCGCCTGGCCGACCTGCATGCCCAGTTCAATCGCGACAGCCTGACGGCCCGCGATGCCAACGGCAAGGAGATCGAAATCGGCATCGGCAAAGTGGTTCACGCCTACCAGCCGAACGCCATGGGCACCATGACCAAGATCGGCTTCTACTTCAGCAAGGTCTGGGAATTCCTGAGCGACGATCCGCGTGAAGCGAACACCGAAGGCGGGATTTTCCCGGCGATTTTCGGCACCGTGATGATGACGTTGATCATGGCGATGATCGTCACGCCGTTTGGCGTACTGGCTGCGGTGTACCTGCGTGAATACGCCAAGCAGAACACCATGACCCGGCTGATCCGCATCGCGGTGAACAACCTGGCCGGTGTACCGGCCATCGTGTACGGCGTATTCGGCCTGGGCTTCTTCGTTTATGTCCTGGGTGGCTCGGTTGACCGGTTGTTTTTCCCTGAAGCCCTGCCGGCGCCGACTTTCGGTACTCCGGGGTTGCTCTGGGCATCCCTGACCCTGGCGCTGCTGGCGGTGCCGGTGGTGATTGTGGCCACTGAAGAAGGCCTGGCGCGGATTCCTCGCACCGTGCGCGAAGGCTCGCTGGCCCTCGGCGCGACCAAGGCGGAAACCCTGTGGAAGATCGTACTGCCGATGGCCAGCCCGGCGATGATGACCGGCATGATCCTCGCCGTTGCCCGTGCCGCGGGTGAAGTGGCGCCGCTGATGCTGGTGGGTGTGGTGAAACTGGCGCCGTCGCTGCCGCTGGACGGTAACTACCCGTACCTTCACCTCGATCAGAAAATCATGCACCTGGGCTTCCATATCTACGACGTCGGCTTCCAGAGCCCGAACGTCGAAGCTGCACGCCCACTGGTCTACGCCACGGCGTTGCTGCTGGTGCTGGTGATTGCGACCTTGAACCTGTCGGCGGTCTATATCCGTAACCACCTGCGCGAAAAATACAAAGCTTTAGATAGCTAAGACAAACCCTGTGGGAGCTGGCTTGCCAGCGATGGCATTACTGCGGTGTAACTTGAAACACCGCACCGCCTGCATCGCTGGCAAGCCAGCTCCCCCAGGGATCGGCACAAGCCACAGATTTTCAGTAACCCATTGGCAAGGCCAGTGGCTCAACGAACCGAATTTGTTAGCACAGGGAGCCTCCCATGCAACACGAAACACATACCCACGGCATCAACATGTCGGCCCTGGGTCGCGACAAACAGAGCCTGAACCTCGAGCAGGAAACCGTGGCTATCGAAGTGCCTGGCCTGAGCCTGTTCTACGGTGACAAGCAGGCGTTGTTCGACGTCAGCATGAACATCCCGAAACAGCGCGTCACAGCCTTTATCGGCCCGTCTGGCTGCGGCAAATCCACGCTGCTGCGTACTTTCAATCGCATGAACGACCTGGTCGACGGTTGCCGTGTGGAAGGCGCCATCAACCTGTACGGCAACAACATCTACCGTAAAGGCGAAGACGTTGCAGAGCTGCGTCGACGCGTGGGCATGGTGTTCCAGAAGCCGAACCCGTTCCCCAAGACCATCTACGAAAACGTGGTCTACGGCTTGCGCATCCAGGGCATCAACAAGAAGCGTGTGCTTGATGAAGCCGTGGAGTGGGCGCTCAAGGGCGCGGCTTTGTGGGACGAGGTAAAAGATCGCCTGCACGAATCCGCACTGGGCCTTTCCGGTGGTCAGCAGCAGCGTCTGGTGATTGCCCGTACCATCGCCGTGGAGCCGGAAGTGCTGCTGCTCGACGAACCCTGTTCGGCTCTGGACCCGATCTCCACGCTGAAGGTTGAAGAGCTGATCTACGAGCTGAAATCGAAGTTCACCATCGTCATCGTGACCCACAACATGCAACAGGCCGCGCGGGTCTCCGACTACACAGCGTTCATGTACATGGGCAAATTGGTGGAATTCGGCGACACCGATACCCTGTTCACCAATCCGGCGAAGAAGCAGACCGAAGATTACATTACCGGTCGTTATGGCTAGCAATAGTGGTTGTTCACTGAACTGACGCTGCGGTCCACCGCACCTTACCGGACGCTCCAAGGACGCCAACATGATTAGTAAAGAAGGCCTTACCCATCACATCTCCGCGCAGTTCAACGCCGAGCTAGAGGAGGTGCGCAGCCACCTCCTGGCCATGGGCGGACTGGTCGAGAAGCAGGTCAATGACGCGGTTACCGCGCTGATCGAAGCCGATTCCGGTCTGGCCCAGCAGGTTCGCGAAATCGATGACCAGATCAACCAGATGGAACGCAACATCGACGAAGAATGCCTGCGCATCCTGGCCCGTCGTCAACCTGCGGCGTCCGACCTGCGTTTGATCATCAGCATTTCCAAGTCGGTGATCGACCTGGAGCGCATCGGTGACGAAGCGACCAAGATCGCCCGCCGGGCCATTCAGTTGTGCGAAGAAGGTGAAGCGCCGCGCGGTTATGTCGAAGTGCGTCACATCGGCGACCAGGTGCGCAATATGGTCCGTGACGCACTGGACGCTTTTGCCCGCTTCGATGCCGACCTGGCATTGTCGGTAGCCCAGTACGACAAGATCATCGATCGCGAATACAAGACCGCCCTGCGTGAACTGGCGACCTACATGATGGAAGACCCGCGCTCTATCTCGCGGGTCTTGAGCATCATCTGGGTGCTGCGTTCCCTGGAGCGAATCGGCGATCACGCGCGCAACATTTCCGAGCTGGTGATCTATCTGGTGCGCGGCACCGATGTGCGTCACCTGGGCTTGAAGCGCATGAAGGAAGAAGTTGAAGGCACAAGTGGCGAAACCGCTAATGTTCCGGGTGTAGCTGACGATAAGTAAGTTTGCCCAAGAGAAACGCCCGGCCTTTTGGTCGGGCGTTTTTGTTTGTGGCTTACGAATTCGAAGCAGCACCCCGCGAACGAAAAGTCCCGGCGTGACTGAGAGTTTATGGCAGTGTGCCATCAGCAAAGCGCTAAGCTTGCCGGGGTTTTGGAAGGGGTGATGGATGAGTAAGGTCAGTGTTTTGGTCGTGGACGATGCGTCATTCATTCGTGACCTGGTGAAAAAATGCCTGCGCAATTACTTTCCGGGCATTCGGATCGAGGACGCCGTCAACGGCAGGAAGGCCCAGGTCTTGCTGGCCAGGGAAACATTCGACCTGGTCCTGTGTGACTGGGAGATGCCGGAAATGTCCGGCCTGGAACTGTTGACCTGGTGCCGCGAGCAGGACCGTCTCAAGACCATGCCGTTCGTGATGGTGACCAGCCGTGGCGACAAGGAGAACGTTGTCCAGGCGATCCAGGCAGGCGTTTCCGGCTACGTCAGCAAGCCCTTCAACAACGAGCAGTTACTGACCAAGGTCAAGCAGGCCCTGAACAAGGTCGGCAAGCTCGACGCGTTGATGAGCAGCGCGCCGGTGAAGATGAGCTCCGCCTTCGGCAACGACTCCCTCAACGCCTTGACCGGTGGCCAGGCGACCGTGGTTGCTGCGCCTGCGATTCCGACGCCGTCACGTGGCCTGATCAGCAACTCGCCACCCAAGGCCGCTGCTGCACCGTCTGCGTCTGCAGGCCGCGGCCATGGGCAGTTGCGCCTGTCCAGTGGTAACCAGCAGTGCGTGATCAAGGCCTTGAGCCTCAAGGAAGCCTTGTTGGTGGTGAAGCGTACTGACACGTTGCCGCAGGTGCTCGACAGTGCCGTGCTCGACCTGGAGCAGGGCGACAATGCCGAGATCGCGCGTCTCAACGGCTACCTGCATGCCATCGTCGCCTATGAACCGAGGCCTGACAGCGAGTGGTTGCAGCTGACCTTCCGGTTCGTGGACCAGGATGCTCAGAAGCTCGATTACATATCGCGATTGATAGCACGTGGTACGGTACAGAAGCATTTTGTGCCGGGTGCTTAAATCCTTGGTTGCCTGAAAGCCGCCATCGCGAGCCTGCTCGCGATGGCGTCATCCGATTCACCACACATCCATTGATCTGCCGATTTTGAAACATCTGCCGCCTACCCAGGTCCATTGCAGCTGCTAGGCTCCCTCCCAGGACTCTCCTCGACAGAACCTCTGCCCATGCTCGCGCGCTTGCTGTTTTTCTGTGGTCTTTTCCTGGCCTCCACCTCGGTTGTGGCCATGACTATCTACAAGTCCAAGGACGCCAACGGCGTGGTCTCCTACAGCGACCGCCCCTCGAAAGGCGCCAAGGTGTTCGTTTTCCGCGATCGCATGGTCGAGCGCCTTGAAGGCCAGGTGTACCTCGACATCAAGAAACAGCAGGGCGCTGATAGCGTATTTGTGCGCAATGACCTGTACGCGCCGGTCGAAATCGAATTGAGTTTTGCCGGTCTGAAGAACGTCAGCGGTGCGCCGAGCCGCCCGATCCGTCGGGTGCTGCCGGCACGCAGCAACCTGCGCCTGGCGCTGCTCACGGCCACCCGGGCGGGAAAGCCGCTGGTGTATACCCCGGCGTTCAAATATTCCCTGGGCGACCCTGCAGGGGCTGCCCTGGCTTATCGCTACCCATTGCCCTGGCGGGGTGGGCCGTTTCGGCTGAGCCAGGGTGCCAACGGCCAATACAGTCACTTCGGCGCGAAAAATCGCTACGCCATGGACATTGCCATGCCTGAAGGCACGCCGATCATTGCGGCGCGAGGCGGGATGGTGGTGAAGACCGAGAATAACCAGGCCGGCCAGGGGACCGACCCATCAGGCAACTTCGTACGGGTGCTGCACGACGACGGGACCATGGGCGTGTACCTGCACCTGATGCAAGGTTCGGTCAGCGTCCGGGAAGGTCAGCGGGTTGGGGTGGGCACTGCGTTGGCGCTGTCGGGCAATACCGGCAACAGCAGCGGGCCGCATCTGCACTTTGTGGTACAGCGCAACACCGGGATGGGGCTGGTGTCGATACCGTACCAGTTCAATCAGCCGGTGGGTGCGTTGCCCAACTTTGCGTTGGGCAAGCAATAGGTTCTGAAAGCAAAAGATCGCAGCCTGCGGCAGCTCCTACATGGGATTGCGATTCCCTGTAGGAGCTGCCGCAGGCTGCGATCTTTTGGGGTCAATGCGGTTCCCCGCATTGCAATTAATCGAGCATCAACACCTTGGCCAACACAATCTTCGGCCCTTTCATCTTCTTGATGATGATCCGCAGGCCTTCGACTTCCAGGACCTCCTCCTCTTCCGGCACCCGCTTCAGGCTGTCATACACCAGCCCGGCAAGGGTTTCGGCTTCAACGTGGTCCAGGTCAATGCCCAGCAGTCGTTCCACCTTGAACAGCGGTGTATCGCCGCGTACCAGCAGCTTGCCCGGTTGATACGCGAGGATTCCGCGTTCGGCCTTGCGGTGTTCGTCCTGAATGTCGCCCACCAGCACTTCCAGCACGTCTTCCATGGTCAGGTAGCCAATGATGTTGCCGTCGGCCTCCTCAACCAGTGCGAAGTGCGAGCCACCCTTGCGGAACTGCTCCAGCAGCTGCGACAGCGGCATATGGCGCGATACGCGTTCCAGGGGGCGGGTCAGCTCAGCAAGGTTGAACGACTCGGGAATATGGTCCAGTGCCGCCAGTTCCAGCAGCAGGTCCTTGATGTGCAGCAGTCCGACGAACTCCTGTGTATCACTGTCGTACACCGGATAACGGCTGAACTTGTGGCGACGGAACATCGCCAGGATTTCCTTGAGCGGCGCATTGAACTCCAGCGTCACCAGGTCTTCCCGGGAATTGGCCCAGTCGACCACTTCCAGCTCGCCCATTTCCACCGCCGAAGCCAGCACGCGCATGCCCTGGTCGCTTGGGTCCTGACCGCGGCTGGAGTGCAGGATCAGCTTCAGTTCTTCGCGGCTGTAATGGTGGTCGTGATGAGGGCCGGGTTCACCCTGGCCAGCGATGCGCAGGATGGCGTTGGCGCTGGCGTTCAGCAGGTAGATGGCCGGGTACATGGCCCAGTAGAACAGGTACAGCGGCACCGCAGTCCACAACGACAGCAGCTCGGGTTTGCGGATGGCCCAGGATTTTGGAGCCAGCTCGCCGACCACGATGTGCAGGTAGGAGATGATGAAGAACGCGGTGAAGAACGACACGCCCTTGACCACTTCGGCGGACTCGACGCCTACGGCACTCAGGACCGGTTCGAGGATATGCGCGAACGCCGGCTCACCGACCCAGCCGAGGCCGAGGGATGCCAGGGTGATACCCAGTTGGCAGGCCGACAGGTACGCGTCGAGCTGACTGTGAACGGTGCGCAGGATATGTCCGCGCCAGCCGTTCTTTTCTGCAATGGCTTCGACCCGGGTCGAGCGCAATTTGACCATGGCGAATTCCGCTGCAACGAAAAAACCGTTGAGCAAAACCAGGATCAGAGCAAAAAGAATCATGCCGAAATCGGCGAAGAGTGTCGCGAGGGTCAAGCCAGGGGATGGGTCCATGATGGAGTTTTGCGGGTTCCGTGTATTCGAAAGAGGGGACAGCTGTGCACCTGAAGGGCAGGCACAAGTCAGCCAATGTAGCGGCTGACTGGGCGATTGCCTAGTGGCGCGTGCTGGCCGGTATCAGTCGGCGGCGTTGATGGTCAGGGATTTGCTGACCTGAGCCGGGGCGAAATGACAGGTAAACGTGCTGCCGTGCCCGGGTACGCTACTGATTTCCATCCGTGCACGGTGGCGCAACAGCACGTGTTTGACGATGGCGAGCCCAAGGCCTGTGCCGCCTGTATTGGAGTTGCGGCTGGAATCGACCCGGTAAAAGCGCTCTGTCAGGCGCGGCAGGTGCTTGCTGTCGATACCGATGCCCGAATCCTGGACGCTCAAGTGCGCGCCCTGTTCGTCGCCCCACCAGCGAACGCGGATATTGCCTTCGGCCGGGGTGTATTTGACGGCGTTGAACACCAGGTTCGAAAACGCACTGCGCAATTCCGCCTCGCTGCCCTTGAGCAGGATCTGCGGGTCCGCTTCGAGGGTGATGTGCTGGTTTTTCTGGCCGGACAATTGCTGTGCGTCACTTTTGATCGATTGCAGCAAAGTGTCGATAGCCACCGGTGCATTGTCCGACGGGTAATCGGTGGCTTCCAGTTTGGCCAATAACAGCAGGTCATTGAGCAGCGTCTGCATGCGCCCCCCTTGCTGTTGCATCTGCTGCAAGGCACGGGACCAGCGCGGGTTTACGTCTTCGACGTTATCCAGCAGCGTCTCCAGGTAACCGCAGATCACTGTCAGCGGTGTGCGCAGTTCGTGGGAGACGTTGGCGATGAAGTCTTTGCGCATCTGCTCCAGCTGATGAATGCGCGTGACGTCGCGCACCAGCATCAGGTGCTCGTTATTGCCGTAGCGGGTTATGTACAGCTGGATACGTACCCGATCATTGGTGGGCGACGGGATTTCCAGCGGCTCGGAGTAACTGTCCTGCTCGAAATACTCCTTGAAGCGCGGATGGCGCACCAGGTTGGTGACGGGCTGGCCGCTGTCTTGCGGGGTCTTGAGGCCCAGCAGGGTTTCGGCGGCGCGGTTCCACCATTCCAGGTTGCCGTCGGTGTCGAGCATGATCACCGCGTCCTTGAGGGCCGCCGTGGATTCCTGAACCCGGTCGATCACCGCTTGCAGGCGCCCCCGCACGCGCTGGTCGCGGCGTTGCAGGTGGTAGATGCTGTCGAACACTTCGCCCCACAGGCCGTAGCCGTCGGGTGGTGCTTCATCGGGTTTGTGCAGGCGCAGCCACTCGTGCAGGCGCAGCAACTGCTTGAGGGTCCAGGCCAGGTACAGGGCCAGGCCTGCAGCCAGGCTCCAGCCGTAGTAGCCGGTAATCAGGCCGATCACCAGGCAGGCGGTGACCAGCAAAAGCATGTGGCGAATCAGGGTGCCATGCCAGTTTTGATTCACGGAGCGTCCTTAGCGCAGCTCAAGTTTCAAGCTGCAAGCTTCAAGTAGGGGATCGGCTGTGCTTCTGCTGGCCGCTTGTAGCTTAATGCCTGCCGCTGCTTTTATGCCTTCGTGGAAAACCGGTAACCGGTGCCACGCACGGTTTGTACCAGATTTTCGTAGGCATCGCCGAGGGCTTTGCGCAGGCGACGGATGTGCACGTCGACAGTGCGTTCCTCGACATAAACGTTGCCGCCCCAGACCTGATCCAGCAACTGGCCGCGGGTGTAGGCGCGTTCCTGGTGAGTCATGAAGAATTGCAGCAGACGGTACTCAGTGGGGCCCATCTCGGCGGGCTTGCCGTCGATGGTCACGCGGTGGCTGATGGGGTCCAGCAGCAGGCCACCGACTTCGATCGGCGTCTCGCCATCGGTCGGGCCGGCGCGGCGCAGCACGGCTTTGAGCCGCGCTACCAGCTCGCGTGGGGAGAACGGTTTGGTGATGTAGTCGTCGGCCCCGACCTCCAGCCCCTGGATCTTGTTGTCCTCTTCGCCCTTGGCGGTGAGCATGATGATCGGGATGTCCCCGGTCAGCTCGTCGCGCTTGAGGCGGCGGGCCAATTCAATGCCGGATGTACCCGGCAGCATCCAGTCGAGCAGGATCAAGTCCGGCTTGCGGTCGACGATGATGGCGTGGGCCTGCTGGGAGTTCTCAGCCTCCAGGCAGTCATAGCCGGCCATTTCCAACGCAACGGCGATCATTTCGCGAATGGGCGCTTCGTCGTCGACGATCAGAATGCTCCTGCCAACCATGCGTATATCCTCTTGTCATTTAACTGTCTTGCGCCGCATTAGATAACGGAATTATTGCAGTCGTGTGACAGTATTTTAGTCGCCCGGCGATCGCAGGGATCCTGGACTAAGCTCTAAGTCCGAATCCTGACAACCACAAAAGGAAGGTTTCCATGAAGCACATCGCGCAATCCTGGAAGGCACTATTGGTTAGCGCAGCGCTATCGCTGCCGACAATGGCCTTCGCGGCAGACCCGGGCATGGTCAAGGACGGCATGTTGGTCGACCATAAGGGTATGACGTTGTACACCTTCGATAACGACACGGGTGGCAAATCGGCCTGTACCGGTAAGTGCGCAGAAAACTGGCCGCCGCTCAAAGCGACCGAATCCGATAAGCCCGAAGGAAAATGGACCGTTATCAGCCGTGACGACGGCACGATGCAGTGGGCCTTTGACGGCAAACCGCTGTACTACTTCGTTCAAGACAAGAAGCCAGGAGACATGACTGGCGACAAGAAAATGGACAAGTGGCACGTCCTCCAAGGGCCGAAGATGTAAGCCATCTTCCGTAGGAGCGAGCTTACTCGCGAAAAACTTGACCGATGACGCGGTGTTCTCCCGGGTTCACGCGTCGATCTCGGGTTCATCGCGAGCAAGCTCGGTCCTGCAAGGGGCGTGTGTTCGTTAGCGCAACGCATAATCCAGGACGATGCCGATAAAAATCGCCAACCCGGCCCAATGGTTGTGCAGGAACGCCTTGAAGCAACGCATGCGGTCCTTGCTGCGGGTGTACCAGAACTCCCAGGCAAAACAGCCCGCCGCCGCCAGCAATCCCAAGTGGAACCAGCCGCCCAGCTCGAATTTTGACCCGGCCAGAAGCAGGCAGCCCAGCGCCAGGCCCTGCAGCGTCAGGATGATCACCCGGTCCGCCTCGCCGAACAGGATGGCAGTGGATTTCACGCCGATCTTCAGGTCGTCATCACGATCGGTCATGGCGTAGTACGTGTCGTATCCCACGGTCCACAGCAGGTTGGCGATCCACAGTAGCCAGGCCGCAGCTGGCAACTCACCGGTCTCGGCGGTGAACGCCATCGGCATCCCCCAGGAAAATGCCGCGCCCAGCACCACTTGCGGGTAGTAGGTGTAACGCTTCATGAACGGGTAGGTAAAAGCCAGCGCCAGGCCACCCAACGATAGCCAGATCGTCGGCGCGTTGGTGCACAGCACCAGCAGAAAACTCAAACCCATCAGCAGCGCAAAGAATACCAGCGCCTCTTTTGAGCTGATTCTGCCGGCGGCCAGAGGGCGTTGTGCGGTGCGTTTGACGTGGCCATCGACCTTGCGGTCCGCCCAGTCGTTGATCACGCAACCACCCGCACGCGTCAGCACTACTCCGAGGACAAAAATCACGATGTTGGCCAGCGACGGCGAACCTTTGCCGGCAATCCATAACGCCCACAGCGTCGGCCACAGCAGCAGGTAGATGCCGATGGGCTTATCCATGCGGGTCAGCTGAATGAAATCCCAGGCCCTTGGATTCAGGCGGTTCAGGGACTTGAGCAGGCTCTGGTACATCAGCAGTTCTCCGGATGAGCGCGGGCGGCGGTCCACAAGGTTGGCAGAAAGACTTCGGCCACCAGCACACTCAGGGCCCCCCGGTCGAAGCGCGAGCGGCGGCCCCACAGTTGTGGTGCCCGGCACTCTTCAGGTAGCCATTGCTCAGGATAGTGACAAACCTCGATGGCACGGCGCTGAAACGCCTGGTCGCAAAACAGCAGCTCACCCAGGGAGCGGCTGCCCAGTTCGTCCATGTGCAATCCATCGCCCTGCAGCGCGTTGCGCGACGCCACGCTGCGGGCAAACACCCAGGCCTCGCCGTGACCGCGCAGGTACACCTCGCGCACCCAGCCTTCGCTGCCTTCGGCCAGGTCCAGCGCGGCGCATTCATCGGCGCGCAGCGCTTGCCAGCCTTCCAACAGCGGCGTGACGCTGAAAGCGTCATTCGACAAACGGGTCAGGCGCCGGGTCAACGATCCTTCGTCGAACAGCCAGTCGAGGGAAAATGCGTCGGGGAGGGGAGCGAGCTGGCCTTGAGGGAGCCAGGGCGGGGCCGTTCGGGGGATAATTGAGTGCGGCACGGTGAGTCATTATTGGCAGCAAATGAGGCGCCGAGCTTACCATGTCGTTCGGCGATTTTGATTGATCGGGCATGGCGCTGCGTCGAACAGGCTTGCATCTGTCGGGCTCGATCAGTACAAAACGCCCTGAGCCGGACGGCAGTGCTGCAACTATCGACCGTTCGTGCCGGCAAAAGCCTGAAACCTGAGGAAATACCTGAATGAAAAAGTGGCAATGTGTGGTCTGCGGCCTGATCTACAACGAAGCCGACGGCTGGCCGGACGACGGCATTGCGCCGGGCACCCTGTGGCAGGACGTGCCGGAAGACTGGCTGTGCCCCGACTGCGGCGTGGGCAAGATGGATTTCGAAATGATCGAAATCAACTAAGACATTAGGGGAGTAGAGAATGAACGCACCTGTCGTGATCGTAGGCACCGGGCTGGCTGGTTACAACCTGGCCCGGGAGTTTCGCAAACTCGATGGCGAAACCCCGCTGCTGCTGATTACCGCAGATGACGGACGTTCCTACTCCAAGCCGATGCTCTCCACCGGCTTCGGTAAAAACAAGGACGCCGATGGCCTGAGCATGTCTGAGCCAGGCGCCATGGCCGAGCAGTTGAAGGCCGAGGTGCGCACCCACACGCGCATCAGCGGCATCGACCCGGGCCACAAGCGTCTGTGGGTCGGCGAAGAGTCGGTGATTTATCGCGACCTGGTGCTGGCCTGGGGCGCAGAAACCGTGCGTGTGCCCATCGAAGGGGATGCCGCAGACTGCGTGTTCCCGATCAATGACCTGGAAGACTACGCGCGCTTTCGTGCAGCCGCTGTCGGCAAGCGCCGGGTATTGCTGCTGGGCGCCGGGCTGATCGGCTGCGAATTTGCCAACGACCTGATACTCGGTGGCTACGAGGTGCAACTGGTCGCCCCGTGCGAACAGGTCATGCCCACTTTGCTGCATCCCGCCGCCGCTGCTGCGGTTCAAGCCGGCCTGGAAAGCCTCGGTGCACGCTTCCATCTCGGCCCTGTGCTTAACCGCCTGCAACGCGTGACGGACGGGCTGGAAGCGCACCTGTCCGATGGCCAGGTGATTCCCTGCGACCTGGTGGTCTCGGCCATCGGCTTGCGCCCGCGCATCGACCTGGCCGCAGCGGCTGGCGTGCAGGTCAATCGTGGCGTAGTCGTCGACCGCCACCTGCAGACCTCCCACGCCAACATCTACGCCCTGGGCGACTGCGCCGAGGTCGATGGGCTGAACCTGCTGTACGTAATGCCCCTCATGAGCTGCGCCAGAGCACTGGCCCAGACCTTGTCCGGCAATCCCACGACCGTCAACTATGGCGCGATGCCGATCACTGTCAAAACCCCCGTCTGCCCCTTGGTCGTATCCCCGCCACCGCGCGGTGTGGAAGGCTTCTGGACCGTCGAAGGGCAGGGCGCAGACATCAAGGCACTGTGCCGCGATGCCAGCGGAAAACTGCTCGGTTATGCCCTCACAGGCGCGGCAGTCATGGAAAAACTGGCACTGAACAAAGAGCTTCCGGCACTGCTGGCGTAAATACTGGTCGTTCTGTCGGAATCACCCCGCTTTTGCCCCCACAAACGTCGCGCCGAGACTGGCGCAGCACCCCGCTGCGTGCCATTCTCACTCCCGTCTGCCGCAGAGTAGAGCACCTGCGGCGCTTTTGGCGCTGTTCCAACGAGAACAGCACGGACATAACAACAAAAAACCGTCAAAGGGGCTTCACTAATGCGTAAACCAGACCTCGCCGCCGCAATTGCTGAAAAAGCAGATCTCACCAAAGAGCAGGCCAACCGCGTCCTCAACGCCGTTCTCGAAGAAATCACCGGCGCTCTGCACCGCAAGGACAGCGTGACGCTGGTGGGCTTCGGCACCTTCCTGCAACGCCACCGCGGCGCCCGCACCGGCAAAAACCCGCAAACCGGTGAGCCAGTCAAAATCAAGGCCAGCAATACTGTTGCGTTCAAGCCAGGCAAGTCGTTGAAGGACAGCGTTAATCCGTAATTGCGACGAACTCCTTGGGTGAACCGGGAGGGGCGTTGGAAAAAGGGCATGCCGATTAGATCGGGTGCCCTTTTTTTATGGGGCGCGGGTGAGTGGTGGTGGGCATGGCGGTCTGTGTTTCAGAGATCGAAAAAGCCCAAAGAGTTGTGGGGCTTAAGATCAAAGGATCGCAGCCTTCGGCAGCTCCTACAGGGGGTTTTCGTTGGTGACTTGGTAGTCATTGGCGTCAAAAATAGGGTCATCTTCCGCTAAAGTTACGCGATGGTGGCGTTCCTGGGTGAAGCCGCTACACTGCGCCGGCCGTTCATTTTTCTCTTGAGGCTGTGCGCATGAAATTTCGTTTTCTTCTGTGGATGCTGGGTTTGTTGATGGCCAAGGCCAGTAGGAAAAATCCTGCGTTCCAACAGCAGTTGGGGGACAAGGATCTGGTCTTTCAGCTGCAGACCCTGGACGGCAAAGTGGCCCGGCACTTTCGCGTGAAGGATCAGCGCATTACCAGCAAGTCCGGTGTGTACTCCGAGCCGGCGTTTGCGATTGCATTTAAAGACGCTGCCTATGGCTTCGCGACAATGCAGGCGAAGAACAAGCAATTGGCGTTCATGACGGGGATTCAGGACAAGTCGATCCAGATCAAGGGCAACCCGGCGCTGGTGATCTGGTTCCAGGGTTTGACCAAGTACCTGAAGCCGCGTAAAGCCAAAGCGAAGGTTTGAGACGTATTGATAGCTCGGCAGAGTAAAAACACTCCAGACCGGGTTGAGGCCATCGCGGGCAAGCCTTGCTCCCACAGGATTGGGATCACTTTTGTGGGTGCTCCCACAGGATTGAGATCACCCTCTGTGGGAGCAAAGCTTGCTCGCGATCGCTTTCAGGGCTGGCCGAATTGCGAAGCCAGTTCACGCAACAACACTTCCGCATCCAGCACTTTACTGGTCACATCATTGGCCTTCTCGCGGCTGAGGCCCAGACGTTCCAGCAGGGCGTCGGGGATTTCCTCGACCGGACCCGAGCCGATGCCGCGGCTGCGCAGCAGGCGCACGGCCAGGCACACCAGGTTCGGGTACTCCGCGTAGACGCCGTCGTAGCTTGGGTCATGCTGGAAGCGCAGGGCGGTGGCCAGTTCGTCGGGCATGTCCCAGTAGCGCATCAGCCAGGCGCCGATTTGCTCGCGGGTGATGCCCAGCAGGTGTTGCTCGATGTAGCTGTGGGACAGATGCGGGTTGACTTCCAGGTGGCGGCAGATCAGCGAGAAGTGCGGCGGGAATACGTGCGCCAGCAGCAGATAGCCGAAGTTGTGCAGCAGGCCGGCCAGGTAGGTGAGGCCGGCTTCCGGGCGCTGTGCGCGGGGCATGGCTCGGGTCAGGCCTTCGATGACGGCGGCGGTGTAGATCGACTGTTGCCAATAAGGTGTTGCTTGTTGCGGGTGATCCTTTGGCAGGCTCATGGTTTTGCCCAGGGCCAGGCCCAGCGCCAGGTTGATCACCAGGTCGAAACCCAGCACCCGCACTATCGCGTCTTCCACTGAACGAATCTTGCCCGGCGAGGCATAGTACGGCGACGCTGCCCAACTGACGACTTGCGCGGCCAGGGCCGGGTCGGTCTCTACGACGCTGGTGATGTCGTCGATGGTGGCGTTGGGGTCGACCCGCAGCTTGATGATTTTTTGTGCCGTCGAAGCCAGCGGCGGGATCTCGATGGTGGCTTCCAGTCGTTGCTGAATGCGTCGCGCCGTGAAGGCCTGGACGGCCTGGGTGATTTCCTCGCGGTCGTCGTCGGGGCGGTCGAGGTTCGGACGGATGCTGGTTAGTGCCTCACCGAAGCGGGCGGCGCTGGCCTTGCTCAGCAGGGTCTTGAAATCGTCGCAGGCGATTTCCAGCAGCAAGCCCGGCACGCCCGAATTGATCAGCAACTTGGGTTCGCGCAGCAAGCTGTCTTCGTAAAGGCACGGTGCCGCAGTGAGCGAAGGCAGGCCGGGCAACAGGCCCAGGTTGTGCTTACCGAGCAGGCGCTCCAGGCGCTCAGGCGAAACCGCAGTGAGGCGGCGGCCGGTGAGCTCGGCGAGGCGATTGAGGTCCAGCAGCTGGCTTTGCGGGAACAGCACCATGAGCGAGCCGACGGCATCGTCCAGCAGCACTGCCTGCACTTTGCGCGCAGCATTCAGGCCGTGGTGGTCGAGGACTTCATCAAAGGCTATGTCCAGCTTGCCCAGCAGCAGCCGAACTGCAGACGTAGCGTGCGGGGTTTCGGGAGCGAGGGCAGCGTCGATCATGGTTTGGATCCGTTCTCAAACAGTTGCAAGAGTATAACCATCATGTTTAACACGGTGGTCCGGAAACTGCGACGGTGCTCACACTTGGCCGTATTGCTGCCCATGACGCAACCAGCGATCCAGCAACGGGCTGACGTGATCCGGCCACCGCTCAAGCAGGGCCTGCGCCGCGTCGCGCACGGCGGGAAGCAGGTCGGCATCGCGCATCAAATCGGCGACCTTGAACTGCAGCAGGCCGGTCTGGCGGGTGCCGAGCATTTCGCCGGGGCCGCGTAGCTCAAGGTCTTTTTCGGCGATGACAAAGCCATCGTTGGTTTCGCGCATGATGCCCAGGCGCTGGCGGCCGATCTGCGACAGCGGCGGGTGATACAGCAGCACGCAGTGGCTGGCGGCGCTGCCCCGGCCGACTCGACCGCGCAACTGATGAAGTTGCGCGAGCCCCAGGCGCTCGGGGTTTTCAATGATCATCAGGCTGGCGTTCGGTACGTCGACGCCCACTTCAATTACCGTGGTCGCCACCAGCAACTGCAGGTTGCCGGCCTTGAATTCGGCCATGACTGCGGCTTTTTCCACAGGCTTCATGCGCCCGTGAATCAACCCGACCTTGAGCTCGCCGAGGGCGGCGGTGAGGTCTTCGTAAGTGGTTTCGGCGGCCTGGCAGGTCAACTCTTCCGATTCTTCGATCAGGGTGCAGACCCAGTAGGCCTGCCGGCCTTCGGCGCAGGCGCCACGAACCCGCTCGATCACTTCCACGCGCCGGGTGTCAGTGATCAACACAGTGTTTACCGGAGTGCGCCCGGGAGGCAGTTCGTCGAGGATCGATGTGTCGAGGTCGGCGTAGGCGCTCATGGCCAATGTACGCGGAATCGGCGTGGCGGTCATGATCAGCTGGTGCGGGCACATGCGTCCCCCTACGCCTTTCTGTCGCAGTGCCAGGCGTTGCTGCACACCAAATCGATGCTGTTCGTCGATGATCACCAGCGCCAGGTTCTTGAACTGCACTTCGTCCTGGAACAGTGCGTGGGTGCCCACCACCATTGGGGTGCCGCTGGCGATCTGCTCCAGCGCAGCCACGCGATTTTTGCCCTTGAGCTTGCCGGCCAGCCACGCGACTTCGATGCCCAGCGGTTCGAGCCAGCGCTTGAAGGTGATGAAATGCTGCTCGGCGAGGATCTCGGTGGGCGCCATCAGCGCGACCTGATAGCCAGCTTCCAGTGCCTGCAAGGCGGCCAGGGCGGCAACTACGGTTTTGCCCGCGCCAACGTCACCCTGGATCAGTCGCAGCATGGGCTCGGGCTGGCTGAGGTCGTAGGCGATTTCATTGCCAACTCGTTGCTGGGCCCCGGTCGGCGCGAAGCCGAGATTGGCCAGGTACCTGGCCGGCAGCTTTGTCGCCTTGGGCATCGCCGGTGCGCGCAGCGAGCGCATGCTTTCGCGCAGGCGCTGCTGGGACAGTTGATGGGTCAGCAATTCTTCGAAGGCCAGCCGGTGCTGGGCCCAGTGATGCCCTAGCGCGAGTTCGTCGACATCGGCATCGGCGGGCGGGTGATGCAGGTAGCGGATCGCGTCGGCCAGCGGGGCAAGTTGATAGTCCCGGGCCAGTTCGGTCGGCAGCCAGTCGGGCAGGCTGCTGGGTCCCAGCAGCGTCAGGGTCTGCATGCACAGTTGGCGCAAACGCTGCTGGGTCAGGCCTTCGGTGAGCGGGTAGACCGGGGTCAGGGTTTCATCGACCGGCGGCGGCTCGTCACCGGTGATGGCGCGATACTCCGGGTGGTAGATCTCCAGCCCCGAGGCACCAGGCCGCGCTTCGCCGTAACAGCGAATCCGTGTGCCACGCTTGAGACCTTCTTTCTGGGCGTTGCTGAAATGGTAGAAGCGCAGGCTGAGTCCACCCGTTCCATCCTGCAGCCGAACGACCAGGCTGCGGCGGCGGCCCATGACCACATCGGCACCGCTGACGGTACCTTCGATCACGGCGTCCTGGCCAGGGCGCAAGTGGCCGATCGGGACTACGCGAGTGCGGTCCTGATAACGCAATGGCAGGTGAAACAGCACGTCCTGGAGGTTCTCCAGGCCGACCTTGGCGAGCTTCTCGGCCATGGCTTCCCCAACGCCCTTGAGTGCCGTCACCGACACTTGCGACAACTCCGTCATGGCAGCGGCTTAGCCGGCAACGACCGGCGCTGGCGGCTTGGCGACCGAGCACAGGCGAATCGAGTCAGCGAGGATCTCAATCGCTTTGGGACGTGGAAAGCTGGCGCGCCAGGCGATGGCTACCGTGCGGAAAGGCACCGGTGGCGTCAGTGGGCGCACTTCGAGCACGCCGGGAGCGTAGTGGTGACTGTCCACGGCCGAGAGCGGCAGGATCGAAATGCCCAGGCCGGAGGCGACCATATGGCGGATGGTTTCCAGGGAGCTGGATTCGACGGTGGTGTGTTTGGCGCCGTCCTTGCCATTGGCCAGGGTCGGGCAGGCTTCCAGCACCTGGTCGCGGAAGCAATGACCTTCGCCAAGCAGCAGCAGGCTCTTGTCGTTGAGCAGGGCGGCGTCGATGGATTCTTTTTGCGTCCATGGGTGCTGAGCCGGCATCAGGACGTAGAACGGCTCGTCGTAGAGCTGCAGGGTCAGCACGTCGGCTTCGTTGAACGGCAGGGCGATGATGATCGCGTCGAGCTCACCGTTGCGCAGTTTGTCTCGCAGGATGTGGGTGAAGTTTTCTTCGATGTACAACGGCATCTGCGGGGCGACCCGGTGCAGTTGTGGAATCAGGTGCGGAAACAGGTAGGGCCCGACGGTGTAGATGGCGCCGACTTTTAGTGGGGCCGTCAGCTGGTTCTTGCCGGCCTGGGCCAGTTCACGGATGCCTTGTGCCTGCTCCAGCACTTTCTGCGCCTGGGCGACAATGCCTTCGCCGACTGGCGTGAGGCGCACGGCACTTTTGCTGCGCTCGAAAATCAGCACACCGAGTTCGTCTTCAAGCTTTTTCACGCCCACCGACAAGGTCGGTTGACTGACGTGGCAACGCTCGGCGGCATGGCCGAAGTGCTGCTCTTGGGCGAGAGTAACGATGTAGCGTAATTCTGTGAGGGTCATAGCAGGCGTCCATGAAGTTGCGCGCCAAGCATACCGGCTGCAATCGATAGACGCACGTTATGTAGGAGCGAGCTTGCTCGCGAAAAACCTGAGACCGCTGTGGCGTGTCAGTCTTCAAGCGTTATCGTTCGATTCCATCGCGAGCAAGCTCGCTCCTACAGGGTTTCAGGGTTGCTTAGCGGCGACCCTTTTCCAGCGAGTAGACGAAAGGTGCATAGAGTTCAATCGGGCCGTTTTTCACCATGTCCGCAGGTGGCTTGGGCAGCGGTTGGGCGCGGCGGATCATTTCCAGAGTAGCGCGATCCAGATCGGCATTGCCGGATGCACCCACCAGTTCGAATGACAACACGTTGCCTTCAGCATCTACCACGAACCGCAGGCGGTTAACGCCGGTCTTGCCCCTGGCCTGAGCGCTGGCCGGGTACTTTTTGTACTTGGCCAGGTGAGCGAGCAGGGTGTTTTGCCAGCTGGCCTTGGCCGCTTGCTGCGCCGGTGATGGTCCAGGTGCCGGTTGTGCGGATTTTTCCGTGGGTGCCTGGGTCGGTTGAGCGTCAGCTGGTTTTTCCTCGGAAGGCTTCTCCTTCGGCGGTTCCGGTTTCTTCTCCACAGGTTTTGGCGGTTGCGGCTTGGGCTTGGGTTTTACCGGCTTGGGTACGGTGATCTCGGCCTTAGGCGCTTCAGCCAGTTTCGGGATCGGCAGTTCTTCCACCGGTGCCGGTGGTTGTGGCGGCGTTATCACCTTCGGCGGGGCCGGTGGTGGCGGGGCCGGCACTGGCGCCAGCTCGACCATCATTGCCTGGGGCGGCAATGGGATCGGCTGGCGCGAGGTCCAGTTCAGTGCCAGCGCGATGGCCAGCGCGTGCACGCCCAGCACCACGGCCAGGCTCCCGCTGTAACGCGTCAGCTTATGGCGCGTCGTGATCATTTTTTGGCTGCCGTCTCAAGACCCACCAGGCCAACCTTCAGGTAACCGGCGGCGCGCAGGGCGTCCATCACGCTCATCAGGTCGCCGTAGTCCACGCCCTTGTCGGCCTGGAAGAAGATGGTCGTGTCTTTTTTGCCTTTGGTCCGGGCGTCCAGAGTGGCACCCAGCGCTTCGGCCTTCACTTCGTCTTCGCCCAGGAACAGGCGTTGATCAGCCTTCACGCTGAGGAACACCGGTTTTTCCGGCCTCGGTGCCGGTTTTGCGCTGGAGGCTGGCAGGTCGACCTTGATGTCCACGGTAGCCAGGGGAGCGGCCACCATGAAGATGATCAGCAGCACCAGCATCACGTCGATAAACGGCGTGACGTTGATTTCATGGTTCTCGGCCAGATCGTCGTCTGCGCCTTCTTTCAAATGCAAGCCCATGGCTGATTACCCTACTTTGACCACGTGGGGTTGCGCGGAGCGCTCGGTGGTCGGCAGGTGATCGAGGTCGCGGCTAACCAGCAGCAGGACTTCAGCCGAGGCATCCGAGACTTGTGCCTTGTAACCGGCGATGGAGCGGGCGAAGACGTTGTAGATCACCACCGCCGGAATCGCTGCCACCAGGCCCAATGCCGTGGCCAGCAGGGCTTCAGCGATGCCGGGTGCCACTACTGCAAGGTTGGTGGTCTGGGTTTTGGCGATGCCGATGAAGCTGTTCATGATGCCCCACACGGTGCCGAACAGGCCGACGAATGGCGCGGTGGAACCGATGGTGGCAAGCACGCCGGTGCCGCTGCTCATGTTGCGACCGCAGGCCGCGACCAGGCGCTCAAGGCGAAACGCGACGCGCTCCTTGATACCTTCTTTTTCGCGGCTGTTGACCGACAGGCGCATCTCTTCCAGGGCGTCATGCACCAGTACATTGGCGAGCGTGCCTGGCTTGGTCGCCGTGGCGCTGGCTTCCTTGAGTGTGGTGGCCTTTTTCAGGTGGGCGATTTCACTGCGCAGACGACGCTTGGCGCCCATCAGCTCGAAACCCTTGGCGATCCAGATGGTCCAGGTGATGATCGACGCGATGGCCAGGCCTATCATCACGATTTTCACGATGATGTCGGCGTTCTGGTACATGCCCCATGGCGACAGGTCGTGGGCCATGCCCAGGGTGTTGTCGGCTTCAAGTACTTCCGGAGCGTCTGCGGCGGTGGCGTCTACTGCCTGGGCCGGGTCGGTGACAACCGGTGTGGTGGCCGGGACAGCGGGGGCCGGCGCGGCGGCAGGTGCCTCGGCGGCTGCCGGGGTTGCAGGCGCCTGGGCGTCGGCGTAAGCAGCAGTCGGGACCAGCATTACGCTGAGCAACAGTGCAGCCATTGCGCTCCAGGCGCGAGGTCGTTTGGTTGGCGAAGCGGGAGATTGATTGCGTGTCATGCTGGCCGGACCTGAGAGAGAAAGAGGGTAAATGTTCTTCCAGGCCTCGCGAGGCCGAGAACAAAAGTGGCGGGCATTATTGCAAGTAATTCTTGTTAACAAAAGTAATAGAGTATCTTTTTTTCCTGCATTACTAGCCGCTCGTCCTTTGCCGACGCTAGTCTGTGCCTTTGCCAGAGGAGTTTTCTGATGTCCGCGCCTTCTGTTTTGATTGCCGGTTGCGGCGATGTAGGTAGCCGCCTGGCCACGCAATTGCTGGCTCGCGGCTGGGAAGTTCATGGTCTGCGCCGGGATGTTTCGCGTTTGCCTGAGGGCGTGATTGGCGTGGCCGGTGACTTGTTTAACGAAGACTGCCCGGCGACCTGGCCGATCGGTGCGGTGGATTACCTGGTGTATTGCGCCGCGGCCACCGATCACGATGAGGCGGGCTACCGCGCTGCTTACGTGCAGGGTTTGCAGAATGTGCTGAGCTGGCTGGACGACTATGGGCAGGTGCCTGATCGACTGCTGTTCGTTTCCAGCAGCAGTGTTTATGGCCAGCAGGACGGGGACTGGGTCGACGAAACGTCACCCACCGTGGCTGGCGGTTATTCCGGCCGGCTGATGCTGGAGGCGGAGCAAGTAGCGCTCCAGAGCGGCATTCCCGCGAGTGTCGTGCGCCTGACCGGTATTTATGGTCCGGGCCGTGAGTGGCTGCTGACTCAGGTTCGTCGCGGCTATCGCGTAGCGATTGACCCGCCGTTGTATGGCAACCGGATCCACGCCGACGATGCGGCGGGGTTGCTGGCGTTTCTGCTGGAACAGGATCAGCAGGGTGTGGGGCTCGATGATATCTATATCGGTGTCGATGACTCACCGGCGCCGCTTGCCGAGGTGGTGGGCTGGTTGCGCGAGTATCTGGGTGTGACCGAATGGGCCGACGATGCGAGCGTGCGTCGGGCGGGGAGCAAGCGGTGCAGTAATGCGCGAGCGAAAGCTCTGGGCTGGGAGCCGAAGTACCCGAGTTATCGTGAGGGGTATGCGGCGATTCTTGAGGGTCGCTGCTGACTTTGTGGGAGCTGGCTTGCTGGCGAATGCGCTGGATCAGGCAATGGGTTCATTGGCTGGACGGACGCTATCGCCAGCAAGCCGGCTCCTGCAAGGTTTCGCGGTGTTACTGCTTTTCGAGCAACCACTTGCGCTCGCCCGGTGTGAACTGGGGCATCTCGTCTTCCCTGGCAGTGTTGGTGGCCTGGAAAATCTCCATTTCCTTGCCCTTGCGCGCAAAAATCCAGGTGTTGCCCTGGCCATTCTGTTGCAGCCACATGTTGTCGTTGCCGCCGCTCATCGACGCGCAATCACCCGCCAGGCAAAGGGCGTAGCGATCAGCGCCGGGCAGGCCGGCCACTTGGCCATCGGCCTGGAACTGCACGGTATTGCCTTCCCCTGGGCCACTGACGACTTGCCAGCTGCCACCCATGTAGGCGGTATACAGCGCTCGCTCGAAACTGGCGCCCAGCGGTGCGCCTTCCGGCACGGGGATCACCGCGCGGTCAAAGACCTGCTCGGGTTCATTGTCGCTGGCGGCCTGGCTCAGTTGCTTGCCGTCACGCTTGAGCTCGCTGGCAGAGCTGCCATAAAAATCGACTTTCCAGGCGCCGGACTCTTCGCCGAGCAACTTGCCGTCGACGTTCTCAAAACCGTTGGTGTAGCGAGCCTGTGCGGCCCTGGTGTTAACGTCCCATTCCAGATTCGGGCCATAAGCCTGGAGCGCTTCACGTAATGGGCTGCCTTTGGCGGCTGCATCGATGGCCACCTGATTGATCCAGGTGCCGCTGATGTCACGATCGGCAGGGTTGCTGGCACATCCGCCCAGGAACAGGGCGACCAGCGAGAGGGCTAGCGCATGGCGCATGGTGGAATCCTTTCAGAACGCTATCTTTACGACATCAGCGGCGCAGCCTTGGGAGGCTGCGCCAGATGCATTACTCGATGACCAGAATGGCATCCATTTCAACCTGCGAACCCTTTGGCAGGGCGGCCACGCCAATGGCGGCGCGGGCAGGGTAAGGCTGCTCGAAGTACTTGACCATGATCTCGTTGACCTTGGCAAAGTGGCTCAGGTCGGTCAGGAAGATGTTCAGCTTGACGATGTCCTTGAACGAACCGCCCGCTGCTTCAGCGACAGACTTCAGGTTCTCGAATACCTGGATGGTCTGGGCTTCGAAGCCTTCAACCAGTTCCATGGTCTTTGGGTCCAGCGGAATTTGACCCGACATGTAGACGGTGTTGCCAGCCTTGATCGCCTGGGAGTATGTGCCGATGGCAGCCGGGGCCTTGTCGCTGGTGATAACAGTCTTGGTCATGAATGACTCCTTGTAATAGGTGGGCTTAGGCGCGCATGCGGGTGATGCGAATCACCCCGGTCAGTGCGCGCAGTTTCTTGATCACACGGGCCAGGTGCACGCGGTCGTGCACGCTGACCACCAGTTGGACCACGCTGATGCGACCATCGCGTTCGTCCATGCTGATTTTCTCGATATTGCCGTCGGCCGCGTTGACGCTGCTGGCCAGCAGCGCGATCAGGCCGCGCTGGTGTTCCAGCTCGACGCGCAGCTCGACGTTGAATTCCCCGGTGACATCCTTGGCCCACGAAAGCTGGATGCATTTTTCCGGGTTATGGCGGATTTCGCTGATGTTGCGGCAGTTGTCCAGGTGCACGACCATGCCTTTGCCCGCCGAAAGGTGACCGACAATCGGGTCGCCCGGGATCGGCGTGCAGCACTTGGCATAGCTGAGTACCAGGCCTTCGGTGCCGCGAATCGCCAGCGGGCCTTCCGGGCTTGGCAATTGCTCGCCTTCGCCTAGCAGGCGTCGGGCGACTACGTAAGCCATGCGATTGCCCAGGCCGATGTCTTCGAGCAGGTCTTCGATCAGTTCGAGACGGTACTCGGTGAGCATCGCCTTGACCCGTTCGGCCGGGACTTTTTCCAGCGAGCTGTCGAAGCCGTTGAGTACCTTGTTCAGCAGGCGTTCGCCCAGGCTGATGGATTCGGAGCGGCGTTGCAGTTTCAGCGCATGGCGGATGTGCGTTCGCGCCTTGCCGGTGACCACGAAATTGAGCCACGCCGGATTCGGCCGAGCGCCGGGAGCACTGACGATCTCGACCGTGGAGCCGCTTTGCAGCGGTTCGGACAGCGGTGCGAGACGACGATTGATCCGGCAGGCAATGCAGCTGTTACCCACGTCGGTGTGCACCGCGTAGGCGAAGTCGACCGCCGTGGAGCCTTTGGGCAACTCCATGATCCGGCCTTTGGGCGTGAACACGTAGACCTCGTCCGGGAACAGGTCGATCTTCACGCTCTCGATGAATTCCAGCGAGTTGCCGGCGCGTTGCTGCATCTCCAGCACGCCCTTGACCCACTGCCGCGCGCGGGCGTGAGTGCCTTTTGGCTGCTCGTCGCCGCTGGATTTGTACAGCCAATGGGCAGCGATGCCGTTGTTGGCCATCTCTTCCATTTCGCGGGTGCGGATCTGGATCTCGATTGGTACGCCATGCATGCCGAACAGCGTCGTGTGCAGCGACTGATAACCGTTGGCCTTGGGAATCGCGATGTAGTCCTTGAAGCGTCCAGGCAGCGGTTTGTACAAATTATGAACAGCCCCCAGCACGCGGTAGCAGGTATCCACCTTGTCGACGATGATCCGGAACGCATACACGTCCATGATCTCGTTGAAGGCCCGACGCTTGCCGCGCATTTTCTTGTAGATGCCATAAAGGTGTTTCTGGCGGCCGCTGACTTCGCCCTGAATCTCGTCGATCGCCAGGCAATGGCTCAGCGACTCTTCGATCTTGTTGACGATTTCCTTGCGATTGCCCCGGGCGCGCTTGACCGCCTGGTAGATCCGCGCAGAACGCATCGGGTGCATGGCCTTGAAGCCGAGGTCTTCGAATTCTATGCGGATGGCGTGCATGCCCAGCCGATTGGCAATGGGTGCATAGATTTCCAGGGTTTCCTTGGCGATGCGCCGGCGTTTTTCCCCGGACAGCACTTCCAGCGTGCGCATGTTGTGCAGGCGGTCGGCCAGCTTGACCAGGATGACGCGGATGTCCCGAGCCATGGCCATGGCCATCTTCTGGAAGTTTTCCGCCTGGGCTTCAGCTTTGGTCTCGAAGTTCATCTGGGTCAGTTTGCTGACCCCATCGACCAGTTCGGCCACGGTTTCGCCGAACTGCGCTTGCAGCGCTTCCTTGGCAATACCGGTGTCTTCGATCACGTCATGCAGCATGGCCGCCATCAGGCTCTGATGGTCCATATGCATGTCGGCAAGAATATTCGCCACCGCGAGGGGGTGCGTGACGTACGCCTCGCCACTGCGTCGGCGTTGGCCGTCGTGGGCTTGTTCGGCGTAAAAATACGCTCGGCGGACCAGGTTGACCTGGTCCTTGCCGAGATAGGTCGATAAGCGATCGGCGAGGGCGTCTATGCTCGGCATGATGACTCCTGCCGTTCGCTGTGACCCTGCGCCGTGCTACGTCGACCAGGCATAGGCTTAGACGGCCTCGTTGGACTCGTCCTCGAACGCTGCGAACAGCGGTTCGTCTTCGACGATTTCAGCGTTGGCAATGAACTCGTAGCTCATCAGGCCTTCCGCGATTTCACGCAGGGCTACAACGGTAGGCTTGTCGTTTTCCCACTGGACCAGAGGCTCTTTGCCGCCGGTGGCCAGTTGACGGGCACGCTTGGTGGACAGCATGACCAGCTCAAAGCGGTTTTCCACGTGGTTCAGGCAGTCTTCAACGGTTACGCGGGCCATGGTATTCCTCGGAGCGAATGCAATATGCGCGCTGCCCGGTTGGGCGAGCGGACTCAACAGTTTAAAAAATCACCAGCGTTTAGGGAAGCGCTGATTTTTTGACCAAGCTCTTCAACGCGCTGCAAGTGCCAATGTAAAGCCCCCGCAGCGGTTTTGGGAAGAGCTGTTTAGCCGAGCAATTCGGCCAAAAGTTTTCCATTGCGCTGCTGCTGACGCTTCTGATGCAGCTGGTTGGCACGGAAAATCGCTTTCAAATCGTCCAGCGCATGGGCGAAATTGTCGTTAATGATGAGGTAGTCATATTCCACGTAGTGGCTCATCTCGCTGACGGCTTCACGCATCCGCCCATCAATGATCTCGTCACTGTCCTGGCCGCGATTGGTCAGGCGCTGGTGCAAGGCCTCCAGGGAGGGCGGCAGGATGAAGATCGAGCGCGCCTGGGGCATCAATTTGCGCACTTGTTCGGCGCCTTGCCAGTCGATCTCCAGAATCAGGTCGTGACCTGCGTCCAGGGTTTGCTGCAGATGGCTCTGCGAGGTGCCATAGAGATTGCCGAACACTTCGGCGCGCTCCAGGAAGTCACCATGTTCACCCATCTTCACGAATGCTTCGCGCGAGACGAAGTGATAGTTCACGCCGTCCACTTCACCCGGGCGCATGGCGCGGGTGGTGTGGGAGACGGAGACGCGGATAGCCTGGTCGGCGTCGGTGAGGGCCTTGACCAGGCTGCTCTTGCCCGCGCCCGAAGGGGCGGAAATGATGTACAGGGTGCCGGTGCTGTGGGTCATGTCAGGGGTAGCCTTACTCAATATTCTGCACTTGTTCGCGCATCTGCTCGATCAACACTTTGAGGTTGACCGCAGCCTGCGTGCTGCGCGGGTCGAAGGCCTTGGAGCCTAATGTGTTGGCCTCGCGGTTGAGTTCCTGCATCAGGAAGTCCAGGCGCCGACCGGCCGCGCCACCGGATTTGAGCACCCGGCGAACTTCGATGATGTGAGTGCTCAAGCGGTCCAGTTCTTCGGCCACGTCGCTCTTTTGAGCGAGCATGACCATTTCCTGCTCCAGGCGCTGAGGGTCCATCTCGGCTTTCATGTCGGCGAAGCGATCGAGGACTTTCTGGCGCTGGGTGGCGAGCATCTGCGGGACCAGTTCGCGCAGGGTCACGACGTCGCCTTCAATCGCGCTCAGGCGTTCGTTGATCAAGCGTGCCAATTCCGCGCCTTCGCGCTCACGGCCAGCCTTGAGTTCCTTGAGGCCTTCGTTGAACAGCGCCAGTGCCTCGGCGTTCAACGCTTGCGGGTCGTTCGCGTTGCCCACCAGCACGCCGGGCCAGGCCAGCACTTCCAGCGGGTTCAGCGCCGCCGGATTCTTGATCAGGCCGGCGATGGTCTCGGCGGCGGCAACCAGTTGGGCGGCGCGCTCGCGATCCACTTGCAGGGGTTTATCGGTGTTTTCTTCGGTGAAGCGCAGGGTGCACTCCAGCTTGCCCCGGGACAGGCCCTGTCGCAGCGACTCGCGGACCGAACCTTCGAGGTCGCGGAACGACTCCGGCAGGCGCAGATGCGGTTCCAGGTAGCGGCTGTTGACCGAGCGCAGCTCCCAGCTCAGGGTACCCTGGGTGCCGGCTTTTTCGACGCGGGCGAAAGCGGTCATGCTGTGCACCATGGAGGTACCTCGCAATGCAGATCCCAGCGTTACCCAGGACCCGCTATCTATGAATTTAAGCCGACAGGCAGCAAAGGCGCAGGATTGTAGCGCAGTGGGGCGTATGCGCCCAAACACACCGCGTGACAAAGAGCTGCAGGCCGTCGGTAAAGCACTGTTCTAAGCTTGAGTCAGTGCCTCAATCGTCGGGCGGATTTTTTAGAAGTGCCCACGCCCGGCGCACGGCTCTATAATGCTCGGCAGTTTTCCGTCCCCAGTACAGGTATTCCCTATGAAACGTCCAAGTGGTCGCGCTGCCGATCAGCTCCGCTCGATCCGCATTACCCGCAACTACACCAAACACGCCGAGGGTTCTGTGCTGGTCGAGTTTGGTGATACCAAGGTCATCTGCACGGTCAGCGTCGAAAACGGCGTGCCGCGCTTCCTCAAGGGTCAGGGCCAAGGCTGGCTGACCGCCGAATACGGCATGCTGCCACGGGCCACTGGCGAACGTAACCAGCGTGAAGCGAGCCGCGGCAAACAAGGCGGTCGCACCCTGGAGATCCAGCGTCTGATCGGTCGCTCGCTGCGCGCTTCGCTGGACATGTCCAAGCTGGGCGACGTGACCCTGTACGTCGATTGCGACGTCATCCAGGCCGACGGTGGCACTCGCACCGCCTCCATCACCGGCGCTATGGTCGCGCTGGTCGATGCCCTGAAAGTCATCAAGAAACGCGGCGGCCTCAAGGGTGGCGACCCGCTCAAGCAGATGATCGCTGCCGTTTCGGTTGGCATGTACCAGGGCGAGCCTGTGCTCGACCTCGACTACCTGGAAGACTCGGCTGCCGAGACCGACCTGAACGTGGTAATGACCAGCACCGGTGGCTTCATCGAGGTGCAGGGCACTGCTGAAGGCGCGCCATTCCAGCCAGAAGAGTTGAACGCTATGCTGGAACTGGCGAAGAAAGGCATGACCGAAATTTTCGAACTGCAGAAAGCTGCACTGGCCGACTGATCGGACCCGTTCCCAGCAAGGAGGACGTCATGAGTGACGAACAACAGCTGCTTCCCGTCCCGAGCAAGGAAGTTCGGCAATGGGCGATGTTTTGTCACCTGTCCGCCCTGCTGGGGATATGGATTCCATTTGGCACGCTCATCGGCCCGCTGATTCTTTGGCAGATGAAGCGTGAAATGGACCCGTTCGTCGATGCGCAGGGCAAGGAGGCGCTGAACTTCCAGATCACCGTCGCCATTGCATCGGCTATCTGTTTCCTGTTGATGGTGGTGATTGTCGGGTTCTTCCTGTTGGGGCTGGTGGCAATCGGTGCCTTGGTGCTGACGATCATTGCTGGCGTCAAAGCCAATGAAGGGCTGCCTTACCGGTATCCGTTTACCTGGCGCTTGATCAAATAACGATCAACACAGCTCCCACATTGAAAATCATTGCGCACAAAAAAGCCGACATCGCTGTCGGCTTTTTTGTGTCTGCGAAACGACGCCTAGATAGTCAGCGTCCAGTCGTAGTCCACGATCAGCGGTGCGTGCTGCGAGAACCGTGGCTGACGCGGCAGGCGTGCGCTGCGTACGAAGCGGCGTAGGCCCGGGGTCAGCAGTTGGTAGTCGAAACGCCAGCCGAGGTTGAGCATTTCAGCTTGTTCGTTGTCCGGCCACCAGCTGTACTGGTCGCCTTCGCGGCTGACTTCGCGCAGGGCGTCGACATAACCCATGTTACCGACAATCTCGTCCATCCAGGCACGCTCAGGCGCCAGGAAACCCGGGGATTGCTGGCTGTCGCGCCAGTTCTTGATATCCAGCTTTTGTTGCGCCACGTACAGCGAGCCACAATAAATGTACTCGCGACGTTTGCGCCGCTGTTTATCCAGATAACGGGCGAAATCGTCCATTAGCTTGAACTTCTGGTTCAAGTCTTCATCGCCGTTCTGCCCCGAAGGGAGCAGCAAGGTCGCGATGCTGACCTTGTCGAAATCGGCTTGCAGGTAGCGCCCGTAGCGGTCGGCTGTCTCGAAACCGAGACCGCTGATGACTGCCTTCGGCTGCAACCGCGAATACAAAGCCACGCCACCCTGGGCGGGAACTTCGGCTTCGCAGGCATAAAGGAAGTAGCCATCCAGTTGGAAGGCTGGATCGTCCAGTTCAAAGGCGGAGGCGCGGGTGTCCTGCAGGCAGATGACGTCGGCATTCTGTGCTTGCAGCCAACTGAGCAACCCTCGCTCCACTGCAGCCTGAATACCATTGACGTTCACACTGATGATCCGCATAAATGGCCCCAAAAATCGCGTGCGTGTATGATACACGGCGTCAACCTAATTAGCTAAATCCGTGGTATTTGGGGTTTTTTTCATGCAAGCGTATCAGCGCGATTTCATTCGTTTTGCCATCGATCGCGGCGTTTTGCGCTTCGGCGAGTTCACCCTGAAGTCCGGGCGCACCAGTCCTTACTTCTTCAATGCCGGCCTGTTCAATTCGGGTTCGGCCCTGGCGCAGCTGGGTCGTTTCTATGCGGCGGCCATCATCGAGAGCGGCATTTCGTTCGACGTGCTGTTCGGTCCGGCCTACAAGGGCATCCCTTTGGCGGCCACGACTGCCGTGGCCCTGGCCGAGCACCATGACCGTGACCTGCCATGGTGCTTTAACCGCAAGGAAGCCAAGGCTCACGGCGAAGGCGGTAGCCTGGTCGGCGCGCCATTGACGGGCGAAGTGCTGATCATCGACGACGTGATCACCGCAGGCACCGCGATCCGCGAAGTGATGCAGATCATCGCTTCCCAGGACGGTGCCAAGGCGGCCGGCGTATTGATTGCGCTGAACCGTCAGGAGCGGGGCAATGGTGAGTTGTCAGCGATTCAGGAAGTTGAGCGTGACTTCGGTATTGCGGTGATCAGCATCGTTTCGCTGAACCAGGTGCTGGAGTTTTTGGCGGACGACCCGCAGCTCAAGCAGCATTTGCCAGCCGTTGAAGCGTACCGCGCCCAATTCGGCGTATAGCGCAGTTCCTACAGAGGGTTCGACAAATTCCAGCAGGGATTGCAGGCAAAAAAAGACCCCGCTCAGCCAGGCCGAGCGGGGTCTTTTTGTGTGTGCTATCGCTTACGGACGCTTGCGATTACTGATCAGAGTGCCCACGCCAGTATCGGTGAAGATCTCCAGCAGGATGGCATTCGGCACCCGGCCGTCGATGATCAGCGAACTGCCGACCCCGCCCTGGACTGCTTCCAGCGCACAGCGAATCTTCGGCAGCATGCCACCGTAGATCGTGCCGTCCGCGATCAGCTCGTCGACCTGTTGGGTTGTCAGGCCGGTGAGGACCGTGCCCGATTTATCCATCAGGCCCGCGATGTTGGTCAGCAGCATCAGCTTCTCGGCCTTCAGCGCTTCGGCCACCTTGCCGGCCACCAGGTCAGCGTTGATGTTGTAAGACTCGCCGTTGGCACCGACGCCGATAGGGGCGATCACCGGGATGAAATCGCCTTTGACCAGCAGGTTCAGCAAGTCGGTGTTGATCCCGACGACTTCGCCTACCTGGCCGATATCGATGATTTCCGGTTGGGTCATTTCCGGCGTCTGGCGGGTGACGGTGAGTTTCTTCGCACGAATCAGCTCGGCGTCTTTACCGGTCAGGCCGATAGCGCTGCCGCCATGACGGTTGATCAGATTGACGATGTCCTTGTTGACCTGCCCGCCGAGGACCATCTCCACTACGTCCATGGTTTGCGCGTCGGTCACGCGCATGCCATCGATGAAGTGGCTCTCGATCGACAGACGCTTGAGCAGATCGCCGATTTGCGGGCCGCCGCCATGCACGACCACCGGGTTGATACCTACGGCTTTCATCAGCACGATGTCGCGGGCGAAGCCGGTTTTCAGCTCCTCGCTCTCCATCGCGTTGCCGCCGTATTTGATCACCAGCGTCTTGCCGACATAGCGGCGGATGTAAGGCAGCGCTTCGGACAGGACCTTGGCGGTATTGGCGGCGGCTTCGCGTTCGAGGGTCATTCAGGGCTCCGGCACTTCGATAAATGGCGCTTCAATAAATCAAAACGGTAGTTGGAGATCAGGTGCAACACGCTTCAGTTGGACTTTGAATACGTCCTTGATGCGCTGCAGTTCAGCCTCGTCATCGGCCTCGAAGCGCAGCACCAGCACCGGTGTGGTATTGGATGCGCGCACCAGGCCCCAGCCTTTGGCGTAGTCGACTCGCACGCCGTCGATGGTGGTCAGGTCGGCGCCTTCACCCCACTTCGCGTCGTGCAATGCATCAATGATGCTGAATTTGCTCTCTTCGGTCACATGGATATTGATTTCAGGCGTGGAAATATCGTTCGGGAAGGTCGCGAAAAGCTCTTCCGCCGTGGATTTTTCCTTGCTGAGGATCTCCAGCAGACGCGCGGCGCTGTAGATGCCGTCGTCAAAGCCGAACCAGCGCTCCTTGAAGAAGATGTGCCCGCTCATTTCACCGGCCAACAGGGCGCCGGTTTGTTTCATTTTCTTTTTGATCAGCGAATGACCGGTCTTCCACATTAACGGACGACCGCCATATTCCTTGATCAGCGGCGTCAGGCGCCGGGTGCATTTGACGTCGAAGATGATCTCGGCGTCCGGGTTGCGCTCCAGCACGTCGCGGGCAAACAGCATCAGCAGGCGGTCCGGATAGACGATGCTGCCGGTGTTGGTCACTACGCCAACGCGGTCGCCATCGCCATCGAAAGCCAGGCCCAGGTCGGCGTTGGTTTCCTTGACCTTGGCGATCAGGTCTACGAGGTTTTCAGGCTTGCCCGGGTCCGGGTGGTGGTTCGGGAAATTGCCGTCTACTTCGCAGAACAGCGGGATCACTTCGCAGTTCAACGCTTCGATCAGTTGCGGGGCGATCACGCCAGCGGCGCCATTACCGCAGTCCACAACAACTTTCAGACGGCGGGCCAGCTTGATGTCCCGGACGATTTCGGTGTTGTAGCGATCGAGAATTTCGACCTGGGTGATGCTGCCTTTGCCGCTGGTCAGATTGTTCGTCTTGAGGCGGTCATGCAGGGCCTGGATTTGCTCGTTGGCCAGGGTATCGCCGGCGATGACGATCTTGAAGCCGTTGTAGTTCGACGGGTTATGGCTACCCGTCAGCATTACCCCGGATTTGCCAGCCAGTACGTTGGCTGCGTAGTACAGCGCAGGCGTCGGTACCAGGCCTACGTCGCTGACGTGGCAGCCGCTGTCAGCCAGGCCCTTGATCAATTGTTCGACCAACTCCGGGCCCGACAGGCGCCCATCACGGCCGACCGAAACATTGGGCTCGTTTTGCGCCAGGCTCTGGGCTCCGATGGCGCGACCGAGCCAATAAGCGGTCTCAGCGTTGAGAAATTCCGGGACAGTGCCGCGAATGTCGTAGGCGCGGAAAATGCTGTCGGGGAATTTCGGTGCGACTTGGGCTGGGGTGCTCATCTGTAGGAATGCTCCATCTCGAAAGTGGCTGGACTGGCCTGCGAAATATTCGTTGGCCGGTTCAAACTGAAGGGTATGACGGCGTTTTCCACAGAGAGTTCGTGGTGCGAAAAGGCCATGCCAGCGATTTCAGTGAGCTTTTGGCCGTCCATTGCCTTGGTTTTCTGAGCGATCTGTTGCGCCGATACTGGCGTCAGAACGCTGTACCGTAGGAGCTACCGCAGGCTGCGTGGTCCTTGAGATCAAGAGATCGCAGCCTGGGGCAGCTCCTACGGGGATGTGGCGTCATTCGATCAACGGATACCGGTATGGCCAAATCCGCCAGCGCCGCGTTCGGTTTCCACGAATTCTTCAACCATTTCGAAGTGCGCCTGAACCACGGGCACCAGAACCAACTGGGCCAGGCGTTCGCCGACCACCATGTTGAAATCGGTCTGGCCGCGGTTCCAGCAGGACACCATCAGGGGGCCCTGGTAGTCGGAGTCGATCAGACCGACCAGATTGCCGAGCACGATGCCGTGCTTATGGCCCAGGCCGGAGCGCGGCAGAATCAGTGCCGCGAGGCCCGGATCGCCGATATAGACGGACAGGCCAGTAGGGATCAGGAGGGTTTCGCCCGGCTTGATGACGGTGTCCTGTTCCAGCATGGCGCGCAGGTCCAGGCCGGCGGAGCCTGGTGTGGCGTACTGCGGCAGCGGAAATTCGGTACCGATGCGGGGGTCGAGGATCTTGGCTTGCAAAGCGTGCATGTAAATTAAACCTGGTTCAGACGTTCGGCGATAAAAGTGATCAGCTGACGAGCAATCTTGCTCTTGCTGGTCTGGGCGAAAAGTGTGGCGTGGAGCTCGCGATCGATCACGCTGCAGGCGTTTTCTTCGCTGTTGAAACCGATGCTCGGGTTCGCAACGTCGTTGGCGACGATCAAATCGAGGTTCTTGTCCTTGAGTTTGCGCGCTGCGTAATCGAGCAGGTGTTCGGTCTCGGCGGCGAAACCGACACTGAAAGGTCGATCGGGGCGGGTGGCAATCGAGGCCAGAATGTCTGGGTTGCGCACCATTTGTAGTAACAAACCGTCGCCGCTCGTAGGATCTTTCTTAAGTTTTTGTGGTGCGACGACCTCGGGTCGGTAGTCCGCTACTGCTGCCGAGGCGATGAACAGGTCGCAGGGGATCGCCGCTTCACAGGCCGCGAGCATGTCGCGGGCGCTGACCACATCGATTCGGGTCACGCGATCGGGGGTTGGCAGGTGCACCGGGCCGGTGATCAGGGTCACCCGCGCCCCCGCTTCGACGGCCGCTTCAGCCAGTGCAAAGCCCATTTTGCCCGAGCTGTGGTTGGTGATGTAGCGCACCGGGTCGATGTTTTCCTGAGTCGGGCCAGCGGTAATCAGCACGTGCTTGCCGGTCAATGCCTGGCGCTGGAAGCAGTCCGCCGCGCACTGTACGAGGTCGTTGGCTTCGAGCATCCGTCCCATGCCGACGTCGCCACAGGCCTGGCTGCCCGAGGCGGGGCCGAAGACTTTCAGGTCGCGGCTTTCCAGAAGTCGCAGGTTGCTCTGGGTCGCAGGGTCACGCCACATGGCCTGGTTCATGGCCGGGGCAACGGCCACCACAGCGTCGGTGGCCAGCACCAGTGTGGTCAGCAAATCATCGGCAATGCCCTGGGCCAGGCGCGCGATCAGGTCCGCCGTGGCGGGGGCGATCAGCACCAGGTCGGCCCATTTGGCCAGTTCGATGTGGCCCATCGCCGCTTCGGCTGCGGGGTCCAGCAGATCCAGGTGCACCGGATGGCCGGACAGGGCCTGCATGGTCAACGGTGTGATGAACTCACTGCCACCACGGGTCATGACCACGCGCACTTCGGCGCCCTGGTCGATCAGTCGGCGAACCAGTTCGGCGCTCTTGTAGGCAGCGATGCCGCCGCCGACGCCCAGAACAATGCGTTTCCGATACAGCCGCTGCATAGGTCAGCCTTTCAATTCGTTGGTGACTGCATGGCGAAACCCCCTCCCCAGGGATGAATTCGCCCGCAAAAAAGATGGGCTAAGATATCACAGCGACCGCTATGGAACAGCGGCGCCCACAGACAGGGAGGTGCTATGAGTATTCGTGATTGGCCGGCGGCCGAGCGACCCCGGGAAAAGCTGCTTGAGCAGGGCTCGGCGAGCCTTTCGGATGCAGAGTTGCTGGCCATATTTTTGAGAACAGGTGCAGCGGGCAAAAGCGCCGTGGACCTGGCGCGTCACCTGTTGGGCAAGTTTGGCAGCCTGCGGGCGTTACTGGAGGCCGATCAGCCGGCGTTCAGTGCGGAATTGGGGCTGGGGCCGGCAAAATTTGCGCAACTGCAGGCGGTGCAGGAAATGAACCGGCGGCATCTGGCGGAACGGTTGCGTGTGCGTTCGGCGCTGGAAAACCCCCAGGCCGTTCGCGATTATCTGAAATCGATGCTGCGCCACGAGCAACAGGAAGTGTTCGGTTGCCTGTTTTTGGACTCGCGGCATCAGGTACTGGCCTTCGAGGCGTTGTTTCGCGGCTCCATCGACAGTACCGCCGTCCATCCCCGTGAGGTGGTCAAGCGCGCACTGGCCAACAATGCCGCCGCGCTCATCCTGTGCCACAACCATCCCTCGGGCAACGCCGCCCCCAGCCAGGCGGACCGCCAGCTGACCAAGCGGCTGCAGGAGGCCCTGCAGCTGATTGATGTGCGCATACTCGATCATTTCATCGTGGGCGATGGGGATCCGTTGTCGATGGCCGAGTACGGGTGGATGTAGTGGCGCTAAAGCCAGTGGGAGCTGGCTTGCCAGCGATAGCGTCAGTTCAGTCAGCGAATTCATGCCTGATCCACCGCCATCGCTGGCAAGCCAGCTCCCAGAGGGTGTGCGGTGGTGCGGTTACTTCACGCTTACCTTCGAATAATCCTGGCGACCAAACGGGCTCACCGAATACCCCTCGACGTTCTTGCGCAGCAAGGCAAAGGCGGTGGGGTGCGCCAGTGGCAGCCAGAGGGCCTGTTGCTGGATTTGCGCCTGGGCCTGCTCATACAGCTTGGTGCGCACACCCTGCTCGGACGTGGTCTTGCCAGCGCTGATCAGTTTGTCCAGGTCCTGGTTGCAGTAACGGGCGAAGTTGGTGCCGGACTTGACCGCCGCGCAGGAAAACTGCGGCGTCAGGAAGTTGTCCGGATCGCCGTTGTCACCCGCCCAACCCATGAACAGCAGGTCATGCTCGCCCGCCTTGGCGCGGCGGATGACCTCGCCCCACTCGATCACGCGAATCTCGGCCTGGATGCCAATTTCCGCCAGGTCCGACTGCAGCATCTGCGCGCCGAGACTTGGGTTGGGGTTCAGCAGGCTGCCGGAAGGGCGGGTCCAGATGGTGGTCTGGAAGCCGTCCTTGAGCCCGGCCTTGGCCATCAATGCCTTGGCCTTCGCAATGTCGTGGGCGTAGCCCGGCAAGCCTTTGGCGTAACTCCAGGTATTAGGCGGGTAGGGCCCGGCGGCGGGTTCGGCCGTGTCTTCGAACACCGCCTTGACGTAATTGGCCTTATCGAAGGCGAGGTTGATCGCCTGGCGCACTTCAACCTTGTCCAGCGGCGGATGCTGGCTGTTGATGGCGACGAATGCCGTCATGAAGGCGTCGGTCTTTTCCACTTTAACGTCCGGCTCTTTCAGCGCGGCCTGTACGTCCAGCGGTTTGGGTGACAGGGCGATCTGGCACTCGTTGCGGCGCAGCTTCTGCAGGCGAACGTTGGCGTCCGGGGTGATGGCAAATATCAGCGGATCAACCGAGGGCTTGCCACGGAAGTAATCCGGGTTGGCCTTGTAGCGAATCGAGGCGTCTTTCTGGAAGCGCGTGAAGACGAACGGGCCGCTGCCGATAGGCTGACTGTTGAGCTTCTCCGGCGTGCCGGCTTTCATCAGCCTGTCCGCGTACTCGGCGGAATAGATCGAAGCGAAGCCCATGCTCAGGGTCGGCAGGAAGGTCGAATCCGGGTGGTCGAGGGTGAAGCGCACTGTAAGCGGGTCCAGCGCATCGATCTTCTTGATCAGCGCCGGCAGTTGCATCGACTGTGCATGCGGGAAGCCGCTCTGCGCCACTTTGTGCCAAGGGTTTGCCGGGTCCAGCATGCGATCGAAACTGAACTTCACATCTTCGGCAGTCAGCCCGCGGGTGGGCGTGAAATAGTCGGTGCGGTGGAATTTGACCTGAGGATGCAATTTGAACACGTAGCTCAGGCCGTCCGCAGAAACTTCCCAGCTGTCGGCAAGGCCCGCAACCACTTTGCCGCTGGCCGTATCGAAGTCCACCAGGCGATTCATCAGCACATCGGCTGATGCATTGGTGGTGGTCAGCGAGTTGTATTGCACCACGTCGAACCCTTCAGGGCTGGCCTCGGTGCAGACGCTCAGGGCCGCAGCCATGGCGTGCGGGCTCAGCAGGAGAGGGGCGAGCAACAGCGGTAGGGCAGCGAGGCGCATGGTCGGTTTCCTTTACAGATCGAAGGCCCATCTGCAAGTGCAGTCTGGAAAAGGCTTACCCTAGATGGCTCCTTTGCAAATGACTATCCCCATTTTCATTTTAGGGGGACTATGTGCGATTGATTTCCGTGTGCGGCGATCTGTGAAACCGCGAAACGGGCTGTCGGTTGATTCTCTGCGACGAGCGGTCAATATCCCCCACAGCCTTTATCCAAGGCGCTCAAAGCCTGAAAAACACGGTTTTTATCGACTCCACGCACACAGAATGTTGTTGCTCTGCGGTCTTTCTGGTATAAAGCAGCGCTCTTTTCTAGGGGCCCGGTTCCTTCACTGTAGGTGTAGCCGGTAAGACCTCTAAAGAAACGCGGCGCCTGGCGCCAAATGACTGAGAGATTAAGCGGCCAACCCATGCCGGGTTGGGCATGTGGTTTTAGAGGGCTGAGGCATGTCGAGAGTATGTCAAGTTACCGGTAAGGGTCCGGTGACTGGGAATAACATTTCCCACGCAAACAACAAAACCCGTCGTCGTTTCCTGCCGAACCTGCAGCATCATCGCTTCTGGGTTGAAGAAGAGAAACGTTTCGTGCGTCTGCGCGTATCTGCTAAAGGCATGCGTATCATCGACAAGCGTGGCATCACTGTCGTGCTGGCCGAAATCCGCAAAGCTGGCAAGATCTAAGGAGCTAAATCATGCGTGAAAAAATTCGAATGATTTCCAGCGCCGGTACTGGTTACTTCAAAACTACCGACAAAAACAAGCGTACTACTCCGGACAAGCTCGAGCTGATGATGTTCGATCCGCGCGTTCGCAAGCACGTTATGTTTAAAGAAGGTAAAATCAAGTAATTGATTTTTCCTACTTACGAAAAAGGCCCGGATCGCGAGATACGGGCCTTTTTTGTTGCCTGTCGATTTTGCGTTGCCTGCCAGGGCCCCTTTAGTGAGCAGGCCCGCGCCTACATTTGATGTTCAGTGAGCACACAATTTGTGCCCGACGATGATCCAGTGTGGGAGCGGGCTTGCTCGCGAAGAGGCCGGCCGAGCCAACCACAATCCTCAGGCCTTCTGTTCGAACGCTACGTAGATCTTGCGGCACGGCTCCAGCACCTCCCAGGTGCCTTTGAAGCCTGCCGGAATGACAAAACGATCTCCCGCGCGTACGGTTTTGCTGTTGCCGTCATTGTCGCGCAGCACTGAAACGCCTTGAACGATTTCGCAGTACTCGTGTTCGGTGAAATTCACCAGCCACTGGCCAACTGCACCCTCCCACACACCTGCACTCAGCTGGCCGCAAGGGCTGTTGTAGTGGTTGTACACTGCTTGTTCGGGATCGCCCTTGAGGATTCTGGCGTCGTCCGGCCGATAGCGATCGGGCTGGATGTCGGCCTGGCTGAAATCGGCGATGTCCTGGATGTTCATTGTTGTAATCCCCAGTGATTGCGTTGGAAAGCCCGAAGTCTATGTTTATTAAAATGAACATCGCAAGGCCGTTTGCTGGCCTTATGTCAAATATATTGAAACTTCACCTGCCGCTGGTTTAGGGTGGCGGTTGCCTTGGGCCGAACATGCGGGATGGCCGGGCGGAATTCCTGAGAACGTCCGCGAAGAACGCAGGGCGCTCGTATTCAACAAGAGGAGGACACTCGTATGACCACCCTGACTCGTGCCGATTGGGAACAACGGGCTCGCGATCTGAAGATCGAAGGCCGTGCCTACATCAATGGTGAATACACCGATGCGGTCTCTGCCGAGACCTTCGAGTGCATCAGCCCGGTAGATGGCCGCCTGCTGGGCAAGATCGCCAGCTGTGACGCCGCCGATGCCCAGCGCGCTGTTGAAAACGCTCGCGCCACTTTCAATTCCGGTGTGTGGTCGCGCCTGGCGCCGACCAAACGCAAAGCCACCATGATTCGTTTTGCCGGCTTGCTTAAACAGCACGCCGAAGAGTTGGCCCTGCTTGAAACCCTGGACATGGGCAAGCCGATCAGCGATTCCCTGCACATCGACGTTCCTGGCGCGGCCCAAGCCCTGAGCTGGAGCGGTGAAGCCATCGACAAGATCTACGACGAAGTCGCTGCCACTCCGCACGATCAGCTGGGCCTGGTCACCCGTGAACCGGTTGGCGTTGTCGGCGCCATCGTGCCGTGGAACTTCCCCCTGATGATGGCCTGCTGGAAGCTCGGCCCGGCGTTGTCCACCGGTAACTCGGTGATTCTCAAGCCGTCCGAAAAATCGCCGCTGACTGCCATCCGCATCGCGGCGCTGGCCGTTGAGGCCGGTATTCCCAAAGGCGTGCTGAACGTCCTCCCGGGCTACGGTCATACCGTCGGCAAGGCGCTGGCCCTGCACAACGATGTCGACACGCTGGTGTTCACCGGTTCGACCAAGATTGCCAAGCAGCTGCTGATCTACTCGGGCGAGTCGAACATGAAGCGCGTGTGGCTGGAAGCGGGCGGCAAGAGCCCCAACATCGTTTTCGCCGATGCGCCGGACCTGCAAGCCGCTGCCGAGTCGGCGGCTGGCGCCATCGCTTTCAACCAGGGCGAAGTCTGCACCGCCGGTTCGCGCCTGCTGGTCGAGCGTTCGATCAAGGACAAGTTCCTGCCGCTGGTGATCGAGGCGCTGAAGACCTGGAAGCCGGGCAACCCGCTGGACCCTGCGACCAACGTCGGTGCGCTGGTAGATACCCAGCAAATGAACACCGTGCTGTCCTACATCGAATCTGGTCATGCCGACGGCGCCAAGCTAGTGGCGGGCGGCAAGCGAATCCTTCAGGAAACCGGTGGTACTTACGTTGAACCGACGATTTTCGACGGCGTGAGCAATGCGATGAAAATCGCCCAGGAAGAGATCTTCGGCCCAGTGCTGTCGGTCATCACCTTCGACAGCGCCGAGGAAGCGGTGCAAATCGCCAACGACACGCCGTATGGCCTGGCTGCAGCGGTATGGACTGCGGACATCTCCAAGGCACACCTGACCGCCAAGGCGTTGCGTGCCGGTAGCGTCTGGGTCAACCAATATGACGGCGGCGACATGACCGCGCCATTCGGCGGCTTCAAGCAATCGGGTAATGGTCGCGACAAATCGCTGCATGCGTTCGACAAGTACACCGAGCTGAAGGCGACCTGGATCAAGCTGTAAGTCTGTGTGGAGCCTGATTACATATCGGGCTCCTGAACGACTCTGATCCCCGGTGGGAGCGGGCTTGCCCGCGATAGCAATCTGACAGCCAACCCATGTTGAATGTTAGGGCGCCATCGCGGGCAAGCCCGTTCCCACAGTGTTTTGTGTTGTTTGTTAAAAATAATATCCACAGGAGCGTGGACCATGCGTTGGGCGACGTATTTCGCCGTGTTGGCGTCTGTCTTGAGTGTTGGCCTGGCCCTGGGCGTCAGCATGCCGCTGGTGTCGTTTCGCCTGGAAAGCTGGGGGTATGGCTCCTTTGCTATCGGTGTGATGGCGGCGATGCCGGCGATCGGCGTGTTGCTGGGGGCGAAGATTTCCAGTCACTTGGCAGCGCGCCTCGGCACGGCCAACCTGATGCGCCTTTGCCTGTGGGCGGGGGCGCTGTCCATTGGCTTGCTGGCATTGTTGCCGAGTTATCCGGTGTGGCTGGCGTTGCGGCTGATGATCGGGGTGATCCTGACCCTGGTGTTTATCCTCGGTGAAAGCTGGATCAATCAGTTGGTGATCGAGCAATGGCGCGGACGCTTGGTCGCTCTGTACGGCAGCGCCTATGCGTTGAGCCAACTTGCCGGCCCGTTGCTGCTGGGGGCCGTTGGCACCGATCATGATTACGGATTCTGGGTCGGTGTCGCCCTGCTGATGATTGCGCCGTTGTTGTTGCTGGGCCGTAGCGGGGCACCGAGCAGCGAAGCGTGCAGTGTGACTTTCAGGGACTTGTTGGGTTTTTGCCGTGGTTTGCCGGCGATCGCCTGGGCGGTGTCGCTGTTCGCAGCGTTTGAAGCGATGATTTTGACCTCGCTACCGGTTTATTGCCTGCGTCAGGGCTTCACCACGGAAATCGCCCTGGCGATGGTCAGTACGGTGGTGGTGGGGGATGCACTGCTGCAGTTGCCGATCGGTGCACTGGCGGATCGCTTGTCCAGGCGCACGTTGTTTACCGGGTGTGCGGTGATTCTGCTGGTGTCGAGCCTGGCGATTCCGTTCCTGATCGACACCCTGCTGATCTGGCCATTGTGGGTGCTGTTTGGCGCGAGCGCGGGCGGCTTGTTCACCTTGTCGCTGATCCTCATTGGCGAGCGCTATCGGGACGATGCGCTGGTGCGCGCCAATGCGCATATTGCCCAATTGTGGGGGATCGGCTGTCTGGTCGGGCCACTGGTTGCCGGTGCCGGCAGCCAGTGGATCAGTGGCCATGCGTTGCCGCTGTTGATGGCAGCAGGGGCGTTGGGCTTGGTGATCCTGCTGTCGCGGCAGGGGGCGTTTGGTGCCGTGCAACCGGCTTAGATCAAAAGATCGTCCGAACGCGGCCCGAGCCTTCGGCAGCTCAGGAAATTGCATTTTCAATTGTAGGAGCTGCCGAAGGCTCGGGCCGCGTTCGGACGATTTTTTGCCCTTCTACAACATCCGCTCCAGGCCTACGGCCGTGCTGAACCATGCATTGAAGCGACGCCACCAGCTGCCAGGTTCTTTGGTCAGCACGTGCATCTTGCCGTCATCTTCGGTCACCCAGATGATCTGATCGTCCTGCAGTTTCACCTGGTAACTCAAGGCCGGCGCCATGCCCTCCAGCGCCGATTTGCGCACATGCGCAGCGAGTTCAGGGCTGTCGACCAGTACGCCGACTTCGGTATTCCACAGGACCGAGCGCGGGTCGAAGTTGAAGGAGCCGATGAACGACTTCTGCTGATCGAAAATGATCGCCTTGCTGTGCAGGCTGGAGTCGGAGCCGCGGTAGGACTTGCTGGAGAAAATGTGTGGGCCGCTACCGCCGCCTTCGCCCGGCTGACGGCGTAACTCGAACAACTTCACGCCGTGTTCAAGCAACGCTCGGCGGTAAGGCGCGTAGCCGCCGTGCACCGCCGGCACATCGGTGGCCTCCAGTGAGTTGGTGAGCAAGGTCACCGAGACGCCGGCATCGGCGCGGCCGGTCAGGTACACCAGGCCCGGCTGTCCCGGCACGAAATAAGCCGAGATGAGGATCAGCTCCTTGCTCACCCCGTTCAATTCCGGCGCCAACTGAGTGGTCAGCAGCAGCTGCGGATCGGGTTCACCTTTTGCCAGCACCTTGCTTGGCGCATCCCAAAGCGCCTGGTTCCAGGCCCAAATCAGCTCCCGGCGCCAGATGTCCATGCGCGGATTTGTGTTGTAGGTCGTCAAATGCTGGTAGAGCGCGTGATTCTGCTTGCGGGTTTCTTCCAGGGATTGCTCAAGCCGGGTGCGGGTGTCTTGCAAGTCTTTGTGCGTCGGCCGGCTCGACAGGAACTGGTCGATCGGTTTGCTTAGCGCGCTGTTCCAGTACTGATCGAAGCTGTGCCCCAGCTGTTCGGCCACCGGGCCGACGCTGAGCATGTCGATGTCGGTGAAATTCAGGTTGGGCTCGGCGTCGAAGTATTCATCGCCCAGATTGCGCCCGCCGACGATGGCCACGCTATTGTCCGCCAGCCACAGCTTGTTGTGCATGCGTCGGTGCTGTTGCGACAGGTTGAACAGGCGGCCCATGTTGCGCGTCACGCCCGTGGAGCGGCCCAGGTGCAGCGGGTTGAACAGGCGGATCTGAATGTGCTCGTGCGCCGCCAGGGTCGCGATCACCCAGTCCAGACCATCACTGGTGGTGTCGTCGAGAAGGATTCTGACCCGCACACCACGGTCGGCCGCCTTGAGCAGTTCTTCGATCAGCATTCGCGTGCTGATACCGTCGTGGACGATGTAGTACTGCAGGTCGAGGCTGCTCTGGGCATTGCGGATCAGCTCTGCGCGCGCCATGAACGCTTCACTGCTGTTGGACAGCAGGCGAAAACCTGACCTGCCCTCATGAGGTGCTGCCTGGGCCTGGATCGACCGGCCGAACGCCGAATCGCTCGCAGGCAGGGCCTGGCTGGGTTCGCGTGTCACATCCAGGCTGGCGCAGCCTCCCAGGAGCGAGGCGAGGAGCACAAGAGCGAGCAGGGGGTGTCTGACTCTCACGTAGGATCGTTCCGATTGGCGGCTGGGGACGGCATATGGACGCTGGTTTAGGCAGAAAGGTCAGTCGTGGATGTGATCAGTTTCCGCCAGCAGCCTGATCGCTGCCGCGCCGACCTTTCGCACCGCTTCTTCGATGAGCGGTGTTGGTTTGGCAGCGTAGTTCATCCGCAGGCAATTACGGTATTTGCCGGAGGCGGAGAAAATGCTGCCCACGGCAATCTGTACGCCCTGATCGTGCAAGGCACGATTCAGTTTCAGGGTGTCGAAGCCGTCCGGTAACTCGACCCACAGCATGAAACTGCCTTGGGGCCGGCTGGCGCGAGTGCCCGCAGGGAAGTAGCGCGTAACCCAGTCGATCATCAGGTCGCGGTTGCGTTGGTATTGGCTGCGCATGCGTCGCAGATGCGGCTCGAAATGCCCGGACTTGAGAAATTCCGCGATGGCGATCTGTGGCTGCGGCGCCGTAGAACCGGTGCTGATGTATTTCATGTGCAGCACCCTTTCCAGATACCGTCCGGGCGCTACCCAGCCAATGCGCAGACCCGGCGCCAGGGTCTTGGAAAATGAACTGCACAGCAGGACGCGGCCGTCTTCATCGAAGGATTTGATGGTGCGCGGTCGCGGGTAGGTGTAGGAAAGTTCGCCATAGACATCGTCCTCGACAATCGCCACGTCGAAACGCTGGGCGAGCGTCAACAATGCGCGTTTACGCGACTCCGGCATGATGTAGCCCAGCGGGTTATTGCAGTTGGGGGTCAACTGTATGACCTTGACTGGCCACTGTTCCAGTGCCAGTTCCAGCGCATCCAGGCTGATGCCGGTGATGGGGTCAGTCGGTATTTCCAGAGCCTTCATGCCCAGGCCCTTGAGGGTTTGCATGGCACCATGAAAACTCGGCGAATCCACCGCCACGATGTCTCCCGGCTCGCAAATCGCCCGGATACTGGTGGATAACGCTTCATGGCAGCCAGTGGTGACGACCAGATCGCTGGCGCTTAGCTGACAGCCGGAATCGAGCATCAGCCGCGCAATCTGTTCGCGCAGTTCGAGTGTGCCGTGGATGTTGTCGTAATACAGGCCGGGCATGTCCTGGCGCCGGCTGATGCGCGCAAGGTTGCGCAGTAACGGTTTCATGGTCGGTGTGGTGATGTCGGGCATGCCACGCCCCAGTTGCACCACATCCTTGCGCGGTACTGCGCGAATCAGCTCCAGCACTTGGTCCCACTGGGAAATATCCACCGGCCGCTGCGCCGGCCGGCCTACCGCTGGCAGCTCCGGAAGCTCGCGGCTGGCGGGCACAAAGTAGCCCGACTTGGGCTTGGGCATCGCCAGGCCACTGTCCTCAAGGACGCGATAAGCCTGTTGAACCGTGCTCGGGCTCACCCCGTGCTCGACACTCAGCGCCCGCACCGAAGGCAGCCGATCGCCGGGGCGATAGAAGCCCTGTTCAATACGCGTGCCTAGCAAGTCGGCAAGGTTGACGTAGAGGGTCATGGCGCAGTCTCGCTATGGATTGTTCGGTCGACCAGTACAGATCAGCTGAAATTCGACAATTCAGAGCCAATTCGCCCAATCTGTATGGATTTAATACGCAAAGTTTGGATCTGTCACGGTTTTGCTCGTCCGCGCATCATCAAACCTCTTGCTACCCAAGTAAACAGGAGTCAACACGATGAACGGCTTGAGCGATGTGCGGCTGACGTTACACAGTCAGGAACTGGCGAAAGGGCAGGAAAGCGGCACGCGTGAGGCGAACATGCGCAACGCGCCGTCCGGCCTGAGTCGCTGGGAACTGTTCTGGCATCGTCTGCACACGCGCAAGGCGTTGCTGGGACTTTCGGCGGAGCAGCTTCGGGATATCGGGCTGAGTCCGGAGCAGGCGCGGGAGGAGGGGCTCAAACCGTTTTGGCGGATCTGAGATGTGCACTGTTCTCATCGGCCTCATCGCGGGCAAGCTTTGCTCCCACAGGTATGGAGTCAATCACATAATTGTCGCCGAACCTGTGGGAGCAAAGCTTGCCCGCGATGAGGGCCGAAAGTACACAGACAAATGATCAGATCAACTCTTTGAGCCGATGCCACAACATTCCCAACGCCAGCAACGGCGAACGCAAATGCTTGCCGCCAGGGAATGTGATGTGCGGCACCTTGGCAAACAGATCGAACCCACCCCCCTGCTGGCCGCTGATGGCCTCGGCGAGCAGTTTGCCCGCCAGGTGGGTCGCGTTCACCCCATGACCCGAATAGGCCTGGGCGTAATACACGTTCGGCTGATCCTTGAGCCGGCCTATTTGTGGCAGGCGGTTGGCACCGATGCCAATCATGCCGCCCCATTGATAATCGATCTTCACGCTCCCCAACTGTGGGAAGACCTCGAGCATCTTCGGCCGCATGTAAGCTGCGATGTCGCTTGGATCGCGCCCCGAGTAATGGCAGGCGCCGCCAAACAGCAGGCGCCGATCCGCCGAGAGCCGGTAGTAGTCCAGCGCCACCCGTTGATCACACACCGCCATGTTCTGCGGCAGCAGTGAATGAGCCTGCTCTTCGCTCAGGGGTTCGGTGGCGATGATGTAGCTGCCCGCAGGCAGCACTTTGCCGCTGAGTTCAGGGTTGAGCCCGTTGAGATAGGCGTTGCATCCCAGGACCAGGGTCTTGGCGCGGACCGAGCCGTGGAGCGTGCGGACTTTCACTTGCGGGCCATACTCGATGCGGGTCACCGCCGACTGTTCAAACAACCGGGCGCCCAATTGCTGCGCGGCAGCCGCTTCGCCGAGCGCCAGGTTGAGCGGGTGCAGATGCCCGGAGCCCATATCGATGAGGCCGCCCACATACCGATTGGAGCCCACCACCGTGTGCATTTCTTCGGCGTGTAACAGCCGGGTTTCGTAGCGATAACCGAGCTCATGCAGCTCGGCGGCATCTTCGGCGAAACCTTGCAGATCACCGGGCTTGTTGGCGAGGTCGCAATAACCCCAGGTCAGGTCACACGGAATCTGGAAGCGTTCGACCCGCTGGCGGACGATTTCCACCGCCTCCAGGCCCATGAGTTTCATCTGGCGCACGCCGTCGGCGCCGATCACGTTGGCGAACTGGTCGATCCCATGGCCGACTCCACGAATCAGCTGCCCGCCGTTGCGGCCGCTGGCTCCCCAGCCAATCTTATGGGCTTCGAGCAGCACCACATTGAAGCCTCGCTCGGCCAATTCCAGTGCCGTGTTCAGCCCGGAGAAGCCTCCGCCAACCACGCAGACGTCAGCCACCACGTCGCCCTGCAATATCGGATGATCAGGTTGCGCCAGGCTGCTGGCGGCGTAGTAAGAGCGCGTGTGCTGGTGGCTCGCGACCGGTTGCTGAGCACGGGCATTCATGTGCGTGTTCCTGATTCGGGTGTCTGGAAAATTTGACCGAGCATAAGCCGGTCCTTCAAGGCCGGGCAACACTGGTCGGTTCGCGCTGTCTGGATGGGCGCTTTTGCTGCACAATTGCGCTCTATTTCGCTGCTTTGGTCACTGTTTCGATGAGCTGCAACAGTCAGAAAATTCGCGCCCTGCGCCAGCAGATACCCTCGTTCGAGTGCGTGCCCGGCTGCCATGACTGCTGTGGGCCGGTGACCACCTCGCCGGAAGAAATGTCCCGCCTGCCGCGCAAGACCCGCGCCGAACAGGACGCGGCAATGGATGAGCTCAACTGTGTGCACCTGGGCCCGAATGGTTGCACGGTGTATGGCGAGCGGCCGCTGATCTGCCGGCTGTTTGGCACCACCAAAACCTTGCCGTGCCCCAATGGGCGTGGGCCTGTGGAGTTGATTCATCCTCGGGTGGAGAAGCAGATTCATGAGTACATGGCGTCGACCCGACAGGTGTTGGTTTAAACGTCGAAAGTCAAAAGATCAATCCGGAATCGGCAAACACAGGCTCTCCTTCACCTCTTCCATCACGATGTAGCTCTTGGATTCGCGCACATGCGGCAGCTTGAGCAGGATGTCTCCGAGCAGTTTGCGGTACGAAGCCATCTCGGAAATCCGCGCCTTCACCAGATAGTCGAAATCTCCTGACACCAGGTGGCATTCCAGCACGTGCGGCAGTTTCAGCACGGCACGGCGAAACTCCTCGAATGTATCTCCGGATTTGTAGTCCAGGCTGATCTCGACGAACACCAGCAGGCTACCCTTGAGGTGCTGCGGATTCAGGCGGGCGTTGTAGCCCATGATGATCCCTTCACGCTCCAGGCGCCGGACCCGCTCGGTGCAGGGCGTAGTCGAGAGCCCGACCTTTTCCCCCAGCTCGGTAAACGAGATGCGCCCGTCCGCTTGCAGGATCCGCAGGATGTTGCGGTCGATCTTGTCCAGCTCACGTTTGGTCTGAGTGTTGGTACGCATAGGGGATGCGCCTCCGTGAAAAGGGTTTTTGCCGAGAATTGTCGCCAAATATAGGCACTTATATAGTGAAAAGCACTGCCTAATCTTTTTTACACTGCGCACATCATTGCTCGAACACAACAAACGTCAGCGGCGTGCCGCGATGAGGGATATGAAAATGCGCGTTATGGTCTTGGGTAGCGGCGTCATCGGTACCGCCAGTGCTTATTATCTGGCTCGAGCCGGGTTTGAAGTGGTGGTCGTGGATCGTCAGCCGGCCGCTGCCATGGAGACCAGTTTCGCCAACGCCGGCCAGGTGTCGCCGGGTTATGCCTCGCCGTGGGCGGCACCGGGTGTACCGCTCAAGGCGATCAAGTGGCTGCTGCAACGCCACGCCCCGTTGGCGATCAAGGCCACCGCCGACATCGACCAGTACCTGTGGATGGCGCAAATGCTGCGCAACTGCACCGCCAGCCGTTATGCGGTGAACAAGGAGCGCATGGTCCGCCTGTCCGAGTACAGCCGTGACTGCCTCGATGAATTGCGCGCTGAAACCGGCATTGCCTACGAAGGCCGCAGCCTCGGCACGACTCAACTGTTCCGTACCCAGGCGCAACTGGATGGCGCGGCAAAAGACATCGCCGTCCTCAAAGAGTCCGGCGTGCCGTTCGAGTTGCTCGATCGCGCTGGTATCGCCCGGGTCGAACCGGCCTTGGCCAGCGTCACCGATATCCTCGCAGGTGCCTTGCGCCTGCCGAACGACCAGACGGGCGACTGCCAGATGTTCACCACCCGCCTGGCCGAAATGGCCGTGAAACTGGGCGTTGAATTCCGCTTTGGCCAGGACATCCAGAAGCTCGACTACGCCGGCGACCGCGTCAATGGCGTGTGGATCGACGGCAAGCTGGAAACCGCTGACCGCTACGTACTTGCGCTCGGCAGCTACTCGCCGCAGCTGCTCAAGCCGCTGGGCATCAAGGCTCCGGTGTATCCGCTCAAGGGTTACTCCCTGACCGTGCCGATCACCAACCCGGCAATGGCGCCGACTTCGACCATTCTCGACGAGACCTACAAGGTCGCAATCACCCGTTTCGACAACCGCATCCGGGTCGGCGGCATGGCGGAGATTGCCGGTTTTGACCTGTCGCTTAACCCGCGTCGGCGTGAAACCCTGGAGATGATCGTCAACGACCTCTATCCTCAGGGCGGCGATCTGGCCCAGGCAAGTTTCTGGACCGGCTTGCGTCCGACTACCCCGGACGGTACGCCGATCGTGGGCGCGACCCCGTTCAGCAATCTGTTTTTGAACACCGGTCACGGCACCCTGGGTTGGACCATGGCATGCGGTTCCGGTCGCTTGCTGGCCGATCTGATGGCGAAGAAATCGCCGCAGATCAGTGCCGAAGGCCTCGATATTTCTCGTTATGGCCACAAAATTCAGGAGTCCGCAAAACATGTCAATCCAGCGCCAGCTCACCAATGAGCGCATGAGCCAGATCGTCGTCCATAGCGGTACCGTGTACCTGTCTGGGCAAGTCGGCGATGATATGAGCGCCGGGATTGAACAGCAGACCCGCGAAACACTGGCCAATATCGAGCGTTTGCTCGATCTGGCGGGGACCGACAAGAACCGCCTGTTGTCGGTCACGATTTACCTGAAAGACATCGACGCGCATTTCGCCGGCATGAACTCGGTGTGGGACAAGTGGCTGCCAAAAGGCGTCGCCCCAGCCCGTGCCACGGTCGAGTCAAAGCTGTGCGAACCGCAAATCCTGGTTGAGCTGTCGGTAGTGGCCGCTCTGCCTTAAGCAAGATCCCTCTCCCGGTGCGACTGGCGGTGTACGCCACCAGTCGCGCCGGTTTTTCTTCCACTGACCGACCAGAAGTCTGCCGCCATGCGTCCTGCCCGTGCCCTGATCGACCTTCAAGCCCTGCGCCACAACTACCAACTGGCCCGTGAAGTCACGGGGTCCAAAGCCCTCGCCGTGATCAAGGCCGATGCCTACGGTCATGGCGCGGTACGGTGTGCCCAGGCCCTTGAAGCCGAGGCGGACGGTTTTGCCGTGGCCTGCATCGAAGAAGCCCTGGAATTGCGGGCTGCAGGCATTCGCGCGCCGGTCCTGTTGCTCGAAGGCTTTTTCGAAGCCGATGAGTTGTCGCTGATCGTCGAGCACGATTTCTGGTGTGTTGTGCATTCGCTGTGGCAACTCGAAGCCATTGAAAAAGCCGCTCTAAGCAAGCCGATCACGGTATGGCTCAAGCTTGACTCGGGCATGCACCGGGTCGGCCTGCATCCGGCGGACTACCAGGCGGCGTATCAGCGGCTGCTGGCCAGCGGCAAGGTCGCGAAGATTGTGCTGATGAGCCACTTCGCCCGTGCTGACGAGTTGCATGATCAATCCAGTGCCGAGCAGGTCGCGGTGTTTGAGTCGGCCCGCCAGGGGTTGTCGGCGGAAATCAGCCTGCGCAACTCCCCGGCGGTGATGGGCTGGCCGCAGGTTCCCAGCGACTGGGTACGCCCAGGCATCATGCTGTACGGCGCGACGCCGTTCGAAGAAGCCAACACGGTGGCCTCGCGCCTGCAACCGGTGATGACCCTCGAGTCGAAAGTCATCTGTGTGCGTGAGCTTCCGGCCGGCGAGCCGATTGGCTATGGCGCCCGTTTTGTCACCCCGAAGCCGATGCGCGTTGGCGTGGTGGCTATGGGTTATGCCGATGGTTATCCGCGCCAGGCGCCCACCGGTACGCCGGTCATGGTCGCCGGGCAGCGTAGCCAGTTGATTGGCCGGGTGTCGATGGACATGTTGTGCATCGACCTGACCGACGTGCCACAGGCTGGCCTCGGCTCAACCGTCGAACTGTGGGGCCGGAACGTCCTTGCCAGCGAAGTCGCAGCGGCTGCTGACACGATTCCTTACCAGATATTCTGCAATTTGCGTCGGGTGCCAAAGCTCTATTCCGGGGTTTGACGCAAGGCACGGTGTGCACAATATCGCCTCGCCCAACAGGATTCAGGTCCAAGTGTTGTAAATACTGAACGCTGTCGCCATGATAACGCTCAATATTCCAACAACCTGAATTCCTGGAGGCTCCTGCATTGGACGTCGGTGAACGACTGCAATCCATCCGTAAGCTCAAGGGTCTCTCCCAGCGTGAGCTCGCCAAGCGCGCGGGTGTTACCAACAGCACCATCTCGATGATTGAGAAGAACAGCGTCAGCCCCTCGATCAGTTCGTTGCGCAAGGTGTTGGGCGGAATTCCCATGTCCATGGTCGAGTTCTTTTCCGAAGAAATCCTGCAGGAAAAACCGACCCAGATCGTCTACAAGGCCAATGAGCTGATCGATATCTCCGATGGTGCAGTGACCATGAAGCTGGTCGGCCGTGCTCATCCGACTCGCGCCATTGCGTTCCTCAACGAAATCTACCCGCCGGGCGCCGACACCGGTGACGAGATGCTCACCCATGAAGGTGAGGAGACCGGGATTCTGCTTGAGGGTCGACTGGAATTGGTGGTCGGGCTTGAAACATTTGTGCTCGAGGCGGGCGATAGCTACTACTTTGAAAGTACCAAGCCGCACCGTTTCCGTAATCCGTTCGATGCACCGGCGCGGCTAATCAGCGCAGCGACACCGGCGAATTTCTGACGCAAGAGGCGTCCTGCCACTACCGCAGAGGCGCCCGAAGCGTTTTAACGCCATGGAACAAGACCCCTTCGACTTTGGGGTTGTTTCAGTGTGGCGGGCTTACCGTTATACTTGCGCCCGCCTGCGAACCGTGGCCGTGGGCGTGACTAGCCACCATTGAGGGTGAACGCGTGAACCTAATTATGAAAATGCTGGCTGTACCAGCAACCGTACTGGCCCTATGGGCTGTCAGCGCTCAAGCTGCGACGAATGACGATATTGCCAAGCGCCTTGAACCTGTCGGCAAGGTCTGTGTAACAGGTCAAGAGTGCAAAGGTATGGAAGTCGCTGCTTCTGTCGGCGGCGGTGATGCCAAGACGCCTGACTCTATCATTGCAAAACATTGCAACGCTTGCCACGGCTCCGGCCTGCTGGGCGCACCAAAAATTGGTGACACTGCAGCCTGGAAGGAACGTGCGGATCACCAGGGCGGCCTCGACGGCATCCTGGCCAAAGCGATCACCGGGATTAACGCAATGCCGCCAAAAGGCACCTGTGCTGACTGCTCCGATGCAGATCTCAAAGGCGCCATCGAGAAAATGTCCGGCTTGAAATAAGCGTTCATCTTCAGCAAAAAGCCGCTTTCGGGCGGCTTTTTTGTGCCTGTAGGAGCGAGCTTGCTCGCGATGATCGTCAACGATGACGTCGGTGACCTGACGCCCCGCGCAAGCGTGCTCCGCCAATTTTCCACTGTTCCAGACTGTTCAATGCAGCAAAGAGCAGGCAAGCTCGGTCCAACCCTGACTCACGGAATGTAAGGGAAGATCAGATGGTTCAGCTGTGTTCTATCGAGCAAGCGGTCGATGACGTCCTGGCACGGTTGCCGGCGCACATTCACATGGGCCTGCCCCTGGGCCTGGGCAAACCCAACCATTTCGTCAATGCGCTGTATCACCGTGTGGCGCAGCTGCCCGAACGCCAGCTGACCGTCTACACCGCGTTGTGCCTGGGCCGACCGGTGCTGGGCGATGGCTTGCAGCGGCGCTTCCTCAAGCCTTTCATCGAGCGGGTGTTCGGCGATTATCCGGAACTGGATTTCCTGGCGGATTTGCTCAAGGACAGCCTGCCGGCCAACGTGCATGTGCAGCAGTTCTTCATGCAGCCAGGCAGCCTGCTCCACAGCGAATCGGCGCAGCAGGATTACGTCAGCAGCAACTACAGCCACGCCGCGCGGGACATCAATGCCGCCGGCTTGAACCTGATCGCCCAGCTTGTGGCCAGCCACAGCGAGCACCCCGATCGCCTGAGCCTGAGCTGCAATCCAGACATCACCCTCGACTTGTTGCCCATGGTGGAAAAACGCCGGGCAGCGGGGGAGACGATCCTGGTGGTCGGGCAGGTGCATAACGATTTGCCTTATATGCCCGGCGACGCTGAAATCGGTATCGATGTCTTCGACCTGTTGATCGATGCCAAGGACGACACCACGCTGTTCTCCACGCCCAACATGCCGGTGGGCTTGCAGGACCATTTCATCGGGCTGCACGCCAGCGCACTGGTGCGCGACGGCGGTACGTTGCAGATCGGCATCGGCTCGATGGGCGATGCGCTGACCGCGGCCTTGCTCGCGCGTCAGGCCGACAGTGACGGCTACAAAGCGCTGTTGGCAGACATCAATCTCAGCCAGTGGGCGCAACTGATCGAGCGCGAAGGCGGTATCGAACCGTTCGCCAGAGGCTTGTACGGTTGCAGCGAAATGTTCGTCAACGGGCTGCTGGTGCTGGCGGATGCCGGGATCGTGCGGCGCAAGGTCTACCCGGATGTGCCGACTCAGCAACAGGCCAATGCCGGCACACTGGATGAGGCCGCACAGACCGATGGCATCTCGGTGCATGGCGGGTTTTTCCTCGGCCCGCGCAGCTTCTACGAGCGCCTGCGCGAGTTGCCGCAGAGCAAGCGGCTCGAATTCAACATGACCCGCATCAGCTACATCAACGAGCTATACGGTCAGGAGGAGCTCAAGCGCCTGCAACGCCTGGATGCTCGTTTCATCAACACGGTCTTCACCATGACCCTGCTGGGTGCCGGCGTGGCCGACCAGCTGGAGGACGGGCGCGTGCTCAGCGGCGTGGGCGGCCAGTACAACTTTGTCGCCCAGGGTCATGCACTGCAAGGCGCGCGCTCGGTGCTGATCTTGCGCAGCTGGCGCGAGGCGGGTGGGGAGGTCAGTTCGAACATCGTCTGGGAATATGGCCATTGCACCATCCCACGGCACCTGCGCGATATTGTGGTGACGGAATACGGCATTGCCGATCTGCGTGGCAAAACCGATGCGGCGGTGATCGAGGCGCTGCTGAATATCAGCGACTCGCGCTTTCAGCCGGGGCTGATCGAGCAGGCGCAGAAGGTGGGCAAGCTGCCGAAAGACTTCCGCATCGATCCGCGATTTGCCGACAATACGCCGCAACGGCTGCAGGCGATTCAGGCGCGGCATCCGCAGTTGTTCCCCGAATATCCGCTGGGGTGCGATTTCACTGAGGTGGAGCGGGATCTGTTGCGGGCTTTGAACTGGTTGAAGAGCAAGTTCAAGCTGGCGGAAATCCTGGAGCTGGGCAAGGCGGCGCTGGATGCGCCAGAGGCGTCGCAGTTTCCGGTGCATCTGGAGCGGATGCAGCTGACTAACCCGGACGGATTGAAAGAGGATCTGTTCCAGCGGTTGTTGCTCACCGGCCTCAAGGCCACTTCGCAATAGCGCCCAGCACAAGACCAACTGTGGGAGCCAGCCAGCCTGCTGGCGATGGCTGTCTGTCAGTCATTAAGATGTTGACTGACACGATGCCATCGCCAGCAGGCTGGCTCCCACAGAGATAACACAATGCGGCAGGTTACTCGATGAAGGTTACAACGCCATCCTTCAGCGACTGCACGCGCGCCAGCGACTCGACGCGATAACCCTGCGAATCCAGCTCGGCACGACCACCCTGGAACGACTTCTCGATCACGATCCCCAGGCCGGCCACGGTCGCGCCGGCTTGCTTGATGATCGAGATCAGCGCCTGGGACGCCTTGCCGTTGGCCAGGAAGTCATCAATGATCAGCACGCGGTCGCTGCTGGTCAGGTGGCGCGGGGAGATCGCCACGGTGCTTTCGGTCTTCTTGGTGAACGAGTAAACGGTCGCCGACAGCAGGTTTTCAGTCAGGGTCAGGGACTGTTGCTTGCGGGCGAAGATCACCGGCACGCCGAGGTTCAGCCCGGTCATGATCGCCGGCGCAATACCAGAGGCTTCAATGGTGACGATCTTGGTGATGCCCGAGTCCTTGAACAGCGCGGCAAATTCATCGCCGATCAGCTTCATCAGGGCCGGGTCGATCTGGTGGTTCAAAAAGGCGTCAACCTTCAGGACCTGATCGGAAAGCACGATGCCTTCTTCGCGGATTTTCTTGTGCAGTGCTTCCATGAAGCTTTCCTCTACCGGCGCGAGATGCGCCTAGCTTGTCAAAAAGTGTTTGGTTAAAAAGTATTCGATTCTAGCGCTTTAACATCGCCCGTATATCCGCCAATGCGGTATTGCCGCGAACGGCTTTGACTTCGACGGGGGTGTCGTCATTGCCTTCCCAAGCCAGGTCGTCCGGCGGCAGCTCATCGAGGAAGCGGCTTGGCGCACAGTCGATGATCTCGCCATATTGCTTACGCTTGGCCGCGAAGGTGAAGGCCAGGGTCTGGCGCGCGCGGGTGATGCCCACGTAGGCCAGGCGGCGTTCTTCCTCGATGGTGTCGGCTTCGATGCTGGAGCGGTGGGGGAGGATTTCCTCTTCCATGCCCATGATGAACACGTAGGGGAACTCCAGGCCCTTGGAGGCGTGCAAGGTCATCATCTGCACGCCTTCGGCGCCGTCTTCCTCTTCCTGCTGACGTTCCAGCATGTCGCGCAACACCAGTTTGCCGATGGCGTCTTCGACGGTCATCTCGCCTTCTTCGTCCTTCTCGAGGGTGTTTTTCAATGCCTCGATCAGGAACCAGACGTTGCCCATCCGGTAATCGGCCGCCTTGTCGCTGGAGCTGTTGGTGCGCAGCCAGTTCTCATAGTCAATGTCCATGACCATGCTGCGCAGCGCCGAAATCGGATCTTCGCCGGCACACTGCTCGCGGACCCTGTCCATGAAGCGCTTGAAGCGTGACAGGCGATCGGTGAACCGCGTATCCAGGTGTTCGCCCAGGCCGATTTCGTCGGTGGCCGCGTACATCGAGATCTTGCGTTCGGTGGCGTAGTTACCGAGTTTTTCCAGGGTGGTCGAGCCGATTTCCCGGCGTGGGACGTTGATCACTCGCAGGAAGGCGTTGTCGTCGTCCGGGTTCACGATCAGGCGGAAGTAGGCCATCAGGTCTTTCACTTCCTGGCGCCCGAAGAAGCTGTTACCGCCCGACAACCGATACGGAATCTGGTGGTGTTGCAGTTTCAGCTCGATCAGCTTGGCCTGGTAGTTGCCGCGGTACAGGATCGCGAAATCGCTGTAGGGCCGGTCAGTGCGCAGGTGCAGGGTCAGCAGTTCCACGGCCACGCGCTCGGCTTCGGCGTCTTCGTTGCGGCAGCGGATCACGCGGATCTCGTCGCCGTGGCCCATCTCGCTCCACAGCTGCTTTTCGAACTCGTGGGGGTTGTTGGAGATCAGCACGTTGGCGCAGCGCAGGATGCGACTGGTGGAGCGGTAGTTCTGCTCGAGCATGACCACTTTCAGGGACGGATAATCGTCCTTGAGCAGCATCAGGTTTTCCGGCCGCGCGCCACGCCAGGCGTAGATCGACTGGTCGTCGTCGCCCACCACGGTGAACTGGTTGCGCGTACCGATCAGCAGCTTCACCAGCAAATACTGGCTGGCGTTGGTGTCCTGGTACTCGTCCACCAGCAGGTAGCGGACCTTGTTCTGCCACTTTTCGAGGATGTCGGCGTGTTCCTGGAACAGCTTTACCGGCAGCAGGATCAGGTCGTCGAAATCCACCGCGTTGAACGCCTTGAGCGTACGTTGATAGTGGGTATAGACGATGGCGGCGGTCTGCTCCTTGGGATTGCGCGCGTTTTCCAGGGCCTCGGCAGGCAGGATGAGGTCGTTCTTCCACGAGCCGATCATGTTCTTGATCTCGTCGACGCCGTCGTCGCCCGCGTATTCCTTCTGCATGATGTCGGTCATCAAGGACTTGACGTCGGCTTCGTCAAAAATCGAGAAGCCGGGCTTGTAGCCCAGGCGAACATGTTCCTTGCGGATGATGTTCAGGCCCAGGTTGTGGAAGGTGCACACGGTCAGGCCGCGGCCTTCGCCGCCCTTGAGCAGGGTGCCGACCCGTTCCTTCATCTCGCGCGCAGCCTTGTTGGTAAAGGTCATGGCGACGATGTACTGGGCGCGGATGCCGCAGTTCTGGATCAGGTGCGCAATCTTGCGCGTGATCACGCTGGTCTTGCCGGAGCCTGCGCCGGCGAGCACCAAAAGAGGGCCGCCGACGTAGCTCACGGCTTCTTGCTGCCGGGGATTGAGTCGGGACATACGGAATCAGGGAGTCGTTTGCGAAATGGGCCGGCATTTTAACAGGCTCAGCAATTTGTGCTGCTCTCTCCGACTTGTGACGCACCACGCTAACTGTATTTGCCGGTTTTGTTACTTTCACGCAGGATACGTGAGGTATTTGCGTCTAATGTTCGTAATTCCTGATACAAAAGCCACGTCTGATAACTGATGTCATTTGGTCATTGGTTGGCGGCCCGGCATAATGCCTGGCGCGTACACCACTGCAGAGTCTAGGGAGCTAGCTTGTCTACGCCTGTCGAACCCTTGCGTTTGCTGCTACTGGCAGAAGAGCCAGCGTGGACAGCGTTGTTGCGCGAGTGTCTGGCTCCAATGGGGAGCTCGGCCGTGCTCATCAGCGCTCCGAATTGGGAGTCTGTCAGCAGTTTGTTCGATGACAACCGCAGCGCGGTGTTGTTGACGAGCCCTGCTCTGCAGCCACTTCCCGGTCGTTGCACCTTGCCGACGGTATTGCTGCTCGAACACGAACCGGCGTCGCCGCCCGATGGCGTGAGCGACTGGTTGGTGCGCGATCTGCTTGATACAGGCATGTTGCAGCGCTGCCTGCGCCATGTGCGCGAACGGGGGCTGCTGGAGACCACCCTGCAGCGTCTGGCCGAGCAGGACCCCTTGACCGGCATCGCCAATCGCCAGGGTTTTCAGACCCTGCTGGCGGCCCGGCTGGTGGAAAACGATGGCCGTGGCCTGGCACTCGGGCACCTGGACCTCGACAACTTCCGTCACGCCAACGACGCGTTGGGGCACCAGGCGGGCGACCGGTTGATCCTGCAAGTCGTTGCTAGGCTCAAAAGCCAGCTGGAGGTGGGTGATCAGCTCGCACGGTTGGGCAGCGACGAATTTGCACTGCTGATCGACACCCGCCGGGCACCCCAGCGCGCCGAGTGGATGGCCGAACGAATCACCGAAGCACTGGCCGAACCCTACTGGGTCGACGGCGAAAGCCTGTTGATCGGGTCCAGCCTGGGCATCGCCCATGCTCGCGCCCACGCCGGCGCCGACCCGCTGATGTGGCACGCGCACATCGCCATGCAGCAGGCCAAGAGCACCCAGGGCTGTACCTTTCACATCTTCAACGAACGCATCAATCGCAATGCGCGCAGCATGGCCGACCTGGAAAGCGAACTGCGACGGGCATTGCGCCGTGATGAGCTGGAGCTGCACTACCAGCCGCGACTGAACCTCGAAGACGGGCAGATCGTCGGCCTCGAAGCGCTGGTGCGCTGGCGTCATGCCGAGCGCGGTTTGCTGCCGCCAAGCGAATTTGTGCCCTTGGCCGAGCAGAGCGGCTTGATCGTGCCCCTGGGTTACTGGGTGATTTCCCGTGCACTGCGTGACATGCAGGCCCTGCGCGAGCGCGGGCTGCCGGCGCTGCACATGGCAATCAACCTGTCGTTTCGGCAGTTCCAGGACAGCCAGTTGCTGCCCACCCTCAGCCGCTTGATCATCGAGCGCGGAGTCGAGGCGCAGTGGCTGGAGTTCGAACTGACAGAGACCGCAGTGATGCGCCGCAGCGATCTGGTCAAGCAGACCATGGACGCCCTCGGGCGCCTGGGCGTGCGCTTTTCCCTGGATGACTTCGGTACCGGCTTCTCGTCATTCGTGCACCTCAACAGCCTGCCGATCGCCTTGCTGAAGGTCGACAAGAGTTTTGTCGGCGAGATGGAAGAGCGCGAGGAGAATCGCAAACTGGTGCACGCGATGATCAACCTGGCGCACAACCTCAATCTCGAAGTGGTGGCCGAAGGCGTGGAAACCCCGGAGCAGCTGGATCTGTTGCGTGGGTTTGGCTGTGATCAGGTGCAGGGGTACCTGATCAGCAAGCCGTTGCCGTTGGTGGAGCTGGTTGAATACCTGACCTTCGGTTCCAGCCAACAGGCCGTTGTGGAGGCCATTTAAAAGATCGCCAGAACGCGGCCCGAGCCTTTAACAGCTCCTACATGGGAATGTGTACACCCGTAGTAGCTGCCGAAGGCTCGGGCCGCGTTCGGACGATCTTTTGATCTTAATCGGGTTGAATCACCCTGAAACTGGCCTGCACCGCAGGCTCACGCCGAATCATGCGCTTCATCTTCCACTCAAACGCCAGCGTCAGGCTCACCGCCGCACACGCCAGGCCCAGCGCCAGGCCCCACCACACGCCCGTTGGGCCCCAGTCAAGATGGAATGCCATCCACCAGGCTGCCGGCGCACCAATCAGCCAATAGCAGGCCAGTCCAACCAGGAAGGTGGTCTTGGCATCCTTGAGCCCGCGTATGCAGCCCATGGCGATGGTTTGCGTACCGTCGAACAGCTCGAACCAGGCGGCGACCGCCAGCAGGCTCACTGCCAATTCGATGACCGGGCGGAACGCTGGATCATTATGGTCCAGGAACAAGCCAATCAATTGATGCGGCAGCAGCCAGAAAACCATCGCGAAGCCGAGCATCGCCGCCGCTCCGAACACAATACCAACCCGTCCCGCCAGCCGTGCATCCAGCAGTTGCCCGGCACCGTAGTGCTGGCCGATGCGCATGGTAATCGCATAGGACATGCCGGCCGGCACCATGAACGCCACCGAAACGATCTGCAGGGCAATCTGGTGCGCACCCAGTTGCGTACTGCCCATGGTGCCCATGCACAACGCCGCGAAGGCAAACAGCCCGACCTCCACCGCGTAGGTGCCGCCGATGGGCAGGCCCAGCCGCCACAGTTCCTTCAGGTACTGACGGTTGGGCCGCGACAGGCCTTCACGCAATGGATAAGCGTCATACGCCCTATGCCGCCGAATATGCAGGGCCAGCGCCAATGCCATCAGGTTGGCGACGATGGCCGTGACCAGCCCTATCCCCACCAGCCCCATCCTGGGCAGGCCGAACATGCCGGTAATCAATGCATAGTTGAGCAGGAAGTTCGCCACCGTGCCGGCGAGGCTGATCACCATCACCGGCGTCGCCCGGCCGATCGCACTGGTGAAGCCGCGCAGGGCCATGAAGCTCAAGTAGCCGGGCAGGGCGAACGGCAGGATCATCAGGAATTGCCCGGCCATATGGACGTTGCTTTCGGTCTGGCCGAACAGCAGCAGCACGGGCTTGAGGTTCCACAGCAACAGGCCGGCGGCCAGTGCCATCAGCCACGCCAGCCACAAACCTGCCTGGGTCAGCCGGGCGGCGCCAACGATATCGCCCGCACCCTGACGGATAGCCACCAGGGTGCCGACTGCCGCAATCACCCCGATGCAGAAAATCGACACAAAAGAGTAGGTGGCCGCCCCCAGGCCGCCGCCGGCAAGCGCCTCGGGGCTGATGCGCGCCATCATCAAGGTGTCGGTGAGGACCATCAGCATATGCGCCAACTGCGAGGCAATCAGCGGCCCCGCCAGCCGCAGGATGGCCCAGAGTTCAATACGCGCTGGATGCTTCATGATCATCACGCTCGGTTTTCAGAGGGAACAGTAGACCGTCGATTTTCGGCGCTCTGGAGGATTTCCACAAAGGGATAAAAAGGATGGATGGCATGACTAAAACTCATCATGGATGAGTTTCTGCTAAGTTGTGGCGATTGCGCTTTAGGAGCTTTCTGGATGTCTCGTCGTCTTCCTCCGTTGTATGCCCTGCGTGCCTTCGAAGCGGCCGCTCGCCACAGTTCGTTTACCCGTGCCGCGCAAGAGTTGTCGATCACCCAGAGCGCGGTCAGCCGGCATATTCGTACGCTCGAAGAGCACTTTGCCTGCCGATTGTTTCACCGCAGTGGCCGCAACCTGCAACTGACCGAATCGGCCCGGTTGCTGCTGCCCGGCATCCGCGAGGGCTTCACCGCCCTGGAGCGGGCGTGCAACACCCTGCGCGCCGAAGACGACATCCTGCGCATGAAGGCGCCTTCGACCCTGACCATGCGCTGGCTGCTGGCGCGCCTGAGCCGCTTCCGTCACCTGCAACCGGGCAATGAGGTGCAGCTCACCAGCGCCTGGATGGACGTCGACTCGGTGGACTTCAACGACGAGCCCTTCGACTGTGCCGTGCTGTTGAGCAACGGCCATTTCCCACCTGACTGGGAGGCCAGTTATCTGTTCCCCGAAGAACTGATCCCGGTCGGTGCGCCGAACCTGCTGAGCGAGCAGCCTTGGGACGTGACGCGCCTGGCCAATACCGAACTGCTGCACCCCACACCGGACCGCCGCGACTGGCGCAACTGGCTGGAGCGCATGGGGCTGGCCGAACAGGTGTCGCTCAAGGGCGGGCAGGTGTTCGATACGCTGGAGCTGGGCATGATCGCCGCCGCCCGTGGCTACGGGGTTTCGATGGGCGACTTGTTGATGGTGGCCGAGGATGTCGCTCAGGGGCGCCTGAGTTTGCCGTGGCCGACTGCCGTCGCCAGCGGTGAGAAATATTACCTGGTCTGGCCGAAAACCCGGCCCGGCGGAGAACGGATGCGCCGCCTCAGTGACTTCCTGCAGGGCGAGGTCCGGGCCATGGAGTTGCCGGACGTCGAGCACCTGAGCTGAATCGATAGAGCCTGTGCAGCGACAGGCTCCGGCCATATCCTGGTAATCGGCTCAAGTATTCAGGTTTACCGCCGAAGAGATGCAGGTGGAACCTTCGTGCAGGTTCGACGTAACCCCCATTATTAGAAATGTCGCTGAGTGTGCAGCCCGATCAAGGAGGATTCGGACGCTTGGCCAGGAGCTGTCATGTCTCAACCTCGCGCCCGCATCGCCTCACAGCTGGGTATCGCGCTTGCCGTGATACTGGCGATCGTCATCAGCTGCAGCACTGTGTTTGCCCTGCGCTCGCTGGACACCGCCAACCTTGCCACCCGCGAGGAACACCTGGCCAGCGAAGCAAGGCTGCTGGCCGATCAATTGAGCACCTTCCACGGTACGTTGCGTGAGAGTACCCAGCGCCTCAGCGGCTTGTTCGAGAAGCGCTTCAGCGCGGGACTGAGTCTGCACCCGGAGCAGCCGGTGACGGTCGCGGGCGTGCAGACCGCGGGCTTGCACCTGGGCAGCGAAGTGCTGAACAACAACTTCCAGGAAGTGGACGAGTTCAAGCAGATGACTGCCGGTGTTGCCACGTTGTTCGTGCGTAACGGCGACGACTTCATCCGGGTCAGCACTTCCCTGAGCAAGCAGGACGGCACGCGCGCCATTGGCACGCTGCTCGATCACGCGCACCCCGCTTATGCGCGCCTGATGGCGGGGCAGGGCTACGTCGGCCGGGCCCTGTTGTTTGAACGGTCCTACATGACTCAGTACACCCCCGTACGCGACAGCGGCGGCAAGGTGATTGCGGTGCTGTTTGTAGGATTCGATTACACCGACGCGCAGAACGCGCAATTTGCCAATCTCAAACGCTTCCGCATCGGCCAGACCGGCTCCCTGGCGTTGCTCGACGAACAGGGCAAATGGCTGGTGCCGATTGCGGGCGTGCAGGCGTTGGAGCAGGCGGCGCCGACCCTTGCCGCGCTGGCAAAAACGCCTGGCAAAGGTGAGTTCTGGAGCGACAAATCCGAAGACTTTTACAGCGTCGCCGTGCCGTTCGAGGGTGGCCCATGGTCGGTGGTGGCGAGCATGCCCAAAGCGGAAATTCGCGCCGTGACCTGGAGTGTCGGCAGTCAATTGGCGATAGGCAGCCTGCTGGCCATGCTGATCGCCGTGGGTGCGGCGGTCTGGTTGTTGCGCAGCAAGCTGGCGCCACTGGGTGATCTGGTGCGTCAGGCCGAGGCGCTGGGCGCGGGGGATCTGAGCGTGCGCCTGAATGTCTCGAGCCACGACGAAATCGGCCAGTTGGCCCGCGCCTTCAACCAGATGAGCCAGGCCCTGTCGACCATGGTCGAGCACATCCGCAAAGCCTCGCAAGAGGTCAACAGCCGTGCCCAGGCCTTGTCTGGTTTGTCCGGTGGTGCTTACGAAGGCATGGAGCAGCAGTCGGGCGAGATCACCAGCATGGCAGGTGCGGTGGAGGAATTCAGTGCCACTTCCCTGAACATCGCCGACAACATGGGCAGCACCCAGCTGCTGGCTCAGGAAAACGCACAGCAAACCCGGATCGGTCGTACGTCGATGGACGAAGCGTCTTCGTCTCTTGAACAAATTGCGGGCGCGCTGAACAGCACGGCGACGGTCATCAACACACTGGGCCAGCGCTCTCAGGAAATTGGCGGCATCGTCGGGGTGATCACTTCGATTGCCGAGCAGACCAATCTGCTGGCACTCAACGCGGCCATTGAAGCCGCCCGCGCCGGCGAGCAAGGCCGGGGCTTTGCGGTGGTGGCCGATGAAGTGCGCAATCTGGCTTCCCGCACTCGCCAGGCAACCGATGAAATCTCGCTGATGATCCAGAGCATCCAGCAGGAAACCGGCAACGCCATCAGCACCATGGAGCAGGGCAAGGTACTGATGGAGGAGGGCTTGTCGCGCAACGCCAATGTCGCCTCGGCCCTGGCGCGTATCGATGAGCAGAGTCGCTCGGCTGGCCAGCAGTTTTCGGCGATCACCACGGCCACCCAGGAACAAAGCAGCACCGCGACGTTGCTCAGCAGCAACCTGCAAAGCATTGCGCTGGCCAACAGCGAGCAGCGCGAGGTGGTGTCGCACCTGGCCGTGACGGCCAAGGAACTGGAGAGCCTGGCGGCGGAGTTGCGGCAGGAGGTTGACCGGTTTCGTTGAGGTGTTCCGGCTATGGCAATCGCGAGCAGGCTTGCTCCCACAGGTGTGATTGGCGTTCACAAGTTCTGCGTCCACCGACACTCCTGAGTAGGCGTGAGCCCGCTCGGTTTTATCAAGACATAGGGCCATTGTTGGTTTTACGCTTGATGAATCGTTTCAGCCGGTCTATAAAAATGGCACAACTCCAAGAAAGGCTTGTGCCATGACTCCGCTCAAACTCATCGTCGCCCTCGGCGCGCTGTCCGCTGCCTCCCATGCCATGGCGTGGGACTATGTTCTGCTCGACTCCGACAAAGCGGCCGCCAACTGGTCAATCACCAGTCAGCAACTCGGGGTGAAGACCGACAAACCCTTCTCCGTGACCCTGCGTACCTTGCATGGCGGTCGGCAAGAGGGCGTCAGCATCGTCGACATTGATAACGGCACGCTCAAGCTCTCGGTGGTACCGACCCGCGGCATGAACGTCCTGCAGGCCTCGGTGGGGTCTGTGCGCATGGGCTGGGATTCGCCGGTGAAAGAGGTGGTCAACCCGGCCTTCATCGAACTCAACGGTCGGGGCGGGTTGGGCTGGCTGGAAGGTTTCAACGAACTGGTGACCCGCTGCGGTTACGAATGGGTCGGCCACCCCGGCGTGGACAATGGCGAGTTGCTGACCCTGCACGGCCGCGCCGCCAACATTCCGGCCAGCAAAGTCACCTTGCACATCGACGAAAAACCGCCTTACGCCATCAGCCTGCGCGGTGAGTTGAAAGAGCAGGCGTTCAAGAAAGTCGACTTCTCCGTCGCCACCGAACTGGTCACCGAACCGGGCAGCGTGCGCTTCAGCCTCAACGACACCCTGACCAACAATGGCGACTATCCGAAGGAATACCAGGCGCTCTACCACAGCAACTTCAGTACCCCGTTCCTGGAACAGGGTGCTCGATTCGCTGCGCCGGTAAAACAGGTGTCGCCGTTCAACGACAAGGCCAAAGGTGAACTGTCGGACTGGCAGACCTACCGCGGGCCGACCAAGGACTACGACGAGACGGTCTACAACGTGGTGCCGTATGCCGATGCAAAAGGCGACACATTGACCGTGCTGCACAACAAGGCCGGCAGCCTGGGCGTCTCGGTAGGTTTCAACACGCAAACCCTGCCCGTGTTCTCCCTGTGGAAAAACACCGATACCCAAGGGCAGGGCTATGTCACCGGACTTGAGCCAGGCACGAGCTTTTCCTACAACCGCCGGTATCAACGACCACTGGGCCTGGTGCCGACGATCGCGCCAAACGAGCAGAAAGAGTTCCGCATCAGCTACAGCCTCTTGGCGGACAAAGGGGCGGTGGATCAGGCGTTGAAGCGCGTGAGCGAGATTCAGGCCGGGCGGGAAACCGAGGTGCGGCAGATACCGTTGGTGGATCTCACCAAGGAGTAAATCCATTAGTTCGTGGCCGGACGATACTGTAGCGCCTCAGCCAGATGCTCTCGCGTAATGGCATCAATCTGCTCAAGGTCCGCCAAGGTGCGTGCTACCTTGAGCAGCCGATGGGCCGAGCGTAGCGACAGGGTCAATCTTTCGCAGGCGGATTCCAGCCAGGTTTCATCGGCTGTGGATAACTTGCAGTGTATGCGCAGGCCTGGCAGGTCGAGAAAGGCGTTGGCGCAGCCCTGGCGCTTGTGCTGCCGTTCCCTGGCGTCGGCTACCAGCACTGCCGCGCTGGCGGAGTCATCGCCGGGTTTCGCTGAAGGGTTCAGCGCTGTGGCTTCCCGCGCCACGGTCAGGTGCAGATCGATGCGGTCCAGCAGCGGGCCGGACAGTTTGTTGCGGTAGCGCTGGACCATGTCCGGGGTGCATGAACACTTGCCCGTTGGTTCGCCAAGATATCCACAGGGACAGGGATTCATCGCCGCGACCAGTTGAAAGCGCGCCGGAAAACGCACGCGATCCCTGGCCCGGGAAATCACGATATGGCCGGACTCCATAGGCTCACGCAACACTTCCAAAACCCTGCGATCAAACTCCGGTAGTTCATCAAGGAACAGCACGCCATGGTGGGCGAGGGTGATTTCCCCGGGCTGAGGCTTTGACCCGCCACCCACCAGCGCCGGGCCCGACGCTGAGTGGTGAGGTTGGCGAAAAGGACGTTGCGGCCAGTGACTCAGGGGCGCGCAACTGGCCACCGACTGAATGGCCGCGACCTCCAGCGCCTCGCTTTCGGCCAAGGGTGGCAGCAGCCCCGGCAGTCGACTCGCCAGCAGTGTTTTGCCTGTTCCCGGCGGCCCACTGAGCAGCAGGTTGTGAGCGCCTGCTGCGGCAATCAGCAGCGCCCGTTTGGCCGCGAGCTGGCCCTGTACTTCACTCAGGTCAGGGTAGGGTTTGCTGGCGTGCATCAAGCCGTCGGACACGTATGGAGCGATGGGCTGGTGCCCGTTGAAATGCGCCACGGCCTCCAGCAAATGATCCACCGCAATCACCTGCAGGCCCGATGCCAGGCAGGCCTCTTCGGCGTTCGCCCGCGGTACCAGCAACGTTCGACCCGCCTTGCGCGCCGCCAGGGCGGCAGGCAATACGCCGCGCACCGCCCGCACCGCTCCCGACAACGCCAGTTCCCCCAGGCATTCCACGTCATCCAGTGTCAGCGCTGGCACCTGCACGCTGGCCGACAGAATCCCCAAGGCAATCGCCAAATCAAACCGTCCACCATCCTTGGGCAAATCCGCCGGGGCGAGATTGAGCGTGATGCGTCGCGCGGGAAACTGCAGCCCGGAATTGATAATCGCACTGCGCACCCGGTCTTTGCTTTCCTTCACTGCAGTTTCGGGCAAACCGACCATCGTCAGTGACGGCAAGCCATTGGCGAGATGGACTTCCACGGTGACGGCGGGTGCATCCACGCCAATCTGGGCGCGGCTGTGGACGATGGAGAGGGACATGGTCGTTCCTTGAGCTGACGGAGACCGCTTCCTGCGGTGGTTTCAAGGGTAGACGGGGATTGTGTCTACGGGACAGGGAAAGCTTCGCAGGATGTTGCGAGCGTCTTTCTGGTAGGGGAAAGCGTAAGGAGGTGGGAAGTACCAAGAACCGCCTTGGCGCATTTGCATAAGTGAAATCAGGTTATACACTGAAGATTAATGCATAACGTTAAGCTTTATATTATGATCGTTAGCTTTAAGTGTTCTGAGACCGAGTACCTGTTTCGCAACGGTAAGACCCGTATGTGGTCAGCCATTCTGGGTGTCGTGGAGCGAAAACTGACGATGCTTGATGCTGCTGCCGTTCTGACGGACCTTCGATCACCACCAGGCAATCGCCTGGAGGCGCTGGATGGGAGTCGAAAAGGTCAGTACAGCATCCGTATCAATGCTCAATGGCGAATTTGCTTTGTATGGGGTCCTAACGGACCAGCGAATGTCGAAATCGTCGATTATCACTGAGGTGAGTAATGACTAAGAATGGTATGCGCCCGGTTCACCCTGGCGAGATCCTCAAAGAGGAATACCTTGAGCCTCTGAGCCTTACGGCGGCAGCCTTGGCCCGAGCGTTGAGCGTGTCGACTCCGACGGTGAATGACATTGTGCTTCAGCGTCGAGGCGTCAGCGCTGATATGGCACTCAGGCTATCTATCTGCTTGGGCACAACCCCCGAGTTTTGGCTGAACCTGCAATCGACTTACGATTTGCGTAGAGCCGAGATTGAAAGGGGGGCGGCGATTCGGGATCAGGTTGAGCGTCTTCCGCACTGCGCCTGATTCATCTGGGGTTAAACGAAACCCACGCCATAAGCGTGGGTTTTTTGTCGTTCAGAAAGCGTGGAGTATCCGCAAAGCACACTTGCACCACGTTGCATTGGCCACACACCGTGCTGGGGGACGACCAGTGAAGCTGGTCAGCGAATGTGAAGTTAGCGGAGCAAAACGAGAGGCGAAATCAGCTCCAGCAAGCAGTTTTCGTAGGACCGTTCTGAAATGTTTGAAGGGCATTGCGTGAACCGTCGGGGCGCTCTTGTTTGCTGGGGGGCTGCTTATGATCATTGCAGATCAAGCCACCCGGAGAAGGGAAGATGGACAGTAATGGAATGCGCTCGATTTGTTCCGCAGAAGCTCCAGAGCAGGAGCTTCTTGAACCATCGGCTGTCGCGGGGGCTGATCTTGCAGGCCAGCGTTCAGGTTATGAGGTAGCGCTGACAAGGCTTGTCGCGCAAAGCGCAGGCGTCAGTCCGGACCTGGCCAGGAAGCTGGCTGTTCACTTCGATACCACGCCCGATTTCTGGCTGAATCTGCAATCGCATTACGACGCGCTCAGCGACGATATCGAGCGTGTTAGCTGCCTATAGCGACTGCAATGCTCGCGAGGCTTTTTTCCACCATGGCACGTTGACGGCCTGTTGCACCGGTTCTTCATCAGGCAGCAGATGCGGCACATCCTGCAGCCGAATCCACGGCTGGTTGTTCCAGTGCAGCAAACTCAAGGACATATCTGGCCAGATCAGCCGGCTCAGGGTCGGACGTTCCGGGCTATCGGGTTGTCTGGCGTCCCTAAGGGCGGGTACCACGTCGTGAGTCAGCCATTCGCGCAGGCTTCTGTACTCGGGGCAGTAGTGATAGATCAGTAGTGCGTAGACGCCGGATTCACTGATCAGCAGCGTGTTTTCGAGGCTGCCATTGAACAGTATCTGTGCGTACTGGTGCTGGTCGGGATCGAGTTTACGAAGGGTACGTTCGTTGAGACAAATCCCTATTAATCTACCGAGGTCCCGGGCGCTGAACCAAGGCTGGTTTTCCAACAGAAGGGCGTGGAGAGGGCGTTTGTGGCGGGTGAAGACGTGGGGGGGCAGATAAGCTTCATCGCAGTTCATTGATACAGCTCCTTTTACTCAACGGGCTGCATGCGTTCCGGGTCGCCAAACCCAGTGCTGAATGTTCAGCAGAGGCGAGCTTAGGAGATCGTGTTGTATGGCGCAATCTGAAATCTGCTCAATGGGCTGCCAGCCGTCATCGCCAAACGAATGGGTGGCAGCTGTGCGCGGGTTGGCGAACCGGAGCAAAAGGAACCCGGCAGACCCGAAGGTCTCCCACGCACAACCGCCATGACTGGGGTCGAGGATCGTAGTACACCTTTGGCTTCCAGGTCGCCAAACCCTGGGATCAAAAGATCGCAGCCTTCGGCAGCTCCTACGCAAGCAATTCGGGCTGGGAGGGGAGGCGGGCTTTTTCGCGAATATGCCCGCTCCCACAGGGATTCGCGGTGTTTATTCGGCTGGCGGGTTGAGCTTTGCTTCCATCTCGGCCACTTTTGCTTCGAGGCTTTCCAGGCGTGCCCGAGTGCGTGCCAGCACGACCATCTGGCTATCGAATTCTTCACGGCTCACCAGGTCCAGCTTGCTGAAGCCGCTCTGCAACAATGCCTTGAACTGGCTTTCGATTTCGCTTTTCGGCAATGGCGTGTCGCCGCTGAAAAGGCGCGAGGCGGTACCCGTGAGGGCGTCGAGGAAGTCTTTGGGCGCGAGCATGGGAAAGGTCCTGGAAACAATGGCGAGCAGTGTATCACGCAGTGTCTATAGTCAATCCCGAGCACGGGATGCACGGTTTTCGCGCATGGGGACGAACGGTATCGCACCGTTGTTGTGCGTATGCGTCGCATGTTTTTCGCCCATTCGGCTGCATGCCCGGCCAAGGGGTTGAATTCAGGCGCTTTTCAAGAGATGGCAAGCTTTCTGCTAAGAGCCTAGTAACCCATGCACTGATGCAGTCGCTGTGACGAATGCAGTGCGCCGGGCGAAACGGGGAAGTGTTTCGCCAGGAGCGGTTAACTGGCGTCGGACGGGCAGGTAGGGCCGACGATGCGTTACAAAGCCAGGCACTGCGCTTAGACTTGAGTCGGGTTTGTTTTCCTGGGGCAAGTCCACCAATTCGGGAGAGAGTTTTCATGAAGCTAGTCACTGCCATCATCAAGCCGTTCAAACTGGACGACGTGCGCGAGTCTTTGTCCGAGATCGGCGTGCAGGGCATTACCGTTACTGAGGTCAAAGGCTTCGGTCGGCAGAAGGGTCACACCGAGCTGTATCGCGGCGCGGAATACGTGGTCGATTTCCTGCCAAAGGTGAAGATCGATGTCGCCATTGACGACAAGGATCTTGATCGGGTTATCGAGGCGATAACCAAGGCAGCCAACACCGGCAAGATCGGTGACGGCAAGATCTTCGTGGTCAATCTGGAACAGGCGATTCGCATCCGTACCGGCGAAACCGATACCGACGCAATCTAAAAGCCGCCACAAACCCAACGCCCCAGGAGAAAACAATATGACTCTGCGTAAATTCGCAGGGCTAGGAGCCCTGTTGTCCCTCGTAATGCCCAGCCTGGCTATGGCGGCAGACGAAGTGGCGGCCCCAGTCCTCAACTCCGGCGACACCGCCTGGATGCTGACCTCGACAGCCCTCGTGCTGTTCATGACCATTCCCGGCCTCGCGCTGTTCTACGGCGGCATGGTTCGCTCCAAAAACATTCTTTCCGTGATGATGCAGTGCTTCGCCATTACCGGTCTGATCAGCATCCTGTGGGTCATTTATGGCTACAGCATTGCATTCGACACCACCGGCATGGAGCAGGGCGTCGTCAACTTCAACTCGTTCTTCGGCGGCATGGGCAAGGCGTTCCTCGCCGGTGTCACGCCATCGAGCCTGACCGGTCCTGCGGCGCTGTTCCCTGAGGCGGTGTTCATCACCTTCCAGATGACGTTCGCCATCATCACGCCTGCGTTGATCGTCGGTGCTTTTGCAGAGCGGATGAAATTCTCCGCCATGCTGATCTTCATGGGCATCTGGTTCACCCTGGTGTATGCACCGATCGCGCACATGGTCTGGTCCGGCAACGGCGGCCTGATGTGGGACTGGGGCGTGCTCGACTTCGCGGGCGGCACCGTGGTGCACATCAACGCCGGTGTGGCTGGCCTGATCTGCTGCCTGGTACTGGGCAAGCGCAAAGGTTTCCCGACCACGCCAATGGCTCCGCACAACCTCGGCTACACCCTGATGGGTGCTGCGATGCTGTGGGTCGGCTGGTTCGGCTTCAACGCCGGCTCTGCGGCTGCTGCCAACGGCACTGCGGGCATGGCGATGCTGGTTACCCAGATCGCTACCGCTGCCGCCGCCCTGGGCTGGATGTTTGCCGAGTGGGTCACCCACGGCAAGCCTAGCGCACTGGGTATTGCCTCGGGTGTGGTAGCCGGTCTGGTGGCTGTCACTCCGGCCGCTGGTACCGTGGGCCCGATGGGTGCCCTGGTGATCGGCCTGGCTGCTGGCGTGGTGTGCTTCTTCTGCGCTACCACCCTGAAACGCAAACTCGGCTACGACGACTCCCTGGACGCCTTTGGTGTGCACGGTATCGGCGGTATTCTCGGCGCGATTCTCACCGGTGTGTTCGCCGCACCGGCCCTGGGTGGTTTCGGCACTGTGACCGATATCGGCGCACAAGTCTGGATCCAGCTCAAAGGTGTAGGCTTCACAGTGATCTACACCGCGATCATCACCTACATCATTCTCAAGGTCCTGGACGCCGTCATGGGTCTGCGAGTGACTGAGGAAGAAGAGGCGGTGGGTATCGACCTGGCACTGCACAACGAGCGTGGCTACAACTTGTAAGTTTTGCGCAAAAAATAATGCCCGGTTCGCCGGGCATTTTTTTGCCCCGGATTTGTCACTGGAAGGGAAGCTGAAAGGTTTTTTCCTCGAGCTTTGGCTACCTTTGTACCGAGCGATTTTGTGCGGCCAATGGCTTACAGCAACGAAGGAATATTAGGGCCTTTGTTTTTTCCCAGAGCGCGCTAGAATGCGCCCCGAACGTGCGGAGAACTGTATGTGGCAACAGACTCTGATTACCTTGCGGGCGAGGCCCCGGGGCTTTCATCTGGTAACAGACGAGTTACTCGCCGGTTTGCCTGAAATCAGGGCATGTCGGGTCGGTCTGTTGCACTTGTGGCTGCAGCACACCTCGGCGTCGTTGACCATCAACGAGAACGCCGATCCGGCGGTACGTCGCGACTTCGAACGATTTTTCAATCGTCTGATCCCACAAGGAACAGACGGCTTTGAGCACAACGACGAAGGCCTGGACGACCTCCCGGCGCATTTCAAGGCCAGCGTGCTCGGCTGTCAGCTCAGTTTGCCGATTTCGGCAGGCCGACTGGCGTTGGGAACCTGGCAAGGCGTTTATCTGGGCGAGCACCGTGATCATGGTGGTGCTCGTAAAGTCCTCGCCACCTTGCACGGTGAAGGGGCATAAGCCATTGGTCATCAATGGCGGTTGAATTTTTTCTGGCAGCCGTCGACAGACGGCAAAGCTGGGCTATAACTAATCTGCTTTTCGCAAGTCATGAGGTAGAACATGAGCGACGATGATCTGGAAAACGACGACCTCGAAGTAGGCGACGACGACGAAACCGAAGAAGGTCTGGAAGCAGCGGCGGAAGACGTCGCTGAAGACGATGGCGGTGAAACGCCCGTTCCGACCGCCAAAGGCAAGGCCAAGGCTGCGGTTTCGGTCGATGAGCTGCCGAGCGTCGAAGCGAAAAACAAAGAGCGCGATGCGCTCGCCAAAGCCATGGAAGAGTTCCTGGCCAAAGGCGGCAAGGTGCAGGAAGTGGAGGCCAATGTGGTCGCCGATCCTCCCAAGAAGCCTGACAACAAGTACGGCAGCCGGCCTATCTAGGCGCTTGCCCTTGCTTGCTGAAAAAGCCCGCCGTCGCTGCGGGCTTTTTCATGCCTGAAAATCAAAAGATCGCAGCCTTCGGCAGCTCCTGCATTTTATTGTGTACACCTGTAGGAGCGGCCGAAGGCTGCGATCTTTTCAGCCGCGCCTCAAATTTTTGTCGCACTCCACCGCGCCAGCAACGCCGGCAACTCGGTCAGGCTGCGGATTTCGGCGTCCGGAGCCTTTTCGGCTTCCCACACCTTGCCCGCCGGGTTGAACCAGATGGCCCGCAGTCCTGCCTGTTGTGCTCCGGCAATGTCGTCGCCCGGATGATCACCGATGTGCACGGCGGTCTGCGCCGTCGCACCTCCACGTTGCAGCGCCTCATGAAACAGGCGCGCATCGGGCTTGGCGATGCCGATGTCTTCGGCACACAAGGCGAACTTGAAATAATCCGCCAGCCCCAGCCGCCGAACGTCGGCATTGCCATTGGTCACGACCCCGAGGGCGTAGTGCCTGGCCAGCGTCTCCAGGGTCGGCGCTACTTCGGGGAAGATTTCCAACTGGTGGCGCGCATGCAGAAACACTTCAAAACTCTGGTCAGCCAGATCAGTGGCTTCTGCGTGGGTGTAGCCAGCGTCCTCCAGTGCATGGAACAGGACACGGCGGCGCAGGGCGCTGATGCGGTGCTTGAGGCCGGGTTCGTTGCCCAGGATGCGCTCGCGAATTGCCCACAAGTGCTCGACCGGCAAGGCGCCCAGGTTCGGCGCGTGTTCGGTGAGCCATTGGCGCAACACGGCTTCGGCGCTGACAATCACCGGGGCGGTGTCCCACAGGGTGTCGTCGAGGTCGAAAGTGATCAATTGGATCGTCATGAATCATCGCCCTTAATGCGTTTGGCCCGTGGGTGGGCATTGTCGTAGACCGTCGCCAGGTGCTGGAAGTCCAGGTGGGTATAGATCTGGGTGGTCTTGATGTCCGAGTGGCCGAGTAGTTCCTGCACGGCGCGCAGGTCCTGCGAAGACTCCAGCAGGTGGCTGGCGAAGGAGTGCCGCAGCATGTGCGGGTGCAGGTTCTGCCCCAGCTCGCGTTCACCGGCGGCTTTTACCCGAACCTGAATCGCCCGTGGACCAAGGCGCCGGCCCTGTTGGCTGACAAACACCGCGTCATCTGCGGGGTTGGCCATGGCGCGCAATGGCAGCCACAACTCCAGCGCTTCACGGGCTTTCGCGCCGACGGGCAAGAGTCGGGTCTTGCTGCCTTTACCGAGCACCTGGACCATGCCGTCGGCCAGGTCCAGTTGATCGAGGTTGAGCCCGGTCAGCTCCGACAGCCGCAGGCCGGAGGAGTAGAACAACTCCAGGATCGCCTGATCGCGGCGTGCCAGAAAATCATCTTCCACCCCACCCTCGAGCAGTTGCAATGCCCGATCGGTGTCCAGGGTCTTGGGCAGGCGACGCTCGCCCTTGGGCGGTGCCAGGCCATTGGCCGGGTCGTGATCGCACAGCCCTTCGCGGTTCAGGTAGTGATAGAGCCCGCGCACTGCCGACAGCAGGCGCGCGAGGCTGCGGGATGATTGGCCCTGGGAGTGCAGGCGGGCGATCAGGCCTCGCAGGCGCTGGATGTCCAGGGCCGCCCAGCTGGCGATGTTCTGTTTGACGCACCAGCCCAGCACTTTGTCGAGGTCGCGACGATAGGCCTGCAGCGTGTGAGGCGACACCTGCCGCTCACTGCGCAGGTGTTCGCAGTAAGCGTCCAGTTGTCGCTCCATGATCAGCGTACCGAGCGCAGCGGATTGTTGACCCGTGGCAGCACGCGGCCCATGACTTCGGCGATGTAGCTGAGGAACAGCGTTCCCACCGAGCTTTTGTAGTGCTGCGGATCACGGCTGGCGATGGCCAGTACGCCGTGGATGCCTTGATGGCTGATCGCGACGACAGCGGTCGAACCGATCTGCTTGCGTTGCTCCTCGCCAAAGAGGAAATCCAGCTCGTGCTCACGCAGGCTGCCGGCGACGCTCTTGTCCTCGGACAGCAACCCACCAATGGCGGCCTGGGCGTCGGCATGGGTCACCCAGCGGCCGACCGGCATCGGGTTGTCACCGAGCAGGATCAGGCTGACAAAGGGCACCTGGAAGTCCTGGCGCAGGCTGTCCTCGACGCCGATCACCACATCTTCGAGGCTGGCAGCATCCATCAGGGCGAGAATCAGGCGCCGGGTCTTGTCGAAGAGACGATCGTTGTCCCTGGCCACGTCCATCAAGTGTGACAGGCGATGTCGCAGTTCAATGTTGCGGTCGCGCAGAATGGTCATCTGGCGTTCGACCAGCGAGATGGTGTCGCCGCGCTGATGCGGAATGCGCAAGGCTGGGAGCAGTTCTTCGTGCTCGATGAAGAAATCCGGATGAGCCTCCAGGTACGCGGCAATTGCCGCCGCCTCAAGGCTTTCGGAAGGGGATTCGTCGGGCTGTAGGGCGGGTACCTGGGGCTTGTCGGTCATCGGATTGACTCACTCAAAGACGTACTTGTCCTTCGTAAACACGAACTGCCGGGCCGGTCATCATCACCGGTTGGCCAGGGCCTGCCCATTCAATGGACAGGCGCCCGCCGGGCAGGTCGATCAACAGCGGCGAATCCATCCACCCCTGGCTGATCGCGGCCACTGCGGCTGCGCAGGCACCGGTACCGCAGGCCTGGGTTTCCCCGACGCCGCGTTCCCAGACGCGCAGTTGCGCGCGGTTGCGGTCGATGACCTGGAGGAAGCCGACGTTCACCCGTGCCGGAAAGCGCGGGTGATGTTCGATCTTCGGTCCCAGTTCATGCACCGGTGCATTGTTGATGTCGCTGACCCGCAGTACCGCATGGGGGTTGCCCATGGACACGGCGGCCAGGTCGACCTCGGTACCGTCGACTTCGATCTGGTAGCTGAGCGCCTGCTCCGGCGCTTCGAACGGGATGTCGGCCGGCACCAGGCGCGGCGCGCCCATGTTCACGCTGATCTGGCCGTCGCTGCGAATATCCAGTTCGATGATGCCGCTCTTGGTCTCGACGCGGATCTGCCGTTTTGCGGTCAGGCGTTTGTCGAGCACAAAGCGGGCGAAACAGCGCGCACCGTTGCCGCACTGTTCCACTTCGGAGCCGTCGGAGTTGAAGATCCGATAGCGGAAGTCCACGTCCGGGTTGCTCGGGGCTTCGACGATCAGCAACTGGTCGAAACCGATGCCGGTGTGCCGGTCGCCCCATTGTTTGGCGTGCTTGGGCAAAATGTGCGCGTGCTGGCTGACCAGGTCGAGGACCATGAAATCGTTGCCCAGGCCGTGCATCTTGGTAAAACGCAGCAGCATGGTCTTACTCCGGCAGCAGGCTTTCGCCAGCGAACAACTCGGCTACCGTTTCACGGCGACGCACTTCAAATGCCTGATCACCGTCCACCAACACTTCAGCGGCGCGGCCGCGAGTGTTGTAGTTGGAACTCATGACAAACCCATAGGCGCCCGCCGAATGTACGGCCAGCAAGTCACCTTCTTCCAATGCCAGCTGACGATCCTTGGCCAGGAAGTCGCCGGTCTCGCAGATCGGCCCGACGATGTCGTAGGCGCGGCCAGCGGTGTCGCGCGGGCGCACTGCGGTGACGTCCATCCAGGCCTGGTACAGCGCCGGGCGGATCAGGTCGTTCATGGCGGCATCGACGATGGCGAAGTCCTTGTGCTCGGTGTGCTTGAGGTACTCGACCTGGGTCAGCAGCACGCCGGCGTTGGCCACGATGAAGCGGCCCGGCTCGAACACCAGCGCCAGGTCGCGGCCGTCCAGACGCTCGCGCACGGCCTTGATGTAGTCGGCAGCCAATGGCGGCTCTTCATCGCGATAACGCACACCCAGGCCACCACCGAGGTCGATGTGACGCAGGTAGATGCCACAATCGCCGAGACGGTCGACCAGGCCCAGCAGGCGATCGAGGGCGTCGATGAACGGCGGCAGGGTGGTCAGCTGGGAGCCGATGTGGCAATCGACGCCGACCACTTCCAGGTTTGGCAGTTGAGCGGCGCGGACATACACGTCCTCGGCGTCGGCGATGGCGATGCCGAATTTGTTTTCCTTCAGCCCGGTGGAGATGTAGGGGTGAGTGCCGGCATCGACGTCCGGATTGACGCGCAGCGAGATCGGCGCGCGAACGCCCAGCTCGGCTGCCACGACTTGCAGCCGTTCCAGCTCGTCGGTGGATTCGACGTTGAAGCAATGCACGCCGACTTCCAGGGCGCGACGCATATCGTCACGGGTCTTGCCGACTCCGGAGAACACGATCTTGTCAGCGCTGCCGCCAGCGGCCAGCACACGTTCGAGCTCACCACGGGAGACGATGTCGAAACCGGCGCCCAGACGCGCCAGGACATTCAGTACACCCAGGTTGGAGTTGGCCTTGACCGCAAAACACACCAGGTGTGGCGTGCCGGCCAGCGCGTCGGCGTAAGCCAGGTACTGGGCTTCGATGTGCGCGCGCGAGTAGACGTAAGTCGGCGTGCCAAAACGCTCGGCGATGGCGGACAGGGCAACACCTTCCGCGAACAGCTCACCGTCACGGTAGTTAAAAGCGTCCATGAGGTTCCCTTATTGGTAGACGTCGTGCTTGTGGGCTTTCGACGCAGGCTGCTGCTGCGACGACTTGGCCTGCTCGACAGGATCCTGGGAATCGTCAGGCAGGTACAGCGGGCCTTTTTGCCCACAGGCCGACAGCAGGCAGGCAACCGCAGCGAGCGCAGCAAGGGAAGAGATCAGGCGCTTCATGGCGAAATCCTTGAAAATGCTTTAATTGCGCCGGAGTATACCGGCCACCCGGCAGCTTGCCTATGCGACGGCCCTCCCGTCCGGCGGTGCTGTGCACGACCCACGGAACGGCGCCGCAACGCCTGTGGGAGCGGGCTTGCTCGTGAAAGCGGTGTGTCAGTCAACAAAGATATTGAATGTGCTGGCCCCTTCGCGTGCGAGCCCGCTCCCACAGGTACAGTGTTTTATCTACCTGTATCGACCCTTGATCGTTATCCTTTGCAATCACCGGGGCTCGCCCGTATCGTGCGGCGCTTGAGCGCGAGTAGACACTTTTTGAGGTTGCCGTAATGAGTTTGACCGAAGCCCGTTTCCACGATCTGGTCGATGCCACCCAGCAAACGCTGGAGGATATCTTTGACGACAGCGACCTGGACATCGATCTGGAGAGTTCGGCTGGCGTGTTGACCGTGAAGTTCGAAAACGGCAGCCAGTTGATCTTCAGCCGTCAGGAGCCGTTGCGTCAGCTGTGGCTGGCAGCGGTGTCCGGTGGGTTCCACTTCGACTACGACGAAGAGAGCGAGCGCTGGATGTGTGACAAGAGCGAAGAGCAGCTCGGCGAGATGCTCGAGCGCATCGTCAAGCAGCAGGCCGGTGCTGAATTCGATTTCGAAGGTTTGTAAAAAGTGGCCGAGCCTGCATCTGTTCGTCCGCCCAAGCCGCTCTACAGCAACGTCAGCGCGGCAGTCCCGTCGCCGTGCAGCGGAGTCTGCCGGCTGGACGAGCAGAAGGTTTGCCTGGGGTGTTTTCGCCACGTCGAAGACATCCGCGAATGGCGCTCGGCCGACGACGATCGCCGCCGGGTCATCTGCGCCCAGGCCTCAAATCGCAAAGCCACCACCAATATCCTGTAGGAGCTGCCGAAGGCTGCGATCTTTTGATCTTGATTTTTAGCGATTCTGAGTTCGCCTAAGAACAAGATCAAAAGATCGCAGCCTACGGCAGCTCCTACAGGGGCAAAGCCGTCCGCCGCCACTGGCTTGTATATTTATTGAGCTGTGATAGTGTCCGGGTACGCCTCAACCCATCGAGGCTCGTGAAAACCCTGCCTTTTTGTGGCGGGGTTTTGCTTTTTTCGTGCAGAAGAAAGGAGTCTGCCCTGATCATGACCGCACCTTCCATCACCCTTACCCGTCTGGACGTGCAACGTCTGGAGCGCCTGATCGACAGCCTGGATGACACGCTGCCGGGCGTTATCGCGCTGCAAACCGAACTGGATCGCGCCGATACCCTGGTCGGACACGAAGATGTGCCTGCCGACGTCGTGACCATGAATTCCAAAGTGCATTGCCGGGAGGAAAGCAGCGGCAAGGACTACCACCTGACCCTGGTCTACCCCAAGGATGCGAACGCCGACGAAGGCAAGATTTCCATCCTGGCACCTGTCGGCAGCGCGCTGCTGGGCCTCAAAGTGGGTCAGCACATCGACTGGCCGGCACCGGGTGGCAAGACCCTGAAGCTGACCCTGCTGGAAGTTGAATCCCAGCCTGCCAATGGCGGTGATTTCCCGGAGTAAGACTCCTCAGACCTGCTCGAGCGCCTCGTTCAAGGCGCGCTCCAGGTCGGCCTTGTAACCCAGGTACACATTACTTGAGCGCTGATCATCACCGGCCAGGCCCGACAGGTCCAGATCGGTGATGTAGCACCGATAACGTTCGGGTTCCCGGCGTTGCTCGACGATTTCCCGGGCCACCACCCTGAACAGATGATCACCATGCTCCAACTCCGAAAACTCGCGCTGATTACAGTACAGGGTGACCTGCACCCTGTCGGCCCCGGCTTTGCCGACGATGGCCTGCACGTCATAGAACGGTTGGTTCGGCGCAAGCACCGGCGCCGGTCGGCTTTCGACCCGCCGAGCCCGCATCGGGCCTGACGGTAACACCTGGTAATACTGTAGTTCGATGCTCGAAGGCGACACGCCACTCATGGGCAGCAAGGCTTCGCGTCGAAACCCGATGGACTGAAGGAAACGCTGCAGTGGCACCAGCAGGCTCTGATCGTCGTGATAGGGCAGACGCTGCTGCCACAAGGCGTTGAACTCATCCAATATGTAGATATCTGCCTGGTCTTCATGGACCCGGTAGAACACCTGGATGCAGGCTGGCTGGCCCATTGGCAGGATCAGCGCCAGGTCATGGTCGGCAAGGGCCATGGGGTCCAGGTGCAGCGGGCTGTAGCTCGTCTGTTGCCTGGCAAGGTAGTCAACCAGTTCGGCCAGCGTGGCCAAGGCAACATGTTTGACCTGTCCCGGCACCAGCTCCAGCACGTGGTAGTGCTGCTGGACCTGAAGCAGGTAGCGATGATTGAGGCGGCTCAGCAGCAGGTCATGCGCACTGTCGATGATCTCTTCGACCCGCTGGGCGATGAATTGCGCGCGGTTGTGACAGAAGCAGCGCACGCGCAACCGGGGTTGCTGCGGGCCATCCGGCAAATGGTTGAGGTAGTCGCACAGGCAGTCGAGCAAAGCGTGGGGGCCGTCGAAACGGTTGACCAGCACTTCGTTCCAGCTGTTGAGCGTTACCTGATCCAGGGTCAGCACCAGGTTCTCCCGCACCCCGGCGTAGCTGAGGGAGTCGGTGCGTTCGGTGGTCATCAGGATATTCAGGTCGCGATGATGCTTGAGCGGATCCACTCCCACGTTAATCAGGAGTAACACTTCGCTCGGCACGGCGGCGCGCAGCAGCGGTTCTTCGGCGACGGCGGTCAGGGGCAGGGCGATGCTCTGTTGCAGGCTGCCGAGCAGGTTGAACAGCTCGAACTCGCTGAGGTCGCTGGCGCCCGGGTGCAGCGCCAGGCGCGTGCTGCTGTCGATCACGCCGTTGCGATGGCACCAGGTGAGCAATTCCAGTAAATGGCGGCTGCGCTTGATCGGCGCGAAATGCTCCCACTCGTGCGCCGCCAGGCTGCCGTTGTACAGGCCCCATTGGGATTGCCCCGTTTCCTTCTTGCTCGGTGCGAACACCAGCGTCAACGTGTCTTCGGCCAGGTCCGGAGCAATCCCCGGATTGATGAATTCGACCTTGTTCGACTTGCGCTCGAAGGCTGCATACAGCCGGCGCCCCAGCACATTAAGGTCGCGTTTGTTAATCAGGCTGGCGGTTTGTTCATCACGGGCGAAGCGGGTCAGGAAGCGATAGCTGTAGTTGAGTTCGCTGACCAGGGCGCGTCGTTCAGTGCCGACCTGGCGCACTTTCCACTGGCTGCGGCTGTCGAGCAGGGCCAGGTGCCGGTCGTCCCAGTTCCACTCATGGGCCAGGCGTTCGAGCAGCGAACGTTGCCAGCTGCGGGTGCGATTGTTGCTGGCGGTCAGCTTGCGGTTGACCTTCAGGTACAGCGCGCGACGCACCAGCTCCAGGCGCTCCGATTCCCCTCGGGCCTTGAGGTATTCCTCGATGCGCCGGTAGACCACGACGTAGGGGTCGAGCTCGTCCAGGTCGAGCTGGTTGGCGAACACCGCTTGCTTGAAGCGCAGGCTGAGGCAATTGACCCTGGGATGTTCGCTGGCGTAAACCTCGATCAATAGCAGTTTGAGCACTGATTTGTATGGCGAATCGATGCCCTTGAATAACTGCCACAGGCCTGCCCCGATGAATTCGCCAGGCGGGATGTACGCCATATGCCCCAGGTCCAGCGTCTCGTCGGCGCGGATGAAGCGCTTGGAGATCAGCGCGTGGGTATACCGTTCGTAGTTCGCCTCTTCGTACACCGGCACCAGCCACCAGATGGGGGTGCGGCCGGCCAGCCAGATGGCGGTGCGATAGAACTCGTCCAGCAACAGGTAGTGCTGGGTGGTGCCGCAGTCTTGCGAGCTGAGCTGGTTATCCCGCTCGCCGCGAACAAAGCGCGCCGCGTCGATCAGGAAAAAGTGCGCCTCGGCCCCCTGGCTCTCGGCCCAGGCTTCCAGCAACTGACACTTCTTGCGCAGCTCGGCGAGTTCGTTCTCGCCCAGATCCGTTGCGTGGCACACCCAGACATCCATATCGCTCTGGTCCGCCTGGGCCAGGGTGCCGAGACTGCCCATCAGGAACAGGCCATGGATGGGGCGTGGCGGGTTGCTGCCGTGGCGCGGCTTGTAGGAAAACGATCGGGTCAGGCGCTGGGCATCGGCGAGGGTGGTGGCGTCCGGCTCGTAATTCGACAGCCCGGCCGGTGTATTGCCCGAGACGTAGCCGGGCAGCAGCGGATGATTGACGTGAAAGAACAGTGGCAGCAGCGTCAGCACCGCCTGCTGACGGCTCGACAGACCTTCGAGCGCACGGGCGATACGGCCTTCGTTGAGCGTTAGAAAACGTGCGCGCAGCTGGCTGAGAACCTTGCGGTCAATGCCTTCGTCCAGGTCGGGGCGGATTTCATGGTTGCGGGTCATGTCAGCTCAAACCGGCTCGGTAGGCACGGGCGCAGGTGATCTCGGGATAAGCGCAGTTTAGCGCCTCGGCCCCGGGACATTTAAGCTGATTTTGGTTTTCTGACGTCAGATTTTTATCGCGCTGCGACGACGTGCGACAGAGGGTGCCCGCGGAAATCCCGTAACAGGGGTTTCCGTGGGCGATACAGTCACATTCAGGCTGTTTCTTCGACGTTCAGGATGGTCAGTAGCGTTTGGATATTTTGTGCGGCGTCACGTCCGAGGCTGGTCAGATACCCGCCGTCAGGCTGATCGATCAGCTCTTTGTCGTACAGGCGTTTGGCAGCGGCAATGGCTTTTGGGGCAGCGGTCTGATGAATTTTCAAACCTTCCTGGGAACTGTCCAGGTTGAAGAGTGCGAGGATTTCCAGTTCGGCAACCAACTCAGGGGTAAGCGACATAAGGACTCCAGACTTTCTAGGAATTGGACGATAGCGCCCCTAAGGTGAGCCGAGTTGTGCGGCATGTCCAGTGCTTGCAGTGGGGTTTTTTTGCTGCGGGAGAGGCAATAGTGATATTGCGGATGCTTTTCTGTAGGAGCGAGCTTGTTCGCGAAGATCGTGAACGAAAACGCGGTTAGCCAGATGCTCAGCGTCGCTCTTGAGTTTTTCGCGAGCGAGCTCGCTCCTACAGTGGATTGAGTTATTTCTTTTCTGGTGGCAGCTCGGGCAGGGCGCGCAGTGCCGTTTCGTACCATTCGGTGTTGAACGCGCGGTCTTCTTCGAGGATTGCGTCGATTTCTACTGCCAGCACGTGGGCCATCAGGTTGAGAATTTCTTCGCGCTCGTAACCCACCAGCGTCAGCTTGTTGAAGGTTGCCTTGGCCGCAGGCGGGTTGTCGCTTTCAATCTGGTTTTCGATCGCTTCGACCAGAGTGTTCTCGGCGAACTCTTCTTCGTCGATCTCGATATCTGTTGGCTCGCTCATGGCAGGCTCCTCAAGTTAAGACGGCCAGTTTACCTGCATTCAGCGCTGTGATGCTGCTGGCAAGAACTGCAGGGGCGTTCTATAACTGGCGCTGCCAACCCCTGCACGGCCTGGAGGCTTTGTGATGCTCAAGCTCTACGGATTTTCTGTCAGCAACTATTACAACATGGTCAAACTGGCACTGCTGGAAAAGGGTCTGCCGTTTGAGGAAGTGCCGTTTTATGCCGGCACCAGTGCCGAAGCCCTGGCGATCAGCCCGCGCGGCAAAGTGCCGGTGCTGGGCGTCGAGCAGGGGTTCGTCAATGAAACCGCAGTAATCCTCGAGTACATAGAGCAGAGCCAGGCGGGCAAGCCACTGCTGCCGAGCGATCCGTTCGAGCGGGCCCAGGTGTTGGCGCTGGCCAAGGAAATCGAGTTGTATATCGAATTGCCAGGCCGCGCTTGCTATCCCGAAGCATTTTTCGGCATGCCGGTAGCGGATGCGATCAAGGAAAAGACCAAGGCGGAGTTGCTGCTGGGGTTTGCCTCGCTGGGCAGGCACGCCAAGTTCGCTCCTTACGTAGCGGGTGACAGCCTGAGCGTGGCGGATCTGTATTTCCTGTACAGCGTGCCGCTGGCGTGCGCAGTGGCGAAGAAGCTATTCGACCTGGATTTGCTGGCGGAACTGCCGGCGGCCAGGCTTCTGCTGGAGCGGCTGGAGCAGAATCCGCATGTGCAGCGGATTGCGAAGGACAAGGACGCGGCCATGCCGGCGTTTATGGCGATGGTCGCGTCCAAGCGTTAGGTTTTGTAGCGCTCTGAAGTCAGTCATCGCGGGCAAGCCCGCTCCCCCAAGGTTCCCTGTTGGCCAACGATCTGTGGCAACCAGAGAAACCTGTAGGAGCTTGCCCGCGATGTTTCTAGCGGCTGGCGAGCAGTGCCTGGCCGCGAACCACAGCCTTTTTCACCTGCGCTGGTGCAGTCCCGCCGATATGGTCACGGGCATTCACCGAACCTTCAAGGGTCAGCACCGCGAACACGTCCTGGTCGATCTGGTCGCTGAACTTTCGCAGCTCTTCCAGGCTCATTTCCGCCAGGTCCTTGCCACTTTCAACGCCGTATTTCACGGCATGGCCAACAATTTCGTGGCAGTCACGGAATGGCAGGCCACGACGGACCAGGTAGTCGGCCAGGTCAGTCGCAGTGGAAAACCCGCGCAGGGCCGCTTCGCGCATCATGGCGTGCTTGGGTTTGATCGCCGGGATCATGTCGGCGAACGCCCGCAGCGAGTCGCGCAAGGTGTCGGCGGCGTCGAATAGCGGTTCCTTGTCTTCCTGGTTGTCCTTGTTGTAGGCCAGGGGTTGGCCTTTCATCAGGGTCAGCAGGCCCATCAATGCGCCGAATACGCGGCCGGTCTTGCCGCGAACCAGTTCGGGCACGTCCGGGTTCTTCTTTTGCGGCATGATCGAGCTGCCGGTGCAGAAGCGGTCCGGCAGGTCGATGAACTGGAATTGGGCGCTGGTCCAAAGCACCAGTTCTTCGGAGAAACGCGACAGGTGCATCATCGCGATACTGGCGGCCGAACAGAATTCGATGGCGAAGTCACGATCGGAAACGTTGTCCAGCGAATTGCCGCCGACGGCGTCGAAATTCAGCAGCTGGGCGGTGTACTCGCGGTCGATCGGGTAGGTGGTGCCGGCCAGCGCGGCGCTGCCCAAGGGCATGCGGTTGGTGCGCTTGCGGCAGTCGACCAGGCGCTCGTAGTCACGGCTGAGCATTTCGAACCAGGCCAGCATGTGATGCCCGAAAGTCACCGGCTGCGCGGTTTGCAGGTGGGTGAAGCCCGGCATGATGCTGTCGGCTTCGCGCTCGGCCTGCTCCAGCAGCCCTTGTTGCAGGCGGGTGATTTCGGCGAGGATCAGGTCGATCTCGTCACGCAGCCACAAGCGGATGTCGGTTGCGACCTGGTCGTTACGGCTGCGCCCGGTGTGCAGTTTTTTTCCGGTCACGCCGATGCGATCGGTCAGGCGCGCCTCGATGTTCATGTGCACGTCTTCGAGGTCGATGCGCCAGTCGAATTGTCCGGCCTCGATTTCACCCTGGATGGTGTTCAGGCCATCGATGATGCTGTCGCGTTCGGCGTCGGTCAGTACGCCGACCTTGGCCAGCATGGTGGCGTGGGCGATCGAGCCCATGATGTCGTGGCGATACAGGCGCTGGTCGAAGGTGACGGAGGCGGTGAAGCGGGCGACGAAGGCGTCGACGGGTTCACTGAAGCGGCCGCCCCAGGACTGATTGGTCTTGTCAGTGCTCATGAATTCGCTCGTATCGGGTGAAATAAAGTGACGTTGGAAGCTGTGGCGGATAATAACAGGGTTGCCAAGCCTGTCGCTGACACTGGTCGACAGGAATGATTTCAGAGGCTGCCGAGCCGGGGCAGGTCCGACTTTCAATAATTCGCACAACGATATTTTTCGATTGAGCAATATCGCGCCGGCAACCGTCTACAGTTGGACAGAGGGATCAGCGCACTTCCGGGCGCTGCAACTGGCTATAAAAAGAGGGGGTGTGCATATTGTGTATCAGCAAACCCTACGGCGATGCCTCGCCAACGCGGGCCTGGGCCGATAATTGCCCGGATGATGAAAATTTAGCCGTCGTTCCAGCGGCACTTTTTGGCCCTCGCGCTAGTCTTAGCGTGGATCGCGGTGACGGACGTCACTTCACCTGTCTACGCTATCCTTGTGCGAGACTCACGCAGGAATCCAGCGCAATATGAATGTCCTGATCGTTGATGACGAACCCTTGGCCCGCGAGCGCCTGAGCCGAATGGTTGGCGAACTCGAGGGATACAGCGTCCTGGAGCCTAGCGCCACGAACGGCGAAGAGGCGTTGGCACTGATCGACAGCCACAAGCCGGATATCGTGTTGCTCGATATCGGCATGCCGGGCCTTGATGGCCTGCAAGTGGCTGCAAGATTGTGCGAACGCGAAACCCCGCCCGCCGTGGTGTTTTGCACAGGGCCCGATGAATTTGCCGTGGAAGCCTTACAGGCCAGCGCCGTAGGCTATCTGGTGAAACCTGTGCGCACTGAACATTTGCAAGAAGCGTTAAAAAAGGCCGAGCGCCCCAATCGCGTCCAGCTCGCTGCACTCACCCGTCCTGCCGCCGAGACTGGCAGCGGCCCGCGAAGTCATATCAGCGCCCGAACCCGTAAGGGTATCGAGCTGATCCCGCTGGGCCAGGTGGTCTATTTTATCGCCGACCACAAATATGTGACGTTGCGCCACGAAGGCGGCGAAGTGCTGCTCGACGAGCCTCTCAAGGCACTTGAGGATGAATTCGGCGACCGGTTCGTGCGTATCCATCGCAATGCGCTGGTGGCTCGCGAGCGAATTGAACGCCTGCAACGTACGCCTCTTGGGCATTTCCAGCTGTACCTCAAGGGCTTGAATGGTGATGCGCTGATCGTCAGTCGCCGCCATGTGGCGGGCGTGCGAAAAATGATGCAGCAGCTTTAACTCGCGGTTCACACGCGTTTTGTCCAGCGGCTTGCAGGACATCCGAGGCCAGGGAGGCCACTACGTTTCTGATACAAGTCAAAGTGGATTTGGCTGAGCTGTTATTATCCGCCGTATCTATTCAGTACGGATTGATCCATGTCCTCTCGCGAAATCCGCATCGCCACCCGCAAAAGTGCTCTCGCCCTGTGGCAGGCCGAATATGTTAAAGCCCGCCTGGAACAGGCCCATCCGGGACTGCTGGTGACACTGGTGCCAATGGTCAGTCGCGGCGACAAGCTGCTCGACTCGCCGCTTTCGAAAATCGGTGGCAAAGGCCTGTTCGTCAAGGAACTGGAAACGGCGCTGCTGGAAAACGAAGCGGACATCGCCGTGCACTCAATGAAAGACGTGCCAATGGACTTCCCCGAAGGCTTGGGGCTGTTCTGCATCTGCGAGCGCGAAGATCCGCGCGACGCTTTCGTTTCCAACACCTACGCCAGCCTGGACGAACTGCCTGAGGGCAGCATCGTCGGTACCTCCAGCCTGCGCCGCCAGGCCCAGTTGCTGACTCGTCGCCCGGATCTGGAAATCCGCTTCCTGCGCGGCAACGTCAACACGCGACTTGCCAAGCTCGATGCCGGTGAATATGACGCGATCATCCTGGCAGCTGCCGGCCTGATTCGACTGGGCTTCGAAGACCGCATCACCTCGGCCATCAGCGTCGACGACAGCCTGCCTGCCGGCGGCCAGGGCGCAGTGGGCATCGAGTGCCGCAGCGTCGATACGCAAATCCACGCCTTGCTGACGCCGTTGCACCATCAGGACACGGCTACCCGTGTCACCGCCGAGCGAGCCCTGAACAAGCATTTGAATGGCGGCTGCCAGGTGCCGATCGCCTGCTACGCCGTGCTTGAAGGCCAGCAGGTCTGGTTGCGCGGCCTGGTGGGTGACCCAAGCGGCGGCCTGTTGCTCAGCGCCGAGGCACGTGCACCACGCAGCGAGGCCGAAGCCCTGGGCGTGCAAGTGGCTGAAGACCTCCTGAGCCAGGGTGCCGATGACATCCTCAAAGCGGTGTATGGCGAGGCAGGTCACGAGTGACTTGCTGGCGCCTGTTGCTGACGCGTCCCGCCGATGAGTCGATGGCGCTGGCTAGCGTGTTGATGGACGCGGGCGTTTTCAGCAGCAGCTTGCCGCTTTTGGGCATAGAGCCTCTTCCCGTTTCTGCCAACATGCGCGAGTTGATCCAGAGGCTGGATCGCTTCGATGCGGTGATCGTGGTCAGCAAACCCGCCGCCAGGATCGCCGTCGAGTTGCTCAGCGAGTATTGGCCAGAGCCACCGGCGTTGAAGTGGTTCACCGTCGGCGCGGCTACCGCGCAGATACTCGATAAGCATCGTCTGGACGTCAGCTTTCCCGAGCAGGGCGATGACAGCGAAGCATTGCTTGAGCATGGCGCGTTTCGCCAGGCACTCGCCGGGCCTGCTTCGCGTGTGCTGATCATGCGCGGGGAGGGCGGGCGCGAGTTGCTCGCTGAGCGTTTGCGCGGGCTTGGTGCTAGTGTCGAGTATCTGCAGTTGTACCGTCGCGAATTGCCCCACTACCCGCCGGCAACGCTGCCTGAGCGGATCCGCGCGGAACGCTTGAACGGGCTGGTGGTCAGCAGTGGACAGGGTTTTGAGCACTTGCATCAATTGGCTGGCAATTCCTGGCCGCACTTGGCGCAGTTGCCGTTGTTTGTACCGAGCCCCCGGGTCGCCGAAATGGCACGTGCTGCCGGGGCGCAAATAGTTGTGGATTGTCGTGGCGCCAGTGCCGCGGCCTTGCTGACGGCGTTACGGGAGCATCCCGAACCCGTTCTCTAATGCAAAGGATGGATACGTGAGCGAAACAGCCTTGCCAAAAGATGACGTCCAGCCAGTGCTGCATGCCCCGGTTGAAGATCCGATTGATACCGTGCCTCCTGCCCCCGTGCAGCGCCGTGGCAATGGCCTGGCAATCGTCGCGCTGTTGCTGGGTGCTGCCGGCGTTGCTGTCGGCGGTTGGGGTGTCTGGCAGGTGCGTCACCTGCAGGCCAATAACCAGCAACAGCTGAGCCAGGTGCAGGCCTTGAACGATCAGGCGCAGAGCCTGAAACTCAATGAGCAACGCCTGAGCGCTCGGTTGGAGCAACTGCCCCCTGCCGATGAACTTGAGGCCCGCAGCCGCCTGGTGGCTCAGCTGCAAGGCGATCAGCAGCGCCTGAACCAACGCCTGGAGACCATCCTCGGTGCCAGCCGCAAGGACTGGCGCCTGGCTGAGGCTGAGCATCTGTTGCGTCTCGCCGGCCTGCGCCTGTCTGCTTTGCAGGACATCAGCAGCGCTCAGGCCCTGGTCCAGGGTGCCGACGAAATCCTGCGCGAACAGAACGATCCGGGCTCCTTCGCTGCCCGCGAGCAAGTGGCCAAGACCCTGGTCGCGCTGCGCAGCACCGAGCAGCCGGACCGCACCGGACTGTTCCTGCGCCTGGGCGCATTGCGCGACCAGGTGATCAACCTCACCGAACTGGCGCCGGAGTACAAGGACCGTGGCGAGTCGTTGCTGGGCCTGACCGCCGATGGCGATGGCGCGAGCCGCTGGGCTCAATGGTGGGACCAGATCTCGCGCTACATCCGCATCGACTTCAACGCCGACAAGAATGTTCGCCCATTGCTGGCAGGCCAGAGCCTCAGCCAGGTGCGCCTGGCGCTTAGCCTGGCCCTGGAGCAAGCCCAGTGGGCTGCGCTGAATGGTCAGGGCCCGGTGTACACCCAGGCCCTGGCCGAAGCCCGGGACATACTCAAGGGCAACTTCAACCCGGACAACCCGCAGAGCAAAGTGATGCTTGAGCAGGTGGGTGAGCTGAGCAAGCAGCCGGTGACCGTGGTGACCCCGGACCTCACTGGCGCACTGAGCGCGGTGCAAGGGTACCTGGAGCGACGCAACGTCAACGCCGAGGAATCCGTCAAGCCGATGGCCAAGCCTGCCGCTGACACCGCGCAGGAGGCCACGCCATGAAACGCCTGTATGTGATCGTGTTTCTGGTGATAGCTGCTGCGGCCGCGCTGGGCCTGGCGATTGCCGAGCATTCCGGCTACGTGCTGATCGCCTACAAGAGCTTTCGTTTCGAATCGAGCCTGTGGGCTACCCTCGCGCTGGTGGCCGTTTTGTGGCTGGTGATTTGGGGCATCAAGGCGCTGATCGAACTGGTGATGACATCCAGTGGCGTGGTCAATCCCTGGTCGCGACGCAATCGCAGTCGCCGCGTGCAGGTCGCGATCGAACATGGCCAGCTGGATCTGGCCGAGGGCCGCTGGGCCAGTGCGCAGCGTCACCTGCATCGAGCTGCGGAAGCCGAGCGCCAACCGCTGCTCTACTACCTCGGCGCTGCCCGCGCGGCCAACGAACAAGGCAAGTACGAAGAGAGCGACAACCTGCTCGAGCGGGCGCTCGAGCGCCAGCCACAGGCCGAGCTGGCCATTGCCTTGAATCATGCGCAACTGCAGACCGATCGAGGCGACACCGAGGGTGCCCTGGCGACGCTTCAAGCCATGCACGAGCGCCATCCGCATAACGTGCAGACGTTGCGCCAGCTGCAACGCCTGCATCAACAACGGGGCGATTGGTCGGCAGTGATCCGGTTGTTGCCGGAATTGCGCAAGGACAAGGTACTGCCACCTGCCGAGCTGGCCGACCTGGAACGCCGTGCCTGGGGTGAGAACCTGTCCCTGGCAGCGCAGCGGGAAGAGGACGGCACCGTCGGCCTGCAGTCGCTCAACAGCGCCTGGCAGAAGCTGACATCGGCCCAGCGCCAGGAGCCGCAACTGGTGCTGGCCTACGCCGAACAGCTGCGCCAACTGGGTGCCCAGGTGGAAGCGGAAGAAGTGCTGCGCACAGCGCTCAAGCGTGATTACAACAGCCACCTGGCGCGCCTTTACGGGCTCGTGCGCGGCAGCGACCCGGTGCGGCAGCTGCAAACTGCCGAGGGCTGGCTCAAGGATCATCCGGCCGATCCGAGCCTGCTCCTGACACTGGGCCGCCTGTGCCTGCAAAGCAGTTTATGGGGCAAAGCGCGAGACTACCTGGAGAGCAGCCTGCGAGTGCAGCGTAACCCGGAAGCCTGTGCAGAACTGGCGCGGTTGCTGGCGCAATTGGGTGATACCGAACGCAGCAATCAGCTGTTCCAGGAAGGGTTGGGCCTGCTGGATGAACGCTTGCTGGCGGCACCGTTACCCGTACCGATCCACGCTTGAGTTCGAGGTAGGGAGCTCGAGATGAGGGGGCTCGCTCCCTCGTCAAAAAGCACCCTGCTGCTGTCAGAATATTCCCCTCAAAGCGCCGAGTCGGCTTATTCCTACAGACGGTTATGTCAGATCCTAGCGCATCTGTCGTGGTTTCCCACCCTCGCTGTGGAACTCTCCCTGCTGTAGTACCTTGAAAGATCTGCGCGCTTTCCTCTAACGTAATTGCCTGTCTCTTACTGTTACGGAAATGCCATGTCTTTGGCCCGCACACGCTCCTTGTTCTTCATGGTTTTCGTCGCAGCTGCCCTGGCATTAGGTATTTCCTATTACCTGCAATACGCCGTCGGCCTCAGGCTGTGCGGCCTGTGCATCCTGCAGCGCGGCTGCCTGTGGTTGCTCACGGGGGTGTGCTTGTCTGCTTGCGTGCATGGCCCTGGCCGTGCGGGTACGCTGGTGTATGGGTTGCCGGTGTTGATCTGCAGTGTGGCCGGAACGGTAACGGCATGGCGTCAAGTTGTGCTGCAGAGCGATCCGCTGCATCACCTGTCCGACTGCTCGGCGAGCCTGGCTGATGCTTTTGCCAATACATCCTGGTCAGGCGCACTGAAGCAGATGTTCGAAGGTACTTTCGATTGTGCCGAGATTTCATGGACGCTGTTCGATCTGAGCATCCCGGAGTGGAGCCTGCTGTTCTTCTTTGCGGTGACAATTGTGGTTGTTTTTCAACCGCTCGGGCTTCTGTGGCGCACCTTTCGGCGACCACTCAGCGGCGAGTCGTCGCAGGGCAGTCTGGCGCGCGATTAAACACTTGTATGAACTTTATCTCCTGCGTACCTTGAAGCCACAGTCGAGCGGGCATAATCTGGCCCGCACGTGTCATTGGAATTATGTTGCTCGAATGACGCTCTGCCTGACCGATCCTTGACCTTCAAGTGCGTGACAGGTGTAGGGCAGCATGACCCACAAGGGAAGAGAGATCACCATGCTCGAAAGTTGTCAGAATGCTCAAGAACGATGGGGTGGAGTGCATCTGCTGATCGATCGCTGGTTGCAGGAGCGTCACGAACTGGTGCGGGCTTATGACGATCTCGGCGAAAAGCCCGAGGCGCTGAGCGAGAACCGCAACCCTTTGCAGGAATTCTGCGGTGTGCTGGTCGATTACGTCTCAGCCGGGCATTTCGAGATCTACGAACAACTGACAGGGGAGGCCAAGGCCTTCAATGACAAGCGTGGGCTGGAACTGGCCGAGACGATTTACCCCCGAATCGACGTCATCACTGAAAAGCTGCTCGCGTTCAACGACCTGTGCGATGCAGGTCAGTGCGTGGCGGAGAAGTTCAAGGAGCTCGGTGGCTTGTTGCACGAGCGCTTCGAACTGGAAGACTGCCTGATCGAAGTGTTGCATACCGCGCACAAGGAAGAAGATTCGGTTCAGGCCTGAATTTCTTTGTGCAGGACCTGAAAAACGGTGCGCTTGGCGCGCCGTTTTTTGTGCCTGGAATTCAGCCTTTCGCGCCGCGTAATTCCACCTCGAATACCAGGGGCGTGAAGGGCGCAATCAGGTCCCCGGCACCTTCGGCGCCATAGGCTTGCGCCGATGGAATCACCAGTCGCCATTTCGCGCCCACCGGCATGTTCTGCAGCGCCGTCCGCCAGCCCGAGATCACGCTATCCAGGCTGAACCATTGCGGCTGACTGTTTTGATCGAACACCGTGCCGTCGGGGAGGCGTCCGATGTACAGCACCTGTACCTTGCCATTCGGACCGGCCGTTGCTCCGGCACCTGGCGTCAGTTCCGTCAGCAGGATGCCGTCCTCGATTTCCCGAGCGCCAGGTCGGGCCTTTTCCGCGGTGAGAAAACGCTGTTCTTTTTCGAGGGCAATTTCGCTTTGCCCCAATGTCGGTTGCTCGGCAATTTGCGCTTCATGTTCGGCCAGGATCTTCTCGATCTGTTCGTCTTTCAGTGCCAGGGGCTTGCCCTGATAAGCCTGCTGCAAACCGTCGAGCAGTGCCTGCACTTGAAGGTCAGGTACCTCCTGGCGCAGCCGTTCGCCGAGGCTCGCCCCCAGGCTGTAGGCGAGATTGTGAGCGTCTGTTTCGGTGGTTTTTTCCGCAGCCTGAGCCACTGAAAAAAACACGCACAACGATAAAAAAAGATAACGCGACATGGGCACTCTCCGGCCTGGGATGCGGCCGATTATGCCAGTGCGAATGCAATGAACGGTGAACTGCTTTCTGGCGGGAGCAGAAGTTTTGCTGTCAGGTGCAACGCAACGCTTTCGATACTGTCAACATGCCCTAGCGGCGGTGTCTGCAGAGGTCTAGTATGAGCCGCACCCACGTCAGCCAGGAGGTAAACCATGTCGGCCACCAAGAAGCCTGTAAATACTCCGTTGCACTTACTCCAACAATTGTCGGGCAGCTTGCTCGAGCATTTGGAAACCGCTTGTTCGCAAGCCTTGGCTGATGCTGAAAAACTGCTCGCCAAACTGGAAAAACAGCGCGGAAAAGCGCAGGAAAAATTGCACAAATCCCGTACCAAATTGCAGGACGCTGCGGCGGCCGGCAAGGCTAAGGCGCAAGCCAAGGCCAAGGATGGAGTCAAGGAACTTGAAGACCTGCTCGATGCCCTCAAGGATCGTCAATCCGAGACCCGCAACTACATCCTGCAACTTAAGCGTGACGCTCAGGAAAGCCTGAAACTGGCCCAGGGTGTCGGTCGTGTTCAAGAGGCTGTCGGCAAGGCGTTGTCCCTGCGTTCGGCCAAGCCTGCTGCCGCACCTGCCAAGAAAGCCGCAAGCAAATCGACAGCTGCAAAAGCACCCGCCAAGGCTGCTGCCAAACCAGCCGCGAAAGCACCGGTGAAAGTGGCTGCTAAAAAGCCAGTGGCTGCCAGTGCTGCCAAGCCGGCTGCGACCAAACCTGCTGCGGCAAAACCGGTAGCCAAGCCGGCGGCGAAAACTGCTGCAGCAAAACCAGCTGCGGCCAAAACCGCTGCTGCAAAAGCGCCTGCCAAACCTGCCGCGAAAACTGCCGCCGCCAAACCTGCTGCAGCAAAAAGCGCAGCAGCCAAACCAGCTGCTAGAACTGCAGCCGCGAAGCCTGCTGCCAAACCTGCTGCAGCTAAACCGGCCGCGGCAAAACCTGCTGCCGCTGCCGCTGCCAAGCCAGCTACCGCTGCAAAACCCGCTGCTGCCAAGCCAGCTGCGAAACCTGCAGCCAAACCAGCGGTGAAAAAACCCGCTGCTGCGAAGCCGACTCCAACCGCTGCTGCCAAGCCGGCAGCGCCTGCTTCATCGTCGAACTCGGCTTCGCCAACTACCAGCAGCACTTCGACCCCTGCAGCGGCGCCAACGCCAGCTGCGTCGTCGACGCCAGGCACTAGCCCAACCAGCGCTTCCTAAGTGCCGGTCACCGCGACGCGCAGCTGATGCAGCGCGTCGCGGCCAACGTTGGTGGTGTCCGCCGCGACACCTTCCAGCCAGGCCGTTGTTCCGGCCTTGTCATTCTGCGGCCACTGCTGCGCGGTTTTTTCCAGTCGCGACAAAAGAATCCGCTCGCCTTCAAGTTCCAGCGCCTTGACTTTTTCACGCAAGATATTGAGGTCTGTATCGTCAGCTGCGGCGGCTTTCCATTGGCCGCGTAATGCACGCAGGGGCTGAATCACGCCCGCATCCCAGCCTTCGACTACTTCCCGCAGTTGCAGCAATCGCAGTTCGTTAAAGACTACCCCTCGGTGTTCCAGCCACAATCCGCACAGCAGCAGGCACACGTTCGTGCCCGCCGATTGCAGTTGCAGGCACGCCCGCTCAGCGCCGGGCCGCGCGTAAGCGTCAAGGGAAAAGCTCCACAGGTCAGAGGACATAGTGCTACTCGCGCCAGTTGCGAGCGAAGCTGGTAGACTCCGCCGCCATTATGATTCGACTTCAGAACCTGACTTTACAGCGTGGCCCGCAACGTCTGCTAGAAGACGCCGAGCTGACCCTGCACGCCGGCCACAAAGCCGGCCTCATCGGTGCCAATGGCGCCGGCAAATCGAGCCTGTTCGCCCTGCTTCGGGGTGAGCTGCACCCGGACTCGGGTGACTGCTTCCTGCCGGCCGACTGGCGCATCGCCCACATGCGCCAGGAAATCGAGACGCTCGAACGCATTGCGGTCGACTACGTGCTCGATGGCGACCTGCGCCTGCGTGAGGTGCAACATGACCTGGCGGCGGCGGAAGCGGCGCACGACGGTGCCGCTCAGGCCCGCCTGCACTCTGAACTCGACAGCGCCGATGGCTACACCGCTGATGCCCGGGCTCGCAAGCTGCTGGCCGGCCTGGGGTTCACCAACGAACAGATGGATCGTCAGGTGGGGGACTTCTCCGGTGGCTGGCGGATGCGCCTGAACCTGGCGCAGGCACTGATGTGCCCCTCGGACTTGTTGCTGCTCGACGAACCCACCAACCACCTGGACCTCGACGCCATCATCTGGCTTGAGGAGTGGCTGAAAAGTTATCCGGGCACCTTGTTGCTGATCTCTCACGACCGGGATTTCCTCGATGCGGTGGTTGACCACGTAGCCCACGTCGATCAGCGCAAGATCACGCTGTATCGCGGTGGCTACACCGCGTTCGAGCGTGCCCGTGCCGAGCGCCTGGCCCAGCAGCAACAGGCCTACGAGAAGCAGCAGGCGCAGCGAGCGCACATGGAAAGCTACATTGCGCGCTTCAAGGCCCAGGCCACCAAGGCCCGTCAGGCCCAGAGCCGGATCAAGGCGCTGGAGCGGATGGAAGAGTTGTCTGCGGCCCATGTCGATTCGCCGTTCGACTTCGTTTTCCGCGAGTCGACGAAGATTTCCAGCCCGCTGATCGACCTGTCTGATGCCCGCTTGGGCTACGGCGAGAAAACCGTGCTGGAGAAGGTCAAGCTGCAACTGACCCCTGGCGCACGGATCGGTTTGCTCGGCCCTAATGGTGCCGGTAAGTCGACCCTGATCAAGAACCTTGCGGGTGAGCTGGAGCCCTTGGCCGGTCGACTGACCCGTGGCGAAAACACGGTCGTTGGTTACTTTGCCCAGCATCAGCTTGACTCCCTGGACTCCAAAGCCAGCCCGTTGCTGCACTTGCAGCGCCTGGCGCCTACCGAGCGCGAACAGACGTTGCGGGACTTCCTCGGGGGTTTCGACTTCCGCGGTGCACGCATCGACGAGCCGGTGCTGAATTTTTCCGGGGGCGAGAAAGCGCGCCTGGCCTTGGCATTGATCGCCTGGGACCGGCCGAACCTGCTGCTGCTCGACGAACCCACCAACCACCTTGACCTGGAAATGCGCCTGGCGCTGACCATGGCCTTGCAGGAATTCAGTGGTGCGGTCCTGGTGGTCTCCCACGACCGCCACCTGCTCAAAAGCACCACTGACAATTTCTACCTGGTCGCCGATGGCAAGGTCGAGGAGTTCGACGGCGATCTGGACGACTACACCCGTTGGCTGGTGGAGTATCGCCAGCGCAATGCGCCGGTCAGCAACACGCCGGTCAATCCGGACAAGACCGACAAGAAAGCCCAGCGCCAGGCCGCCGCTGCCTTGCGCCAGCAGTTGGCGCCGCACAAGCGCGAGGCCGACAAGCTCGAAGCCGAACTGGGCAAGCTGCACGAAAAGCTGGCCAAAATCGATGTGAGCCTGGGCGACAGCGATATCTACGAGCCGGCCCGCAAGAACGATTTGCGTGACCTGCTGGCCGAACAGGCAAAGCTGAAAGTGCGTGAAGCCGAGCTTGAGGAGTCCTGGATGGAAGCCCTCGAGTTGCTCGAAAGCATGCAGGCGGAGCTGGAGGCGTTGTCCTGATGGAGGCCTTCAGGCTGCCGCTGTCTGCCATGTGGGTAGAGCCGCTGTGGCTGGTGCTGCAGATCCTGCTGATTTTGCTCGCGGGTTACATCGCCCAGCGCTTTGTTGCCAAATGCCTGAACCGCCTGGGGGAGCGTTATCCGTTTCCCCCTCAGCTTCTGCTGCCGCTGCGAGGCGGCCTGCGCTGGCTGATCATGGGCAGTGCGCTGATTTTCGTGCTGGAGCGCCTGGGCGTGTCCGCGACAGTGCTGTGGACAGCATTGTCCGGTTTTGTTGCGGTCGCGGCGGTGGCGTTCTTCGCCATGTGGAGCGTGCTGTCCAACTTGCTGTGCGCGATCCTGATCTTCACCGTGGGGCCGTTTCGCATTGGCGACGTGGTCGAACTGGTCGATACCACCGACAAGCCGGGCGTGAAGGGGCGGGTGATCGCGATCAATCTGCTCTACACCACCTTGATCGAGGCCGAAGAGCTGGGCACCGGCAGTGCCATGGTGCAAGTGCCCAACAGCCTGTTCTTCCAGCGTTCGGTTCGGCGGTGGCGGGGAAGTGATGTGTTTCCTTCGAGCGGGTTCGAGAAGTAATCCTCAAGATCAAAAGATCGCAGCCTTTGGCAGCTCCTACAGCAGGCGCGTTTCCATGCAGGAGCTGTCGGAGGCTGCGATCTTTTGCTTTTCCCCCCGAGCCGCATTAGCTTAGAGACCTGTCAAAAGAGTTTCGGTCGAGGTGTGCAATGGAGCTTCAAACATGGCTGGCGTTCTTTGCCGCCTGCTGGGTGATCAGCCTGTCTCCCGGTGCCGGCGCCATTGCGTCGATGTCCAGTGGTCTGCAATACGGCTTCTGGCGCGGTTACTGGAACGCCCTGGGCCTGCAGATCGGCCTGGCGGTGCAGATTGCCATTGTGGGTGCCGGTGTTGGCGCGATCCTCACAGCGTCGGCCACAGCGTTCCATGCGATCAAGTGGTTTGGCGTCGCCTACCTGGTATTCCTCGCGATCAAGCAATGGCGCGCATTGCCCAGTGACATGAGCGACGATGCCGCAGTGCGCCAGATCGGCAAGCCGATGGCCCTGGTGTTCCGTGGTTTCCTGGTGAACATCAGCAACCCCAAGGCCCTGGTGTTCATGCTGGCGGTGCTGCCGCAGTTCATCGACCCCCATGCGCCACTGCTGATCCAGTATTTAGTGATCGGCGCCACCATGGTCTGCGTCGACCTGATTGTCATGGCCGGTTACACCGGCCTGGCGTCCAAGGTGCTGCGCATGTTGCGTACTCCCCAGCAGCAGAAACGCATGAACCGGACATTTGCCGGTTTGTTTATCGGCGCGGCAGCGTTCATGGCGACGTTGCGCAAAGCCGCAGCGTAAAGCCCCGATGCTGGAAAAAAAGCGACCTGCGGGTCGCTTTTTTGTTGAATGCCCTTCCGTATAACCAGAAGCCGAAAGCTGATTACGGCGCAGTGCGCGGGACAAGCAATCGCAAAATAACCAGACAATCGGCATCGAGCCTGCGAACAACGCTTGAATGAATCTCATTCGAAGTGAACAATATGTAACTTCGTATTTCCTACTGAGATTCATTCATGATTGCCCCGTCGCGATTCCTGGCCTGGCTGTTAATCCCCTTGGCAGCCTTATGCAGCACCAGACTGCTGGCCGACACCGTGGAAGGCGCCCCACAGGCGCTGCATGGGCTCGATTACATTGCAGCGGATTACCCGCAGACGGTGCAGGCGGGCAGGGTCATCAAGGAGTCTGGTTATCGCGATCAGCTCGATTCGCTCAAGGCCGTGCAAGGCCTGATCAGTGCAATGCCGGCCAAACCGGAGCAAGGCGCTTTGCTGCAGGGCGTCAATTCGCTGCGCAACGCCATTACCGAGCGTCAGGATGGCGCCGACGTGGCTCGTCAGTCCCGGCAACTCGCGGCAAAGCTGGCAGTGGCCTATGAAATCAGCCAGGCGCCGATCATTACCCCCGATCCGACCCGTGGTGCGCCGTTGTACGCCCAGCATTGCTCGGTGTGCCATGGTGATGCGGGAGCCGGCGATGGCCCGGCAGGCGTCGGCCTGACACCGCCACCGTCGAATCTGCGCGACAGCGTGCGCATGGATCACCTAAGCCTCTATGCGATCTACAGCACCCTGGGCCTGGGTATCGAGGGCACCGACATGCCGGCGTTCGCCGATCAACTGGATGATCGCCAGCGCTGGGACCTGGCCACCTATATTGCCAGCTTCAGCGCCGCCCCGGATGCTGGCGCTGTTGAAAAGACCTACAACATTGCCGACCTCGCCCGTCAGACGCCTGCCGAAGTGCAGGCTGGCGAGGGTCCGCAGGCCGCTGCGGCCTATCGTGCGCAGCGCGCTCAGCCGCCGCAGGTCAAACGGGGCCCGGCGCAACTGCTCGATTACACCGCAGCCACCCTGGACAAGAGCATCGCTGCCTACCGGGCCGGGGATCACGATCAGGCCTATGACTTGTCGGTGGCGGCGTACCTGGAAGGGTTCGAGCTGGTCGAGAGCTCCCTGGACAACGTCGACGCCAATGTACGCAAAGACACCGAAAAATCCCTGATGGCCTACCGCCAGTCCCTGCAGGATGGCTTGCCGGTGGCCCAGGCCCAGCAGCGCCTGGATACCGCGAAAGGTAAATTGAAAGAGTCTGCCGGCCTGTTGGGCAGCGATGGCTTGAGCTGGTCCCTGAGCTACATTTCCGGGTTGTTGATTTTGCTGCGCGAAGGTCTGGAAGCGATTCTGGTGCTGGCGGCGATCCTCGCATTCCTGCGCAACACCGGCCAGCAATCTGCGGTACGCAGCGTTAACGTCGGTTGGTGCCTGGCGCTGCTGGCCGGCCTTGCCACCTGGGGGCTTGCCGCCTACGTTATCGACGTCAGCGGCTCGCAGCGCGAGTTGCTTGAAGGTGCCACCGCGTTGTTCGCCAGCGTGATGGTGCTGTGGCTCGGTGTGTGGATGCACGATCGTCGCCACGCCGCGGCCTGGCAGAATTACATCAAGAGCAGCCTGGTGGGCGGCGGCGGACGATTCGGGTTTGCGATCCTGGCGTTCTTCTCGGTTTATCGTGAGTTGTTCGAAGTGATCCTGTTCTACGAGACCCTGTGGCTGCAGGCGGGTCCTGCCGGGCATAACGCAGTGCTCGCAGGCGGTGCCACTGCGCTGGTATTGCTGGTGGGGCTGGCCTGGGTGATCCTGCGCGGCTCGGCCAAGCTGCCGCTGTCGTTGTTCTTCAGCATCAACGCCGCGTTGTTGTGCGCGCTATCGGTGGTGTTTGCCGGTCATGGGGTCAAGGCATTGCAGGAGGCGGGGATTTTCGGTACGCGTCCGGTGCCATTCTTCGAATTCGACTGGCTGGGTATTCACGCGGATGCCTACTCGTTGAGTGCCCAGATGGTGGCGATTATTGCGATAATCGTGCTGTATGGGCGCAGCTGGTTGACGCAGAAGCGTCGGGTTCAGGTTTCCTGACCCGAGTAAACCTGGAAAGATCACAGCCTGCGGCAGCCCCTGCAGGGAGTAGGCATGTCGATGCAGGCTGCGATCTGTTCAGTTTTTCAGAGGAAATGTGATGCGCGTTTGGATAGATGCCGACGCCTGCCCACGGGCGGCCAAGGACCTGGTAGTGAAGTTCGCTCTCAAGCGCCAGTTCGAAGTGGTGCTGGTGGCTGGCCAACCGCAAATCAAGCCGGGCCTGTCCCTGGTGAAATTGATCGTGGTGCCTAGCGGCCCGGATGCAGCGGACGATTATCTGGTGGAACACGCAGTGCCGGGCGAGCTGGTGATTTGCAGTGACGTACCGCTGGCCGACCGATTGGTGAAGAACGGCGTCACCGTGCTGGATCCGCGAGGCAAGGAGTTTGACGCGCAGAACATGGGCGACCGGCTGGCTGTACGTAACCTGTTCACCGACCTGCGTGAACAAGGCCAGATGAGCGGGGGGCCAGCGCCCTTTGGTGAACGTGAGAAGCAAGCGTTCGCCAATTCGCTGGACCGTATCCTGACTCGACTGTCGCGCAAGCCCTGAGCCCACCTCGAAGCTGAGACCAAGCCCTGTGAGAGGCCCCCTGTGGGAGCGAGCCTGCTCGCGATAACACCGGCACAATCAACATCGCTTGCGGCGGCTACTCCGCTATCGCGAGCAGGCTCGCTCCCACACTGCCCATGCCCACACTCATGCCTGCATCACACGTCGTTTTCGTGAGTCAGTTCGAGCACGCGATCCACCAGCTTGTTAATTCCTGAGGCCGCTTCACTGATCGACTGCGCCAGCATGTACGCCGGCGTGCTCACCAGTTTGCGCGCCTTGTCTTCGACGATGTCGGTGACCGCGCACTCGGCATGGGTAGCCCCCATTTTGTTCATGGCAGCGGCGGTATCGGCATCGTTGCCGATGGTGCAGGTCACACCTGGGCCGTAGATCTTCGCCGCCAGGGCGGGCGAGATGCAGATCAGCCCGACTGGCTTGCCTGCTTCGGCAAAGGCTTCGGTCAGCGCCAGGACGTCAGGCTGCACGGTACAGCCGGCACCTTCGATGGCGAAGTTCGACAGGTTCTTCGCCGCACCGAACCCGCCAGGCACGATCAGGGCATCGAAGTCCTCGACGCTGGCCTCGCGGATGTCCTTGATGTTCCCACGGGCGATCCGCGCCGATTCAACCAGCACGTTACGCGACTCGGGCATTTCCTCGCCCGTGAGGTGGTTGATCACGTGCAACTGCGAGATATTGGGGGCGAAACACTGCACCTGAGCGCCACGCTGGTCCAGCCGCAACAGGGTGATCACGCTCTCGTGGACCTCGGCACCGTCGTAGACGCCACAACCGGAAAGGATCACTGCAATTTTTTTGCTCATGGGCTTTTCTCCTTGTTCATGGCGTTAAATGTCCACTAATTCGCCACTCGTTGCCATAGGGATAATGTGCGGTAACAACCAGGGCGCGCCGCCCCAACATCGGGCTGGCACGGAGCAGAAGGCTTTCTAAATGGATCGCATCGAAGCCAGGGTGTTCATTATTTGCGAGCGTCTGTCACGCGGCGTGGCGACGCGCGCAAATAATGAACACCCTGGCTTCGATGCGATCCATTTAGAAAGCCTTCTGC
>NZ_JADEVO010000019.1 GCF_017114825.1 Pseudomonas gregormendelii | reverse complement strand
CTGGCTGAGGCCCTGGATATGACCGATTTGAATGGCGGCGCGTTCTTCGACGCTGAGTTCGTGATAGGACATGGGGCAGCACCGTACCGGAAAGGTCAGGTGTTGCACTCAGTTTTTGCCGCCGCCGCTTTAAACGGAGCACCAACAGAATGTTTAACCGGTTCGTTAGTCACGCCTCGTATTAAACGCAGCATCTAAACCTCCTTTGCACAATCCAAATTGTCTTAGAACCAACCGTTTGAAATATTTGTAATTGCGCCGACATAATAGTGAAACTTCTGAGGTAATAATCCTACACCCTACACCCTGCAACGTGCTGGACCTCGGCTACCCCACAAGCTGGGACTAGATGCGATAAGGAAAGAGCAGAAGACCGTGACCCAATAGTGGCATATTGCAATTGCGCAATGTTACCCATGGCAAGAACCGTGGAGCTTTTTTTCCCGCAGTCCATGGTCATGGGACACTGATTGCAGGGAGTACTGCGGGGTTTCTCGCGCCTTCGGCTGTTCGTTGAAAAATGCCGCGAGTAATCCTTAAGAAAAAAAAGTACCATTTGCGGTCCTTCCTGAGTGATGACATGCCCTCCCGCATGACGCAGTGCACTCGGCCGGATCAGCCCGCAACAGGCCCTTGGCGGCGGGAACCCCGTTGATTACCAAGAGCCACACTCCATGCCTTTGCTCGAAACACCCTTCGCCCGCCTCGACCTGATCCGCCAACCCGAACAGTCGAATGAACCGCTGCAGGCATTTGATGCCGCCGACGAGTACTTGCTCAATCACCTGGCGCAGCTGCAACCGGCCGCTCAGACGCGGGTTCTGGTGCTTAATGACAGCTTTGGGGCACTGGCTGCGAGCCTGGCCGGTAAAGTTCAGGTCACCAGCAGTGGCGACTCGTTCCTGGCATTCCAGGGCTTGGAAAAAAATCTGGTCCGCAATGGCCATGCCTTCGATGCAGTGCCGACAGTACCCGCCCATCAGTCTTTTGCCGGCCCGTTCGATCAGGTGTTGATCCGGGTCCCGAAAACCCTGGCCCTGCTGGAAGAGCAACTGATCCGCCTGCAAGGGCAACTGGCGCCCGGCGCCCAGGTGGTGGCCGCCGCCATGATCAAGCATCTGCCCCGCGCTGCGGGTGATCTGCTCGAACGTTACATTGGCCCGGTACAGGCCTCGCTGGCGGTCAAGAAGGCCCGGTTGTTGATCGCCACTGCCGAACCCAAGCCTGCGGCGGTGTCGCCCTACCCGACCCGTTATCAGCTGGATGCACCGGCCATCGAGTTGCTCAATCACGCCAACGTGTTCTGCCGCGAAGGCCTCGACATCGGCACCCGGGCTTTTCTTGCGCACTTGCCGAACAATCTCGGCACAGCGCGGGTCGCGGACCTTGGCTGTGGCAATGGCGTGCTGGCGATCGCCAGCGCGCTGCAGAACCCTGAGGCGCACTACACGCTGGTCGACGAGTCGTTCATGGCGGTGCAATCGGCGAGCGAAAACTGGCGCGCAGCGCTAGGTGACCGGGAAGTCCTGGTGCGCGCCGGTGATGGCCTGGCCGAACAGGCCGCGCAGTCGCTGGATGTAGTGCTGTGCAACCCACCGTTCCACCAGCAGCAAGTCGTCGGCGACTTCCTCGCCTGGCGCATGTTCCAACAGGCCCGTGAAGCGCTGGTGGTCGGTGGTGCGCTGTACATCGTGGGCAACCGTCACCTGGGCTATCACAGCAAACTCGCGCGGCTGTTTCGCGGCGTCGAACAGGTGGCGGCGACGCCGAAGTTCGTGATTCTCAAAGCTCGAAAATAATCCAGACGAAAAAAACCTCCCTTTCAGGAGGTTTTTTTATGCGCCCATCTCAATGCGTGCTCAGGCCTGCTGCGTTCATGAACATGCGCATCAGGCTGGCGACGATGAACAATGCGCCGACGCTGCCGACCCAGATCATTGCCAGCCAGCCAAGGCGTTGCCATAGCGGCTTCTTCTCTGCGGCTTCGATTTCATGTAGCGAATGTTTACCGGCCATGACTTTCTACCCTCCTATTAAGGTTGATGGCGCCTGTATCGACGCCATCGCGAGCAAGCTTTGCTCCCACAGGCTTTTCACACGCGCGCAGCCCTAGTGATAGCCATCTTCGTGGGTGACCTTGCCGCGGAACACGTAATAGCTCCAGAACGTGTACCCCAGGATGAAAGGAATAATAAACAGCGTACCCACCAGCATGAAGCCCTGGCTCTGCGGCGGTGCGGCAGCGTCCCAGATCGAGATCGACGGTGGCACGATGTTCGGCCACAGGCTGATTCCAAGACCGCTGTAGCCCAGGAAAATCAGGACCAGCGTCAGCAGGAAGGGCATGTAGTTGGCATTGCGCGCCACGGCACGAATCAGTCCGTACATCGTTACCATCACCAGGATCGGCACCGGCAGGAACCAGAACAGGTTTGGCAACGTGAACCAGCGCGAGGCAATTTCCGGATGCGCCAGCGGCGTCCAGATACTGACAATACCGATCACCGCCAGCAGCACGAAAGCCAAGGGGCGCGCGAGGTTATGCATCTGCTCCTGCAACTTGCCCTCGGTCTTCATGATCAGCCAGGTGCAACCGAGCAACGCATAGGCCACGACCAGTGCGGCGCCACAGAACAGGGTGAACGGAGTCAGCCAGTCCAGCGAGCCACCGGCGAATTGCCGGTTAACCACCGGTAACCCATCGATGAACGCGCCGAGTGCCACCCCCTGGAAGAAGGTGGCCGCCACCGAACCGCCGATGAACGCCTTGTCCCAGAGGTGGCGCTTGTCATCCTTGGCCTTGAAGCGAAACTCGAACGCCACGCCGCGGAAGATCAGGCCGATCAACATGAATATCAGCGGCAGGTACAGCGCCGACAACACCACTGAGTACGCCAGGGGAAAGGCGCCGAACAAGGCGGCCCCGCCCAGGACCAGCCATGTTTCGTTGCCGTCCCAGACCGGTGCAACGGTGTTCATCATGACATCGCGGTCGGTCTTGCCCGGGATAAAGGGGAAGAGAATGCCGATTCCCAGGTCGAACCCGTCCATGACCACATACATCATGATGCCGAAGATGATGATCACGGCCCAGATCAGCGGAAGATCAATACCCATGACTCAAATCTCCTTGGTCAGGCTGTGGTCGTTGTCGGCACTGTCGTCAGCTGCCGACAGCGGACGCGCCGGGGTGCGCTGCTTGCCAGGACCACCGTCGTTGGTTTCCTTGCCTTCGTCGATCTTCGGCCCTTTGCGCACCAGGCGCATCATGTAGCCAAGGCCGGCACCGAACAGGGCGAAATACACCACGACGAACATGATCAGGGTAATGCTCATCTGCATGAAGCTGTGGTTTGAGGAAGCATCCGCCGTGCGCATCAATCCGTAGACCACCCAAGGCTGGCGGCCGATTTCCGTGGTGAACCAACCCGCAAGGATCGCGACCAGACCCGAGGGCCCCATCCACAGTGCCAGATAGAGGAACGGACGCGAGGTGTACAGCCTGTCGCGCTTGCGCAGCCACAAGCTCCACAAGCCGGTGAAGATCATCAGGAAACCCAGGCCGACCATGATCCGGAACGACCAGAACACGATGGTTGAATTGGGCCGATCTTCAGGCGGAAAATCCTTGAGCGCCGGGACCTGTTTGTCCAGCGAATGGGTGAGAATCAGGCTGCCCAGATAGGGAATTTCGACCGCATATTTGGTTTTTTCAGCTTTCATGTCCGGCCAGCCGAACAGGATCAGCGGGGTCGGTTCATCGCCATGGTTTTCCCAGTGACCTTCAATTGCCGCAATTTTCGCCGGCTGGTGCTTGAGCGTATTCAGGCCATGGAAATCGCCGATCACGGCCTGGATGGGCGCAACGATCAACGCCATCCACATGGCCATCGACAGCATGGTGCGAATGGCCGGGTTGTCCTTGCCCCGCAGCAAGTGCCAGGCAGCCGAGGAACCGACGAAAAACGCCGTCGCGACGAACGCTGCCGTTGCCATGTGCGCCAGGCGGTACGGGAATGACGGGTTGAAGATGACTGCAAACCAGTCAGTGGGAATCACCTGGCCGTTGATGATTTCAAAGCCCTGGGGAGTCTGCATCCAGCTGTTGGATGCAAGGATCCAGAACGTTGAGATCAGCGTGCCAATGGCCACCATCACCGTTGAAAAGAAGTGCAGGTTGCGTCCGACCTTGTTCCAGCCGAACAGCATGACCCCGAGGAAGCCGGCTTCCAGAAAGAAGGCGGTGAGCACTTCGTACGTCAGCAACGGGCCCGTCACGGCACCGGCGAAGTCCGAGAAACGACTCCAGTTGGTGCCGAACTGATAAGCCATGACCAGCCCGGAGACCACGCCCATACCGAAGTTGACGGCAAAGATCTTCGACCAGAAGTGGTACAGATCGCGGTAAGTGTCGTTTTTGGTTTTCAGCCACAAGCCTTCAAGCACCGCCAGGTAACTCGCCAGGCCGATGGTGATGGCCGGGAACAGAATGTGGAATGAAATGGTGAACGCGAACTGAATTCGGGCGAGATCAAGCGCCTCCAAACCGAACATAAGTCTTCCTCTGTCAGGTAATTCCGGCTGAAGGCCTGCGGCCTGCACCCACTGCCCCCACGGATATGGAGTGTGGCGAATTCAAATTCGTTCTTTTTTTACCTGCATCACACGTAGGGAGTCTGGCCAATTGGCCACCGGATCATCTCCACGAAAGGTTTTGATCTGGATCAAGCATGATTGAAAGAGTAGTCCCATTTTTGCAGGTAACCGGTGTGGTCTTTTGCCGCGTGACAGGTTGCCTCACAGGCATGGCAATCAGCCGTAACACATTCGCGGTGGGAGTGAGCCTGCTCGCGATAGCGGTTAGCCCCTTCACTTTGTCTTCTACTGACACACAGTCATCGTGAGCAGGCTCGCTCCCACATGAATTTGACCGCCTGAGCGATCGGTGTCTAGCTAACTAATTTTTCCGGACCTGCAACTTCTGGTTACAGGTTGGTGATAGTCTCGACGTTATCCCCGTTCAAGATCCGCCGCCAGATGCCCAGCCAACCGCCCTTGCTGTTACGTCACCATCGCCCGTTCATCGCGTTCTGGCTGGCCCGGATCTTTACCGCCAGCGGCTTCCAGATGCTGACCGTGGCCATCGGCTGGAATCTTTACCAGCTCACCGGCAACGTACTTGACCTCGGCCTCGTGGGCCTGGTGGAGTTTGCCCCGCGGGTGCTGTTCATGTTGCACACCGGGCACGTCGCCGATCGCTACGACCGGCGCAAGGTGGCCGCACTCTGTCAGTCGTTGCAGGCATTGATCGCCCTGGCGCTGGCGATCAGCAGTGCGACCGGGCATGTCACCCGGGAAATGATCTTCATCCTGGCGTTCCTGCTGGGCGCCGCCCGCTCCTTCGAAATGCCCACGACCCAGGCGCTGCTGCCAAGCATCGTGCCCAGCGCGCTGTTTCCCCGCGCGGTGGCCGCCGCCCAGTCGGCGCAGCAATCGGCAACCATCGTCGCTCCCGCGCTGGGCGGCTTGCTGTACGCGTTCGGCAGCGTCTGGGTCTATGGCCCCACGGTCATCCTGTACATCATTGCCTGCGCCCTGATGCTCAACCTGCCGGCCCGGCAGACTCCACTGAACAAGGGCAAGGCGACACTCGACTCGTTATTGGCGGGTATTCGTTTCATTCGCAGTCGACCGGACATCCTCGGGGCGATTTCCCTGGATCTGTTTGCCGTGCTGCTTGGAGGTGCGACCGCCCTGCTACCGGTATTTGCCAAGGACATCCTGCTGACCGGGCCCTGGGGCCTGGGCCTGTTGCGCTCTGCGCCGGCGGTGGGCGCGCTGCTGATGTCGCTGTGGCTCGCACGGTTTTCCGTGGATCGCCAGGTTGGCCGGGTGATGTTCACGGCGGTGGGCGTGTTTGGCGTCGCCACCATAGCCTTCGGCCTGTCGACCTCATTCTGGTTTTCCCTGGCTGTACTGGTGGTGCTCGGCGCAGCGGACATGATCAGCATGGTCATCCGCGCTTCCTTCGTACAGCTTGAAACCCCTGACGAAATGCGCGGCCGGGTGAGCGCCGTGAACGGGTTGTTCATCGGCGCTTCGAATCAGTTGGGCGAGTTCGAATCCGGCCTCACAGCTCACTGGTTCGGCACCGTTCCCGCCGTGGTCATGGGCGGAATCGGTACGCTGGTGGTGACCGGGGTCTGGATCAAACTGTTCCCGACCCTGGCCAACCGCGACCGCATGCATGTACCGGCGCAAGAGGCCAGGGTTTAGAGCAGCTTGTCGAGGGTGATGGGGAAGTCGCGCACCCTTTTGCCCGTGGCATGGTAAATCGCGTTGGCCACCGCTGCCGCGACACCCACGATGCCGATTTCCCCCACGCCCTTGGAACCCAGGGCATTGACGATCTCGTCGTGCTCTTCGACGAACAGTACGTCGATGTCACCGATGTCGGCATTCACCGGAATGTGGTATTCGGCGAGGCTGTGGTTCATGTGCCGACCCAGGGCATGATCAGTCTGGGTTTCCTCGTGCAGCGCCATGCCGATCCCCCAGACCACGCCGCCGAGGATCTGGCTGCGGGCCATTTTCGGGTTCACCACCCGGCCGGCGGCGATGGCACTGACCACGCGATTGACCTTCACGGTGCCCAGGTCTTCATCGACCAATACTTCGACGAACACCGCCGAATGCGTGGCCGTGGCGTACGCTTCGCGCTTCTTGTCGGGCTCGGCATCCACCTGGACCTCCAGGGTCGCTTCGCCGCTGCTGCGCACCAGCTCGGCCAGGGAGGTGCGCGACTCCCCATAGCGCAACTGCCCGGCTTCGAACACGGCCTGTTCAGAAGTGACGGCGGCGAATGCCGGATGGGTCTGCCGGGCAACTGCCAGCAGTTTTTCCTGCAGTGCCGCGCACGCCTGCTGAACCGCTGTGCCGACCGAGGAAACGGTAAAGGATCCGCCCTGCAGTGGCGCGGTGGGCAGTGAAGAGTCACCGAGCACAAAGGTGACGTCCTGCACCGCAACACCTGAGGCCTGGGCGGCGATCTGAGTCATGACGGTGTAGGTCCCGGTGCCGATGTCAGTGGTTGCGCTGCTGACGGTCAGCTTGCCGTTGTGGTCGATACTGGCCTTGGCGCTGGCTTTCTGTTGCATGGCTTCCCAGACACCCCCGGCCATGCCCCAGCCGACCAACTGCCGATCGTGACGCATGCTGCGCGGTTCGGGGTTGCGCTGGTTCCAGCCGAAGCGTTCGGCACCCTGCTCGTAGCAGGCACGCAGCTCCTTGCTCGAGTACGGCTTATCTTCGTTCTGGTTGCGCTCTGCATAGTTGATCAACCGCAGCTGCACCGGGTCGATCGCCAGGGCGCAGGCCAGCTCGTCCATGGCGCACTCCAGGCCGATCAGGCCGAGTGCCGCGCCTGGGGCGCGCATGTCCAGCGGCGTGAAGACATCCAGTGGCACCAGCTTGTAAGTCAGCTGCACGTTGTCGCAGTGATAAAGCATGCCGCTCCACTCCACCACGTGCTCGGTGAAGTCTTCAAAGCGCGAGGTCTGGCCGATTGCAGTGTGCCCCACGGCCAACAAACGGCCGTTAGCCGCAGCACCCAGTTGCAGGCGCTGCAAGGTGCGAGGCCGGTAGCCAAAGGTGAACATCTGCTGGCGAGTCAGGGTCACGCGTACCGAACGCTTGAGTTTGAGCGCGGCCATCACAGCGAGTGGCAATTGGTATTGCGGACGCAAGCCCGAACCAAAGGCACCACCGACAAAGGCGGCGAAAATCCGCACCTGCTCTTTTTCCAGGCCAAAGACTTTTTGCACATAGGACTGACAGTTCTGCGGCCCCTGGGTCTTGTCGTGAATGTGCAGGGCGCCATCGGCCTGATAGAGCACGGTACTGGCGTGCGGCTCCATCGGGTTGTGATGCTCTATCGGCGTGCTGTAGTGCAGGTCGAGACTCAGAGCCGCACCAGCGAACTCCGCCTGGAAATTCCCGCGGGGCTTGGGCAACTCGGCGGGCGCAGGATGAGCTTCACCCTGCATCGACAGGAGATCGGTTTGATGGCCCGCGCTTTCATATTCGATCCGCACCAGCGAACCGGCATGTCGCGCCAGTTCCAGATTGTCGGCTATCACCAGCGCGAGCGGCTGACCGCTGTAGAGGATTTGATCGTTGTAGAGTGGACGAAACGGTGAGCCTTCGGCGGAGTCCGCGTCCTCATAATCCTTGTCATAGCTTGCTATTTGGGGGCGGTTCGTATGATCGATCACGGCAACGACGCCGGGCAATGCCAGGGCTGCCGAGGCATCAATCGTCAGCACGCGCCCGCAAGCGACAGGGCTCGAGACCACGCTCCCATGCAGCAGGCCCTGCTCGGGAAACTCCCCGGCATACCGCGCCTGGCCGGTGACCTTGAGGTGGCCATCGACCCGGTCCAGCGGCTGGCCCATCGGTTGAGTGAAAGTATTCATCAAGCTTGCCCTCCCAGCGCGGCGTCGCTCAGCGCACGGACAATCGCCCGGCGCGCCAGTTTGACTTTGAAAGCGTTGTGCTCAAGCGGTTCGGCGTTTCGCAGCAGCGTATCGGCGGCAGCGGTGAAGGTTTCGCGGCTGACGGTCTTGCCCACCAGGGCGTTTTCCACCGACTTGTCGCGCCACGGCTTGTGCGCCACGCCGCCCAGCACCAGGCGTGCCTGACGAATGACCGGCCCGTCCAGCTCCAGCGCAGCGGCCACCGAAACCAGGGCAAAAGCATAGGAGGCGCGGTCGCGAATCTTGAGGTAATGGCTGCAGTCGGCGAATCCGGAGGCAGGCAGTTCAATGCTCGTGATCAATTCATCGTCGGCCAGTTGATTGTCGCGCTCGGGCGCATCGCCTGGCAGGCGGTGGAAGTCGGCAAATTCGATCGTGCGCGGCCCGCCACGACCCTGCACATGCACCACGGCTTCCAGTGCCGCCAATGCCACGCACATATCCGACGGGTGAGTAGCGACGCACTGGGCGCTGGCACCGAAGATCGCATGGATACGGTTCAACCCGTCCCGCGCCGGACAGCCGCTGCCGGGTTCGCGCTTATTGCACGGCACGCTGGCATCGTAGAAGTAATAACAGCGCGTGCGCTGCAGCAAGTTGCCACCCGTGCTGGCCATGTTGCGCAACTGCGGCGATGCCCCGGCCAGTATCGCCTGGGACAACAGAGGGTAACGTTGTTCGATCAACGGGTGCCAGGCCAGGTCGGCATTGCTGACCAGCGCGCCAATCATCAGCCCGCCTCCAGCCGTTTCGCGCACTTCGCGCAGTGGCAGGCCGGTGATGTCGATCAGGTGCTCGGGACGAGTGACGTTTTCCTTCATCAGGTCCAGCAGGTTGGTGCCGCCGGCAATGAAGCGGGATGCGGGACCGGCGAGATGCACCGCGTCCTGCACCGATTCAGGCTTGCTGTACTGGAAGGGATTCATTGGCCACCCCCTTGCCCGGCGTTGGCGCGGCAGGCAGGAAGCGCCTCTTCGATGGCATCGCGAATATTACTGTAGGCGCCGCAGCGGCAAAGGTTGCCGCTCATCAACTCCTTGATGTCTGCCTGGCTGTTGGCCCGTCCTTCGTTGGCCAGCCCGACGGCAGAGCAGATCTGCCCTGGTGTGCAATACCCGCACTGGAAGGCATCGTGCTTGATGAACGCCTGTTGCATCGGATGCAGCTGTTCACCCTCGGCAAGGCCTTCGATAGTGGTCAACTCGGCACCGTCGCACATCACCGCCAACGTCAGGCAGGCATTCACCCGCTTGCCGTTGAGCAATACGGTGCAGGCACCGCATTGGCCGTGGTCACAGCCTTTTTTCGTGCCGATCAGGTCCAGTTGTTCCCGCAGCAGGTCCAGCAAGGTGGTCCAGGGCAGGACCTCAAGCTGACGCGCCTGGCCATTGAGCGTCAAACCCAGTGGATGGCGGGCATATGACGCTGGCGTGGCGTCGTCATTGGTTGCGCTCATATACACCTCACGATTGGTCGTCTAGTCGCGGCGTTTTGGCAAACCGCCGTCATAAGGGGTACGACTTCGCGTGGCGAACAGCGTTCAAGGGGATTGATCTGCGGTGTCAAACCAGCAATTCTGCCGCCACCGCCGTGCGTATGGCCTTGCCACAGAGCTGCTCCACCAGGGCCAGGGCAAATGCCAGCGCCGCGCCCGACCCTTGGGCGGTGATGCAGTTACCGTCGACCACCACCGGCTGATCGACAAAATTGCAGCCCGACAATTGATGGCTGGCTGAGGGCAGGCAGGTCATACGGCGCTGTCGCAACACCCCCGCATTTTGCAGCGCCAGCGCCGGAGACTCGGCAATAGCGGCGAACAGGCGACCGGCGGCCGCCTGATCCTTGATCAGTTGTTGCAGGGGCTGATGGGCCGCCAGATGCTGCGCGCCCACCGCGCCGCCGGGCAGTGCGATGAGGTCGAAGGGCTGCGCGAGCAAATCCACCAGCATGGCATCGGCGGTCAAGCGGGTACCACGGGCACAGGTCAGCATGCGCCGGCCCTCGATACTGGCCACCACCACTTCCACCTTGGCGCGGCGCAGCACATCGACCAACGTCACTGCTTGCAGATCATCGATGCCCTCGGCGAGGGTAATCAGGGTTCTAAAGGTCATGGGCGACATCCACTGAAAGATCTTTAGAGCGTAGTCAGCTTTCGCGCCTGCTGTCTGGGCGGGCAGTTACTTGATGTAAAGCTGCGTCGCCAGGGTATTGCCCGGCGCGTTGATTGAGGTGTTGCTAAAGGTGAACGTTCCCTCCTGCTTGCCCGCCAGATCGAAGACGTAGAGGTAGCCTACGGTTTTTCTGCCGACGGTGCATTCTGTCAGGTTGCCGTTATCAAAGGCGCAGACCGGCGTACGGGTACCGTTGAGATCGAACCCGTCCAGACCGACCCGCGCCGCGCGTCCGTAGCCGACTTCCAGCACATACACCTTGATGCTCGGCCCGCTGTGATTACAGCGGGTCTGTTCCTGGCCGGGTGCAATGTCTTCAAAGCCACAGGCCGGCGACTCGACCTTGACCACCTTGACCTGGCTCAGCGCCGGCGCCGAAGCAGCCCACACCGCCTGCCCCCCCGCCAAAGAGGCGATGACCATCGCGAATACCCCCGCCAGACGCCTGTTCATGCAAGTCCCATTGTCCCGAATGCCGGCGCGCAGTATGGCGCACTTGGCCTGAACGCAAAACATCGACGACGATCGCAGCCATAAGCAGCCACAGCCCCACACTGCTGGTATGATGCGCGGCTTTTTCCGACCCACAGAAAATTAACGGGCCCCTTTCACGGTCTGTGCTTTGCTGTTGAGGTCGATACATTCACGGCGCCCGGCGCGCCACGGGGAGCAGACATGCTGGAAAGGCTGTTTCAACTCAAGGCACACAACACCAACGTGCGGACCGAGATTCTTGCGGGTATCACGACCTTCCTGGCCATGGCCTACATCCTGTTCGTCAACCCGAGCATTCTCGGCGAGACAGGCATGGACAAGGGCGCGGTGTTCGTCGCGACCTGCCTGGCAGCAGCCATCGGCTCCACCGTGATGGGCCTGATCGCCAACTATCCGATCGCGCTGGCACCGGGCATGGGCCTGAATGCCTTCTTCACCTATACCGTCGTGCTGCACATGGGCCACACCTGGCAAGTGGCGTTGGGCGCGGTATTCATCTCGGCGGTGCTGTTCTTCCTGCTGTCGATCTTCCGGATCCGCGAATGGATCATCAACAGCATCCCGTTGCCACTGCGTTCAGCCATTGCCGCCGGCATCGGCCTGTTCCTGGCGTTGATTGCCCTGCATAACGCCGGCATCGTGGTCAGTAACCCGGCGACCATGGTCGGCCTTGGCGACCTGAAGCAGCCGGCACCGATTCTCGCGACCCTGGGCTTTGCCCTGATCGTCGCCCTCGAAGCCCTGAAAATCCGTGGCGCGGTGCTGATCGGCATCCTGGTGGTCACCATCGCCTCCATCGCCTTGGGGTTCACGCCCTTTGGTGGCGTGATGTCGATGCCGCCATCCCTGGCGCCAACCTTCCTGCAACTGGATATCAAGGGCGCACTGGACATCGGTCTGGTCAGCGTTATTTTCGCCTTCCTGTTCGTCGATCTGTTCGACAACTCCGGCACCCTGATCGGCGTCGCCAAGCGCGCCGGCCTGATGGGCAAAGACGGCCACATGCCGAAGATGGGCCGTGCGCTCATCGCCGACAGCACCGCGGCCATGGCCGGTTCGCTGCTGGGCACCTCGACGACCACCAGCTACATCGAATCCGCAGCCGGTGTGAGTGCTGGTGGCCGTACTGGCCTGACGGCCGTGGTGGTGGCGATCCTGTTCCTGCTGGCGCTGTTCTTCTCGCCACTGGCCGCCAGCGTTCCGGCGTTCGCAACCGCTCCGGCACTGCTGTTCGTCGCAGTGCTGATGACATCCGGCCTGGCCGAAATAGACTGGGACGACATCACCGTAGCGGCACCGGTCGTGGTGACCACCCTGGCCATGCCGTTCACTTATTCCATCGCCAACGGCATCGCCTTCGGTTTCATCTCCTGGACCGCGATCAAGTTGCTGTCCGGCCGCGCCCGTGAGCTCAATCCGGCGCTGGTGATTCTGTCGATTCTGTTCGTGATCAAGTTGGGTTGGTTCAACGCATGACTTTTGATTCCCAGGCCTACGCTGCTCAGCTCGAAGACAAGGTCACACGCCTGCGTGGCCTGCTGGCCCCGTTCGATGCACCTGAACCGACCGTGTTCGACTCGCCGCTGCAGAACTTCCGGCTGCGTGCCGAGTTTCGCTTGTGGCGCGAAGCCGGCGAACGTCATTACGCCATGTTTTCCCCGGAAGACAAACGCACGCCGATCCTGATCGAAGCCTTTCCGATCGCCAGCCTGCGCATCAATCTACTGATGCCGCAACTTAAAGCCGCCTGGCAAGCCAGCGCGCCCTTGAGTAACAAGTTGTTCCAGGTGGAGTTTTTGACCACCCTGGCCGGCGACGCGATGATCACTCTGTGTTATCACCGTCCGCTGGACGAGCACTGGCACGCCGCCGCGTCGAAATTGGCAGCCGACCTGAATGTGAGTGTGATTGGCCGCTCAAAGGGTAAGCGCGAAGTCATCGGTCGCGATTACGTGGTGGAGAAGCTCGAAGTGGGCGGTCGCACCTTCAGCTACCGCCAGCCCGAAGGCGCATTCACCCAGCCCAACGGCACCGTGAACCAGAAGATGCTCAACTGGGCGTATGAATCCCTGGGCGATCGCCCGGACGATTTGCTCGAACTGTATTGCGGCAACGGCAACTTCACCCTGCCCCTCGCGACCCGCGTGCGCAAGGCACTGGCGACCGAAATCAGCAAGTCTTCAGTCAATGCGGCACTGAGCAATCTCAGCGAAAACGCGGTGGATAACGTCACCCTGGTGCGCCTGTCTGCCGAAGAACTGACCGAAGCCTTGAACGAAGTGCGGCCATTCCGTCGCCTGCAAGGCATCGACCTCAAGAGTTACGAATTTGGCAGTGTCTTCGTCGACCCGCCGCGCGCCGGCATGGACCCGGACACCTGCGAACTGACTCGGCGTTTCGACAACATTCTGTACATTTCCTGCAACCCGGAAACCCTGGCAGCCAACATCGCCCAGTTGCACGACACGCACCGCATCACCCGTTGCGCAATGTTCGACCAGTTCCCATGGACCCATCACATGGAATCCGGCGTCATGCTGACCCGGCGCTGAGTTCAACAGCCAACATCAAACAAGCCGTCGTCCTGACGGCTTTTTTGTGCGCGCCTAAAGCACCGCATCCACTTTGCGCGGGCGCCCGCCTTTCTTGCCATTGGCCCGAGCTGCAGCAGACTTCGCGGCGCTGCTTTGCCGGCCATTGCGCGAAGCGGCGACGGAAGCGGCCATGGCCATCAACGGTTTGCTGGCAGAGATCATCCCGGCAATCGACACCTGCAGGTCCTTGCCCTCATGACACAGGGCGGTCCCCGAAAACCCGACAGTCAAAGCTGCAAAGTCCTCGGCGCAGAAATCATCGAACTCAGCGTAGAGCTTCACGGGCAGCAACACGCCGCTACCGTCTTCGAAACTCACGGTCAGACGCGATGCCCCATGGGTGACCGCAATTGCCTGAAGGCCGTTTTGTTGCCTCAACTGCCCACGCTCGATCGCCTCGTCCAGTGCTGCCTCGGTCACTGGCTGATCCACCAGTGTTTTTGCTTTTATCGTTTTCAAAGTTCGATCTCCACGCTCCAGATCCCGGCATTCACATGTGCATGCGGAGGGCAGTGTTCATCGCGCAGCATAATCACCAGTGAAAGTCCCTTGTAGCGACATACATTCATACTAACCCATCCGTTAGGTTATTGGATCAATATCCTGATCCTATCCTCGTAAAATTCGACGATCGGCGCGGCGAGCCGAATCGAAATCCTACCCCTCAGGCTAGCGCTGAGCTCGCCGCAAGCCTGGGGAAAGGCACGCTAATAAGTAAGCAATCCTTTCACCCCCCAGCATGATCGGTACAGAATCAGCTTCACTTGATCCACGGTGTAATTAACCATGCAGCGACTCTTTGACGATCTCCAGTTGGGCAGCATTGAGCTGTTTTGCCTGGCTGCCGAGGCTGGCAGTTTTACCGCGGCGGCGCTGGTGGCGGGGGTGACGCCGGCGGCGGTGAGTCGCTCGGTATCGCGCATGGAAGAGCGCCTTGGGGTGCGGTTGTTCGCGCGTACCACTCGTAGCGTCAAGCTCACCGACAGCGGCCGGCGCTACTACGAAGAATGTCGCCAGGCGCTGGCACAGCTTGTTGAGGCGCAGCGCGAGGTCATGGGCCAGCAGCAGCAACCTTCAGGCACGTTGCGCATCAGCATTCCCACCACGTATGGCCATCACCGCATCCTGCCGTTACTGCCAGCCTTCAGGGCGCGCTTTCCCGATGTGAAGGTGCAAGTGCACATCAGTAACCGCAATATCGATTTCGTAGGAGAAGGTTATGACATGGCGATTCGCGTGCGGGCCATCCCGGACTCCGGCCTGATCGCCCGACCACTTGAAGATGCCGCCCTGGTGATGATTGCCAGCCCCGACTACCTCAAGCAGGCGGGCGTGCCGCAGACCCTGGACGACCTGTCACGGCACGAATGCATTCAGTACGAATTACCCAGCAGCGGCCGGCGCATTGCCTGGTTGTTCAATGACGGTGGCACGCCTGTCGAGCTTCTGGCCCAAGGCAATCTCAGTTGCTCCGACGACGTGCTGGGCGGCGTGACCCTGGCAAAACACGGCGCGGGGTTGTTTCAGACTTATCGCTTTATCGTTGAAAAGGAGTTGGCCGACGGCTCGCTGGTGGAAGTGCTCAAACCCTACGGTGGACGTTCAAGGCCGTTTACCCTGCTCTATCCCCAGAGCCGCCATGTACCACTGCGGCTGCGGGCGTTCATCGATTTCCTGGTGGAGCAGCTGCCGCGATGAAAAGTCGTCCGATCACCGCACACAAATGCTAACGGGCGCACCTCGTCAATTGACCACATTAACCATCTAGTACATTTTATCTCCACAGGCTGAGACCATCGGCCAACGCCAACAATAATAAGTGGAGATACCCATGGACCCTATCGTCCTGGTGCTTAACGGCCCAAACCTGAATCTGCTCGGCACCCGCGAACCGGCCACCTATGGCCATGAAACCCTGGCGGACATTTCCGCGCTGTGCGGTCGCGCCGCAGAAGAATTCGGACTGCGAGTGGAATTCCGCCAGACCAATCATGAAGGTGAACTGCTGGACTGGATTCACGCCGCCCGCGGGCGCTGCGCAGGCATCGTGATCAATCCGGCAGCCTGGACCCATACCTCGGTCGCGATCCGTGATGCCCTGGTAGCCAGTGAATTGCCAGTGATCGAGGTTCATCTGTCCAACGTTCATGCCCGTGAACCCTTTCGTCACCACTCGTTCGTCTCTGCGGTGGCCATGGCGGTGATGGCCGGTTTCGGCAGCCATGGTTATCGCCTGGCACTGGAGCACTTTCGCCAGCAGTTGAAAGGGTGAGCACCATGGACCCGCATAACGTGGTACTGGCCGGCCTGATCGGCGCTGGCATCCAGGCGTCGCGCACCCCGGCGCTGCACGAACAGGAGGGCGATGCCCAGGGCTTGCGCTACCTCTATCGCCTGATCGATCTCGACCAGTTGCAACTCGACAGCGGCGCCCTGCCCGACTTGCTGCTGGCCGCCGAGCGCATGAACTTCACGGGGCTGAACATCACCTTCCCCTGCAAGCAAACCATCATTCCCCTGCTCGACGAACTGTCGCCGGAAGCCCGGGGAATTGGCGCGGTAAACACAGTGGTGCTGAAGGAAGGTAAACGCATCGGCCACAACACCGACTGCCTGGGATTTGCCGAAGGTTTTCGCCGCGGCTTGCCGGACGTTGGCGTGGCACGCGTGGTGCAGATGGGTGCTGGCGGAGCCGGTGCGGCGGTGGCCCACGCGCTGCTGAGCGAAGGCGCACAGCTGCTGAGCATTTTTGATGTGGAGATCCGTCGCGCCCAAGCGCTGGCAGATAATCTCAACCAGCATTTCGGTGCTGGCCGCGCAGTTGCCGGGCAAGATTTACCTGGCGCCCTCGCCGTGGCCGACGGCCTGGTGAACACCACGCCCATGGGCATGAAAAAACTGCCGGGCACGCCGGTGCCGGTGGAATTGCTGCGCCGGGAATTGTGGGTGGCGGAGATCGTGTACTTCCCGCTGGAGACTGAACTGCTGCGCCAGGCCCGCGCCCTGGGATGCCGGACCCTGGACGGCGGCAACATGGCGGTGTTTCAGGCGGTGAAGGCGTTTGAGCTGTTCAGTGGCGTGGCGCCCGATGCGCAGCGGATGCTGGCGCATTTCCAGGGGATGGTCGGATAGACACAGGAAGAACAGATCGCAGCGTTCGGCAGAGGCTGCGATCCTGGGTTCATGCCTTGAGGTAGCGCAGGACAGACTCGCAGATCATTTCCCGATGGCGCTGCTTGATGCCTTCATCCGGCAGGTCGATCTGGAAAATCTCGCCGAAAGTATGGCGGTTCGACACTCGGTAGAAGCAGAACGAACTCATCAGCAGATGCACGTCCAGCGGGTCGAGACCCGCACGGAACACCCCCTCCTCGGCACCACGGCGCAGAATGACGCCCAGTGAATCGAGCACCGTGTTGTTCATGGTCTTGATCGCATCGGAGCGCTTCACGTATTCGGCGTTGTGAATGTTCTCGATGCTCACGATGCGCACGAAATCGACGTTGCGGTCATGGTGGTCGAACGTGAACTCCACCAGGCGCCGGATCGCTTCCACCGGGGGCAGTTCGGTCAGGTGCAGGCGGTTTTCAGTGCTGCGGATGTCGCCGTACAACTTTTCCAGCACCTCGACGTAGAGCTGTTCCTTACTCCCGAAGTAGTAATAGATCATGCGCTTGGAGGTGTGGATGCGCTCGGCGATCGCATCGACCCGCGCACCGGAAAGCCCCTGCTGCACGAACTCGACAATGGCCTCTTGAAGAATGTTCTCGCGGGTCTTTTCCGGGTTGTTCTTGCGGCTCTTGCGCGGCTCGGCAAGGGATTTGTCAGGCGCTGCGGAGAGTTCTGAAGTTATTGTCATCGCGGGCTCACGGCCATCACTGCACAGGCGGCGATTATGGGCCGCGCCGCACGGCGAAGGAAGCCGCACGGCATGGGTTTGCACTGGGGCTTACCAATTTCCTACAACTTTGCCTGACGCACGGCCCCGCTGCGCGACTTGGCCATGGCAGCCAAACGCACGGCGACGTTGGCCGCGCCGTATCCGGCATAGCCGTTCTTGCGCTGGATGATCTCGAAGAAAAATCGCCCTTCAAACGGCTCGGTGTACACGTGAAACAGCTCGCCACCCTGGGCATCACGGTCGTACAGCACGTTGAAGTACGCCAGTTCGCTGAGGAATTCGTCGTCGAAATCGAAGCGCGCAGCCAGGTCGTCGTAATAGTTGAGCGGAATATCCAGCAGCGGCACCCCGGCCTCTTTCGCACGACTGACCTCAGCAAAAATATCATCGCAGTCAAACGCGATGTGATGCACACCGGAACCGCGATAACTCGACAACGCGTGGGAGATCGCGGTGTTGCGGTTCTCGGAGATATTGAGCGGCAGACGGATCGAGCTGTCGCGGCTGCGCAATGCCCGGCTTTTCACCAGGCCATAAGGATCGGGCAGCACCACTTCGTCGTCCGCTTCAAAATCCAGCAAGCTCTTGTAGAACAGCACCCAGCTGTCGAGGCTGTCAGCCGGCAGCGCCATGGCCATATGGTCGATACGCTTGAGCCCGCCGCTCGCCTGGGCGACCGGTTGCAGGTTGAAGTCGGTGCCATAGACGTCGGCATGCTGGTCGACCAGATAGATCAGGCTGCCATCCGGCGCGCGCACTGCGGCCAGTTCAAGCTCGTTGGGGCCTACCAGCCCACGATAGGGCTGGCCCTTGTAGGCGACCGCGCGAGCCAGGGCACTGCCGCTGTCTTTCACCCGCACGGCAGTGGCGCACAGCGAAGGACCGTGGGCTTCGAAAAAACTGTGGGCGAAGGAGTAAGGCTCGGAGTTGAGGATCAGGTTGATGTCGCCTTGACGCAACAGGCTCACGCTCTTGGAGCGATGCTGCCCGGCCTTGACGAAGCCCAGCCGCTCCAGCCAATGGGAAAGCTTGGCGCCAAGGCTTTCGTCCACCGCGAATTCGAGAAATTCGATGCCGTTGTACTCGCTGGCCTTGGGCGTTTCGAACAAAATTTCAGGGCTGGCCACCGGCTTGGCCTCCTGCGCGAGGCGCTCGCGGGTTTTCTCTTCAAGATACAGCAGCGAGCGCAGGCCATCGGCGGCGTTGGCCCGAGGTGGCGCGGCGCGGAAGCCGTCGTTGAAAATTTCCAGCGAAAGTGGCCCGGTGTAACCGCTCTTGATGATCGGTGCGAGAAAGCCGGGAAGATCGAATTCACCTTGGCCGGGGAAGCAACGGAAGTGCCGGCTCCATTCCAGCACATCCATGGCCAGGATCGGCGCGTCGGCCATCTGCACAAAGAAGATCTTGTCGCCGGGAATCTGCGCGATCCCCGCAGGATCACCCTTGAGTGACAAGGTGTGGAAGCTGTCAAGCAGCACGCCGAGACTCGGATGATCGGCCTGACGCACAATGTTCCAGACCTGCTGCCAGGTGTTGACGTGCCGTCCCCAGGCGAGCGCTTCGTAGCCGATGCGCAGGCCTCGGGCACCTGCGCGCTCGGCCAGCAGGCGCAAGTCGTCGACCAGAATCTGTTCATCACCCAGGGAGTCGGCCGAGGCGTTGCTGCACACCAGCACCAGGTCGGTACCCAGTTCCTGCATCAGGTCGAACTTGCGCTCGGCCCGCTCCAGGTTGCGCGGCAGGCGGTCGCGGCGGCATCCTTCGAAGTCGCGAAAAGGCTGGAACAGTGTGATGGCGATGCCGAGATCGGCACACATCTGTTTAATTTCCCGCGGACTGCCGTCGTAGTAGAGAAGGTCGTTCTCGAAAATCTCCACCCCGTCAAAGCCGGCGGCGGCAATGGCTTCGAGTTTTTCCGGCAGGGTACCGCTCAAGGACACGGTGGCAATGGAACGCTGCATCTTTCGACTCCCGGTGGTGGAGATCTTATTGGGGGTATTGCATGCTCCCGGCGTAGGAGCTGTCGAGTGAAACGAGGCTGCGATCTTTTGATCTGGCGATCAAAACAAAGTCAAAAGATCGCAGCCTCGTTTCACTCGGCAGCTCCTACAGGGAGACCGTATATTTCTGTTGAGGGGAATTATTAGGCTGGCAGTCTCGCACAGCAATTCAAAGTGTACTATCCGGTTAGTTTTATGTGCGATTATCGAACAAAATGCCGCTTGGCGAATTGACGATTTTTCGTCCACTGCCCACCATCGACTCCACATTGGGTGCGGTCACAGGTCGGCCCGATGAACATAGATTCAAAACACCACATAAAAATAATCGGTGGCTTAAATGACTCCTTCTCAAAGCTCTTCCGTGGAGCGTTCCTCCATGATTCCTGCCACCGGTGGCATTGGCGACAAGGTTCGAGGCGCCATGGCAGTCGGCAAGACCCGCTGGGGCATGCTGGCACTGGTGTTTTTCGCTACAACGCTGAACTATATCGACCGCGCCGCACTGGGCGTCATGCAGCCGATCCTGGCCAAGGAGATGAGCTGGACGGCGATGGATTACGCCAACATCAACTTCTGGTTCCAGGTCGGCTACGCCATCGGCTTTGTCCTGCAGGGCCGGTTGATTGATCGGGTCGGCGTAAAACGGGTGTTCTTCTGCGCCGTCCTGTTGTGGAGCCTGGCGACCGGCGCGCATGGCCTGGCCACTTCGGCGGTCGGCTTCATGGTCTGCAGGTTCATCCTCGGGCTAACCGAAGCGGCCAACTATCCGGCCTGCGTCAAGACCACCCGGCTGTGGTTCCCCGCCGGCGAACGCGCCGTGGCCACCGGGATCTTCAATGCCGGGACCAACGTCGGCGCGATGTTCACCCCGATGCTGCTGCCGCTGATTCTGCACGTGTGGGGCTGGCAGGCCGCATTCCTGTGCATGTCGGCACTGGGCGGGATCTGGTTGTTGTTCTGGGGTTTGAAGTACTTCAACCCGGAAGATCATCCAGGCGTCAGACAATCGGAACTGGACTACATCCAGCAGGAGGTCGAGCCGGAACAAACCCGCGTGCCCTTCTCGAAAATCCTGCGCATGCGCGGCACATGGGCCTTCGCCCTCGCTTACTCGATGACTGCGCCGGTGTTCTGGTTCTACCTTTACTGGCTGCCACCGTTCCTTAACCAGCAATACAACCTGGGGATCAACGTGACCCAGATGGGCATCCCGCTGATCATCATCTATGTGACGGCTGACTTCGGCAGCGTCGGCGGCGGGATCCTGTCTTCGTTCCTGATTGGCCGCGGGATCAATCCGATCAAGGCGCGACTGATGTCCATGTTCCTGTTTGCCTGCTGCATCGTCGGCGTGGTCATGGCGGCAGGTTCCAGCAGTTTGTGGGTTGCCGTAGCCGCGATCTCGCTGGCCATCGGCGCGCACCAGGCCTGGACGGCGAATATCTGGAGCCTGGTGATGGACTACACGCCCAAGCACATGATGAGTACCGTGTTCGGTTTCGGCGGCATGTGCGCCGCGATTGGCGGGATGTTCATGACCCAGCTGGTCGGCCATATCCTGACCATCACCAACAACAACTACACCGTACTGTTCACCATGATTCCGGCGATGTACTTCATCGCGCTGATCTGGATGTACTTCATGGCGCCGCGCAAGATCCCTTCCGTTATCGACTGAAATCTCCCGCGGCAGGCCTGATTCCAGGCCTGCCCACGCTCTCTAGCGGCGACTCTGTTGCCACACCGCTGCCAACCCGCTGCAACAGATCACCGCAATCCCGATGATCGTGGTCAGGGTCGGTGTGTGGGAGAACAGCAGCCAGCCCAGCAACCCGGCAAAGACGATCTGGCAATAACCGAAAGGCGCCAGCAACGCCGGGGCCGCGTAGCGGAATGCCTGGGTCAGGAACAAGTGCGCGGTCATCCCGCAAGCCCCCAGCGCCACCATGAGCAACCCATGACCCAGGGTCGGTACCTGCCAGAAAAACGGTACCAGCGCGCTCATCACCAGGGTGTTACACAAACCGGCGAAGAAGTTGCTGGTGGTCGGGCTGTCGATCTCGCTGAGCTTGCGGGTCAACAACTGGTAAAAACAGAAAAACAGCGCCGAGCACAAGGGCAGCAGCACCGCCGGCGTGAACAGCTCACCACCCGGGTGAACGATGATCAACACGCCGATGAATCCGCAGATCACCGCGATCCACTGGCCGCGGGTCACGTGCTCGCGCAGCAGTGGTACCGACAGTGCCGTGACCAGCACCGGGGCCAGAAAGTTGACTGCCGTAGCTTCCGCCAGGGGGATGTACTGCAGGCCGGTGGTAAAAAACAGACTGGTGCCGAGCAGGCACAAGGCCCTGACCAGCTGCAGCAGCGGGCGTTTGGTACGCAGCACGCGCAAGCCCGACTGCGGCAGGAAGATCCCCGCCATCAACAAGGTGTGCACCATATAACGGGCCCACACCACCATGACGATTGGATAGAAACCCGACAGGTATTTTGACAACGCGTCGTGACTGGAAAACAGGAAGGTCGCGACAACGATCAGCAAGATGCCCTTGAAGGGTTGGTTGACGCCGGAGAGCGGAGTGCTGATACGTGACGTCAAGGCGATACTCTCTGAAAGGAATAACAAGCCAATGGATCAATATTCTAGAACCTTGTTCCATTTTTTCAAACTAACAGGCCGAGAAAGCGTGCGAACAGCGTACAGTTTTTCCATTACGGCCATTGCGCTCGCCTGGAACAATCAACCGTTGAAAAACTCCGACGCCTGGCTGGCCGCCGACAGCTCTTCGGTGAACTGCAACAGCAGCGGCGCCAGATCGTGCAACCGCGCACCTGGCAACCGAGCGCTGGGGCCGGCAAGACTCAGCACGCCTATCACCCGCGCATCCAGCGGATGGCGCACCACTGCGGCAATGGCCGAGGTCCCCACCCCCGAACTCTCCTCTACCCAGGCATAACCCTGTTCGCGTCCCTGGCGCAGACGCTCCAGCAGTTCAATGTTCGAACGCGGCGCGTTCGGCCCGGGTGCTGGCAATGTGTCGCCGCCCTGGCGCTCGACCAGCGCCAGGGCTTCGGCATCGGACAGGCTCGCCAGCCACGCATGCCCCGAGGCGGTATAGAACAGTGGGGCATCGCGCCCCATGTCGGGGTCATAACGCAAGCCGGAACGAGCGCCCTGGGATTTGGCGATCCAGGTCAGTCGCTCCCCCGAGATCACACCCAGGCGAACCAGTTCGCCCGTTTCCTCGGCCAGTCGATCGAGTACCGGCTGGACGATATCGCCGCCGCTGCGAGACAGGTAGCGAAAGCCCATGGCGACCAGCCTGGTCGATAAGTGATAGCGCAGGTTATCCGGATTCTGCCGCACATAACCCAGGCGGATCAGCTCGGTCAGCAAACGGTGGGTGGCACTCTTGGGAATTCCCAGCTGTTCGGCCAATACCTGCATCGGTACGCCCTTGGGTTCACCGGTAAGGGTTTCCAGCACGCTGAAAACGCGTTCGATCTGACTGCCGGCCATGAGAGGTTCCACGAGAAAGGTTTTATCGATTCTAAAAGACAATGCTGCGAATGCGAAATCTGGAACCGGTTCTGCCCGGAGCTGTCAGACGACCGGACTGGCGCGGCTCCTGCACACCAGCAACACTCATCACCACGCATCTTCATCAGATTAAGGAAAGAGGGCTCACCCATGCTATGGAAAAAAGGCCGGCGCAGCGACAATGTGGTCGACGCCCGTGGAGATGACGTGGGCGGTGGTGGCGGTGGGATGCGCTTCGGTGGCGGCAAAGGGCTGAGCCTGACGGCGATCATCCTGATTGTCGGCATAGGCTGGATCACCGGCCAGGATCCACTGCAGATTCTCGGGCAATTGACCGGGCAGATGAGCGAACAGTCGGCACCCGCCACCAACCAGAGCCGCAAGGCGCCACCGGCCAATGACGAAGGCGCCGAATTTGTACGCTCGATTCTCGGCGATACCGAAGACACCTGGGGCCAGATTTTTCAGCAGGCCGGCCGGCAGTACAAGGATCCGACCCTGGTGATGTTCAGCGGCAGGGTCAACTCTGCCTGCGGGATGGCCACCTCGGCCACCGGGCCGTTCTATTGCCCGGCGGATCAGAAGGTCTATCTGGACACCAGCTTCTTCCAGGAAATGTCGCAGCGTTTTTCCGCAGCCGGTGACTTTGCGCAGGCCTATGTGATCGCTCACGAAGTTGGCCACCATGTGCAGACCCTGCTCGGCGTCTCGGCAAAAATCCAGGCTGCTCGCCAGCAAGGGCGGCAAATGGAAGGCGATGGCGGTTTGCTGGTACGCCAGGAACTTCAGGCCGATTGCCTGGCCGGCGTGTGGGCCAATAATGCCCAGCAACGGCTGAACTGGCTCGAACCCGGCGACATCGAAGAAGCCTTGAATGCGGCCAACGCCATTGGCGACGACCGCCTGCAACAGCGCGGCCAGGGTCGCGTGGTTCCGGACTCGTTCACCCATGGCACTTCGGCGCAACGGGTACGCTGGTTCAAAACCGGGTTCGCCCAGGGCCAGATCAGCCAGTGCGACACCTTCGCCGCGAAAAACCTGTAGATGAACAAGTGGTGGCTGGTCCTGTTGATCACCTGCACCAGTTCCCAGGCTGCCGACCACGGTGTGCGAGACATCAGCCCCGGTCGCCTGTTGTTGAAGGAAGGCGAAATGGCAGTCGGTATCGGCCCGGCACCGGCGACCATAGAGCGCGTGCTGATCATCGTCCATGGCCGGCTACGCAACGCCGAAACTTACCGCAAAACCGCTGAACACGCGGCCGAGCAAGCGGGACAGGCGTCGACCACGTTGGTGATCGCCCCGCAATTTCTCAATGAATCCGACGTCGCGCTACATCCATTGGCCGACACGGTTTTGCGTTGGCAAGGCAATGAATGGATGGCCGGTGGATTGTCCACGGCGCCTTTTGCCCTCAGTTCGTACGGGGCAATGGACCAGATCATTGGCCGTTTCGCTGACCGGCAACAGTTTCCGGCGCTCAAGGAAGTGGTGATCGCCGGACACTCTGGCGGGGCCCAGGTGGTCCAGCGTTATGCGCTGCTGGGTCATGATCAGCCGGAACTCGACGCCGCCGGAGTTCGGGTGCGTTATGTGATTGCCAACCCGTCTTCCTACGCCTATTTGGATGAACGTCGGCCGGTGGCGTTCAGCCACGCCGGCTGTGGGGATTACAATCGCTGGAAATACGGGCTGGCGGATCTGCCCGCGTATGCCGAGGGCCAGACGCCCGCGACGCTGGAGGCCAGTTACGTCAAACGCGATGTCATTTACTTGCTGGGCCAGCAGGATATCGATCCGAATCATCCAGCCCTGGATAAAAGCTGCGAAGCCAAAGCCCAGGGTGCGAATCGTTTGGCGCGCGGGCGCAGTTATTTTGAGTATTTGAAGCGCGACCATCCCCAGGGTTTGAATCAGCAACTGATCGAAGTGCCCGGCGTCGGGCATGATGGGGATGGGATGTTTACCTCGCCTGAGGGGCGCAAAGCGCTCTTTGGTCAGTAGGCAGCAAGGCTTGCCCGCGATGGGCACCTCAAGCCGAAAGCATTTCGCGCAACGCCACACAATCCACCGCATGCCAATCGGTCAACTCCGGCCACGGATTATCCGGCAAGTTCACCAGCACCGTGCGCGCTCCGGCCGCTCTCCCACAATCCAGGTCAAACCGGTAATCGCCAACCATCACCATCTCGCTTGTCGGGACCTTCCACGCATCGGCTAATTTGAGCAGGCCTCCTGGATGAGGTTTCGGCGGCGCTTCGTCGCGCCCCAGCACATCCTCGACCGCAAAGCAGTCGGCCAGGCCGATCGCCTCCAGCGTGACGTGCGCCAGCTCGCGGGCATTGCGCGTCAGGATAGCCAGGCGATAGCCGCGTCCGGCCAACTCGCGCACCAGTTCCACGGCACCCGGTGCCGGTTTCGAACCCAAGGCCAGGTCGCGCTCGTGCTCCAGCAACCACGCGTGCTTGGCGGCGGCTTCCTGCGCCGGCAGCGCCGCGAGATGAGTCAGGATGTCGTCCTCGGCGGGGATGGCCAATGCCACGCGGATAGCCGCGAAGTCATGCACGGCCACCGTCAGGGTGCCGTCCATGTCGAACACCCAGTGCCGCACCGCCGCCAGGCTCATGCCCAGTCCTTGCGGTGACGGATCAGGCCTTCCTGGGTCACCGAGGCCACCAGTTGCCCGGCGCGATTGAACACGCTGCCCCGGGAGAAACCGCGGGAATTGCCCGCCCAAGGGCTGTCCATCGCGTACAGCAGCCAGTCATCGGCACGCAGGTCGGCGTGGAACCACAGCGCGTGATCAAGGCTGGCCACCTGCATGTCCTGATGCCACACCGACTTGCCATGGGGCTGCATCGAGGTGGTCAACAAGCCGAAATCCGAGGCGTAGGCCATCAGATATTTATGCAGCGCCGGGGTGTCGGCCAAGGCGCCGTCGGCGCGAAACCAGACGTACTTGACGGGATCTGAGGGTTGCGGGTTGTAGGGGTCTTCCTCGGTCACCGGACGAAATTCGATGGGCTTGGGGCACAGCAGCTTTTCGCGCATGTGTTCCGGAATCAGGTGAGCACGCTGCTGGGTGAGTTCGAGCTCCGACGGCAGGTTTTCCGGGCCGACCACCACCGGCATCTGTGCCTGGTGCTCGAAGCCCTTTTCGTCGTACTGGAACGAGGCGCTGCAGGTGAAAATCGGGTTGCCCTTCTGGATTGCCGTCACCCGGCGGGTGCTGAAACTGCCGCCATCACGCACTCGATCGACCTGATACACCACCGGCAGCGCAGAGTCCCCCGGACGCAGGAAGTAACCGTGCATCGAGTGCACATGGCGCGCCTCTTCCACTGTCTGACTGGCTGCCGAAAGGGACTGCCCGATGACCTGGCCGCCGAACAACTGGCGAAAACCCAAATCCTGGCTGCGGCCGCGAAACAGGTTTTCTTCGATTGATTCCAGGGTCAACAGGTCGACCAGATCATCCAACACTTGGCTCATTCAGACTCTCCTAACACAACACAATGCCGCGCAGTCTTGGCTGCGACGAACAATTCAATTTCTGGCCAGCGCCATCATGGGAGCCATTGTAAACGTCCGCGCCGGCTTAGCCATGCAGGGTTTGCAGCCATTGTTCACGGCTGATGCGATACAACACATGGTGCTCCAGTGGATGTCCGGCGGCGAGCTTGGGATGATCGAAGTCATCGGCTGAATCATGGTGCATTCCGATGGCTTGCATGACTTTCTCCGACGGCAGATTGGCTTGCGCGGTAAACGCCACCACCTCGTTCAGCCCGAGGCGGTCAAAGCCGCAGCGCAGAGCGGTCCAGGCCGCTTCGCTGGCGTAACCCAGCCCCCAATGTTCACGCGCCAGCCGCCAGCCTATCTCGACCGCCGGGGTAAATGGCGCATCGAAACCCACCACGCCCAGGCCGGTAAAGCCGATAAACGCACCGGTGTCCTTGCGCTCCAGCGCCCACAGGCCGAACCCGTGCTCGGCAAAGTGGCCACGAATGCGCCCGATCAGCGACGCACTTTCCAGACGGCTCAACGGCGCCGGAAAATAGCGCATCACCTGCGGATCGGCGCACATGGCCGCAAACTCAGGCAAATCCGCATCGCTCCATTGTCGCAACAACAGTCGCGCGCTCTCGAGTTCCAGTATCGGCTCCATCGTGCTCCCCTTTCCATGTCGCAAGTCTAGATCGCTGGTAGGATCCCTGATTCTTTCCTGCGTTCCTTCCAGATAAAACCGCCATGCCGCTGCCGTTGATCTACCACGAAGACTACAGTCCCGACTTCCCGGCGGACCACCGCTTCCCCATGGACAAGTTCCGCTTGCTGCGTGACCACCTGGTGGACAGCGGCCTGACCCGGGACGCCGACCTGCTGCGCCCGCAACTGTGCCCGTCGCAAATTCTCGCCCTGGCACATGACCCCGGATACATCGCGCGCTACATGGAAGGCGAGTTGTCCCGCGAAGACCAGCGCCGCCTTGGCCTGCCCTGGAGCGAAGCCCTGGCCCGGCGCACCGTGCGGGCAGTCGGCGGCTCGCTGCTGGCAGCGGAGCAGGCGCTGGAACACGGGCTCGCCTGCCACCTGGCCGGTGGCACCCACCATGCGCACTACGATTATCCAGCCGGATTCTGCATTTTTAACGATCTGGCGGTTATCAGCCGCTATTTGCTGGAAAGTGGCCGGGTGAATCGGGTGCTGATCTTCGATTGCGACGTGCACCAGGGCGATGGGACTGCACGCATCCTGCACAACACCCCGGACGCGGTCACTGTTTCCCTGCACTGCGAAAAGAATTTTCCTGCACGCAAAGCCGAAAGTGACTGGGACATTCCATTACCGATGGGCATGGGCGATGCCGCTTACCTGAAGGTCGTGGACGATGCGCTCAATTATCTGCTGCCGCTCTACCAGCCGGACCTGGTGCTGTATGACGCCGGGGTCGACGTGCACAAGGACGACGCCCTTGGCTACCTGAAGCTGACGGACGAAGGCGTCGCCGCCCGCGACGAAAGCGTGATGCGCCATTGCCTGGGCCGGGACATTCCCGTGGTCGGAGTCATTGGTGGGGGCTACAGCAAAGACCGCAAGGCCCTGGCGCGGCGCCATGGGATTCTGCATCACAGCGCCCAGCGGGTCTGGCAGTCATCAGGTTGTCACTGAGGTGTGGCTGGTTACCCACAATGCCTGTGGAACTGCCTGTGGATAACCTGAGTGAAAGGCGCTGCAAGCCATACTGGCTATGGCGTGCAAAGCACTGGTTGTTTTTTGACCACTCTCGAACACACAATTAATCGCCCGTGCAAGCGGGCTTGGCCCGGGCCCACAAGAGCGTGTGTCGGGCTGGTAGAATGCCCGCCCTATTCCGCCACTGCGCAGCGTTGAAGATGACCCAACCCTCGACCACCCTCCCCCCGCAAGTCGCCATCATCGGCGGCGGCCCCGCCGGCTTGATGGCCGCTGAAGTGTTGAGCCGGGCCGGTTGCAAGGTCGACCTGTACGACGGCATGCCGTCGGTGGGGCGCAAATTCCTGTTGGCCGGGGTCGGGGGCATGAACATCACCCATTCCGAAGCCTATCCGGCCTTTCTGTCGCGCTATGCCGAACGCGCTCCGCAAATCGCACCACTGCTGCGCGCATTTGGCGCCGACGCGCTGTGCCAATGGATACATGACCTGGGCATTGAGACCTTTGTCGGCAGCTCCGGCCGAGTATTTCCCACAGACATGAAAGCCGCCCCGCTGCTGCGCGCCTGGCTCAAACGTCTGCGCGAAGCCGGCGTAGTTATCCACACCCGCCACCGCTGGCTCGGCTGGGATGCGCAGGGTGGATCGCGCATCGACAGCCCCGAGGGCGAAAAAACCATTACGCCAGACGCTACGCTGCTGGCCATGGGCGGTGGCAGCTGGGCGCGACTCGGCTCGGATGGCGCCTGGATGCTGCCCCTGGAACAGTGCGGGGTGCAGCTGGCACCGTTGCAACCGAGCAATTGCGGCTTCGAGGTGCAGGCCTGGAGCGATTTGATGGTCAGTAAATTCGCTGGCGCGCCGCTGAAAAACATCGCCATTGGCCTGGATGACGACGTGCCGCGCCTGGGCGAATGCGTGATCACGGCGACCGGAATTGAAGGCAGCCTGATCTACGCCCTGTCAGCGCCGATTCGCCAGGCCATCAATCGAGATGGCGCGGCCACTGTGCATATTGATCTGCTGCCGGGACGGCCTGTGGATAAAATCCAGGCAGCACTGGATAAACCCCGCGGCTCGCGCTCCATGTCCAAGCACCTGCACAGTCAGCTGGGGATCGATGGGGTGAAAGCGGCATTGCTGCGAGAGCAGGTTGCCGCTGTGGATTTTGCCGACACTGCGCGGCTGGCCCAGGCAATCAAGGCGTTGCCCCTGACCCTGGTGAAAACCCGTCCGCTGGACGAGGCGATCAGCAGCGCCGGTGGCGTGCGGTTCGAAGCGATGGATGAGCGACTGATGCTCAAGCAACTCCCCGGGGTGTTCTGCGCCGGTGAGATGCTGGACTGGGAGGCGCCGACTGGCGGCTACCTGCTGACCGCGTGCTTCGCCAGCGGCCGCGCGGCGGGGCTGGGGATGCTGGAGTGGTTGCAGCGCAAGGATTGAAGACCGAGGCGCGTCCATCGCGAGCCTGCTCGCGATGGCGGCCTGACTAACACCGCACCCGTTAAGGTTTCTTCTTGCGCGGCCCGGTATTAAACACCGGCACCTTGCGCACAGGCTTGATCGAAGGCTCTGGCGTCGATGCTTCTGCGCTCTCGACCCACTTGCCCAGATTGCGTTTGCCGCCGCCGGAAGTCTTGGGTTTCTTCGGCTTTTTCGGCTTCTTGACCACCTGGCCGCTGGCATCGGTGTCCGGCACGCGATGCTCCGGTTCGAAATCATGCTCCATCTGTCGTGGCAGCGTCTGACGCGTCAACGTCTCGATGGCCGACAGCAAATTCACTTCATCGGCGCAGACCAGGGAAATGGCCTGCCCGGTCGCACCTGCACGGCCGGTGCGACCGATGCGGTGAATATAGTCTTCAGCAACGATGGGCAGGTCGAAGTTGACCACCAGCGGCAAATCTTCGATGTCCAGGCCACGGGCCGCGACGTCAGTAGCCACCAGGATCTGCACTTCGCTGGCCTTGAACCGGTCCAGCGCACGCTGACGGGTCGCTTGCGGCTTGTCGCCGTGGATACCGTCGGCGTTTACGCCCAGGCCCTGGAGTTTTTCCACCAGCGCGTCAACACCGTTACGGGTCTTGGCGAACACCAGCACCTGTTTCCACTTGCCCTTGCGCAGCAAATGAATGAACAGCTCCGGCTTGCGCTTCTTGTCGACCGTCACCACCCATTGCTTGACCGTGTTGGCCGCCACGTTGCGCGGGCTGACTTCGATGAGCAGCGGGTCGTTGAGCATTTGCCCGGCCAGTGTGCGAATTGCATCCGAGAAGGTCGCGGAGAACAGCAGCGTCTGGCGCTTCTTCGGCAACGCTTTGTAGATGTTGCCCAGCTCCTCGGAAAAGCCGAGGTCGAGCATGCGATCGGCTTCGTCCAGCACCAGGGTTTGCAGCTGGTTGAACTTGAGCGCGTTCTGGCGGAACAGGTCCAGCAAACGGCCCGGTGTTGCGACCAACAGGTCCACGCCTTTGCGCAGCTTCATCATCTGCGGGTTGATACTGACGCCGCCGTACACGGCATACGTACTCAACGGCAGGTTTTCGGCGTACTGACGCACGGCCTCGTGAACCTGCTCCGCCAGTTCGCGAGTCGGCACCAGGATCAGTGCGCGTACCGAGTTGGCCGTGACTTTCGGCCCTTCCATGGCCAGCAGTTGCAGGAGCGGCAGGGCAAAACCGGCCGTTTTGCCAGTACCGGTCTGGGCCGCAGCCATCAGGTCGCGACCGGCCAGCACCGCCGGGATGGCTTGCGCCTGAACCGGCGTAGGAGTCTGGTAGCCGAGCGTCTCTAGAGAGCGCAGCAAGGGTTCGATCAGGCCAAGGGAGGCGAAAGTCATGGGATTACCGTAGGAAAATTCAGCGCGGTTGTGCAAAACGAGTGTGCAATGCCGCGCAGTTTACCCTAATTCACTCGGGATTCTGTCGGCACCACTGCAGCGGGTTTGACTGGCGGGCGGCGCCACTGCGGCAAGCCGATCAATACCACCGCACTGATGATCACAGCCATCGCCAGCGCCTCCTCTATTCCGATGGTCTCGCCCACAAACACGATGCCCAGCAACACCGCGACGGCCGGGTTGACGTAGGCATAACTGGTCGCGGCAGCGGGACGGACATTTTTCAACAGGTACATGTAGGCGTTAAAAGCGATGATCGAGCCGAAGAGCGTCAGGTAGGCCAGCGCGGCCCAGCCTTCGATCGGTGGCAGGCTGTCCAGGTGTTCACCGCTGAGTGCACTGGCGATTAACAACGCCACGCCGCCGACCAGCATTTCCACGGCGCTGGCCATCGCGCCCTGGGGCAGCGGCAGATGCTTGCTCCACACCGAGCCGAAGGCCCAGGCCGCTGCCGCGAAGATCAGCAGTGCGGCGCCCAGCGGGCTCGATTGCAGGTTGGAACCCAGATTCAACATGGCGATGCCGATCAACCCGAGCACGATCCCGGCCCATTCAAGACGCGTGTTACGCGCGCCCCAGAAATAGCCGCAGAGCAAGGTAAACAACGGCACCGTCGCCACCGCCAGGGCCGCCACGCCCGAGGCAACCCCGGTGTGCTCAGCGACACTGACTGCGCCGTTACCGCAGGTCAGCAGCAAAATCCCGATGACTCCCGCCGCCTTCCACTGTGTCCACGTCGGCGCCGGGGCCCCGCGCCAGCGTAGAAAGGCGTACATCAATGAACCCGCGATGACGAAGCGGATCCCGGCGAGCAGAAGCGGTGGCCAGTATTCCACGCCGATGCGAATCACCAGGTAGGTCGAGCCCCAAATCACGTACAACGCAAAAAAAGCGGCGATCAACGGTAAGGGAAAGCGACGTGGGGCAGACATTGGGAAGCTCGCGGGCAGGACGGGAGAACAGGCATTCTAGGAAAGCGAGCGGGTAAAAATAAGTTACAAAAGCGATTTTTAGCGCCGGTACACTTTCAAAAATGAGTGAGCACAGACGCTACGTAGGAGCTGTCGAGTGAAACGAGGCTGCGATCTTTTCGCTTCTAAGATCAAGATCAAGATCAAGATCAAGATCAAGATCAAGATCAAGATCAAAAGATCGCAGCCTCGTTTCTCTCGGCAGCTCCTACGGGGGATCCGCGCTGTTCCTAGAACCCGCGTATTGGCGGAGCAAACACCACATCAGTTGGCGGACAAAAATCCCGGCATATCACGCAGGCGAATCCAAGGTTCTCTCCTCCAATGAAGCAAGTTCAAGGTTCCACCACCCCAGTCCATAGCCTGCATATGCGGCACTTGAGTCGAAACGGGGCCGGCATCCTCTCGCAACGTCGGCACCACATGTTGAGTCAGCCAACGCCTTAATTGCCGATTCTCCGGGCACAGAACCAAGCCTCTGAGTCCACCAAAAAAGCTCGGAGTTGGATGTGATGGCGAATGAAGCTGCGGGGTACAAATTCGGGTCTCCACGCGGCGATTTCCATAGCGCAGGACTGACCTGAGTCGACAGGCGGATTGGGGGTGACTTTGACCATGTGAATCTCCTAACAAAAGTCGGAGCTACCAGCATCACTTGCAGATGATGGGTGGCAGCGATGTGCAGGCCTGCAAGACCGAGTGTTAGGCACCTCGGCAGACCCAAGGGTCTCCCGCACACAGCTACCATAAATCGATGGTCGCTAGATAACGCGACGCGATTATAGGTGCGGTTGTATGCGCCTAACAAACTTTCGGCGGGCTTGCAGTCCCGGTCGCTGAATTGGAGCGACATCCCAGAGGTTAACGGTCCCATCGCAGGGCAGCAAGGCAGTAAAGCCTTATTGTTTTGTAGGATCGTTCGTCAAAGCAGGAGGCTGCCTTAAACAAAGTGAATCAACATACAATCGGGCCGACTTACTTATTAGCCTTGTTCAGTCTGGTATACGAGGCCACAAGACTAAATTACGAAAAGTCAGAGAGGCGCTAATTGCTGAAGAGCGCTCAAAGCAACATAAGAATCTTTGCAGATCGATTGTAGAGTGGGCGGCCGCAGCCCTGCCAGGATGAGATTCAGAGCCCAATCCGATCAAGATCAAAAGATCGCAGCCTCGTTTCTCTCGGCAGCTCCTACGGGGGATCCGCGCTGTTCCTAGAACCCGCGATGACGCTTCAGATGCTCATTGATCTTCGCCGCCGGCACTTTCTGCAAGCTCACCAGCAAATCATGGGACAACTCTCGCAACCCATGCTTTTGCCGCAACTCCTGCGCCAGATGTGCCGTCAGGTTGGCGGCCATTTCGGCGTCGGCCATGGCCCGGTGAGCCTGGCCGGTGTGGGGCAGTTGGGCGAAGGTGGTCAGCGTGCCCAGCTTATGATTCGGCGCAGCGGGCATCAGGCGGCGGGCCAGCAGCAGCGAGCAGGCGAAGTTCTGCAGGCGGGTGCGCTTGATGCGCCCCAGCTCGAAGTCCCAGAACTTCTGGTCGAACGCGGCGTTGTGCGCCAGCAACGGCGTGATGCCAACGAACTCGTTGACCTCGTTCATCACTTTTTCCGCCGAGGGTGCAGTGCGCAACATGGCGTTGCTGATGCCGGTCAGTTGTTCGATGAAGGGCGGCACTCGTACGCCGGCATTCATCAGGCTCTGGTAACGCTCGACGATGCGCCCCTGTTCAAGGATCACCACGGCAATTTCCGTGGCCCGGCAGCTGCTGCTCGGGGAGATCCCGGTGGTTTCAAAGTCGATGACTGCTATGCGTTCCAAACCTGTTTCAACTCCGTAAAAATCAATTCTTGAGCAGCAACGCGCCTTCGATCGGCACGTAGCGGCTGGCGGCGCGGATCAGCGAGTTGGCGGTGAGTCCCGGTACGCCGTAAGCCACCGCTTGTACCCCATGTTTGCTGATGATGCGCTCCAGCAACATGTCGAAATCACCGTCCCCGGACGCCAGCACCACCTCGTCGACATGATCGGCAGCGTCCATGATGTCCAGCGTGATCCCCACGTCCCAGTCGCCCTTGGCCGAGCCATCGCTGCGCTGGATGTAAGGCTTGAGTTTCACGGTGAAGCCCAGGTTGCGCAGGATCTGCTGGAACTGCTGCTGCTTGCTGTCGCCACGATCGATGGCGTAGGCGTAGGCTTCGACGATCTCGCCCTGCTTGCTGATATCAGCCCACAACGCGGCGTAGTTGAAATGGCAACCATAGGCCTGACGCACGGTGTAGTAGAGGTTCTGGACATCGGCGAACACTGCGATTTTTTTCACCGGGCATCCTCTTTCGCGCACAAGGGCGCGGGCTGGATCGGGCCGCAGGCCCGAAAAGTGGCCCAGTATGCCAGCCCGCAGGCGTATTCCGCGAATAATCGGCCATGTGGCGCGGGCGCAGGGTCGCGCTCGGGCTGGCTTGGGGGACGGCTGCGCAGTCCAGCGCGAGCCGGCCCCTCGCCGCAGGGTCAGACGAAGGAGTCGTCGTCGCCGAAGAACGACGAGCTGTCGTCACTGTAGTCGGCGTCGCTGAAGCCGCCCTGGTCATTGTTGTCAGCCACCCGCTGTTCATCGCCCCAGCCATTGCCGCTATCGCCCTGATCGTTGACCTCGGCCGGTTCTTCCTTGATCACTTCAACCACTTCAGGCTGCTGGTTGTGATGAAACAGGCTGCTGATACCCTGCGCCAGCATGACACCGCCCGCCACTCCCGCCGCCGTTTTCAGGGCGCCGCCGAGAAAACTGTTGCCGGCAGGCTGCTGCGCGCCATAGTTCTGCTGGGGCGGGGCTGCACCGAAGTTCTGCTGTGACGGTTGCGCGTTGAACGACGGCCGGGCGGGCTCGCGCCAGCCGCCACCGCTGGAGGCAGGCGCCGATGATGCCGGCAGCGGATCACGGGAACCGCCGCCAAAGATATTCGATAAAAAGCCACCGCTGGCCGGCGCCGGCGCCTGCGCTTTGGCCGACTGCAGTTCAGCCTGCAATTGCTGCACTTGCCGCGTCAGCTCCTTGTTCTGCTGGTCGAGGCTTTTGATCGCAGCCTCCTGCACCAGAATCGACTGGGCCATGTAATAACCCGCCGCAGGCTGGCGAACCAGGTGCTCATTGATGCGCGCCTCGGCCTGGGCATCACGCGGGGCAGATTGCGCCTGGGCCTCTTGCAGCCGGGAAAACAGGCCATCGATCAGGGTTTGTTCTTCGTTGTTCATGGCGACCTCGTAGATTGCCGGGAATTTCATCGTCCTCATCCGCCGTGGATGGGGTGCCTGACGGTAATGGAGGCTGATGCAGGATGTTTCAATGACCTTTACCGAACGTTTACGTTTGCGCCGCAAAGCGCATCATCGGTTAAAGTGGGCCACTGCTTTCAACCTGCGATACCGACTGATGAATTCGTTCGATGTACTGCGTGACTCCCTGTACTTCTTCAAACGCAATCTGGGCCAGATCGTGCAGCTGTGCCTGCCCCTGGTGATTTTCGAGGCGCTGCTGCAGCAAGTGGTCGACCACTCCACCGAGCCGGACAGTTTCCCGGGCATCAGCGTGATTGTCGGCCTGTTGATCTACCCGCTCTACACCGCGGCCCTGATCCTGTTTCTGGACGCGCGCAGCCGGGGTGAATCACCCCGCACCCGCGACCTGCTGGCCATGTCGGCCACCTTGTGGCCGCGCTTTGCGTTGCTCACCGCACTAAACACCCTGTTGATCCTGCTCGGCCTGTCGCTGTATTTACTGCCGGGCATCTGGCTGATGGTGACCCTGGCGTTTGGCGAGTACCTGCTGGTGCTGCGCGGCCTGGCGCCGCTGGCCGCGATGAAGGAAAGCCTGCGCCTGACCCGCGGCAATTTCCTGCGCATCCTCGTGTGCATCCTGTGTGTGATGGGCCCGTTGTGGATCCTCAAGGGCGCGACCCTGGCGGTTTATCCCGAGCCGCAGAACCCGGTGATCTCACTGCTGATCGACAGTGCCCACAGCTTCCTGCAACTGTTCACCAGCGTGGTGCTGTTCCGCTTGTTCATGCTGATCAGCGATGCCCCCGAAAAAATCGATGGGCCGCTTTGACTGTCGCGGGCCTTGGGGTTACCTGCTGCGCTCGGTTATGCTCGGGCTCAACTTATGTAACGCGATAAAAGCCGAGCCATGACCCGTCTACTGCGCTACACCCTGGTGGGCCTGCTGCTGTTGATCGGCCTGGCCGCCATGATTGCCAACCTGACCTGGCGCCCCGATGCCAAGGAAGTGTTGCCGGTCAGCTGCAATGCCCAGGCCCCCACGCTGGTGCCCGGTCAGGCGCTGAAGGTGATGACGTGGAACGTGCAGTACCTGGCAGGTAAACGCTACGTGTTCTGGAACGACCTGGCCCAGGGCGAGGACGAAGGCCCGACGCCGGAAGACATGGCCTTCAGCCTGGACGAGGTGGCCCGGGTAATCCGCGACGAGCTCCCGGATGTGGTGCTGCTGCAAGAGCTGGACGATGGCGCCAAAGCCAGCGACTACCAGAACCAGCTCAAACTGTTGCAGGAACGACTTACCGATTTGTACCCCTGCAGCGCCCACGCCTTCGACTGGAAAGCCGAATTTGTTCCCGACCCGCATATTTACGGCAGCGTTGGCCGCCAACTCGCGACCCTGAGCCGTTATCAGATCGAGCACGCCGAACGCCTGCAATTGCCCATCGCGCCAGCCAATTTCATCAGCCGCCAGTTCGAGCCGAAAAACGCCCTGCTGGTGACTTATCTGCCGCTGAGCGACGGTGGTCAGATCGCCCTGCTCAACACGCACCTGGACCGCGCCAGCCAGCCTGACGAAACCCTGCAGAATCAAGTCAGCGCCGTGGGCAAGGTGCTCGACCGCTACGAAAGCCGAGGCACGCCGTGGCTGTTGGGCGGTGATTTCAACCTGCTGCCGCTGGGTCAATTCCAGCGCCTGCCCAACGAGCAACGCACCCCCTACTCAGCCGACAGCGCGCTGCACGTGCTGTGGGACAGGTACCCGATGATCCCGACCAACAATGAAGCCAGTGGAGCCGACCGGGCGCTCTGGCTGACCCACTACCCGAATGATCCGGGCCTGAACGGGCCGGACCGCACGGTTGATTACCTGTTCTACAGCCCACGAATCAAACGGGTCGAAGCGCTGGTGAGGCAGGACGACACGTTGCGCATCTCCGATCACTTGCCGGTGATTGCGCGGTTTCTGTTACCCGCATCGCCGTAATCCAACCTGGATACAGAATCTGGTAGTGAGCCTCTGCTCGCGATAGCGTTCGCAGGACCTGCCTGCGGTATCAGAGCACGCCGTACTGCTGGGCAGTCGTTTTCTCATGAGCGGCTGTCTGGAGCAGGTTCAGATGCTCCATGGGCTTTCCAGTGCTTTGGATGGTGGCCCAGGCCCGTGTCGAGCCAAAATAGTAAAAATGTCTTCGCAGACCATGAAAAAACTGGGCAACCCATCTCCCCGGTGACGCCCTATGTGGTTATTGTTCGGGCACAACAACACCGTCGTCAGAACGGAAGCAGTCGGCGCAAAAATTGCCTGGATGTCGTACCCATCCAATCCGAGGTTTGCCGTGGCTGCGTACAATCTGCGTCAACTGAAATACTTCATCACCACCGTCGAATGCGGCAGCGTCGCCGAGGCTTCACGCAAGCTGTATATCGCCCAGCCCGCGATTTCCACGGCGATCAAAGGCCTGGAAGACAGCTTCGGCGTGCAGTTGCTGATTCGCCATCACGCCCAGGGCGTGTCATTGACGCCCAGCGGTGGCCGCTTCTATCGCAAGGCCCAGGAACTGCTGCGCATGGCCAAGGAGTTCGAACAGAACGCCCTGGCCGATAACGACGTGGTGGCCGGGCAAATCGATATCGGCTGCTTTGAAACAGTTGCACCGCTGTACCTGCCGCAGTTGATCGCCGGCTTCTCTGCGCTATACCCCGGTGTGAAAATCCGCATTCGCGACGGCGAGCAGCAAGAGCTGGTGCAGGGTCTGACCTCAGGCGCTTTCGACCTGGCGATCCTGTACGAACACGACCTGGATGCGACCATCGAAACCGAACCGCTGATGCCGGCGCAGCGGCCTTATGCTTTGCTGCCAGAGGATCATCGTTTCGCCCGGCTCAAGCAGGTGTCGCTGCGGGACCTGTGCCTGGAGCCGATGATCCTGCTGGACGTGCAGCCCAGTCGAACTTACTTCGTCAGCCTGTTCGAAGAGCTCGAACTGACACCGCACATCGCTTTCAGCTCGCCGTCGATCGAGATGGTCCGGGGCATGGTCGGGCAAGGATTCGGCTTCTCGATCCTGGTAACCCGGCCGCACTCGGAATGCACTTATGACGGCAAGAAGGTGGTGTGCGTGGACATCGCCGAGGCAGTCACCGGCTCCGGGCTGGTGGCGGCGTGGTTGAAACGCGGGCAGTTGACCAAGCCGGCGCAGTTGTTTGCCGATTACTGCCGGGAGCAGCTGACGGCCAAGGCGGCCTCTTGAATGTCAAAAGATCGCAGGCTCCCGCATCGGAATGCCCGCCAACACAGGAACTGGCGCAGCCTGCGAACTTTTGATCCTCAGCCTTTGCGCGGTTTTATGCGCGCCGTCGCCTCCGCCACCAACGGATCATCCGGCCAGTAATGCTTGGGGTATCGTCCTTTCAAGTCCTTCTTCACCTCGGCGTAGGTACTGCGCCAGAAGTTCGCCAGGTCCTGGGTCACTTGCACCGGCCGGCGCGCCGGGGATAGCAGGTGCAGTTTCACCACCTGCCTGCCGCCGGCGATGCGCGGAGTGTCCGACAGACCGAACAATTCCTGCAAGCGTACCGCCAGGATCGGTGGCTGCTCGCTGTAATCCAGGCGGATCGACGAGCCCGACGGCACGCTCAGGTGATGCGGCGCCTGCTCGTCCAGGCGTTGCGGCAGCGGCCAAGGCAACAGGTTGTGGACGATGCTCGACAGGTCCAGGTTGCTGAAATGGCTCAGCCGCGAGACCTTGCCCAGATACGGCATCAGCCAGCGTTCAAGGCTTTTGAGCAACGCGGCGTCGCTGACGTCCGGCCATTCGCTCTCGCCCTTCCCCGCCAGATCCAGCTGGCGCAGCAGCGCCACTCGCGCTTGCCACTGGCGCAGCTCCGGGGTCCACGGCAATAGCTCCAGGCCCTTGCGCCGCACCAGGTTGACCAGCGCCTGACTCCGGGCGCTTTCATCCAGGCCGGTCAACGGCTCGCGGCTGAGGATCAGTTCCCCAACCTTGCGTTGGCGCTCGGCGCGCAACACGCCCTCGCGCTCATCCCAGTCAAGCTGGTCGACCACGCGCACTTGCTCGCACAGCACCGAGTCGAACAGCGCCGGATCAAAATCCGTCGCCAGGTAAATCCGTTCCTCTCGCTGGCCCTGGCGACTGCCCAGGTCGGCAATTACCAGCCACGCTTGCTTCATCAGGCTGTCCGCTTCGGCGAACAGCGCCGCCCGGCCGTTGGCCAGGCGATACTCGGCGCCGCCTGCACGGCGTTGCTGCGCCACGCGGTCGGGATAGGCCAGCGCTAACAACGCGCCCAGCCAGCGTGGATGTTCGGGATCACTGACCGCCTGCGTCGCCTTGCCCCGCAGGTAGCCGCGATACTGCCGTGCCAGTTGCCGCGCACGCTGGACGCCGCCCTGGGCGCCACGCGCGGCGCGTTCTGCGCCGGACAACAGCACCAACCGGCTATGCAGATCGGCACCGGCGCCGCGTAGGATATCGCGCTCCCCCAGCAGAGCCGCGACGTCGCAGGCCATGTCAGCCAACCCCAGGTCCTGGCCGCGCAACAGTAAATGACCAATACGTGGATGCGCCGGCAGCTCGGCCATGGCCTGGCCGTGGCGGGTCAGCGTCTCGCCATCCAGAGCGCCCAGGCGTTGCAGCAGATCCTGCGCCTGCGCATAGGCGGCGGCCGGCGGGATGTCGAGCCAGACCAGTTGCCCGGGCGTTACGCCCCAGCGACCGAGTTGCAAGGCCAGGCTGGCAAGGTCAGCCGAGAGGATTTCCGCACTGGCATAGGCCGCCAGCTGTTCGTGCTGATCCTGGGACCACAGGCGATAACACACCCCCGGCTCCAGGCGCCCGGCCCGGCCCGCACGCTGGGTGGCACTGGCACGGGAAATTCGCTGGGTGTCGAGGCGGGTCATGCCACTGCCGGGATCGAAGCGCGGCACCCGCGCCAGCCCGGCATCGATCACCACACGCACACCGTCGATGGTCAGGCTGGTCTCGGCGATGTTGGTGGCCAGCACTACTTTGCGCTTGCCCGCAGGAGCCGGCTCAATAGCCGCGCGCTGGGCGCCAAGGTCCAGCTCGCCGTGCAGCGGGCAGAGCAGAACCTGGGAACTGTCGCCCAGCGCATCGGCCAGCTGTTGATGCACCCGCCGAATTTCCGCCTGACCGGGGAGGAACACCAGGACGCTGCCGGCTTCATCGTTCAAGGCTTCAAGTATTGTCTGCACCAGCCGCGGTTCGATGAATTCACCCGCCTGGAACGGCCTGCCCCAGCGCATCGCCACCGGGTACATGCGCCCCTCGCTGCGCAGTATCGGCGCATCATCGAGCAAGCCGGCCAGGCGCTCGCCTTCGAGGGTGGCCGACATCAGCAGGATTTTCAGCGGCTGGTCTTCCCGGAACAGCTCCCGGCCGTTGAGGCTCAGGGCCAAGGCCAGGTCGGCATCCAGGCTGCGCTCGTGGAATTCGTCGAAGATCAACAGGCCCACGCCTTCCAGGGCCGGGTCATCCTGCAGGCGTCGGGTGAGGATACCTTCGGTTACCACTTCGATACGGGTGTTGGGCCCCACCCGGCTGTCCAGGCGAATCCGATAGCCCACGGTTTCCCCGACCTTCTCGCCCAACTCACTGGCCAGGCGCTCCGCCGCCGCTCGCGCGGCCAGACGTCGTGGTTCGAGCATGAGGATGGTCTGACCGGCCAGCCAGGGCTCGTCGAGCAAGGCCAGTGGCACCCGAGTGGTCTTGCCCGCGCCGGGCGGTGCTTCGAGCACCGCTTCATGACGTGCGGCCAGGGCTTCACGCAGGGCGGGTAAAACTTCATCGATCGGTAAAGAAATCATGCTGGCTCCCAAACAGAGGCGCGAGTATAACGGCGAACTGCCTGGCGTTTCTCACGGTCCTAATTCATACCGACGACGCTTCGTTTTCCAGATGACTCAAGGAGATTCATATGCGTGCTCCCTTTCGCCTGATTGGTGGTGTTCTAGTTGCGACCCTGCTGACTCAAGTGACCGCCTGCGGATCGATCTTCTACCCTGATCGCCGCGGTCAGATCGATGGCAAGATCGATCCGGCCATTGCCGTGCTCGATGCCGTGGGCCTGCTGTTCTACATCGTCCCGGGCCTGATCGCCTTCGCCGTGGACTTCGCCACTGGCGCGATCTACTTCGAACCGGGGAAGACCGCCCAGGTCGCTCCGGAAAAGCTCCAGGAAGCGATTGGCGCCGACGGCAAGGTCGACAACCGCAAGTTGCAGACCATCCTGGAAACCGAACTGGGCCGCAGCTTCCCGCTGGATGATCCACGCCTGATCCAGCACAAGGGCAGCACCCAGCAGTTGGCCATGTTCGGCCTGCAACCCGCTGCATAAACCTTTTGCAAGGAACCGCCGCACCTATGATCTCAAGCTCCGAACACGCCCGCCTGCTGCGGCTGGCGACCCGTGCCTCGGTGGCGGTGGCCTGTACGCTGATCGTCGCCAAAGCCATTGCCTGGTGGTTGAGCGGCTCGGTCAGCATGCTCGCCGGGCTTACCGATTCGACGCTGGACGGCGTCACTTCGATGCTCAACCTGCTGGCGGTGCATTACGCCCTGCGCCCGGCCGATGACGATCACCGCTACGGCCATGGCAAGGCCGAGTCGCTGGCCGGTATGGCCCAGGCGTTGTTCATTGGCGGGAGTGCGGTGCTGATCGCCCTGCAGGCGTTTGACAGGCTGCAGCACCCCGAACCGATAGGCGCAGCCTGGATCAGCATCGGGGTGATCCTGTTCTCCCTGGCACTGACCCTGGCGCTGCTGATGCTGCAGCATCGCGTGGTCAAGGCCACCGGCTCCAATGCAGTGCGCGCCGACTCGCTGCACTATCGCTCGGACATGCTGCTCAACGGCAGCATCCTGGTGGCACTGGTGCTGGCGGCGTTCGGCTGGCATCAGCTGGATGCGTGGTTCGGGCTGGGCATCGCCGCCTACATCTTGTGGAGCGCCATCCAGATCGCCCGGGAGAGTTTTACCGTGCTGATGGATGAAGAACTACCACTGGATGTCAGCCAGCACATGCTTGAACTGGCCTGCAGTGTACCGGGCGTGCTGGGTGCGCATGACTTGCGCACCCGGGTCTCGGGCAACCAGTGGTTCGTGCAGTTACACCTGGAGCTGCCCGGCGACCTGACCCTGTCAGTGGCCCACGGCATCAGCGACCAGGCCGCCGATGCCATCCACGCCGCCTACCCACGGGCCGAGGTGTTGGTGCACGCCGACCCGCAGGAAGTGGTGCAAGCGGCCCGCGCTCAGAATTTGACCTGATAACCGCGACTGCCAAGGCAGTTGCCCTGGGCCTGACGGTAGATCTGCACCACCGAGGGGTCCGGCTGATAAGTGTCGGCACGTGGATCGAAACCACTCTGCTCGACTGCATAGCGGTAGCAGTCGTAGCCGTCCTGATTGACCTGCTCCGGCGACTGTCCATTGGCCGGATAAGCTTCAACGTCGTAACCGTTGCTGGCCGACTGCGGCAGCGGTTGTCCCGGTGGCTCGACCACCACGTAATCCCGGGTGCTTTCCTGATAGGCGTAGTACGAACCGGCCGCCAGGAACAGCAGCGAACCGCCGATCCACACCTCGCGTGCGTAATCGGGCAGGTAGCCCACGCGAATCCCGCGCGGCGGTTGCACCACCACATAACGTGGCCCCTGTGGACGGTACCAGTAGCCGCCCGAGTAGAAGTAATCGCGGCCACCGTAGGGCACACGATAATCACGGTCCGGGAAGCGGTCGATCACGTGCCCTGGACGATACTGCGGCCCTGGCCCCCAGCCATTACCGTGCCCAGGCGGGCGACCGGGCCAGCGATTGTCATCACGATGGTCATCGGGACGCGCCCCCGGCCCGCCGACTTGCCACTGCGGGTTACCGTCATTGCGCCGTGGCACATCCTGATAATAGCCCCGCTGAGGTTGCTGGGTCTGGCGCACGCTGTCGGGGCGACCCTGGATCGGCAGGTCATTGGCGGGTAACTGGGGTGGAGGCGGCGGTGGCCGCACCGGGCTGTTGTAATCCGGTGGCGGGCGGCTTTGCCCGTTGCGATTGTGTCCGTTCTGCTCGAACTGTCGGCTATTGTCGCCACGAATGATGTCGTTGCCCTGCCCGCGGGGCTGATTATTCTGCTGAGGCGCATTCTGCGGGCGCTGCGCATGATCGTTGCCACCGCGCCCCGGATTGTTACCCTGGTGACCCTCACCTTGCTGTACACCGTCAGGCCCCCGATTGTGCGGCTCGTCAGCCAGCGCCTGGGTGGTGACACTGATGCACAGCAAACCAACACCGGCCAAACGCCAGATGCGCGACTTCATGCTTTTCCTCACAGTAGCTCAGGGCTTGTACGTAAGACTGGGAAAGCACAGGCCGGTTCTGCAACAGGTTATCAGTCGCGCAGTATTTTTCGCAGGCATTAAAAAAGGGAGACCCGTCGGCCTCCCCTTGAGAACTTCGTCCGTGCTCGACGCTTATGACGTCGGCTCACCTCACGCCGTCTTCTGGACAGTGTGCAGCTCGGAGGCCGGCACATCCCCGGTGGGGGTGGCGGCCGCAGCTGGCCTGATTGGGCGAGCTGCAGTGGACTATTTGTCCGAGCAGTGATTCTGGTAATAAGAATAGGCTTGAGGCTGCGGCAGAGGATTGCGAAGATTGCTGAATTAAACATCACTTGCGCAATTTTTAACCCTGGATAGATAATCCGCCGCAATAGTTATGATAAAGGCCTGAATGATGAGCAAACTCGACCGATACGACTTGAGCATTTTGGCGGAATTGCAGCGTGATGCGCGCATCTCCAATCAGGAGCTGGCCGAACGCATAGGGCTGTCGCCTTCCCCTTGCTCACGTCGGGTCAAGCAGTTGGAGGACGACGGCTACATCACCCGCCAGGTGGCCCTGCTGGATCGCAAGATGCTCGGCCTGAGCCTGACCGCGTACGTGCTGATCGGCATGGACCGGCACACGCCGGAACGCTTCGAGAACTTCGAAGCGGCGATCCGCACTTTGCCCCAGGTGCTCGAATGCAGCCTGGTGACGGGGATGGACGCCGACTATCAGCTCAAGGTAGTGGTGCCGGATATGGATCACTACCAGAAGCTGCTGCTGGGGCACTTGACCCGGATTGACGGGGTGACGAGTGTGCGCTCGAGTTTTGTGTTGAACCAGGTTTTGAACAGTACCGAACTGCCTTTGACGCATCTGCGCAGTTGAAGACGCCATCGCGGGCAAGCCCGCTCCCACAGGTTTTGTGTTGAACTCACGATTGTGAGCGAGCACAAACCCTGTGGGAGCTGGCTTGCCAGCGATAGGGCCGGCGAAGGCGACCAATGACTGCGGCACACCGACGCAGGTCAATGCTGCGCGAACCTTGCGTGGCGTATACTCGCCCCCCGCAATTTTAGCCGCGTCCACGCCGGAGAGTTTCGATGGATCCTGCCGTATTCGAAGAGTGGATGATGACCGGACTGGTCACCATCCTGATCATATTCATGGGTTTCATCGTCTGGGATCTGGCGAAGAAATCCAAGGCCGGCCGCTTCGGTTCAATGATTCTGTTCTTCGTGCTGGGCCTGGGTGTGGCCGCGTTCGTCATCAAGAGTGTGGTGATCGGCCTGATCGAATCCGGCGCCTTATAAACGCGCCGGCACTTCCTTCCACTGGCCTTGATCGAGCCCTTCGATCGACCAGTCGCCAATTCTGACGCGCACCAGACGCAAGGTCGGCAAACCCACGGCAGCCGTCATGCGCCGCACCTGGCGGTTGCGGCCCTCGCGAATCACCAGTTCCAGCCAACTGGTGGGCACACTCTTGCGAAAACGCACGGGTGGGTTGCGCGGCCAAAGCTGCGGCTCGTCCAGCTGCCGCGCCTCGGCGGGCAAGGTCATGCCGTCATTGAGCTCGACGCCATCGCGCAAGCGCTGCAGCTGCACAGCGTTCGGCTCGCCTTCCACTTGCACCCAGTAGGTCTTGGCCAGCTTGTGTTTCGGGTCGGCGATGCGCGCCTGCAGCTGTCCGTCATTGGTCAGCAACAGCAAGCCTTCGCTGTCGCGATCCAGACGTCCGGCCGGGTATATGCCGGGTATCTCGATGTAATCCTTGAGCGTCGCCCGCCCTTCGCCGTCGCTGAATTGAGTCAGCACATCGAATGGCTTGTTGAACAGGATCAGCCGGGGTTCGGCAGGCGGCGCTTTGGCGACCCGGCGCGGGGCCGAAGCCGATGGCGCAAGGTTCGCACCGGGGCGGCGGGAAGCAGGACGTGGGGGACGAGACATGGCGAAGAGAACATCTAACGGTCAGGGCTGCTAATGCTAGTGCCCTGACCGCCAAATGACCATGAGAACAATCAGCGGAACGGCGGCTCGTCGAAGCTGCGCAGTTTGCGCGAGTGCAGCGAGTTGAGTTCGGTGCGCAACAGGTCCACCGCTTCGATGCCAATCTTCAAGTGCTGGCTGACCGCACGCTCGTAGAACGCGTTCGCCGAGCCCGGCAGCTTGATTTCACTGTGCAGCGGCTTGTCCGAAACGCACAGCAACGTGCCATACGGCACCCGCAAGCGATAGCCCTGGGCGGCAATGGTGCCGCTTTCCATGTCCACCGCCACGGCGCGGGACAGGTTGATCAGCGGACGCTCCTGGGCCCAGCGCAATTCCCAGTTACGGTCGTCGTAGGTCAGTACGGTGCCGGTGCGCAGACGCTTCTTCAGCTCGTCGCCCTTCTCGCCAGTGATGTTCGCCGCCGCCTGCTGCAAGGCCATCTGCACTTCTGCCAGGGCCGGAATCGGGATATTTGGTGGCACCACCCGGTCGAGAATGCCGTCGCGCCGCATGTAGGCGTGAGCCAGCACGTAGTCGCCGATGGTCTGGGACTGACGCAGGCCACCACAGTGGCCGATCATCAGCCAGCAATGCGGGCGCAGTACCGCCAGATGATCGGTGATGTTCTTCGCGTTGGAGGGGCCGACGCCGATATTCACCAGGGTCACGCCATGACCATCGCTGGCGATCAGGTGATAGGCCGGCATCTGGTAGCGATGCCACACCACGCCTGCGGCAATGGCCGATGCCTCGCCGTGGTCCATGCTCTTTTCAATGATCACGTTACCCGGCAGTACCATGCGCACGAAACGCGGGTCGCTGCGCAACTGCTCAAGGCCATGCACGATGAACTGGTCGACGTAGCGGTGGTAGTTGGTCAGCAGGATCCACGGCTGCACATGGCGCCAGTCGCTGCCGGTGTAGTGCACCAGGCGACGCAGGGAGAAATCCACCCGTGCGGCGTCGAACAGGGCCAGTGGCAGCGGGTCGGTGTTTTCCCAGTCGTACAGGCCGTCGGCAATGCCATCGGTGGCGGCGGACAGGTCGGTACTGGGGAAGACGCGTGCCAGGACGGCAGCCGTTACCCCGGACCCCGCCAGCTCGTCGCCTTGCTCAACCACGTACGGATAAGGAATGTTCTGCTGGCTGATCCCGACTTCCACGGTCACGGTGAAGTCATGCATCAGCGGCACCAGCTGTTCGAGCAGGTATTTGCGAAACGCCGCAGGGTGAGTGACGGTGACGCTGTAAGTGCCCGGCAGTTGAACCTTGGCGTAGGCGCGGGTGGTCTGCGGCACTTCGCCCTGGCAGTGATAGGTCAGACGCAGTTCGGGATAACGAAACATCGCACGCTGTTCGGCGTCCGGTTCTATACGATCCTTGAGGTAACGCTTGAGCGCCTGATTCAGCGCAGTGGTTGCACGTTCGTGCAAGAGCGCAAGCCGATCCACGGCTTGCTCGGCGGTTTGAACGACAATAAAAGCTTCGGTCACGATCAGCATCCTGTGTTCTGACTTGCAGAGCTTCATCTTGCCTGCATCGTCGTCGGACGGGAACAGTGAAAAAAAGATCGCAGCCTTCGGCAGCCCCTTGAAGAATCGCGAATCCCCGCAGGAGCTGCCGAAGGCTCGGGCCGCGTTCGGACGATCTTTTGCCCTTCAAGACATCTGCGGGGTTGATCGGGCGACGATCGCTTCAACCTCCAGGCCGCGTGGCAGCGCACCATACACGCGGCCGCTCGAGCCGAGTCGGCTGGCGATGAACGCATCACTGACGGCAGCATTACCCGCCTCCAGCAACAACCTGGCCTGCAAACCCAGGGCGATGTCCTCGGTGAGCTGGCGGGCTCGGTACTGGATATCGCCCGTGTCCTTGAATGCTGCGTGCAGCCGCTGGATATGCGCCGCCAGGCGCTTGTCGCCATGGCCATCGCCCAGTTCATTGAACAGCACATCGAGCACGCCGGGCTCTTTCGACAACGCCCGCAGCACGTCCAGGCACTGCACGTTGCCGGAGCCTTCCCACGTTGAGTTCACCGGCGCCTCGCGGTACAGGCGCGGCAGGATGCTGTCCTCGACATAACCCGCACCGCCCATGCATTCGGCGGCTTCGTTGATCATGGCCGGTGCACGTTTGCAGATCCAGTACTTGCCCACGGCGGTCACCAGCCGGGCGAATTTTGCTTCATGATCGTCAGCCAAATGATCCAGGGCGCGGCCCATGCGCAGGCTCAAGGCCAGGGCCGCTTCGCTTTCCAGGGCCAGGTCCGCCAGCACATTCTGCATCAGCGGTTGCTCACTCAGCAGCCTGCCCCCGACGCTGCGATGCGCGCAGTGATGGCTCGCCTGGGTCAAGGCCTGGCGCATCAGCGAACTGGAACCGACCATGCAATCAAAGCGAGTCATGGCCACCATCTCGATGATGGTCGGCACCCCGCGCCCTTCCTCGCCGACCATCCACGCCAGCGCGCCGCGAAACTCTACTTCGCTGGAGGCATTGGAGCAGTTGCCGAGCTTGTTTTTGAGGCGCTGGATGTAGAACTGGTTGCGAGTGTCGTCCGGGCGATGGCGCGGCAACAGGAAGCAGGTCAAGCCTTTGTCGGTCTGGGCCAGCGTCAGGAACGCATCGCACATCGGCGCCGAGCAGAACCACTTGTGACCCACCAGTTCGTACGCCTGGCCCGGCCCACTGGCGCCAACCGGATAAGCCTTGGTGGTGTTGGCCCGTACATCGGTGCCGCCCTGTTTCTCGGTCATGGCCATGCCGATGGTGACGCCCGCCTTGTGCGCCATGCCGATGTTGCGTGGATCGTATTCGGTGGCGAGGATTTTCGGCAGCCAGATGTCAGCCAGATTTGGCTGCAGGCGCAGGGCCGGCACGCTGGCAAACGTCATGGTCAGCGGGCAACCACTACCGGCTTCGGCCTGGCTATGCAGATAGGTCATGGCAGCGCGGGCAACGTGCGCTCCCGGCTGCGGCTGCGCCCAGGGTAACGACGTCAGGCCATGCTCGACCGCCGTGCGCATCAACTCATGATAGGCCGGGTGAAATTCCACCAGGTCGATGCGATGGCCGTATCGGTCGTGGCTGGAAAATACCGGCTTGTTCTCGTTGGCCAGGAACCCGGCTGCCATCAACGGCCCACCGGCCAACGCACCGTAGGCATCAATGCGCGATTCGGCCCAGCCGGCGCCAAAATGCCGCGACCATTGCTGCAGCGGCAAATCCACGCGGTACAGGTTGGCGCCATCCAGCGACGGTGGCTGGTTGGTGACTTCGTGGGTTTCGGCGAACTGATGCAGGTTCATGACGGGGCTCCTTTGGTCGGCCAAGGGGTTTTCAGTTAAGCACTGCCCCCTGACCGTTCAAAGTGTCATACCTGCCTAATTGGCGGCGCTTTCGCCCTGTTCAAAACCCAGCACCCGGCGTTGCAGTGCTGCCTGCAAATCCTCGAACTTCACCGGCTTGCTCAAGTAGTCGATGAAACTGGCGCCGGTGCAGTGCTCGCGATCAATGCTCAAGGCAATCATGAAGACCGCAAGCTCGGCGCAGCCCGCCAGCGTACGGATCTGGCTACTGACAGACATGCCGTTCAATGGCGGCAATTGGCAGTCGAGCAATACCGCATCAAACGCCTCCCGCTGCAGGTAATCGAGTGCCGCGGACCCGCTGTCGGCCGTGCGCACCTGGTACCCGAGCTTGAGCAGCATGCCGCGGATAACCAATTGGTTGACGGTGTTCTCATCCACCAACAGCACCTTGCAATCTCGCGGCTGGCGCAGGCGCGAGTAATGCTGTGAGGTGCGGGGCGGGGATTGCGTTATTGACAGTTCAAATTCGACATCCAGCTGGAACCGACTGCCGCGACCTGGCTCGGAACGGTGCGTCAGTCGCCCCCCAAGCAACTCGACCAGCTGCCGACAAATGGCCAGACCCACGCCCAGCCCGCCATACTCGCGGGTCATTGAGCCATCGAGCTGGAAGAAGCGCTGATACATGGTCGCCTCCCCCAGGTCGGTAAAACCGATACCGGTATCAATCACCGCAAAACACAGCGCCATTCTTCCAGGTTGCGCGGGTTTGCCTGTGACGCGCAGCGCCAGCCCGCCGACCCGGGTGAACTTGATCGCATTGTCCAGCAGGCATTCCAGGCATTGCGTCAGCTTGGCGCTATCACCGTGCAGGCGGTCCGGAAGGCCGGGTGTCACATCGACCTTGAAGTCCAGCAACTTGCTCAGGGCATTGCCCTCGAACTGCACGCGCAAGGCTTCGATCACGCTGCGCAAACTGAACGACGCCGCGCTGGCCGAAAGCCTGCCGGCCTGCAATTCGGTCAACGTGAGGATGCCGTTGACCATGCGCATCATGTCCCGGGCAGATCCCGCCGCTGTTTGCTGGTACTGCTCCAGCTCCGGATCCATCTCGACGGTTTGCATCAGCTCCAGCGAACCGATGACCCCGTTCATGGGCGTGCGCAACTCGTGGGTCAGGGTGGCGAGGAATTCGTCTTTGAGCCGGTTGCTGTGGGCCAGTTGCTGGTTCAGCACTTCGAGCTTCTGCCCGGCATCAAACAGGGTCTGCGCCTGCTGCTCGCGCATGGCATTGATGCGGTCGGCCAGCGCCAGGGACAGAAGTGCCACTTCGATGGCCGAACCGATCTGACTGGAATACATGGTCAGGAACACGTTTGGCAGGTAACCCAGGACCATCAGTGTGTTGATGATGCCGCCGAGCAAAAAGGCCGACCAGGCAATGATGAAATACCGCGCCACGCGCAAACCGCGCAGCCAGGCGAAGATCCCTGCGGCAAAAATCACCACGGTGAAAGTCAGCGCCAGGGCCGTGGCCAGGCGCAGGGCCAGGGCGTAGCTGGTCATGAGGGACAAACCAATGACCACTGCGCCAAACACAACCAGCGCCAGCAACAAGCGATCGAGCCAGCGACTGTGGGTGGCCGTCTGCAGGAAGCTGCGGGCGAACTGACTGCCAAACAACCCGGAACAGCCGATGAAGAACGGCGTGGCGGCATTGGCCCACCATGGACTGTCCGGCCAGAAATATTGCACGGCCGCACCGTTCACCGACAGTTGGTACAAGCCGAACGAGGCAATATAGAAGATGTAATAGAGGTAGCTGGTGTCCCGCACGCTCAGGTAGATGAACAGGTTGTAGACCAGCATCCCCAGCAACACACCGTAGATCAGGCCCAGCACGTACAGGCGCAGCGGTTGCTCTTCGAGGAACGCGGTACTGGACCACAAGGTCACCGGCGCCTGGATCGATCCCTCGCTTTGCAGGCGCAGGTACAGGGTTTGCGCCTGGTCGGGGGTGAAATCGAGATCGAACAGGTAATTGTTCTGGCGAATTTCGCGGGTGGAGAAAGGCAAGGCATCGCCGGTCTGGCGCACCAGTCGGTATTCGCCAGCAGCGTCGGGTAAATACAGATCCAGATGATCGAGGGGCGGGTAGGCCAGTTCCAGCAGCCAGGTTCTTTGCGCCGCTGGATTCTTCGGACGATAGTGCAAGTCGATTTTCAGCCAGAACGCTGAACGCGAATAGCCGGCGTTGAGGGTGGCATTATCGTGGGGCTTGAACCGTCCTGCGGCATCCTCGGCACGGACGTCGGCAATGGTCGCTTGCCCGCCCGCGTCTTCGAACACTTGCAGGGTTCGGCCCAATGGCAGGCTTTGAGTGTTCTCGTCGAATTCGACTGCGCTCGCCAAAAGGGGCAAGCAGAGCAGCAACATCAGCAAATAGCGCATCTAAGCCCCAGCGTGGCCGGTCCGGTTATCTCAGGAAGCCCCTCATTCCCTTTGAGTAGACGTAAAACCGGTATTACCTGTTATTGATTTGGATCCACTCTAGCATAGCCGTTAGTGGCCAATGAACACCATTGAAAAATATACTCGAAAGGCTCTAGTACGGGCTTTGCAGCGCTATCTATTGAGCTAGAGCGGTTGCCCCCCTCATGCCGACTGTGGGAGCGGCCCTGCTGCTACAGAGTCCACTGTCATGAGTCGAGTGACTGGTGGTAAGCTCGCGCACCATGAATATCTACAGCTCCCGCCCCGTTGTCCTCTGTCTCTCCGGCCACGACCCCAGTGGTGGCGCCGGCTTGCAGGCAGATATCGAAGCCCTGCTCGCCCAGGGTTGTCATGCGGCTCCGGCCGTCACCGCGCTGACTGTGCAAGACACGGTCAACGTCACTGATTTCCGCGTACTCGACCGAGCGTGGGTACTGGCCCAGGCCAACGCCGTGCTTAACGATTCCGAAGTCGCCGCCGTCAAGCTGGGCATGCTCGGTTCGCTGGAAATGGTCGACACCGTGGTCGAGCTGCTGCAGGCGCATCCGCACTTGCCGATGGTTTGCGACCCGGTACTGCGTGCGGGCGGCGGCGGACGCCTGGGCAAGGACGAAGTCGGCTACGCGATGCGCGAACGCCTGCTCCCACTGGCGATCATTGCCACCCCCAACCTGCCCGAAGCGCGCATCCTCGCCGAGCTCCCCGAAGGCACGGCAGACCAATGCGCGGAAAAACTGCTGCCCTACGTCAAGCATCTGCTGATCACCGGCGGTCACGGCGACGAGCAGGAAATTCACAACCGCCTGTACACCCGCGACGGTCGCCGCGAAACCTTCACCTGCCAGCGTTTGCCCGGCAGTTACCACGGTTCCGGCTGCACCCTGGCCAGCGCCCTGGCCGGTCGTCTGGCGCAGGGTGAAAACCTCGTCAGTGCCGTGCAGACCGCGCTTAACTACACATGGCGCACCCTGCGTGATGCCGAGCAGCTGGGTAAAGGTCAATTTGTGCCACGCCGCCTGCCGCTGGATTTCTGTTCGTAACTTCCCATTAGTCATGCGGTGAGGCTTGTCCGATGAAACTACGTGGCCTTTACGCCATCACCGACAGCCAGTTGCTGGCCGGTAAATTCCTCTCGTACGTGGAGGCGGCGCTCGAAGGTGGCGTCACCCTGCTGCAGTACCGCGACAAGAGTACGGACGAAGCGCGGCGCCTGCGCGAGGCCGAAACCCTGCGGGATCTGTGCGACCGCTACAAGACCCGGCTGATCATCAATGACGATGCCGAGCTGGCTGCGCGCCTGAACGTTGGCGTACACCTCGGCCAGACCGACGGCCCGCTGACCCCGGCCCGCGCATTGCTGGGCCGCCAGGCGATCATCGGTTCGACCTGCCACGCGCAGATCAACCTTGCCGAGCAGGCCGCCAAAGAAGGCGCCAGTTACGTTGCCTTCGGTCGCTTCTTCAATTCCAGCACCAAACCCGGCGCGCCGACCTGCAGCCTCGAACTGCTGGATCAGGCTCGCAGCACATTGCATTTGCCGATCTGCGCAATCGGTGGCATCACCCTGGAAAACGCGGAGCCGCTGGTGGCCCACGGGGTCGATCTGCTGGCGGTGGTCCACGGCCTGTTTGGCGCCCAAAGCACGGCTGAAGTCACACGCCGCGCCCGCGCATTCAACGAACTGCTTTCCATTTAAGTCGCTTAAAATCTGATTTGAGAGTCCGATCATGTCTCGTTCCGAAACGCTATTTGCCAATGCCCAGAAACACATCCCCGGCGGTGTGAACTCGCCAGTGCGCGCGTTCAAGAGCGTTGGCGGTACGCCGCTGTTTTTCAAACACGCTGAAGGGGCCTACGTCACCGACGAAGACAATAAGCGCTACGTTGATTACGTCGGCTCGTGGGGCCCGATGATCCTCGGCCACAGCCACCCGGACGTTCTGGACGCCGTGCGCAAGCAGCTTGAGCACGGCCTGTCCTATGGCGCACCGACCGAGATGGAAACCCAGATGGCGGATCTGGTGTGCTCGCTCGTGCCTTCAATGGAAATGGTGCGCATGGTCAGCTCCGGCACCGAAGCGACCATGAGTGCCATTCGCCTGGCCCGCGGCTTTACCGGTCGCGACAGCATCATCAAGTTCGAAGGCTGCTATCACGGTCACTCCGACAGCCTGCTGGTCAAGGCCGGTTCCGGCGCCCTGACCCAAGGCGTGCCGAGTTCGGCAGGTGTACCGGCGGCATTTGCCAAACACACGCTGACTTTGCCCTTCAACGACATCGACGCCGTCGAAACCATGCTCGCTGAAGTGGGCCAGGACGTCGCGTGCATCATCGTCGAGCCGGTGGCCGGCAACATGAACTGCGTTCCTCCGGCACCGGGCTTTCTCGAAGGCCTGCGGACCCTGTGCGACAAGCACGGCGTGGTGCTGATTTTCGACGAAGTGATGACCGGTTTCCGCGTGGCACTGGGCGGTGCACAAGCGCATTACGGCGTGAACCCGGACCTGACCACCTTCGGCAAGATCATTGGTGGTGGCATGCCGGTTGGCTGCTTCGGCGGCAAGCGTGAAATCATGTCGCACATTGCACCACTGGGGCCTGTTTACCAGGCCGGTACGCTGTCGGGTAACCCGCTGGCAATGGCGGCGGGCCTGACCACCTTGCGCCTGATCAGCCGTCCTGGCTTCCATGCCGAGTTGACCGACTACACCAGTCGCCTGCTCGATGGCCTGCAACAACGCGCCGATGCAGCCGGTATCCCGTTCGTGACCACCCAGGCCGGCGGCATGTTCGGCCTGTACTTCAGTGGTGCCGATGACATCGTGACCTTCGACGACGTAATGGCCAGCGATGCCAAACTGTTCGGGCGTTTCTTCCACCTGATGCTCGAAGGCGGCGTGTACCTGGCGCCAAGCGCATTCGAAGCCGGTTTCACCTCCATCGCCCATGGCGAAGCCGAGTTGAAACTGACGCTGGATGCCGCTGAACGTGCATTCGCTGCCTTGAAGTAATGCCGTGCCGCTGACGTTGGTGATTGCCAGCGTCAGTATTCCCTGCATCCGCGCACCTTTTCCTGCTCATCTGCCAGGTTTTTCCCGCAAAGTGGGTTATATATTTCCCTCGCAGCAGAAAAACGAGTAAAGACTTTGTAAGGATGGCCCTGCTTATTTCATAATGCGCGCTTATTGGATCCCCTCGATGGGTCCGCGCGCCCTTCAGAGGTAAGTCGATTCCCATGAACCGCACCGGCCGCGCCCTTGCACTGGGCTGCCTGTTGCTCCTTCAGCCCTTGCTTGTACAAGCAGGCGGCAACTCGTTGTTAATCCCAGCGATGGGTCGCTGCACCCTCAATACTCAGCCGCAGGACTTGGCCCAGGCGCTTGCTGCCTGCCAGAAAGCCTCGGATGAAGGGGATGCACAGGCGCAATACGAGTTGGGTGAGTTCTACTACGACGGCAAAAATGCGCCGCGCGACCTCAATCAAGCCCTGAGCTACTTCGAAAAAGCCTCACTGCAAGGCCACGCCCAGGCGCAATTCAAGCTCGGCACCATGTTCTTCCACGGCGAAGGTGTGCCGGCCAACAATGTCCAGGCGTATATCGTGCTGAAGATGGCGGCGGTCAATGGCGCGGAGGATGCGCTGGACACTGCCGACGAGGTGGCCGAGAAGATGCCGCGTGAAGAGCTTGAGGTGGCCACTCAGGTGCTCGGGCAGATTTTCCGCAAGTACTTGATGGAATTGCAAAGCGCGGATGGGCGAACGCCGTTTTCGCCACTTCCCTGATTTTTGCTTCTATCTGACGACCCCATCGCTGGCTTGCCAGCGATAAGGTCGACGCGGTCTCGAAGGCTTACTTGTCCGGCATCGGCATCGGAAACGGCATCACATTGCCGACCGCGCCACGGGCTTCGCTGATTTTTGGCGTACCCAGGCGCTCCACTTCATCGATGCGCACAATCGAATGCATCGGCACAAAACTGCGTACCACACCCTCGAACTGAGCCTTGAGCTTCTCTTCGCTCGGATCGACGACCACTTGCGTGCGCTCGCCAAAGACGAATTCTTCCACTTCCAGGAAACCCCACAGATCACTTTGGTAGATCTGTTTGGCATACATTTCGTACACCTGGCCCTGGTTGAGGAAAATCACCTTGTAGATTGGAGCTTCACGTTTGGTCATGGTGGGCGAGCAACACATCGGGGGATAAAAATGAGGGCGCGAACTATAGCATAGCCGCCGGACGCACAGCGGTAGGAACATGGGACCATGTTCCCTATAATGCGCGGTTCTTTGAATCACGTGATGACTCTGTCCATGGCCAAGAAGCTTTACATCGAAACCCACGGTTGCCAGATGAACGAGTACGACAGCTCGCGCATGGTCGACTTACTGGGTGAACACCAGGCCCTGGAAGTCACTGCTCGCGCTGAAGATGCCGACGTGATCCTGCTCAATACCTGCTCGATCCGCGAACGTGCCCAGGACCGGGTGTACTCCCAGCTCGGCCGCTGGCGCGAATTGAAACTGGCCAACCCGGACATGGTGATCGCCGTGGGCGGTTGCGTGGCGAGCCAGGAAGGTGCGGCCATTCGCGACCGCGCGCCCTATGTCGACGTAGTGTTCGGACCACAGACATTGCACCGCCTGCCAGAAATGATCGACGCCGCGCGTGCCACCAAGTTGCCGCAAGTCGACGTCTCCTTTCCGGAAATCGAAAAATTCGACCACCTGCCCGAGCCGCGCATCGACGGCCCAAGCGCCTACGTGTCGGTGATGGAAGGGTGCAGCAAGTACTGCACTTTCTGCGTGGTGCCTTACACCCGCGGCGAAGAAGTCAGCCGCCCGTTCGACGACGTGATCGCCGAGATCATCCACCTGGCCGAAAATGGCGTGCGTGAGGTGACCCTGTTGGGCCAGAACGTCAACGGCTATCGTGGCGCCACTCACGACGGACGCCTGGCCGACCTGGCCGAGCTGATCCGCGTAGTTGCGGCTGTCGATGGCATCGACCGCATCCGCTACACCACTTCACACCCGCTGGAGTTCTCCGACAGCCTGATCCAGGCCCACGCCGAAGTACCGCAACTGGTCAAACACCTGCATTTGCCGGTTCAGTCGGGTTCCGATCGGATTCTCTCGGCGATGAAGCGCAACCACACGGCGCTGGAGTACAAATCCAAGCTGCGCAAATTGCGTGCAGCCGTTCCGGGAATTTGCATCAGTTCGGACTTTATCGTCGGTTTTCCGGGCGAAACCGAAAAAGATTTCGAGCAGACCATGAAGCTGATCGAGGACGTCGGTTTCGACTTCTCCTACTCGTTCGTCTATAGCCAGCGCCCGGGCACGCCGGCAGCCGACCTGGCGGACGAGACGCCGGAAGCGTTGAAAAAAGAGCGCCTGAACGCTTTGCAACATCGCCTGAACCAGCAAGGTTTCGAAATCAGCCGACAAATGGTCGGTTCGATCCAGCGGATCCTGGTCACCGATTATTCGAAAAAGGACCCTGGCGAACTGCAAGGCCGCACCGAGAATAATCGTATCGTCAACTTCCGTTGCGACAATCCAACCCTGATTGGCCAGTTTGCCGACGTGCACATCGATGCCGCACAGCCGCACTCACTGCGGGGCTCGTTGATCCAGTAGCAAATATCCGAGGCATTGAAGACTTTGTGGGAGGTGGCTTGCCAGCGATAGCGGCGTAACTGGCAACATCTTCGCTGGACTTGATGGCCTCATCGCTGGCAATCCAGCTCCCACAGTGGACGGAGTTGATCATAAGAATGAGCTCATCCATTTAAGAGCTTTCGCACCCAGCCCACTGGCGTTATCCTTGATTTCATCCTAATTGCCCCAGGGCGGCTAAATACGACCTTGAACGCACCTATCGAACCACATCGCTTTATCCTCGAGCCCTTTGAGGCTCGCCGCTTCGCCAATCTGTGCGGGCAATTCGACGAGCACCTGCGCTTGATCGAACAGCGCCTGACAATCGAGATCCGCAACCGCGGGAACCAGTTCGAGCTGATCGGCGACCCTAAACACACCACCTCCGCGGAAAACCTGCTGCGCCGCCTGTACCGGGAAACCAAGGGTACCGAGCTGTCGCCAGACATGGTCCACCTGTTCCTGCAGGAATCGGCCGTCGCAGAGCTGGATAACGTGTCCCCGTCCGAACCGTCCGTCGCCCTGCGCACCAAAAAAGGCATGATTCGCCCTCGCGGCTTGAATCAGTTGCGCTACGTGAAGGAAATCCTCGGCAACGACATCAACTTCGGCATCGGCCCCGCCGGTACCGGCAAGACTTACCTGGCCGTTGCTTGCGCAGTAGATGCGCTGGAACGGGAGCAAATCCGCCGCATCCTGCTGGTTCGTCCGGCGGTTGAAGCGGGCGAAAAGCTCGGTTTCCTGCCGGGCGACCTGTCGCAGAAAATCGACCCTTACCTGCGCCCGCTGTACGACGCGCTGTACGAAATGCTCGGCTTCGAATACGTGGCCAAGCTGATCGAACGCCAGGTAATCGAAGTCGCACCGCTGGCCTACATGCGTGGCCGCACGCTCAATAACAGCTTCATCATCCTCGACGAAAGCCAGAACACCACCGTTGAGCAGATGAAGATGTTCCTGACCCGGATCGGCTTCGGCTCCACGGCAGTCATCACCGGTGACATCACCCAGGTCGACCTGCCAAAGGGCACCAAATCCGGGCTGCACCACGTGATCGAGGTGCTCAAGGACGTGCCAGGCATCAGTTTTACCCATTTCATGCCCAAGGACGTCGTGCGCCATCCGCTGGTGCAACGCATCGTCGAAGCCTACGAGCGCTTTGAAAACCGTGTGGCCGACGAAGCACCGAAGGACAGCCGCCGCGATGCTTGAGCTTGATCTGCAACTGGCTACCCAGGCGCCTGTTCCCAGCGAAGCCGAGTTCCGCCAATGGTGCGAGCTGGCCCTGCGCCAACGCACCGCCGATTCCGAAATGACCATTCGCCTGGTTGACCAGGAAGAGGCGCGCGAGCTGAACCACACCTGGCGGCAGAAAGACTATGCCACCAACGTACTGTCGTTTCCGGCTGACGTGCCTGACGAGTTCCTCGATATACCGCTGCTGGGCGATCTGGTGATCTGCGTGGCGGTGGTCGAGCGCGAGGCCGCTGAACAAGGCAAGGAACTAAAGGCCCACTGGGCGCATCTGGTGATTCATGGCTGCTTGCATCTGTTGGGTTACGACCATATAGATGACGACGAAGCCGAAGAAATGGAAGCGCTGGAACGAACGTTGCTTGCCGAGTTGGGTCATCCGGACCCGTACGCGGACGACGAAACAGAAACATCCCCTATCGTTACAACAAAGGATTCAGAGTAATCGCTATGAGCGAAGATCGATCGAGCAACGGGCAGAAGTCATGGCTGGGTAAGCTCACCCAGGCTTTTGCCCACGAGCCGAAAAACCGCCAGGAGCTCCTCGAGCTTTTGCGTGATGCCCACCAGAACAAGTTGCTGGACAGCGAAGCGCTGGCCATTGTCGAAGGCGCCATCCAGGTCGCTGACCTGCAGGTACGGGACATCATGGTCCCGCGCTCGCAGATGATCAGCATCAAGGCGACCCAGACACCCCGCGAGTTCCTGCCTGCCGTGGTCGATTCGGCCCACTCCCGCTACCCGGTGATCGGCGAAAGCCACGATGACGTGATGGGCGTGTTACTGGCCAAGGACCTGCTGCCGTTGATCCTCAAGGAGAACGGCGACAGCTTCAACATCAAGGATCTGCTGCGCCCGGCCACTTTCGTGCCGGAGTCCAAGCGCCTTAATGTGCTGCTGCGCGAATTCCGCGCCAACCACAATCACATGGCCATCGTGATCGACGAATACGGCGGTGTCGCGGGCCTGGTGACCATCGAAGACGTGCTGGAACAGATCGTTGGCGACATCGAAGACGAGCACGACGTCGAAGAAGACAGCTACATCAAGCCACTGCCCAGCGGTGACTTCCTGATCAAGGCCCTGACGCCGATCGAGAACTTCAACGAGTTCTTCGACAGCGAGTTCTCCGATGACGAGTTCGACACCGTCGGAGGCCTGGTGATGAGCGCGTTCGGGCACTTGCCAAAACGCAACGAAATCACTGAAATCGGCCCTTACCGCTTCCGCATCCTGAACGCCGACAGCCGTCGAATTCACTTGCTGCGCCTGACACCCATTGCTCGCTAAGGATTGAAATGCGCCGTCTGACCGCCCCCGGCTGGCCCGGTAACCTGCTGGCCGTGGCGGCCGGTGCACTCACCACCCTGGCCCTGGCGCCGTTCGATATCTGGCCGCTGGCATTGCTGGCGGTCGGCTTTTTCTACGCCGGCTTACGCCAACTGACTCCACGCCAGGCCTTGGGCCGTGGCTGGTGCTTCGGTTTTGGCCTGTTCGGTGCCGGTACCAGCTGGATCTATTACAGCATCCACCACTTCGGTGGCGCCTCGGTGCTGCTGGCCGGGTTCCTGATGCTGATCTTCACGGCGGCGATCGCCTGGTTCTTCGCGCTGCCCGCGTGGATCTGGGCGCGCTGGCTGCGCCGTAATGAGGCGCCGCTGGCTGACGCCCTGGCATTCGCCGCGTTGTGGGTCGCCCAGGAAGCCTTCCGGGGCTGGTTCCTCACTGGTTTCCCGTGGCTCTACTCCGGTTACAGCCAGCTCGACGGGCCTCTGGCCGGGCTCGCGCCTGTGGGCGGGATGTGGCTGATCTCCTTTGCCCTGGCCCTCACAGCGGCGCTTATCTGTAACGGCCTGCGCCTGGTCCGCACTGGACACAAAGGTTTCATGGCGGTGGGCGTATTACTGCTGGCCGGCCCGTGGGTGGCAGGCATTGCGCTGAAGGAACACGCCTGGACCAGCCCCTCGGGCGCGCCGCTGAGTGTTGCCGCGATCCAGGGCAACGTCGAACAGAGCATGAAGTGGGACCCGGCGCAGCTGAACGCTCAGCTTGCCCTGTATCGCGACATGAGCCTCAGCTCCAAGCGGGTCGACCTGCTGATCTGGCCGGAAACTGCGGTTCCGGTACTCAAGGAATCCGCCGAAGGCTACCTGAACATGATGGGCAAGTTCGCGGCCGAGCGTGATTCTGCGCTGATCACCGGCGTGCCGATCCGTCAGGAAGTTCACCACCAGAAACGCTTTTACAACGGCATTACCGTGGTCGGTGAAGGCGACGGGACCTACCTCAAGCAGAAACTCGTCCCGTTCGGTGAATACGTGCCGCTGCAGGACATCCTGCGCGGGTTGATCGCGTTCTTCGACCTGCCGATGTCCGACTTCGCACGCGGCCCGGCCGATCAGCCACTGCTGCAAGCCAAGGGTTATCAGATTGCGCCGTTCATTTGCTACGAAGTGGTGTATCCAGACTTCGCCGCCGACCTGTCGGCGCGCAGCGACCTGCTGCTGACGATCAGCAACGACACCTGGTTTGGTACGTCCATCGGCCCGCTGCAACACTTGCAGATGGCGCAGATGCGCGCACTGGAGGCCGGTCGCTGGATGATTCGCGCGACCAACAATGGCGTCACCGGACTGATCAACCCATTCGGCCAGATCACCGCACAGATTCCGCAGTTCGAGCGCGGCATCCTGTATGGCGAAGTGGTGCCGATGCATAACCTGACGCCTTACCTGCAATGGCGTTCGTGGCCCTTGATCGTGGTGTGTGTGTTGTTGTTTGGCTGGGCGCTGGTGGCGAACCGGATGGCAAAAACCGTCTGACTGTCTGTAGGAGCGAGCTCGCTCGCGATGGACGCTAACGATAACGCGGGCATTCTGAATGAACGCGGTGTCGTTAAGTTTTTCGCGAGCAAGCTCGCTCCTACAGAGAGCGCGGAATGCCTAAGCACGGTTTATCGGTAAAACAACGAATACCCCACCTGTCCTACCGCCTCGTTCATCAACTGCCCGCTCTGCCAGATCGACTTGAACTCCGGCATCCAGCCGCCCAGCGGTCGCGCGTTATCCCCACCGAGAAACCCCACCGGCGCAGGCACCACCTCGAATCCGGCTTTCTGGAAACTCCATACCGCCCGCGGCATGTGGACCGCCTGGGTTACCAGCACCACGCGCTTGATCCCCTGGGGCAGCAACATGCTGGCGCTCATCTGCGCGTTCTCCCAGGTCGTGCGGCTGAGTCCTTCCTGCCAGCGTACGGTCACCCCGAAATCGTCCAGCATCGAATCCGCCATCAACCTGGCTTCGGAAGGTGGGGTGCCGTAATGCAAGCCGCCACTGGTGAGCACCGGCAACCCCGACGCCTTGGCCAGGCGCGCGGCATAACGTTGCCGCTCCAGCCCGATACCTGTCGGCTGATCGGCGCCCCATGCCGGGTCACCACGCTCGCGCCCTGAACCCAGAACCACGATGGCATCGGCACGTTGGCCAAGTGTCGCCCACTCTTCACGTGTCAGCGGCGGCACGCGCTCCAGGGCATTGGCACTCCACTGCACGACAATCGGCAGGCTCATCAGCCAGAAGCCCCCCAGGCCCAACGCAAAGCACAGGCCAGCCAGTCGTGGCCGGGTGCGGCGCAGCCACCAGCCAAGGGCCAGCAAAAGCAACAGGATGCCGGGCGGCAAGAGAAGTTGTTTCACGAAATAACGAAAAGGCATCGAGCATCTCCAGAGATGCCCGAAGCCTAAGAGGGTTGACGCAATGCGACAACTAAATCGAAAGGACTAGACTGCTTCATTGCCTGAAATGCGGCCGGAGCCTTATTTATTTGAATTGCAGCGACCGGACCTTTACCGCGTCCCTGCCAGGTATCTTGTCCTTGAGCCAGATGATTTTGGCCGAGCGCGGTGCGTCAAGCTGCTTCACTGCTTCTGACAGGCATCCGTGTGTTTCACGTTCACTGCGGTCCAGATACGCTTTTACCAAGGCAAATTCTGCGGGGCTCAGGCCACGCAGTTCCAACTCGAGGGGGCGCTCATCGCGCAGCCGGTCAGCGGTTTTAGCAGCGTCCAGGGCGATCCCCAGACGATCGATCAGTCGTTCATACAGCTGCGGTTTCGTGACTTTTTGCTGTGACTCAACCATCCCTCACCTCATTGAAGATAAGTCTTGCTCCCCATTTAGAGCTTAGCTTCCATCACCAAACCGGCTAAGCGCCGCGACCAACGGCCCTCGCCGGGCAAATCGGGCGGCGCCTGCGTGCAATCAGGGTTTCCCTCGGCAGAGCGCGGTCATGTATGCTACGGAGCTTCCTGTAACTCCACTTCCAGCTCGCCTGGACAGCGAAACGTCGAATTGGCGCGTTCACCGTCCAGCATTGCAACGAAGAGGATTAGGCCACCCCTATTCAGTTCAAAAGTAGCCATGCACGAACAATATCAGCCCCGTGAAATCGAAGCCGCCGCCCAGTCATTCTGGGACGAGCAAAAGTCCTTTGAAGTCAGTGAACAGCCAGGCAAGGAGACTTTCTACTGCCTGTCGATGTTCCCTTACCCTAGCGGCAAGCTACACATGGGGCACGTGCGCAACTACACCATCGGCGACGTGATCTCCCGCTACCAGCGCATGCAAGGCAAGAACGTCCTGCAACCCATGGGTTGGGACGCCTTCGGCATGCCGGCGGAAAACGCCGCGATGAAGAACAACGTGGCTCCCGCCAAGTGGACCTACGAAAACATCGCCTACATGAAGAACCAGCTGCGCAGCCTGGGCCTGGCGGTGGACTGGTCGCGTGAAGTGACCACCTGCAAGCCCGATTACTACCGCTGGGAACAATGGCTGTTCACCCGCCTGTTCGAAAAAGGCGTGATCTACAAGAAAAGCGGCACAGTGAACTGGGACCCGGTCGACCAGACCGTCCTGGCCAACGAACAGGTGATCGACGGTCGCGGCTGGCGTTCCGGCGCGCTGATCGAAAAACGCGAAATCCCGATGTATTACTTCAAGATCACCGCCTACGCGGATGAACTGCTCGAGAGCCTCGACGAGCTGACTGGCTGGCCTGAACAGGTCAAGACCATGCAGCGCAACTGGATCGGCAAATCCCGCGGCATGGAAGTGCAGTTCCCTTACAACGTCGACTCCATCGGCGAAACCGGCGCGTTGAAAGTCTTCACCACCCGTCCGGACACCCTGATGGGCGCCACCTACGTGGCCGTGGCCGCCGAACACCCGCTGGCGACCCTGGCGGCACAGAACAACCCTGAGCTGCAGGCGTTCATCGCCGAATGCAAAGGCGGCAGCGTGGCCGAAGCCGACGTCGCCACCCAGGAGAAAAAAGGCCTGCCGACCTCGTTGTTCGTCGAGCACCCGCTGACCGGTGAGAAACTCCCGGTATGGGTCGCCAACTACGTGCTGATGCACTACGGCGACGGTGCGGTCATGGCTGTTCCGGCCCACGACGAACGTGATTTCGAGTTCGCGACCAAGTACAACCTGCCTATCAAGTCCGTGGTGCGCACCAGTTCCGGCGACACCAACCCGGCGCCATGGCAGGACGCCTACGGCGAGCACGGCATGCTGATCAACTCCGGCGAGTTCGACGGCCTGGACTTCCCGGGCGCGTTTGACGCCATCGAAGTCGCGCTGATCAAGAAAAACCTCGGTGCCTCGCGCACCCAGTTCCGCCTGCGCGACTGGGGCATCAGCCGTCAGCGCTACTGGGGCTGCCCGATCCCGATCATCCACTGCCAGTCTTGTGGTGACGTGCCGGTTCCGGAAGATCAACTGCCTGTCGTATTGCCCGAAGACGTGGTCCCGGATGGTGCAGGTTCACCTCTGGCGCGCATGCCCGAGTTCTACGAGTGCAACTGCCCGAAATGCGGCCAGCCGGCCAAGCGCGAAACCGACACCATGGACACCTTCGTCGAGTCCTCGTGGTACTACGCCCGCTACGCCTCGCCGCACTATGAAGGCGGCCTGGTGGAGAAATCCGCCGCTGACCACTGGTTGCCGGTGGATCAGTACATCGGCGGCATCGAGCACGCCATCCTTCACCTGCTGTACGCGCGCTTCTTCCACAAGTTGATGCGTGATGAAGGCCTGGTGAGCTCCAACGAACCGTTCAAGAACCTGCTGACCCAGGGCATGGTGATCGCCGAGACTTACTATCGTCGCGAAGCCAATGGTGCCTACACCTGGTTCAACCCGGCGGACGTCGAACTCGAGCGCGACAGCAAGGCCAAGGTTATCAGCGCCAAGCTGATCGCCGATGGCCTGCCGGTGGAAATCGGTGGCACCGAGAAGATGGCCAAGTCGAAGAACAACGGCGTCGACCCACAGTCGATGATCGACCAGTTCGGCGCAGACACCTGCCGTCTGTTCATGATGTTCGCTTCGCCACCCGACATGAGCGCGGAATGGTCCGACTCTGGCGTGGAAGGCTCGCATCGCTTCCTCAAGCGCGTCTGGCGCCTGGCTCAAGGCCATGTCATTCAAGGCTTGCCGGGCAAACTGGACGTCGCCGGCCTGAACGACGAGCAGAAGGCCATTCGCCGCTCGATCCACCTGGCTATCAAGCAGGCCAGCCACGACGTCGGCCAGAACCACAAATTCAACACCGCCATCGCCCAGGTGATGACGCTGATGAACGTGTTGGAAAAAGCCCCGCAAGTGACCGAACAGGATCGCGCCCTGGTGCAGGAAGGCCTGGAGGCCGTGACCCTGCTGCTGGCTCCGATCACTCCGCACATCTGCCACGAGCTGTGGAATCAGCTCGGTCACCCGGATGCGGTGATCGACGCCGGCTGGCCGGTGCTGGACGAAACCGCGCTGGTGCAGGACAGCCTGACACTGGTTATCCAGGTCAACGGCAAATTGCGTGGGCAGATCGAAATGCCGGCCAGCGCGACTCGCGAAGAAGTCGAAGCCGCTGCCCGCACCAACGAGAACGTGCTGCGCTTCGTTGACGGCCTGACTATTCGTAAAGTGATCGTAGTGCCCGGGAAACTGGTCAATATCGTCGCCAGCTAATTGGACCAGGCGCCAGGTGAGCCTGGCGCCGAGTAAAACCTTTCGGGCCGCACAGTCGGCCCACCTGGTTTCAAGGGGAACAACAAGATGATCAAACGCAATTTGCTGGTGATGGGCCTTGCGGTCCTGTTGAGCGCCTGCGGTTTCCAGCTGCGTGGTACTGGTACGACTGAGCTGGCGATCAAGGAACTCGACCTGAGCGCACGTAATGCCTACGGCCCTACCGTGACCCAGATGCGCCAGGTGCTCGAAAGCAGCGGCGTCAAGGTGATCGCCGGCGCGCCGTACAAGCTGATCCTGACCAACGAGCAGGAGAGCCAGCGCACTCTCAGCTATGCAGGTGCCGGCCGTACTGGCGAGTACCAGCTGACGACCGTGCTTGAGTACGATATCCGTGGCCAGCGTGATCGCGAGCTGCTGAGCGACAAGATCGAAGTGCAGAAGGTGTTCATCCACGACGGCAACAACCTGGTGGGCTCCGAGCTGGAAGCCGATGATGCGCGCAAGGAAATCCGTCGCGATCTGGTCCAGCGCATGATGTTGCGCCTGCAACAACTCACCCCGGCCCAACTGGATCAGATGCAGCAGACTGCTGACGCCAAGGCCCAGGCTGAGGCCGCCGCCATGGAAGCGGCGCAGAAAGCCGAGGCGGAGACGCCACGTCAATCGCCCGTTGAACTGCCGCAGCAGTAAGACCTGTGGGGCGCCCAGGCGCCCCGCTCGCCCTTTCCCATGAAACTCGCCCCCGCCCAACTCGCCAAACACCTGCAAGGCAACCTCGCGCCGGTCTACATCATCAGCGGCGACGACCCGCTGCTGTGCCAGGAAGCCGCCGACGCCATCCGCGCTGCGGCTCGCCAACAGGGGTTTGATGAGCGCCAGGTATTCGCCGCCGACGCCAGTTTCGACTGGGGCACCTTGCTGCAAGCAGGTGCCAGCATGTCGTTGTTCGCTGAAAAACGCTTGCTTGAACTGCGCCTGCCGTCGGGTAAACCCGGCGACAAGGGCGCTGCCGCTTTCATCGAATATTGCTCGCGACCTGCCGAAGACACAGTACTGCTGATCAGCCTGCCCAAGCTGGACGGCAGCGCACAGAAAACCAAGTGGGGCAAGGCGTTGGTCGAAGGCCAGCACACCCAGTTCGTGCAGATCTGGCCGGTGGATGCCAACCAGCTGCCCAGCTGGATCCGCCAGCGTCTGTCGCAGGCCGGGCTCTCCGCCAGCCAGGACGCGGTCGAACTGATTGCCGCAAGGGTCGAAGGCAACCTGCTGGCTGCCGCCCAGGAAATCGAAAAGCTCAAGCTGATGGCCGAGGGTGGGCAGATCACGGTGGAAACCGTGCAAGCGGCGGTGGCCGACAGCGCGCGTTTCGACGTTTTTGGCCTGACCGATGCGATTCTCAACGGCGAAGCGGCCCACGCACTGCGAATGCTTGAAGGCCTGCGCGGTGAAGGCGTCGAGCCACCGGTCATTCTCTGGGCCCTGGCGCGGGAGCTGCGTTTGCTCGCCAACCTGTCGCTGCAATACAGCCAGGGCGTACCACTGGACAAGGCATTCAGCTCAGCCCGACCACCGGTCTGGGACAAGCGCAAACCGCTCATGAGCAAGGCCCTGCAACGCTACTCGGCGCAACGCTGGGCGCAGTTGTTGCTCGAAGCGCAGCGTATTGATGCGCAGATCAAAGGTCAGGCAGCGGGCTCGCCATGGATGAGCCTGAGTCGCCTGTCGTTGTTGATGGCTGGCCAGCGATTGATGTTGCCGGCTGAATAAGATCAACAGTTCGCAGCCTTCGGCAACGCCTGCCGGGGCTGCTTACTTTCTGGCGGCCTGAAAGGCAACCAACCGCTCAACATGTTAAGGTCTGCACCTGACTCGTTTTTCCCTGGACCTGTGCATGCCCCTTAGTCTTTCCCGTCGTTGGCCCCTGCGCCAACTGCTAGCTGCCTCCAGCCTCGTTATGCTTGTCGCTTGCGCGGAAAAACCCACCGCCGCCGACGCTCAACCGCTCCAGACCCTCCCTGTCGCAACAGCCCCTGCGGTCATTCCGCCGGTTGTCCCGACCGGTGAAAATCTTGACCTCCAGCCCACGCAGACGTTTGCCGACTGGCAGGCCGGTTTCCGCAAGGAAGCACTCGCCGCCGGGATCCGTGCCGATCTGTTCGATCGCGCGTTCGCCAATGTCAGCCTGGACCCCAGTGTCATTCGCGCCGACCGCAGCCAGCCGGAGTTTTCCCGCCCGGTGTGGGAATACCTCGATGGCGCGCTTTCGCCTCTGCGGGTGCGCAAGGGCCAGGCGCTGGTCAGCCAGTACGCCGACATCCTGCAAAGCATCGAGCAGCGCTATGGCGTTGACCGGCAGGTACTGGTGTCGGTCTGGGGCATGGAGAGCAACTTCGGGCAGTTCCAGGGCAGTAAATCGGTCATCAACTCCCTGGCAACCCTGGCCTACGAAGGCCGCCGTCCGGGCTTCGCCCAGGCGCAGTTGATCGCCGCGCTGCAAATCCTGCAACAGGGTGATATCGAACCCGAGAAAATGCTTGGTTCCTGGGCCGGGGCCATGGGCCAGACCCAGTTCATCCCGACGACCTACAACACCCACGCCGTGGACTTCGATGGCGACGGGCGCCGTGACATCTGGGGCAGCTCCGCCGACGCGCTGGCCTCCACCGCGCACTACCTGCAAAGCTCGGGATGGCAGAAAGGCCAGCCCTGGGGCTTTGAAGTTCAGCTGCCGAGCGGTTTCAACTACGTCCTGGCAGACGGCACGCTGCGCAAGAGTGTCGCCGAATGGCGGCAGCTGGGCGTAACCCTGCCCGGTGGTGCCCAGGTTCCAGCAGGCTCAGAGCACCTGTCTGCCGCCCTGCTGCTGCCGGCAGGTTACCGTGGCCCGGCCTTCCTGGTGCTGGATAACTTCCGCGCGATTCTCAAGTACAACAACTCGTCGTCCTACGCCCTGGCCGTCAGCCTGCTGTCGGAACGGTTCAGCGGTGGTGGCCTGATCAGTGGTACCTGGCCCAAAGATGACATGCCGCTCAGTCGTACCGAGCGCATTGAATTGCAAAGCCTGCTGAGTGCACAGAACTACGACGCGGGCACCGCCGACGGGATCATAGGCGCCAATACGCGCAAGGCGATACGCAGTGCCCAACAGTCGTTTGGCTGGCCGGCGGATGGGTATCCGACGCACAAGTTGCTGGAAGGCCTGCGTAACCGCTAAAAGCTTCGCGGGCAAGCCCGCTCCCACAGGATCCAGGGCGTACGCAACATTCGCATTCAACCTGGAACTTGTGGGAGCGGGCTTGCCCGCGATGACTGACTATCAGTCCGTGATGATCTAAGACTTGATTACAACATCCTGCTCCAACACCAACGCCTTGCCCCCCGCATCGAGCTTCACCAACGCCCCCATCGGCAGCGTCAGGTTCGGATCACAATGCCCGCTGCGCCAACCGGCCAGTACCGGAATGCGTAAAGGCTCGAAAGTCTGCTTGAGCAACCGCTCAAGCGCAGCCGTCTCCACCCCCGCCACATCGCCAACCAATACCCCGCGCAGCTGGCCCAGCGTGCCCGCCAGGCGCAGGTGCGTCAGCAGCCGGTCAATACGGTACAGCGGCTCGTTGATGTCCTCGATAAACAGGATGACGCCCTCGGCATCGATCGCGTAGGGCGTGCCCATGACGGCCGCGATCATCGACAAGTTGCCGCCGAGCAAGCGCCCGTGGGCAATGCCTGGCTCGATCGTGATCAAGGGGTAGGCCACCGGGTGAGTCAGTACACTCCCCGCCTTCACCTGCCCTCTAAGCATGTTGAAAAACGAGGACTCGGTCGGCCGCTTCCGGTCACCCAGCAGGTCGGCATTGAGCAGCGGCCCGTGAAAGGTCACAAACCCCGCGTATCGACTGATCGCCAGATGCAGCGCGGTGATGTCGCTGTAGCCAATGAATGGCTTGGCATTGTTGCGCAACAGGTCGAAATCAATGCGATCGAGCAAGCGCGGGGTGCCGTAACCGCCACGCAAGCAAATGATCGCATCGACTTGCGGATCGGCAAACGCGGCGTGCAAATCCGCCAGCCGCCTTTCGTCGCTGCCGGCAAGGTAACCCTCCTTCTCGTAGACCCCGGGAAAAATCCGCAGCGCATACCCGCGAGCACGCATCCAGGCGGTGGCTTTGTCGGTGTCCAGAGGCGCAGGGCCGGCGGGAGCGATGACGCCGATCAGGCCCTCGGCAGGCAGCGCCGGGACAGGAGCGTGCGGGCTGAGAACGTGGGTTGGTTTAACGGTCATCCATGAATCTCCCGGTGTGAAGGCGTCTTGCACCACAGTAGTCAGGAACGGGCACAAACAGAAGAGGGACAGCGCCCTCCAACTGCAGGAAAAAATCGCGGTGTGCCTTAGGCCAGGCAAAAAACAGCCCGCAAGCCGGACAAGCCTTGCGGGCTGTTTTACCAGCAGTTGATCAGGACGACATCAGCTCGGCCTTGACCAGCTTGGCCTGCTCGTCAGCGTGATACGAAGAACGAACCAGCGGGCCGGATGCGACGTTCTTGAAGCCCATCTTGTAACCTTCCTCGGCGAACCAGGCGAAGGTGTCCGGGTGCACGAAGCGCTGGACTGGCAAGTGGCTGCGCGACGGTTGCAGGTACTGGCCCAGGGTCAGCATGTCGATGTCATGTTCGCGCATGCGCTTCATCACTTCGATGACTTCTTCATCGGTTTCACCCAGCCCCAGCATCAGGCCGGACTTGGTCGGAATGTGCGGCATCATCTGCTTGAAGCGTTGCAGCAGGGTCAGCGACCACTGGTAGTCCGAGCCCGGACGCGCAGCCTTGTACAGGCGTGGCACGGTTTCCAGGTTGTGGTTGAACACATCAGGCGGCTCAGCCACAGTGATTTCCAGCGCCACGTCCATGCGTCCACGGTAATCCGGGACCAGGGTTTCGAGCTGCACATTTGGCGACAGCTTGCGAATTTCGCGGATGCAGTCGGCGAAGTGCTGGGCACCGCCGTCACGCAGGTCATCGCGGTCAACCGAGGTGATCACCACGTATTTGAGTTTCAGATCAGCGATGGCGATGGCCAGGCTTTGCGGCTCATTGACGTCCAGTGGCTTCGGACGACCGTGGCCCACGTCGCAGAACGGGCAACGACGGGTGCAGATGTCCCCCATGATCATGAAGGTCGCCGTGCCGCCGGAGAAGCACTCGCCCAGGTTCGGGCAGGACGCCTCTTCGCACACGCTGTGCAGCTTGTGTTTGCGCAGCAGCGCCTTGATGCGGTCGACTTCCGGGGAAACCGGGATGCGCACACGGATCCAGTCCGGCTTTTTTGGCAGTTCGGTGGTCGGAATGATCTTTACCGGGATGCGTGCAACCTTCTCGGCGCCGCGCAGCTTGACGCCGGCTTCAACCTTGGCACGCGGGGCCGGACGCTCGGTAACATCCAGCGTCGGGATCATGGTTTGCACTGCATCAGTAGTCATATCAGTCGATTCCGCCCGTTAGGGTCGTCTGCTCAGCATAGTCGAGGTGTTTGACGAGCTGCGCGCGCAGCCGGGCACTTACCTCGGCAAATTCAATCGATCCTGCGTGATCGCTGAGCTGGGTCATCGCCAGCCCGGCGTAGCCGCAGGGATTAATCCGTCGAAACGGTTCCAGGTTCATGTCCACGTTCAGGGCCAGGCCATGAAAAGAACAGCCGTGACGAATGCGCAAACCCAGGGAGGCAATTTTTGCCCCGTTTACATACACACCCGGTGCATCCGGCTTGGCTGCAGCGATAACGCCGTAGCTCGCCAGCAGCTCGATCAGGCAATGCTCCATGCGGGTGACCAGGTCACGCACACCAAAACCGAGTTTGCGTACATCGAGCAACAGGTAGGCGACCAACTGGCCGGGGCCGTGATAGGTCACCTGGCCACCACGGTCGACCTGCACCACCGGAATATCACCCGGCAGCAGCAGATGTTCAGCCTTGCCGGCCTGGCCCTGGGTGAACACCGGTGGGTGCTCGACCAGCCAGATCTCGTCCGCGGCATTGCTGCCACGTTCGTTGGTAAAGCGTTGCATGGCATGCCAGACCGGCTCGTAAGCCATCTGGCCAAGCTCGCGAAAGCCCAGCGTGCCAGACATCACAGCACCATGTGCACAAAACCGGTAGCGCGCAATTCGCTGTTGATGTCGTACAGCTGCTCTTGACCGGTAGCGATGATGTGCAGCTGGATGGTCGTGTACTTGCCGTTGGTGCTCTGGCGTTCGGCGAACGTCTTGAGGTCAACAGTGGCGTGCTTCTCAAGGATCGCGATGATCCTGTCCTTGAAACCTACGCCGGTATCGCCGATCACCTTGATAGGATAATCCGCGCAGGGGAATTCGATCTTTGGCGCCTTTACTTCGGTATCGGTCATGGCGTAACGGCCTCGTAAGCGTAAGCCGTGGTAACGAACATGGCCCCGCACCGGATTGGAACGGGGCCATGCAGGTCCACACTAAATCAGTTGAACAAGCCGTAGAAGAATAGACGGATGCTATCCCACATGCGACGGAAGATACCACCCTCGTCGACCGCGTCCAGTGCGATCAGGTCTGCGCTGTGCACAACCTTGTCGTCCAGTTTCACTTCGACTTTACCGATCACGTCGCCTTTGGCGATTGGCGCAATCAGTTGCGGGTTCATGGTCATGCTGGCGGCGAGCTTCTTCAGCTGACCTTTTGGCAGGGTCATGGTCAGGTCTTGAGCCAGGCCGGCCTTGACCTGGTTGGTGGTGCCTTTCCAGACTGGAGCCTGGGCCAGCTCGGCGCCTTTCTGATAGAAGGTCTGGGTTTCGAAGAAGCGGAAACCGTAAGTCAGCAGCTTCTGGGTCTCAGAGGCGCGAGCCACTTCGCTGTTGGTGCCGAAGACCACGGCGATCAGACGCATGCCGTCACGTACAGCCGAAGACACCATGCAGAAGCCGGCTTCGTCGGTGTGACCGGTTTTCAGGCCGTCCACGGTCTTGTCGCGCCACAGCAGCAGGTTGCGGTTAGGTTGCTTGATGCCGTTCCAGAAGAACTCTTTCTGCGAGTAGATCGCATAGTGAGCAGGGTCTTCGTGGATGATTGCGCGAGCCAGCACGGCCATGTCGTGAGCCGACGAGTAGTGCTCCGGGTTCGGCAGGCCAGTCGGATTCATGAAGTGGCTGTTGGTCATGCCAAGGTCGGCCACGGTTTTGTTCATCATGTCGGCGAAGGCGTCTTCGCTGCCGGCGATGTGCTCGGAGAGCGCAACACTGGCGTCGTTACCCGACTGGATGATGATGCCGTGCAGCAGGTCACTGACCGTTACCTGGGAGCCGACTTTGATGAACATCCGCGAACCGCCGGTGCGCCAGGCGTTTTCGCTGACGGTCACCGGATCGTTTTCGCCGATCTGGCCACGACGAATTTCCAGGGTCGCGATGTACGCGGTCATCAGCTTGGTCAGGCTGGCCGGAGGCAGACGCTGGTCACCGTTGTTCTCGACCAGCACGTTGCCGCTGCTGGCGTCCATGAGTACATAGGATTTAGCCGCCAGTTGAGGTGGCGACGGCATCATCTCGACCGCGAAAGCGGCAGGCGAGATGAGCAGCGGGACTAGCAGGCAAAGGCGTTTGGCAAAGGTGGTGATGTTCATCCGTCTCTCGAAATCGCTAATGGGAACTGCCCAAAGGCAAAACTAATCAGACAGCACTCTAACGAGCTGTCGCGTGTTCAGTTGTTCACTCATAACCCTTGCCGGGCTTTTATTCTTCATCGAGCCAACAACCAGGCTCACCCCCAAATCGCAAGTGAGCCTTCAATCAAGTACTACGTATTACTCGGCGGTGACCAGGCTCGGCGAACCGAGATTGGCCAGTCGCACGCTGTTCTGCACCTGCTGGATTTCACCCGGCGAGCCCATTGGCCCCAGGCGCACCCGGTGCAGGGTTTGCTGATTGCGCACTATCGAACTGATGAACACCGGAGCGCTCACCATTCCGCTCAGCTTCGATCTCAGGAGCTCTGCAGCGTCCGGGTTGGCGAACGCGCCCACCTGCAGATACTGGCCAGAGGCTGGTGCAGAAGCGTTTTTTTTTGCATCGATCTGCACGGGCACTACGGCCGCCGCGTGTTGCTGTGGCGGCGGAGTCCATTGCTCCACCGTACCGGCCGAAGCCGTGATGACAGGTGCCTTGTTCTGGGCGATCTGCGGTTCATTGAGCATCAACGGCGCCGGACGCCCCTTGGCGGCCCACCATTGTTGCGGGTCGATACCCTCGACCTTGACGCGCGCGGTCCCGGTTTCGGCATAACCGAGCTTCTTGGCTGCCGCATAGGACAGGTCGATGATCCGGTCGGAGTAGAACGGCCCACGATCGTTGACTCGCAGCACCACTGATTTGTTGTTGTCCAGGTTGGTCACCCGAACGTAACTTGGCAGTGGCAAGGTCTTGTGGGCGGCACTCATGCCGTACAAGTCATAGACTTCGCCGTTGGCGGTGTTCTGGCCATGGAACTTGGTGCCATACCAGGACGCCGTGCCCGATGCCACGTAGCTCTTCGATTCCTGAATCGGGAAGTAGGTCTTGCCCAGCACGGTGTAGGGGTTGGCTTTGTAAGGACCGGTATGCAGGGTCGGCGTGGCATCCGGAATGCGCGATACGTCGACATCCCACCATGGCGCGCCGTCTTTGTGAGCGCGGTTGATGTCCAGGCCCGGCATGGTGCGCACAGCCGTGGTCGCAGGTTTTTGCGTAGGAGAACGGCTGGTCGAACAACTGGCGACCAGCACCGCCAAGGCACCGAATGCCATCAGCTTCAGGGGTTTATTCATAGGCAATGCCCGCATTACTTGACGCCCCGTGCTTGGACCAGCTGTTCAGACAGTTGATGTACGGCCATGGCATACATCACGCTGCGGTTATAACGCGTGATCGCGTAAAAATTCTTCAGGCCCATCCAGTATTCAGGACCTTGGTCACCTTCCAGGCGGAAAGCCGTGACCGGCATATCATCGCGCAGCGCATCATGACTCGACCACCCCAACGCTCGCAACTCCCCGACGGTTTTAGTCGGCTCGATGCCCGTGGTCAAACCCTCGTCCACCTGGTCGCCACGCGCATCGGCGCGACTGACCACGGGTTCTCCGGCCACCCAGCCGTGACGCTTGAAATAACTGGCGACGCTGCCGATTGCGTCGTCCGGGTTGGTCCAGATATTAATGTGACCATCACCGTCGAAATCCACTGCATAGGCGCGAAAACTGCTCGGCATGAACTGCGGAAGCCCCATGGCCCCGGCGTACGAGCCCTTGAGGGTCAATGGATCGACCTGTTCTTCCCGGGCCAGCAGCAGAAACTCGCGTAATTCCTTGCGGAAAAATTCGGCACGGGGAGGATAGTCGAAACCGAGGGTGGACAAGGCATCGATCACCCGGAAATTACCGGTATTACGGCCGAAAAAGGTCTCAACGCCGATAATCGACACAATCACCTGGGCTGGTACCCCGTATTCCTGTTCGGCACGCGCCAATACGGCTTCGTGCTGGCGCCAGAAGTCCACACCGCGGGCAATGCGCGCGTCGGAGATGAACATCGGGCGATACTCATTCCACTGCTTGACCCGCTCGGCAGGTTTCGAGATCGCGTCCAGAATCGACTGCTTGCGCTCGGCTTCGCGGAACACGCCCATCAGCTGCTCACCGGCGAAACCGTAGTCGCGGGTCATTTCACCGACGAACTCGGCCACCTGCGGAGTGCCTTCGTAATCGCCGGCCAGCGCTTGCTGCGCTGTGCCAAGGATGCCTACCAGGCCGACCCACGGCGCGTATCGAGTCGCCCAGCCACGCATTTCTTGCATTGAAATCTTCACCTTATTCAAACTTGCGCGATCCACTTACGATGGGTATGGATCGACATCAAAACCCCAAACGCTGACAGCAGTGTCACCAGCGAAGTTCCTCCGTAGCTAATGAACGGCAACGGCACCCCCACAACCGGCAACAGGCCACTGACCATACCGATGTTGACGAAAACGTAAACAAAAAACGTCATGGTCAGGGCACCGGCGAGCAATTTTCCGAACAATGTCTGGGCCTGGGCAGTAATGACCAGGCCCCGGCCAATCAGCAACAGGTAGATCAGCAGCAGCGCACAGATGCCCACCAGGCCAAACTCTTCGCCCAACACCGCAATAATGAAGTCGGTGTGGCTTTCCGGCAGGAAGTCCAGATGCGACTGGGTACCCAGCAGCCAGCCCTTGCCGAACACCCCGCCGGAACCAATGGCGGCTTTGGATTGAATGATGTTCCAGCCGGTGCCCAGTGGATCGCTCTCAGGGTCGAGGAAGGTCAGGACGCGCTGTTTCTGGTATTCGTGCATCACGAAGTACCACATGGCGACGGATACCGGCACCGCGGCCGCAAGCACGCTCAGGATCCAGCGCCAGCGCAGGCCACCCATGAACAACACGAAGGCGCCCCCCGCCAGAATCAGCAGCGAAGTGCCGAGGTCGGGCTGGCGCACGATCAGGATGAACGGCAAACCGATCAGGAACAGGCTTACCGCCACGTGCTTGAGCTGTGGCGGCAAGGTGCGCTTGGACAGGTACCAGGCGATGGTCGCCGGCATCAGGATCTTCATGAACTCCGAAGGCTGGAAGCGGATGACCCCGGGAATGTTGATCCAGCGCGTGGCACCCATGGCGTTGTGGCCCATGATGTCGACCACCACCAGCAACAGCACGCCCAGCACGTAACCTACCGGCACCCAACGGGCCATGAAGCGCGGCTCGAACTGGGCGATGACGACCATCGACACCAGGCCGATGCCGAACGAGGTGGCCTGCTTGGCCAGCAGATCCCAGCTCTTGCCGCTGGCCGAATACAGCACGAACAGGCTGCCGGCCGCGAGGGTCAACAGCAGGATCAGCAACGGACCGTCGATATGCATGCGTTGCAGCAGCGTCGCACGGCGACGCATCACATCTTCACTGGAGAGGATGCGGTCGAAATTACTCTTCACGGGCCGTAGCCTCCGCACTGGTAGGGCTGGCGTACTCGGCTTTCAGCCGACCGTCCTGGCCAAGGAGCCAGGCATCCATGATCTGACGGACCACTGGTGCCGCAACGCCGGAACCGGACTCGCCGTTCTCGACCATTACCGACACGACGATTTTCGGGTTATCGGCCGGCGCGAAGCCGACGAACAGGGCGTGGTCGCGGTGACGTTCCTGAACCTTGGAGCGGTCGTACTTCTCGCCCTGCTTGATCGCGACCACCTGGGCCGTACCACTTTTGCCGGCAATGCGGTATTGCGCACCAATGGCTGCCTTGCGCGCAGTGCCCCTGGCACCGTGCATCACCTGCTGCATTCCGTGGTTGACCTTGGCCCAGTCCGACGGATCGCGCAGGATGATATCCGGCATCGGGTTTTCGTCCTTGGGTCTCTCGCCTTCGACCGTCTTGGCCAGGTGCGGACGCTTCCAGACGCCCTTGTTCGCCACCAGGGCCGTGGCTTGCGCCAGTTGCAGCGGTGTCGACTGCATGTACCCCTGGCCGATCCCCAGGATCAATGTCTCGCCAGGGAACCACGCCTGACGGCGGGTGGCGCGCTTCCACTCGCGGGACGGCATCAGCCCCGGCGATTCTTCGAACATGTCCAGCGAGACCTTCTGGCCGATGCCGAACTTGCCCATATAGGCCGACAGCCGATCGATCCCCAGCTTGTGGGCCAGGTCGTAGAAATAGGTGTCGTTGGAGCGCATGATTGCCGTGTCCAGGTCGACGAAGCCGTCACCGGAACGGTTCCAGTTGCGGTACTTGTGGTCGTAGTTTGGCAACTGGTAGTAACCCGGATCGAACACCCGGGTCGATGCGGTCACCACGCCTGAATCCAGGCCGGCAATGGCCACGGCAGGCTTGATGGTCGAGCCCGGCGGGTAAAGGCCGCGCAACACGCGGTTGAACAGCGGCCGGTCAATGGAATCGCGCAACTCGGCATAGGCCTTGAAGCTGATGCCGGTGACGAACAGGTTAGGGTCGAAACTCGGCTGGCTGACCATCGCCAGCACTTCGCCGGTGGCCGGGTCCAATGCCACCACGGCGCCGCGCCGACCGCCAAGTGCCGCTTCGGCAGCTTCCTGCAATTTGATGTCCAGGCTCAGGACAATGTCCTTGCCGGGAATCGGATCGGTACGCTTGAGCACCCGCAGTACACGGCCTCGCGCGTTGGTTTCGACCTCTTCGTAACCCACCTGGCCGTGCAGTTCGGGTTCGTAGAATCGTTCGATACCGGTCTTGCCAATGTGATGGGTGCCGCTGTAATTGACCGGATCGAGGGATTTGAGCTCTTTCTCGTTGATCCGCCCCATGTAACCCACCGAGTGCGCGAAGTGCGCGCCCTGCGGGTAGTGGCGCACCAGTTGCGCAACCACTTCCACCCCGGGCAGGCGGAACTGGTTGACCGCGATCCGGGCGATCTGTTCTTCCGAGAGTTCAAACAGGATCGGCACCGGCTCGAACGGCCGGCGCCCCTGTTTCATGCGCTTTTCGAATATCACCCGATCGTCCGGCGTCAGCTCCAGGACTTCGACGATCACATCGAGCACCTGCTGCCAGTCGCCGGAACGCTCGCGGGTCATGCTCAGACTGAAACTGGGCCGGTTGTCGGCGACAACGACCCCATTGCGGTCGAAGATCAACCCGCGAGTCGGAGGGATCGGCTGCACATGCACCCGGTTGTTTTCCGACAGGGTCGAGTGATACTCGTACTGAATCACCTGCAGGAAATACAGCCGCGCAATCAGCACACAAATCAGCGTCACCACCGCAATTGCCCCGAACACGACGCGGCCACGCACCAGACGGGCGTCTTTTTCGTGGTCCTTGATGCGGATTGGCTGGGGCATGAGGGCAAAGCTACTTGTGGTAAGGGTGGCCGGACAGCACTGTCCAGGCACGATACAGCTGTTCGCCGATCAGGATCCGCACCAGGGGGTGCGGCAGGGTCAACGGCGAGAGCGACCAGCGCTGATCTGCCCGGGCACAGACTTCCGGCGCCAGCCCTTCGGGGCCACCGACCATGAAGTTCACCGTACGCGAGTCCAGGCGCCAGCGATCGAGTTCGACCGCCAACTGCTCTGTACTCCAGGGCTTGCCGTGGACTTCGAGAGTGACAATCCGCTCGTTCGGGCCGACTTTAGCCAGCATGGCTTCGCCTTCCTGTCGGATGAAGCGTGCCACGTCGGCGTTCTTGCCACGGGTATTGAGCGGTATTTCCACCAGTTCCAGCGCCAGCTCGGATGGAAGACGCTTGGCATATTCATGCCAGCCTTCTTCCACCCATTTGGGCATGCGTGAACCGACGGCGATCAGTCGCAGTCGCACAGCGGTCCCTTATTATTGCTGGTCTTTGTTGAGCTTGGTGAAGTGCTCATGGGTGTTCTCTGGGCTGTGGTGTGCAGCGCTGGCCGAACGACTTTGCTCGGCACCGGCCCACAGGCGTTCCAGGTCATAGAACTGACGTGCCGAGGCAGTCATCATGTGTACGATGACGTCGTCCATGTCCAGCAATACCCAGTCGCTGTCGCCCTTGCCTTCTTCACCCAATGGCTTGACGCCCAGGGCTTTGACGGCTTCGCGGACCTTGTCCAGCATCGCGCCGATCTGGCGGTTCGAAGTACCGGTGGCGATGATCATGAAATCGGTGATGCTCTGCTTTTCACGAACGTCGATGACCTGGATGTCCTGGCCCTTCACGTCTTCCAGGGCTGCAACGGCAACCTTGACCAGCTCTTCACCGCGCAACTCCGGCCCGGTTGGCGCCTCTACTGGCAGAGGGGCGCTCTTGAATGTGCCTTTGCGCTTTACTTTAGCTACGTCTTTGTCAGTCATATAAAACTCGTTTTGCTCGTATGTTCGGGCGCTTCGCTACACGTGATCACGTGCCTTGAAGCTCGCCGTTTTTCAGTTCGACGCACGGTAGAGTCCGTGCGCATCGATGTAGGCCAGGACCGCGTCGGGCACCAGGAAACGTACCGACTTACCGCTGGCCAGCAGTTGACGGATCTGGGTGGCGGATACCGCGAGCGGCGTCTGCCAGACGAATGCAATCTGTCCGCTCGGCCCTTTCAGGGCCAGCGGGTCGCTCACCGAACGCGCTGCCAGCAGGTTGCGCAAGGCATCCGGCGGTTCGCTGTCGGCATCCGGGCGTTGCAGCACCAGGATGTGGCAATGCTGGAGTAACTCTTCCCAGCGATGCCAAGTGGGCAGGCCGCAAAATGCGTCCCAGCCCAAAAGTAGAAAAACCTGGTCCTCAGCGGCCAGCTCGGCGCGCATCAGCTCCAGGGTGTCGATAGTGTAGGACGGTTTGTCCCGCTGCAATTCGCGAGCGTCCACCACCAACGGTGCCACACCGGCCACCGCGCATTCGACCATTGCCAACCGGTCCTTCGCCGACACCTGCGGCGTACCGCGATGAGGCGGTCGGGCGCTGGGTGTCAGGCGCAATTCGTCCAGTGCCAGGGATTCGGCGACTTCCAGCCCACCGCGCAAGTGGCCGATGTGCACCGGATCGAACGTGCCGCCCAGTACGCCTATGCGTCGCGGGGCAGGCTCGTCGGGAGTGGCCGGCGCTGTCAGGTCGAGGTCGCCCAAGTCAAACCGACGCCTGGCCGCGCAACTGGCCATCGCCGACCACGATGTATTTCTCGCAGGTCAGGCCTTCCAGACCCACAGGTCCGCGGGCGTGCAGCTTATCAGTAGAAATGCCGATCTCGGCACCTAATCCATATTCAAACCCGTCGGCGAAGCAGGTCGGGGTGTTGATCATCACCGATGCCGAATCGACTTCGGCGACGAAACGTCGCGTGTCGGCGAGGCTTTCGCTGACAATCGAGTCGGTGTGATGGGAACCGTGCTGGTTGATATGTTCGATGGCCTGGTCCAGCCCATCGACTACGCGGATCGACAGGATCGGCGCCAGGTATTCGGTGTTCCAGTCGTCTTCGGTGGCCACGGCCGCATCGATGATCGCCCGGGTCCGGGCGCAGCCGCGCAGTTCAACGCCTTTCTCGCGGAACTGGGCGGCCATCGACGGCAGGAAATCCCTGGCAACGGCTTCATCCACCAGCAGGGTTTCCATCGCACCGCAGATGCCATACCGGTAGGTCTTGGCGTTGAAGGCGATGCGCCGGGCTTTCGCCAGGTCGGCGTGAGCGCTGACGTAAACGTGGCAAATACCGTCAAGATGCTTGATCACGGGCACTCGCGCATCGCGGCTGACCCGTTCGATCAGGCCACGGCCGCCACGGGGCACGATGACATCGACGTACTCGGGCATGGCAATCAGCGCGCCGACTGCTGCACGGTCAGTGGTTTCGACCACTTGCACCACGGCGGCAGGCAACTCGGCCTCGGCCAGGCCGCGCTGGATGCACGCAGCGATGGCGCGATTGGAGTGAATCGCCTCGGAGCCGCCACGCAAAATGGTCGCATTACCCGACTTGAGGCAAAGGCTGGCGGCGTCGATGGTCACATTGGGACGCGACTCGTAGATGATCCCGATCACCCCCAGGGGCACACGCATCTTGCCGACCTGAATACCTGAAGGCCGAAAGCTCATGTCGCGAATGGCGCCTACAGGGTCGGGCAAGGCCGCGACCTGGCGCAGACCGACGATCATCCCGTCGATACGCTCCGGCGTCAGGGCCAGGCGCTCCAGCAGCGCAGGCTCCAGACCATTGGCACGACCGGCCGCCAGATCCAGCTCATTGGCAGCGGCAAGCTCGACGCGCGCCGCGTCCAGCGCAGTGGCAGCAGCCTGCAGGGCGCGGTTTTTCTGCGCGGTGCTGGCACGGCCAATGACGCGAGAAGCTTCGCGGGCAGCGCGACCCAGGCGGGTCATGTAGTCAAGAACGGACTCAGTCATGGTCTGGAGTGGTCTTTGCTTGGTCTTGTTAAAGAGTAAAGCGGCAGATTATAGCTGCCGCGACCCGTGACTAACAGCGGTGACGGGCGGATGGTCGAAATGGACTTCAATTTGCCGACGTTCAGCCGTAATTAAGGTGCACATTGTTATCATCACCGCTCAATCAGCCCTGATAAACGCTGTTCATCATGACTAACCTTAATGCCCCATCCGTCGCCGCCCTCAAGCCCCACGGGCTTGCGGACGCTTTTTTCGACCGCGACGCACAGACGCTGGCGCGGGATCTGCTGGGCAAAGTTATCCGGCACCGGGTCGGTGGATTGTGGCTCAGCGCCAGAATCATCGAGACCGAAGCCTATTACTTCGAAGAAAAAGGCAGCCACGCCTCCCTAGGCTATACAGAAAAGCGTAAGGCTTTGTTTCTGGATGGCGGCCACATCTATATGTATTACGCCCGCGGCGGTGACTCCCTGAACTTCAGCGCCCTCGGGCCGGGCAATGCCGTGTTGATCAAGTCGGCCTACCCCTGGGTCGACGAACTGAGCGGCCCGGCCAGCCTCGCGCAAATGCTGTTGAACAACCCCGATGGCCAGGGACGCCCTCGCCCGTCGCAGAAGCTCTGCGCCGGGCAGACCTTGCTGTGCAAGGCGCTGGGCCTGAAAGTGCCTATGTGGGACGCCAAGCGCTTTGACCATGAGGTGCTGCTGGTGGAAGACGTGGGAGCGGCACCGGCTCATGTGATCCAGACCACTCGACTGGGAATTCCCCAAGGACGGGATGAACACCTGATGTACCGCTTCGTCGATGCTGCTTATGCGCCCTATTGCACGCGGAACCCGCTGCGACGCGGGCAGGTCGAAGGGCGGGATTATATTTTGCTGAATTGATTAATCTAGCCCCCTGTAGGCGCGAGCTTGCTCGCGATGTTTTCCAGAGCGCCGCGCTGATCTAAAGCACTCGCTATCGTTAGCGACCATCGCGAGCAAGCTCGTTCCTACAGGGTTCGGTGGTGTGTTGAAGCCTGCGTTCGTCCACTGCGGACGCTTATAAAAATTCGATGGAGTAGTTTTTATGGGCCCATGGCTCGATAGCGTGACCGGATGGCTTGCGGCGAACCCGCAGTGGTTGGCCGCGGCTGTATTCATCGTGGCCTTCGTCGAGTGCCTGGCGATTGCAGGACTGATTGTCCCCGGTACCGTATTGCTGTTTGCCGTCGCAGTGCTGGCCGGCAGTGGCGCGCTATCCTTGAGCGAGACGTTATTCCTGGGATTTATCGCCGGCATATCGGGCGATATCGTGTCGTACTTCATCGGGCGACATTTTCACCAGAACATCCGTCGCCTGCCAGGCTTGCGCCATCATCCGGAATGGATTGCCGGCGCAGAGTCGTACTTCCAGCGTTATGGCATTGCCAGTTTGCTGGTTGGCCGCTTCATCGGCCCGCTGCGTCCCATGCTGCCCATGGTCGCGGGAATGCTCGACATGCCCTTCCCGCGCTTTGCCGCCGTAAGCCTGTTGGCTGCTGCTGGCTGGAGCGTCGCCTACCTCCTGCCTGGCTGGGCCACCGGCGCGGCGATTCGCCTGCCTTTGCCGGAAGGTTTCTGGCCGGAAGCCGGCATCGTGGCGGGCAGCATTGCGGTGATGGTCGGCTTGAGCATCACCAGCAGCATGCGTCGCCATCGCAAGGCGACGGTGTTGATTGCCAGCATGAGCCTGCTGATTCTGGCCGGGTTGTTCATCGGCTATCCGCACCTGACCGCACTCGACCAGGGGGTGATGACGCTGGTGCAGGAACATCGCAGCCCGACACTCGATGAAGTCGCCGTGACGCTGACGATTATTGGCGAATTCCGCAACATGCTGCTGTTCAGTGCACTGCTTGTGACCTTGCTGCTGGTGATGCGTCAGTGGCGCCAGGCAGTATTCGCCTGCGCAACCTTGTTGATCACGGCACTGGCCAATACCGGGACCAAACAGTTCTTCGCCCGGGTACGTCCGGAAATTCTCAGCGACCCACTGACCAGCTACAGCATGCCCAGCGGCCATGCCTCCGGAGCGTTTGCGCTGTTCCTGACCCTGGCGGTGCTGGCCGGTCGCGGGCAACCCCCACGCATGCGCCTGACCTGGCTGCTGGTGGGATGCCTGCCGGCGCTGGCGATTGCGTTGTCGCGGGTCTACCTGGGTGCGCACTGGCCGACCGACATTACGGCAGGGGCCATGCTGGCGGCCTGTGTCTGTGCGGCAAGCCTGTGGACAATACAGCGCGGTGAAGAATTGAAGGCCATGCCACCCAGGGTCTGGTGGCTGGTATTGCCGGCAATGGTGGCGCTGTTCGGCTTCTTTGCCCTGCGCCACTTGCCGCATGCCATGCTGCGCTACGCCTACTGAGGCGCAGCGCATTGGCGTGGTGATCAGGTGAACAACTCACCTTGCAGTTCATCGAGCAGTGCCTGGATGGCATCCAGGCGCTGCTGCGGATCATCGAGTTGCAGCAAATCGATCTTGTCCACTTCGGCGAACGGCAACAGATACGCCAGCTGATTGGCCAACGACTGCTGCCCGGTCGCTTCGGTCCCCATGTTCAAGGCCTCGACCATCGGGTGCTCGGCCAATGCCTTGAGCAAGGCCACCAGGTCCGCGTCTTCGTCCTGCAGCGGTTGCTCCGGCTCGTCTTCCAGCCACTCGACCTCGGCAACCGTCAACTGATCGCGCTGGACCTCGGTGCTCAGCACATTGAAGCGCCTGCCGCCCTGGACGCGGATGCCCAGCAAACCATTGGCCTGCTGCTTGAAGTCGGTGATCAGCGCTTCACAACCCACCAGCGCATAACCCTGCGGAGCAAGGCCGACCTCTTCACCATCAAGGATGCACACCACGCCGAACCCGCCGCCCTGCTTCATGCAACGACCGATCATGTCCAGATAGCGCGCCTCAAAAATCTGCAAGTCGAGGATGCAACCAGGAAACAGCACTGTGTTCAGTGGAAAAAGCGGCAAGCTCATAGACATTTTCCTTACACCACCATCGACACCGCCAACGGCAGGAACACCGCCGTGGCCACGCCCATCAGACTCATTGCCAGCGCCGCAAAGGCGCCGCACTCTTCACTTTCCTGCAGGGCTACCGAAGTGCCCACCGCATGGGCCGTCATGCCCAACGCCATGCCCCGCGCCTCAGGGCTGTGCACGCCGAGCCGATTCAACAGGCCAGGCCCGAAAATCGCCCCGATCACGCCGGTTATGAGCACGAACACCGCCGCCAGCGCGGCCACCCCACCAATCTGCTCCGCGACCAGCATCGCGATCGGCGAGGTCACGGACTTGGGCGCCATAGTCATCAGGATCATGTGCTCTGCGCCAAACGACCAGCCCAGCAACACTCCAAGACCGGTGGCGACCACGCCGCCTATCACCAGCGTAGTAAATATCGGCCAGAACAACTGCCGAATGCGTCGCAGGTTCAGGTAGAGCGGCACGGCCAGCGCCACAGTCGCCGGCCCCAGGAGGATGCTGAGGATCTCGGTGCTCTTGCGATACTCGGCATAAGTGATGCCGCAACCTGCCAGCACTGCGATCACCAACAGCATGGAGACCAGCACCGGTTGTAAAAAGACCCAGCGGGTTTTCTCGAATGCCGCCAGCACCAGCTGGTAGGCGCCCAGCGTAATGCCGATGCCGAACAATGGATGGTGGATCACGGACGTCCAGGCGCCCTGCCAGTCAAAGATCATTGGCTGTCCTCAGGCGGCGCGTGACGCTTGACCAAACGCTGCATCAGCACCCCGGCGAACGCCATCGACAGCAGCAGCGACAGCACCAGCGCGCCAACAATGGCCCAGAAGTCTGCGGCAATATCCTTGGCGTACACCATCACGCCCACGGCTGGCGGCACCAGCAACAGCGGCAGGTAGCGCAGCAGGCTGCCGGCTGCCAGGCTCAGTGGCTCGCCCACCTGCCCGCGACTGATCAGATACGCCAGCAACAGCAGCAGCCCGACGATGGGCCCTGGCAACACCGGCAAAAACAGGTGATTGATCGCTGTTCCCAGCAATTGGAACAGCACCAGCCATGTCAAACCTCGTAGCAGCATCCTGGCCTCCCGCCAATCCCGTCACCCGCAATGGCGGGCCGAGCATTATAAGCATGCCCACGCTATGGACCGGCATTCGCCAAAAGCATGGACAGTTGACCGCGTTACACGGCCATGGTGATCTAAAGTGGTAACTCGGGAGGTCTGAGCCCCCCACCTCAAAACTATAAAACCGATGAACCCAAGGAGAGTCTCAATGCCCTATGTTCCAGTTGCAGAGCTCAAAGATTATGTCGGCAAGGAACTTGGAAGTTCCGAATGGCTCACCATCGACCAGGAGCGCATCAACCTGTTCGCCGAAGCCACCGGGGATTACCAGTTCATCCACGTCGACCCGGTCAAAGCCGCGCAAACGCCATTCGGTAGCACCATTGCCCACGGCTTCCTGTCGCTGTCGCTGATCCCCAAGCTGATGGAAGACATCCTCATACTGCCTGAAGGCCTGAAGATGGTGGTCAATTATGGCCTCGACAGCGTGCGGTTCATTCAGCCGGTCAAAGTCAATTCCAGGGTCCGCCTCAAGGTCGACCTGGCCGAAGTCACCGAGAAAAAGCCCGGCCAATGGCTCCTCAAGGCCACCGCCACGCTGGAAATCGAAGGCTCAGAGAAACCGGCCTACATTGCCGAACCCCTGTCGCTCTGCTTCGTGTAAATGATCCTGGATGCGAAGCAGCTCATGCTGTTTCGCGCCTTCTCCTGCTTTCCTGGCTATATAAGGTCATGGAGCTGCGGCATACTCGGTCGCCTAATTGCCCGGATCCCGCTATGCGCTCGATTGCCCTCCTCGCGTTGACCCTGTTGCTGACCGCTTGCGGAGACGGCGAATCGCTGCTGCCCCCTGACGCGCGCCTGCCGGACGGCGGACGCTATCGCGGCGAACTGGTAGACGGATTGCTGCAAGGCCAGGGCCGCGTCGATTATCCGAACGGCAGCTGGTATGCCGGCGAGTTCGACAAAGGCCAATGGCATGGCCAGGGCGAGTGGCACGGCAGCAATGGCGAAGTGTATCGCGGACAATTCAACCAGGGCCTGTTCGACGGCCAGGGTACGCTGACCACCAATGGCAGCAGCTATACCGGCGGTTTCAAGGCCGGTCGAAGGGACGGCGAAGGCACCCTCAAAGAAAACGGCATGACCTATCGCGGCGAGTTCAAGGCCGATCAATATTCAGGACTGGGTCGCCTCGAGCTCGAGGACGGCAGTTCGTATCAGGGCCAGTTCGCCCATGGCAAACCCAACGGTGAAGGCCAGCGCGGCGACGCCAGTGGCAACCAGTTCACCGGCAATTTTGTCGACGGTCAGCTGGAGGGTAACGGGACCTTCAACAGTGCCGATGGCGATATCTATGTCGGCAGCTTCAAAAACAACCAGCTGCACGGCAAGGGTCGCTACGAGAATGCCGATGGCGATGTCTGGCTCGGCCAGTTCAAGGAAGGGTCGCTCAATGGCAAAGGCGAACTGATTGGCGCCGATGGCAGCCATTACGTGGGTCAGTTCAGCGATTGGCGCTTCAGCGGCCCGGGGCGATTGAACCTTGCGGACGGCAGTTTCTATGTTGGCCAGTTCGACAATGACAGCTACTCGGGTCGCGGCACGCTGGTGTTGACTGACGGCACCGTGCAAAGCGGTACCTGGATCGCTGGCCAGCGGGTTCGCGATGCCGAAGGCAAGCTGCTGCCTGACAGCCTTGAGCTTGGCCTGCTGGCCCAGGGGCGGTTACTGGACGACGCGCTGGCAAGCGTGCCCGCCTCGACGCCAGCCGTCGAGCTCTACACCCTGACCCTCGGGGGTGATGGCAAGCAGAGCGTGTTCCTGCGCGAGTCCGATTACGTCAGCAACATGCTCAGCAGCCGTTTCGGTGCGTTTGGCCAGATCCGCCTGGTCAATCATCGCGACCATCTGGTGGATCGACCGATGGCCACCCGGGAAAACCTGCGCCGCGCCGCGGCGACCCTGGCCGAGCGCAGCGGGCCGGAAGACCTTATTTTCATTTACCTGACCAGCCACGGCACCAGCGAGCATGAACTGGTCCTGGACCAACCGCGCATGGAGTTGTCAGACCTGCCGGCAGACGAGCTTGCCGCAGTGCTGGCCCCGCTGAAAAATCGCGACAAGATCATCGTGATTTCCGCGTGCTACTCCGGTGGTTTCATCCCGACCCTCAAGGATGAACGCACCCTGATCATGACCGCCTCACGGGCTGATCGCGTGTCGTTCGGCTGCTCCGAGGAAGCCAACTTCACCTATTTCGGCGATGCCCTGTTCGCGCAGGCGCTGAACCAGACCGATGACTTGGAACAAGCCTTCAAGCTGGCCAGAGCGACTGTGGCCGAGCGCGAGCTGGCTGACAACTTTGAAGCATCCGAACCGCAGATCTGGGCGCCCAAAACCGTCCTGTCGCACTGGCAATTATTGCGCAAGCAGCAGGCACGCAAAGCGCTGCAAAGTGTGTCTGTCGACAGCAAGGATGCAAAGAGCAACTAAGCTGAACAGTATCAAGGGAGAAACACTATGTACTTGACGCCTCAGCACGTATTGCTTGCCGGAGCTACCGGTTTGACCGGTGAACACTTGCTTGACCGCCTGCTTAATGAACCCACGATTAACCGGGTTTTGGCGCCCTCACGCCGGCCATTGGCCAAGCACCCCCACCTGGAAAACCCTGTCGGCGACCCGGCGGTGTTTCTGCCGCAACTCAACGGCCGCGTGGACATTGCCTACTGCTGCCTCGGCACAACCATCAAGCAGGCCGGCTCGGAACAGGCGTTCCGCGCCGTGGACCTGGACATGGTAGTGGCATTCGCCAAACGCGCCCGGGAGATGGGCGCTCGGCACCTGATCGTGGTCAGCGCGCTGGGTGCGGATCCGAAGTCGTCGGTGTTCTATAACCGGGTCAAAGGCGAGATGGAACAAGCCTTGCGCGCGCAAGACTGGCCGCAATTGACTATCTGCCGCCCTTCTCTACTGCTGGGTGATCGAGTTGAGCCACGCCTGGCTGAAAAGGTCGTCGGGCCGTTATCCCGGCTGATTCCGGGCAAGTACCACGGGATCGAAGCCTGCCAACTGGCGCGGGCGATGTGGCGCCTGGCACTGGAAGAACAGGATGGGGTTCGGGTGGTTGAGTCGGATGAATTACGTAAGTTAGGTAAATAAGATCAAAAGATCGTCCGAAGGCTCGGGCCGCGATCGGACGATCTTTTGACTTTCACAATCCCCCAGTCGCCTGAAAACCCACGCCAATCACCGTCAACAACGACAACGGCAACAGCAGCGTATCCAGCAACGCACTCGCCGGCAGGTCTACGCCAGGGTAGCTGGGAGCCTCAGCGCCAAAGCGATCCATGGCGCAGCACCCGCCGTTCAAGGCATACAAGTCCAGACGAGTCCCCGAATAAACCACTGGCGCCCCGGGCTTGGCGGCATCCAGCGTGCGTGCCGTGGCACAGCCGCCCAGTTGCAGCGCGAGGACGACCAACAGCAGCTTATTCATCGCTGGTCAGATGGTGTTCGCCCCAACGCGGCAGCATGTCCTGGGGAATGTTCAGCAGGTTGAGAATCCGCGCCACGACAAAATCGATCAGGTCATCAATCGTCTGCGGCTGATGATAGAAGCCCGGCGATGCCGGCAGAATGGTCACGCCCATGTTCGACAGCTTGAGCATGTGCTCCAGATGAATGCTCGAATAAGGCGCTTCACGGGGCACCAGGATCAGCTGGCGACGCTCTTTCAAGGTGACATCGGCCGCCCGTTCGATCAGGTTGTTGCAGGCCCCGGTGGCGATGGCCGACAAAGTCCCGGTGGAACAGGGCACCACCACCATCGCCGCCGGGGCCCCGGAGCCCGAAGCGACCGGCGACATCCAGTCTTCCTTGCCATAGACGCGAATCTGCCCGGCGGCAGCGCCGGTGTATTCGGTCAGGAACGCCTGCATCATCTGGGTTTTCGGTGGTAGCGAAACGTCAGTCTCGGTGGCCATCACCAATTGCGCCGCCTTCGAGATCAGAAAGTGCACCTCGCGGTCTTCGCGCACCAGGCAGTCCAGCAGGCGCAAGCCGTATTGGGCGCCCGAAGCGCCGGTCATCGCCAGCGTGATGCGTTCCGGACCGTTGTTCATTGCAGCGCCTCGGCAAGTTTGCCGTGCAGGCCGCCGAAGCCGCCGTTGCTCATGATCACCACGTGAGTGCCGGGCTGGGCCTGGCTCTTCACGCGTTCGATGATGCCTTCCAGGGAATCACTGACAATCGACGGTACCGTGCACAGCGCGGCGGTCGCGCCCAGGTCCCAGCCAAGATTGGCCGGGGCATACCAGATCACCTGGTCGGCATCGACCACGCTTTCCGGCAGGCCATCACGGTGTGCGCCAAGTTTCATGGAGTTGGAACGCGGTTCGATGATCGCAATCAGCGGTGCGTCGCCGATTCGCTTGCGCAGGCCGTCGAGCGTCGTGGCGATAGCCGTCGGGTGGTGAGCGAAGTCGTCATAGATGGTGATGCCGCGAACTTCCGCCACTTTCTCCATCCGCCGCTTCACGCTTTTGAAGGCGCTCAGGGCTGCGATGCCCATGGACGGCACCACGCCGACATGTCGCGCCGCCGCCAGGGTTGCCAAGGCATTGGCAACGTTGTGCTGGCCTGTCATGTCCCACTCCACCACGCCCTGGACCTTGTCTTCGAACATCACTTCGAATTTCGAGCCGTCTTCGCTGAGCAGCCTGGCCTGCCACTGGCCGCCGGCACCGGTGGTCTGCACAGGTGTCCAGCAACCCATGTCGATCACCCGTTGCAGGGCAGGCTCGGTAGTCGGATGGATCACCAGGCCTTCACTCGGGATGGTTCGGACCAAATGGTGAAACTGCCGTTCGATAGCCGGCAGATCCGGGAAGATGTCCGCATGATCGAACTCAAGGTTATTCAGGATCGCGGTGCGCGGACGGTAATGAACGAATTTGGAGCGCTTGTCGAAAAAGGCACTGTCGTATTCGTCTGCTTCGATGACGAAGAACGGCGTTTCACCCAGACGCGCCGACACCGAGAAATTCTGCGGCACGCCGCCGATCAGGAAACCCGGGCTCATGCCCGCGTGTTCCAGCACCCAGGCGAGCATGCTGCTGGTAGTGGTCTTGCCATGGGTCCCGGCGACGGCCAGCACCCAGCGGCCTTGCAGCACATGGTCCGCCAGCCACTGCGGGCCGGAGACATACGGCAGGCCTTTGTTCAGGACGTATTCGACTGCCGGGTTACCGCGGGACATGGCGTTGCCAATCACCACCAGATCCGGAGCCGGGTCCAGTTGCGCGGGATCGTAACCCTGGGTCAACTCAATGCCCTGAGCCTCAAGCTGAGTGCTCATTGGCGGGTAGACGTTGGCATCGGAGCCCGTGACACGATGGCCCAGCTCTTTGGCCAGGACCGCCATCGAACCCATGAAAGTGCCGCAGATACCAAGAATATGAATGTGCATAGTCGACCTCGTAAAACATGGCCGCAGGTTAGCCTAGGGAGGCAAAATTCGCACCCTGTGTTTCAAGATCACCGCCTACCCTGAAGGAGCGAGCTTGCTCGCGAAAAACGTCAACGATGACGCGTGTATTCTGAATGAGCACATTGTTCTCTGGTTTTTCGCGAGCAAGCTCGCTCCTACAGGGATCGGCTTAGGCCGTGCTTGCGAAGTTTGCGATACAGGGTATTTCGGCTGACACCCAGCTGCTCGGCCGTGTGAGTCATGTGCCAGCGCGTTTGCTCCAGCGCATTGAGCAAGGCCAACCGCTCGGCATCCTCCAGCGGATGCTCCGATGGTGCCGGGGCAATATACGTTTGCGGCAACGCCTGGCGAATCATTGCCGGCAAGTCCGCAAGACCGATCCGCCCGCCGTCGCACAATGCCGCCAAGGTGCGCAGCACATTGCGCAGTTGGCGCACATTACCCGGCCAGGCAAACCCGAGCAGCGCCTGGCGCGCAGGCTCTTCAATCAGCACAGCGTCCGAGCCGGCCTCCTCGGCCAGCAGGAAATCGAGCAACTGCGATTTATCGGAGCGTTCGCGCAGCGCCGGCAAGGCGACTTCGAGTCCATTGAGCCGGTAATACAAGTCTTCGCGGAAACTGCCGTCCTGCACCCGCCCCAGCAAGTTACGGTGAGTCGCACTGATGATGCGTACATCCACCGCCTCCGGTTCACCGCCGATCGGCACCACCTGGCGATCTTCCAGCACCCTGAGCAGGCGGGTTTGCAATGCCAGGGGCATGTCACCGATCTCATCCAGGAACAGGGTGCCGCCATCCGCCTGCTGTAGTTTGCCTCGCATGCCTTCCTTGCGCGCCCCGGTGAAACTGCCGCCGCGATAGCCGAACAACTCACTTTCGATCAGGCTTTCGGGGATGGCCGCACAATTGAGCGCGACGAATGCTTTTTCGCAGCGCTGGCTGGCGTTGTGCACGGCTTTGGCAAAAGCCTCCTTGCCCGAGCCCGTCTCGCCGTTGATCAGCAGCGGCACGTCACGCTCGAAGACTCGCAAGGACTTGCGAAAATCCTCCTGCAGCGACGTATCCCCCAGGCAAATGCCGGCAGGACGCGGTTGCTGCGGCGCTACCGGGCTCTTTACTAGTGGTGCCGCAACACTGCGCGATTGCCCGCGCAACAAGGCGAACAGGTTGCGCCCGTCACGGGTGCGCAGTGGCCAACTGGCGCTGGCATTGATACTTGCACGACCGAGCAGCTCGTCCAGCGAACAATCGAAAAACGCCTCGACGGGCTTGCCGAGCAGCCCGCCGCGAATGTGCCCCAACAGATTCAGGGCGCTCTGGTTGACGGCGCTGATCCGCCCTTCCCCGTCAAATGCCAGCAAGCCTTCGCTGAACAGCCCGACGGATTCGGCTTGCAGGTGAAAGCGCAGCAGCCATTGATTATCGAAATAGCGCAGGAAGTAACAGCTCTCGATCATCTTCGCCGAGAGGTTGACCAGGGCCATGGTGTGGAACTGGCTCTGGCGCGATACATCGTGGCGCGCCGAGGACACGTCGAGCACCGCCAGCAGCTCGCCATGCGGGTCAAACACGGGGCTCGCCGAACAGGTCAGGCCGGTGTGACGCCCGCGAAAATGTTCATCCTGATGGATGGTCAGCGACTGACGCTCCACCAGGCAGGTGCCGATGCCATTGGTGCCTTCGCACGCTTCGCTCCAGTCGGCGCCCAGCCAGAGGCCGGCACGCTCGAAGATCTTGCGTTCGGCAGGCGCCGTGACACAGTTGAGAATCACCCCCCGGGCATCGGTCAGCAGCACGGCATGACCGGCGCCGGACAATTGCTGGTGCAGGCTGGTCATTTCAGTACCGGCGATATGCAGCACTTGCTGCAAGCGCTCGCGACTTTCCAGCACGCGGCCGTGCTCCAGCACCGTGGGCGCCATCGTCAGGGAAGGGTCAAGGTGATAATCCTCAAGACAACGCAGCCACGAACGGGCGATGGACGGATCACTGCCAGGGCCATGCAGGTGTGACTTGCCCTGGGTGACGGTCATGACCTGCTGGGCATGGCGGCTCAAATGATTGTCTTGCATCTCTTATTATTCTCCCGAGAGGTCCTACGCGGTCCATCACGCCCACTGAGCATCCTCCAGGCTCCAGCGCATTGCAATGCTGGCAAGACTGCCCAGTCACAAGGTGTGGCAAATCCGGCACAAACTGTCACCCACGCTGTGCCGATACCGTCACAGCGCCCGCCCACCCGTCCGAGAAAAACCGCGCAACCCCTTGATTCCCCTGCCCTGCAAGGCAGTGGCCCAACCTTTGCTCTACGCTTATGGCAAGCGCACATGCGCCACTCCCTCAATAAGCATAAAAGCCAAGGAGAACCATCATGCGTTACGCTCACCCCGGTACTGAAGGCGCTATCGTTTCGTTCAAAAGCAAATACGGTAACTACATCGGCGGCGAGTTCGTCGCGCCTGTCAAAGGTCAGTACTTCACCAATACCTCGCCAGTCAATGGCCAGCCCATCGCCGAATTCCCGCGTTCCACCGCCGAAGATATCGACAAGGCGCTGGACGCTGCACACGCCGCCGCTGACGCCTGGGGCAGCACTTCTGCCCAGGCGCGTTCGCTGGTACTGCTGAAAATTGCCGATCGTATCGAGCAGAACCTGGAAGTCCTGGCGATCACCGAGTCGTGGGACAACGGCAAGGCCGTGCGCGAAACCCTGAATGCCGACATCCCGCTGGCGGCCGACCATTTCCGCTACTTCGCCGGTTGCCTGCGCGCCCAGGAAGGCAGCGCTGCCGAGATCGACGGCAACACCGTGGCCTATCACATCCATGAGCCCCTGGGCGTGGTCGGGCAGATCATCCCGTGGAACTTCCCGATCCTGATGGCCGCCTGGAAACTCGCCCCGGCGCTGGCCGCCGGTAACTGCGTAGTGCTCAAGCCAGCCGAGCAAACTCCACTGGGCATCACCGTGCTGATGGAGCTGATCGGCGACCTGCTGCCGCCGGGCGTGCTCAACGTCGTGCAAGGCTTCGGCAAAGAAGCCGGCGAAGCGCTCGCCACCAGCAAACGCATCGCCAAGATCGCGTTCACCGGCTCGACCCCGGTGGGCTCGCACATCATGAAATGCGCCGCCGAAAATATCATCCCGTCCACCGTGGAGCTGGGCGGCAAGTCGCCGAACATCTTCTTCGCCGACATCATGGACGCTGAAGAAACTTTCATTGAAAAGGCCGCTGAAGGCCTGGTGCTGGCATTCTTCAACCAGGGCGAAGTCTGCACCTGCCCGTCCCGCGCACTGGTGCAGGAGTCGATCTACGACGACTTCATGAAAGTGGTGATGAAAAAAGTCCTGCAGATCAAGCGGGGCGACCCGCTGGACACCGACACCATGGTCGGCGCACAGGCGTCCGAGCAGCAGTTCGACAAGATTCTGTCGTACCTGGAAATTGCCAAGGGCGAAGGCGCGGAGCTGCTGACCGGCGGCAAGGTGGAAAAACTCGAGGGCAACCTGGCGACCGGGTATTACATCCAGCCGACCCTGCTCAAGGGCACCAACAAAATGCGCGTGTTCCAGGAAGAAATCTTTGGCCCGGTGGTGAGCATCACCACCTTCAAGGACGAAGCCGAAGCCCTGGCCATCGCCAACGACACCGAGTTCGGCCTGGGTGCCGGCCTTTGGACCCGTGACATCAACCGCGCCTACCGCATGGGCCGCGCCATCAAGGCCGGTCGCGTATGGACCAACTGCTACCACCTGTACCCGGCGCACGCCGCGTTCGGCGGTTACAAAAAATCCGGCGTCGGTCGTGAAACCCACAAAATGATGCTCGACCACTATCAGCAGACCAAAAACCTGCTGGTGAGCTACGACATCAATCCGCTGGGCTTCTTCTAAAACTCGCAGCACTTGCTCCCCCTGTGGGAGCGAGCCTGCTCGCGATAGCGGTTCACCCTTTCAACGCATCAGTTGAATGATCCACCGCCATCGCGAGCAGGCTCACACCCCACAAGGCCCACCCAAAACAATAAGAATGGTGAACCCTATGCCTAGCGAATCCCCTTCGGGCGTCCCGGCGACCGGCTCTTCCGTGGACTTTGAAAAAGTCGACTCGCAATACTTCCAGCAACGTGAACTGAAAAAAGGCGCCGCCGGCTGGGTCCTGCTGGTCGGCCTCGGCGTGGCCTACGTCATTTCCGGAGATTACGCCGGGTGGAACTTCGGCCTCGCCCAAGGTGGCTGGGGTGGCATGTTCCTCGCCACATTGCTGATGGCCACCATGTACCTGTGCATGTGCTTTTCACTGGCCGAACTGTCTTCCATGATTCCTACCGCTGGTGGCGGTTACGGTTTTGCCCGCAGCGCATTCGGCCCCTGGGGCGGATTCCTGACCGGAACAGCGATTCTGATCGAGTACGCCATCGCACCCGCAGCGATCGCGGTGTTTATCGGCGCCTATTGCGAGTCATTGTTCGGCATTGGCGGCTGGATGATCTACCTGGCGTTCTACATCATCTTCATCGCCATCCACATCTTCGGTGTCGGTGAGGCCCTGAAGCTGATGTTTATCATCACCGCCGTTGCCGCGCTGGCCCTGGGCGTATTTCTGGTGGCGATGGTGCCGCACTTCAACGTCGCCAACCTGCTGGACATTCCCGTAACGGACGCCAAGGGCGCGAGCAGCTTCCTGCCCTTTGGTTACGTCGGCGTGTGGGCCGCGATTCCCTACGCGATCTGGTTCTTCCTCGCGGTCGAAGGTGTGCCGCTGGCGGCAGAAGAAACCAAGAACCCGAAACGCGACCTGCCCCGCGGCCTGATCGGCGCGATGCTGGTGCTGGTGAGCTTTGCCCTGCTGATCCTGGTCATTGGGCCCGGTGGTGCAGGTGCCAACGCGCTGCTGACCTCGGGCAACCCGCTGGTCGAAGCCTTGAGCAAAGCGTATGGCGGTTCGACCTGGATGGGCGGCTTCGTCAACCTGGTGGGCCTTGCAGGCCTGATCGCCAGCTTTTTCTCGATCATCTATGCCTATTCGCGGCAGATTTTCGCCCTGTCCCGCGCCGGCTACCTGCCGCGCAAACTGTCTGAAACCAATAAAAGCAAAGCACCGGTGCTGGCGCTGATCATTCCAGGGATTATCGGTTTCGGCCTGTCGCTGACCGGCCAGGGTGACCTGCTCATCCTCGTGGCCGTGTTCGGCGCGACCATTTCCTACGTCCTGATGATGGCCGCCCACATCACCCTGCGCATTCGCCGCCCCAAAATGGATCGGCCATACCGTACGCCGGGCGGCATCTTCACCTCCGGCGTAGCCCTGGTACTGGCCTGCATCGCGGTAGTGGCGGGCTTCCTGGTGGATCCGCGGGTGGTCATCGGCGCAGCGATCATCTATGGAGTGTTAATTGCTTACTTTGCGTTCTACAGTCGGCATCACTTGGTAGCAGGCACGCCCGAAGAAGAGTTCGCGGCGATTCAGGCCGCTGAAAAAGCCTTGCACTGACCGCCGCAAACCACGGCGCAGGCCCGGCCTGCGCCGTCACGGAGAATCTGTATGGCTAGTTTTGCTCACACCGTCGGCGCCCAGGTCTATCGGTTCGAAAGCCTCAAGGACGTCATGGCCAAGGCCAGCCCGGCACGCTCCGGGGACTTCCTGGCCGGCGTTGCCGCGCTCAACGACGGCGAGCGGGTGGCCGCGCAAATGGCGCTGGCCGACATCCCGCTGACCCACTTCCTGCAGGAAGTACTAATCCCCTATGAAGCCGATGAAGTCACCCGGCTGATCATCGACACCCACGACAAGCAGGCCTTCGCGGTGGTCAGCCACTTAACCGTCGGCGGTTTTCGCGACTGGCTGCTCAGCGACCACGCCGACGAACAGAGCCTGCGCGCCCTCGCACCTGGCCTGATCCCGGAAATGGTCGCTGCCGTATCGAAGATCATGCGCGTACAGGACCTGGTGCTGGTCGCGCAGAAGATCCGCGTGGTCACCCGGTTCCGCGGCACGATGGGCTTGCGCGGCCGGCTCTCCACTCGTTTGCAGCCCAATCACCCCACCGACGAACCCGCCGGCATTGCCGCGAGCATTCTCGATGGCCTGCTGTATGGCAACGGCGACGCCATGATCGGGATCAACCCGGCCACCGACAGCATCGCCTCCATCTGCGCGATGCTGGAAATGCTCGATGCCATCATCCAGCGCTATGACATCCCGACCCAGGCGTGTGTGCTGACCCATGTCACGACCTCCATCGAAGCGGTCAATCGCGGAGTTCCCCTGGACCTGGTGTTCCAGTCCATCGCCGGCACCGAAGCGGCCAATGCCAGTTTCGGCATCAACCTCAATGTCCTGCAGGAAGGCTACGACGCCGGGCTAAGCCTGAATCGCGGCACTCTGGGGAAGAACCTGATGTATTTCGAGACCGGCCAGGGCAGTGCGTTGTCCGCCAACGCCCACCACGGGGTCGATCAACAGACTTGTGAAACCCGGGCCTACGCCGTTGCGCGACATTTCAAACCGTTCCTGGTGAACACGGTGGTCGGGTTTATCGGCCCCGAATACCTGTACAACGGCAAGCAAATCATCCGCGCCGGCCTCGAGGATCACTTCTGCGGCAAGCTGCTGGGCGTGCCCATGGGCTGCGACATCTGCTACACCAACCACGCTGAAGCCGACCAGGACGACATGGACACCCTGCTGACCTTGCTGGGCGTTGCCGGGATCAATTTCATCATGGGCATCCCCGGCTCCGACGACATCATGCTCAACTACCAGACCACCTCGTTCCATGACGCGCTCTATGCCCGGCAGACCCTGGGCCTGAAACCCGCGCCGGAATTCGAACAGTGGCTGGCCAGGATGGGCATCTTCACCCAGGCGGACGGCAAGGTCCTCTTCGGCAACAACCTGCCCCCGGCTTTCCGCCAGGCCTTGGCGCAATTGGGATGAGTGTTGATATGGACAAACCACCTGTTGATCCGCAAAACCCCTGGCTGGAACTGCGCCGCCTGACACCGGCGCGGATCGCCCTCGGACGAACTGGCACCAGCATGCCCACCAGTGCCCAGCTGGACTTCCAGCTGGCCCACGCCCAGGCGCGGGACGCAGTGCATCTGCCGTTTGATCACTCCGCTATCAGTGCACAACTTGATCAACGCGCACGTCAAAGCCTGCTGCTGCGCAGTGCCGCCACCGACCGCCACAGCTATCTGCAACGCCCCGATCTGGGCCGGAAATTGAGCGACGAGTCGGCCCAGACCCTGCGCGAACACGCACAAGCCAACCCCGGCGGAGTGGACCTGGTCATCGTGGTGGCCGACGGCCTGTCGGCGCTGGCCGTGCATCGGCACACCCTGCCTTTCCTGGAGCGCATGGAAGAACAGATCCAGGCCGAAGGCTGGTCAGTGTCGCCGGTGATCCTGGTGGAACAGGGTCGAGTCGCCGTGGGTGACGAAATCGGCGAGCTGCTGGGCGCAAAGATGGTAGTCATACTGATTGGCGAACGCCCCGGCCTCAGCTCGCCGGACAGCCTGGGGCTGTACTTCACCTACAACCCCAAGGTCGGACTGACCGATGCCTATCGCAACTGTATTTCCAACGTTCGTCTCGAGGGCTTGAGCTACGGCATGGCGGCCCATCGTTTGCTGTACCTGATGCGCGAGGCCTGTCGGCGGCAGTTATCCGGGGTCAATCTGAAGGATGAGGCCCAGGTGCAAACCCTCGAAGCGGACCCGGACGTTGAAATGAAAGGCAACTTCCTGCTCAGCCCACCAGAAGCCTGAACCGTTTCCGCATTGCGTTTGGCCTGCGGTTTCAGGCAGGATCGACGCACGGCTGCCGAGTGAGAACCGTTCGCCGCCAGAGCACGTGAAGACAGCCACTTGAAGACGAGACCTATCGATGCGGATTATTCAAGCGACCCTCGAACACCTGGACATGCTGACCCCGTTATTCGTCAAATACCGCGAGTTCTATGGCTCCCTGCCTTATCCGGACTCATCCCGGGCGTTCCTCGAAAAACGCCTGCGTCGCAAGGAGTCGGTGATTTACCTGGCCGTATCCGATGACGACAGCAAGCTGATGGGCTTCTGCCAGCTGTACCCAAGCTTTTCTTCGCTGTCGCTCAAACGCGTGTGGATCCTGAACGACATCTACGTCGCCGAAGATGCCCGGCGCCAACTGGTGGCCGACAATCTGATCCGCACTGCGAAGAAGATGGCCAAGGACACCAACGCCGTGCGCATGCGCGTTTCCACCAGCAGTGATAACGAAGTCGCGCAGAAAACCTACGAGTCCATTGGCTTCAAGGAAGACACCGAGTTCAAGAACTACGTGCTGCCGATCAGCGACGAACTCTGAGCGATACACCCGGAGCTCGCGACTGAGGGTGCACGCTCACCCTTTACTGTGGGAGCAAAGCTTGCTCGCGATAGCGGTGGCACATTCACCTCAGTTGCTGCATGACACACCAGATCGCGAGCAGCCCACACAAAACCCTGCCGAATACACCGCCGGTCTCCCCGACATCCCCCGCTACAAACTCAACGGGCTTTTCAGTTGTCAGCTCGTATAATGCCGACCTTTTCGGCTCGTAAGAAAAACTACATCCCCTTGTAGGCCTTTTCGCGTAGTCATTCGCACAGGCTTGCTGAGTCGGGCCGTCACCACAGGTGCTTTCCATGGATTTCAACCCGCTCGACCTTATCCTGCATCTCGACGTCTACCTCGATTTGCTGGTCAACAACTACGGGCCATGGATCTACGCCATTCTGTTCCTGGTGATCTTCTGCGAGACCGGCCTGGTGGTCATGCCGTTCCTGCCGGGCGATTCCCTGTTGTTCATCGCCGGTGCCGTAGCCGCCGGTGGCGGCATGGACCCGGTACTGCTGGGAGGCCTGTTGATGCTGGCGGCCATCCTCGGCGACAGCACCAACTACGTGATCGGACGAACGGCGGGCGAGCGCTTGTTCAGCAACCCCAACTCGAAAATCTTTCGTCGCGACTACTTGCAGCAGACCCACGACTTCTACGACAAGCACGGTGGCAAAACGGTGACCCTGGCGCGCTTCCTGCCGATCATCCGCACCTTCGCACCGTTCGTCGCCGGCGTTGCCAGGATGCCTTACCCGCGTTTCTTCTTTTTCAGCGTACTGGGCACCATCCTCTGGGTCGGCGGGCTGGTGACGCTGGGCTACTTCTTCGGCAACGTACCGTTCATCAAGACCAACCTGTCGTTGCTGGTGGTCGGCATCATTCTGCTGTCGCTGATTCCGATGATCATCGGTATCGTGCGCAGCCGCATGGGTGGCTCCAGCTCCAAAACCGCCCAACACTGACCGGCCATGTGGTCCCTGAGCGCCTGGCGGCGCCAGCGCATCCTGGCAAAGCACCCGATTGCCGACGACCTGTGGCAACGGGTGCGCCATCATTTGAGCTTCCTCGACGGCATCAGCGCCGAGGAAGACCAGTGGCTGCGTGAAGCCAGCGTGCTGTTCCTCGACGATAAACACCTGACCGCCCTGCCCGGCGTCGAACTGCACCAGGAACAGCGCCTGCTGTTGGCCGTCCAGGCGCAATTGCCGTTGCTGCACCTGGGTGACCTGAACTGGTATCAGGGTTTTCACGAGATCGTTCTGTACCCGGATGACTTCCTCAGCCCTCAGCGCCATCGCGACGCGAGCGGCGTCGAGCATGAGTGGGATGGCGAACACAGCGGTGAAGCCTGGCAGCAAGGCCCGATCATCCTCGCCTGGCCGGGCGTGATGGCCAGCGGCGGCTGGGAAGGCTACAACCTGGTCATCCACGAACTCGCACACAAACTCGACATGCTCAACGGCGACGCCAACGGCCTGCCGCCGCTGCATGCCGACATGCGGGTCAGCGACTGGGCCCGGGTCATGCAGCAGGCGTACGACGACCTCGATGGGCAACTGGACCAAGATCCCGACGCCCAGACCGCCATTGACCCGTACGCCGCAGAGAATCCTGCGGAGTTCTTTGCCGTCACCAGCGAATACTTCTTCAGCGCCCCGGATTTGCTGCACGAGGCGTATCCTCAGGTCTACGAGCAGCTGAAGCTGTTTTACCGGCAGGACCCGCTCGCCCGGCTGCGGCAACTTCAGGCCGAAGACCCGGTCTATCAGGCACACGACTAAGGTCTCTACGACCCTTGGTACGTGGCATCGACGGCGGAATATGCCTATAATCGCCGCCACTTTTTGGTCAATCCGGCCAAGTGTTTTTGGTCAACTAACGGGGGCACCGCCCAATGAGCTACAGCAAGATTCCGGCTGGCAAAGACCTGCCGAACGACATCTACGTCGCGATCGAGATTCCGGCCAACCACGCGCCGATCAAGTACGAAATCGACAAAGACAGCGATTGCCTGTTCGTTGACCGTTTCATGGCCACCCCGATGTTCTACCCGGCCAACTACGGTTTCATCCCGAACACCCTGGCTGACGACGGTGACCCCCTCGACGTGCTGGTCGTAACCCCTTACCCGGTTGCCCCAGGCTCGGTGATCCGCGCTCGTCCGGTCGGCATCCTGCACATGACCGACGACGGCGGCGGCGATGCCAAAGTCATCGCAGTCCCGCACGACAAGCTGTCCCAGCTGTACGTCGACGTGAAGGAATACACCGATCTGCCAGCCCTGCTGCTGGAACAGATCAAGCACTTCTTCGAGAACTACAAAGACCTCGAAAAAGGCAAATGGGTGAAGATCGAAGGTTGGGGCGACGCAGAAGCAGCCCGCACCGAGATCATGAAGTCGGTTGCGGCCTATAAAGGCTAAAGAAGCCGCTTCGAGCCCCAAGCTTGCAGCTTCAAGAAAAACCCCGGAGACCCGGGGTTTTTTATGGGCGCTGAAAAGCGCCTTAAACAATGTGTTTAACAACAAGCCGAATTGGTTTTTCTTTGTTTAATTTTCCTACAAAGCGTCTTACATCCCGTGGCAAAAATCAGGCGATATTTGAACGGCTCGTTGATTCAAAGCCTTGGCCCGCCGCATTAAACTCGCGTTTATGAAAAAGAACAAAACCTGTGGCAAACGATTCAAGGCAGCCCTCGAGGAAGCGAAGATCACGACGACGGCATTCGCCGACTTCCTGCAGATCTCCAATGCGCAAAACGTCCATAACTGGTACACCCGAGGCGTGCCCGAGTACCGCATGGAAGAAGTCGCCAGGATTCTGTCCATCAACAGCGCCTGGCTGAAAATCGGCGAAGGCCCCAAGGACGCCACGGAAGCGCGCCAGATCGAAAACACCGGCAACATCTTCGACGCCCATGCCATCCGCGGCACCTACCAGGTGATCGAGCCGACGGATGTCGAAGTGCCCTTCTACAAGGAAATGCCAATTACACCCGGCTCCAGCAAAACCCACGTCGGCAAGGACCCGGAAAACTTCATCCGCCTGCCCCGCTGCGACCTCGACTCCCTGGAAATCAAATATTCCGACGCCATTTGCGCACGAATGATGGGCAACAGCATGGCCGAGAAAATCGAAGACGGCTCCCTGCTCGCAATCGATCGCGGACTCACTCAAATCATCGACGGCGAGATCTACGCCGTCGAACACGATGGTATGCTCCTGATCAAATACCTGCACCGCGTGCCCGGCAACGCCATTCGCATGCGCAGTCACAACAACGCCCAATACCCCGACGAAGTCTTCCGCTCGGCGCAAATCGAAGAAGAAAACATCCGCGTGCTCGGCTGGGTCTTCTGGTGGTCCACCCTCAACAAACGCCGGCCGATCGTGCCGTTCCTGTAAACCTGACGAACTGACCTGTAGCAGCTGTGCAGCTAGCTGCTACACACCGAAACGCTCTACCGGCCACGTCACACTGGGAATTGCCCACAAAAATCAGTATGCTGCGCCCCACATTTGCGCATCGACCCTTCCGAGGCCCAGATCGCACCGACCTGGCAGATGATTTTCTCCCCAGGTCCCACAGCCGGACGCAAGAGCCGGGTGTACGTTTTGAAGGCTGGCGCGGTTTACCAAAAATGAATCAAGCCAGTCCCCGAGAAGCCGGCCACAAGCCGGCTTTTTAATGCCTGAAATAAACCTGTCCGCTTTGGCATCCTTCCTGATTGCTCTTGTGCTGGTCGACGCCACGACATGCTCCCAACGTCTGCGAAGAAAATCAGAATCTACCACAAACCTAAAACGGGCCAAACCCGTTTTGGGATAAACCTGAAAAAGGTTTATTTGATCTGTTGGTAAAAAATCGGCAGATCAGCATGAAGACGATTCACACAGCACCGTATCAACACTTTCTCGCGCTTTTGGTCGAGGCACGGAAGACCTCGCAGCTCACTCAGCAAGAGCTGTCCGAAAAGCTGGGCCGACCTCAGTCCTACGTATCGAAGTATGAGCGTGGAGAGCGCAGGCTCGACGTGATTGAATTCCTCGAGGTCTCCATGAATCTGGGTGCTGACCCGCACCGCATCCTGACCGAGATAGAACAAATGCTAATCAGGAACCGCCATGCCTAGAGCGAGCGGCCACTACATGCGCGTACTTGCCACTGGACGCCCGGTTTGTGCCGGAATGGCTTTTACATTATGAAAATCAAGATCCAAACGAGCGTTGCCGCGCCCATCGGTGAAACCTGGCAGGCGTTCAATAATCCCGGGGATATCCTGCAATGGGACGCCACTGATGATTGGCGCACCACTCATGCAGCGAATGATCTGACGGTGGGGGGGACAACTGTTGTTGCGTATTGAGGGTAATGACGCAAGCCTGGGTTTCTCTGTCGAACGACGGAGGCAAACTCACATCATTTGTGATTCTGCATTTTCGATGCGCTTCGACACACACTGGAAATAAATCGCCAATACTGCAGTGAGCAAAGTTAATGTAGAAGCCAAAATAAAAGGTGAGGCCCGACCAAACATTGAAATAAGCAGACTACCTAATATTGGGCCTAAGACGATACAGAGCATTTGCAGGCTTCTGAATGACGCTGAAACCCTTCCTAACTTTTCTGCTGGACAGAGATTTTGAAGTATGACATTAGAAGATATAATCAATAGCTCGTAGCCAAATCCATTTAGAAGCCAAGAGACCATAAAATAAGCAGGGTGGATAACAGAAGAGAAATACAAAATAATACATGCAGACAAGACCCCGGCACTAAAAAAAACCAACCCAAGAGTCCGCAACTTTATTTCATTAAACTTTATTATTTTAAATTTAACCGCAATGGCAGCACATACAGCACCCGCTGCGGTAGAGGATACTATTAAGGAAAAAACAATCGCTGGAAATTGAAGAGACGTTATGAGCGATGCAAGGTGAGGGTCGTAGCTAGCCAAAGCGAGAGATGTTAAGAGCGAGTAAAAAAAACCTATTTTTAACTAAAAGTCTAAAGATCGAAAGATCGAAAGATTTTAACTCCGTTTATAAGGTCGATAAAAACTGACCTTATAGTAAGCACAGCATTTGGCAGAGTTGGCTGCAAGCTAGGCCATATAAATCTTAAAAAGGGCACAGCCGCAAGTAGAAGTGCGACTGAAACCAAAAATATTGATTGCACAGGCAGAAAAATAGTGAGTACTCCAGCGAGAAGTGGAGTGGATATTTTTGTAAGTTGATCAAGCAGGCTAGAGTAACTAAAGAAATCTGTTCTACAGTCCGCTGACACTAGCTGCTTAATTGATATCGCTAATGCTGGAAAATATAGCATATTAGCTAGACCGGCGGCGGCAAAAACTGAGTGCAACACCTGACCTTTCCGGTACGGTGCTGCCCCATGTCCTATCACGAACTCAGCGTCGAAGAACGCGCCGCCATTCAAATCGGTCATATCCAGGGCCTCAGCCAG
>NZ_JADEVO010000018.1 GCF_017114825.1 Pseudomonas gregormendelii | reverse complement strand
GACTCAGTTCAATTTGTTCGTCTTCACTGAGCACGATGTCCTGAGAGTTCATGTGATCACTCCAAGCACTGACTGACCACATAAGCATAGCTCAGGTTAGAAACTTATTTCAGAGACAGCACACTAGCAAAAGCAACGTAAGTTTTATTTCGGTACGCCATAAAATCTCCATTCACAACGAATACAAAAAGCGTTATTAATTAAATGCTTTTATGCGCAACAACGCGCTGCGACTTCACTGATTAGCTTGCCTTACTTCACTGCATGACTCTTAAAGCTTTAGACTTTGTATTGAAGGCTGCGCATTTCTTTAATAAGCTCTTCTTTCCAGTTCTCTTGATCATCAAGCGATACATATACAACACCGCTAATATCATTAGGCGTTTCAGTGGCACCTTTGACCACTGCCACCACCCGATCTCTGCCAAGCTTACCAATTAAGTAGCCATGCTCAAAAACTACATTTTGACGGGCCCTGTAATTACTATTCAAGTTACCGACTTTATATCCAATATCGCATGGCGTATACAAAACAATACCAAATCCAACATTTGAATAATGCTCTATTTTTTCGATGATTGTACGGCCCGAACTCGCTTGCATATGTAAAATAATAGGCTCTAGCCCTAAAGCCGTCACAAAGCTTGCCATTTCTAACTTGGCAATTTCGTCGTGCCCATGAACGATAAACACTTGCGATCTGTTGAACGGCTGCTCTCCTTCAGCGGAGACTGGGGGCGGAGGACTTTCGAGCGCCTGCGAGGCAGTGAGTTGAGCGTTTGTTATAAGACCTTTGTTTAGTAGCAACTCAAAAAGCTGCTCATCTTTTACGGCCCAATGTGTGCGGTATAGCTCTAATTTACCAAGGCCTATTTCCTCGCGTAAATCCTCAATAGCGCCCCGCTTTAAAGGTGGGATTTTTTCGTCAAACTTAAACTCTATAGTTACTGTAGATACTTCAGAGTGAATATTAGTTATATATCCAACCCTAGATTCAGCAGCTTCGTTTTCGATAGCAAATATACAAGGAAAGCTTTTAAGCTCTTGAATCGCATTTTCATCGAAATCTTTGTATCGCTCACTAATTTCAACGTCTGTATATTCTACAATTGCTCTTCCTTTTTCAAGCTCGTAAGTTCCGGAATCCCAGCTATCTCGGCTTGCTGATATCAATAAATTAAACATTTTTTTATCCAAGTCATTATTTACGTAGAAAACGGATTATTTCAGGCCTGCGATACTTCAAAAACAGTCAGCAGAGTGGTCATTTAACTATTTAAAAACCCATTTCCTCTGCTGCGGTTCAAATTGCATGACTAACGCTAATACAGGCGTAACGCTACTACGCAGTGGCACTCGATGAATACTGAATACTTGTCCATGCTGGATGCATATACAGAGCTCTTCGCGAAGCCTAAACGGCCCGGGGTAGACCTTATGCCGCAGCAATATCTGCCGTAGCCGTCCTAAGCCACACACAAGCGAGATTTTGTGGGCGTATCTGGGGGAGAAGCAGATAAATGGCGACTTCGTAATGTGAAGCCTGCGGCTAAGAATTCGATTCCGTCTCCTCCCTTCACGGACAACGCTACAGCGTGCTGCAAGCTAAACACCACTTTGGGTACGACACACTGAAATCGCTCCTTCAGTCTGGGTGCCCGCCTTCTGTACTTGGGCCGATCTGAGGCACCCTGCAAGTTGTGCCCACCTCTTTACACAGGCGCGACTGGCAAAAAAGGACGTGAGTAGATAAAATTGTTCCATGCATGGCTGACCAGCCCACTCGCAATCTGTGGGTAGGAAGTTTGAACAAAACCGAATGTGAGTAGGAATGTGAGTAGGAATTTCCTCTACGCTGAGGCCATCCCCGGAATGCATGGCCTACAGGTTAAAGTTCGAGTCTCCCTCGGGCACCAAATTAAGAAAGGTCTTGCTTAGCAAGGCCTTTTTTTTCGCCTGCGATAAAGCACCTGACACCCCACCACCGCGTAGGAGCTGCCGAAGGCTCGGGCCGCGATCGGACGATCTTTTGATCCTGCTCCTCTCGCCCCCCTCCCACACCCGGTGAAAAATTCAAGGATTCCCCCATGGAATTGCTCCTGGAAACCGTCGCCCTGTTCTGCCTGAAGCTCGCACATGAGACGGAAGACTCGAGCCCGATTCTGCGCGACGATCCGATCATGAGCGATTACGAGCGCGAGGTTTTTGGTTTACTGGTGCGCCAGGGGGATGTCGCGGCGATCCAGTTGAGGGTGAACCAATGCCTGGCGTTGGCACTGAATGCCTTGGGGGGCGTGGATAAACCCTTGGGGCGCGAGCTGCAAAGGTTGTCGGTGGACTTTTATGACGCGCAGACTTTGCAGCAACTGGAAGCGCCGCTTCTGCTGCTGCAGAACTATCTGAAAGACATTTATTGAGCGCCGAAAAGTCATCAGAAGTATTGCAAAGTTCAAGCGTGCCACCGAGTCGCTGTTTACGTGTTGCAGGACCCGCCAGCGACACAATAACTCTGGCTTGTCGCTCTCTATGACTGCGGCTGCTCCCATGGAAACAAACCGAGCCCACGGACAATTTTTATCACTCCACACTTGAATCCGTTTTTCATAATCTTGGCCGCATAAAGTTCCATGATCATGCAACTGACGGCGTTAGCTTCAAGAGACCTTTGTAAATCTCTTTCCAACTCGGCAACCTGCAATCCTAACAATGGAATAAAAACCAATACCAGACTCGCCGAAACCTAGCACAAAGCAAGCAACCGCTGACTAGCGGGCCACGCACAGGCACTTCACAGTACAGCAGAAGACTTGTGGGCTGCGCAGGCGATAGAGCAACTTTACAGCCTAGCTCGTCGCACCCAACAATTGCGTGAAAGATATTCAATAAATAAACAATTTGCATAACAAGCTCCAAACTTCGCTTACTGTGCTCAATCACTAATTGACAGAGTCTGCTTGAGTCCGGAGTTGCCGGTGCGCAAAAATAGATCGAGAGAGGCAAATCCTTTGCCCCTAAAACAGTACGAGAATGTTTTTTCGCGAAAAATGCCCACGAAATATTTTTGTATTGGAAAAATAGAACTGAAAACTGGCGCTATAAAATTCCAACCCAGCAAATACCAAAATATTTCATACCGAGCACCTCGCCCGACCACATGACAAAAGAACTATCAATCAAAGTGGCGCTTCCACAGTACTGATTCTTGCCCCGCGATGCATGCACAACTTCGCAGCTATAAAATAGCTATTTTTAATCTTGACCCCCTCTACCGAACACACTAGGTACTTTATCAAAAGTAGCGTTATTCTTCGATATTAATTCTTTACAACTTTCGGACATTTTTTGCAGCTGCTCGCCCTTAAAACGGGCATGATTGTATGAACTACTTTCTATCTTACCCATAAGCCCGCTGACTGCTTTAAGCTTAGATTGTAACGTCTCTTTCATTGTTTCCGATTGTTGGCGACAGGCATGTCTTTCAGTAGGACGCGCTGATTTCCTACCAGCGACTTGTTCAAGTTACTTAACAGTCTGCTTGCATTTTTTTATCTGCCTCAACAACATATTTACATCTTTTTTGTGCACCACCTTTTGATCTATCGAGGCACACGACACAGTTGAGGTAGGACCAATGGAATTACTCATATCAATATCATCCTAAATTCAATTTTCAGATTGCCAACACTTGGTGAACATTTGCCCAATACAGCACTGTCAAATCATTACGCACTGAGCAAACACTATAATTATAAGCGTGCCGTGCGCGCCTGCTATCACAATGCGCTCCTACGCCATAGTCACCTGCCTATCCTGTTAACGAGCCTAAGGCTACTGGCTTCAACGAAAGAGCGTGAAACAGGATGCTTTCAAAGGTTGCAGGATAAAAGCCTGCACGCTACCCTCCCACCGTCGCTGCCAACTCAGCGGCCGGGCTTGGAAACCCGATCAAATCTGGAAGTGCATCAGTGCCTTACTCACGTTTGCAGGAGTTTTTACTCTCGCAGTCGTGATCTATGGCGGCTGTGCGTGGGACGTCTTCGGACGTGCCGGTTTACTGGATTTTCGGTTTTCCAACCTTGGAGCTTTATCATGCGCAGCATCAATCCGTACAAAATTTGGCTTTCACCTCTACGCGGTTCCCAGTTGCGTAACGCCCCACCATCCAATCTCCCACATGCCCTCTCCATCACCGGAGGTGGCAAATGACCGACAATCCAGAACTGAAAACCATCGGCTTCACACCCGCGATCTACCTCGGTAATCAAGCGATGTTTCACGTCATTGGTGGCGTGCCCATTGCCGATGCGTTATCGATGGCTTCGGATTTTCTTTGCCTTGCCAAGTCGCTGACTGAGGATGCCGCTTATGCGAAAGACAATGGGCGGCATGCTTGGGCTGCGCATTATCTGGTGGCTATGGGTAAGGCGTTGGTTGATGATTCGGTGAAGGTTTTGATGCGGGAGCGGGGGAATTCTGGGGGTTAGTCTGAGGGTGGGCTTGCGATGGTGCTGGGTCATCTGGATTTGTTGTGGATGATCTGGCGCTATCGCGGGCAAGCCCGCTCCCACAGGAGTGTGTGAGGGTCTGGATTTTGGTTGTCTGCCAGGCACTGAGGACTGGGGGATTGGGGGTGGCTGGGCTGGCGCTATCGCGGGCAAGCCTTGCTCCCACAGAGATAACTTTCCCAGAAATAACTTCCACGGGGTAACTTCCACAGGTCTCCCACCGGGGGGGCTTCCACAGAGGTAACTCCATGGGGGGGGGTCCACAGCGGGCTTTTTGGAGCGGGGCTCCCGCTGGTTCGAGGTCGGTGCGAATGAGGCCAGGCCCGAGCTTATCGGGGGTTTGCCCCCGCTTCAGAGCAGGTGCTGGGAAATCAACTTGGAGATTTCCACCATAGAAGTCCGGCCAGTGAATTCGAATTTCACTCTGCCCAGCGACGAAAAATAGATTTCCAGTTCGGAGTCCAGATCGAAGGTTCCCGACGTTTCCACCGAATACGCCACGATGTTTTTGTACGGCAATGAAGTGAAGTCTTTCTTGCTGCCCGTCAGACCCTGGACGTTCACTGCGATGATGCGTTTGTTGGTAAACACCACGCCGTCGCGCATGGATTTGTAGGAGTCGATGACCTGCTCCCCCTCCAATAGCAGTGCGGTAACCCGTTCGGCGTATTCGTCGTTTTGCTTGAGTTTGAAGAAGCCTTTGTTGTTGAAGTCGATCATGTGCCATTCCCTATGGGTTAAATGCCTATCTAAGCATGTTGCCGCAGGCTTACCTACTCCTCCCCCGCCGTGGCCTTCACGGCCACTTCGATCGCCCGAACGCTGACCGCCGCAAATATCGCGGTCATCAACACGCCGTTGAACCCGGGCAGGATCGCCGGAATCCGCGTTACGCCAAGTTTGGGCACGCAGCACAGCAACAAGTGCCCCCGGCGATACCGCGATGCTTTCGCTGTGCGCCGCCACCTGCGTTATCATCGCCCGCCTCTGCGCACAAAGAGCCTTGACCGGATGTCCGTAACGCTGCTACCAATCGCCGATCTTCACTCCCTGCCACCGGTTCTCGCCGGCCCGCTATTGCGGCGTCTGGAGCCCACGCGGCTGGTGCTGTGGCTGGTGGGGTCGCGGGAGCTGGAGCTGACCCTGCGTTTGCAGGGTGTCGCCGACATTCGCCTCGACGCCACGCAGTGCACGGTGATTGCCGTGGGCAGCCATGCTTTCGTGCATTTGATCGATGTGCCCCTCGACAGCGCCCTGCCCTGCGACACGCTGACCGAATATGACGTGTTGATTGACGGGGCCGGCATTGCCGACTGGGCGCCGCATCTGTTGTATGGCGACGCGCTGCGACCGAATTTTGTGCTGCGCTCGCGGGTCGATCAGTTGCTGCACGGGTCCTGCCGCAAGCCGCATCATCCCGCTGCCGACGGTTTGCTCTGCGTCGATCAGTTGCTGGCGACCGAACACGAGCCGCAGCAACGTCCCGCGTTGCTGATGATGACGGGCGACCAGGTGTATGCCGACGACGTCGCCGGGCCCACGCTGCGGGCCATTCATGCGCTGATCGAGCGGTTGGGGCTGTTCGAGGAGCACCTCGAAGGCGCGGTGGTCAGCGACAGCGCCAAGCTCTATGAGCACCCGGCCAGTTATTACCACCGTGCGGATTTGTTACCGGCGCTTGAGAGCAACGAGACGTTGCGTGAGCGATTTTTCGGTGGGGCGCGCAAGCCGATTTTCACCAGCAGCAGCGCCGATAATCATTTGGTGACGTTTGCCGAGGTGATGGCGATGTACCTGCTGGTGTGGTCGCCGACGGCCTGGACGCTGATTGCGCCACAGCCGCCGGTGCTGACTGCCGAGCGCCGTGAACGGTATGCGCTGGAGCAGACGCGCATCGATGGTTTCAAAGCTGGCTTGGGGCGTGTGGCCCGGGCGCTGGCGCATTTGCCGAGCCTGATGATTTTCGATGACCACGATATTACCGATGACTGGAACCTTTCCGCGCAGTGGGAGGAAACGGCCTACGGGCATCCGTTTTCCAAGCGGATCATCGGCAATGCGTTGATCGCCTACATGCTGTGTCAGGGTTGGGGCAATAACCCGGACGCGTTCAAGGATCTGCTGAAGAAAACTGCGCAGTTCAGCGCGACCGGGCAGGACCGTTACCTGGACAGCCCGGTGCAGGACGACCTGATCGATGACCTGCTGAAGTTTCAGCAGTGGCATTACGTGCTGCCCACCAGCCCGGCGCTGGTGGTGATCGATACGCGCACCCGGCGCTGGCGCAGCGAGATGACGCTGAAGCAGCCTTCGGGTTTGCTCGATTGGGAAGCGCTCAGCGAGTTGCAGCAGGCACTGCTGGATCACCCCTCGGCGATCATCGTCTCGCCGGCGCCGATCTTTGGTGTGAAGTTGATCGAGACGGTGCAGAAAGTGTTCAGCTGGTGCGGTTTTCCGCTGCTGGTGGATGCGGAAAACTGGATGGCCCATCGTGGCGCGGCGCAGGTGATCCTGAATATTTTCCGACACTCGCGCACGCCGGGTAATTACGTGGTCCTGTCGGGGGATGTGCATTATTCCTTCGTCTACGAGGTATTTATTCGACACCGCAAGGGTGGGCCGCGTATCTGGCAGGTCACCAGCAGTGGCATCAAGAACGAGTTTCCGCCGAGGCTGCTGGAGTGGTTCGACCGGCTCAACCGCTGGCTCTACTCGCCGCGCTCGCCGCTGAACTGGCTGACCAAGCGTCGGCTGATGCGCATTGTGCCGCATGTGCCGGAGCATGCTGAAGCGGGTGAGCGGCTGTGGAATTCGGCGGGGATCGGGCAGGTGTTCTTTAACGAACAGGGTCAGCCCCAGGCGATTTATCAGCACAATTCAAATGGCCTGCCGAAGACGCGGATGGTGGCGCCGCAAGAGGACTGACGGGGCGCGGGTCGCTTGTATCGCGAGCAGGCTCACGCCTACAAAGGGATATGTATGTTTGCACGGAGCAAGTTGGTACCTGAACTGATGGTCAGCGATATCAGGAAAAGCCTGCATTTCTGGACGGTATTGGTCGGTATTCCGATTGCCTACGAGCGTCCTGAAATCGGGTTTGCCTACCTTGACTTGAACGGCGCGCAGCTGATGCTGGAGCAATACGATCCCGGCGAGGGGCAATGGCTCAGTGGAGCGCTGCAGGCGCCGTTTGGTCGGGGGATCAATTTCCAGATTACTGTTGAATCGGTTGAACCTGTTTTGCGGCGGCTGGCTGAAGTTCAATGGCCGCTGTTTCGAGCCTGTGCCGACACTTGGTATCGCGCGGGTGAGGTTGAAGTGGGCCAGCGGGAGTTTCTGCTGCAGGATCCGGATGGGTATCTGGTGCGGTTGGTGGAAAGCCTTGGGGAGCGTACCAGTCAAAAACCGACCTGATCCTGGCGGAATGCAGGATGGCGCATTTATCGGAAAAGGCCTACATCACTAACAGAAACGTCTCGGCGGCTATCGAGTGATACTCAGCTCATACGCAAATGCACCGTTTGCGTAGCGACCACTCAGAGGTATTGCCTTGCCATCCTGTACTCATTTCTGTACGTTCTTTGCTTCAGGCGAGGACTACAATATGCAAACCATCAACTATACGACAGCTCGAGCGCACTTGGCCGAAACAATGGATCGAGTGAACGAAGACCGTGCTCCACTGCTGGTGACTCGTCAAAAAGGTGAGCCGGTGGTGATGATGTCCCTGGCGGAATACAACGCTTTGGAGGAGACGGCATATTTACTGCGCTCTCCAGCCAATGCCGAGCGCCTGATCAAATCGATCGGCAGTTTGCGCGCAGGAAAAACCAAAGCCAGGCAACTCATTGAAGAATGAATATCGAGTTCACTCCTGAAGGTTGGGACGACTATCTGTGGTTCCAACACAATGACAAGGCAGGCCTCAAGCGAATCAACCTGCTGATCATATCAATTCAGAGCGAGCGTTTCACCGGACTTGGGAAGCCTGAGCCGCTCAAACACAATTTGAGCGGCTTTTGGTCACGGCGAATCACCGCAGAACATCGCCTTGTGTACGCGGTTGAGGACGGAGAGCTTCGGGTTGTGATGTGCCGGTATCACTACTGATTTTGGCTTGGTAGGCGATGCGCCATGCAGCGATGGGGCAAGCAGTAGCCAGTCAAGCCCGGCATGCACTAGTCTGCCCGGGGACATGATCGACATGGAGAGCGACGATGTTTAGTGTCTGCGTCGAGCATCTCGCTTCATCAACACGCCAAGGACAGCCAATGACATCCCCTACCCTTTACCGCCGAGCCACTTCCCAGGATTTGCTGGCCATTTGCAGATTGGGCCAGCAACTCAACAGCCTGCACCACCAGCACCGGCCGGACATCTACGCACCCTCTACCGGGGATTTCGCCCGCGACAGTGACTTCTGGCGACCCAGCCTCGAGGGCGAAAATCAGGCGGTGTTCCTCGCCGAACAGGCTGCCACCGTGACGGGTTTCATCACCGTGCAAGTCACCGAGTCGAAGGGCTCGCTGATGCAACCGCAGCGAGTCGGGCGCATCGGTTCGGTCTGTGTTGACCAGGCGGCCAGAGGCCAGGGCGTTGGCCGCGCATTGATGGCGCAGGCGCAAGCCTGGGCGCTCGACCAGGGCGCGGCGGATTTGCGTTTGACCGTGTGGGGCTTCAACGCGCCGGCGCAGCGCCTCTATGCAGAACTGGGGTTTGAAATGCGCGCGTTCGAAATGGGCAAGCGCCTGACCGATGTGCAGGCCTAAGGTTATGACCCGCCCTTGATCAGCACCGGTTTCTCCTGGTATCGATCCGCAAACAGCTGCTTCAGCTGCGCCACTTTCGGCAAGTCGTTGATGACGATGTAGGGATAGGTGGGATGGTCAGTCAGGAAGTCCTGATGTTCATCCTCAGCCGGGTAGAAACCGTTGTAACTTTCCAGCTTGGTCACGATCGGTTTGCTGAACGAATGCGCGGCGTCGAGCTGGGCGATGTACGCCTGGGCGACCTTTTGCTGCTCGCCGCTGCGGGTAAAAATCGCTGATCGGTACTGAGTGCCGCTGTCCGGCCCCTGGCGATTGAGTTCGGTGGGGTTGTGGGCCACCGAGAAGTAGATTTGCAGCAGGGTGCCGTAGCTGACCTGAGTCGGGTCGAACGTGACTTCGACGGCTTCCGCGTGCCCGGTGTCGCCGTCGCTCACTCGCTCGTAGCGAGCGGTATCGGCCCTACCACCGGCGTATCCCGACTCGGCTTTTTGCACGCCCTTGACGTGCTGGAACACACCCTGCACGCCCCAGAAACATCCGCCGGCGAATACCGCGGTTTCACTGCGGGCCTGGGTGGTTGGGTCGAGTGCCGGAGGTGGAATGACCACTGCGTCCTCGGCGCCCAGGGAGAAGGCCGAGCATTGACCGATAACGCCAGCAGCCGTCAGGGCCAGCAGTGTGCGACGCCAGGTGAAGGATAATTTCATGGGTCTTGCTCCAGAAACGAAAGATCAAGCCGGCGTGAACTTCATCGCCAGGCCGTTCATGCAGTAACGCTGGCCAGTGGGTTTGGGCCCGTCATCGAAGACATGGCCCAGGTGACCGCCACATCTTCGGCAGTGCACCTCCTCGCGCACCATGCCGAATGAACGGTCCTGACGAATGCCCACCGCGTTGTCCAGCGGCGCCCAAAAACTCGGCCAGCCGGTGCGGCTGTCGAATTTGGTGGCCGATGAAAACAGCGCCAGGTCACAACCGGCACAGGCGAACGTACCGTCCCGGTGCTCATCGTTCAGCGCACTGCTGTAGGCGCGCTCGGTGCCCTCTTCGCGAAGGATTTCGTATTGCTCGTCGCTCAGCAGGGCGCGCCATTCACTGTCGCTGTGCGTCACTTCGAAGACCTCTGCGGCATTGGCATCGCCAATGAAATCGCCAATGAATGAGCAGCGCCCGGCAAATGTCGGCAATACACCGATCGCCAGGGCTGCAACCCCCAGCCCGCCGCTCGCTACGAGAAACTGTCGTCGTGAAAACATGCTCGTCTCCAAAAATCCAGGGGGCCTTTCATGGAACACAGCCTAGGCTGAGTGTGATCGCCAAATCCTCACGGAGAGTTAAATAAATCGTGATAACTCGATGGGCGAAAAACCCGCACACTACGCACACCGCGCTGAAGGATTAAGCTTGATGGAACAGACCAAACGCGTCCTGGTGGTCGAGGACGACCTGCATATTGCCGACCTCATCTGCCTGCATCTTCGTGATGAACATCTCGAGGTGGTGCACTGCGCGGACGGGAACGAAGGCATGCGCATGCTGCAGCAGGGAGGCTGGGATGCGCTGATCCTCGACCTGATGCTACCCGGGGTCGACGGGCTGGAAATCTGCCGTCGCGCCCGTGCGATGGCGCGCTACACGCCGATCATCATCACCAGCGCCCGCTCCAGTGAAATGCACCGGATCCTGGGCCTGGAGCTGGGTGCCGACGATTACCTGGCCAAGCCCTTTTCCATGCTCGAACTGGTGGCGCGGGTCAAGGCGCTGTTGCGGCGAGTGGATGCGATGGCGCGCAACCTGAAAATGGACGCCGGCAGCCTGAGCCTCGATGGCCTTTCCATTGACCCGATCACCCGCGACGTCGCCCTCGATGGTCGGCGCCTGGACCTCACGCCCAGGGAGTTCGACTTGCTGTACTTCTTCGCCCGCCAGCCCGGCAAGGTGTTCTCGCGCATGGACTTGCTCAATGCGGTGTGGGGCTACAGCCACGAGGGTTACGAGCACACGGTGAACACTCACATCAATCGCCTGCGGGCCAAGATCGAGGCCGACCCGGCGCAGCCCGTGCGCATCCTCACGGTGTGGGGCCGTGGCTACAAGTTCGCGGCGCAAGAGGACCAGCCATGAAGCTGACCCTGACACAACGCCTGTCACTGGTGTTCGCCGTGCTCCTGCTGGTGTGCTGCGGCACGTCGGCGTGGATGCAGGTGCGCGCCAACCAGATCCATGAGCAGGAGGTGGTGCAAGGGTTGTCGAGAAACCTGGCGCAACACATTGCCAATGACACGGTGCTGATGAACAGCCAGGGCCTGATGCCCGATGCGGTGCGCAACCTGTTCAGCCAGTTGATGCTGGTGAACCCCAGCGTCGAGGTGTACCTGCTGGACCCTGCAGGCCGGGTTGTCGGCAGCGCAGCACCCGAGGGTCGGATTCGCCGCGAGCAGGTGGACCTGGCGCCCATCCAGCGCCTGCTCGCTGGCGATGCCCTGCCGATACTGGGCGACGACCCGCGCAGCGCCGATACACGCAAGGTGTTCAGTGCCGCGCCGTTGACGGTCGATGGCAAGCCGGTTGGCTACCTCTATGTAGTGCTGCTCGGCGAGGAACATGACCGCTTCGCCGAACAAGGCGCGACCAGCGCGGCGCTGAACACGGCCCTGTGGTCAATCGGGCTGGTGGCGTTGTTATGCCTGATTGCCGGTCTCGCGGCCTTCTCGCTGATCACCCGGCCCTTGAGGCGCCTGACCGCGAACGTCAGCCAGTTCGATATCGATGGCATGCCGCAAACACCCCCGGCGCCGGTGGAAAAAGCCGCCAGCCAGGACGAGATCGCCGTACTCGACGCCGCCTTCCGCCAGATGCAGGCGCGCCTGAGCGAACAATGGCGCTCGCTGACTCGCCAGGACCAGGAGCGGCGCGAGCTGGTGGCGAACATCTCCCACGACCTGCGCACGCCCCTGGCGTCGTTGCATGGTTATCTGGAAACCTTGTCGCTCAAGGACGCGACCTTGTCCGTGGCCGACCGCCGCCGTTACCTGGGCATCGCCCTGGATCAGAGCCGCAAGGTTGGCGGGCTGGCACAGTCGCTGCTGGAGCTGGTGCGGCTGGAGCATGGATTTGTGCAGCCCGTGCTGGAGCGGTTTTCCCTGACCGACCTGGTGCAGGACATATTCCAGAAATTCGAACTGACCGCCGAAGCGCGCCAGGTGCAGCTCAAGGCCAACTTTGCGCCAACGGTGTCCGGGGTGTTTGCCGACCTGGGGCTGATCGAGCGGGTACTGACCAACCTGTTTGACAACGCCCTGCGCCATACGCCGGTGGGCGGAATCATCAGCATCAGCCTGGTGCCGCAGGGTGGGTTCGTCGAGATCACGGTCAGTGACAGCGGCCCGGGGATTGCTGCGCAGTTGCGTGAGGGGTTGTTTCTGCGGCCGTTCAATATTGGCGGCGCACGGCGCGATGGCGGGTTGGGGTTGCGAATTGTGCAGCGGATTTTGCAGTTGCATGGCCGCGAGATTCGTTTGCTGGATGTCCCGGGGCAAGGGGCGACCTTGGTGTTTTCGTTGCCGGTGGATGAGGAAGTTGCCACGCAATTGGCGGTGCGGTCGATGAATCTGAATACGCCGGGAAAGGTCTGACGGACCGCGCTGCCTGCATCGCGGGCAAGCCTTGCTCCCACAGGGCTCTAAGGCGGGCAAGACACGTTCGGATAGTTCACCCCCTGCGTGAAAATAGGCCAATGCACAGAACCCGACAGGACTACTATCCACGCTCGCTTTTCGACACGGACACGTCAAGATGCTCAACGCCCTGCAAAACACCCCACCGTGGGTCTACGCGCTCTTTGTGCTGCTTTGCTATTTCGGGATCAAGGCCCTCTCCCCCACCCGGGAAAGCAAAATCTCGCTGCTGATCACGCCGCCGATCCTGCTCGCCTGGTCCCTGTATTCGCTCAATCTGGCGCTGCATCCGTTGTTGTCGCTGGGCTTCTGGCTGGTCGCCGTACTGGTGGGCAGCGCCGCTGCACTGCTGATTTTTTCCAGCCAGGACGTCAGGCTGGATGCCTCGAGAGCCGGGCTGATCCTGCCCGGCACCAGCAAGACCTTGGTGCTCTACCTGCTGTTGTTTGCGGTCAATTACTACTTCGGCTATGAGGCGCAGGTTCACCCGCAACAATCGAACACGCTGCCAGTCATGTTGCTCAAGGCCTGTGCGTCCGGGATTGCCAGCGGTCTGTTTTGCGGGCGCTCGATCAGGTTTTATCAGGTGTTTCGCGGCCTCAAGGCAACTCATGCGTAGGAGCTGGCGAAGCCTGCGATCTTTTGATCTTTGGCTAGGTGGGGGCCGCCAGGATCAGGATCAGGATCAAAAGATCGCAGCCTGCGGCAGCTCCTACGGGGCACCGAGGTGGATGTTTTGGCCGCTGGCCTGTTCGTCCGTGACAACACGGCGCCGGTCCAATAGATTAGGCGGCCTGAAAAGGCCCCGGGCTTTCTCGCCTCATCCCAAGTTAAAAGAAGTAGTGAAATTTCAATGTCCGATTCCAGTACCGCTGAATCCGTAGTCACCTTGTCGTCCAAAGCGGAATACGAAAACTCCATCAATCTTTCACAACACCTGCCACAGGCCAAGACCATCGCCGAGATGGTCCTGGACTCGTTCCAGTCGACCCGTGAAAGCGACCAGATCCGCGAACTGCGTGCCGCGATCCGCCAGGCTCACGACAGCTTCGACGATGACAAGGCCTACGAACTGATGGGCGAACTCAAGCAGCTCAAGGACGCCGAGGCCGCTGATATCGCGGCACTGGAAGACCTCAGCAGCAAGTTCCCGATCAGCCGCATCCTGTCCAGTTTCAAGGACGACCCTGCGTTCCAGGAAATCGTCTACGGCCTGGCGCTGAAAGTGCTGAACCAGACTCATCAGGCCATCAGCAATCCGGGCAGCAGCAAGGGCAAGACCGTGCGGGCGAAGAAAGAAGTCGAAGTGTTCACCATCAGCAAGGACGGCGTGAGCGTCACCTTGCCGCTGCGCACGCCGCGTTCGCGCCTGAACCTTGATCGCCAAGCGCTGGAGTTCCTCGGTTTCGCGTTCGTCGGTGACGGCGATGAAGCGGAGCTGGAAAGCGAAACCTTCCTCGACAACGCCGGGACTGAACAGGCGGTCAACCGCAAGAACATCATCACTGCGCTGCAGCAACAGACCGCGTTCGATGGCTTCAGCATCGCTGCCCAGTAACACACCTCCCGCAGCGCAGCGCCCTCCCCGTGGGGCGGGAGCTCGCTCCCCCTGGACTGCGTAGCGGCCGCGGAATAGTGGCAGCACCGCTTCTTTTGTGAGTGCTGCCCACTCAAGCGCGAGCAAGCCACAGGCTCTTTCGCCAGCTCGTGTTTCTCCCAAGCCCCGCCCTTGTGCGGGGCTTTTTATTGCCTGCGATTCAGGCAAGTCCGCGACTACTGTTCCAGTATCGAAACAGCACTAACACTTCCCTTAACCCTCGAGCACCATGGGTCCGCCTGCGGGGAGCGTCTACTCACTGTCCAGCCCAGACCTCAGTGGTGCAACTGCTGAGGCCTGCATGAACACACTTCCCCTGTACCGTCAGTTAGCCAATCACTACCTCGACGCGATCCGCAGCGGCACCTTGAAAAACGGCGAACGCTTTCCGTCCATCCGCCTGATGATGGAGAAGCACGCAGTCAGCCTGTCGACGGCGGTGCAGGTGTGCCGGGAGCTGGAGGGTCAGGGGGTGCTGGAGGCGCGCCCGCGCTCGGGCAACTATATTCGCCAGCCGGAACCCCTGCCGCACCCCCTGCCACCGGCACCGCTGGCTGCCGATGCCTATGTCGGCATTCACCAACAGGTGTCTTCGGTGCTCAAGGCCAGCCAGCGAGCGACGATCAAGGTCAATTTCGCCAACCCCTATTGCGCACCCCAGCTCTACCCGCTGAAGACCCTGCAGGACCACATGGTCAAGGCGTTGCGTCAGAACCAACAGCTGCTGGGCACCACCGCGCCCACCAGCGGCAACCTCGCACTGCGCAACATCCTTGCTCGCCGCGCCCTGACCAGCAAAACCCACCTGAGCGCCGAGCAGATCGTGATCACCAACGGCGCCACCGAGGCGCTTAACCTGGCCCTGCGCGCCGTCACCCAGCCCGGTGATACGGTTGCCGTCGAGTCGCCAACCTTCCACGGCCTGCTGCAGATTCTCGAAAGCCTTAATCTGCGGGTGTGCGAGGTGCCGGCAGCGGCGCACTGCGGGATCAATCTGTTCGCCCTGGAACAATTGCTGCGCGGCTCTGAACCGATCCGCGCCGTGATCGTGATACCCAATTTGCAAAATCCCCTGGGCAGCATCATGCCCGACTCGCACAAGGCCCGACTGGTGCAACTGTGCGCCGAGCACGCCACGGTGCTGATCGAGGACGACACCTACGGCGACCTGGTAGACACCGAGCAACCGTTGTCCACGCTGAAACACTGGGACCGCAGCGACAACCTGATCTACTGCGCCTCGCTGAACAAGACCCTCGCGCCGGGGATGCGCCTGGGCTGGATCAGTGCCGGCCGCTGGCACGACCGGGTGGAGATGCTCAAGCACAGCCAGTCGAGGGGATGTGAGGCGCTGTCGCAGTTGGCGGTGAGTGCGTTCATGAAGACACCGTCCTACGAGCGTTACCTGCGCCGACTGAGGAACACCCTGACCCAGCAGCGCCACGCGATGCGCACCGCGATCCTGCGCCACTTTCCCCAAGGCACCCGCGTGACCGAGCCGCAGGGCGGCACCCTGTTATGGGTGGAACTGCCGCCTGGGTATGCGTCGATGCGTTTGTTTCATGAGGGGTTGAAGGTGGGTATTCAGATTTTGCCTGGGGATATCTTTTCCAATGGGCCGGGGTTTGGGCACTGCCTGAGAATCGCGTGTGGCGCGCCGTTTACGCCGAGGATTGAGGAGGCGCTGGCGACCCTGGGCCAACTCCTGAAAAACCAGAAGTAAAGCCTGTTTGCTGGAGATCCCCGGGATGTATACGTACCCCGTAGGAGTTGTATTTCAGCTCGGGTTTGGGTGCAGCCCCAGGGCGTTTTCATGCAGGCAAATGATGTGCGGGTCATCATTCCAATGCGGAAAACGCTCGGCGATCAGGGGGTCGTGGCCAGGGATGATGTGCTCCTCGCCGTCCGCCAGACGCTCGATTTCGTTGAAGGCTTCCAGCGTTTGCGCCAGGTCATCGATAATCGGAAACGGACTGCGCTGGCGAATGTTCACCCACAAATGCGCAGCGTCCGAAGCCAGCACAATCCACCCACGCCGGGTATTGACCCGCACCACCTGGCTGCCCGGCGTGTGCCCGCCCACCGGATGCAGGGTCACGCCGGCGGCGACCTCGACGGTACCCGTGTGCAAACGCATGCGCCCCTCGAACAGCGGCGGCAGCGCCGACATCACGTCATCGACCTCGTAGGTTTTGTTCACCGTGCGATGGGCCATTTTCGGCCCGGTACAGAAGCGCAGTTCCGCCTCCTGCAGATGCACGGTGGCCTTGGGAAACAAACCCAGGTTTCCGGCATGGTCCCAGTGCAGATGAGTCAGGATCAGGTTGTCGACCTGTGCCGGATCAATCCCCAGCTGGCGCAGGGACTCTTCCGGCAGGCGATACATCTGACGGTTGCGCCGATCCGCAGTGGCCGGCTGGAAACAGGTATCCACCACGATCACGCGTTGCTCATGGCGAATCACCCAGAAGTAATAATCCAGCGGCATCGGCGCGTTCGGATCACCACAGCAGGCGTCGTACAGAAAATTCTCCCGGGCCGTGCGCTGGGCATTGGCACCGACACGGATGGCGAACACTTCGTACTCGGGAACGGACATGGGGCAGCTCCTGGTTCAGGCCACCGAGGCGTTCTTGAGCGTCGGTCGGAAGTCGAAATCGATTTGCCCGGTGATACCCAGGTCCTCGGCCAGACGCTGGAGCCCGCTGTAGTCGCGCATGATGGTCGCGTTACGGTTGCTCTCACGGGTGTCGGCGATGATCAGCGCCGCGTCCTCAACCCCCAGTTGAGTCAGGATCGCTTCCCACATCGAGTAGTCCTGGGCGACAAAGGCACTCAGGGCCACGGACAACGTACGGGCGAAAAATTCCCGCTGCGGCGGCTGCATGTTCCCGTACATGACCTTGGCCACCTCGGCCAGGACCTTGCTGTGGGCATACTCGTCACGATTGTGCAGCTCGGCCACGCGACGGTTTTGCGGCTGGATGCTCTGATCGTCCGCCAATAGATCCAGGTAGGCATTGACGCTGATTTCGGCCACCACTGCAAAAGTGATGGAGGCCAGGTCCCGCTGCCACTGTTCGGGCAACGCTTCGCGCAGCGCCAGCAGCCGCAGATAGGTGACCGACGGCGGCAAGTCCAGCGTCTGGTCCAGCGCGCGGTCGACCCGGGTGCGCTCGATCGCACGCAGGTGCATCAGCGTGTGGTAGTGCTCGTCGATCAGCGTCTGCTGCATCGCCTCGCGAAAATGCCAGTCATGCTGCCCCAGGTATTGATTGGCGATGACGCTCAATGCTGGGTTTACCACGTGCTCTTCGGCAGTGACCGTGCGCAGGTTGTAGCCGATCCAGCCCCAGGTCAGCACGCTGCTTTTGAGCTCGTCGCTCAGGGCCTGGAATTTCGGGTGCTGGAAAAACGGCACCATGCACTCCGGGTAATCCGGACGCGCAGGGTCGAAGGCTTCGCCGGCCTGCCACTTGTCCGGCGCACACACCGTGGCTCGTTTGGTCCACGCCTGGTTGAGCCGCACGATCAATTGATGATCGACTTTGGCGATCTCGATGGCTGTTTGCATAACGCGTTACCTGTTGTACGCGTACCCACCCAGGGGTACGCAAATAGAATGAATGGCGCCGGAAAATTCAGGCCAGCCAATAGCGGGTCAGGTTGCGCGCCGGGTCATTGTATCGACTGCGGGCGTGGATCATCCGCCAGTTGTCCCAAATCAGCAGGCAGCCGTCAGGGATCAACACCGGGGTGTTGTGCTCCAGAAAGTACGCTTCCCCCAGCACCGCGAACCGCGCCAGCGGCGAGGGGCTGTTGGCCACCAGCGACTGCTGCAGATCCTCTTTGCAAGGATTGACGTCGCCGTAGTGAAACTGGTTGTAGCTGAAGCGCAAGATGTCACCGTCCTGCGTCGGCGTCAGGATGTATTCCTTAACCCGCCGTTGCGCGGCCTCCCCAGGCTTGGCCGTAGCCACGAACTCCACTGGCGTCTCGACAAGCCACTGGTGCAACTGCGGCTCGGTGCGTTCCAGCAATGCCAGGAACTGGTAGCCGTCGACCAGCCCCGTATGGCCGCCGCCGCAGGTCGCCTGTTGATGACAATGCAATGCCAGGTAACGTGGCGGCGGAGCATAGACCGGCGCCTCGGTGTGCGGGCCGATACCGTTCATGCTCTGGGAGTACGGCAGGTCTTCGTAGCCCGGCTTGCGCGTGATCGCGAACGCCGTCTGGCCGTTGAACTGCGGAATGATCGGACCGAACTGCTGCAGTGTGCCGACCACGTCATCGTCAAATTCGTCGGCGGTCAGTACTGTCCAGCCCCGTGCCGATAATTCTTCGTGGCGGTGGCCCAGTGAAACATCAGCTTTGAATGCAATCCCTTGATCGGACATGGTGAGATTCCTGGCGGTTTATCCGGCGTTGACGGTGGCGGTGTAGGCGGCAATGAATTCGCGACAGGCGTTGCCCGGGCGATAGCGCTGCTCATCAATGCTGCGCACGGGGGTGATTTCGGCAGCGGTGCCCGTCAGAAAACACTCCTCGAAGTCGCCGAGCTCGGTAGGAAGAATCGTGCGCTCGACCACCTGGTAATCCAGCGCCCCGGCCAATTCGATTACGGTCTGGCGGGTGATTCCGTTGAGGAAGCAGTCGGGCAGCGGGGTGTGCAGCGTCCGGTCCTTGACGAAAAACACGTTGGCGCTGGTGGCCTCGGCGACATGGCCGCGCCAGTCGAGCATCAGCGCATCGTGAAAGCCGTTGTTTTCTGCATCGTGTTTGCTCAGGGTAGCGATCTGGTAATGCCCCGAAGCCTTGGCTTCGAACGGGCTGCTGCTGGGGGGCGGCCGGCGCCAGTCGGCGGTCTTCAGGCGAATGCCGCCCATGTGCCCTGCCGGGTCGAAGTAACTCGGCCATTGCCAGCAGGCGATCGCCAGGTGCACGCGGTTGAAGCGAGCCGAAGTCGAGATCATTTCGCTGCCACGCCACGCCACCGGCCGCACGTATCCGTCGACCACGTTATTGCGCTGCAGCAGCTCATGGCTGGCCGCTTCCAGTTCGGCCAGCTCATAGGGAATCACGAAATCCATCAATTGTGCCGAGCGATACAACCGCTCGCTGTGTTCGCGCAGCTTAAAGATCCTGCCGTTGTACACACGCTCGCCTTCGTACACGGTGCTCGCGTAATGCAAACCATGGGTCAACACATGCAAGCGCGCCTGGGACCATTCGACGAACTCGCCGTCGAGCCAGATAAGCCCTTCGCGCTGATCAAACGGGATGCCACTCATGTCCATATCTCCTGGTGAATCGTCCTACGCCGTTTCCAGCAGGACCGGTATCAATTCGGGCGCAGTCAGCGGCTCGTCCTGAAAAAAGAATCGCTGCTCGCCAAAGGCTGGGCGCAGGTCATCGAACCAGCTGGCGTGGGGATCGAATTGCGCATGAAAGGTGCGCAGCACCCATTGCGGATTTCGGGCCTGGAGAAACTGCAACACGAAGACTTTTTCTCCGGCCACGGTTTCAATCCCGTTGATCAGAACCTTGCCGTAGAAAGTGCTCATGGAGGGCCCCCGCACCGTACGGGCCAGCCCGGACACGCTGCGATAGGCCGCCTGGAATATCTCGAAGGCCCGGGCCAGCGGCATCGCGAAGTAATGACGAGGGCCGGTGTCGCGCTCGACGAACATGTAATAGGGCACCGCGCCAAGTCGCACGCCTTCGGTCCAGAGCTCGGCCCAATCGGCGGGGTTTTCGTTGATATGGCGGATCACCGGCGCCTGCATGCGCAACACGGCGCCGGTGGAGCGAATGCGTTCGACGGCCTGGCGGGCGATGTCCTGGCGCAGCTCGACCGGGTGGTTGTAATGCCCCATCACAGACAAGTGCTTGCCTGCCGCGACGATTCGCCGGAACAGTGCCAGCAGCTCGGGGGCATCCTTGTCGCTGACGAACCGCTGCGGCCAGTAAGCCACCGACTTGGTACCGATGCGGATACTGCGCAGGTGCGGTAACTCCAGCAGCGGCTCGATGTAGCCGGCCAGCGAGCGAGTGTTCATGATCATCGGGTCACCGCCGGTGATCAGCACGTCAGTGACTTCGGTGTGCACCCGCAGGTAACTCACCAGTTCCTGGGACTCACGGGCGTTGAACTTGAGTTCTTCTTCACCGATGAACTGCGCCCAGCGAAAACAGAAGGTGCAGTACGCGTGACAGGTCTGGCCGGCGCCAGGGAAGAACAGCACGGTTTCCCGGTACTTGTGCTGAATGCCCGGCAGGACTTTACCGCCCAGGCTTGCGCCGTTATGGGTCAACTGGCCGGCTGGATGGGGGTTCATGCGCAGCCAAATCGCTTCGATCCGGCGCTTGATGGCCGCAGCGTCGTCCTGCTCGATCAGTTGCTTGAGCGACGCATACTCCTGCGGCAACAGCATGTCCGGGTGGGGGAAAGTCATGCGCAAAATCGGATCGTCGGGAATGCTGTCCCAGTCGATCAATGTTCCGAGCACGTATTCGTTGGTGCGAAATGGCATCACCCGCGCGACCACGTCCATGGCTTCCCGTAACGCTGGCGTGAGCCTGTGCCAGTACGGCGTCTCGCGGATGGTCCGGGCGTTATAGGGCTTGTATCTGTGCAGCTCCGACATTCCCTGCATGGCCGCGCTCCCGATGAATTCCTGACGAGTTAATGGGCAGTCGGTGCTGTGCGCTCGATGTCCAGCCACGCCCGCACGCTGTCGCGGTCCCACTGCCGGCGAACATAGGCGGCAAGTCGCGCTGGCACATGATCGCCATTGGCAAGCAAGCGGTTGAGCATGATTGCCAGGTCGGTGTCAGCGATGCTCCAGTCACCGAACAGGTGATCAGCGCCGCCTTTGAGCAGGCGATCGGCCACGAAGTACAATCGATCCACAGCCACCAGGGCCTCCTCGGACAGGGGCGTGTCTTTTGTTCCGAAGTAGATGAGATCTGCCGGACGCTCCCGGCGAATGATCAGCAGGTCGCTGCGTAACCAGGCTTGAAGCTGGCGGGCCCGGGCGCGCAGCCGGGTGTCTGCAGGGAACAGTTTTCGGCCCTCGGGCGCGACTTCGTCCAGGTATTCGGCAATGGCCGAAGACTCTGAAAGCGCGAAGTCTTCGTGGACCAGGGTAGGTATCTTGCAAGTCATCGACAGGTCTCGATAACTCGCCTGATAGTTCTCTCTATTTTTCAAATCGAGGGTTACACATTCAAACGGAAGTTGTTTTTCTTTCAGCGCCACAAATGCCGACATGGCAAAAGCACTGACAAAATCCGCCCCTACGTACAACTTTATCTTTGCACTTTCCATGGACCACTCCCTTGCATCAAGACTATTAATCCGTTGCACTGGAGTCGATGCTAGATAGTTGCTCACGCACTGAACAGATACAGAAATTATCTGTTTACACGGATACAGAAATCGCGCATCGGACAATACAAAAACAAAAAAAGGGAGTCGGCTAATGCGGACTCCCGGAAGGACAGCAAACAGAGTATGGGGGTTGTCGTGGCTCAGCTCACTGCGGTAGCCATACTGGAAAGCAACGCCAACTGCGGCATATTGCTCATGTTGAGCATGGCCATCGACTCGGTGGCGCTGGTGTTGACGAAGCCATGTCGGGTCCAGGCGGGCACCAGCAGGACGTCGCCGGTGCTGGCGCGCACCTCGTCATCCTCGCCCATGGTCAGCAGGCCGCTGCCGGCCTGTATGACAAACAGATGCCACCAGCCATGGGCGTGGCCATTCAACACAGCGCCGGGTTTCAACCATTGCATGGACACCGCCACACCCGGTGTCAACTTGCAGCCTTCGAGGCTGTTGTCGTGGGCCAATGCGACGATATCGACTTCGCTGCCCGCAAGACTTTCGCGCATTGCAGCAAGTTTATCGCTCGTCCATACCCGCGCACTCTGGGGCGGCTGATGCAAACTCTGACGAAACTCGTCATATGAAAAAAACGCACCTTGAACATTATTCATTCGCGCATTCCAACTTGATGTCGACGTCATTCACCGAACAATAGGTGAAGCCATCGACACTGTAAACCCAACACGCCGCGCTTATAACGCAGAAGGCCGCAAGGCTGCGATCATGTCCACTTCCACCGCCGCATTCTTTGGCAACTGATAAACCCCAACTGTGGTTCTTGTATGTTTACCCGCATCCCCCAGCACATGACTGAAGACGTCCGATGCGCCATTGGCCACTTCACTTAGGTCGACAAAGTCCGCAGTGGATTTCACGTACACAGTGACCCGCACCAGCGACTTGATTTTATCCAGCGAGCCGATGGCATCCACTATCAACGCCAGCCCGCGCATGGCACTGATGCTGGCGGCTGCCTGGGCATCACTGAGGCTGAGCTCCAGGCCAACCCGTCCGGGGTATTGGATCTTGCCATTCATGCGCGGCACCATGCCGCTGATGTACAGCTCATCATGGTGCCGGACCAAGGGCGCGTAGTGGCCGCCGGCGGTGTTTTCGCCATAGATGTCGTAACCCAACTCCTTGGCGAGGGTGAGGAAGCGCTCATCACAGGTTGTGTGTTCAAACATGGGTATTACCTCTCAATCAAATCGTGTTCAGCCCATCGCTCTGGCGGGCGGCGCCAGACAGGCGACTTCCATGCGCACTTCAACCGCCTCGGCCAGACGCAACAAGTCACTGGTGAGTTGCTCGTAGTCCTTGTTGAACAGGACGATGTGGCCGATAAATGAAGTGTTGTCCTTGACCAGCGCCGACACCGAGTCGCCGATGCGCCGCTCATACACGGCCGCCACCAACTCGATGCCGAGCATCCGTGCCACGGCGTCGATGTCTGGCAGGTCACGTAACAGGCCACCGCCCGGCGCCCTGAGCAGGCGAATGCCGCAATAACCCCGCGCGACCGGATCCTGTCGCTCGCACTGGCCCTCCACGGCCCACCTCACCCAGCGCTCCCATGGGTCGAAGTCGACAAAGGCAATGCGCGCCAGGTCCCAGATGTGCATGCCGCCAGGGCGCATGTTGGTTTCTACCGCCGAAGTGAGTTGCTCAGGGCGCAGGAAGATTTCGTTGTGGTAGGCACCGTTGTCCAAGGAGACCAGCCCCGACATGTGCCGCCCCGCCGCTGCCAGGCGAGCCTGGGCATCACCCTGCAACGGCGCAGGCACCACCTGCTGGATCTCGGCCCGGAAGGCGCCTTCGGTCGTGGTTTTTTCGGTGATCCAGGTGCTGCCGGCCACGTAGTCCCAGCTGTACTCCCGAGCATCGCGAACCAATTCTTCAAGCACGATGCCGCCACTGCGATAAGACTTGAGTGCCTGCCACGCCTCGTCGCATTCGGACGGGTGATGGATCACCCGGCAGCCGCGACTTGCACCTTCACAGGCGGGCTTGATGAACGCCCTGCCGCCCAGTTCGACGACCCGCTGGCGCAGTTCTGCCAGGCTCTCGACACGGGTTGAAAATACGGGACGGTAATCTTCGGGAGCTGTGCTGGAGGTTGCTTCGAGCTTGCGGAAAATCTGCTTGTCCAGCCCCGCCCGTGCTTCGTTGGGCGTGATGCCCGGGAGGCCGTAATGACTGGCCAGGGCCGCGCCGAGCAACACCCCGCGGTCGGAAAACGGCAGCACGCCGATCAGTTTCCAGCGATCGACCGCCAGGCAGCCCACCACCAGTTCCAAGGAATCGGTTACATCCTCGGGCGCCATTGAAGCGCTGCAGACGTGGTCCGCCACCTGGTCGTCATCAGGGGCAATGCGCTCGACCACCAGGATCAGCCTTGCGTTGTAGAGCGTCTTGCAGAGGTCGCGCAGCTTCTGGATATCGTGAACCCGGTTGCCGTTGTACCCGACCACTACTACGCATGACGTCGTCTTCATGAAACCTCCTGCCTGTGAAGCAAAAAAAGCAACCGCAATGGCTCAGTCGTGCAGCGCCGCGTTGGATGTGCGGTTGAGCCAGTACCACGCCAGAATCCCGCCCGCGCCGATGGCGGCCAGCAGCAACGCGTTATGGGGCGCCGGCACCACCCGCATGATCAGCACCGTGAGCCCGGCGCCGACGCCCAGGGACACTTCCTTGACGAACATGTTGTTCTGCTTGACCGAGAAGTAATCGAGGTAGCTGAAGGCGCACTCGGCGATGGACAGCAAGGCCACCCAGATCAACGCGCCGATCAGGGTTTCCACATGAAAGGCCGCGGGAGACGAGAGCACCGCGAAGCCCGCGACGATGATCCCGATCACGGCGAGCACCTTGAAGCGCCCCGTGCGCTCGATGAGTTTCATCACCGGCACCTGGGCAAACACCACGACCGCGCTGTTGAGGATCAGCATCAGGCCGTACCAGGCTGGCAACTCACCAGTTTCGAGCAAGATCGCTTGTGGAAGAATCGAGAACACAGCAAACAGCTTGATGCCCATGATGATGCCGGCGATCGCCCACGGCAGTTTGTTGCGCCAGCCGCTGCCGTCCTGTGTCACCGGACTCGCCGCTGCTGACTGGGTGGTGAAGGTCGCGCCCATGGCAATTGGCACGCACAGCAGGACAAAGCTGGCGGCACCGAGGAAAAACAGGGGCGGGGTCAGCAGTGGCGACAGCAGGATCAACCCGGCCAGCAGGCTGCCCATGTTCATCGCCACACGGTTGTAGGCCGCGCCCTCCTTGGTCTGCGCCGCTTCGCTCTTGATCAGGTACCCGGCAATCGCGATGCCATAGGCAAACAGCGCCGCAGCGAACATCACCATGCCCTGATTGCTGGTGACGGCCAGCAGCACCAACCCCAGGGCGGCGCACAGCAAGGTGACGCTCAGGGAACGACGACCCAGCACCAGCAACGTCAACGGCAGCAGCAATAACAACGCCCGATAACCCAGGGCAAGGATGCTGTTGGTGGCGGTGTCGAGCCAGACGTTGGCCTTGCCCAGCACGGCAAACAACGACACGGCGGTAATGATCCGGATCGTGAACAGACGGATGTTAATCACCGGTTTGGCGATGGCGGCCGTTGTCTCGATACTCATGCAACACCTCTGGAACCAAATGATTGTGCGAGCAAAAAACGCCGACAATCAGGAAAGACTGTAAGGTGATGGTAGAGAGAGACGGGTGTCTTGATCAGAGCAAGTTCGTATAGAATCAAACGAACTTTACTGCCGGAGAGACCAGTAAAATGCAGGTTCAACGCGCAGTCATCGCGGCCATCGAATTCCAGCCCGGCGTACCGCTGGTGCAGCAGATCGTCGATCAGCTGTCGGTGGCGATCAACCAGGGCGGCCTGCCCCACGGCTCCCGCCTGCCGCCCATTCGCGAGCTTTCGGACCTGATGAATGTGGGCAAGTCCACGGTGGTCGATGCCCTGGATAGGCTGCGTGCCAAGGGCCTGGTGGTTTCCCGCCAAGGCTCGGGGCATTTCGTGCACCGCTCCAGCGCCATGCCCAAACTGGATGCCGGCCCCGACCTGCTGCCCCAGGACACGCTCAGCGTGGTCCGCCGCGCGGTGCTGCAGGACAACGGCGCACTACGTCCTGGCGCAGGTTTCCTGCCTTCCTCATGGCTACCGGCCGATGAATTGCTCAAAGCCGTTCGCGGAACCCTGCGCGACGCCTCCCTGCGCATGGGTGAATACGGCGTGGCCGCCGGTTATCCGCCGTTGCGCGAAGCCTTGCGGGTCAAGCTGACAGCCATCGGCATCGAGGTGCCGGTGGAGCAGATCGTCACCACCGCCAACACCGTGCAGGCCATCGATATGCTGATGCGCCTGCTGATCAAACCCGGCGACACCGTGCTGCTCGACGACCCGTGCTACTTCACCATGCACACCAACCTGGCCTTGCACGGTGCCAAGGTAGTGACCGTCCACCGGGGTGTCGAGGGCATGGACCTGGAAGCGTTCGAGCGGACAGTCATTGCCCATCGGCCTGTGCTCTACATGACCAACAACAGTCTGCATAACCCCACCGGACACTCGTTCTCGCCGGCTCAGGTCTATCGCTTGCTGGAGTTGAGTCACCGCTACGGTTTCCACATTGTCGAAGACGATTTGTATTGCGACCTGCAACAACGAAGCACCCCGCGCCTGGCGGCAGGCGGGCTGGACAACGTCAGCTATGTGTCCGGTTTCTCCAAGACCCTGACCGCCAACAGTCGCGTCAGCTACGCGGTGCTTGCGCCGCCACTGGCCGCACGCATGATCGGGCTCAAGATGGCGGCCGGCGGCATGACCTCGGAACTGGCCGAGCAGATCATCTGCAACATGCTCAGCGACGGCAGCTACGCCAAGCACACCCGCCGCACCGTGGACCGGCTCTACGACTCGAGCAACCGAGTGACCCGCTGGCTGGAAGAGGCCGGTTGCTCGGTGTCATCGTTGCCCCATGAAGGGTTGTTCATCTGGACCCGATTACCTGATGGGTTCCACGCCGAGACACTGGCCAGAAAAGGCCTGGAAATCGACCTGGTCCTGGCCCCCGGCACCCTGCTCAGCAAAGCCCCGGACGCCTGCCAGCACCTGCGCTTCAACGTCGCCCACAGCGACAGCAGCCAGGTTCGCGAGCGCTTTTTCCGGTTGCTGGATACACCCAAAAAATAGCCGACCACCACCCTCCCCGTAGGAGCTGCCGCAGGCTGCGATCTTTTGATCTTTTGCAAAGTCCGCCTTTAAAACAAAGATCAAAAGATCGCAGCCTTCGGCAGCTCCTACAGGGGTTCGGTTTGCCTACTCGGCATCAAACATTCGAAACATCCATCTTGTACCCCGCCCCGGGTGCGCCCTCGTGCAACGTGCACTGGATATCCGCGTACAAGGCATTCGCCTCAGCCGTCGTGATCGATCGCGAACAATCTCGAAGCACCACCCGGAGCAGTACATTCTCCTGGCCCGGCAACAGCCCGAGACGCTCGACGGCCTGCACAGGCAAGTCAGCAAATCCCCAACGTCGCTTGACCTGCATTTCCTCAATCCATTCGGCGCAGTCACCGGCCGCGAGTAACATTTTTTCGGTCAACACTTCTTCGCTCAACCCCGGTGTAACCGCCAGCGAAATATCACGAGCAATCGACGGCAAACGCGAAACCGCACGCCATGGATTCAAATCATGCATCTGCGCCTGCACCCTTACATTCTGATCCCGCAGCAAGCGAATATCCGGAATGCCTTTGCGCAGCATCGTCAGCCGATCCAGCCCCATCCCGAGCGCCAACCCACCATGACGCGATGGATCTATCTGCAACCGTTCCAACAACGATTGCGCAATACGACCGCACTCCAGGACCTCGACGGGAGCGCCGTCATTTATCACGTTCACTTCGATTCCACCCTCGGTGTAGTGATGCGGGCTGTCACTGTAGACCCATGGTTTTTCAGGCACGGCCGCCTGAAGAATATCGCCGACCAAGCGCAGCAAATGCTCGTGCGTCGACAGCTGCGGATCACCGAGGACCCAGATATCCATTTGATGCGGCTCCGCGCAATGCCAGCGGTCACGACTGTCTCGGCGAAAAGTGATACCGGGCGCGGCCAGCAATATCGTCTCGCCCGGCTGCCGACTACCAGCCGCACGCTGCAACGCCGAAGGAATCTGACTGGTGGTTTGCGTACGCAACAGAGAGTGCTCATCGACCCAACGGGTATGTTCGCTGCCCAGTGTGATTTCAGCGGGGTCATAGCCGAGCAACCCGTAGTTTTCCTCGGCAGACACAACGCGTGGGCCTGTCTGTAGTTGAGCCTGGGGCCAGCCGCTTTCAGCCAGTCGCTGAAGGATTTCATTGAGCAATAGTCGGACGGCATGCTCCGGAGCGCTTTTTTCGGTGAGATCAACCAGTAACAGAGCCTGGTGGACAGCCGCATCGGTTAGGTATTTTTTTGATGCATTCACGCTAACAGCCCTCTAACGACAGTTGACTTCAGGGCTCTTAAAAACCACCCGACAAGGAAATCTAACGACAGAAGTTGAGTGCTCACAACCCTACGAACACCGCATTCCAGATTTTCAGAACACTCCTTCAGAGACTTCCTACGGACTATCAAGCGCGCCATGAGCGAAAAACAGAATCGCCGGTCAACGACTGCCTGCCACCCTGCACCTTTTTTGAGTTCTCGTAACACGCATCACATACCCGCACAGGTAATCAAACCGTCGTTCAAATGAGGTCAGTCACATGCTCAAATTATTTCTTTTTCCAACCGCCAGGCATACAACTACTCCAGATATTGAATCAGCCTTTCCTCCTGTGAACTCCATGCAATCGGACTCAAAGCCTTACGTCGTCGACTTCAGTAGTGCAGTTCCGGTGGCAGTGGAAAACGGAATGGGAACCAGCGCGAACCTTGGCAAGGTTGTATCGTCCGAGGGTGAACGTTTTTATCTGAAAGACGCAGTGAGTTATGACTCAACCAGTCCTGTAGTGAGCAATGCAATCACTTCACGAGAAGTGGTCAGCACCGAGATTTATAGCTTGTTCTTGCCAGCACCGAAAGCACGTATGGTTAATGAATGCAGCTGCATAATGGAGGGCGCAGACAACGAGAAGATTTTTATTGCTTCCCGACTTGAAAACTACCAGGATTTCGGCGATTGCTTGATCAAGGAAGAATTAGCGGATGACCTCGAACGGCAATTCAAGGCATTCACACATGAAGATGCTGCCGCCTTCAAACACAATGCGATCATTGCGAAAACGCTCACTGGCGAATTGTCCGAATTGCGTGCTCAAAACCCCAACTGGTGGGTAGGCGTCGATCGGAATCCGGATCAAGAGCTTGTTCAAGTCTACAGAGCCAAAGCACTACAACTTGAAGAAGTGATGCAAAAGCAATTTCATATATTGCCAGAGGCCTTGCAACGGCAATCGCAGGATAGTCTGGGTGTATCGCAACTGCTGGGTGACTGGGATCCCTTCAACGTGTTTTACAAGAACATGGGTATTGTCAAAAAGGGTGACGGGAGCCTGCACGTCATGCGCCTTGATTTTGGCAGCTGCCTGGATGTTGGCTTTCAAGGGCAAACCAAAGAAAACGGATATGAAACAGCAGTCAGTCAACGACCGGCCATTTTCCCGGAACTGAAACATCGTTTCAAAAGGGAAGATGCAGTCTTTTCAGAAAAACTCCCCCTGCTTGCGCAAGAGTTTCATACCTTTCCTTACGCTGACCATGCCCAATCCATAGCAGGAAAAACCGAATGGGCGCATACCACGCGCATGAAGATTGGTTACCGGTGCAGCCTGTTGATGCATCAAAAGGGCTCCGCACAAAATGCTTTTGAGACCATTATCAAAACACAGTTGATGAATGCGTCAGGTTTTAAATCGGCAGACGACCTGATCCAGGTTCTACACGCCCGCATGGATGCACTCATCGATAAGCAATGTGGTGGAAGTCACAAAATTATGGAGTGGGAGCAGAACAACCCCGAGCTTTCAGGCGCCATAAGAGCAGATCTTTTATCCAGACTGAGCATCCCAACAGTACCGCTAGGGAAGACCCAAACCCACTCCTATCCTATTGGTTTCATCAAAAGCTGAATGTCAAATAACTGATCGCCAGCACCGCCGATCTACCGACGACCTCCCCTGCCAGCAGATCGCTACAATGGTGTAACGCCGTACCCACAGGCTCATCCTCAAAAATATCAGCGTCAAGCATGAGGTCTCTGTAGGAGCTGCCGAAGGCTGCGATCTTTTGATCTTCAGCTATGTCTGTTCCTGCCAAAGATCAAAATCAAAAGATCGCAGCCTGCGGCAGCTCCTACAGGGGTTCGGCGTTGTACTCACTGGCGCGGGTAGCGGAACTGTCGCCAATAAAAAACCCCGCGCTTCTCTCGAAGGCGGGGTTTTTCTTTACGGCAGTCGACGCTTAAGGCGCGTACGTCAGCAACAACTCACTCGGCACTTTGAAGTCCAGGGACATCATCACGCTCAACGCGGTAATGGTGAAGATCGAGAACACGAACAGCTTGCGTGCCCAGACCGTGTCATCCACTGCCTTGTAGCCGGTCCAGGCCATGTACAACCAGTACATGCCCATGGCCGCGGCGACGGCGAGGTAGCTCATGCCGGCGTAGCCGCTGAAGGTCAGCATCAAGGTGGCCACGAGGAAGGCCAGGATGTAGAGCAGGATGTGCTTCTTGGCCACTTTGATCCCGCGCTTCACTGGCAACACCGGAATCGATGCGGCCAGGTAATCGTTAAAGCGGAAGATCGCGATGGCGTAGGAATGCGGCATCTGCCACAGGCTGAACATCACCAGCAGCGTCAGCGCTGCCATGTCGAAGCTGTTGCTGACGGCCACGTAGCCGATCACCGGCGGCATCGCCCCCGACAGACTGCCCACCAGCGTGCCGTGAACCGACTTGCGCTTGAGGTACAGGCTGTAGAAACCGACGTAGATGACAAAGCCGATCACCGCGAACAGCGCCGCGAGCGGGTTGGCCACCTTGTACAACAAGGCAACGCCGGCGACACCCAGGACGGTCGCGTAGATCAGGGCCAGTTTCAGGGAGATCAAGCCCTGCACCAGCACCCGGTTCTTGGTGCGCTCCATCTTCACGTCAATGTCGCGGTCAATGCAGTTGTTGAACACGCAACCGGAAGCGACGACCAGGGACGTGCCGATCATGGCGGCCAGGAAGATGGCCAGATCGACATGCCCTTTGGAGGCCAGGAAAAATCCGCCTGCCACTGAAAGCACGTTACCGAAAATGATCCCCGGTTTGGTGATTTGGATAAAGTGCTTCAAGGACATCCGGATTTACCTCAGTGCGCCATCATGTTGGTGTGGATGCTGAACATGATCCACAGCGACAGGCCAACCAGCAGGACGATAACGATCGCGGCGAAAACAAACGCAATGACGTTGTTACGCTGGGCGGCCGAGCGGTCCAGGTGGAGGAAGTACACCAGGTGCACCAGCACCTGGACGACTGCGAAGATCAGTACGATCCACAGGGTCATGGCTTTCGGCAGAGTCGGGTACATCACCAGGCCGAATGGAATGACGGTCAGGATCACCGACAGAATGAAACCGATAGCGTAGGACTTGACGCTGCCGTGGCCGGCATCGTGGCTATCGTGGGAATGAGCGTTAGCCATTTACATAGTCCCCATCAGATAAACAACGGTGAATACGCAGATCCACACCACGTCCAGGAAGTGCCAGAACAGGCTCAGGCAGCTCAGACGAGTCTTGTTGGTCGCCGTCAGGCCGTTTTTCTGCACCTGGTACATCATGATCGCCATCCAGATCAGACCGCTGGTCACGTGCAGACCGTGGGTGCCGACCAGGGTGAAGAACCCGGACAGGAAGCCGGAACGGCTAGGGCCGTAGCCTTCGGAGATCAGCAGGTGGAACTCGTTGATCTCCATGGCGATAAAGCCGGCGCCCAGCAGGAAGGTCATGGCCAACCAGCCCAGGACCTGAGTCTTCTTGCCCTTGAACAACGCCAGCATGGCGAAGCCGTAGGTGATCGAGCTGAACAGCAGCAGAGCGGTTTCGCCCAGTACGTACGGCAGCTCGAAAATGTCGGCGCCCGACGGGCCACCGGCTACGTTGTTAACCAGTACCGCGTACACCGCGAAGATCGACGCAAACAGGATGCAGTCGGTCATCAGGTAGAGCCAGAAACCGAATACGGTCATCTCGCCCGAGTCGTGGTGATGGTCATCGTGCCCATGTCCATCGACATGGGTGTGTCCAGCATTGGTCACTAAGTTCGACATGGTTTAAGCCTGTTCCAACGAGGTTTCAACACGGGTGGCGTTGGCTGGGATTTTCCCGGCCGCTACCAGACGTTTGTGCTGCTCGGCTTCGATGCGCTCGATGACATCCACCGGCACCATGTAGCCCTGATCGTCACGGGCGGCATGGATAGTGAAATACACCACGGTGCCAACCAGTCCCACGATTGCCAGCCACCAGATGTGCCAGATCATCGCGAAACCGAACACGGTCAGCAGAGCACCCATGACCACACCGGTAGCGGTGTTGTTTGGCATGTGGATCGGCTCGTACTTGGCCGGAGCCTGGTACGCGGTGCCGTTTTCCTTGGCTTCGGTGAACGGGTCGATGGTTTGCGCTTTCGGCAGCACGGCGAAGTTGTAGAACGGAGGTGGCGACGAGGTCGACCATTCCAGGGTATGGGCATTCCACGGGTCACCGTGTTCGCACATGTTTTCCGGCTTGTTGCGGTCACGCACACTGACGTACAGCTGGATCAGCTGGCAGGCGATGCCGACAGCGATCATCACCGCACCGAACATGGCGACGTACAGGTACGGCACCCACTCAGGATTGGTGGTGGCGTTCAGGCGACGGGTCATGCCCATGAAGCCCAGTACGTAGAGCGGCATGAAGGCGACGAAGAAGCCGGTGATCCAGAACCAGAATGCAGCCTTGCCCCAACCTTCGTGCAGCTTGAAGCCGAACGCTTTCGGGAAGTAGAACGCGAAGCCTGCGATGTAGCCGAATACCGCGCCGCCGATGATCACGTTGTGGAAGTGAGCGATCACGAACAGGCTGTTGTGCAAGACAAAGTCAGCACCCGGAATGGCCAGCAGTACGCCGGTCATGCCGCCGATGGCGAAGGTCACCATGAAGCCCAGGGTCCACAGAACTTGGCTGGTGAAACGCAGACGACCCTGGTAGATGGTGAACAGCCAGTTGAATAGCTTCACCCCCGTCGGGATCGAAATCAGCATGGTCGCCAGGCCGAAGAAGGCGTTGACGCTCGCACCCGAACCCATGGTGAAGAAGTGGTGCAGCCAGACCATGAAGCCCAGGATCGAGATCGCGCCAGAGGCGTAGACCATCGAGTGATGGCCGAACAGACGCTTGCCAGTGAAGGTCGAGATGACTTCGGAAAAGATCCCGAACGCCGGCAGAATCAGGATGTAAACCTCGGGGTGTCCCCAGGCCCAGAACAGGTTGACGTACATCATCGGATTGCCACCAAGTTCATTGGTGAAAATGTGGAAATCCATGTAACGGTCAAGCGTCAGCAGTGCCAGGGTAGCGGTCAGGATCGGGAACGAAGCCACGATCAGGACGTTGGCCCAGGTGCAGGTCCAGGTGAAGATCGGCATGTCCATCAGCTTCATGCCAGGGGTACGCATTTTCAGCACGGTGGCCAGGAAGTTGACCCCCGTTAGCGTCGTACCTAACCCGGATAGCTGTAGCGCCCAGATGTAGTAGTCCATCCCTACGCCAGGACTGTATTGCAGGCCCGACAGCGGTGGATAGGCAACCCAGCCGGTCTTGGCGAATTCGCCGACGCCCAGGGACAGGTTGATCAGTACGACGCCCGATACCAGCAGCCAGAAGCTCAAGGAGTTCAGGAACGGGTAGGCAACGTCGCGCGCGCCGATCTGCAGCGGCACTGCAAGGTTCATCAGGCCGGTGAAGAATGGCATCGCCATGAAGATGATCATGATCACACCGTGAGCGGTGAAGATCTGGTCATAGTGTTCAGGCGGCAGGTAGCCAGGCGAACCCTCTGTGGCCATGGCCAGCTGGGTACGCATCATGATGGCGTCGGCAAAGCCGCGCAGCAGCATGACCATGGCGACGATGATGTACATCACGCCGATTTTCTTGTGGTCAACCGAGGTCAACCACTCGGTCCACAAGTAGGTCCACTTCTTGAAGTAGGTGATTACAGCGAACAGCGCCAGGCCACCGAGTGCGATCATGGCGATGGTAATCATCACGATCGGTTCGTGGAACGGGACCGCTTCCCAACTTAATTTACCAAACATCGTTTACTCCTCTGCCCCGGCAGCTGAATGCGAACTCATGTCCATCCCTTCCATTTGGGCCACTTCTTTCTCTTTCTTCTCGTGATGCATCGGCTTGCCCGGTTTCATGCCTTCGTACTTGTCGACGATGATCTGGAACAGGTTCGGCGTCACCGAGGAGTAGAGCTCGACTGGGTTGTTCTGGCTTGGCTTGGTAAGGGCTTCGTATTCAGCTTTTTCCAGCTGTTTAGGTGCCTTTTTGACTTCGCTTACCCAGGTGTCGAAATTCTCCTGAGAAGTTGAGATCGCTTTGAATTTCATGCCGGTGAAACCTGCGCCGCTGTAGTTGGCAGAGATGCCTTCCATTTCAGCGTCACGGTTGGCAATCAGGTGCAGCTTGGTCTGCATGCCGGCCATCGCGTAGATCTGGCCGCCCAGGCCCGGAATGAAGAACGAGTTCATCACCGAGTCCGACGTGACCTTGAAATTGACCGGGGTATTGGTCGGGAACACGATCTTGTTAACCGTTGCGATGCCCTGCTCCGGGTAGATGAATACCCACTTCCAGTCCAGTGCGACCACTTCGATAGTGATCGGCTTGACGTCGGATTCCAGCGGACGGTACGGGTCAAGTTCGTGGGTCGACACGTAGGTGACGTAACCCAGGGCAATGATGATCAGGATTGGAACAGCCCACACCGCGATTTCGATCTTGGTGGAGTGCGACCACTTGGGCGTGTACACGGCGTCAGTGTTGGTCGCGCGGTATTTCCAGGCGAACAGGAAGGTCATGACGATGACCGGGACCACGACCAACAGCATCAGCAACGTTGCGGTGATGATCAGGTTTCGCTGCTCCAGGCCCACCTGGCCCGTTGGATTGAGCAAGGTCATGTTGCAGCCTGACAGCAACAACGTGCCGATCAGCGGCAATAAGCCTAGTAGTCTGGGGTACCTGTTTTTACTCATCTCACGACCTCTAAAGCAGCTTGCGCAATGCAGTTGGGTTTTGATCGCCAACACTTCACCCTGCCAAGGGTTGGCATTTTTCTTGGATTGAATAAGGGCTGCCCGTCGCGCGTCAGACGCTGTTCGACAAATCCTGGGCCAGCGGTGAGTTCTTATTCGAATTCGTGGTCAAAGGCCTTGTTACAGACCAATTCCATTTGGTGCGGATAATTGGAAGGCACCGACACCTGGGGAGTCGCACGAAGCTCTGGAGCTTCTCGACGCCCTGTTCTGCTCTGGGGTGAGCAGTGCCGGGAATTCAGTGGTGGCGATTGTAGATATGTAACGTTTTATAAACCATGTCTTATCCCGAAATAATTTTTATCCATTCCGGCAACAATCATTCATGATTTTCGCAAAAGTGCGCCATGGTATCGAAAATAATTCTCAACAAAAACACCAAAAATAGTAGGTCTACCGGGCGCAGTTCAGACAGTGTCGAAGGCTTTTCAGCCTCGGTCTACCCCGCCGTAGCCCCTATATGACAAGGGCTCCGGCAAATCGCCAGGGCCTGTTAAAACTGCCTGTTCGAGGTTTTTCGGTAGTACGGCGCGTACCTGAAACTAGAGCCAATTTCGTCGCGCAGAACTGCGCCAATCAGTCACTTTGAAACGCCCTGCGACACTTGCTCTGTGACAACATGTCGCACACCTGTCGCACCCTCGACTGTCACACATCAGGCTGTTTTTACTTCAGGGCTGAAACAGGCTTTTTACCCACAAAAAAATACCCCGGCCTTCTCAACGAAGGCCGGGGCGTCTCAGCAACCCTGGCAACAGCGGCGAGTTAGCGCAGCGCCCTGCGGTTACGCACTGTCAGCACCGGCACCAGCACCACGATCATCACGAACGCCACCAGCGCCCACTGGGCCAGGGACAGCCCCAGGATCGGTGGATACGGGGTGGAACAGAAGCCGTCGACCTGGAACCCCAGCGGGAAGATCTTCGCCAGCGGCAGCCCGTCGACAATCGGCTGCAGTACGTCGATACCGCAGCTGACCGCCGGGTAGAACTGGGTGTAGACGTGATGCCCGGCCACTGCCACACCGGCCAGCGCGCAGATCACCACCAGGGTTTCCAGGATGGTAATGCTGCGCCGGGTGCTCATTGCCGCGCCAATGAAGGCAAACACCGCGACCAGCAGCAATGCGTAACGTTGCAGGATGCACAGCGGGCAAGGCGCCTCGCCCAGGACGATTTGCATGTACAGCGCGCCGCCGATCAGCGCCAGGCAGATGATGCCCAGCAATACCAGGTAGCGCCGCTCACGGCCCAACCGCATCGTTTCCTCGCTCATTGCGTTTCCCTTCTGAATTCGATTGACCGGAAGTCTACACGCTGGCCCCTGGCTTGGAGAGCCCCGGGGCGCATGGAATAGATGTCGGGGAATAAACGACAGGGCGGTTAAGAAGTGATTAACTTGGGCTACTTACACAGATGTGCATGTGCTTGCGACCGAATCGCCAGCAGGCTGGCTCCCACATTGAAATGCACTCAACTGTGGGAGCCTCGGACTGCTGTCCCGCTCTGGGATGCATTCAAACTGTGGGATCCAACCTGCTGGCTCCCACATTGAAATGCTCTCAACTGTGGGAGCCTCGGGCTGCTGTACCGCTCTGGAATGCATTCAAACTGTGGGATCCAACCTGCGGGCTCCCACATTGAAATGCTCTCAACTGTGGGAGCCTCGGGCTGCTGTACCGCTCTGGGATGCATTCAAACTGTGGGATCCAACCTGCGGGCTCCCACATTGAAATGCTCTCAACTGTGGGAGCCTCGGGCTGCTGTACCGCTCTGGAATGCATTCAAAACTGTGGGAGCCAGCCTGCTGGCGATGCTTTTGCTCAGTCGCCGTAAATATCCGACTTGAAGTACTTCTCGGAAATCTTCAGGTATTCGCCATTGGCGCGAATGCCGTCGATGGCGCTGTTCAGCTCGCTGACCAGTTCGGTGTTGCCTTTGCGCACGGCAATCCCGGCGCCCTCGCCCACATATTTCGGGTCCTTGAGTTCTGGCCCAACGAACGCATACCCCTTGCCGCGAGGCATCGAGAGGAAGTCACTGAGCGGGATGGTGTCGGCAAAGATCGCATCGAGGCGACCGGCTGCCAGGTCCATGTAGATCTCTTCGTTGTTGCTGTAGCGCTTGACGTTGACGCCCTTGGGTTCAAACACCTCGGTGGCGTAACGGTCAGTGGTGGTGGCGCGCTGCACGCCGACGTTCTTGCCTTTGAGGCTGGCGTACTGATCATCCACGACTGCGCCATCCTTCATCACCAGGCGCGAAGAGGTGAAGTAGTACTTGTGGGTGAAATCCACCGACTTCTTGCGATCTTCGTTGATGGTCATAGACGACAGGGCCATGTCGATTTTCTTCACTTTCAGCGAAGGAATCAGGCCATCGAACTCACCTTCGACCCAAACGCACTTGGCCTTCATCTGCGCGCACAGGGCATTGCCGATGTCGTAGTCGAAACCGACGATCTCGCCCTTGTCGGTCTTGGAGGCAAACGGCGGGTAGGCGGCTTCAATGCCGATGCGCAGGGTTTTCTCGGCGGCGAACACAGAGCTGCACGCCAACAGGCTCAGGGCCAGACCGGTGATGAGGGGGAATTGCTTCATATTCGTTCTCTCGCGGGTTGTTGTTGGTTTGGCAAGACAGAAGAAAAAGCTGGAACTGGGGGGACGACTTTTTTGTACTTATAATTCCATACTGGACTTTTGTGTACTGGTCGTCAATTGGGGGATCGGCCGGTGGTCGGGAGGAGTGCCAAGCTGAATTCATTGGCGAAGCTGATGGCCTCTTCGCGGGCGAGCCCGCTCCCACAGGGATGAACGTCGCTCACACATTGTGCAAGCAACACAAGACCTGTGGGAGCGGGCTTGCCCGCGATGGCGTATCTGAGGACGACGAGGATCTACCGCTTCCAGCGATCCGCCGCCGCATGGTCACTGTCCCGCCCTTCCACCCACCGCGGCCCGTCGCTGGTGTTTTCTTTCTTCCAGAACGGTGCACGGGTCTTGAGGTAGTCCATGACAAAGGCGCAGGCGTCGAACGCCGCCTGGCGATGGGCACTGGCGGCCCCGACGAAGACGATCGGCTCCCCCGGTTCCAGCGCGCCGATACGGTGCAGCACTTCCAGCTTGAGCAGTGGCCAGCGCTGTTCAGCCTCCAGGGCAATCTTGCCCAAGGCCTTTTCGGTCATGCCCGGGTAGTGTTCAAGAAACATCCCGGACACGTCGAGCCCGTCATTGAAGTCGCGCACGTAGCCGACAAAGCTCACCACTGCGCCCACACCCACGTTGGCAGCCTGCATGGCATTGACTTCAGCACCCGGATCGAACGCCGCGCACTGCACGCGAATGGCCATGGTTCAGCCTCCGGTCACAGTCGGAAAGAACGCCACTTCATCGCCATCGACCAGCGGTTCATCAAGCTGGCAGAGGTCTTCGTTGCGGGCGCACATCAGGTTCTGCTCTGTCAGCACAACCGCGCCGTCGCGCCGGGCGACACATTCACGCACGTCATCGACAGTGGCGAAATCCCCTGAGACCTGCAGCGAATCGACCCCCATCGCCTCACGATAACGGGCAAAAAACTTCACGGTGATGTTCATGTCGGCTCCGCCTGGAAATGTCCGCTCTTGCCGCCGACTTTTTCCAGCAGCCGAACGCTTTCGATGGTCATGCCACGGTCAACCGCCTTGCACATGTCATAGATCGTCAGTGCCGCGACGCTGGCTGCCGTCAGGGCCTCCATCTCGACACCGGTCTGCCCGGACAACTTGCAGCGCGCGACGATGCGCACGGCGTCGTCGCCCTCGGCACTGAGCTCCACCTTGACGCCGGTGAGCATCAGCGGATGGCACAGCGGGATCAGATCGCTGGTTTTCTTCGCCGCCTGAATGCCGGCAATGCGCGCCACGGCAAACACATCACCCTTGGGGTGACCGCCGCTGACGATCATTTGCAGGGTTTCGGGCAGCATGCGCACCAGCGCCTGGGCGGTCGCTTCACGGAAGGTCACGGCTTTTTCAGTGACGTCGACCATGTTGGCGCGACCTTGGGAATCGAGATGAGTCAGCACGGGGTTACTCCTGATCAGGAGTGGCGATTGTAAACCTGCGGGTCAATTTTTCGCACGCAAGATTGCAAGGCTGCCGCCAAACACCGTAGGAGCTGCCGAAGGCTGCGATCTTTTGATCTTCAATCTGAAAATCAAGATCAAAAGATCGCAGCCTTCGGCAGCTCCTACGGGGCGTTCGGCGCGAAATTCGGGTAACAAAACGGGCGGCTTAGGGCCGCCCGGTTTGGGTGAGGGGTTACAAATGCGTCTCTGCGTATTCAGCCAGAATCGAACGGGGCACCCCTTGCAGGGTGATGTGCACGCCATTGGGGAAGTCTTTGAAGCGTTCGGTCAGGTACGTCAGCCCGGAGCTGGTCGCGGACAGGTAAGGGGTGTCGATCTGTGCCAGGTTGCCCAGGCACACCACTTTGGAACCGGCGCCCGCACGGGTGATGATGGTCTTCATCTGGTGCGGCGTGAGGTTCTGGCATTCGTCGATCAGAATCAGGCTTTGCTGGAAGCTGCGACCCCGGATGTAGTTGAGGGATTTGAACTGCAACGGCACTTTGCTGAGGATGTAGTCGACGCTGCCATGGGTGTTTTCGTCATCCATGTGCAAGGCTTCGAGGTTGTCGGTGATTGCGCCGAGCCACGGTTCCATTTTTTCCGCTTCGGTGCCAGGCAGGAAACCGATCTCCTGGTCCAGGCCCTGCACACTGCGGGTGGCGATGATGCGGCGATAGCGTTTGCTGACCATGGTCTGCTCGATCGCAGCGGCCAACGCCAGAATGGTCTTGCCGGAACCAGCGGCGCCAGACAGGTTGACCAGGTGAATGTCCGGATCGAGCAAGGCGTACAGCGCCAGGCTCTGGTAGATGTCACGCGGTTTCAGGCCCCAGGCTTCCTGGTGCAACAGGGGTTCCTGGTGCAGGTCAAGAATCAGCAGCTTGTCTTCGTCGATCTCCTTGATCCAGCCTACAAAGCCCTGCTCGTCGATGATGAACTCGTTGATGTGGACCGCTGGCAAGTTGTCGATCATCCGCACCTGATGCCACGTGCGGCCATGGTCCTGGCGGGTTTCGACATTTTTCACCAGATCCCAGAAGGAGCCGGTCATGTTGTGGTAACCATTGGGCAGCAGCGAAACATCGTCGACCAGTTGGTCAGTGCTGTAGTCCTCGGATGCGATCCCACAGGCCCGGGCCTTGAGGCGCATGTTGATGTCTTTGGTGACCAGCACCACTGGCAGCTTGGGCTCGCGCGCATGCAGGTCGATCAGCTGGTTGATGATGATGTTGTCGTTCAGGTGTTCAGGCAGGATGATGTTTGGCTCAGCCCGCTTGCTCATCAGAATTGACAGCAGACCCTTCGGCCCACTTTTGCCCCGCTGGATCGGTACTCCCAGTTCGACGTCTTCAGGGCTGGCTTCACCCAGTGTCTTGTCAATCAGGCGAATCGCCTGGCGACATTCCGCGGCCACGCTGTGATGCCCGCTCTTGAGCTTGTCCAGCTCCTCAAGCACGGTCATTGGAATGGCGACGTGGTGTTCTTCGAAGTTGAGCAGTGCGTTTGGATCGTGAATCAATACGTTGGTATCGAGTACATAAAGGATAGGCTGGTTGGAGGAAGAACTACGTCCGTGATCATCCATACTCGGTCACCTTTGTGGGAGCCAATCGACGCAATACCATGACAGTGCTGCGCCTCGAAGTAGCCACCGAATTCACCTGCGAGGGATCAAGTGAACTGCACACACAATTGGGTCTTGGGAGACGCCACCTGTGTTGCAGGTTTCGGCGGTCTGTCTTCGTAATACTCCAAAACAGGTGACAGGAAAAAGTACTTTGACGCTTTTTTGAAGTTTATTTTTCAGAGTGACGAAAAGCCCTTGGCGTGCAGGCAATGTGCCGTTAAAGTCGGAAGTCCGCCTGCATCGAAATCTCTCAAGAATTCGCCCCTCGCCCAATGTTTACGGGCTTTTGTCCTGTTCAGCGAAAACCGTCCTGACAGTCGTCCCAACCGATCCCGCTGGCCGCCGTTTGCGTGATCAGCCAGGGCAGCGCAGTTTTCACTGCATCCTGTTTCACATTGAAATTGATCACCCCGTGGCGCCACAGCAGCATCAGCGTCAGCACCCGTTGTGAGGCCTGATTGGCCTTGAGCTTGCCCGCGCCGTCCTGGGCGTCGATGTCCCACAGCGCCACCTGCAGGCCCTGCGCCTTGAAGAAGGCTGCCGCGTCCGCGCGACGCTGGCCGTCCGGCGGGCGAAACAGCGGCACGTAGTTTTCCGGCAGCTTGCTTTTGACCAGGTCGGCGCTGCGCCTTACCGAGTCCTGCCAGTCCTGCCAGTGGCTGTGGGAGCGAAACTCCCAACCCTGCATGCCGATGCACTGTTGTGAGTAAGTCGCTTGCAGGCTGGACACCGAACGCTCGGCGAGTCGCGCCTGAATGTCCTTGCCCAGCACGAAGAACGTGGCGCTGATGTTCGACTTGCGCAGGTACTCGGTCACCCAGGCGGTATTGTCCGGCACCGCGTTGGCGGCGCTGTCGAAGGTCAGCAGAAACAGCCGGTCGTGCATGCCCTCGCCGTTGCGCTCATAGTCGCCAAAACGATCGACTTCGCTGGTGGTTTGCGGGAACAGCGCAGCCTTGCGCAAGAGTTCGTCGAGGTACTGAGCGTGGAACAGGCGACTCGGTTCGGCCCATTTGATGTAGTAGCTGTCATCGCTGACCTGGAACTTGGCGGCCTGTTCGCGCAGCGTCGCCATGTCCTCTACCAGAAAGCAGAACGAGGCGTCCTGATCGCAGCTTTGCTGGGCGAAGTTGTAGTTGGCCAGCAGGCGCTGCCACAGGCGCTCGCGCAGTTGATGGACGGCGTCCGAATTGATCGTGCGCAGGCCCAGGCGTTGGGTCAGGCTGGCGTCGTCCATGGACTCACTGGCCAGCAGCACCCGCGCGAACATGAGGATTTCGGCGCGCGACGCGACGTCGAACAGGGTCGGGTTGCCGAGCTGTTCGGGCCAGGTGCTGCGGTCGAGCGTCGCCACCTCGCCGGGTGCCGCTGTGGCGCCGAGGCTTAAAAGGCAGGCGAGGGCCAGAAAAACGATACGCAATGGGATGTCTCCATAACAAAACCCGCGCGGCACTATATATCGGGAAGATCAAAAGATCGCAGCCTTCGGCAGCTCCTACAGGAGCACACCCAATCCCCGGTGAACCCGATCCGTAGGAGCTGCCAAGTGAAACGAGGCTGCGATCTTTTTCCATGACACCACCGATCACCTATCACACCCATAGCTGGAGTCAACGCAGACAACCCCCTAGAATCGCCCCCACGATTAAAGGAGACGACTTCATGCTGATGGTGATTTCCCCCGCCAAGACCCTCGACTACGAAACACCGCCGGCCACCCAGCGCTTCACCCAGCCGCAGTACCTCGACCATTCCCAGGAACTGATCCAGCAATTGCGCGACCTCACGCCCGCGCAGATCAGTGAGCTGATGCACGTCTCCGACAAGATCGGCGGCCTCAATGCCGCGCGCTTTGGCAGCTGGACGCCTGCATTCACCCCGGAAAACGCCAAACAGGCCTTGCTGGCCTTCAAGGGTGATGTCTACACCGGGCTGAACGCGCAAACCTTCATCGAAGCCGATTTCGATTACGCCCAGGAACACTTGCGCATGCTCTCGGGTCTGTACGGCCTGCTCCGCCCCCTGGACCTGATGCAACCGTACCGGCTGGAGATGGGCACCAAACTGGCAAACGCCCGTGGCAAGGACCTGTATGCCTTCTGGGGCACGCGCATCAGCGAATGGTTGAACGAAGCCTTGGCCGACCAGGGCGATGACGTGCTGCTGAACCTGGCCTCCAACGAGTATTTTTCGGCCGTCAAACGCAGCGCCTTGAACGCACGCATCATTAATACCGAGTTCAAGGACCTGAAAAACGGCCAGTACAAGATCATCAGTTTCTACGCAAAAAAAGCCCGCGGAATGATGAGCCGCTTCGTCATTGAAGAGCGCATCAACGATCCGCTGGCGCTCAAGCAGTTCGACGTCCAGGGCTATCGGTTCAGTGCCGAGCAGTCTAAACCGGACAACATGGTATTCCTTCGCGATCACGCTCCCGAGTGATGCACCGGCTCGGCGCACGATCTCCGTGCGCCGGCGTTTGATCGTCTGACAATCCCTCACCGAATCGCCGACATTCTGGCGTCAAAAATACAGCGCACTCTCCCCTAACTTTTGTTTCACTCGACGTCGACGTTTTTTTTCAGTAGTGGCACCGAAAATTTTTCTCTGTAGTGGCACAAAACTATCTCCGGCAATTATACGCCTATATATAAAGGGCGAGACGGCAAGTGCTATCAATATGAGAGCAGTGCCATCTTTCTCTATATTTCAAGAAATTTCAGATTTCGCGATGGGCGGACAGGAACTATGTCCAAATGCGTCGCTCATACCACCGGTAACGATTATCCGTGAGGTTGTACGAGATAACTTACGCAGATAAGGGATTCATGCAGCGAAGTTGTCACATGAACTAGCGCTAACTAATCGCTCATTTGGGCAACACTGAAAGGACTGGAGATAAGCCACACTGCTATCCCCTGAAAGGCCAAGGCTGCGCCCCTATAAACGTGCTCGCCTGAGCACCCAACCGCTTGATCTACGGGCCTTTCGCCTGGCATCGAGCGCGCAAGACCTTTGCACGAAGGTCCTCTGAGCCGAGGATCCGCTGCATGACAGGGCAAGCCATAACAATAAAGCCTAGTTACGCACACCTTGAGTGCACTTATTTAGACACTCGGAACTTATATGCCTGTACGCGGCACGGCGGCGCTTGTATGCCGTACTTCCGAGTGCACTTTGACCGCTGAACACCATTAACTCCGGCCATGTAATGGCTTGATAAAACACTGAGGTAATTTGCGATGCGCATCAGCATATTTGGTTTGGGTTACGTGGGCGCTGTCTGTGCCGGCTGCCTGTCTGCACGGGGCCACGACGTGGTTGGCGTCGATGTTGCCAAAGACAAGATCGATATGATCAACGCCGGCAAATCGCCGATCGTTGAACCGGGTCTGGGCGAACTTCTGCGCAAGGGCATCGATACCGGCAAACTGCGCGGCACGACCGACTTCGCCGAAGCGATTCGCGACACTGACCTGTCGATGATCTGCGTCGGCACACCGAGCAAGAAAAACGGCGACCTGGAACTTAACTACATCGAGGCTGTGTGCCGCGAGATCGGTTTTGTCCTGCGTGACCAGACCACCCGCCACACCATCGTGGTTCGCAGCACCGTACTGCCGGGCACTGTCGCAAACGTTGTCATCCCGATCCTCGAGGACTGCTCCGGCAAGAAAGCCGGCGTCGACTTCGGCGTTGCAGTGAACCCTGAGTTCCTGCGTGAAAGCACCGCGATCGCCGACTATGACCTGCCGCCCATGACGGTCATCGGCGAATTCGACAAAGCCTCGGGCGACGTCCTGCAATCGCTGTACGAAGAGCTCGACGCCCCGATCATCCGCAAGGACATCGCCGTTGCCGAGATGATCAAGTACACCTGCAACGTCTGGCACGCCACCAAGGTGACCTTCGCCAACGAGATCGGCAACATTGCCAAGGCCGTCGGTGTCGATGGTCGTGAAGTGATGGAAGTGGTCTGCCAGGACAAGACACTGAACCTGTCCCAGTACTACATGCGCCCTGGCTTCGCCTTCGGCGGTTCCTGCCTGCCCAAGGACGTGCGCGCCCTGACCTTCCGCGCCGGTTCCCTGGACGTCGAAGCGCCGCTGCTGAACTCGCTGATGCGCAGCAACGTGTCGCAGGTACAGAACGCCTTCGACATCGTTTCCAGCCACGACAAACGCAAAGTCGCCCTGCTGGGCCTGAGCTTCAAGGCCGGCACCGACGACCTGCGCGAAAGCCCGCTGGTCGACCTGGCCGAAATGCTGATCGGCAAGGGTTACGACCTGAGCATTTACGACAGCAACGTCGAGTACGCCCGTGTCCACGGTGCCAACAAGGACTACATCGAATCGAAGATCCCTCACGTCTCGTCCCTGCTCAACTCCGACTTCGACGATGTGATCAACAACTCCGACGTGATCATCCTCGGCAACCGTGACGAGAAATTCCGCGCCCTGGCGCAGAACGCTCCGCACGGCAAGCAAGTGGTCGACCTGGTTGGCTTCATGTCCCAGGCCACCAGCGTCAAAGATCGCACCGAAGGCATCTGCTGGTAACCGCAAGGCATCTCTTCGGCGCCGCGCAACAACTGTGCGAACCCGTCGTAGGAGCTGACGAGTGAAACGAGGCTGCGATCTTTTCAGGGTCACTTGAGTTCTGAGCGAACCCTGAAAGATCAAGATCAAAAGATCGCAGCCTTCGGCAGCTCCTACACAGGTTCACCCGGGTTTCGAGTGAACCCGAAAAGATCGGTGTCACCCGTAACCTTGCAAGTTTTTTGTAAGCCTGCCTTAACCCCATCGGGCCACCCCACAGGCTCGCCCGAGATCGAGACGGATGCAGATTATGCACAGGCTAAAGCACGGCCTACTTCAGGCCGCCGGCTGGCTGTTTTACCTCACTATTTTGATGGGCATCGCCATGGCGCTGCCTGTGTCCACGTTCGACTCCGAGTCGAAGGACTTCATCTTCCTGATCGGTATCGTCGGTATCTGGCGCTACTCGATGGGTGCCACGCACTTTCTGCGCGGCATGCTATTTCTGTACGTGGTCTACCCGCACCTGCGCCGCAAAGTGCGCAAGCTGGGCAAGGCGGCGGACCCGTCCCACGTCTTCCTGATGGTCACCAGTTTCCGTATCGACGCGCTGACCACCGCCCAGGTCTACAGCTCGGTGATTCGCGAAGCGATCGACTGCGGCCTGCCGACCACCGTGGTCTGCTCCATCGTGGAAATGTCCGATGAGCTGCTGGTCAAAAGCCTCTGGTTGCGGATGAACCCGCCAGAGCGGGTCAAGCTCGACTTCGTGCGCATTCCGGGTACCGGCAAACGTGATGGCCTGGCCTACGGTTTCCGTGCGATCTCCCGGCACATGCCGGACGACCGTGCGGTTGTCGCCGTGGTCGATGGCGACACCGTGCTCGCCGAGGGCGTGGTGCTCAAGACCGTGCCGTGGTTCCAGCTGTTTGGCAACGTCGGCGGCCTGACCACCAACGAGTTCTGCGAAGTGCGCGGCGGCTACATCATGAGCGAGTGGCACAAACTGCGCTTCGCCCAGCGCCACATCAACATGTGCTCGATGGCTCTGTCCAAGCGCGTCCTGACCATGACCGGCCGGATGTCGGTGTTCCGCGCCACCGTGGTGACCGACCCGGACTTCATCGCCGACGTGGAAAGCGACTCGTTGCAACACTGGCGCCTGGGCCGCTTCAAGTTCCTCACTGGTGACGACAAGTCGAGCTGGTTCAGCCTGATGCGCCTGGGCTACGACACGTTTTACGTGCCGGACGCGGCGATCCACACCGTGGAACACCCGCCGGAAAAGAGCTTCATCAAGGCCAGCCGCAAACTGATGTTCCGCTGGTACGGCAACAACCTGCGCCAGAACGCTCGCGCCCTGGGCCTGGGGGTCAAACGCCTCGGCCTGTTCACTTCGGTGGTGCTGTTTGATCAACGCGTATCGATGTGGACCTCGCTGCTGGGCCTGACCGTGGCCATCATCGCCAGCTTCAAGTACGGCACCGCGTTCATCCTGGTCTACCTGCTGTGGATCGGCATCACCCGCCTGATCCTGACCCTGCTGCTGTCGTGCTCGGGTCACAAGATCGGCCCGGCCTACCCGGCGATCCTCTATTACAACCAGATCGTCGGCGCGCTGGTGAAGATCTACGTGTTCTTCCGCCTCGACCAACAATCCTGGACCCGCCAGGACACCAAACTGACCCGTGATCTCGCCAGCTTTCAACGTTGGTTCAACACCTGGTCGTCTCGGACCATGACCTTCTCCGCCGGCAGCATTTTTGTCGCCGTGCTGCTGATGATGGTCTGACCGCCCCCTTATTGAATTAACCAGGAAATCGCCTATATGAATACCGCCGTCAACGCCAACGTAGTGCACGAATCAGAAGCCCAGCGCCAACACGCCCGCGTGAAAATCCCGGCAAAGCTGCGTTTCTTCGGTCCCGACCGGACCCCGATTGAAGCCCGGGTCCTCGACCTTTCCGCCGGAGGCCTGGCCTTCAACGCCGGCCAGCTGCCGCTGAAGATCGGCGACGTGCACAAGGCTCGCCTGCAATTCGTGATCGACAACCTCGGCCTGGCCATCGACGTGGAACTGCAAGTGCGCTCGTTCGATCGCCAGACCGGTCGCGCCGGTTGCCAGTTCCAGAACCTGGAACCGCAGGACATCTCGACTCTGCGTCACCTGATCACTTCGCACCTGTCCGGCGACATCGTCAGCATGGGTGAAGTACTGGCGACCCTGCAGCGCGACAACTTCACCAAGGCGCGCAAAATGAAGGACGGCGGCCACGGCATGACCCCGTTCGGGCGTTTGCGTGCGGTGACGTTCAGCCTGGCGATTTTCCTCGTCGGCCTCACGGCGTTCGGTTTCATCTTCAAGTCGGTGTACGGCATGTACTTCGTCAGCCACGCCCAGGCGGGTCTGGTCAGCGTGCCGGGCATGAACATCACCATGCCCCGCGACGGCACCGTGCAGAGCCTGATCAAGGCCGACGGCATCGCCGCCAAAGGCGCCCCACTGGCGACTTTCAGCACCAGCATGCTCGATGTGCTCAAGGGCCATCTGGAAGAAGACCAGCTGCAGCCGGCCAAGGTTGAAGAGCTGTTCGGCAAGCAAATGACCGGCACCCTGACCTCGCCGTGCGACTGCACCGTGTCGCAGCAACTGGTTGCCGACGGTCAGTACGCCAGCAAGGGTGACGTGATCTTCCAACTGGTACCGCGCAACAGCGAAGCCAACGTCGAAGCGCGGTTCTCGTACCGCCAGTTCAGCGACGTGCGCCCGGGTACCCAGGTCAACTTCCAGATCGCCGGCGAAGACAAATCCCGCACCGGCAAGATCGTCAGCAGCACCAGCCTGAAAAGCGCCGACCTGTCCTCCGACATCCGCGTCCTGATCCAGCCGGACGAGCCGCTGGACAGCAAGTTCGCCGGTCGCCCGGTTGAAGTGAACAGCGACCGTGGCCCCAACCTGAACTGGCTGATCGACAAAGCCATGGCTGCTGGTTTGTAACCGGAGGACATGCCCGTGACGATTCCACTTATCCTCAGAACACCGCAATCCCTGTGGGAGCGAGCCTGCTCGCGATGGGATCGCTGCGGTTTGTCTGATGCACCGAGCCGCTTGAATCGCCAGCAGGCTGGCTCCCACAGGGGTGCGATGTGTGCACTGGCCCTGGCGGTCAGCCTCGCTGGCTGCGCCGGCCTGCCCGACCAGCGCCTGGCCAACGAAGCCCTCAAGCGCGGCGACACCGCCCTGGCCCAGCAGAATTACAAGCAACTGGCCGACCTCGGCTACAGCGAAGCCCAGGTAGGCCTCGCCGATATCCAGGTCGACAGCCGTGACCCGGCGCAGATCCGGCAGGCCGAGGCGACTTATCGCGCGGCCGTCGATGTCTCGCCGCGGGCCCAGGCGCGCCTGGGTCGCCTGCTGTTGGCCAAGCCCGGTTCCACCGAAGCCGAACAGCACGAAGCCGAAGGCCTGTTGAAGAAAGCCTCGGCCAATGGCCAGGGCAATACCCTGATTCCACTGGCCATGCTGTACCTGCAATACCCCCACAGCTTCCCGGACGTCAACGCGCAACAGCAGATCAGCCAATGGCGCGCCGAAGGCAAGCCTGAAGCCGGTCTGGCCCAGGTGCTGCTGTATCGCACCCAAGGCACTTACGACCAGCACCTGGACGAAGTCGAGACCATCTGCAAAGCCGCGCTCAATACCACCGAAATCTGCTACGTCGAGCTGGCCACGGTCTATCAGAAACAGGCCAAGCCCGAGCAACAGGCCGAGCTGATCAAGCAGATGCAAGCCGCCCATGCCCGCGGCACGGTTTCCGCCCAGCGAGTGGACAGCGTCGCCCGCGTCCTCGGCGATGCAACCCTTGGGACTACCGACGAGAAAACCGCCCAGTCGCTGCTCGAAGGCATCGCCCCCGGCTACCCCGCTTCCTGGGTCAGCCTGGCGCAACTGCTCTACGACTTCCCGGAACTGGGCGACGTCGACACGATGATGAAGTACCTGGACAACGGCCGCGCCGCCGATCAGCCGCGCGCCGAACTGTTGCTGGGCAAGCTCTACTACGAAGGCAAGATGGTCCCGGCCGACGCCAAGGCAGCCGAAGAACACTTCCAGAAAGCCGTCGGCCGCGAAGTCGCCGCCGATTACTACCTCGGCCAGATTTATCGCCGTGGCTACCTGGGCAAAGTCTATTCGCAAAAGGCCCTGGACCACCTGCTGACCGCTGCGCGCAATGGCCAGAACAGCGCCGACTTCGCCATCGCCCAGCTGTTCTCCCAAGGCAAGGGCACCAAGCCTAACCCGCTCAATGCCTATGTCTTCAGCCAGCTGGCCAAGGTTCAAGACACTCCTCAAGCCACCGAGCTTGCGCAAACACTCGAAGCCCAACTGCCGCCTGCCCAGCTCGCCGAGGCCCAACGCCTGTTGAAACAGGAACAGGCCGTTCGGGGTGCCTTGAGCCAGAACACGCTGCAACTGCACGCCCTGCAAGAAGAAGACGGCGAGGAATCCCTATGAAGTTGAATCCCTTTGTGCAGGCCGGCATTGGCCTGACGTTCGCCTTGCTGTGGTCGTGCCCGACCCTGGCGGCACTGACTGAAACCCAGAACTACGGCCTGGACGTGAAAATCACCGGCCAGTCCGAGGACGACCGTGACCTGGGTACCGCCAGCGGCGGCGACGTCAGCGGTGTGGGCCTGGACCTGCGACCCTGGATCTACGGCGAAAGCGGCGCGTGGAGCGCCTACGCCATGGGTCAGGCGGTAACGTCCACCGACATCATCGAAACCGACACCCTGCAGCAGTCCGATAGCGACGGCACCCAGACCACCGACAACAGTGATCGCAAGACCAAGAAGAACTACCTGGCCATGCGCGAGTTCTGGGTCGGCTACAGCGGCCTCACGCCTTACCCGGGCGAGCAGTTGAAGCTGGGGCGCCAGCGCCTGCGCAACGACGACGGCCAATGGCGCGACACCAATATCGAAGCGCTGAACTGGACCTTCGATACCACCCTGTTGCGCGCCAACGTTGGCGTTGCCGAACGCTTCAGCGAATACCGCACCGACCTCAAGGAACTCGCGCCCAAGGACAAGGATCGCCTGCACGCCTATGCCGACGCGGCCTATCAGTGGACACCGGGCAACTGGGTCGGCGTTCGCGGTCACCACACCCACGACGACGGCAAGCTCGACTACCCGGAACCGGGTGTAGCGGGCGACTCGCTGGACAAGCAGCAGAACGGCGACATCAGCTGGCTGGGCCTCACCGCCGACAGCGACGCCTATAACTACCGCAACACCAACACCCTCAATTATTGGGGCAGCATCACCGGCATGAGCGGCGACACCGACACGGTCAATGCGCTGAATGCCGACGGCACCCGTCCGGCCGAAGCCAAGCGTGGTGAAGACCTCAACGGCTGGGCCACCGACATCGGCGTGCGCCTGCGCCTTGATCAGCAATGGCAAGTGGGTGCCGCCTACGCCCGCGCCAGCGCCGATTACGAACAGAACAGCCTGGAAAGCAACCGCTCGAACTACACCGGTACCCGTTCGCGCGTGCACCGTTTCGGCGAAGCGTTCCGCGGCGAAATGAACAACATGCAGACCGCCACCTTGTTCGGTTCCTGGATGCTCAACGACGAATACGACGCCAGCCTGATCTACCACAAGTTCTGGCGCGTCGACGGCAACAAGCCGGTCGGCAGCAACGGCATCAATGCCGTACAGAACGACACCGACGACGTCACCGGTGCGGTGCTCTCCAGCACTTCCCTGCCACTGGAAGACGGCACCAAGGACCTGGGTCAGGAGATGGACCTGGTGGTCACCAAGTACTTCAAGCAAGGCTTGCTGCCAGCCTCCCTGAGCCAGTCCATCGACGAGCCTTCGGCCCTCGTGCGTTTTCGTGGCGGCGTGTTCAAGCCGGGTGATGCGTATGGCAAGGACGTCGACTCGTACATGCACCGTGCGTTCATCGACGTGATCTGGCGCTTCTGATGCCAACTGCGAAGGGAGTGCCCGACATGAACAATCCGAAGCGAGGTTCAATCACCTTGCTGGCCGGCGCGATGCTGCTGGCAAGCGCGGCCGCCTTCGCCAACGTGGAGCCGGCGAGCAAGCCGGTGACCATGGGCAAGGAACTGCAACAGGCCAAAACCTACACCGTTACCAGTGCGCCGACTGCGCCGCTGGAGCTGGCAAAACCCAAGCTGCCGGACACCTCCGGCTACACCGCCGAAGCCATTGCCGCCAAGATCGTTCGCACCAAGGCCGGCAAAGTCAGCGTGCGCCGGATGATGCAGGAAAACGCCCTGAAGGATTTCATCGGCGGCGATAACAAGATGGCCGAATGGGTAGTGCGCCAGCACGGCATCCCCCAGGCGATCTTCATCGACGACGGCTACATGAACCTCAAGGACCTGGCGAAGAAGCTGCCCAAGCAGTACTTCAGCGAAACCTCGCCGGGGGTTTACCTGGCGAAGTTGCCGATCGTGGTCGGTGAAAAAGGCATCCTCGAAATCGACCAGCAGACCCAGGAACTGCGCCTGTCCCAGGAGGCCGGCTCGTTCCTGGTCAACGACGGCCAGCTGTTCGTGCGTGATACCAAAATCACCGGCTGGCGCGAGAAGGAAAATGGCCCGGCGACCTTCAAGTCGCCCAAGGAATTCCGTCCGTTCCTGTTGTCCTGGGGCGGCACCGAGACCTACATCGCCAACAGCAAGCTCGCCAGTTTCGGCTACGCCAACAGCAAGTCCTACGGCGTGAGTATTTCCCAATACACGCCGAACATGGCCAAGGTGCTCAAGCGCGCCGAACCGACCGGCTGGATCGTCGGCTCCGAGTTCTCGGACATGTGGTACGGCTTCTACTGCTACGAAACCGAAGGCTTCGTGGTCAAGGGCAATACCTACAAGGACAACATCGTCTACGGCATTGACCCGCATGACCGCTCCCACGGCCTGATCATCGCCGACAACACCGTGTACGGAACCAAGAAGAAGCACGGGATCATCATTTCCCGTGAGGTCAACGACAGCTTCATCTTCAACAACCGCAGCTACGACAACAAGCTGTCGGGCCTGGTGATCGACCGGAACAGCGTCAACAACCTGGTCGCCTACAACGAGATCTACAAGAACCACACCGACGGCATCACCCTCTACGAGAGTGCCGACAACCTGCTGTATGGCAACAAGGTGATCAGCAACCGTCGCCACGGCATCCGCATTCGTAACAGCGTGAACGTCCGCCTCTACGAAAACCTGGCCATGGCCAACGGCCTGACCGGCGTGTACGGCCACATCAAGGACCTGAGCGATACCGACCGCGACATCAAGCTCGACCCGTTCGACGCCCAGGTCTCGCTGATCATCGTTGGCGGCGAACTGGCCGGCAACGGCAGCGGCCCGCTGTCCATCGACTCGCCCTTGAGCGTCGAGTTGTATCGCGTATCGATGCTCGCCCCGACCAAATCCAGCGGCATCAGCTTCAACGGGATTCTTGGCGAACGCCAGGATGAAATTCTCGACCTGCTGGTACGCCAGCAGAAAGCCGTGCTGATCGACCCTGTCGAACGCCAGACCGAACTGCAGGACTGAGGATAATTTTATGCACCCACACTTGATCAAATTACTCAGCCTGTCGGGCCTGACCCTGGGGATTCTCGCTGCCAGCAACGGTGTGCGCGCCGACGAGCTCAAGGCGCCGGATTTTACTGCCGAACCTTGCTGCAACCTGTGCCCCGAAGCCCATGACGCGAAGAACTACACCACGCGTTACCAGCAGAACTTCACCACGCTGGTGCAGGCCCAGGGCGACTGGCTGTTCCGTACGCAGGAAGACTTGCGCACCGAGTTCGACACCACGCCAGCCGGCTACAAGCGCATGCAGCAACTGCACGATGCGTTCAAGAGTAAAGGCGTCGAGCTGGTGGTCGTGTACCAGCCCACCCGTGGCCTGGTGAACCGCAACAAGCTCAATCCGCAGGATAAAGCCCAGTTCGATTTCGACAAGGCGCTGAAAAACTACAAGACCATGCTCGGGCGTTTCGCGCAGATGGGCTACGTAGTGCCGGATCTGTCGCCGCTGACCAACGAATCGCTGCCCGACACCCTGCCCGCCCACGATTTCTACTTCCGCGGCGACCAGCACTGGACCCCGTATGGCGCCCAGCGCACGGCGAAAATCGTGGCCGAGAAGGTCAAGCAGATTCCTGCCTTTGCCGACATTCCCAAGCGTGAATTCGAGACCCATAAGTCGGGTCGCATGGGCAAGACCGGAACATTACACAATATGGCCGGTCAACTCTGCGGCACCAGTTACGCCATCCAGTACATGGATCAATTCACCACGGAACCCAAAGGCGAAGCCGCCGATGGCGATCTGTTCAGCGACTCCGGCAATCCGGAGATCACCCTGGTCGGTACCAGTCACAGTGGCAAGAACTACAACTTCGCCGGTTTCCTTCAAGAGGCCATCGGCGCTGACATCCTCAACGTAGCGTTCCCTGGCGGTGGCCTGGAAGGTTCGATGCTGCAGTACCTGGGCAGCGAAGAATTCCAGACCAAGCCACCGAAGATCCTGATCTGGGAATTCTCGCCGCTCTATCGCCTCGATCAGGAAACCATCTACCGCCAGATGATGGCGCTGCTGGATAACGGTTGCGAAGGCAAGGAAGCACAGATGACCGGCAGCACTACATTGAAGCCGGGCAAGAACGAATTGATGGTCAACAGCAAGAACCTGAACCTGCAAAACAGCAGCCACCAGGTTGACATCCGGTTCGCCGATCCATCGGTGAAAACTCTGCAAGCCACCCTCTGGTACATGAACGGTCGCCACGAGGACATCAAGATCGACAAACCGGAAACATCCGACACCGACGGGCGTTTCGCCTTCGAGTTGCGCACGGACGAAGACTGGGCCTCGCAGAATTTGCTGGCCGTCGAAGTTCAGGGCCCTGAAGCAGGTGCCGCGCCGCAGAAAGTCGAAGCGAAAATCTGCAAACGCAACGTGTTCCCTGGCGCTGGGCAGCGTACCGCTCAAGCCGGGCAATGAGGTTACCTCTTATGACATGCATGCAATCGCGAACGTTGAAGAAGTTGCTCGCACCTTCTCTGCTGACGCTGGCGATGTTCGCCGGCGCCACCCAGGCCGCCGCACCACTGCGGCCGCCCCAGGGTTACTTCGCGCCGATCGAGAAAGTGAAGACCGGCGACTTCAAGGATGGCTGTGATGCCATGCCGACGCCCTACACCGGCTCGCTGCAATTTCGCAGCAAGTACGAAGGCTCCGACAAGGCCCGTTCGACCCTGAACAAAGCATCGGAAAAAGCCTTCCGCGACACCACTGCAGATATCACCAAGATCGAGCGCGGCACCAGCAAGCGCGTGATGCAGTTCATGCGTGACGGTCGCCCGGAACAGCTCGAATGCACGCTCAACTGGTTGACCGCGTGGGCCAAGGCCGATGCGTTGATGTCCAAGGACTTCAACCACACCGGCAAGTCCATGCGCAAATGGGCGCTGGGCAGCATGGCGTCTTCGTACATCCACCTGAAATTCTCCGACTCGCATCCGCTGGCGAACCATCAGCAGGAGTCGCAGTTGATCGAGGCCTGGTTCAGCAAGATGGCTGATCAGGTGGTGAGCGACTGGGACAACCTGCCGCTGGAAAAAACCAACAACCACTCTTACTGGTCCGCCTGGTCGGTGATGGCAACTTCCATCGCCACCAACCGCCGCGACCTGTTCGACTGGGCCGTGAAGGAATACAAGGTCGGTGCCAATCAGGTCGATGCCGATGGCTTCCTGCCTAACGAAATGAAGCGTCAGCAACGCGCCCTCGCCTATCACAACTACGCCCTGCCGCCGCTGTCGATGATCGCCAGTTTTGCGCTGGTCAACGGTGTGGACGTGCGTCAGGAAAACAACGGCGCGCTCAAACGCCTGGGTGATCGAGTGCTCGCCGGGGTTGAAGACCCTGAGGCATTTGAGAAGAAGAACGGCAAGGAACAGGACATGACCGACCTCAAGGTCGACTCGAAATTCGCCTGGCTGGAACCGTTCTGCACGCTCTACACCTGCTCCCCTGATGTGCTTGAGAAGAAGCGCGAGATGCAACCGTTCAAGACGTTCCGGCTGGGGGGTGACCTGACCAGGGTCTACGACCCGGCCAGCGAAAAAGGCAAAGGCTCATAGAGCCGCACATAGCCCCGTAGGGTCAGTGTCGAGTTTGGGTTTTTTGGGTTAACCCCCCGGTTGTTCGTGGGGGGTTTGGGGGGGCCGTTGGCCCTTGAATGTTGGTTAAACACGGAGAGATCGGGATGGTATTTTCATCCAATGTGTTCCTGTTTCTGTTCTTGCCGATCTTTCTCGGCATGTACTATCTGAGCGGAATACGCTATCGCAACCTGCTGCTGCTGCTCGCCAGTTACGTGTTCTATGCCTGGTGGCGCGTGGACTTCCTTGCACTGTTCGCAGCCGTCACGCTGTGGAACTACTGGATCGGCCTCAAAGTCGGCGCCGCCGGCGTGCGTACCAAACCGGCACAGCGCTGGCTGCTGCTCGGCGTGGCTGTCGACCTGTGCATTCTGGGCTACTTCAAGTACGCCAACTTTGGCGTCGACAGCATCAACGCGATGATGAACTCGGTCGGCCTGTCGCCCTTCATCCTGACCCACGTGCTGCTGCCGATCGGTATCTCGTTCTACATCTTCGAGTCCATCAGCTACATCATCGACGTCTATCGCGGTGATACCCCGGCGACACGCAACCTGATCGACTTTGCCGCTTTCGTGGCGATCTTCCCGCACCTGATTGCCGGCCCGGTCCTGCGTTTTCGCGACCTCGCCGATCAGTTCAACAACCGCACCCACACCCTCGACAAGTTTTCCGAGGGCTGCACGCGGTTCATGCAGGGTTTCATCAAGAAAGTCTTCATCGCCGACACCCTGGCAGTGGTCGCCGACCACTGCTTTGCCTTGCAGAACCCGACCACCGGCGACGCCTGGCTCGGCGCCCTGGCCTACACCGCGCAACTGTATTTCGACTTCTCCGGCTACAGCGACATGGCCATCGGCCTGGGCTTGATGATGGGTTTCCGCTTCATGGAAAACTTCAAGCAGCCGTACATCAGCCAGTCGATCACCGAGTTCTGGCGGCGCTGGCACATCAGCCTGTCCACCTGGCTGCGTGACTACCTGTACATCACCCTGGGCGGTAACCGCAAAGGCACGCTGACGACCTATCGCAACCTGTTCCTGACCATGCTGCTCGGTGGTCTGTGGCACGGTGCGAACATCACCTACATCATCTGGGGTGCATGGCACGGCATGTGGCTGGCGATCGAAAAGGCCCTGGGCCTGAATACCTCGCCACGCAGCATCAACCCGATCCGCTGGGCCCTGACGTTCCTGCTGGTGGTCATGGGCTGGGTCATCTTCCGCTCGGAAAACCTGCACGTCGCCGGTCGCATGTACGGCGCGATGTTCAGCTTCGGCGAGTGGTCGCTGTCGGAACTCAACCAGGCCAGCCTCACCGGCCTGCAAGTGGCGACCCTGTTCGTGGCCTACGCCACCCTGGCGTTCTTCGGCATTCGTGATTTCTACAGCAACCTGCCGCCTGAAAAGTCCAAACCTGCGGTGGACGCTACGGCCGAAGGCCCAGCGACTGCCACCCCTGGAATGATCAAGGCCGTACCGGGCGACAACCCGGCCAGCATCCACGAACCGGGCTACACCGTTGGCGTTGAAGCCACCGTGCAACCGGCCTACTGGACCGCTGACTGGTCGCGTTACGTGATGCGCACCCTGGTACTGCTGCTGTTCATTGCCTCGATTTTCAAACTGTCGGCGCAAAGCTTCTCGCCGTTCCTTTACTTCCAGTTCTGAGGGATCTGACCATGACCCGCTCATTACGTCTGTTCTACATCGCCCTGTTCATGGTGATCCTGGTGGTCCTGGGGCTGTGGTCCACGCGCAGCTTCCTGGGCTTCAGCACCAACGCCGAAACCACGGTACTCAACGGGCGCTGGGCCAAAGCGGTCGAGACGCACTACGACGAAGAGTTCCCGATCAAGCGCCTGGGCACCAACCTGTGGGCTGCGCTGGACTTCAAACTGTTCAACGAAGGTCGTCCGGGCGTGGTGCTCGGTCGCGATCAATGGCTGTACAGCGATGAAGAGTTCAACCCGATCGTCAACGAAGAGTTGAACCTGCAAGGCAACTACGCGCTGGTCGAAGGCGTACGCCAGACCTTGAAAGACAAAGGCGTGAAACTGGTGATGGCGATCGTGCCGGCCAAGGCGCGCCTGTATCCGGAGCACCTGGGTGACGTGAAGCCTTCGAGCATTCACGGCAACCTGTACCAGGACTTCCATGCCCGCGTGGCAGCCAACAAGATCCTCGCCCCGGACCTGCTCGGCCCGTTCAACCAGGCCAAGCTCAGGGGTGAGCAAGTGTTCCTGCGCACCGACACTCACTGGACGCCGGAAGGCGCGCAAGTGGCTGCCGAAACCCTGGCCAAAACCATTACCGCCAAGTTCCCGCTGAGCGGCGAACCGCAACACTTCGTCACCCAGCCTGGGGAGAAAGTCACCCACAAAGGCGACCTGCGCCTGTTCCTGCCGCTGGACCCGCTGTTCGAAAACCTGATGCCGGCACAAGAGCCGTTGCAGAAGCGCAACACGGTCGCCACTGGCGAGCAGCCAGCCGGTGATGACGCCCTGTTCGCCAACACCGAAGTTCCCGTGGCGTTGATTGGCACCAGCTACAGCGCCAACCCGAACTGGAACTTCGTCGGCGCGCTGAAACAGGCGCTCAACAGCGACGTGGTCAATTACGCCGAAGACGGCCATGGCCCGATTCTGCCGATGCTCACCTACCTCAAAAGCGACGCTTTCAAGAACAGCCCGCCACAGGTGCTGATCTGGGAGTTTCCTGAACGTTATCTGCCTGTGAACAACGAAATCGGTGACGCCGACCCGCAGTGGGTCGCAGAGCTTAAACAAGCCGGCGCCCGCCAACAAAACGTAGCCGCAAACACTAAATCCGAGACGCCCGACCGGGCGCAAAACTGAAAGAGAGAGGTACTACCATGACTTTCACTACAACTCCTCGTCGTCTCGCCAAGACCTTTGCACTGGCCGCGACCTTCAGCGTCCTGTCGATGAACGCATTCGCCGGTGGCGACTCCGCGCTCTACGGCCCGACCGCACCGAAAGGCTCGAGCTTCGTGCGTGTCTACAACGCAGGTAATGCTGAAGTCAGCGCCACCGTCGGCAGCACCAACCTGGCCGAAGTCGCGCCGCTGTCCAGCACTGACTTCAGCTTCATGCCGGGCGGCGACTACAGCGCCAAGGTCGGCAGCCAGTCGCTGCCGGTAAAACTGGCCGGTGACCACTATTACACCCTGGTCAACAACGCCAGCGGCGCGCCGCAACTGATCGAAGAACCGCCGTTCAAGAACAAGCAGAAATCCCTGGTACGCGTGCAAAACCTGAGCGACAAGGCCCTGACCCTGAAAACGGCTGACGGCAAGACTGAAGTTGTGCCGTCCGTGGCGGCCAAGGGCCGTGGCGAGCGTGAAATCAACCCGGTCAAAGTCAGCCTGGCCCTGTACGACGGCGCCACCAAAGTCGGCGACGTGAAACCGGTTGCCCTGGAACGCGGTGAAGCCGCCGTGCTGTACGTCACCGGCAAAGGCAGCAGCCTGTCGCCAGTCTGGGTAAAACGCCCGGTTTCGACGCGCTAATCATTTTTTCGGAAGGCTGACACCCACCGGGGCCTTGAAACGGGCCCCTGTAGGAGCTGCGTCGACCTTCTGACACGGAACAAAAACAAGAGTGAAACGACACAGCGTTCGTAGCTCTAACCAAACGATTTTCAAGGAGTAACAACATGATTCCGGTGATCTTGTCAGGTGGTAGCGGCTCACGTCTTTGGCCGCTTTCGCGTAAGCAATTCCCCAAGCAGTTCCTTGCCCTGACCGGCGAGCACACGCTGTTCCAGCAAACCCTGGAACGCCTGGTGTTCGATGGCATGGACACCCCGATCGTGGTCTGCAACAAGGACCACCGCTTCATCGTCAACGAACAGCTCAGTGCCCGCAAGCTGGAGACCCAGCGCATCCTCATGGAGCCGTTCGGTCGCAACACCGCGCCTGCGGTAGCCTTGACCGCGATGATGCTGATCAACGAGGGTCGCGATGAGTTGATGCTGGTGCTGCCGGCCGACCACGTGCTCGAAGACCAGAAAGCCCTGCAGCGAGCCCTCGCCCTGGCGACAGTCGCTGCGGAAAACGGCGAAATGGTGCTGTTCGGCGTGCCGGCCACCAAACCGGAAACCGGCTACGGCTACATCAAGTCGACCAATGATTCGCTGCTGCCCGAAGGCGTCAGCCGCGTCTCGCAATTCGTCGAGAAACCGGACGTGAAACGCGCCACCGAGTTTGTCCAGTCCGGCGGTTATTTCTGGAACAGCGGCATGTTCCTGTTCCGCGCCAGCCGTTTCCTCGAAGAGCTGAAGAAGCACGATCCGGACATCTACGACACCTGCCTGCTGACCCTTGAGCGCAGCGAACAGGACGCGGACACCATCACCTTCGACGAAGCCACCTTCGCCTGCTGCCCGGACAATTCCATCGATTACTCGGTGATGGAAAAAACCCAACGCGCCTGCGTCGTGCCACTCACGGCCGGCTGGAGCGACGTCGGCTGCTGGTCGTCGCTGTGGGAGGTCAACGAGAAGGACGCCAACGGCAACGTCACCAAAGGCGACGTGGTGATCCAGGACAGCAAGAACTGCATGATCCACGGCAACGGCAAACTGGTGTCGGTGATCGGCCTGGAAAACATCGTGGTGGTCGAAACCAAGGACGCCATGATGATCGCGCACAAGGACTCGGTCCAGGGCGTGAAACAGATGGTCAATACCCTCAACGAGCAGGGTCGCAGCGAAACGCAGAACCACTGCGAGGTCTATCGCCCGTGGGGTTCCTACGACTCGGTGGACATGGGTGGACGCTTCCAGGTCAAGCACATCTCGGTCAAGCCGGGCGCGTGCCTGTCGCTGCAGATGCACCACCACCGCGCCGAACACTGGATTGTGGTCAGCGGCACGGCGGAAGTGACCTGCGACGACAACGTGTTCCTGCTGTGCGAGAACCAGTCGACCTACATTCCGATCGCTTCGGTTCACCGCTTGCGCAACCCGGGCAAGATTCCACTCGAGATCATCGAAGTGCAATCGGGCAGCTACCTGGGCGAAGACGATATCGAGCGGTTTGAAGATATCTACGGTCGCTCCACCCCGATCGAGCGTGGCGTGTCGGTGAAAACCATCGCGCAGTAAGCGTTCAGCAAAACAGGAAGCCCCCGCCCAGACCGCTACGAATCCCCATCCGCAGCGGGTTGGTCGGGGGCTTTTTTGTAATCCATCAAGATCAAAAGATCGCAGCCTTCGGCAGCTCCTACAGGGTGCGCGCCGCCATATAGGAGCTGCCGAAGGCTGCGATCTTTTGACTTTGGCACTGCCCATCGCCAACCTCCCCTGCGCTTAGGTAGGATGACGTCCTCTAACCCTGAGGTTTCGCGTCATGTTTATCGGCGTCCTGCTGGTCATTACCTGGCTGGTCCTGCTCCTGCGCTACCCCGCCAAAGCCTTGCCGGTGTCCCTGGCGGCCGCCGTTGGGCTGGGCCTCGTGGCCACCTGGGTCATCTGGATGGATCATCGCGAGCTCAAGCAACTCGAACGCCTCGAGCTACGTATCAGCTATGCACCAAAGAGCTGCCCCGCAGACCGGCCGTTGCACCTGACCATGAACAACGCCAACGACGTGCCGCTGACCGAACTGCGCTGGCGCGTCGGCGCCTATGCGCCGGGCGATACGGTCAACCTCGCCGACAACCAATACACCGCACCGCGCTACCGTGGCCCTGGCGAACTGCAGGCCGGTGGCAACTGGGAAGACTGTTTGCCCATGCCGCCGTTGCGTCCCGGTTATCGCCCGGAAACCCTCGAGTTTCGCGCCGAGCGTCTGCAAGGCAGTTTCTCCGACTGACCTCTCCATTTTCTCCTGCACAAGGACTGCGCCATGCCGATTGCGTTGATTACCGGTTGTTCCAGCGGCATTGGCCGCGCCCTGGCCGACGCCTTCAAGGCGGCCGGTTACGAAGTCTGGGCCAGTGCCCGCAAACCCGAAGACGTGGCCGCGTTGAGCGCTGCCGGCTTTACCGCCGTGCAGCTGGACGTCAACGACGCTGCGGCGCTGGAGGTATTGAGTGCACGGATCAACCAGGAGCGCGGCGGCCTCGATGTGCTGATCAACAACGCCGGGTATGGCGCCATGGGGCCGCTGCTCGATGGCGGTGTGGCGGCGATGCAGCGCCAGTTCGAAACCAATGTGTTCGCGATTGTCGGTGTCACCCGCGCAATGTTTCCGGTGCTGCGTCGCACCAAAGGCCTGGTGGTGAATATCGGCAGCGTATCCGGGGTGCTGGTGACACCATTCGCCGGCGCCTACTGTGCGTCGAAGGCCGCGGTACATGCCTTGAGCGATGCGCTGCGCATGGAACTGGCGCCGTTTGGTATCCGCGTCATGGAAGTTCAGCCGGGCGCCATCGAGTCCAGCTTCGCGAAGAATGCCGGCCATGAAGCCGAACAATTGATCACAGAGCAATCACCGTGGTGGCCGCTGCGTGAAGGCATTCGTGCGCGGGCCAAGGCCTCGCAAGACAACCCGACTTCGGCCACTGAATTTGCGGCGGGGTTGCTCAAGGCTGTGCAACAAAACAAACCACCGCGACTGCTGCGGTTGGGCAATGGCAGCCGGGCGTTGCCGTTGCTGGCGGGGTTGTTGCCCAAGGGATTGCTGGAGTCGGGGTTGATGAAGCGGTTCGGGTTGCGTGGGCAGCTCTGATACCGAGTCGACCTGCCTCGCACCGTATCTGATACCGAATCGACCTGCCTCGTACCGTAGGAGCTGCCGAAGGCTGCGATCTTTTGATCTTGCCTTGGCGGCACAACAGTCGCCGAAGAGCAAAAGATCGCAGCCTTCGGCAGCTCCTACAGTTCGGCACCCTTCACGATCCGCGACCTCACCGCCACTCCTTCATGAAATCAATAAACGCCCGCACCTTCAGCGGCAGATGCCGCGTATCCGGATACAGCGCATACACCCCCTGCTGGCTGAAGGCATGATCCGCCAGCAAGCGCACTAATCGTCCCGCCTGCAAATCCTCCTCAACCAGCCACTGCGGCAAAATCGCCACGCCCTGCCCGCTCATCGCCAACGCCCGCAGGGTGATCGAGTTGTCGGCGACGATCGTCGTCTTCCCCGGCGCTGGCTGATACAGGTGCTCGACTCCCTCAGGGTCCTTCACCGCCAGCTCCCCTACCCGCCCATGCCCCAGCGCCGGCCAATGCGCCAGCGCGGCCAGGGTCAATGCTGGGTCGAAGGCGTCGATCAGGGCCGGTGAAGCCACCGCAAAAATCTCGAAGGTGGACAACTGCACCGCGCGCAGATTGGAGTCGTGCATGCGCCCCAGCCGGATCGCCAGGTCGAAGCGCTCGGAGATCAGGTCGGCGTGGGTCGAGGACGTCGACAGGTGCACGTTCAACTGTGGATGCTGCGCGCGAAACACCTTCAACGCTGGCACCACTTGCGCCAGTGCAAACTCCACCGTGGTGGTAAGTCGCAAGGTGCCGCGCAGCTGCGTGTGCTCGGAGCGCGCATCCTCGACCGCCATGCGCGCCTCATCCAGGGTGCGCACGCAGCGTTGGTAAAAACGCTCTCCGGCGTCGGTCAGGGCGAGCTTGCGCGTGCTGCGGGTCAGCAGCGTGACCCCAAGCTCGGCCTCCAGACGCTTGAGATTGAAGCTGACCACTGCACGGGTCTGCCCCAGCAGATTCGCTGCGGCGGTCAATGATCCGGCTTCGACCACCGCCTTGAAGGTATCAAAACGGTCCAGGCTAACCATGCTTGTCAGTGCTTCTTGTCAAAATAATTTTGACAAACTAGCAGTCAAAACCGCGTTTCCCTAGGGCTTTAGCCGCCTTACCCTGCACGTCTCACTACAGGGAAGTCGCCATGGCTTATCGCTCGAAAGTTGCATTGGTGTATTTGTTGGGCTTTGCACTCGACCTGCTGAACATGTTCAGCGCCAGTATCGCCTACCCCGACATCGCCCGGGAGCTGCAGGCGTCTGTCAGCGAACTGGCGTGGATCAGCAACGCCTACATGCTGGGCCTGACACTGATTATTCCGTTGAGTGTGTGGCTCGCCGCAAAGGTCGGCGAGCGACGGCTGATTCTCGGTTCGCTGGCGTTGTTCGGCCTCGCCTCGTCACTGGTGGCTGGGGCGGATTCGATAGAAGCACTGATCGGCTGGCGCCTGCTCCAGGGCCTGGGCGGTGGCTTGCTGATTCCTGTCGGCCAGGCCATTGCCTTCCGGCACTGCCCCTTGCCTTTGCGCAGTCGCCTGACCGCCTGGGTATTGTCCGTAGCCCTGCTGGTGCCGGCGCTGTCCCCAGCAGCGGGCGGGTGGATCGTCGAGACGTTGTCCTGGCGCTGGGTGTTCCTTCTCAACCTGCCGCTGACGCTGTTGACCCTGCTGCTGGCGGCGCTGTGGCTACAGGCAGATGGCGTACCCGACGGCAAACAGCAGCGCGGCCCCCTGCTGGATTTGCAGTTGCTCAAGAGCCCGTCGCTGCGACTGGCCATGGGGGTGTACCTGTTCGTGCCCGGCGTATTCATCGGCACCAGCCTGATCGCGGTGCTGTACCTGCACCTGCTTGGCTTCGCCACCACACGAATCGGCGCCCTGATGTTGCCCTGGGCCTTGGGCTCGGCGGTGGCGATAGTCCTGGGCAAACGCGGGTTCAATCGCTTTGGCCCAAGGCCGTTGCTGATCGCCGGCATGCTCATGCAAAGCCTGGGCATCGCGTCGCTGGTGCTGATTGATCAATCGCAAGTCTGGCTGCCGATCGCCGCCTACGCCCTGATGGGCCTGGGCGGCAGTTTTTGCAGCAGCAGCGCGCAGACCCTGGCATTTCTCGAAGTGCATCCACAGCGTATGAACCATGCCAGCGCTTTGTGGAACATCAATCGTCAGCTGAGCTTTTGCCTCGGCACGGCGGTGTTGAGCGCGTTGCTGGGTGCCCTGGGTGCAGATTCACTTCGGGCTTTTGAGCACTGTTTCCTGGTCGCCGCCGTCCTGACATCGCTGCCCCTGATTGCCGTGCTGAGATTTAATGCCGCGCAGGTGCAAGCGCTGGCTCGTCCCTCTACCCTCAAGGAAACAACTGCATGAATGATTACCGCGAGTATTTTGATGAAGTCATTGAAGCTCATCGCCAGATCGAACAATGGTTTGCCGGCCCTCAGCCTCCTGCCGTAGTGGAAAACCTGCTGATGCGTTTTTCGCCGCAGTTTTCGATGATCACGCCGGCTGGCAGGTTCATGGATTTCGAGCAGTTGGGCGAGTTGTTCCGCAAGGCCGGCGGGGCCCGAATCGGGCTGCGCATTGAGCTTTGCGAGATGCACGGGATTGACCTGCATGAGCGCGGGGCGACCCTGAGCTATCGCGAGCTGCAGAACGATGCGACAGGGCTGCAGACGGATCGGCGTTCGACTGTGGTGTTTGAAAAGCTGGAATCAGGGCAGGTGGTTTGGCGGCATTTGCATGAGACCTTTTGCCCGGCCTGATTTCATAAACGACCGAACTCCCACAATGATCAGGTTTCTACCGGCAATACGTAGCGTTTCAGAGTCCGTTGTTGACGATCACCGTACAGGTAATCCCCGCCGCCAACAGCACCCCCTCCGGTACCTCGTCGATGTGAATCCGTACCGGCACCCGCTGGGCCAGACGTACCCAGTTGAAGGTCGGGTTCACATCGGCGATCAGCTCGCGGCTCTGCGGGTTGTCCCGATCGTAGATGCCGCGGGAAATACTCTCGACATGTCCCTTGAGCACTTCGCCGCTCATCAACTGCATGTCCGCCTTGTCGCCCACCCTTACGTGGGGCAGCTTGGTTTCTTCGAAGAAGCCGTAGACCCAGAACGAGTTCATATCCACCACGGCCATTTTTGCTTCGCCGATGCGCGCATAGTCGCCACGATGCACGTTGAGATTGGTGACATAACCGTCGACTGCAGCACGTACTTCGGTGCGCTTGAGATTCAGTTGCGCCGCTTCCAGTTGCGCCTGGGCGTGCTGGTAATCAGCCAGGGCCGAGTCGGCGATGTTGCTGGCGTCGTCGCGGTTCTCTTTGGAGATCACCAGCGCGTCCATGTCGGCGCGACGATGGGCGTTGACCTTGCGCATTTCCCAGGTCGACTTGCGTGAGGCCACCAGCGCCTGGGCCTGTTTGACCGCGATGCGGTAGTGCTCGGGATCGATCTGCATCAACAGATCGCCTTTGCGAACCAACTGGTTGTCGCGCACCGGCACATCCACCACTTCCCCGGTGACATCGGCGGCAACGTTGATGATGTCCGCGCGCACCCGGCCATCGCGCGTCCAGGGTGTGTCCATGTAATGCACCCACAGGGTCCGGCCGATCCATATTGCAAGCGCCAGCACCAGCAACGTGGCGAGCAGGCTGAAAAGCTTTTTCATCAAGGCATTCTCTAAGGCAGAGAGTCAGTGGTAGACAGTCAGCGCCAAGGCGCCAAACAGACAGGTAAACAGGCTCAGGCGCAGCAACGCCGGGTGCCAGAAAAAACGGTAGAGGTCGAACCCGGACAGGAACCGGTCCAGGGCCCAGGCCAACGCGACGGTGAGGAAGAACATCAGCGTCATGGTCGGCATGTACACGCCGTGGAAGGCAATTTCACGAGGCATGATCAAGTCCTTGGGGCCGGGTGGCGGCATACGCGGCCAATGGCGATTGCGGGTCCAGCAGCGAGGTGCGGATGAAGTGCAGGTAGCTCTTGACCCGACGTAGCGCCGAGGTATCAAAGTGCGGCGCGAAAGGTTCGTCGGTGGCCTGTACGCGACTGATGGCGTGGTCGACGGCGATCAGGCCGCGCTCCAGATTGCTCTGGCTCGGCTGCAGGAACAGGCGCACCAGGGAGCGACCCATCACGCGAATCGCCTGGCGCCACGGCTGGGACTCGGCATAGGCCGGATGCACCGGCAGGATCGCCTGCTCCTTGCGCAACTCGATGATCGCGTGGCCGACTTCCAGCACCACGAACATCCAGCGCAACAAGTCTCGTTGCACCTGAGGCTGACCCGCCGCGAGCCCGTAGGCCTGGTGCAGCAGGTCGCGGGTGCGGCTTTCGAAACTGGAGGCCAGGCCCTTGAGCTTGCCGCTGATGGCGAACACCACCTGGCCGCGCAGGTCCTGCTCCAGCCGGCGCCACAGCCAGCGGCTGTTGGGCGGTAAAATGATCGCCCCGGCGGCCGCGCACACCAGCATGCCCAACACCATGGCGATGTAGTCGTTGATGAAAGTGTAGGGGTTGTAGACCGTGAGGTTATCGGGGACAGATCCAGTGCTGAAGAAGATCAGCAGGCCCAGGCCCACACCGGCATATTGCGGCCGCGACGACAGGAACGAGCCCAGCACGATTACTGGCGCGAGCATCACGCACAGCAACGGGAAACCGTCGATCCAGGGGAAGATGAAAAACATCTCGATGAAACCGATCAGCGCGCCGAGGAGGGTCCCGCAGGCCATTTGAAACGCCATGCGCTTGGGGTTCGCAGTGGCAGCGGACAGGCCAATGGTCGCGGCGGCAATCAGGGTCATGGTCGCCCCGCTCGGCCAGGCCGTGGCCACCCAGTAACTGCCCAGCACCACCAGCACAAACGCCGCGCGAATGCCTGATGCGGCCGCCGCCAGCCAGTTGGTCTGCGGGGTGAACGGCTCGTCCCACTGCTCCCGCGCATGGCGGTGCTCGGCCAGCGAGGCGTGTGTCTGGGCGTACCCGTGCAGGTCGTCGACGAAGCGATACAGCAACTCGTACGCGGTATGAAAATCCAGCTGCTCGGAATCGCTCGGTTCACTCTCCTGGAATGTTGCCCGCAAGCTGCGCACCCGGGCTGGCAAATGCTCCTTGTAGGTCGCCAAAGCCAACGCCAGGCGTGCGGCATCGGGGCTGGTCAGGGCGCGACCGCTGAAGTTGTCGAGCAGTTCGGCCAGGTCCTGCAGGCCCGGGGTGATGGCCGCCACCACGTGATCGGTGCCACTGCTGCGCAGCCGTTCCAGCAACTGATGCAGGGCATTAAATCGGGTGGTGATGCCCATGAACTCGCTGTTCAGGCGATTGAGGCGGCCATTGCGCCGGCGCATGTGCGGGTCCTCGAATACGGTGACACTGCGCAGGCCTTCCAGGCCGACCGCTTCAGCAATAAACCGCACGTTGCTGGCTTCAAACGCGTCCCGCTGGCTGCGGCCGCGCAAGCCATCGGTGACGAACAGGGCAAACACGCCAAAACGTTGATACAAGGCATTGCGCATTGCCGCACTGGCGGTTTGCGGCAAGATCGCGGCGCTGACCAGGGTGGCGCAGAGAATCCCCAGGGAGATTTCCAGCACCCGCCAGACGGCCGCCATGAAGGCGCCGTCCGGATGGGCCAGCGCCGGCAGGCCGACCATCGCGGCGGTGTAGCCGGCCAGCACAAACCCGTACGCGCGAAAATTGCGGTAACGCGCCGCCCCCGCCGAACAGATGCCGACCCAGATCGCCAGCGAACCCAGGAACAGTTCGGTGTTCTGCCCGAACAGGGCAATCAGTGCGACCATCACCGCCGAACCCGTCAGCGTACCGAGGAAGCGATAGAAGCTCTTGGCGAACACCTGACCACTCTGCGGTTGCATGACGATAAACACGGTAATCATCGCCGTGCGCGGCTGCGGCAGTTCCAGGCGCATCGCCAGCCACAGGGTCAGGAAGGCGGCGAACAGCACTTTAAAGATGTAGACCCAGGTCACGCCATCGCTGCGCGCCCAGTCAAAAAAGCCCCGGCGCCATTCGAGGGAGTACAGCCAGCGCAGCGGTGCGGGCAAGGGTGTCATGGTGTCCTGCTCAATGAAATTTTGTCGGACGCAAGCCCTGCAGGCGACTTGGAACCTGTGGGCGCGAGCCTGCTCGCGATGGCGCTTTGTCAGGCAACACACTCATTGACTGATGCGCCCTCATCGCGAGCAGGCTCATTCCCACAGGGTCTGCCGCAGGTGTGGTGATCAATGGGAGAGGCTCCTGAGCAGGGCCGGGGTTTTCGGCGCCTGGGTCTGGCTGTCTTGCGGCACATCCGCGCCCGCCCCTAACCCGCCGCCCAGTGCTGTCACCAGCTCTGCGTGGGCACTCAGTCGCGCGGCCTGGACCTGCTGCTGCACTTGCTGCTGTTTGAACAGCAACGTCTGGGCATTGAGCACATTGAGGTAATCGGTGAGACCGCGCTGGTAGGCGATCATGGCGATGTCGTAGGTCTTCTGCGCGGCGGCCACGGACTCGGCGGCGAACGTCTGCTGCTTGTCCATGGACTCGCGGCGGATCAACTGGTCCGAGATGTTCTTCAGGGCGTTGACCAGGGTCTGGTTGTAGCGGGCCACGGCGATGTCATAGCCGGCCGATGCTTCACCCAACTGCGCCCGCAACCGACCGCCGTCGAAGATCGGCAACGAGAGCGCCGGACCGACGCTGTAGTTGAGTTTCTTGCCGGTCAGGAACTCCAGTGCCGCACCGCCAGTGGCCATGTAACCGAGGCTGCCGACCAGGTCGACGTTGGGGTAGAAACCCGCATGCGCGACATCGATGCCCCGCGCCTGCGCCGCCACTTGCCAGCGACTGGCAACCACGTCCGGCCGTTGCCCAAGCAACTGCGCCGGCAGCGCCGATGGCAGCTTCAACGCCGCCCCCAAGGACAAGGTCGGCCGCTGCAATTGCGCCCCGTTACCAGGCCCAAAACCTGCCAATGCCGCCAGCTGATTGCGGCTGAGGGCGATCTCCTCGTCCAGCGCGTCGAGTTGGCGATGGGTTTCGGGCAGCGGGGTTTCGGCCTGGCTGACTTCAAAGTGCGTACCGATGCCGGCGTCCAGGCGCTTTTGCGCCAGTTCAAGAATCTGCTGTTGCTGCTGCAGCGTCGCGGCCACGATGTCGCGCTGGGCGTAATGCAGCGACAATTCGATATAGGCGCGCACGACGTTGTTCTGCAATTCGAGCTGAGCCTGCCTGGCCTCGGCGGCGCTCATGTGCGCCAGGTCCACGGCGCGCTCGCTGGCATTGCGCTCGCGGCCCCAGAGGTCGAGGGCGTAGCTGAAGCCCAGCGCGGCGTTGTTGTCCCAGGTCGTGGTATCGGCCAGTTCGCCCGGCCCGTAAAACTGATCGGAAGGCCAGTTGTGGCGCTTGAGGGTCGACTCGGCGTTGATCTGCAGTGACTCGGCGGATTCGGCGATACCCGCCATGGCCCTGGCCTGACGTACCCGTGCGGCTGCGATGGCCAGGGTCGGGCTGCCCTGCAGGGCCAGGTCGATCCAGTGATTCAACTGAGGGTCGCGGTAGGCCTGCCACCATTGAGCGACAGGCCAGTTGGCGTCCTTTGCAGCGTGTTGGATAGCTTCGTCGGTGGCCAGGGCATTGGCCTGCAGTGCCTCGCCCTGCGGGGCGATGCCTGCGGTGCCGATGCAGCCGCTGATGACCAGGGAAAGGGCGAAAACACTGAACGTCTGAAGCGCTCTGCTGATGCGACGCGGCACTGCGGATATTCCTGAAATAAGGGAGATCCCCGTAGGAGCTGCCGCAGGCTGCGATCTTTTGATCTTGAATCTTAAGATCAAAAGATCGCAGCCTGCGGCAGCTGCAACCAGGGTGGGCGCAATTCTAGAGGCGGGTTTTGTTGGCGATAAGCTGGGATTCTTGTGAATCTTTGTTACCGTTAACGCGATAATCCCTTGGTCGGGGTCTCGGACTCTGAAACGTTGTGTCACAATTTGTCATTCGCCCAGAGAGCACCCCATGGACACTTTGCAAAACATGCGCGCCTTCAGTTACGTGGCCGAGGCTGGCAGCTTCACCGCCGCCGCCGTGCAACTCGACACCACGACGGCCAACGTCTCGCGCGCGGTCTCCAACCTGGAGGCCCACCTGCAAACCCGACTGCTCAACCGCACCACCCGCCGCATCGCGCTCACCGAGGCCGGTAAGCGCTACCTGCTGCGCTGCAAACAGATCCTTGCCTACGTCGAAGCAGCCGAGGCCGAAGCCAGCGACGCGCACGCCCGCCCTGCCGGCCAGCTCAAGGTGCACACCATGACCGGTATCGGTCAGCACTTCGTGATCGACGCCATCGCCCGCTACCGCAAAACCCACCCCGACGTGACCTTCGACCTGACCCTGGCCAACCGCGTGCCAGACCTGCTCGACGAGGGCTACGACGTGTCCATCGTGCTGGCCAGCGAATTGCCAGACTCCGGCTTCGTCTCGCAACGCCTGGGCATCACCTACAGCATCGTCTGCGCCTCGCCGGCCTATGTGAAAGCCAATGGCTGTGCGCACAAACCCAGCGACCTGCTGAACCACGCCTGCCTGCGCCTGGTGAGCCCGGTGATACCGCTTGAGAAATGGACGTTCGATGGCCCGGAGGGCCAGGAAATGGTCACCATCAATACCTCGCCGTTCCTGGTGAATTCAGCGGACGCCATGAAAACGGCAATCACCAGCGGCATGGGCGTGGGCGTTCTGCCGGTTTACGCGGCCATTGAAGGCCTGCGCAACGGCACGCTGGTGCGGGTAATGCCCAATTACCGCTCACAGGAACTGAACCTGTATGCGATCTATCCTTCGCGGCAATATCTGGACGCGAAGATCAAGACCTGGGTCGAGTACCTGCGTGGGTCGTTGCCGGAAATATTGGCGGCGCATCAGGCGGAATTGGCGGCTTATGAATTGAGCGGCAGCCTGGCCGGTGTCCGGCTGGCGAATTGACTGCCCAGGCTCGCCCGGTACCGGAAAAGAATGTTAGCGTGCTTGGCATTCTCACCGCCCGACGAGCCCTCCACCCATGAAAAAGACCGTACTCGCCTTTAGCCGCATCACGCCACAGATGATCGAAGACCTGAAGCAGGATTTCGACGTCATCGTGCCCAACCCGAAAAACGGCGATATCAACGCCCAATTCAATGAGGCCCTGCCCCACGCCCATGGCTTGATTGGTGTCGGACGCAAGCTCGGGCGTGCGCAGCTGGAGACCGCAGCCAAGCTGCAGGTGGTGTCCAGCGTCTCGGTGGGCTACGACAACTACGATGTGGCGTATTTCAACGAGCGCGGCATCATGCTCACCAATACCCCTGACGTCCTGACCGAGAGCACGGCGGACCTGGCGTTCGCCCTGATCATGAGCAGCGCCCGCCGGGTAGCTGAACTGGATGCCTGGACCAAGGCCGGCCAATGGCAGGCCAGCGTCGGCGCGGCGCTGTTCGGCAGCGATGTGCATGGCAAGACCCTGGGCATCGTCGGCATGGGCAATATCGGCGCCGCGATCGCTCGGCGCGGCCGCCTGGGCTTCAACATGCCAATTATCTACAGCGGCAACAGCCGCAAGAGCGACCTGGAACAGGAACTCGGCGCGCAATTTCGCAGCCTCGACCAGTTGCTGGCCGAAGCCGATTTCGTCTGCCTGGTGGTGCCGCTCAGCGAGAAGACCAAACACCTGATCAGCCATCGTGAACTGGGACTGATGAAGCCGGGCGCAATCCTGGTGAACATCTCGCGCGGGCCCGTGGTGGATGAACCGGCACTGATTGAAGCGCTGCAGAACAACCGCATTCGTGGCGCGGGCCTGGACGTCTACGAGAAAGAGCCGCTGAGCGAGTCGCCGTTGTTCCAGTTGAAGAACGCCGTCACCCTGCCGCATATCGGCTCGGCCACCCATGAAACCCGTGAAGCGATGGCCAATCGCGCCATTATTAACCTGCGCAGCGCCCTGCAGGGCGAACGCCCACAAGACCTGGTCAATCCGCAGACCTGGAAAGGCTGATTGTGACCTGGCACGCCTTCACCGGCGTGCCATGTATCTGACAGCAGTGAAAGACTCGTGAAGGCCCTGCTGCTTATGCCAATTTGCCGGCCATGGGTCTGGTCGTCGCGCGAGGCTTACGGAACACCAGCACGTTGCCCAGCATGACCAAAACCAGCCCGACGAGTGCCGGAGCGGTCCACTGATAACCTTCGGCAAATGCCGAAACATTCAGTGCAACCACCGGGAACAATACGGTGCAGTAAGCGGCTCGTTCCGGCCCCATGCGGCCGACCAATGTCAGGTAGGCGGTGAAGCCAATCACCGAACCTGGAATCACCAGATAGAGCAATGAGCCGATGTAACGGCCATTCCACTCCATGTCGAACGGGATGCCCCTGACCAGGCACCAGGCCGACAACATTGCTGCGCCATAAGCCATGCCCCAGGCATTGGTCGTCAGCGGCTTGAGGCCAGCTTTCTGCTGCAGGCTCGACAACATGTTGCCGGCAGAAAAACACAGCGTGCCGCATAGCGCCAACCCCAGGCCCAGCAGGGTTTCCGGGGAGGCGGTGTGGCCCGCAAGCTCTGGCCAGAACAGTAAACCGAGCCCCATCAGGCCCAAAGCACCCCCCATCAAGACGTTACGAGCGATTTTCTGACCGAAGAACACCCGGGCATTCAAGGCGTTCCACAAGGTGGCCGTGGAAAACACCACCGCCACCAGACCGCTGGGGATCCACTGGCTGGCGGTGAGGAAACACATGAAGTTGACGCAGAACAGGCACAGACCCTGCGCCAGGCAAATCAGATGGCCGCGGCGATTCATCACCTGCAGGCGTCGGGTGAGCAGCAACATCACGAACAGCACCAGCGCGGCGAGGCCGAAGCGATAGACGATCGACACCGGGATAGCGACCACGCCCAACTGCCATTTCAAGGCAATCCAGGTGGTGCCCCAGATCAGCACGGTCAGCAAATACAACGAAAGGTTCATGGTCAAAACTCCTGAATAGGAGCTCAGTGTCCTGCGTCGGGTTTCGGCGCACTTGCATAAACTTGCGCTTTTGTCCGGCCACGGGCTGGCAGGTCACGTGCTACGGAGTAGGATGCAAGGCGTTGGAGAATCGATAATGCCCGCACTGGAATCCCTGCAAGTCTTTCAAGCCCTTAACCGTTCGGCCCATGCTCGCCTTGAGCACAGCGCCGAACTCGGTGACGGCATGGCGGCAGCCCTGTGGAACAATCATCACGACGCTCAGGATTACGAAGCGCCCAGTCACCACACCTTGTCCTGCTACATCGGCGGCGGTACCGGCACCTTTCGCCGTGATCAGCCCGGCATCATGGGCGGCCCGGACAAGCTGTGCATCCTGCCTGCCGAACATCCCTCGGCCTGGGTGATCAATGGCGATATCCGCCTGGCTCATGTGTATTTCAGCCCTGAGCAGTTTGCCCTCGGTTGCGTCACCCTGCTCGACCGCGAACCTCGCGAATTGCTCCTGCGCGAGCACACCTTTCTCGACGACCCGATCCAGGTCCGGCGCTTTCGCCAGTTGATCGCGCTCAACTGGGACGAGCCTGGCGAACGCCTGCTCACCAACAGCCTGGCCCACGAGATGCTCAGTCACGTATTGCTTGGCCAGGTGGGCAAGCGCGAAGGATTGCGGCTCAAGGGCGGACTGGCGGCGCATCAGCGGCGGCAACTGGTCGAATTCATCGACAGTCAGCTGGCCGAGCCCATCAGCCTGGGGCAACTGGCCGGATTGTGCGCGTTGTCGGAGTATCACTTTGCGCGGATGTTTCGCCAGAGCTTTGGCTTGCCGCCGCACCAGTATGTGCTGGCGCGGCGCTTGCGTCGGGCGCAGGACCTGTTGCGCACAAGCGCACAGCCCCTGGGGGAGATTGCACTGGCGTGCGGGTTTTCCAGTGCCAGTCATTTCACCAACCGGTTTCGCCAGGCGTTGGGGGGAACACCTGGGGATTATCGGCAGGCTTTTTTACGCCAGGCTTGGGGGGTTGGCGCCTGTGCTGCCGCCTTCGTCAGAACTCCAGCGTACTCGACAGCGTCACCTGCCGCGAATCCCCCATCGAAACGAAGAACCGGCTCGCCGCCGAGGTGTAGTACGTGCGATCAAACAGGTTCTTCACGTTGAGCTGGAACTTGACCGTCTGCCCCTCGACCTTGGTGTCATAGGTAGCAAACGCATCCGCCACCGTGTAGCTGGGCAGGTCAAAATCATTCACCGCGTTGCCCGCCCTCTCGCCGACGTAACGTGCGCCGGCGCCCACCCGCAACTGGTCACCTCCGACTATATTGCCGAAGTCATACACCGCCGACAGCGAACCGCTGTTCTTCGCCACATTCTGCAGTTTCTTACCCTTGTAGGTCGGGTCTTCAGTGACCTCGGCGTCGGTGTACGCGTAACTGCCAATCATGCTCCAGCGGTCACTGAGCTGGCCGCTCAGATCCATTTCCAGGCCACGGGATCGTACTTCGCCAGCAGCGCTGTAGAGGGTCACCGGCCCTTCGGAATTGGCGACCAGCACATTGCGCTTCTTGATGTCGAACAACGCGATGTTGCCGGTGACGCGCCCTGGCAGATCCAGCTTGGCGCCGACCTCCCATGACTTGGCCTCTTCGGGGGCGATGCTGCCATCGAGCACCGTGCTGCTGCCGCTCAGCGGCGCAATGGTCGAGTTGGGCTTGAACGATTCGGTGTAGCTGCCATAAAACGACAGGGCATCGGTGTAGCGGTACACCAGGCCGGCGCGGGGCACCCATTTCTGGCCGTTGCTGTCGGTGTTGGCCTGGAACGGCACGCCTTTGCCGGCGTACTGGTCGTACGCCTGGAATCGCGCGCCACCGACCAGAATCCACTGCTCGTTCAAGTGAATCGAGTCCTGCAGGAACATCGAATCGCTGCGCAGCAGGTCGGTCTGTGCGCTGTCCGCCGGGCTGACGGTGGTGCCTTCCACTTCGCGGCCGTATACCGGATTAATGTAGCTGAAGGTGCCCAGGCTTTTCTGGCGGATCAGGTCGGCGCGGTAGATCTTGCGGTACTCGTCGTCGATCCCGAACACCAGGTCATGCTGCATGCCTGCCACATCGACGCGCCCCTCCACGCTGGCCGTGGCGAAGCGATCGGTGCTGATCGCGTTGTGCGTGCCGTCCATGCTGCGGGTCAGCGTGCCGTTAGTGGTATTGATGGCCGTGACGCGGACCTGGCTGGCGTCGTAGGTCTCGCGGTTCCAGCTGTAGCCCAAGTGCGCGCTCCAGTTGTCATTGAGCTGGTGATCGGCCTCGAAATGATAGAGATCCGACCGGCCTTCCATGTCGTTGAACGGCTCGTCCAGGCGACGCCCGCGGGAGATGTCCAGCGGATGATTGTCCCGGGGATCGATCACCGTGCCGCGGTCGAACGGGGTGAGAAATTCCCGGTGTTCATAGGCGAACAACAACGTGGTGTTGTCACCGAACCATGCCAGCGACGGCGCTACCAGGGTCTCGCGCTGCACTCCGTAATTGCGCCAGTAATCCTCGTCATCGTGGTCCAGCACCATGCGGTACGCGAACCCGGAATCACCCAGGGCACCGGTGCTGTCGAGGCCGCCGCCGCTGCCGTTCTTGCCGTTGCCGTAGGTCGAGCCGCGCAGGTTCAGGGCGTTGTATTGCTCAAGCTCGGGCTTCTTGCTGACCATGTTGACGACACCGCCGGGGTCTTGAATCCCGTACAGCAGCGAAGACGGGCCCTTGAGCACTTCGACCCGGTCCACCGTGGCGTTGAGGCCCCTGCCCTGTATCACCGGCATGCCATCGCGCATGATCGAGCCATTGCGGTTATCGCCGAAGCCGCGGGTCATCACCGAGTCCTGGGTGCTACCCAGCGTGTTGCCTTGGGTGATGCCGCTGACGTTGGCGAGTGCATCATCCAGATTGCGCGGTGCCTGATCGCGGATGACCTGGGCCGGGATCACGTTGACGGTCTGCGGGATTTCCTGGAGCAACGCCTGCGAGCGCATCACCGAACTGGTGGGCGGCGGCTGATAGCTGGTGGATTGATCCAGCACCGAGGTGATGGTCGTCGCGCCGAGGTTCACAGCGCCCTGGGTGGGCAGCGGCTCCAGCGCGAGGGTATGAGCATCCGTTCGACGGAAGGTGAAGCCCGAGCCGCCCAGCAAACGCTGCAATGCCTGCTCGGCACTCATCTGCCCGCTGACCGCCGGGGCGCTGATACCGTAGGGCGCTTCGTCGGTGTAGACCACGCTCAGGCCGGTGATCCGGCTGAAGTCGGCCAGGGCCTGGGGCAACGGTTTGGCGGGCAGGGCGAAAGTGAACTGGGAATGTTGCTGGGTTGCCCCGGCGTCAGCGCCCAGGGCAACGCCCGACGGCAGCAAGGCCGACGCCGTCAAGCCCAGTGCAGATGCACCCAACCAATGTTTGACCGAAACCAATTTTGCCCTGGACTTCATTGCTCATGACCTGTGTAGAACCGCAACGGATGCGAATGACTCGCAGTTTCAGTCACTACACGGATGGCGCGGGGTTTTACCTCACCTTGATTTTTGAAATATTTCTAGAAGATCAAAAGATCGTCCGAACGCGGCCCGAGCCTTCGGACGATCTTTTGATCTTGCTCTACCGCAAAATAATCAGATGCCCGAACACCTGGGTCTGCTCAAACCCCAACACCCCCTGCAATGAACTCAACACCGCCTGCGGATCCTTGCTTGGGAAGCTGCCGCTGACCCGGCGTGCCGCCAGTTCATCGTTCAGTAACAGGATCCGCCCCGGGTAATAGCGTCCAAGGTCTTTCACCACATCCGCCAGTGGCGCCCTGTAGTAATTGAGCCAGCCCTGGCGCCAGGCCAGTTGCGCTTCACTGTCCACACCATGGAGTGTCTGCGCTGCGCCGGCGCCGTAAGTCAGCTGCTGGCCCGCGCCGACAATCTGCTGCGCAGCCTGCCTGTGCGCCGTGACACCGACGCGCCCCGACAGCACCGTCACCTGAGCGCCAACGGGTTGCAGGCGTACCTCGAACTGCGTGCCCAATACCCGCGCCTGGCCTTGTTCGGCGTCGACGACAAAAGGCTCGCCGGTATGAACGACACTGAAAAAACCGGCGCCGCGACGCAAATGCACGTGCCGTTCACCACCAGTGAAATCCACCGCGATGGCGCTGTCTGCATCGAGCGTCACCTGGGACTGATCAGCCAGCGTCACCGTGCGGATCTCCCCCGGAGCCGACACATAGTCCGCCCCCAGGTCATCCAGCCAGCGCATCGGCTGCCACCCGACGCCCATGCCGACCATCAACAAAAGACAAGCCGCCACTGCCAAGCCACCGGCCCAGCGCCGCACAGGGTACTGGCCGGAACGACTCATCGCATCGAGGTAACCCTTCAAGGCAAGCGCATCTTCGGCGGCCAGGGTGCGTGCCGGTGCTTCGCTCAGTTCCCACACCACCTGGGCCTGGGCATAGGCCTCCGCGTGGGCGGGATCGGCTTGCAGCCAGTGACTGAAGGTCACTTGGTCGCCACTGCTGGGATGGTCATGCAACAGGCTCAGCCAGGCGTAGGCGGCCTGCTCCTGAGCCGGCGTGGGAATGATACGTTCAGCGTGGTTCACGGTGCTTTCCCTGGCGTGCGCAATTCGGTGTCCCGCAAGCTTGCCTTGCAGACGTCGAGTGCGCGCATCATATGTTTTTCCACGGCACTCTGGGACAGGCCCATGGCCTTGGCGATCTGCGCATATTTGCGCCCATGGAGGCGATTGAGCAGAAAAATCTGCCGCGTGCGCTCGGGCAATGCGCGCAACGCTGCCTCGACGTGGCGCAAATCATTGCCGGCTTCCAGCGCCGCCTCGGGCTCGCTGCCATGGCTGTCCGGCTGTTCCGGCAACCAACCCTCGTTGCTGCGCACCCGCGCGCCTTCGCTGCGCAAATGGTCGATGGCAATGTTGCCGGCACAACGCAGCAGGTAGGTACTCAGTTCCTCGACCTGCACCAATGGCCGCTGCCAGAAACGCAGGAACAAGTCCTGCACCAGATCGGCGGCCGTCGCCCGACAGCCCACCCGCCGGCTTACCAATGCCTCCATTTGCGAGCGCTGGGACAGGAACACTTGCAGGAAATGCGCGCGTCCCCCGCCTCGTTGTTCGTCTTCACTGGATTCGGGCGGGAGGCCGATCATCGAGTCATGACTGCGCGAGTACGGCAACAGGGCTGGCGAGCAGACTCAGGCCTGCGAGCGCCAGCACCAGGCGGGGGCGGTACGGCAACAAAAGCACCAGCAACAAGGCGCTGAGCATCAGTACTGCAAACCATTCGACCAGGCCCAGGCCCCAACCGATCCGGCTCACCAGCACCCATGGCGAAACAGCCAGCAGCGACCAACCGGCCAGCTTCAGGAGCTTGCGGCGACCCGCCGTGGGCTTGTGACCGAGCAGTTCGGCGTGATGCCGGTCCATCGACAGACACAACGCGGTAAAACCGCTGTAGCAGAGCAACAGGGCCAGCAGCATTCAGTTCGCCTCTCGCTTGAGGGTGACGGCAGGTACACGCTGGCGGGTAGTGGTTGCAACCCGGCCGCTGCGGCGCATTTTCCATGCGGCCCAGGCCAGGAACAGGCCGCTACCCAGGCACGCCAGGTCAAATCCGGCCATCGCCCAATCACCTTGGGTCAGGGACGCTACGAGGTGATGCGAGGTGGTCAGCGCATTGAGCAGTGGAATGCCGCAGAACAGCAGCGCAGCCAGAATCAGTTGCTCAACCCAGGCGGTGCGCCCGGGGCGGGTCCCGGCATGAATCACACTCAAGCCCCACAGGATAAAGAAGCTGTTGATCTCCCAGTCCGCTCGGCCAGTCATTTGCACTGGCAGCAGGCGGTTGGCCCAGAAGAACGCCGCCACCGCGACCGTCAGCCCGGCCATGCTGGCAATGTTCAGGACTTCCACCAGCCGCAACTCGAACGGCATCACGCCACTCTTTGCATGCTTGAGTTGGCGCTTGCCTAGCCAGATCACCAGCCCGGTGCCAATCACCGCCGTGCTCGCCAGGCCGCAGATAAAGTACAGCCAACGCAATACCGGGCCGGCAAAACGGCCCATATGCAAGCCGTAGAAACTCCCGGCGACAGCCATCGCCGCCGGTTGCTCAGGCGTGGCACTGAGCAGTTGGCCGGTCACACCATTGAAGGTCACGGCACTGCTCACATCGTGCACTACCCGATCGGCAGCGTCTCGCACCAGCACTACCGAGGCATTGGCATCTCCCGGATTATTCACCGTCAAGCGCGCCACACGCCCTCCGGCCCACTGCTCCCGCGCCCGCTCCAGCAGCGGCGCCATCGGTGCCAACTGACCGGGGGCACCGGCGAGCTCCGGCGTGCTGGAGGCAGGAAAGACCTCATCGTAGAACGCCCGCACATCACCTTTATAGGAAGCGAGAATGCTCGCCGGCATGACCATCGCCATGAAAATCACCAGGCTGCTATAGCTGATCATCAGGTAAAAAGGCAGCACCAGCACACCCACGGCGTTGTGGCCATCCAGCCACGAACGCTGGCCCTTGCGCGGGCGGAAGGTGAAGAAGTCCTTGAAGATTTTCTTGTGGGTGATGATCCCGGTGATCACGCCGACGAACATCACCATGGCCGCGATCGTCGACAACCAGCGGCCCCACGGATGGGGCATCTGCAGCTGGAAATGGAAGCGATAGAAGAAGTCGCCGCCACGGGTCTCCCGCTCCTGCACTTCTGTGCCGGTTTGGGGGTCGAGGCTTTTTTCACTGAACTGGCCACGCTCACCGCGCTTGGCGGGCGACTGTTGCCAGCGCACCGTCAGTGCCGGTTGACGAGCGCTCGGCAGGTCGATCAGCCAGCGCGAAGCTCCCGGTGCGTGCTCCTGCAGGTAGTGCTGGGCAAGATCGAGGCTGTGTTGCGACGAGACCGAACGCGTCGGAATCTCCGGCTGCATCCAGTGACTGATCTCGTCGTTGAAGTAAGCGAGTGTGCCGGTCAGGAAAATCGCGAACAGCAGCCAGCCGAAGAGCAACCCGGTCCACGTATGGACCCAGGCCATGGCCTGACGAAAGCCTTCCTTCATGCTCGCCCCATCCAGTAAGCCACACCGGAAACTGCCGCCAGCACCAGGGCTGGAACAATCAAGCCGTACCAGGCCTGCCACGCACTGCGGCAGGCAAAGCACCACAGCACGGCGCACAGGTACACCAGAAACGAGATCATCATCCCGGTCACCACCGCTTCGGCGCGCGGCATCGGCAGCCAAAGGGTCACGCTGACACTGGCCAATGCGGCGACCACATAGCCACCCACCACGGCGGCAAGCACCCGCGAAGTGACCGCCAGTCGATAGGAAACGGGGAGCGCTCTGGTTTTGACTTTCATGTTTCGGCCTTGAAACAGTGGAGCTGCGCGATCATCACGCGGCTAAGCAGGCGCCAATAATAATGATAAATATTCTCATACGCAAAAGAGTTCGATGAGACTTGAGTCTGCTGTGTGCTTCTGTAGGAGCGAGCTTGCTCGCGAAAAACCTGAGAACGACACGGGATAACAGATCCCTCACCTTATCGCTAACGCCCGGACCGCCCCCGAAGCAAGCTCACTCTCAGAAATGTCCGCGCCCCACCCAAATAAAAACGGGCCTGCATATGCAGGCCCGTTTGTCGTTGGCTGGAAAAAGATCACATCAGGCGTCAGCCGTTTTGCGCAGCCTGTTCGTTCTCGAGAAACTCGTCTTCGAGCAGTGCATCAGCCTGAACCCTTTCGAACGGCACGATCGCGGCGCGTGGTTTGCCCCGCAGTTTGCCGAACAGGTGCTCGAGCGCATGTTCGAGTTTTTCCGCCGCACCATCGATGGCTTGCTCCAGGGTGTCGGCTTTGTGGGTTACGGAAATCGGTTGATGGCCTTTTGGCCGCGCTTCCAGCTGGCAGCGCATATCGTGGGGACCGGGCTTGTCGCCGTTCTCGTCCCGCAGATGAACCTCGACACGGGTCAGGTCCTCTTCATAGCGTTCGAGCGTGCTCTCAATGGTAGTACGTACCCACTCCTCCAGTCGGATGCTGCTTTGAATATGGTTATCACTGTTGACTTGGATTTGCATAGTTCATCCCTTATTTCAGCTAGCTCGCGAGAGGCCTTGGGCGTCATCACCGTGACCTCTTACTTATACAATCAGGCTGGCGGAAGAACATTTCAACCCCTAAAAAAAGATAAATATCTATTCGCAAAAAAAGCCGGACAACCGCCAAAAGCACTGTTAAGGTCGGGAGTTGGGTAGCCAGGCTCCAGCCCCCCAGGCTGTTCACATCTGCCGCTCGCCCAGCGGGTGCAGGCTTCGAAAGACCCCCGCCTCTTCCACCAGCCAGTCATGTACCGCCCGCACGCCCGGGTGACTCAGCGCCCCAGGCGCATAGAGCAGCACGTAGCGTTTATGGTTGGGCACCGCCAGACCAAACGGCACGATCAAGGTGCCGCGTTCCAGTTCGTCATTGAGCAAGGTACGCCGCGCGATCGCCACGCCCATGCCGGCAATCGCCGCTTCGATGGTCAGGTGGTTGCGGTTGAAGGTATGCCCGCGCCGCACGTCTGCGCCTTCAAAGCCGATGGCGTTGAGGTAAAACTCCCATTCCGCGTATTCATAGCTGCCGCGCCAGGCGGTGATGTCGTGCAGCAACGGAAAGTGCAGCAGGTCCGCCGGGCCGTGCAGCGGCGGGCGGCCGCGCAACAGGCCCGGGGCACAGACCGGGAAAATCTGCTCGTCCAGCAGAGTTGTGGATAACAACCCCGGGTAGCTGCCGTCGTTAAGGTCGATCGCCAGGTCGAAGTCGCCTTCGTGCAACGGCACGCTGCTGTCCTCGGCCACCAGCCGCAGCTGAATATCCGGAAAGCGCTGCTGCAAACGCGGCAGCCGAGGCGTCAGCCATTTGCTGAGGAACGATGGAATCGAGCGCACCCGCAGGATGCCACTGATCATTCCGGCGTCCAGTCGTCGCAATTCCGCATCGATGCTGCCGTACGCTTCGTTCACGGTAATGGCCAATCGCTGGCCTTCTGCGCTCAATTCAACGCCCCGGGCACGTCGATGAAACAGCCGGAATCCGAGGCGCTCTTCCAGTTGCCGAATCTGCTGGCTGACTGCACCCGGCGTGATATGCAGCTCTTCGGCACATCGGGTAAACGACAGGTGCCGCGCGGCACAGGAAAATACGTGCAACCAGACGTAAGTCTGAGCATGCAATTGACGACTCATCGTTTAGTCCTGCTAAAGGCTTGAGTAGGAAATTTCGTTGGTCTTGTAGGACCGAGGTGGGCAGTATCGCCGACATTGCGCTTGTCCTACAAAAATGGCAGCGATTTCTCTTCCATTGCTTGTATAGGCTTTAGCATGGCTATCAGTGTATTTGATCTCTTCAAAGTCGGCATCGGCCCGTCCAGCTCCCACACCGTCGGTCCCATGCGCGCTGCGGCAACCTTCGCCCAGAGCCTGCAGGACCAGAATCTGCTCGACGCCGTTCGTCGTGTGCAAATTCGCCTCTATGGCTCCCTGTCGGCCACCGGCGTCGGCCATGCCACCGACCGCGCGTGCGTGATGGGGCTGATGGGCGAGTGGCCAGACAGCATCGACCCGAACTGCATCGAAGACCGGATCAACACACTGTTGAAAACCCGCGAGCTGAAGCTGGCCGGGAAAACCACCATAGCCTTCGACTGGCAAACCGACCTGCTGCTGCTCGACGAGAGCCTGCCTTACCACCCCAACGCGATGTCCCTGACCGCCTTCGGCGAAACCGGCGAACTGGCCGAGCAGACGTATTACTCGATAGGCGGCGGTTTCATCATCGAGGCGGCCGAGGCCGAGTCGGGCATCGCACCGTCCAGCGACGTCGTATTGCCTTACGACTTCTCCAGCGCCGCCGAATTGCTCAAGCTGTGTAACCAGAACGGCCTGCGGGTTTCCGAGCTGATGATGGCCAACGAACTGGCCTGGCGCAGCGAAGCCGAGATTCGCCAGGGCCTGCTGCATATCTGGTCGGTGATGCGCGAATGCGTCGAGCAGGGCCTGCGTCACGAGGGCATCCTGCCGGGCGGCCTGAACGTGCCACGTCGGGCGGCGAAATTGCACCGTGCCCTGCTGGAAATCGGCAAGCCCAATGTCATCACTTCCACGCTGTCCGCCATGGAGTGGGTCAACCTGTTCGCCCTCGCCGTCAACGAAGAGAACGCTGCCGGCGGGCGCATGGTCACGGCGCCGACCAATGGCGCGGCGGGGATCATCCCGGCGGTGCTGCACTACTACATGAAATTCAATCCGGACGCGTCCGATGACGACGTGGTCGCCTTTTTTCTCGGCGCGGCCGCGGTAGGCATTCTGTGCAAGAAAAATGCGTCCATCTCCGGTGCCGAAGTCGGCTGTCAGGGAGAGGTCGGATCTGCCTGCGCCATGGCGGCTGCCGGCTTGGCGGACGTGCTGGGCGCGACGCCGGAGCAACTGGAGAACGCGGCCGAAATCGGTCTGGAACACAACCTTGGCCTGACCTGCGACCCGGTGGGCGGACTGGTTCAGGTGCCCTGCATCGAACGCAACGCGATCGCCGCCGTCAAGGCGATCAATGCCACGCAAATGGCGCTGCGCGGTGATGGCAAGCACTTCATTTCCCTCGACCGGGTCATCCGCACCATGCGCGATACCGGCGCCGACATGCACGACAAATACAAAGAGACTTCACGGGGCGGCCTGGCCGTGAGCTGGGTGGAGTGCTGAGGAGCATTCCCTGACCGCCCGTACCACGTGAGCCCGAGCAAGAACAATAACGAGGCCAATACGATGACCGATGTACGTACACCTGCTGCCGAAAATCCTGCTGTAGAAGTAACACGCGACACCGCGACAGTCAGCAAAGGCTGGAGCAAACACGACACCACCTGGATGCTCGGCCTCTACGGCACGGCGATCGGCGCTGGCACCCTGTTCCTGCCGATCAACGCCGGCGTCGGTGGTTTCTGGCCCCTGCTGATCCTCGCAGTGCTGGCGTTCCCGATGACCTTCTTCGCACACCGTGGCCTGACCCGCTTCGTGCTGTCCGGTCGCTCTGGTGACATCACCGAAGTGGTGGAGGAACACTTCGGCATTGGTGCCGGCAAGCTGATCACCTTGCTGTACTTCTTCGCGATTTTCCCGATTCTGCTGGTGTACAGCGTCGCGCTGACCAACACCCTGAGCAGCTTCATGGAACACCAGCTGCACATCGCCCCGCCGCCGCGCGCCATCCTGTCGCTAGGGTTGATCCTAGGCCTGATGGCCATCGTTCGCTGCGGCCAGGGCGTGATCGTCAAATGCATGAGCGTGCTGGTCTACCCTTTCGTCGCCGCATTGCTGCTGCTCGGTATCAGCCTGATTCCGAACTGGAACGGCGCGTTCTTCGCCACCGCCAGTGAAGGCATGCCGATGCCGCTGTTCTTCAAGACCCTGTGGCTGGCAATCCCGGTGATGGTGTTCTCGTTCAACCATTCGCCGATCATCTCGGCTTTCGCGGTGGATCAGAAACAGCGCTACGGCGAACAGGCCGAAGCCAAGAGCAGCGGCATTCTCGCCATTGCTCACGCAATGATGGTCGTGACGGTGATGTTCTTCTGCTTCAGCTGCGTGCTGGCGCTGTCCCCGGCTGACCTGGCGGCGGCGAAGGCACAGAACATCTCGATCCTGTCTTACCTGGCCAATCACTTCCAGACGCCAGTGATCGCTTACGCGGCGCCATTGATTGCCTTGGTGGCGATCACCAAATCCTTCCTCGGCCATTACATCGGCGCCAGCGAAGGTTTCCAGGGCCTGATCGTGAAGAGCCTGCGCGGCCGTGGCAAGGTCATGTCCGCCAGCTGGCTGAACCGCGCGACGGCGGTGTTCATGATCCTCAGCTGCTGGGCAGTGGCGACGTTCAATCCGAGCATCCTGGGCATGATCGAGACACTCGGCGGCCCCATCATCGCGTGCCTGCTGTTCCTGATGCCGATGTACGCCATCCGCCGCGTACCGGCATTACGCCAGTATTCGGGCCAGGTTTCGAATGTGTTCGTGGTGTTGATCGGCTTGATTGCACTGTCTGCGATCATCTTTTCATTCCTGCCCTGAATCGGGCGGAAATCGCCTGAGGCTGCAGGTGCGCGCTTGCTCCGGGCGGCGATCAAGGATGATCGTCAACGCGGGGGAAAGCTTGCAGCCCGCGCCGTTCTCGGGTTCTTCGCGAGCAAGCTCGCTCCTACACGGTTGTGCTTTTGTTCGACAATCTTTCCGGCATGCCGCTTGCTACGTTCCCCGAGAGAGATCGCGAGCGGCCAGCCGATGGTCCGGTAACGCGAACCAACCCGATCATGGTCGGTCAACAACTGCACGTTCAATCAGGCGGTGACGCATCATGGACAATCCTTTTCAGCTCATTACCGATGCCTTCGCGCCGGATTACCAGATCAACCTGAGCATTCAGGGGCTCGACGGCAGCATCATGCTGACGCTGTCCAACAGTGGTCGCGTGGTGGCCAAACGGATGATCAGTGCCGAACAGCGCAATGATCCCAAGCGCCTCAAGCGCCTGGTGCAAAGCATTCAGTTCGGCATCGCCATAGAGCAGGGCCACAGTGCCGTGGCCATTCTCGAAGCGATGACTGACGGCGACAACCGGACGCTGCCACCGCCACCAGCCAAGGGCTTGCCGCGTCCGGCGATCGGGCTTTAAAGCTCGCCCTTTTCCACTTCGGGATGCTCGCTGGAACCCGCGCCGACCTTGCGCTGCGGGTGCTCGATCTTCACCGAAGGGAATTGCGAGGAGGCGTACCGCACCACCAGAATCGCGAACGCCAGCAGCAGGATGCCGCCGCACAGGTAGATGATGCCGATATCCGGTGGGTTGTGATGCGACACGTTGGAAATCAGCAGGCGAGTCAGTGCGGTGATGGCCACGTAGATCAGGAAGCGTACCGGCATGTGGTTGGTCTTGAAGTAGATCCCGACCATGGCGCCCAATTCCAGGTAGATGAACAGCAGCAGGATGTCATCGATCTTGATGTGTCCCTTGTCCAGCATTCCCAAAAATTCCATCACCGCCGCCCAGGCGGTTACTGCTCCAATGGCGAACAGTGCCAGGTAGTGGAAGCTTTCGACGAACAGGTTACCCAGGGATTCGGCCAGTTGGTGCACGTTCTGCCGCAGTTTCTCGGCCCAGTTGATTTTCACGGTGGTTCTTCCTTAGGTCGGTTTGACCGGATGATGCGGTTTTGACGTGACGGTTGTTTGGCATGCAGAAAAAAGGCCAGGGGTGAGAAGTGAGATGTTGGCTGGGGGATTTGAGGCACTTTGGGCGTCGGAACGCCGCCCGGGCAATGTGTGTATATCCGTTTCTGGGTAACGGCGGCTTATGGTTCCGCCCTTACGGCGGGTTACTTTGAAAAGCGCAAAGTAACCAAACGCTTTTGCCCCACCACTCGGCACCTCGCCTAGGCTCGGTGTGCTCTCACTCCGGCATTGCTCCGCGGGGCGCCGCGATGGGCCATCCCTGGCCCAGCGCGGCTAAACCGGCATCCTTGCCGGTTTCCCCGCTGCGCAATGCCTGCGTTCGGCCAGCGTGGTTAACGGGGCGCCTGCAATCCACAGCTCGCCGTGGCGGCCTTCGGGCCGACCAAGGTGTCAACCCGGCGCGCTGCGCTTGTCTGGTCGTGCACCGTTCCAAATTGAAATGAAGACTTGTAGAGGGATCTCAGGCAAAGGTAACCCTGGGGGAGATGATCACGTGGGAGCAAAGCTTGCTCGCGATGGCGATTTGGCATTCAACACTGATGAGGACTGGTATCTCAGAGACCTCCCAATAGCCCACCTCCAGCCAAAACGCAGCTACAGTGAAATGTCACTACCCAAATCGGCAGGATTCGCTTATCCTTTTAGCTGTATATAAATACAGTGGTCGAATACGACAACTTAATGTGAAGGCATGTGAGGTGGTGAATGGCCGTCGAAGTGGTATACCGCAGCAGCCGAGATCTGGAGCGCTTGTTCATGGATAAAGCCGAAGCTGACCGTCATGACAAAATGCTCGAACTCGCCGAATTGCTGGCTGAAGTGTTGCAAAAAGCCGTTCCGTCCCTGACCGAACAGCAAGTGGAAGAAGCCGGGATCTACATGGCGAAGAACCGCGACGTGTTCGCCAAGGCCTTCAAGAGCCAACCGGACGCCCTGTCCGAACTGTTGAGCGCGCCTGCCGAAGTGGTTGCCCCCGTTGAAGTAGCGCAAGAACCTGAAGCGGTTGAACCCGATGCCCCCGCCAAACCTGCAAAGGCGGCAAAAGCACCAAAGTAAACAGCGCCCGAATTGAACAGGCCCTGAGTCCAGCGACTCAGGGCCTTTTTCATGCCTAGGCATCAGCGATACAACACCCGCTCCGCCAGCTCATCCGCCACCCGCGCAGGGGAACGCTTTTCCGCCTGGGCATGGGCGAACACCTCGGTAAGACGGGAGCTGATTTTCGACAGGTGCGCAGTGATGGTGGTCAGCTCTTCACCACGGTGCTTGAGCGAGACGTAGATCAAACCGCCGGCATTGATCACATAATCGGGGGCGTACAAAATCCCCCGCCGCTCAAGCAAGTCGGCGACTTCGACATGGGTCAGCTGATTGTTCGCCGAGCCCGCCACCGCCGAGCAGCGCAATTGCGACACGCTGTTGCTGTTAAGGACGCCGCCCAGGCCGCATGGCGCGAGGATATCGCAGGGCGTACTGAGCAATGCATCGTTGGCGATTGGATGAGCGCCCAGTTGCTCCATCGCAAGCTGGACCTTGCCGTGGTCAATGTCGCTCACCAGCAGTTCAGCGCCGGCCGCATGCAGCTGTTCCGCCAACGCGTAACCCACATTGCCCAACCCCTGGATTGCCACGCGCAGGCCTTCAAGGTTATCGCTGCCCAGGCGTGCCATTGCCGTGCTGCGAATACCGGCAAACACCCCCATTGCAGCATGTGGCGCGGGATCACCGGCCGAGGTGGTGCTGGTGACATGCTGGGTCTGTTGGGCGATGCAATCCATGTCGGCTACCGAAGTGCCGCTGTCGATAGCGGTGATGTAGCGCCCGTCGAGCTGGTCTACGCAACGACCGAACGCTTCAAACAGCGCGGCGCGGCTTTCCACGTGCATCGGCCGGATGATCACGGCGACTCCGCCACCTTGGGCCAGGCCGGCAAGCGCCGCTTTGTAGCTCATGCCCCGGGCCAGGCGCACAGCGTCCTCGACGGCGGATTCGTCGTCAGGATAGGCAAGGTATCGACATCCGCCAAGGGCCGGGCCCAGACGGCTGTCATGAATGGCAATGACCGCCTTCAACCCGGTGACCGGGTCGACGCTCAGATGCAGCGATTCAAGGCGATTGCTTTGCATGAGAGCGAACATCGTAAGGCTCCCGAAAATCACTTCTTGTAGTCGCCAGTATAGGCTCGCGCCTGAATTTTGCTGAAGCGCGCCGGAATAAGCAGCGCTGCGGCTCAGGCATTCGGACATAACCTTGCGGGGCACTGGACGAATGAGGGAGACGGGGCTAAAACGAGGCATGTCCCGGGAGATTTTGATGACGCCCCGCCAATGCTTCTTCGAGTGCCTGCAACGATCACCGCCCGCGCTGTTCGAAGCGGCGCTGTGGATCTGTGTCGAGCATGACCAGAAGCTGAACGTCGAATCCCTAATGGCTGAGTTCAGGGATCTGCAGCAACGGGTTAGCCATGGTTTGCCAATGTTGCCTGTGAGCGAGTTGGCGCAACCGTTGCTGCGCCGCATGAATGACCTGGGGTTTGCCCAGGACGACTTCACGCCGCTGCGTCCGCAGGCGGCATTGCTGGACAAGGTGCTGACACGCCGACGCGGACAACCCCTGGCGTTGGGCTTGATCGCGCTTGAGCTGGCCCGGCGCCTGGAAATACCGATGGTCGGGGTCAATTTCCCGGGGCATTTTCTACTGCGGGTTCCGGGCGCCGACCACCTGCTTGATCCTTGCGGCGGGCGGCGTCTGTACCCGAATGATTGCCGGGAGTTGCTGCATCGCCAGTACGGTCCGAACATGAAGCTGAGCGCCGAGCATCTGGTCACCGCCGAACCGTTGCAGATGCTGCAACGCCTGTCCCGCAACCTGCGCCAACTGCATCTGGCTCACGATGATTATATCGGTGCCCTGATCGACGCCGAGCGGGTACTGGAACTGGGCAACGCCAGCGCCGCCGACTACCTGGCCCGGGCGAGCCTGTATCAAAGACTGGACTGTCCCAACGCCGAACGCTTCGACCTGGAGCATGCATTGATGCTCAGCGAAGATCCGATCCAGCGGATTCGCCTGACCGAACGGCTGGGGCACTTGCCGCCGAACACCATCGTCCACTGACACCCAATCCTGTGGGAGTAAAGCTTGCTCGCGATGGCGTCGTGTCAGTAGACATTGATGTTGAATGACACCCCGCCATCGCGAGCAAGCTGTGCTCCCACAGGTTGCAGGATGCTTATATTGGCGTGTGCAGTCAGGGAGTATCCGGCTGATTGGCCGGGTGTGCCTTGATGAATGCCGGGTGAGCCGCTGCCAGCGCCGCCACCCGGCGAATACGTGGCCAGGCCTGCGGGGAGATGTTGAAGCGCTCAGCCGCATACAGCTGCGGTATCAGATAAACATCCGCCACCCCAGGTTGCGATCCGAAACAGTACCCCTCGTCACCAATCAACTGTTCAACGGTCCCAAGCCCCTGGCTGATCCAGTGCCCGATCCACTCGACTACCTGCTGTTCATCGTGACCCAAATGCCGAAGCATGTTGAGCACGCTGACATTATGCAGCGGGTGCACATCGCAGCCGATCAACGCCGCGACCCCGCGCTCATGAGCGCGAGTGGCCAGATCGGTGGCCAACAGCGGCACCTGTGGATACCGTTCCTCAAGGTACTCAATGATCGCCGGTGACTGGATCAACAGATCGCCTTCATCAGTGCGCAAGGCCGGCACGCGGCCTTGCGGGTTGATGCCCAGATACGGCGTCTGGCGGTGCTCGCCCCCCGCCGGCGCGATCAGATTGACCGGCAGCGCCTGATAGTCCAGGCCCTTGAGTGCCAGGGCAATCCGCACCCGGTAGGACGATGTCGAACGGTAATAGGTAAAGAGTTCCATCGGCCGATCCTCTTAACGCGCCGGCAGCACTTTGCCGCGGCACTCGCCAAAACCGATGGAGGCAAACCCGTCGCGGCTGCAACGGGCGCGCAGGATGATCTCGTCACCGTCCTCGAGGAATTTACGCACCTCACCACTCGCCAGTTCAATCGGCTTTTTCCCGCCTTCGGTGATTTCCAGCAGGCTGCCGAACTGACCGTTCTTCGGGCCGGACAATGTGCCCGAACCGAACAGGTCGCCCGCCTGCAACTGGCAGCCGTTGACGCTGTGATGCGCCACCATCTGCGCCACAGTCCAGTACATGTGCCGGGTGTTGCTCAGGGTCAGGCGATGGGCCGGCAGATTCTGCTCGCGCATCGCTTCGGTGAGCAGCAGGACTTCCAATTCAATGTCGAAAGCCCCGGCGGCCTGGTCACGCGGGTCGTACAGATACGGCAGCGGTTGCGGATCGCCTTTGGGACGTGCGGGCTGGGCACGGCGGAACGGCTCCAGTGCTTCAGCCGTCACCACCCAGGGCGAGATGCTGGTGATGAAACTTTTCGACAGGAATGGCCCCAGTGGCTGGTACTCCCACGCCTGGATGTCCCGCGCCGACCAATCGTTGAGCAGGCAGAAACCGGCGATGTGATCGGCGGCGTCAGCGATGGCGATCGAGTCGCCCATCTCGTTGCCCTGGCCGATCCAGATGCCCAGCTCCAGCTCGTAGTCCAGCCGTGCGCACGGACCGAACACCGGCTCGGCCTGCCCGGCAGGCAGGGTCTGGCCTTTCGGGCGCCGAACGTCGGTACCGGAGGGGCGAATGGTCGAGGCTCGACCGTGGTAGCCGATTGGCACGTACTTGTAATTCGGCAGCAGCGGGTTGTCCGGGCGGAACAGTTTTCCGACGTTTTGCGCATGCTCGATGCCCACGTAGAAGTCGGTGTAATCGCTGATTTTCGCCGGCAGGTGCATCACGCAGTTTGCCGCCAGCGGCAGCAGCCTAGCGCCCTGGGCTTCGATTTTGCCGTGCAGGGTGCTGCCTTCTGCCAGCAACTGCAGCAGCCGCTCGCGCAACGCCTTGCGCGCTGGCGTACCGGCCTGGAAAAAAGCATTCAGTTGCCCGCCGCAGGTGGCTTCGGCCGCCGCTTTGGCAGCGCCTTCGAACAGACCGGCATCCAGCGCCGCTTCCAGATCGAAGATGTGATCGCCGATGGCCACGCCACTGCGCGGTGCCCCGCCGTCAATGCTGAACACGCCCAGTGGCAAGTTCTGCAGCGGAAAATCGACATGGCCGTTGGCCGAAGCAACCCAGCTGCGAGTAGTGGAAGTCTGAGTCATGGGTTATCTCCGGGTCGGGTCGAAAGTGGCGGGCAGCGTGGCCCAGCAAGTGTCGTAGTTTTTCTGTAATTGCGGGCACTCCAGGGCGAACCGGCTCGGGCGCAGGACCTGGCAGGTTTCGAACATGAAGGCCATGGTGTTATCGATTTTCGCCGGCGCCAGTTCAGCGTTGATTGCCCTGGTGCAGGTTTCGCCGTCGGGCCCATGGGCGCTCATGCAGCTGTGCAGGGACGCACCGCCCGGCACGAAACCTTCGGCCTTGGCGTCGTACTCGCCCTTGATCAGCCCCATGAACTCATTCATCAGGTTGCGGTGGAACCAGGGCGGACGGAAGGTGTTCTCGGCCACCATCCAGCGTGGCGGGAAGATCACGAAGTCGAGATTGGCCAGGCCGTGGGTGCTGGTGGGCGATGTCAGGACGGTAAAGATGGAGGGGTCCGGATGATCGAAACTGACGGTGCCGATGGTGTTGAACCGGCGCAGATCATATTTGTACGGCACGTTGTTGCCGTGCCAGGCGACCACGTTAAGCGGCGAATGATCGAGCTCGCAGCCCCACAGCTGGCCGAGGAATTTCTGCACCAGGGTAGTCGGCTGCTGGAGGTTTTCGTAATGCGCGACCGGCGCCAGGAAGTCCCGAGGGTTGGCCAGGCCGTTACTGCCAATAGGCCCGAGGTCCGGAAGGCGCAGCGGCGCCCCATGGTTTTCGGCAATGTAGCCACGGGCCTGTGGGTCCAGCAGTTCGACGCGAAACTTCATGCCCCGGGGCAGCACGGCGATTTCCAGTGGCTCCAGCTCCAGCACCCCCAGCTCGGTGGCGATGCGCAGGCGACCCCTCTCGGGGACCAGCAGCAACTCACCATCAGCATTGAAGAACACCCGCTCCATGGAACGGTTGGCACGGTAGCTGTAGATGCTGATGCCGGACGGTTTTTCCGCCGCCGAGTTGGCCACCATGCAGACCAGCCCGTCGATGAAATCGGTCGGCTCATCCGGCATGTCCAGCGGGTTCCAGCGCAGGCGATTGGGCGTCACCTCGCCCAGCGGGCCGCCCGCCAGTTGGCGTTCAAGCTTGACGAATGCGGGATGATTGGCCGAGGGCTGGATGCGATACATCCACGTGCGCCGCGACTCGGCGCGGGCCATGGTGAAGGCCGTGCCAGACAGCAGTTCGGTGTACAGCCCGTACGGGGCTTTCTGCGGAGAGTTCTGCCCGATCGGCAAGGCGCCAGGCAGGGCTTCGCTGCTGAATTGGTTACCGAAACCGGACTGGTAGGCAGGCCCGGCGGCGGACGCGGTTGAATCGAGGTTCATGGAGCCTCCTGAACAGGGAGCAGGCCGTGGCCAGTCCTGCTTCGCAGAAATCTCGGCACGCCCGGGTTATTTTTATCGTAATTCGATTACGCATAACGTAATTTGATTGGTTTCTACCGTCAAGCTATAAAGACGCCCATTCGTAACAGGATCAGATCGCCTTCATGGAAACGCCGCGTAGCAACGACAAGCAGAAAGTCCGCTCGGCCGAGGTCGGCACCGACATCCTCAAGGCGCTCGCCGAGTTGTCGCCTTCGACTTCGCTGTCACGCCTGGCCGAACACGTGCAGATGCCGGCGAGCAAAGTGCATCGCTACCTGCAGGCGTTGATCGCCAGTGGTTTTGCCGAACAGAACTCCGCGACCAACCATTACGGCCTGGGCCGTGAAGCTCTTCGCGTGGGCCTGGCAGCCCTGAACAGTATGGACGTGCTGAAAGTCGGCGCCCTGCCCCTGGCCGACTTGCGCGACGAACTGAACGAAACCTGTTTCCTGGCGGTGTGGGGCAACCAAGGTGCGACGGTTGTGCACATTGAGCCCGCGGTTCGTGCCGTCACGGTGGTGACTCAACTGGGATCGGTGCTGCCACTGCTCAGTTCGTCCACCGGCCTGGTGTTTGGTGCCTACTTGCCCAAGCGCGAAACCGTGGATCTGCGCGAGATGGAGCTACAGGCAGGCAAGCCCCACCCGCTGGCGGACGATCAGGCCTACGTAACGCTGTGTGAACGCATCCGCGACCGCGGCCTGCATCACGTGCACGGGTTATTGATGCCCGGCGTCGATGCATTGTCGGCGCCGGTGTTCAACGCCGTGGGCCAGGTGGTGGCGGTGATGACCATTGTCGGCCCGGCGTCGTTGTTCCACGCCGATGAAGACGGCCCCGCAGCGCAGCGATTGCTGGCCGCTACCCGCGCCGTCAGCTGGCGCATGGGCTTTGAGCCCGCCCCTGCCCTGTGACCTCAGGATGAGGCAACCAGACTGACTGCTGACCTGGAACCGTACTCCAAGTTAAACGATGTCGGCGATCTGCCGTTGCTGCATCAAGCGCTGCGCATCGCGCAGCAGCACGAACGCCTGGGCGTCATCCGCCAAAAAGGATGGGTGGCCTGAGCGCCCAGGCTCCGCGCGGGGTATGCGGGGTGTATGGGGCGGTATCAGGGGCGTGGATGCGCCGCGCAGACACTGTTGCCGATGCTGCAACAGTGCATGTCGATAATCGCTATTTTTCCTTTGGGAACAAGGCTTTATTCTGGGTGGGCTTTCAGGGGAACAGGCTGGAGGCGCGGATCGATGGCGGTGTGTTGTTGTCCACTGCATCGTTGACCGGATTCAGATGAATTGAAGATTTTTCGGTTCATTGCACTGTGTACACAGACGTTGATTTGTAGCTCCTTGATCGAACGTCTTACTTTGGCCGCTGCGTTTGCAGCGGCCTTTTTTATGGCGTTTTTGTGGGAGCAAAGCTTTGCTCCCACAGGTGTGGCCACAGAGAAACAACCTGCGTTTACAACGAGTACTTCTGCAAATTCCCCATCATCTCCTTCAGCGCCTCGATATTATCCTTGGGATGTGCCGCCCCCTCGAAATCGCAAATCTGCTGCCAATTCGCCGCCACATCTTCCGGCGAGAACCCCACCCGCGGATCAAACCCGACGCCCAGGCTGCGTTCCCAGCGAACTTTGCCCATCCAGCCACCCCCTACCTCGAACAGCCCTGAAGTCTCCTGGCAGTTTTCACTGGCGAGGTACACCACCAGCGGGCTGACCAGCTCCGGCTTGAGTTGTTCGAACACTTGCGGCGGGATCAGGCCTTCGGTCATGCGGGTGCCGCCGGTGGGGGCGATGGCGTTGACCAGAATATTGTTCTTGCGACCTTCAATGGCCAGGGTGCGGGTCAGGCCGTAGAGGCCGAGTTTGGCCATGCCGTAGTTGGACTGGCCGAAGTTGCCGTAAATGCCGGAAGTCGACGCCGTGAAGATCACCCGGCCGTAGTTTTGCTCGCGCATGTGCGGCCAGGCCGCGCGGGTCACCTTGTAGGCGCCCTCGACGTGGACGCGGTAGACCAGGTCCCAATCGGCGTCTTCCATTTTGTGGAAGGTTTTGTCGCGCAAAATCCCGGCGTTATTGACGACTACATCGACCCGGCCGAAGGCGTCCATGGCGTGCTGGACGATTTTGTCGCCGTCAGTGACGGAGTCGTGGTTGGCTTCGGCGATGCCGCCCGCTTCGCGAATTTGCGCGACCACTCGATCAGCCGCCGAAGCGTTGGCGCCCTCCCCCTGGGCCGAACCTCCCAGGTCGTTAACCAGAACCTTCGCGCCCTGACTGGCGAACAGCAACGCGTGGGCGCGACCGAGGCCGCCGCCGGCACCGGTAATGATCACGACTTTATCTTCGAAGCGCACAGACTCACTCATGGGGGACAACTCCAGGCCAAAGGGACATGAGCCCGAGTGTCAGGCACGGGGCTGCGGGTCACAATGAAAACGGCTGGGGCTGAATAGTGCTCGATAAGGCAGGGGGATGATGCGTTAAAGCTCGCAGCCTTCGGCAGTTCCTGCAGAAACGCCGACAGCGATATTTACCGCAGATTTACGAACAGGCGACCTTGCGCGGCAGTAACACGCAATTGTCGCGGAACTCCAGGTAGTGCTTGAGCACCTGCGCAGGCGCTTCGATTTGTGGATAGTGACCAATACCGGGCAGCACGACCGTGTCGGGGTTGGGTATCAGCTGGCGATAGCGTTCGACCATGTGCCCGCCGGAAATGGGATCGGCCTCGCCATCGATCACTCGCATGGGCACTTCGTTGCGTTGCATGGCGGCGACCCAGCGATCACGCTGCGCGCGGCGCTCGGGAATGTAGCCAATGAGTTTGTGCATGATGCGCGGGCCACGGTTGCTTTCCACCAGACTCCAGAAGTCGTCCATCTCGCTCTCGCTCGGGCCACTGTGAGGGCCGAAGACATGCCGGAAACTCTTCACCAGCGCGTCCCGGTTAAAGGCCCGCCCGATCATCCAGCCCAACGGGCTGAGCAGCAGTTTCTGTACCAGCAAGGCACGATGGGTTTCAGGAAACAGGCCGCCATTGAGAAATACGCAGCTGGCCAGCTCGATGCGCGTCTCGTGGTGCCGCGCCAACAGTTCCTGGGCAACGCTGTCACCGTAATCGTGGGCAAGCACATGCACCGGGTCTGCGACTTGCAAGTGCGCGAGCAGCGCTTGCTGCAAGTCGGCTTGCTCCAGCAGGCTGTAGTCATGCTGGGTGGGCTTGGCAGAATCACCGAAGCCGAGCATGTCGCAGGCAATCACCCGGTAACGCTGGGCCAGTGGCGGCCACAGGCAATGCCAGTCCCAACTGGCGGTGGGAAAACCATGGATGAGCAGCAACGGCTCACCCTGCCCCGCCGTCCAGTAACGGATGTGCTGGCCACGGAAAATGAAGGTCTGGCCACGTTTGCGCCAGACGCACAGCGGAATCTCGGCGAGTGCCATCAGAGTTTATAACCCGGGTCGAGTTGATCGAGTTTGCGCAGCAACGCTGGCCAGGCCAGTGCACCACCCATCCCTTGAGCACTTTTGGTCACACCCGCAATCATCGCCTTGGCCCCAGCCAGAATCTGCGGCTCGATGGCGATCAACTCGGCCCCACCGTTTTGCGCCAGCACCTGGATATCGCAGGCGCGCTGGAAGATGAACATCATCAGGAAGGTATCGGCGATGCTGCTGCCACAGGTCAGCAGGCCATGGTTGTGCAGCATCAGGAAATTGTTCTGACCAAGGTCGGCTTGCAGTCGCGCTTTCTCCTCATGGTTGAGCGCGACACCTTCGTAAGCGTGATAGCCCAGGCTGGACAAGACGAACAGCGACTGCTGGCTGATCGGCAAAACGCCCTGCTTCTGCGCCGACACCGCGACACCGGCCGCCGTATGGGTGTGCAGCACGCACACTACGTCGTGACGCACTTCATGCACGGCGCTGTGGATGGTGTACCCCGCCGGATTGATCTCGTAGGGGCTGTCCATCAACTTGTTGCCGGCATGATCCACCTTGACCAGGCTCGACGCAGTGATCTCGTGAAACATCAGCCCGAAAGGGTTGATCAGAAAATCTTCAGTGCCAGGCACTTTGGCAGAAATGTGCGTGAAGATCAGGTCATCCCAGCCATGCTGGGCGACCAGCCGATAACAGGCGGCCAGATCAACGCGAGCCTGCCATTCGGCGGCGCTGACCTGATCTTTGACGTTAGGCGGTGACGAGACGGGGGCTACGCTCACGACAAGGAACTCCTGTTCTTATTGTTCTGCACGTGACAGCAGTCTAGTCAGCCTCCGGGATTCGCGTAGTTGCATTGGCAGCCAGCTTGATGGCCGAGCGAGTCAGTTACGTAACGCCACCACCAGTTCTGCCAACCAGGGCTCGGCATCGGTTTCCGGGGTCACGCTCTCGCTGGCGTCCAGGCGCAGCATCGGCAGTACTTCACGAACGCCCAGCTCGCCGAACAGTTCACGCATCAGCTCACCACCGCCGCAAAAAGTATCGCCGTAGCTCGCATCGCCCAGGCCGATGACCGCACCCGGCAGACCGCGCCAGGCCGCCGGCAGCTGGTCGCGAATGGCGAAATAAAGCGGCTGCAGGTTGTCTGGCAGCTCGCCCATGCCAGTGGTCGAGGTTACTGCGAGCAAGGCTTCGGGGGCGAAAGCCTGCACATCAGCAAGCGTTGCCCGAGGGTTGTGCCAGGTGTCGAAACCGGCCTCCTTCAAAATGCCTGCCGCGTGACGAGCGACTTCTTCGGCAGAACCGTAAACCGAGCCGGAAAAAATGGCGACTTTCATCAATCTGATCCTAATGCTGAGTAATTAAGGAGGATATTACCAGCAGGCCCACAATGGTTTCTTTTAGAATGCGAAGGTCAATCAGAGAGGAAAGGATTCTCAATGATCAACGCCAAGCTGCTGCAACTGGTCATCAACGCCTCCAACGACGGTATCGTGATTGCCGAAAAAGAAGGCGATCAAGACACCATCCTGATTTACGTGAACCCGGCATTTGAACGCCTGACAGGCTATTCCAGCGAGGAAGTCCTGTACCAGGATTGCCGCTTCCTGCAGTCCGGCGACCGCGACCAAGACGCACTGGCGGTCATTCGCGAGACCTTGAGCACAGGTGGCTCATGCCGGGAAACGCTGCGCAATTACCGCAAGGACGGGACGCCCTTCTGGAACGAGCTGTCGCTTTCCACGGTAAAAAGCGAAAGCGACGGTATAACGTACATCGTTGGCGTGCAGAAGGACGTCAGCGCTCAGGTCAAGGCGCGGCAGCGCATTGCCCAACTTGAGACCCAACTGGCTGAAGTCCAGGCCGAGCTTGCCGCGCTGAAAGCGACGAACGGTTAAAACAAAAAGGCGAATTAATTGTCATTAACTACAATCACCGATGACTTTGTAACTATTTCTTTCGAGTAGATCATGCAACGCGACGCGCTCCTGACGCAGGATGAGCTGGATTTCATCCAGACCATGCAACACAACCCGCAACTGAACATGCGGGATGCGACGTCGAGCCTGTTGGTAAATGGTGGTTCGCAAATCCGTGATCTGCTCACGCGCCTGGCTGCGCACGAGCAAGTCACCATCCAGGCCAATTTCGAAAATCAGCAGATGACTTTTCCGTTGCACCTGGTCGAAGACGAATTCCATGCGCTTCACCTGCGCCTCGGCGTGCCCAGCATCTACGAAGACGGGCCGATGGTGAGGCCCTGGCGCCTGGTGCTTGAGGAGCCGGTAGCACTGGAAAACGCCAACGGCCAGCCAGGTACCCTGTGGGTACATGAGGTGTCGTTCAAAGGTGTTCTGCTGGAAGTGCGCAACAAGACCAAACCGCCGAAACACTTCGCCTTGTGGTTCAGCCCGTCCGGCTATGAACGGATCGCGTTGCGCGGAACATTCGAGAAAGAAACCGAAAGCGGCTTTTTTGCTTATCAGCTAAGTCAGAGCGACAAGGACGAAACCGAGCGGCTGCGTCAGTTCATCCTTCAGCAACATCGCCTGACCCACCCCGCCCTGCACCTCTGATTTAAGTATCGAGATTGCCCGCCAGAAATTGTTTCAGGCGCTGGCGCATCACCACACCTTCACTGCCCAGGCAACCGATCGACGACTCGGCCAGGCATTCTTGCGCCAGGTCAGACGCATCACCGGCGAGGAACAACTGACAATCCAGGCTCAGGGCCAGTCGATTCAGACGTCGAGGAAAGTCGGGGGCTGGCGCGTGATTAGACACCAGCACCGGTGCCTGCGGCTTGACCCGTTCGCAGACCAGGGTGAGTTCGTCAAAAGGCTGACCGATCGACAGGAACTGAATGGCCGAGTCGACATGGCTGAGGTACAGCGCCGTCACCAGTACCTCAAGCTCACGGGCCTGGTCGCCCAAGGCGCAGACAATCACCCGGCGCGGTTGCATGACGCGCATCAGTTGCATGCGCTGCAACACCCGGGAGCGCAGGAAACCGTCGAGAAATAGCCATTCGCTGGTTTGCCCGAACCCATCATGGCGCAGCAGCAACTGTTGCCACAGCGGCATGAGGATGTCCTGAAAGACCACCGCCAGTGGATAACTCGAAAAGATCTGGCCGTAGATCTGTTCCAGCAGCACTTCATCAAAACCACTGACCGCCGCCTGCACTTGCTGCTGCCACTGGGCATAGTCGGCGAGCACCAGTTCGTCAGGGATGATGTTCGCCAGGGCCTGGAGAGGTTCGGCCTTGGCCAGTATCTTGCCGACCTTGCTGACGGCTACACCGCGCTCGATCCAGCCGAGGATGCTGCGAACTTTTTCGATATCGGCCATGGAATACAGCCGATGACCGCTTTCGGTGCGCGTGGGCTGAAGCAGCCCATAACGGCGCTCCCAGGCACGGAGGGTCACCGGATTGATTCCGGTCAGGCGACAGACCTCCCGAATGGGAAACAGGTCTTCGCGCTCCAGCGAACGCGCTTGCAGCGTAGAAGCGGCGATGTCAGTCAATACAGGCATTTCGCGGCCCACGTCCTTGCAAGAATAGGCAGTCATCTTAGCTCTACTGCCCCCTGACCATTCAAGAAATTCATGAATGACCAAAGGCGCTGGTGAATTATCCAGAATCAGGAATAATCCTTGCTTGATTCAACGCGCAGCCCATTACCCCGGTGCTGCGCCTGGCGAATCTCCTACCCGGAGAGACGCATTTGTCTTACGGAGATACACAATGTCTACTTCCCCAGTCACGCTGATGGTTGCGCGTCGAGTCGCCGATGGGCGCTATCAGGACCTGATGGACTGGCTGCGCGAAGGCGAACAGCTGGCCACCGACTTCAAGGGTTATCTTGGCTCCGGCGTGCTTGCTCCGCCGCCCGGCGATAACGAATTCCAGATCATCTTCCGCTTCGCCGACGAGCAAACCATGCACGCCTGGGAGCATTCCGCCTCGCGTACAGCCTGGCTGGCGCGTGGCAGCGACCTGTTTGCCCACCCCAAGGAGCATCGGGTCAGCGGTATTGAAGGCTGGTTCGGCGCCGCAGGTGTACGTCCGCCGCGCTGGAAACAGGCGGTGGCTATCTGGCTGGCGTTCTTTCCGGTGTCGTTGTTGTTCAACTTTGTGCTGGAGCCGTTGCTGGGCGAGCTGAGCCTGTTGCCGCGGGTGCTGGTCAGTACGCTGTGCCTGACGCCGTTGATGGTTTATTTCTTCATTCCGCTGTCGACGAAGGTACTGGCGGGATGGCTGAGTGGTGATTCTGCTCGGCGGGTGGCGGTGAAGGCTTCTGCGCAGAATCATTGAAGCCACCACCACTCCCCTGTAGGCGCGAGCTCGCTCGCGATGGTGGCCAACGATGACGCGGGGCAACAGGGTGGCTGCCGCGACGTGCAGACCATCGCGAGCAAGCTTTGCTCCCACAGTGCTCAGGTCTCAGTACTCAGGCCTCAATCCCGGAGCCTCACAGGACGGAGGTAGATCCACCCCGGCGCTGGTATAGTTTGGCTCTTACCGCAAAGCGAGCCCGACATGACCTCTTGCGCAGCCCCAATCCTTATCACCGGTGCCGGCCAGCGAGTCGGCCTGCACTGTGCGCAGCGATTGCTCGAGGAAGGTCAGCCGGTCATCTTCAGCTATCGCACCGAACGCCCCGGTGTGCAGGCCCTGCGCGATCTGGGCGCCACGGCGGTGTTCGCCGACTTCTCCAGCGAAGCCGGGATTCTCGCCTTCATCGCCGAACTGAAAACCCATACGCACAGCCTGCGGGCCATCGTGCATAACGCCTCCGAATGGCTGGCTGAAACCCCCGACACCGACGCGCTCGCCTTCACCCGCATGTTCAATGTACACATGCTGGCGCCCTACCTGATCAACCTGCATTGTGCCGACCTGCTTGAACGCTCGAGCCCGGCAGACATCGTGCACATCAGTGACGACGTGACGCGCAAGGGCAGCAGCCGCCACATCGGCTATTGTGCGAGCAAGGCCGGGCTCGATAGCCTGACGCTGTCCTTCGCCGCGAGGTACGCGCCGACCATCAAGGTCAACGGCATTGCGCCGGCCCTGCTACTGTTCAACCCTGAAGACGACGCAGCGTACCGCGCCAAGGCCCTGGCCAAGTCCGCGCTGGGGATTGAACCCGGTAGCGAAGTGGTCTATCAAAGCCTGCGCTACCTGCTCGACAACCCTTATGTCACCGGCACGACCCTGACCGTCAACGGCGGACGGCACGTCAAGTAGACGGCCCCGCGAGGATGTTCCATGACTCTAACGCTACCCCGCAACGCCCTGTCCCAGAGCTATCGCGAGATCCTCATCGGCATTGGTGAAAACCCCGACCGTGAAGGCCTGATCGATACTCCTACGCGAGCAGCCAAGGCCATGCAGTACCTCTGCCATGGCTATGAACAGAGTGTCGAGGACATCGTCAACGGCGCGCTGTTTTCCTCGGATACCGACGAGATGATCATCGTTGCCGACATCGAGCTGTACTCGTTGTGCGAACATCACCTGCTGCCCTTCATCGGCAAGGCCCATGTGGCTTATATTCCGAATGGCAAGGTGCTGGGCCTGTCGAAGATCGCGCGGCTGGTGGACATGTTCGCCCGCCGCCTGCAGATCCAGGAAAACCTCACCCGGCAAATCGCCGATGCGGTGCAATCTGTGACCGATGCCGCCGGCGTCGCAGTCGTTATCGAAGCACGGCACATGTGCATGATGATGCGCGGCGTCGAGAAACAGAATTCGACCATGAACACTTCGGTGATGCTCGGCGCCTTTCGCGAGTCGAGCAATACCCGCCAGGAGTTCCTGCAATTGATTGGACGGAGCAAGTAGCAATGCCACAACTTCAGCCAGGAATGGCACGCATACGGGTCAAGGACCTGTGTTTGCGCACCTTCATCGGAATCAACGAGGATGAGATCCTCAACAAGCAGGACGTGCTGATCAACCTGACGATCCTGTACGCGGCCCAGGAGGCGGTGCGCGACAACGACATCGATCACGCGCTGAACTACCGCACCATCACCAAGGCGATCATCGCTCACGTGGAGGGTAATCGCTTTGCCCTGCTCGAACGCCTGACCCAGGAAATCCTCGATCTGGTGATGCTCAACGAATCGGTGCTGTACGCCGAGGTCGAAGTGGACAAGCCCCACGCACTGCGCTTCGCCGAGTCAGTATCGATAACGCTTGCAGCCAGCCGCTAGCTGCAAGTTGCAGGCTTGAAGCGGTAAACTGCGAGCCAACGCCATCCACTTTTTACAGCTTGAAGCGTGCCGCCTGGAGCTGCCTCAGAGATTCCTATGACCGATCAACAACGCCTCGAACTCGAAGCCGCCGCTTTCCGCCGGCTGGTGGCGCATCTCGATAGCCGCAAGGATGTGCAAAACATCGACCTGATGAACCTCTCCGGGTTCTGCCGTAACTGCCTGTCCAAGTGGTACAAAGCCGCCGCCGATGAACGCCAGATCGACGTCAGCCTCGATGACGCCCGCGAAGTCGTGTACGGCATGCCGTACGCCGAGTGGAAAGGCCAATACCAGCAAGAAGCCAGCGCCGAGCAACAGGCGGCGTTCGCCAAAGGAAAACCCAATGAGTGACTTGAACACCCTGCGCGCCAGCCTGCAGAGCGGCGAACACGTTTTTGCCGACACCCTGGCCTTTATCGCAGCGGGCTACGACTACCAACCCCAGGCCTTCAGCAACGGCGGCGTGGACAATGCTGCCGGCCAGAACGAAGGCTCGTGCAAGACCCTGGGCCTGGCGCTGCTGGAAGGCCTGAGCGATGAAGAGGCTCTGCTGGCGTTCGGTGAACATTACCGTTCGGTGCTGGCGACGCCCGAGGGCAGCGATCATGGCAATATCCGGGCGTTGATTGCCCACGGGCTGGCGGGTGTGAAGTTCAGTGCGCAGCCTCTGACTCGTCGCTGACCTGAAATCAAAATCAAAAGATCGTCCGGAGGCTCGGGCCGCGTTCGGACGATCTTTTGATCTTAAAAAACATCCCGACTTTTAAGATTAACCCGGCGACTTTATTTCGTTTGCCCGCCACCACCGCTCACGGCTTAGATAAAAAGAAGCATCCCTTCTTCAGAGTCGGTCACCCATGAGCAGCGAAAGCATCAGCCGTTCGATCAATGTGGTTCATCCCGTCACCCTCAGCCATGGCAAAAATGCCGAGGTCTGGGACACCGAGGGCAAGCGCTACATCGACTTCATCGGTGGTATCGGCGTGCTCAACCTCGGTCATTGCCACCCGCGCATCGTCGAAGCCATTCGCGATCAGGCCACACGGCTGACCCATTACGCATTCAACGCCGCCCCACACCAGCCCTACATCGATTTGATGGAGCGCCTCAGCGCCTTCATCCCCGTCGACTACCCCGTCAGCGGAATGCTCACCAACAGTGGCGCAGAAGCCGCAGAAAACGCCTTGAAGATCGTCCGCGGCGCCACCGGGCGTAGCGCCGTGATTGCTTTCGACGGCGCGTTTCACGGCCGTACCCTGGCCACCCTCAACCTCAACGGTAAAGTTGCGCCCTACAAGCAAAAAGTTGGCGTGCTGCCCGGGCCTGTTTACCACTTGCCCTATCCGAGCCACGACAATGGCGTGACCTGCGCTGAAGCCCTCAAAGCCATGGACCGTCTGTTCAGCGTGGAAATCGACATTGCGGACGTCGCCTGTTTCATCTTCGAACCGGTGCAGGGCGAAGCGGGCTTTCTCGCGATGGACCCGGCGTTTGCCCAGGCGCTGCGGCGTTTGTGCGATGACAAGGGTATTGTGCTGATCGCCGACGAGATCCAGTCGGGCTTTGGCCGTACCGGCCAGCGCTTCGGGTTTTCGCGCCTTGGCATCGAGCCGGACCTGATTCTGCTGGGCAAAAGCATCGCCGGCGGAGTGCCACTGGGAGCGGTGGTCGGGCGCAAAGCGCTGCTGGACGTGCTGCCCAAGGGCGGGCTGGGTGGCACCTATTCCGGCAACCCAATTGCCTGCGCGGCTGCGCTGGCGACCCTTGACGAAATGACCGACGCCCGGCTGCACAGCTGGGGGGCGCAGCAGGAAGAAGCCATCGTCAGCCGCTATCAGTCCTGGCACACCCGCCAGCTGTCGCCCTTCCTCGGGCGCCTGACCGGTGTCGGCGCCATGCGCGGCATCGAGCTGACTCATCCTGACAGCAGTCCGGCTGCAGCGCAGCTCACCCAATTGCTGGCCCTGGCGCGTGATGCCGGCTTGTTGCTGATGCCCAGTGGCAAGTCGCGCCACATCATCAGGCTGCTGGCGCCATTGACTACCGAGGCCGCCGTGCTGGAGGAAGGCCTCGACATCCTCGAGTCCTGCCTGGCACTACTGACCTGATGGCAAAATGAGCTCAGGGACTGACGTAGCGAATTATGGTCGCTTGCAGTCCCTGAATGTGCGTCGCAATACTCATTGAACACACCCGATTTCGAATGGTGGGAGCCGGCTTGCCGGCTCCCAAAGTTCAAATCCTGACCAACCTCATCTTATCAGCGAGATCATCACCATCTAAACGCCGAGGCATGCATGTATCACGACAATATAATTTATAAGAAGAAGTCCAACGATCCTCAATTCCTGCTCGGCGTAGCCGTTGTACTGTTCCTCGGCGCCTACCTGATGAACCTGGGCAACAGCGCCCTCGGTAACTTTCTGCATCCACTGCTGGGCAATGCCCCCGACAGCCTGACTACCCGCAACATCGCCATCGGCCTGGCCATCGCCGCGCTGGGGACGCTGAACTTCCACATCCTCGGACGCCTGAAGTTCAAGGTGCAGACCACAGTGGTCTGGATTGAACTTCTTATCCTGTTCCTAGCGTTCTTCGACACCTTCGACCTGTCCTACAGCTTCATCCTCGACAAGGTCGGTTTCCTGATCGTCCAAGGCGCTGCCACCACGCTGTACATCTCGGCGGTGGCGATCGTGATTGCCTTCGTGCTGGCGTTGATCGGCGCGGTCGCCAAGCTGTCGAACAACGGCCTGGCCAACGCCCTCGCCTCGTTCTACACCTCGTTCTTTCGCGGCGTGCCGTTGCTGATCCAGATTTACCTGATCTACCTCGGCCTGCCGCAGCTGGGGTATGTGGTCGACGCAGTCCCGGCGGGCATCCTCGCCTTGTCGCTGTGCTACGGCGCGTACATGACCGAGATTTTCCGCGCCGGCATCCAGAGCATTCCGGTGGGTCAGTGGGAAGCCTCCCGGGCGCTGAATATCAGCCCGTTCAAGACCTTGAGCCGGGTGATCATGCCCCAGGCGCTGCGCGTGATTATCCCGCCCACCGGCAACCAGTTCATCGCCATGCTCAAGGACAGCTCCCTGGTTTCGGTGATCGGCGTGTGGGAGTTGATGTACCTGGCCAAGACCCAGGGCCGGGCTGACTTCCGCCACCTGGAAATGCTGATCACCGCCGCGATGATCTACTGGGCGCTGTCGTTCATTCTCGAGCGGGTGCAGGCGCGAATCGAAAAACGGGTCAACCGATCCACGGCAAGAGGTTGATGGCTGATGACTCTCACCAGTACCGCAGAACGTCTCGACCTGGCCCCTGCTGCGCCAGCCAATCCCCCGATGATTTCCATCACCGGCCTGAACAAGTGGTACGGCAATTTTCATGCGCTACGCGATGTCGACCTGACCGTCGCCACCGGTGAAATCCTGGTGGTGTGCGGGCCCTCGGGCTCGGGCAAGTCGACGATGATTCGCTGCATCAACCATCTGGAGAATTTTCAGAAAGGCCAGATCAAGGTCAACGGCATCGTCCTCACCAGCGAGGCAGAAAGTGTCAGCGCCGTGCGCAGTGAAATCGGCATGGTGTTCCAGAGCTTCAACCTGTTCCCGCACCTCAGCGTGATGGACAACCTGACCCTGGCGCCGCAACTGGTGCAAGGCGTGTCGGCTGGCGAAGCGAAGAAGCGTGCGCAGGTTTACCTGGAGCGGGTGCGCATTGCCGAGCATGCCGACAAATATCCGTCGCAATTATCCGGCGGCCAGCAGCAGCGAGTGGCGATTGCCCGGGCGCTGTGCATGAATCCCAAAGTGATGCTGTTCGATGAACCGACCTCGGCCCTGGACCCGGAAATGGTCCATGAAGTACTGGACGTGATGGGCGAATTGGCTACCGACGGCATGACCATGATCTGCGTCACCCATGAAATGGGCTTTGCCAGCAAGGTCGCCGATCGCGTGCTGTTCATGGATCAGGGGCAGGTGATCGAACAGGCCACCCCGGCCGAATTTTTCAATAACCCGCAGACCGAACGTGCGCAGAAGTTCCTCTCGCAGATTATCGGTCACTGAACACCGCTTCGCCCGCCATAACAATAACGAGACATGGAGATGGATATGGTCAGAAGTAAACGCGTACTCACCCTCGCCGCCGCAATGTCGCTGTTGTTTGTCGGCGCCGCCAATGCCGGCGCGGTGCTGGACAAGATCCAGAGCAGCAAGACGATGACCGTTGCCACGTCGGCCACCTGGCCGCCACAAGGCTTCATCAACGACAAGAATGAAATCGATGGCTTCGATATCGATGTTTCGAAAGAAATCGCCAAGCGCCTGGGCGTCGAGGTCAAGTTCATCACGCCCGATTGGGACGTGATCACCGCCGGCAAGTGGAACGGACGCTGGGACATGTCCGTGGGCTCGATGACGGCAACCAAAAGCCGCGCGCGCATCCTCGACTTCCCGGGCACTTATTACTACGTGCCTTATGTCTTTGCCGTGCATGATAAGTCCACGGTCACGGACCACAAAGCCTTGAACGGCAAGACCATCGGCGTTGAAGGGGGCACCACTTCCGAGGACTTCCTCAACCAGGCATTGGCCATCGAAACCAGCGATGTGCCGCCCGTGGTGTACGACGTCAAGACCGAAAAAATGAAAACCTACGCCGGTTCCGTCGGGCCGCTGGACGACCTGCGCCTGGGCGATGGCGCTCGCCTGGACGCCATCCTTACCCAGCGCAGCACCCTGGATGCGGCGGTCAAAAAAGGCTACCCGCTACGCGCCGTGGACAACGTCGTCGCTTTCTATGAACCGCTGGCCGTGGCTACCGACAAAGGTGATCCGGAGTTGAAGGCCAAGCTGGGCACCATCATCGACGAAATGCACAAGGACGGCACGCTGACGAAATTGTCGACCAAGTGGTACGGCGTCGATTACTCGACCGTCAAGTAACCCGCTTCCCTTGTAGGAGCGAGCTCGCTCGCGATGGGCGTCAACGATAACGCGGGCAGCCTGAATGAACGCGGTGTCCATGGTTTCTCGCGAGCAAGCGCGCTCCTGCAGGGTTGAATGTGTGCGTGCATGTGCAGTCAACTATTTTCAAGGATCGACCCATGTCCTTCCCCAACACCTGGTACTCCCAAACCTCGCTGCCCCGCGCGGCCAGGCCTGAACTCAATACCGATGAAAACTGTGACGTGTGCATCATTGGTGCCGGCATCGCCGGCCTCACCGCGGCCCTGGAACTGACCCGACGCGGCAAAAGGGTGATCGTGCTGGAAGCCCATCAGGTGGCCTGGGGCGCGTCCGGACGCAATGGCGGCGTGGTCTCGCCGGGCTGGGCTGAAGGCTCGGGGGCCATTCGCAAGAAGCTAGGCCTGGATCAGGCCAGGGCACTGTTCCAGATGTCAGTCGAAGGCGTACAGATCGTGCGCAACAATATCGCCGAATTGGCGCTGGGCGGTTGCGAGCCGTCCGCCGGCACGATCCGGGTCAAGCGCTACGACGACGGCGCTGGCGTCAAGTCTCACATCGAAACGATGCGCCGCGACTTCGGCTACGAACTCAATTACCTAAACACCGCGCAGGTTCGAGAACGGGCTCACACCCAACGCTACTTCCAGGGCGTAGAAGACCCGAACGCCCTGCATTTTCACCCGCTCAATTACTGCCTGGGCCTGGCCTTGGCGATTGAAGCGGCGGGCGGCAAGGTTCACGAACACTCGAAAATGCTGGCCTGGCATCACGAAGGTGCGGACAAGTTGATCCGCACGGCTCGCGGCAGCGTACGCTGCCAGCACCTGGTGTTCTGCGCGGGCGGCTACGGTGGCCCGGAGCTGCAGAAGCTCAGTCGCGCCTACCTGCCGATTGCCACTTACGTGGTGCTGACCGAGCACCTGGGCGATTCGATCAAATCGGTGCTCGATTCCGGCGCGGCGTTTTCCGATGACCGTCGAGCTTCGGATTATTATCGGGTAGTGGAAGGCGATCGCCTGCTCTGGGGCGGACGCATCACCACCCGTAACGAACAGAATGAGCAAGCCCTGGCCGCCATGCTCAAGGCAGACATGGTCTCGGTCTACCCACAGCTGGCCCCCGTGAAAATCGAACTGGCCTGGTCCGGGCTGATGGGCTATTCAACCAACAAGATGCCCAACCTCGGGTGGCTGGAACGGGGTGTCTGGGCCTGTACTTCATTTGGTGGGCACGGGTTGAATACCGGTTCAATTGGGGGCCGCGTCATCGCTGAAGCGGTGTGCGGGGAAAGCCGGCGGTATGAGCAGTTCAAACCCTACTTGCTGGACTGGAACGGCGGGCCGTTTGGGCGGGTCGCGGCGAATGCGATTTATCAGTCGTTGAAGGTGATGGATTTCGTGCAGGAACGAATCAAGGGTTGAATTTGTAACGGATCTGCCTGTGGGAGCGAGCCTGCTCGCGATGGACGTCAACGATGCTGTGGGCTTCCTGGATAAACGGGTCGCATGGAGGTTTTTCGCGAGCAAGCTCGCTCCTACAGTTGAGTGTTGACAGGATTCACGGACAAAAAAACCGGCCGAAGCCGGTTTTTTCATTTCAACGCTCTCAGAACTTGGCGTTCTGCAGGTCGTCCAGGTAGCGCTCGGCATCCAGTGCAGCCATGCAGCCGGCACCGGCGGAGGTGATGGCCTGGCGGTAGACGTGGTCGGCCACGTCGCCAGCCGCGAAGATACCTTCGAGGTTGGTCGCGGTAGCGTTGCCTTCACGGCCGCCCTGCACAACCAGGTAACCATCTTTCATGGTCAACTGGCCTTCGAACAGCGAAGTGTTCGGCGTATGGCCGATAGCGATGAACACGCCGTCGACTTTCAGTTCGTCGAAGCTGCCGTCGTTGTTCTTCAGGCGCGCACCGGTCACGCCCATGTTGTCGCCCAGCACTTCGTCGAGCGTCGAGTTCAGCTTCAGCACGATCTTGCCTTCGGCAACGCGAGCGTTCAGCTTGTCGATCAGGATCTTCTCGGCGCGGAAGGTTTCGCGACGGTGGACCAGGGTCACTGTGCTGGCGATGTTGGCCAGGTACAGCGCTTCTTCCACCGCAGTGTTGCCACCGCCCACTACCGCCACTGGCTTGTTGCGGTAGAAGAAACCGTCGCAGGTAGCGCAGGCTGAAACGCCCTTGCCCATGAACGCTTCTTCCGATGGCAGGCCCAGGTAACGAGCGCTGGCGCCAGTGGCAATGATCAGGGCGTCGCAGGTGTAAGTCCCGCTGTCGCCGGTCAGGCTGTAAGGCTTGGAAGCAAAGTCCACGGCATTGATGTGATCGAAGACGATCTCGGTCTCGAAGCGCTCGGCGTGTTCTTTCATCCGCTCCATCAACGCCGGGCCGGTCAGGCCGTGGACATCGCCCGGCCAGTTGTCGACTTCGGTGGTGGTGGTCAGCTGACCGCCAGCCTGCATGCCGGTGATCAGCAGTGGCTTGAGGTTGGCACGTGCGGCATAGACCGCTGCGCTGTAACCGGCAGGGCCGGAACCAAGAATAATCACTCGCGAATGACGGACTTCAGACATGACCTGCTCCTGTTGACCGGCCTAAACAACTGGCGCGGAACGCCGGGTTGCCGGCGGGAATTAAAAAGGACCGTTGAAAGCACTTGGGGAAGGCTTGGGCTCGACAGTCCTGTAAAAAGAATGGGTGCAGCTTATCGAGGGGGCGAAGATTAAGGAAATACGCAATAACAATCCAGCTCATAGGTGGTCTCTATCCGGTACCGCGACTGTATAGACTAATTTGTTAAAGCTGATGTCGACGCTGACATGTAGTGGTCTAATGAAACCGGACACCCATTTAGGCGAGAATGCTCGCCAGATCGAGGTGTCAGATGACCAAACAACGCCGTTCCTTTTCCGCTGAATTCAAGCGCGAGGCTGCCGACCTTGTGCTC
>NZ_JADEVO010000017.1 GCF_017114825.1 Pseudomonas gregormendelii | reverse complement strand
GCGATATCAGCCATTTTTTGATGCATCGCTACAACTGGATTCGGCCTCACCAATTCAACGAGGGGTTGGCACCAGCGCGGGCCGAGGAAAAACTTAACGTCGTGTCCGGGATTAGTTGACCACTACAGATTGACTAAAAGATCTATTGCCGCTCTCTGTGACACGTGCACGCTCATCCGCTCTATCTCACGGATAAAAGCCAATCTAGCGAGCATGACTTCGCGCTGAATATCGTTCAGGCGTGATGTGTTTTTTGCGTCACGCTCCTTAGATATTTCGATAAGAGCACTGCTTACCGATTCCTTAGGGGCTTCTACCTCAGCGACAGCTTTAGCCAAAATAGCCGACTGAGTTTCAGGCGGGAGACAGGTGAATGAGTACTCTATCGCCTTGCTTGCAAGACGTTTACGACTCTCCCATTCAAGTCTAACGGCCACTTTACGAACACCTGGGACTGTGCCTGGAAGGCCCGGAAGTCCTGCAAGTTCCTGAGTCGTATACCAGTTACGCATCGCTCTCTTTCCGCTTGGTTTTACTGTGACCTACCGGACCTTTTTCGGTATGCTTTGGAGATACCGAATTAGTCTCAGCACGATTCGGGCGCTGACGCAGTGGAGAGCCGTCGGCATTCCAACGCTCCGGCCACAATTGAGCAGGCTTAAGCCCTAGGGCTTCAGCGATAGCTCTTTCTACCCTCGGGTACGGCCGCTGCTTGGCATTGCGGATTGCGCGTTCATTGAGGTCATGCGATCTCGCAAGCTCAGCAAGGTTGGTGCCGCGCAAACGGAGTTGGAATTTAATCCACTCCCAGCGACTCTCTAAATCGAGCGGTATGTCGAAAGTTTCCATTGTCACAACCATCATCAAGGGTGGTTTTTTTTGGCTTTCTAACGGCCGGTTTAGGACAATATATCCCGTATACGGGAGTCGGTAAACCGGATTCGAGAGTTTTTATTCTCGTTTTCGGGTAATGCATTCGTCTCAGTGGAAATAACCAAGTGAAATCAGGGACTTACACGGAAAAGAAACATCCACCACAAGGTGAATTTGCGGTTTCTTTTCCGAATTCGGGAATAGAAACTCGAATAGCGACGGTCGCTGACCTCTTCGAATCCCGAAAACAGGCTGCCGAAGCCGCAAAAGTGGCTTTATCGTCGCTTCATCGCTGGATCGCGGGTGATGGAATGCCGGCCTTTAACTCATTGGCACTGCTGGCTTCTGCCGTCGGGGTGTCGCTCGACTGGATTGCGTCAGGTAGAGGGGAGATGTATCCGAGTGAAGGCTTAACTGGGCAAGCGGTAGACGAAAGCATCTACGCTTACGTCCCTCTATATGACGCCCGTATCAGCCAGGGGCATGGCGCGTGGAGCGATGGCGCACGCGTCCTGACGATGCTCGCCTTTACTAAGTACAGTCTCACCAAGAAGGGTCTACAAGCCTCACAGCTCGCTGCCGTACGCGTAGATGGCGACTCTAATGAGCCAGTTCTAAAGGATGGGGACACTGTGATGGTGGACCTATCCCGCAACAGCATCCAGGGCGAGGCCTTCTACGTGATTCGCTTAGACGATCTTCTTTATGCGAAGCGATTACAGCGGCAACTAGATGGAGGAGTGCTGGTCATCAGTGCCAATACGGCCTACCCAGCGATCACCGTCCCTGCTGATCGACTTGAGCGATTACAGGTAGTGGGTCGGGTGGTCTGGTCTGGAGGCTGGATGATCTAGACGCAGATGCCAAAAAGCCCGCTAAACGCGGGCTCTTTGGCCTTTATAGAAACTTTTCTGCTTAGCGCTCTGTTTGGCACCACTTCTGATCGCATATCTAGCTTTACCCCTTATGTTTCCTGCCTTGCCCATCTTCTTCCAGCTTCTTCCCACCAGTTTCCTTTAGTGCCATATCAATCACCCCCTCACACATGGTCCGGATCGGTACGCCGGACGACTACGTGATGCGTTTTCTACCCGGGATTCTGCGGCGTTTTGCGCAGTCCTATCCGCTGATCCAGATTGAGGTGCATTGCGAGTCATCAAAACAATTGCTGCTGCGCCAGGACCTTGACCTGTCCATCGTCACCCGCGAACCCGGCAACGAGATCGGCCAACTGCTGCGCAAAGAACGATTTGTCTGGGCCGAAGCGCAATGTTTCAGCGCCCACGAGCAGGCGCCTTTGCCGCTGGCGATGTTCAACAGCGATTGTTTCTGCCGCCTGTGGGCGTGCAATGCACTGGATGCCATGGGGCGTGATTATCGGGTGGCGTATAACAGTTCCAGCTTGTCGGCGATCATGGCGGTGGTCAGCGCCGGCCTTGCAGTCACTGCGCAACTGGAAAGCCTGATCACCCCCGATATGCGAATCCTGGGTGAGGCCGAGGGTCTGCCGGTGTTGCCCGAGGCCAGCATCATGCTGGTGCGCAACTTGCACAACCCCTCGCCTATCACTGAGTGCCTGGCGGAACACATCGTCGATGGTTTCAAACTTTAAAGGCGAGCATCACCGCGCACATCACCAGAAAGCCGCAAAACAGCCCGCGCAGCAGGCGCTCCGGCATCGCGTGGGCGATTTTAACGCCCCAGCTGATGCTCAGCAGGCCGCCGATGGCCAATGGCACGCCGATCATCCAGTTGACTTGATGGTGCACGGCGTAGGTCACCAGTGTCACGCCGGTGCTGGGCAGCGCCAGGGCCAGGGACAACCCTTGGGCAACGACCTGAGTGGTGCCGAACAGGCTGGTCAACACCGGTGTTGCCACCACTGCCCCGCCAACGCCGAATAACCCCCCCATGGTCCCGGACGCGGCGCCGAGCACGCCCAGCCATGGCCATGAATAGCGCATTTGCGCCGTTGCCGGCGGGTTGGTGGTGAACATTCGCACAAGGTTGTACGCAGACAAGGCCACCAGAAATGCAACGAATCCGGCGCGCATGGATTGCGCATCAATGCCCACCGCCCAGATCGAGCCGATCCAGGCAAAACTGAAGCCCATCACGGCCAGCGGCAACGCGTGGCGCAATTCGATGCGATTGCGCTGGTGATAACGCCACAAGGCGAGCATTACGTTCGGCACCACCATGACCAGCGCCGTGCCTTGGGCTATTTGCTGGTCGAGCCCGAAAAAAACACCCAGCAATGGGATAGCGATCAATCCGCCGCCAATGCCAAATAATCCGCCCAGGGTGCCCAAGGCTGCGCCGAACACCAGATACACCGAGAACTCAATCACAGTTACATTCCTATCCAAATCATGGGCCCATGCTACGCATTCGGGATTGGCAGTGAAACGCATAGCAACGCACAATGGCTGTGCCAACTTCGCACAAGCGCATCGCCATGAACCCCAATCAGTTAACCGAGCAGCTTGCGCTGTTCCTCGACGTACTGGAAACCGGCAGTTTTTCTGCCGCTTCGCGTCGTTATCCGCTGACACCCTCCGCTGTCGCCCGGCGTATCGACAGCCTGGAAAACGCCGTGGGCAGCCAGCTTTTCATCCGCAGCACCCACGCGGTGCGGGCGACACCGGCAGGCCTGGCGTTTGCCGAGCGCGCGCGGCGGATCGTCGCCGAACTGCGCCTGGCCCGAGCCGAGGCGGTTTCCCTGAGCAGTGCACCGGAAGGCCTGATTCGTATCGACGCGCCTGCCGCGTTCGGGCGACGACACCTGGCGCCAGTGATTGCCGACTTCCTGATGCTCTACCCTGGCCTCGATGTGCAACTGCACCTGATCGACAGTTTCGTCGACATGCAGGGCCTTAACCTGGGCAAGGTCGACCTCGTGCTGCGCGCCGGACAAATGGCCGACACCCGCCTGGTCGCCACACCTCTGGCGCGGATGGTTCGAATTGCGTGCGCGAGCCCCGCCTACCTGAAGCTCCGTGGCGTGCCGGCGGAACCGGCGCAGTTGATCGAGCATGATGGCCTGGACTGGGACGGCCTGGCGCCGCCCTTCGCCTGGCGCTTTGAACAGCACGGACAGATGCAACTGCACCGCCCGGCGCGCATCCGCATGAGCGCCAACAATGCCGAAGCACTGGTGTGCGGTGCGTTGGCCGGGCTGGGCATTGCCCATCTACCCACCTGGCTTGCCAGCGAATACCTGCTGCGCGGCGAACTGCAACCGTTGTTTTGTGACAACGGACTGCCGCCGCCGGAAAGCACCGGGATCTACGCGTTGCGCCTGCAGCAGCAACCCAACCCACGCAGTCGCCTGCTGCTTGAGTACCTGAAGACCCGTTTCAGCCCGATCCCGCCCTGGGACCTGGTGCTGCAAAACACCCTGGGTCGGCACTGACCGCGAATTATCTGGCGCATTAAAGATTCGCCCACTAGATTGATGACGATGACTGATCAAGGCTTTGAAATGACCGACAAGCGCAACACTCCGGATAACTGTGACCACCTGCTGCTGGACAATCAGGTGTGTTTCGCCCTGCACTCCACGTCACTGATGATGACCAAAGTCTACAAACCGCTCCTGCAGGCGTTGGGCCTCACCTATCCGCAGTACCTGGCGATGCTGGTGTTGTGGGAGCGCGACGGCTTGACCGTAAGTGAAATCAGCGCCCGTCTGTTGACCGATCCCGGGTCACTGACGCCGCTGCTCAAGCGCCTCGAAGTCGAGGGCTTGCTCAGTCGTACCCGCAGCCGTGAGGATGAGCGGGTAGTGATTGTCGAGTTGACCGGGCCAGGCCGTGCATTGCGGGACAAGGCCCGCGATATTCCACAGTGCATCCTGGGGGCGAGTGGCCACACCTTGCAGCAGTTGCAGAAGCTGCAGGCCGAGTTGCAAGCGCTGCGTAGTCATCTGCAGGACAGCCTCTGAAGGTGAGAGCGAACGCCTCTGAAGGTGAAGCCCATTGCGGGAGCAAAGCTTGCCCGCGATAGCGGTATAACATCCAACATTGATGTCGACGGGTACTGCGCTATGAGGCGCTTCAAAATTTATCTTGCGCGCAAACTATTAGCGCGATACATTCATCTCGCACTTAATTTGCGCGCAAACATTTAGCGCGAAACATATCTGATCTGGCGAGTCCTAAATCATGCAAACGCTCTACACCGCAATCGCAACTTCCACTGGCGGCCGTGATGGTCGTGCGGTTTCCAGCGACAACGTCCTCGACGTCAAGCTCGCCACGCCTAAAGAGCTGGGCGGTGCGGGTGGCGCAGCAACCAACCCCGAGCAGCTGTTCGCGGCCGGCTACTCCGCCTGCTTCATCGGCGCACTGAAATTCGTTGCCAGCCAGACCAAGCGCAGCATCCCCAACGATGCCTCGATCACTGCCCATGTCGGCATCGGCCAGATCCCCGGCGGTTTTGGCCTGGACATCGACCTGCACATCAGCCTGCCGGGTCTTGAACAAGCCGACGCGCAATCGCTGGTAGAGGCGGCTCACCAGGTGTGCCCTTACTCGAACGCCACCCGCGGCAACGTTGAAGTGCGCTTGCACGTCACGGTTTAACAGCAAAAGATCGCAGCCTCGTTTCACTCGACAGCGCCTACAGGAAGAACCAGGAAGAACGTGATTCCCTTGTAGGAGCTGTCGAGTGAAACGAGGCTGCGATCCTGTGATTTTGCAGGCACAAAAAAGCCCGACTCAATGGTCGGGCTTTTTCATTCCTGAAGCTGTGCTTATTTAGCACGGCCTTTGTAGGAACCGCCTTCGCGGGTGTCGATCTCGATGCGGTCACCGATTTCGATGAAGTCAGCCACTTGCAGCTCGGTACCGTTGCTCAGCTTGGCAGGCTTCATCACCTTGCCGGAAGTGTCGCCACGAGCCGAACCTTCGGTGTAGTCAACTACGCGCACGATAGTGGTCGGCAGCTCTACGGAAACCAGACGCTCTTCGAAGAAGATCGCTTCGCAAACATCGGTCATGCCTTCTTCAACGAAAGGCAGAACGGCTTCGATGTCTTCAGCGTTCAGCTCGTACATGGTGTAGTCGGTGGTGTCCATGAACGTGTAGGTGTCGCCGCTGATGAAGGACAGGGTCGCTTCTTTGCGGTCGAGGATTACGTCGTCCAGTTTGTCGTCGGCGCTGTAAACGATCTCGGTCTTGTAACCGGTCAGCAGGTTTTTCAGCTTGGTCTTCATGATCGCGCTGTTACGACCGGATTTGGTGAATTCAGCTTTCTGAACCAGCCAAGGATCGTTTTCGAGACGGATCACGGTACCGGGTTTCAGTTCTTTACCAGTTTTCATTGCGAATATCCGAATTTGGATGGGATTTACAAAAATCTAGGCCGCGTATCATATCCAATTTACATAAAACTGTACCAGCGCCGCGGCAAGATCATCTTGCAAGGCCTGTTCCAGACACCACGCCTCGGCGTGTTGCTGCAGTTCTGGCGAGTGTTTACGGGTGGCCAGCCAGTGATCGCTCATTGTTACACCGGCATTCCAGGCTCGCCATAGACCGCTGATCGCCTCGCTGGCCGGCCGCGTCAGGCCCTTGGTGTACAGCGTGAGGAAGGCTTCGAGCTTGTCCAGGTGAATATCTTCGTCCTGCCGATAGATGTGCCACAGCAGCGGGCGCCCGGCCCATTGGGCACGCACGAACGAGTCCTCGCCGCGCACCGCATTAAAATCGCAGCTCCACAGCAACAGGTCGTATTGATCCTGTCGGACGAATGGCAGCACCTGCACGGTCAAACCGTCGCGAACGTGCACGTCCCCCGCCGCGAGCCCCTCGACCCCAAGCCAGCGCTCGACGTCGCCGAGGATCCGCCCTTCCGGCACCAGCATGTGCGAAGGCGTGGAATCGCTCGCCAGGCAATCAAGCCAGCTGGCCAACCCGGCATTCTCATAGGCGAACAGCGAAATCAACTGTCTGCCAGGGGCGCGATCGACGCCCAGGCCCTGGAGGAATTCGCGCTGCGCTGAAGCATCCTGCTGGAACTTGCGCCGTCGCTCGAGCAAGCCACGCTCGCGCAGCAAGCCGCCCGTGTCCTGGCGGAAACCGGGGAAGAAAAAGTACTTCTGCACGTGTCGGTATTTGACCGACGGCAAGCCGTGACAACCCACCACCCAGTCTTCGGCACTCAGGTAATCCAGGTTCAGCCACAGCGGTGGTTGTGCCCGCGCGGCCATGGCGTCCATATAGGGCGCCGGCAATTGGCAGGCAAATGCGGCGATGACCACATCAGCGGCATCAACCGGCAGCCATTCCGCCGGCCATTGCCGCACCTCGACGCCCTGCTGCCATTGCTGCGCCAGCTGAATGTCGATCTCCGGGCACAGCCGCTCGAAGGCGCGCAGGTCGTCGACCCACAGGCGCACTTGCACCGAGTGCTCGGCCACCAGTTGCCGGGCCAGCCGCCAGGTCACCCCGATGTCGCCAAAATTGTCGACCACGGTACAGAAAATATCCCAGCGGGGGTTCGTTTGAGGCATTCCAGGCTCCCGTTGGCAAAGGTAGCGATTGTCCGCATAAATTACCCCGCGCAGAAGAGCCGACGGCGATTAATCTTCATGCGACAATCGCCCTTCGCTTGCAACCACCCGCCAGGAGGCCGCCATGCCCTACCGCCCCAACCCGCGCCGCCCACTTGCCGTACGACTCAATGTGCTGCAACTGAGTGCCAGCATCGCTCTGGGCCTGTGGCTTGGATTCATGGCGATCGCCCTGACTTGCTGGCTCGCCTCACGCCTGTTGTTCAGCGAGCAGTTGGCGCCCGTGGCCACGGCGGTGGAGCAACTGGCCAGACCGCCCGTTCCGGCGCAGGTGCAACCACGACCTGACATTGCGCCGCAGAGTCCATTGTTCGAACAATACGAAGAAAACCTGCGCAAGAACGAGCAGCAGCAGCGACTGGATCAGGCCCGGGGCAGCAGCCGCAACCTGGCCAATCCGAAGTGCCAGTTCTGGCTGCAACAGGACCAGAACGCACCGAGTGAAAAGAGTCGCGCCAACGTCCAGCAATTTTGCGATTGATGAAGCCAGCCATGCACAAGAAGACCGTCCACCAACTCATACTCGACAAGCTGCGCATTGATCTCGACATCGCCGAGCGCGCGGCGCAGACCGCCTATGAGACCGCGACTCACGAAGAGAACATCGCCGAGAACAAGTACGACACCCTGGGCCTGGAAGCGTCCTACCTGGCAGCCGGCCAGGCCAGGCGCGTGGAGGAGATCAGGCAGTCACTGACCCTTTGCCAGAACCTGGCCCTGCGCCCCTACGACGAGCAACGCGGCATCGAAGTCGGTGCGCTGCTGGGGCTGGAAGACGAAAAGGGTCGCGAACAATGGCTGTTCCTCGCACCCGACGCGGCGGGGTTGAAGATCGATATGGTGGGGCAGATCATCACCGTCATCACCCCCCGCTCGCCCCTGGGCAAAAGCCTGCTGGGCAAGTTCGAAGGGGACGAGGTAGACATTCTGGTGGCGGGAACCCGGCAACAGTTTGCTGTTACCGAGGTGATCTAGACCGGGATCAATGCACCGGCAATTCGACTCCGTCGAACAGCTCTTCGAGCTCCTGCTTGTTATGGCACTGGATGGCCTTGGCCATGACTTCGCGCGTCAGGTGCGGCGCGAATTTCTCGATGAAGTCGCACATGAAACCGCGCAGGAAAGTACCGCGACGGAAGCCGATCTTGGTAATGCTGGACTCGAACAAATCGCTGGCATCGAGCATCACCAGGTCACTGTCGAGCTTGGCGTCAACGGCCATCTTCGCCACGATGCCCACGCCCAGGCCAAGCCGCACGTAGGTCTTGATCACGTCAGCATCGGCGGCGGTGAACACCACTTTGGGTGTCAGGCCACGGTGACTGAAGGCCTCGTCGAGCTTGGAGCGACCGGTGAAACCGAACACATAAGTTACGATCGGGTATTCGGCCAGCGCTTCGAGGGTCAGCTTCGACAGCTTGGTCAACGGATGGCCCTGGGGCACTACAACGCAGCGATTCCAGCGGTAGCATGGCATCATTACCAGGTCGCCGAAAAGCTCCAGCGCTTCCGTGGCAATGGCAAAATCCACTGTGCCGTCGGCGGCCATTTCGGCGATCTGCATCGGCGAACCCTGGTGCATGTGCAGGGCCACATCGGGGTATTGCTTGATGAAGTTGCTGATCACCGGCGGCAGTGCGTAGCGCGCCTGGGTGTGGGTGGTGGCGATCGACAGGGTGCCCTTTTTCTCGTTGGAGAATTCCTGGGCGATCTGCTTGATGCTTTCGACCTTGCGCAGGATCTCGCCGGCGGTGGTGATGATGCGCTCGCCTGCAGGGGTGACGCGGGTCAGGTGCTTGCCGCTGCGGGCGAAGACCTCGACGCCCAATTCGTCCTCCAGCAGTCGAATCTGCTTACTGATGCCCGGTTGCGAGGTGTAAAGGCTTTGGGCTGTAGCTGAAACGTTGAGGTCGTGGTGCGCCACTTCCCAGATGTAGCGCAATTGTTGAAGCTTCATATGAATCCCTCAAAGCAGGTAGACGCCACGGGCATCAGCGACGGTATATAACTATATTAATGGTTTGAAGAATAAATCTAGAACTTTTTATCAGTTCGCCACGATTCGTGTTCTAGCGATCTCCCAGGCGCCGACGCTCAACCAGCGGTACCAGGTAGACCGGCACCCTCGCCAGTTGCAACACCCGCGCAGCGGTGCGGCCCAAGGGTGTTTCCGCGCCGGCCCCGTGGCTGTGACTACCTACGATCAGCAAATCCACAGAGAGTTTCTGCGCCTGGTCAAGAATCACCTGTGAGGGATCTCCCTGGATCACCCGCACCGCCTGGATGCGCGCCAGGTCCTGGTCCCCCTCCTCACCCAGCTCCTCGCGGAAGCTGTCGAGCACCCGCTGCTCGATGTTGGCAATCACCGTATTCAGGCCCTGGCTGTGAAAATCGTTCAACGCCTGCTCATCAAGGTAGCTCTGCAGTACCGACTCGGCGAACAGCCCCATCGGCTCCACCGCATGCACCACATACAACTGCGCATCAAATGTCCGGGCCAGCGCCAGGGCATGCTGCATCACCAACGGTGCGTAAAGGCCGAGGTCAGTGGCATACAGCATCGAACGAATCATATGACCTCCTCGTGTGCCAACATGGCGGAGATGGGTTGAGCTTAGCAGTGCCTTGGCGAGTACGGCGGCCGGTGTAACGCATTGAACGGCGGGCTTAAACCTTTTGCTCGTTGCTTATGCCATGGGGCACATGGCCGGTCGCAACCACTTCACGGGCCAACTCGCAGTGCCCGGCCTGATCGTCGAAAAATACATCGGCAGCGAACGCTTCGAGAAAAGCCGACTTGGTCAGGCCGCCAAGGAACAGCGACTCATCGAGACGGATATCCCATTCGCGCAATGTGCGGATCACCCGTTCATGGGCCGGCGCCGAACGTGCCGTCACCAGGGCGGTGCGGATCGGACAGGCGTCGTCTGGAAATTCACGCTGCAACAAATTAAGTGCCGCGAGGAAGCCCTTGAACGGTCCACCCCGCAACGGTTGCCGGGCCGACTCCCGCTCGCTGGCCTGAAAGGCTTCCAGGCCACCGGCCTGGTAAACCCGCTCGGATTCATCGGAAAACAGCACCGCGTCACCGTCGAAGGCAATCCGCAATTCTTCGCTGGCCGCCCGGCTGGCACCACCGGACAGGATGGTCGCCGCAGCGAAACCGGCGTCCAGGGCACTGCGCACGTCTTCGGCATGGGTCGACAGGAACAGGTCACAGCCGAAGGCCTTGAGGTAGGGGTACGGACTGCGCCCGCCGACAAATGCTGCGCGCGAGATCGCCAGGCCGTAGTGGTGGATGGAGTTGAACACCCGCAGCCCGGTGTCGGCACTGTTGCGTGACACCAGGATCACCTCGACCCGGGCACGGCCCAGGCTGTTGTTGAGGTTGAGCAGTTTCTGCACCAAGGGAAATGCATCGCCCGGTTCGAGGATTTCGTCCTCGTGCTCGATCTGATATTGGCGGTAGGCCTCAACGCCACTGGACAGGTACACCTTGTGGCTTTCGCTCAGGTCGAACAGCGCTCGCGAGGAAATCGCCAGCACCAGCTTGTCATCGATAGTCTTTGCCATACCTTCCCTCACTGAATGACCGACTCAGGCAGGACGTCGATCGATGAAAGCCAAACTGCGGAACAGGGCTTCGATTCGCGGCATGTCGCATCCCGCGGCTTTCGCGGCTGCCAGGGGCCGGGCGTAGATCGCCTCCAGCTCCAGTGGCCGCCCGTGCAGATGATCGTGATACATGCTCGGCCAATAATCGGGCATCTTCTCGGTCATCATGAACAGATGCTCGGCGTACCCGGCGGGCACCTGATAACCACAGGCGGTGGCGCCCTGCACCACTTCGGCCATCAACGCCTTGATCAGTTCCCGGCTATTGGTATCGGCCATCAACGGCACAGTGCTCGCGCGCAACAGCACCGAGAGTCCGTTGTAGGGGATATTCCAGACCAGTTTCTGCCAGCGTGCCTGATGCAGATTTGCCATGGCCTGGGAGTCGATGCCGGCGAAGTGGAACAGTCCGGCGCCTTCTTCGGCTATTGCCTGGCGCGCCGGCAGGTCGGCGGCAGGACCGCTGTGATAACCGACATGCACTGCGCCAAGGGCCTGATGAGTAATAACCCCGGGCGCCTCGCGATGGACACAGATGTAACAGAGACCTCCGAGCACGTGCAGCGAATCAGGCAGCGATTCGCGCAGGCTGTCTTCGACGCCCAGGCCATTTTGCAACAGCAGCACCTTGGCGTCAGCCGCGCCAGCTCGAACGATGGTGGATGCCAGCTCGGCGTTACTGGTGGTTTTCGTCCCCACCAGCAACCAGTCACAGGGCGGCATGTCGTCGACCGAGGAATAGGCTTGCACCGGGAAAACGTTCAATGTCCCATGCTGCGCACTGTGCACTTGCAGGCCACGTTCGGCCACGGCGTGGAACTCGCTGCGCACCAGGAAATGCACATCGAAGCCGGCATGCGCCAACATCGCCCCGTAAAATCCACCGATCGCCCCGGTGCCTATAATGCCGATTGTCGGCCTCGCTGCTGCCCCCGTCATGGCAACTCCTCTGCTGTTCGTGTCAGCGCCTTAGTCAGCGCCTCATTGAGTTCAGTAGTCTCAAGGCGCGAATTCAGTGCCCCGAAGAATTCACCGTCACGCACGACAAACAGCGCTGGCAAGTGAAAGACCTGGTAACGCTCGACCACGCCACCGTTGCTGCCGGCATCAATCCAGCACAGCCGGTCGACCTCCAGCGCCTGCCCGGGCAAGCGAGCCCTGGCATAACGGCAACTGGCGCAGCCGACGCTGGTGAAAATCACCAGCGAAACACCGCTCAGCGCCAGCAGCCGTTGGTCGGCATCGAAATCGGTCAGTTCCAATTCGACCACTATACTGGGGGAAACGCTGTCAGATGACCGACACATGGAGTCTGTGTTCATGGGACGTTTTCTTCCTCACCCTGACGATGTGCCCGTTGAATTAACGTTGCTCAAACATGAATGCATATCGCGACAACGGCTGCACACTATCAGCCTCGGCGGCATGGCTTGCAATTATCACCGCGCCTGGCGCCACGGCACGGCGCTTGAAGTGCGCATGCCGACCCTCAACCCGGACCTGCGCTACCTGGGCTATGTAGCCTGGTGCCTGCGCCGCAAGCGCGGGTATCTGGTAGGCATAGCCTTTGTCGACGAACAGATGCTGTTCAGCGCGAGAATGGGCGAGCAGATTTGCCAGATCGAACGCTATTGCCGCCTGCATGAACCGCACAGCGAGCGCCAGGACAACCAGGCACTGGCGCTTGAATGGGTGCAGCAGCATGCCGATGAGTTCTCCCACGACACGGTAAGCAAGGCTTTTGCGCAGCCTGTGCTGGATTAAACCCACTTCTGCCCATTGTCGAGCCACGGTGTAACGCGCTAAGGTTCCGCTCCCCGACGCGCTTAATTTGCTGTGCTCCGCCGCGCGGGTTCGCTGGCGGCCGGCACCCGTGACCTGACGAGTAAACGATGGCTGATTTACCGATCAACGACCTAAACGTCGCCTCCAACGAGACGCTGATCACTCCTGACCAGCTCAAGCGTGATATGCCCCTGAGCGACGCTGCCTTGCGCACCGTCACCAAGGGTCGCGAAGTCATTCGCAACATTCTTGATGGCACCGATCACCGCCTGTTCGTCGTTATCGGGCCTTGCTCGATCCACGATATCAAGGCCGCCCACGAATACGCCGAGCGCCTCAAGGTGCTGGCCACCGAAGTGTCCGATACCCTGTATCTGGTCATGCGAGTGTATTTCGAGAAGCCACGTACCACCGTTGGCTGGAAGGGCCTGATCAACGATCCGTACCTGGATGACTCCTTCAAGATTCAGGACGGTCTGCATATCGGTCGTCAATTGCTGCTGGACTTGGCCGAGATGGGCCTGCCCACCGCCACCGAAGCCCTTGACCCGATCTCCCCGCAGTATCTGCAGGACCTGATCAGCTGGTCGGCCATTGGCGCGCGCACCACCGAATCCCAGACTCACCGTGAAATGGCTTCCGGCCTGTCCTCGGCTGTCGGCTTCAAGAACGGCACCGACGGCGGCCTGACCGTTGCGATCAACGCCCTGCAGTCGGTTTCCAGCCCGCACCGTTTCCTGGGCATCAATCAGGAAGGTGGCGTGTCGATCGTCACCACAAAGGGCAATGCCTACGGTCACGTGGTACTGCGCGGCGGCAACGGCAAACCGAACTACGATTCGGTTAGCGTCGCGCTCTGCGAGCAGGCACTGAACAAGGCGAAGATCAAGCCGAACATCATGGTCGACTGCAGCCACGCCAACTCCAACAAGGACCCGGCCCTGCAACCGCTGGTGATGGAGAACGTGGCCAACCAGATCCTCGAAGGCAACCAGTCGATCATCGGCCTGATGGTCGAGAGTCACCTGAACTGGGGCTGCCAGGCCATTCCGAAGGATCTGGCCGACCTGCAGTACGGCGTGTCGATCACCGACGCCTGCATCGACTGGTCTGCCACCGAGACGACCTTGCGCAGCATGCATGCCAAGCTCAAGGACGTACTGCCAAAACGCGCTCGCGACTGAGCACGGCCAAGCGGGTCAGTAAACGCAACGCAAAAAAAACGCCGGGGCAGCCCGGCGTTTTTTTGCGTTGCGTTTACTGGCTCAGCTTGGCGGCATGGCGCTGGTGACGTTCCATGTAGCGCTCCACATAGGAGCACGATGGAATGACCGTGTAGCCCATTTCCTCGGCGTACTGCAGCGCCTGCTCGGTCAACGCGGCGGCAATACCGCGACCACGCAACGCGTTGGGTACGAAGGTACGATAAATATCCAGGGTCTGTTTACCCAGGTCCATATAGGTCAGGTAGGCACGATGACCGTCCACATTGGTCTCGAACTGATGACCAGCCTGGTCATGGTGGATGGACAACGCCTCGCTCATCACTACTCCTCGCGGGTCTTGAATTTTGACCCCTACCTTACCGATGTTTTTCCGGCGAAGGAACATCTACGCCACCCCGTGCCTGAAAGGACACCGAGAAGAGCTGCACCAATCTCGCGCAACCGGGCACGTACAAATAGTAGGCACCATTGGCAAAAATGCTCAAGGTACGCTCGTCATTACGCAGATTGGCGGGTGCTGCTCCAGAGGAGACGCAGGGACTTCAAGACCGGGGATTTCCCGCAGCCGATTACCTGAACATTGCCGGATGTTGAGACTTAAGACGAGCGCCCGTTGTTAAAGTCACCTCAACTAGCAGAAAGATAAGCGAAGCACTGCACAATTCCCGAACAAAAGTGTAGACGAAATCATTTAGACAGACTTTACCCTAGACCGCAAAAACAGCGCTGCAGATCGGGAACTTTTTCCGGGGGGCTCGCTCATATCGGGGCTCGCAGCTGGATATTTTTTATACAAAGCAGTTAAAAGTTGCTCGAAAAAGAATCAACGCCTACAATTTTTTTTGCTTCTTGCTACACGTCAGTTTACTTACTACAAGTAATGGGTAGTATGTACGCCGGCTATTTCCTCACTCTGAGGAGACAGCTACTTAATAGAAAGTCCTTGAAGGGGAACACGATGAACAACGTTCTGAAATTCTCTGCTCTGGCCCTGGCCGCAGTTCTGGCTACCGGTTGCAGCAGCGCATCGAAAGAAACCGAAGCACGTCTGACTGCTACCGAAGACGCAGCAGCTCGCTCCCAGGCTCGTGCAGACGAAGCTTACCGTAAAGCTGATGAAGCTCTGGCTGCTGCTCAAAAAGCACAACAGACTGCTGACGAAGCTAACGAGCGCGCTCTGCGCATGCTCGACAAAGCTAGCCGCAAGTAATAATCCCTCGGGATTGTTATCAAGCCGACCCATTTTTGGGTCGGCTTTTTTATTGCCCGGATTTTCCTGCGGACAATAAAAAACCCGTCGACGCGATTCACGTCGACGGGCTTTTGCACAGGCCTACTGCTGCAGGTCGATAGGTGAGCTGGTCACCATCGGCGCCGCACCATTGGGTACGGCGATCTCCACCGGCAAGCCATCTTCGGCTGCGACCACATCACGCACCACATCCCAGTTCATGCGCAGGTTGTTGGTGATGTCCTCACGCTTGAGCATCGCGTTGATCACCGCCGTGTGCTTGTCGACCACCGACGGGTTGCCGTTGTCGTCAAGCGGCGTGTGCGCCTCGAGGTAGACCTTGCCGCCACTCACGCCGAACTTGTACGGGTCGTTGATGATACGCACCGAGGTACCCACCGGGACCATGCTCGCCATTTCCAGGACGTTATTGTTGAACATGCGGAAACAGCCATGGCTGGTGCGCATGCCGATGCCGAATTTCTTGTTCGAGCCATGGATCAGGTAGCCCGGGGTACCCAGGTTGAACTTGAACGGCCCCAATGGGTTGTCCGGACCGGCCGGTACGACGTTGGGCAGCGGATCGCCCTCGGCAAGGTGTTCGGCCTTGATCGACGCAGGCGGCGTCCAGGTCGGATTGTGTGTCTTGGCGGTGATGGTGGTATGCGCAATCGGCGAGCCCCAGCCTTCACGGCCAATGCCCAGCGGGAAGGTGTACACCACGTCCCGGCCTTTGGGGTAGTAATAAAGGCGGTACTCGGCGAGGTTGATCACGATGCCTTCACGCGGCCCTGGGGGCAGGATGAAGCGCGTTGGCAGAATGATTTCGGTGCCCACGCCAGGCAGCCAGGCGTCGACGCCCGGGTTGGCGGCGACCATTTCCGAATAGCCCAGGTCGTAGGTGGTGCCAAGGTCGGCGAAGGTATCTTCGTACTTGGCCTTGATCACTTGCACCTGGCCAATGATGTCTTCACCGGGTGGCGGAAGAGGCAACTCCAAGGCTGCCACGGGGCCTGCGGCACAGAGCGCGGCAAGAGTCAGGCAGCGGGTGACGGCGGGAAAGCGCGGCAACATCCGGAAAATCCTTCGCATGATCGACAAGGTATAAAAACGCGATTGTACACTGGCGCTTCGCTATTCGGGGAGACGCACCGATAGAGCGCGCATTGGCTGGGGGGCTTGGTGGGTGGGGGGTTCGGTTTATTTCGACACCCCTGCTAACGAATTCGGCCTGAGGTGATGGGGTCCCTGGGGTCCGGTGGAGCTGGGTAGCTGCGGGAGCCGTAGGAGCTGTCGAGTCAAACGAGGCTGCGATCTTTTGATCTTGCTTTGCGTACATATCCATTGCTGCGGTCAGGGCTGCTTATGGTTCCGCCCTTACGGCGGGTCACTTTCGAAAAGGCTGCGCGCCCCGGCGCAAAGTAACCCGCTGTAAGAGCGGAACCATCAGAAGCCGTTACCGCAAAAATGGATATGTACACAAAGCGGGATCAAAAGATCGCAGCCTCGTTTCTCTCGACAGCTCCTACGGCTCCTACAGCTCAAACCGCAACTCCGGCCAGATCGGCGAAGTCCCGCGTTTCTGCGATTCCAGAATCGCACGACACAACGAACACAAGCGCTGGTCCTGAAACACCCGACGATCCACACTCGACCAACGTGGCTGCGCCGGCAGGAGGCTGCCGCAGAGGGTCCGGTCTGCCGAGCCGCCCAGTTCAAGCTGTCGGGTCACCAGATGCACACGCACTTCCTGGCAGGCGAACAGATCCAGCTGCTCGTCAGGCTCGATCAGTTGATAGGCGAAAAGTGACCAGGCGGGACGCGGCATCGGGGGCTCCAAATCGGGGGCGCCACCTTAGCCGAAACGCAGCCAGTAGAAAAGCGTCAAAGCAGCGGTTTCAGTGTCGGCCAGACATTTTCCAGCAACTTGCCCTGAGCCCCTGCAGCCGGGTGCAGGCCGTCGCTTTGCATCAGGTCCGGATGCCCACCCACCCCCTCCAGAAAAAAGGGTACCAGCGGGATTTTTTTCTCGTCGGCCACGGTGCTGTAGACCTCGGCAAAAGCCTTGGTATAGCGAGCACCATAATTGGGCGGCAATTGCATGCCCAGCAGCAACACTTTTGCTCCGCTGGCGCGCGAGCTGTCGATCATCGACGCAAGATTTTGTTGCAATTGAGTTGGGAGCATCCCGCGCAAGCCATCATTGCCACCCAGCTCGAGGATCACCAACTCCGGCTTATGCTCTGCAAGCAGCGCCGGCAGGCGCGCCTGGCCTCCGGCACTGGTGTCGCCACTGATGGATGCGTTGACCACCTTATCGTCGAAACCTTCGCGCTTGAGCCGCTGCTCAAGCAAAGACACCCAGCCTAAGCGGGTATCCAGGCCGAAACCCGCGCTGATACTATCGCCAACGATCAGGACTGTACCCGCCGCTGCGTTCTGGGCCATGCACATCAAGGCCAGGCCAGCACTCAAAAACCACACTCGCATCGGATTCTCCATGGGCGCAAGCATTCTCACCGCGAAGAACCTCAGCAAAGTGGTACCCAGCGCGGAAGGTGAACTGACTATCCTGCACGAACTCAGCCTGGAACTGAACAAGGGCGATAGCCTGGCTATTGTCGGCGCCTCAGGATCAGGCAAATCCACCCTCCTCGGTTTGCTCGCCGGCCTCGACCTGCCCAGCAGCGGCGAAGTCACACTGGCCGGCCAGGCCCTGAGTAATCTTGACGAAGACCAGCGCGCGCGCATCCGGGCCGAGCACGTCGGTTTCGTGTTCCAGTCGTTCCAGCTGCTCGACAGTCTCAACGCCCTGGAAAACGTCATGCTGCCGCTGGAGCTGGACGGTCGCAAGGACGCCCGCGAACGGGCCACGCAGTTGTTGCAGCGGGTAGGCCTGGGCCAGCGCCTGACCCATTCACCGCGCCAGCTCTCTGGTGGCGAACAGCAACGCGTGGCAATTGCCCGCGCGTTCGCAGCCGAGCCCGACGTACTGTTTGCCGACGAGCCCACGGGCAACCTCGACAGCCACACGGGCGAGCGCATCAGCGACCTGCTGTTCGAACTCAACAAAGAGCGCGGCACCACGCTGGTGCTGGTGACTCACGACGAACGCCTGGCACACCGGTGCCGGCGCCTGATCCGCCTTGAAGCCGGCCTGCTGGTCGCCCCTCTGGAGCCTTGATGGCACGCCTGCCGCTATTGCGCCTGTTCAGCCTTGCCCTGCGCCAACTGCTGCGCGACGCCCGCGCCGGTGAGCTGCGGGTGTTGTTCTTCGCCTTGCTGGTCGCCGTGGCGGCGAGTACGGCCATTGGTTATTTCGGCGCCCGCCTGAACGGCGCCATGTTGCTGCGGGCCACCGAGTTCCTCGGCGCCGACCTGCTGCTCGAAGGCAGCTCGCCAGCGCGACCGGAACAGATCACCAGCGGCGTCGAGCTGGGACTCGAACACGCCCAGGTGGTCGAGTTCTCCAGCGTGATCGCCACCGACAACGGGATCCAGCTGTCGAGCATCAAGGCGGCAGATAACGCCTACCCATTACGCGGCGAACTGAAAAGCGCGCCTGCGCCCTTCGCCCCGGAAGAACCCGGTGGAGGTCCGAAACCCGGCGAAGCCTGGGTTGAAGCGCGACTGCTGACAGCCCTGGACCTGAAGATCGGCGACAGCATCGACGTCGGCATGAAAACGCTCAAACTCGCCAGGGTACTGACCTATGAACCCGATCGAGCGGGGAATTTCTACAGCCTGACGCCTCGGGTCATGATCAACCTCAGCGACCTGGCGGCCACTGGCGTGGTCCAGCCCGGCAGCCGGGTCAGCTACCGGGAACTGTGGCGCGGCAAGGCCGAGGCACTGGAAAGCTATCGACAAGCGATCAAGCCCGGCCTGGCGCCGAATCAGCGGCTGCAGGATGCCCGCGATGGCAATCGGCAAATCGGTGGTGCGCTGGGCAAGGCCGAGCGCTACCTGAACATGGCCAGCCTGGTCGCGGTGCTGTTGTCCGGAGTAGCGGTGGCCCTGTCGGCCACGCGCTTCGCCACTCGCCGCTTCGATGCCAGCGCACTGCTGCGCTGCCTGGGCCTGTCACGCCGGGAAACCCTGCTGTTGTTCAGCGTGCAGCTGGCTGTGCTGGGCTTGCTGGCGAGTATCAGCGGCGCGGTGATCGGTTGGCTGGCGCAGCTCGGGTTGTTTGCATTACTGCATGACCTGCTGCCTACCGATGTCCCGCCTGGCGGCCTGTTCCCGGCCATCGCCGGGATCGGCACCGGGCTGGTGGCGTTGGCCGGCTTTGCCCTGCCGCCCCTGGCGGCGTTGGGTCGGGTGCCGCCGCTGCGCGTGTTGCGTCGAGACATGCTGCCCATACCGTCCAGCACCTGGATGGTCTATGGCGCGGCGTTGGGGGCACTGGGGCTGATCATGTGGCGCCTGAGCCTGGACCTGGTGCTGACCTTCGCCCTGCTCGGCGGCGGCGTCATTGCCGCGCTGGTCCTGGGCGGCTTGCTGTTGCTGCTGCTCAAAAGCCTGCGGCGCATGCTGGCAAGCGCTTCCCTGCCCTGGCGCCTGGGGCTGGGCCAGTTGCTGCGCCACCCCCTGGCAGCTGCGGGGCAGTCCCTGGCGTTCGGCCTGATCCTGCTGTCCATGGCGTTGATCGCCCTGCTGCGCGGCGAATTACTCGATACCTGGCAGAACCAGCTGCCGAAAAATGCTCCAAACTATTTTGCACTGAATATTTTGCCGGCAGACAAGCAGGCATTCACCGACCGCCTGATCGAACTCTCGGCACAGGCAGCACCCTTGTATCCGGTGGTGCCCGGAAGGCTGATCAGTATCAATGGCGAACCGGTGCAGCAAATCGTCAGCAAGGACTCAGCCGGAGATCGGGCCATCCAGCGCGACCTGAGCCTGACCTGGGCGGCCGACCTGCCAGCGGGTAACAAGCTCACCGCCGGCAACTGGTGGACCGAACAGACGCCCGACGAGATTCCCGGGGTATCGGTGGAGGGCAAGGTTGCCGAAAGCCTGAAGCTCAAGCTGGGCGATCACATGGTTTTCACCGTTGGCGGCGTCAATCGCGAAGCGAAAGTCACCAGCTTGCGTGACATCAACTGGGACAACTTCCAGCCCAACTTCTTCATGATCTTCCAGCCCGGCACCCTTAAGGACCTGCCGGCCACCTACCTGACCAGCTTCTACCTGGCCGCTGGGCATGACCAGCAGATCGTCGACCTGTCCCGAAGCTTTCCGGCAGTGACCATCCTGCAAGTCGAAGCCCTGCTGGAACAGCTGCGCAGCATCCTCGCCCAGGTCACCCTGGCGGTGGAGTACGTCCTGCTGTTCGTCCTGGCGGCTGGCATGGCGGTGCTGTTTTCCGGATTGCAGGCAACACTGGATGAACGCATTCGCCAGGGCGCCCTGCTACGTGCGCTGGGCGCGGAACGGAAGCTGTTGGTCAAGGCCCGGCGGATCGAGTTCGGTCTGCTGGGGGCAGTGAGTGGCCTGCTCGCGGCACTGGGCTCGGAACTGGTCAGCCTGGTGCTGTACCGCTATGCATTTGACCTGCCGTGGCAGCCGCATCCATGGCTGCTGGTATTGCCATTGATCGGTGCCGTGCTTATTGGCGGCGCGGGCGTATTCGGTACCCGTCGGGCCCTGAATGCCAGCCCGCTGACCGTGCTGCGCGAGGGTTGATCGACGCCTGAGCGGTCGCCCTACCCTGGGGGATCGTTTGGCGTTTGCCCGTAGGAGATGGCGTTGATCCACCACAACGTTTCGCCCCCCGGGGTCTGCACCACCGCCTCGTCACCCACTTCCTTTTTCAGCAACGCGCGCGCCATCGGTGAATCGATCGAGATGTAATCGTTGCGCCCGTAGATTTCGTCATACCCCACCACGCGAAATTTCTTGATGTCCCCGGCCTCGTTTTCAATCTCGACCCAGGCGCCGAAAAACACCCTTCCCTCCTGCTCCGGCGAGTACTCGACCACCCGCACATCCTCCAGCCGCTTGCGCAGGTAGCGCACCCTGCGATCAATTTCGCGCAGCAGCTTCTTGTTGTACTGGTAATCGGCATTCTCACTGCGGTCGCCCAGGGAGGCGGCCCAGGTGACCTTGCGAGTCGTGTCCGGACGCTTCTCCCGCCAAAGGTAATCGAGCTCCTGTTTCAGGGCGTCATGCCCTTCTTTTGTGATGATGTTGGTACTCAAGTCGAGGGCCTCCTTGGGGCGAGTCACGAATGCATGGCACTGAAAAAAAATTTTCCTTTTCTACCCAGGCTTGCGGGAAATGAACGTCTGACAACTCAGGTAGTTAGCTGCAAGTACTCAACTGACTCTACGGAACGTCTGTCGGGTATCGCTAGTTTTATGACGCTTTCCCGGGCAAAAGCAAAATACCTTGCTAACATCTTGTTACATAGGCCAATAAATTGGCACCTTGAATTCACGCAAATTCCCTTTCATCCACAAGATCCATCGGGAGGACGGCATGATCGTGCAGCAGCTGCTTGAGAAAAGCCAAACGAAGATTCGAAAGATTGGGTTATCCAGCGCGAGTCATCAGCTTTTTTTGAAGACGGTCAACGCCTTCATGCTGTTCAAGATACTGCGCGGGGTCACGCTGCAGAAAGTCGACCCCGCGTTCCTCGACTACCCATCGCACTTCAAGCCGATGTTCCTGAGTGAACAGATGATGCGCCACTACGCGCGCGATCCAGTCAATGAGATGCCCGAGAGCTTTATCGAAGAATCCCTGGCCAAGGGCGATCAATGCTTCGGCATCTTCGATGGCGCGGTATTAGCCTCTTATGGCTGGTATTCACGCAAACCGACGCACATCGATCCGCCAGAACTGTTCCTGCACTTCAGCCCCTCTTACGTCTACATGTACAAAGGCTTCACCCATCACGAGTATCGCGGTCAGCGCCTGCACGCCATAGGCATGAACCTTGCTCTCAAGCATTACCTGGAGAAGGGTTACAAAGGCCTGGTCTCTTATGTGGAGTCGAGCAACTTCGATTCGTTGAAGTCCATTTACCGCCTGGGCTATCTGAACGTAGGCTCGATCTACCTGATCCGTCTGTTCGGTAACTACCAGAGCTTTGCCAGCAAAGGCTGTGACGCTTTTGAGTTGGCCCTTAAGACGCTCGTCTGATTGATTCGCGCGAATACCGACGCCAGTGCCAGCCGCTGGCACGCGCCGTCAATCGACAAAACGGTAACATTCAGCGTCGTGTGATCAGGCCCTGGCGGGCCACGCGGATCAATTGGCTGATCATTTCGCTGGCCCCTTCAACAGTCGGTGACTGAATCACCGCCAGGTCGAAGCTGTCGCTGGCGAAACGCGCCAGGGTCTCACCGTCTTCGACGAACTGGATAAGGAATGCCGCAGGACCACCCGTGCGGCGAGGCCAGCCATCGAGATAACGCAGGAGCGTTGGCTGATGTTTGCCGCCAAGCAGGATTTTGGGATTGCGCTGGGTGAGGTGTGCCGTGATCGGCGCGGGGCGTACAACGGGGCTTAATGCATTCATCGTGTCGTGTCTCTGCTTCAAAGGTCTGCATGGCAGGTGAGAGGCAACACCGAACCAGCGCTTTAGCGGAATTTCGAAGCCTGTTTCCAAGCTTTTGTCGGTAACTGATCGAGTCACCTGGCGCCCCGCAAGTAGCTGTTTAAATCGGCGCATGAGCAGCATCCTAGAGAAGCCGACACGGCAGTGTCAAGAATTGCGAGCAACAAAAAAGGCCCGCGTGATGCGGGCCTTTTGGTTGATCCAGAGCGGTTAGCCGGCGATGGCGCGGTCTGCCGACAGCTTGCCGGCGCCTTCGATCAACACCGCAATGGAGCCACCGAGCAGGGCCAGGGCGAATTCGTAACCGTTGTTGGCCATGAACAGGCCGTTGCTGATGTGCACGCTGAAGATGGCAACCAGCGACACAAACGTGAGGCCCAATGCCGCCGGGCGCACCAACAGGCCGATGATCAATGCCAGGCCGCCAAAGAACTCGGTGCCTCCAGCCAGCGTCGCCATCACATAGCCAGGCGTCAGGCCCAGGCTTTCCATGTACTGCGCAGTGCCGGCCAAACCGTAACCGCCAAACGCACCAAAGAGCTTCTGCGCGCCGTGGGCGGCAAAGATGATGCCGACGAAGATCCGCAGGACAGTCAAGCCGTAGCCGGCGCGGGTAAACAGGACCTTGTTGATCAGTGTGCTCATGCTGTGTCATCCATTCTTGGTTTGAGTGTGGTTGGCCGCTATATTAATCGGTTATTTTTATGTTAAAAGCGTAAATATCTCAGCATAACAATCAGTTTAGTAGATCATTTCCGTGTGACAACCTTTTGCCCCTGAGGCTCCAGCGATTCTCGCTCCCGATCGAACGCCAGGTAATACTTGTTCACGCTATTAACATAGCTGACCGGCCCCATTCCAACCTGCTCCATGGCAATGCGCTCCACCTGGAAAAACCATTGATTAGGGTTCAAGCCTCGACGTCGTGCCTCGGCGCGCATGCCCTGGACCCGCTCCGGCCCAATGTTGTAAGCGGCCAGCACAAACGCCATGCGCTCACGCTCATTGAGCTTGGGGCTGGCAAAGAATTTGCGGCGAATCATCGCCAGGTACTTGGCCCCGGCCTGAACATTGGCATCCAGTTCCTGAATGTTATTGACGCCTACCCGTTGCGCCGCCGCCGGGGTGATCTGCATCAGCCCGGTCGGGGCACCGCCGCTGCGGGCACTGGGTTGCAGCCCGGATTCCTTGAATGCCAGCGCCGCCAGATTCAGCCAGTCCATGCCTTGGGCCGCCGCGTGCTTCTGCAGCACCGGGCGCAGCTTTTCCAGGCGCTGACGATTGGCCTTGGCCAAGGGATAGTGCACTTGATACAGCCGACGGTAGATGCGCAGGAAGGCCACATCCTGGTCCGAAGGTTTCTTGTAGGTGAGTAGAAAGCGGTCGATGCTGGCCCGCAGCATTGAAGCATCGCGCCGCACGAACCAGAACTCTTCTCCCGGCTCGCTGATCAGCACCTTCCGGTCGAGGCGCAACTTGGGCAGAATCTTGCCCCAGCGCTCGGCAATCGGTTGTTCGACTATCGTCAGGTGGAAGATGCCGCCCTGGACCATTTCCAACACATCCTCGACCGCGAGGCTGGGGTCGACCCACTCGACGTTCACCGGCGGCAATTTATGCAGCGCCAGTTTCTGATTGATCTGGCTGAGCGCATCCCCGGCAGCGCTGCCCGTCGGCAGGGCCAGGGTCTTGCCGGACAACTGCTCCAGGCGGGTGTAACTCCGCTCGCCCTTGATCCCGACCAACACCAACGGAATATTGCTGGCAATGGGTTGACTGGTGCTGATGGCGTGGCCGGGCTGCAGGTCGAGCAATTCCCCTGGCGCCACCAGGTCACCCTCCCCGCGCTGCAATGCGCCGATCAGTTGATCTTTGCCTTTGGGGATTATCTTGAGGGAGATTTCCTGACCGTCACGGGCGTGACCATTGAGGTATTGCTCAAAGGCGCGCAGGCGGTGGTATTCGACGCCGATCGCCTGGCCTTCGACTTCCCCGGAGCTGTTGCGGCTTTGGTTAACCAGCACGCGCAGCACCCGGCTGCTGCGGATTTCCGCCAGATCACGGACCTTCGCGGCGGGTACGGCTTGCAGCGGGCCGGCCAGACGCGCAACCGCCGGCATCGGCAGTAGCAACGATAAACACAGCAACAGCAACACCGAGGGACGGGTCATCCACTCTCCGGAAAGAAAACTGGGCCGATTTCAAGGAGTGAGCGAAATCGAACGTCAGAAACAGCGCTGACAAGGCGCGAGAAAACGGCTTCATGCGGGCCAACTGACCAGCACGACCTCCCTCGCGGAATCAAGAGACAGCTACAACTGATTGTAGTTCTTGGCTTTTCTTATAAATCTGCAGCTCTGATATGCTTTCCGGCCTTTGGTCCGAGGTAGCACCATGCAACTCATCGATATCGGCGTCAACCTGACCAACCCCAGTTTTGCCGACAAGCACCAGGCGGTACTCGACCGTGCGTACGCCGCCGGCGTGTGCCAACTGGTCCTTACCGGCACCAGTGTCGAAGGCAGCGAACAGGCCTTGGAGCTGTGCCAGCAGCTGGACGAAAGCAACCAGCGGCTGTTTGCCACTGCCGGCATCCACCCGCATTCCGCCAGCGACTGGAACGCCGATAGCGCCCGGCGCCTGCGCAGTTTGCTCAAGGAACCCAACGTTGTCGCCGTGGGCGAATGCGGGCTGGACTTCAATCGCGACTTCTCGCCGCGCCCGCAACAGGAGAAGGTGCTGGAGGAGCACCTGGCCATGGCGGTCGAACTGCAATTGCCGGTGTTCCTGCACGAGCGCGATGCCAGCCAGCGCCTGCTGGACATCCTGCGCGACTATCGGGATCAGTTGCCGGCTGCCGTGGTGCATTGTTTTACCGGGGAAAAAAAGGCCTTGTTCAGCTACCTCGACCTGGACTTGCACATCGGCATTACCGGATGGATCTGCGACGAACGCCGGGGCACGCACCTGCACCCTCTGGTAAAGGAGATCAAACGCGGTCGATTGATGCTGGAGAGCGATGCGCCGTACCTGTTGCCCCGCAGCTTGCGGCCCAAACCGAAGAATGGCCGTAACGAACCCGCGTATCTGACGGAGGTGTTGCGTGAGGTGGCATTGCATCGGGGGGAAAGCGAGGAAGACCTGGCAGCACACACCACCGCGTGCGCCCGCACGTTCTACGGGCTGCCCGAGGTGGATACTCACTGAACTCGCCCTCTGTAGGAGCGAGCTTGCTCGCGATGAACTCAGAGGCGCCGCATTAACCAGCATTAACGCGTCTTCGTTGACGACCATCGCGAGCAAGCTCGCTCCTACAGTGAATCTCGTGGGGGGGTGATGCACCACGTTTGTTTAGTGGCCGCTGCGCAGCATTTCCTTCGGCACATACTTGCCGATCTCGAACTTGCCAATGGCGGCGCGGTGCACTTCGTCCGGGCCATCGGCCAGGCGCAAGGTGCGTTGCATCGCGTACATGTAGGCCAGCGGGAAATCGTTGGAAACCCCGGCGCCGCCGTGAATCTGAATCGCGCGGTCGATCACGCGCAAGGCCACGTTGGGAGCAACCACCTTGATCTGCGCGATCTCGCTCCTGGCCACCTTGTTACCGACGGTGTCCATCATGTAAGCGGCCTTCAAGGTCAGCAGGCGCGCCATGTCGATTTCCATACGCGAGTCGGCGATCTTGTCGATGTTACCGCCCAGGCGCGCCAGTGGCTTGCCGAACGCGGTACGGCTCACTGAACGTTTGCACATCAATTCCAGCGCACGTTCGGCCATGCCGATAGAACGCATGCAGTGGTGAATCCGCCCCGGGCCAAGGCGACCCTGGGCGATTTCAAACCCGCGGCCCTCGCCCAACAGGACGTTTTCAAACGGCACCCGGACATTTTCAAACAGCACTTCGGCGTGACCATGCGGTGCATCGTCGTAACCGAACACCGGCAGCGGACGCAGGATCTTCACGCCAGGGGCATCCACCGGCACCAGGATCATCGAGTGCTGGGCATGCCGCGGTGCGTCAGGATTGCTCAGGCCCATGAAGATCAGGATTTTGCAGCGCGGATCACAGGCGCCGGAGGTCCACCACTTTTTGCCATTGATGACCCACTCATCGCCGTCACGCACGGCGCGGGCGGCCATATTGGTAGCGTCGGAGGACGCCACGTCGGGCTCCGTCATGGCGAAGGCTGACCGAATTTCGCCACGCAACAGGGGCTCGAGCCAGCGCTGCTTCTGCTCATCGTTGGCGTAACGCACCAGCACTTCCATGTTGCCGGTGTCGGGAGCCGAGCAGTTGAAGGGCTCAGGGCCGAGCAAGGAGCGACCCATGATTTCCGCCAGCGGCGCGTATTCCAGGTTGGTCAGGCCGGCACCCAGCTCGGACTCGGGCAGAAACAGATTCCACAAGCCCTCGGCCTTGGCCTTGAGTTTGAGTTCTTCCATGATCGCGGTCGGCTGCCAGCGATCGCCTTCGGCGACCTGACGCTCGAACACGGCTTCAGCGGGATAAACGTAGGTGTCCATGAACGCGGTCACGCGCTCACGCAGTTCTTGCACCTTGGGCGAATAAGCGAAATCCATGGGCAGCTCTACCTTTTAACGGGGGTTTTAATAAGTTGTTCAGGTCATGGATTTGATGCTAGAACAGTGACGAAAATTTACCTAGCCTATTCTCGGCGTGTATTAACATTCATCACCGATATATGATCCACTGATCGCCAAGGCCACCGAGCCCACACAATAAGAGTGCAGCGCCATGAATCTGAGCAAGGTCGACCTCAACCTTTTCATCGTCTTTGACGCGATCTACACCGAAGCCAACCTGACTCGCGCCGGACAGATCGTTGGCATCACCCAGCCGGCGGTGTCGAACGCCCTCGCCCGCCTGCGCGAGACATTCAACGACCCGTTGTTCGTGCGCACCGCCCAGGGCATGGTCCCGACGCCCATGGCGCAGAACATCATCGGGCCGGTGCGCAATGCGCTCTCGCTGCTGCGTGTATCCGTTCAGGAAAGCCGCATATTCAACCCGCTGCAGGCAGTCAAGACGTATCGCATCAGCATGACCGACCTCACCGAGGCGGTGATCCTGCCCCCGCTGTTCCAGCGCCTGCGTCGCCTGGCGCCGACCGTGATCATCGAGAGCTTTCTGTCCAAGCGTCGCGAGACGACCAAGGAACTGGCGGCCGGGCGCCTCGACTTCGCCGTCGATGCCCCGCTCAATACCGATCCTCAGGTACGCCATGTCAAGTTGATGGAGGACCGCTACGTGTGCGCCATGCGCAGGGGGCATCCGCTGGCGAACAAGGAAAAATTCAGCCTCGATGACTACTTGTCCCTGACCCACATTCATATTTCCAGCCGGCGCAGTGGCCTGGGCCATGTCGACCTGGCGCTGGGCAAGATGGGCATCCAGCGCAAGATCGCCCTGCGCTCGCAGCATTACCTGATGGCGTCGCAAGTGCTGCAGCAGACGGATATGGTAATGACCGTGCCCGAGCGCTTTGCCCGTCGCAACGATCTGCATGCCTTCAGTTTACCGGTCAACGATGTGCCCCCGGTGGAGACCCACCTTTACTGGCACGAAAGCACTGACCAGGACCCGGCCAACCGCTGGATGCGCGAGCAGATGATCGAGTTGTGCCAGCAGGTGACGGCGCATGAGAAGAAACTGGATAAGGTGTAGGGCTTTTGCCCTTGACGTAAACGTCAACCTGCCTTTAGCTTAGCGCCATGACCCTTTTTCGAGCGCGCCCATGAGCAGCCTGACCTACAGCATCTCCGACCTCGCCCGCGAGCTGGACATTACCACCCGGGCGATCCGCTTCTATGAAGAACAAGGCCTGCTCAGCCCCGAGCGACGCGGCCAGGAACGCATCTATTCGCCCCGGGACAAGGTCAGCCTGAAGCTGATCTTGCGCGGCAAGCGCATCGGTTTTTCACTGGCCGAATGCCGCGAGCTGATCGAACTCTACGACCCTGCCGGGGGCAACCAGAAACAGTTGCAGACCATGTTGAACAAGATCGCCGAGCGTCGTGATCAACTGGAACAGCAGATGCTCGACATCGAGCAGATGAAGCTGGAACTGGACACGGCGCAGGAGCGCTGCACCCAGGCCCTGGAACAGACGATCAAGAGCCAGCAAGCACTTCAATAATCCCACACATCTCCCCTGCAGGAGCAAGCTTGCTTGCGATGGAGTCAAGGTCAACGCGTTTAATCAGGAAACCCGCGTTATCGCTAACGACCATCTCGAGCACGCTCGCTCCTGCAGGGCTATCAGCACAGGTCTATTCCCATGTCCCTTCCAACTCACGTGCGCCTGATCGAAGTGGGTCCCCGCGACGGTTTGCAAAATGAAGCCCAGCCCATCAGCGTCGCCGACAAGGTGCAACTGGTCGACGCGCTGAGCGCCGCTGGCCTTGGTTACATCGAGGTCGGCAGTTTCGTTTCGCCCAAATGGGTGCCGCAGATGGCAGGTTCGGCAGAAGTCTTTGCGCAGATCCAGCGCAAACCAGGCGTCACCTACGGCGCACTCGCCCCCAACCTGCGTGGGTTCGAAGACGCCATTGCTGCCGGGGTCAAGGAAGTTGCGGTGTTCGCCGCCGCCTCCGAAGCCTTCTCCCGGCGCAACATCAATTGCTCGATCAGCGATAGCCTGGAGCGCTTCGTTCCCATCATGGACGCAGCCCGACAACACGGGATAACGGTGCGCGGTTACGTGTCCTGTGTGCTGGGCTGCCCCTACGAAGGAGATGTAGCACCCGAGCAAGTCGCACGGGTTGCTCGCGAGCTGTACGCGATGGGCTGTTACGAGGTCTCCCTGGGCGACACCATTGGTACCGGCACCGCAGGCGCCACTCGCAGGATGTTCGAAGTGGTTTCGGCCGATGTCCCTCGAGACAAACTCGCCGGGCATTTCCATGACACCTACGGGCAGGCCATGGCCAATATCTACGCCAGCCTGCTGGAAGGCGTCTCGACCTTCGACAGCTCCATCGCCGGCCTCGGCGGCTGCCCCTATGCCAAAGGCGCCAGCGGTAACGTGGCTACCGAGGATGTGGTCTACCTGCTTAACGGCCTGGGCATACACACCGGTATTGACCTGGACGCCTTGATTCTGGCAGGCCAGCAGATCTGTACCGTGTTGGGCCGCCCTACCGGATCGCGGGTTGCCAAGGCACGCAGTGCACAGTGAGCGAGCGGTTGTGTCGGGGTGTTACCGCCAGCCGTGAAATGTGGGCGCAATCGAGTAACACGGAAACAGATTATGAGAGTCAGAGCCTTCGGCAAAAACCAGTCAAATCATAAGTATCTGTTTTTAAAGCTTTTTTAAAAGTTGGCACGGCTCCTGCTATCTCTTTGGCATAACAAGAATAAAAAGCAGCAAACCAATAAAAATAAGACGTAACGACTCTGACATAACAAGAACAACACGGCAGAGACGCAGCTAACAGATTTTTTTGGAGAAGGTGTGCTTTTCAGGGTGCTTTTCGGAGTAACCCGCAACCGGGCAGAGAACAATAAAACTACCTTCAGGTAGCTCCCGAACTGGTTGGATCGCTTGGCGAAAAAGCAGATCAGCGCTCAAAAAAATACGTTTGCTCTTGATCCCGGATGGGGATCGACAAAAACAGCGGTAAAGGGTCACGGTTACCAAAAACAACAACAGACCGCCCCTCAATAATAAAAAAAGAGCACGCGCAACGACAAATTAAAGGGGAGCTTCGGCTCCCCTTTGTGCTGTCTGGGATTCGGGTTTTCGACATCACCACCACCAACAATGAATTTACCCTGTGGGAGTAACAGTCTTCCCCCTGCCACATCAGTATCGAATGTGCAGACGCCATCGCGGGCAAGCCCGGCTCCCACAATCGTCATCTCCCGAGAAGGGTCCGCTTTCTATCCTCATCCGCCCTACTGCCGCCCAAGTTGACGTTAACGTAAAGGGTGATTGACAGCGCTTCGTCACAGGCTTACGTTAACGTAAAGGTGAGAGCTGCAGCACCGCCCTCCCCACCCAACAAAAAAGCCAAAAGGTGTCCCATGAGCTACCCATCCCTGAACTTTGCCCTCGGTGAAACCATCGACATGCTGCGTGATTCGGTTCAGTCCTTTGTTGCCAGCGAGATCGCCCCGCGCGCCGCCCAGATCGACATCGACAACCTGTTTCCAGCAGACCTGTGGCGCAAGTTCGGCGACATGGGCCTTTTAGGCATCACTGTCAGCGAAGAATACGGTGGCGCTGGCCTGGGTTACCTGGCGCACGTGGTGGCCATGGAAGAAATCAGCCGCGGCTCGGCTTCAGTTGCGCTGTCCTACGGCGCGCACTCCAACCTCTGCGTCAACCAGATCAACCGCAACGGCAATCATGAGCAGAAGACCAGGTACCTGCCCAAGCTGATCAGCGGCGAGCACATCGGCGCCCTCGCCATGAGCGAACCGAACGCCGGGTCCGACGTCGTATCGATGAAACTGCGCGCCGACAAGCGTGGTGATCGCTACGTGCTCAATGGCAGCAAGACCTGGATTACCAACGGCCCCGACGCCAACACCTACGTGATCTACGCCAAGACCGACCTGGAAAAAGGCCCTCACGGCATTACTGCTTTCATCGTCGAACGCGACTCGAAAGGCTTCAGCCGCAGCAACAAGTTTGACAAGCTCGGCATGCGTGGCTCGAACACCTGCGAGCTGTTTTTTGATGACGTCGAGGTGCCGGAAGAAAACATCCTGGGCGTACTCAATGGCGGCGTGAAAGTATTGATGAGCGGTCTCGACTACGAGCGCGTTGTGCTGTCCGGCGGCCCGACCGGCATCATGCAGGCCTGCATGGACCTAATCGTTCCCTACATCCATGACCGCAAGCAATTTGGCCAGAGCATCGGCGAGTTCCAGCTGATCCAGGGCAAGGTCGCCGACATGTACACCCAACTCAATGCCAGCCGAGCCTATCTGTACGCAGTGGCCCAGGCCTGCGAGCGCGGCGAGACCACGCGCAAGGACGCCGCCGGCGTCATCCTGTACAGCGCCGAACGCGCCACGCAAATGGCCCTCGACGCGATTCAGATTCTTGGTGGAAACGGCTACATCAATGAATTCCCCGCGGGCCGTCTGTTGCGTGACGCCAAGCTCTACGAAATCGGCGCGGGTACCAGTGAAATTCGTCGCATGCTCATCGGTCGTGAATTGTTTAACGAAACCCGCTAACCGGAGTTGTCCATGGCTATCCTGCATACCCTGCTCAACCCCCGCTCGGCGGAGTTCGCGGCCAACAGCGCGGCGATGCGCAAACAGGTCGACGCCCTGCACACCCTGCTCGCCCAGGTGCAGCAAGGTGGCGGCCCCAAAGCGCAAGAGCGACACACATCAAGGGGCAAGTTACTGCCTCGTGAGCGCATCAACCGGCTGCTCGATCCCGGTTCGCCCTTCCTGGAAATCAGCCAGCTGGCAGCCTACGAGGTGTACGGTGAGGATGTTCCGGCGGCTGGCGTGATCGCCGGAATTGGCCGCGTGGAAGGCGTCGAATGCATGATCGTCGCCAACGATGCCACGGTAAAAGGTGGCTCGTACTACCCACTGACCGTGAAAAAACACCTGCGCGCCCAGACCATCGCCCAGCAAAATCGCCTGCCTTGCATTTACCTGGTGGACTCCGGTGGCGCGAACTTGCCACGCCAGGATGAAGTGTTCCCGGACCGCGAGCACTTTGGCCGAATCTTCTTCAACCAGGCCAACATGAGTGCCATGGGCATTCCGCAGATCGCCGTGGTCATGGGCTCCTGCACCGCTGGCGGCGCCTATGTTCCGGCCATGGCAGACGAGGCAATCATGGTGCGCAACCAGGCGACCATCTTCCTTGCCGGCCCGCCTTTGGTGAAAGCCGCGACGGGTGAAGTGGTCAGCGCCGAAGACCTTGGTGGCGCCGATGTGCACTGCAAGGTTTCCGGTGTCGCCGATCATTACGCCGAGAGCGACGAGCACGCCTTGGCCATTGCCCGGCGCAGCATTGCCAACCTTAACTGGCGCAAGCTCGGCGAAGTGCAGCAACGCACCCCGATCGCCCCGCTGTATGGCAGCGATGAGCTCTACGGCGTTGTATCGGCTGACGCCAAGCAACCTTTTGATGTGCGTGAAGTCATCGCACGGCTGGTGGACGGCTCGGTGTTCGACGAGTTCAAGGCGTTGTTCGGCACGACGCTGGTCTGCGGTTTTGCCTACCTGCACGGTTATCCGATCGCGATTCTCGCCAACAACGGCATTCTGTTCGCCGAAGCCGCGCAGAAAGGCGCGCACTTCATCGAACTGGCCTGTCAACGCGGCATCCCATTGCTGTTCCTGCAGAACATCACCGGCTTCATGGTTGGCCAGAAATACGAAGCCGGAGGCATCGCCAAGCACGGTGCCAAACTGGTGACCGCCGTGGCGTGCGCCAAGGTGCCAAAGTTCACCGTGATCATTGGCGGCAGCTTCGGCGCCGGCAACTACGGCATGTGCGGACGCGCCTACGACCCACGCTTCCTGTGGATGTGGCCAAATGCGCGGATTGGCGTGATGGGTGCCGAGCAGGCTGCCGGCGTGCTGGTGCAAGTCAAGCGCGAGCAGGCCGAGCGCGGTGGCCTGAGCTTCAGCGCCGAGCAGGAAACCGAGATCAAGCAACCTATCCTCGATCAGTACGAACAGCAGGGACATCCCTACTACTCCAGCGCCCGGCTGTGGGACGACGGCGTCATCGACCCCGCGCAGACCCGCGATGTGTTGGCCCTGGCCTTGTCGGCCGCGCTGAACGCGCCAGTAGAACAGAGCCGTTTCGGCGTATTCCGGATGTGATTTTCTGTGTGAGCGGGCTTGCTGGCGAAGGATTCACCGCGGTCTTCCATGTACCGCGCTATCGTTCTTCGCCAGCAAGCCCGCTCACACATGAGTTGTGGAGACAGACAAAATGAGCGACTTCAACACCCTCCAATTGCACACCGACCCCCGGGGTTTCGCGACCTTGTGGCTCGCTCGCGAAGACAAGAACAACGCCTTCAACGCGCAGATGATCCGCGAGCTGATCATCGCCCTGGATAAGGTTTCGGCCGATACCAGCCTCAGATTCCTGCTGTTGCGCGGCCGCGGCAAGCATTTCAGCGCCGGCGCCGACCTGGCCTGGATGCAGCAGTCCGCCGAACTGGATTACCACACCAATCTCGACGATGCCCGCGAGTTGGCCGAGTTGATGTACAACCTCGCCAAACTGAAAATCCCCACCCTGGCCGTAGTGCAAGGGGCGGCGTTTGGGGGAGCACTGGGTTTGATCAGCTGCTGTGATATGGCCATTGGTGCCGATGACGCGCAATTGTGCCTGTCGGAAGTGCGCATCGGCCTGGCGCCTGCCGTGATCAGTCCGTTCGTGGTGCAAGCGATCGGCGAACGCGCAGCGCGTCGCTACGCCCTGACGGCCGAGCGGTTCAACGGCCAGCGGGCACGGGAGATCGGCTTATTGTCAGAAAGCTACCCGCTGGCAGAGCTGGAATCGAAGGTCGAGCAGTGGATCGACAATTTACTGCTTAACAGCCCCGCCGCCATGCGCGCCAGCAAGGATTTACTGCGCGAAGTGGGGAACGGCGCGCTGACACCGGCGCTGCGGCGCTACACAGAGAATGCTATTGCGCGGATCCGCGTCAGCCCTGAAGGCCAGGAAGGCTTGCGTGCCTTCCTGCAAAAACGCCCGGCGAACTGGCTCGCCACCCCAAACACGAAGGAGCCGCGTTGATGAGCACGCCCGTCATTACCACTTTACTGGTGGCCAACCGCGGCGAAATCGCCTGCCGGGTGTTGCGCACCGCCAAGGCCCTGGGCCTGACCACCGTGGCCGTGCACAGCGCCACTGATCGTGAGGCCAGGCACAGCCGCGAGGCCGATATCCGGGTGGACCTGGGTGGCAGCAAAGCCGCCGACAGCTACCTGCAGATCGACAAACTGATTGCTGCTGCACTGGCCAGTGGTGCCCAGGCGATTCATCCGGGGTATGGTTTCCTGTCCGAGAACGCCGGATTTGCCCGGGCCATCGAGAATGCCGGCTTGATCTTCCTCGGCCCTCCCGCCTCGGCGATCGATGCAATGGGCAGCAAATCCGCCGCCAAGGCGTTGATGGAAACCGCCGGCGTGCCACTGGTGCCTGGTTATCACGGCGAAGCCCAGGACCTGGAAACCTTCCGCACAGCCTGTGAACGCATCGGTTATCCAGTGCTGCTCAAGGCCACGGCAGGCGGCGGCGGTAAAGGCATGAAAGTGGTCGAGGATGTCAGCCAACTGGCCGAAGCCCTGGCCTCGGCGCAGCGTGAAGCCCAATCGTCATTTGGCGACTCACGCATGCTGGTAGAAAAATACCTGCTCAAACCGCGGCACGTGGAGATCCAGGTCTTTGCCGATCAGCAGGGCAATTGCCTGTACCTCAATGAGCGCGACTGCTCGATCCAGCGTCGCCACCAGAAGGTTGTTGAAGAAGCCCCTGCTCCAGGCCTGAGCGCGCAATTGCGCCGCGCCATGGGCGAAGCCGCCGTACGCTCGGCACAGGCCATTGGCTACGTCGGAGCCGGTACGGTGGAGTTCCTGCTGGACTCTCGAGGCGAGTTCTTCTTCATGGAGATGAATACTCGTCTGCAGGTCGAGCACCCGGTGACCGAAGCCATTACCGGGCTCGACCTGGTCGCCTGGCAAATCCGCGTGGCCCGGGGTGAAACCCTGCCGATGACCCAGGAGCAGGTGCCCCTGATCGGACACGCCATTGAAGTCAGGTTGTACGCCGAAGACCCTGGTAATGACTTCCTGCCAGCGACCGGACGTCTGGAGTTGTATCGCGAGTCGGCGCCCGGCGACGGACGTCGAGTCGACAGCGGCGTGGAAGAAGGTGATGAGATCTCGCCGTTCTACGACCCGATGCTGGGCAAGCTGATTGCCTGGGGCGAAGACCGCGAACAGGCGCGGCTACGCCTGCTGGGCATGCTCGACGAGTTCGCGATTGGTGGCCTCAGGACCAACATCAACTTCCTGCGCCGGATCATCGGCCATCCAGCTTTTGCCGCCGCAGAACTGGATACCGGGTTCATCCCGCGATACCAGGAGCAGTTGCTGCCAAAACCGGCAGAGCTGGGTGAGGATTTCTGGCAAGCCGCTGGCCAGGCATTTGCCCAAAGTCAAACCACCGCGCCGCGCACTGACGACCTGGCGTCGCCTTGGGCGAGCGGCAACGGTTTTCGTACCGGGCTGCCAACGCAGATCAGCCTGCACCTGAGCTGCGAAGGCCAGGACCGTGCTCTTACGCTGGGCGCAGTCGATGCAAGCACAGCACAGCTCAAGGGCGAGCAACTGCTGACCGAGCAAGAAGGCCTGCGCCGACAGCACCGGGTCATTCGCCGCGACGGCGTGGTCTATCTGCAATGGGATGGGGAGCTTCGCCGCATCGAATCCTACGACCCGATCAGTGCCGTGGAAGCCAGTCATAGTCATCAGGGCGGCCTGACCGCACCCATGAACGGCAGTATCGTGCGGGTCCTGGTAGAGGTCGGGCAATCGGTTGAAGCCGGCGCGCAGCTGGTAGTGCTGGAAGCCATGAAAATGGAACACAGCATTCGTGCGCCGCACGCGGGAGTGATCAAGGCGCTGTACTACCAGGAAGGCGAAATGGTCAGTGAAGGCAGCGCGCTGGTCGAGCTGCAAGAGGCTTGAAACAAGGAACGGTCCTACCCCCTGGCAGGGCCGATCTGATCAGAACTTGGCGGTGGCCTGTACGACCACGCCGATGATTCGGCAGTCGGCAGTGTACAAAGCCTTCGGATAAGTAGGGTTGAGCGGGACCAGGTAACGTTGGCCGCCCTCCTCGATCAATTTGCGGAAAGTGGCTGCGGCGCTGCCGGGCCATTGGGCAATCACCAGCTTGCCGGGCAGCACCTCAACCTCCGGATCGACCAGGATCAGCATGTCGTGGGCAATGCTCGGCCCACTGGGCGCGTTCATCGCATCACCCTCTACCTTGAGCCAGAACGCGCCGCCACGAGCGTGGTAGTCGGACAGCTCGAACTGCGTCGCACCGTACACCGGCAACTCCCCATCGCGCAGCTGCTGTGCGTCTTGCCAATCACTGATCGGGTAGCGAAATGAAGGGTTATAGCGCTGCGCCAAGGGAGGATTATCTTCCTCGTAAGCCTCGACCTCCCGGAGCACCATTGCCACTTCGAGGAAATCCAGGCCCAAGGCTTGCAGCACACGGTTCATGTCGTCGACAGCAGGCTGACGTCGTTTATTCAGCCAGTGTCCAACACCACCCTGCGACATCCCAAGACGATCTGCGAGTATCTCCTGAGTGATATTGAGCTCACTCATCTTGGCCTTGACCAATTCAATCCATTTATCCATGTCGGCACGATACGCGGGCTCCTATCCGCGCTCAAAACACAATCTGTATTATTTAATTGGTCGAAACAAATACGTTTTGTACTAATCTGGTTTTACGGATTTGACCATAAAAAAGGAGTTTACGTCACCATGGCAATCACCAGCACCGACCTGCCCGACGAGCCAATGGATACCACCCTCAACTCGCCACAGGGCTTCGCTGCCGCACAGCGCGCGCTCGATCATTACTTGAAACCAGCCGTGTCAGCAGAGCCCGAACAACCGCGCTTTTTTGCTGTAAACAAGAACGTCAGCAGCGAGGAGGCACTTGTACATGCCTCTGACCTGATGCGGTGCGCGGCCTCCGTTGCCTATGAGTCGGCCAGTAACCTTCGAGGCGCCAGCCGGGACCTGACGCTGTCGACGGTGCACCTGATCGATATGGCCAGGGCCATGGTGGATCGGTCGCTTGACGAAGGTAAGAAGGGCTGAAACGAAGGCACCAGGAAAGAATTTCCCTGGCGAACAGCGAAAAGCGTTTGACTTGCAAACGAGAATGATTATTATTGCATCATCTGGTCGCGAGATCAGTCGATGGACCAAGAGACCTTAGGTCGGTCTCCTGGACTATCTCCTCATCAGGCTAATCACGGTTTTTGACCCGGCTTTTTGCCGGGTCTTTTTTTGCCAGTTATTCTGGCTTTTGGCTTCAGGCTAATGAAGTCTTCAGGCACTGCAAATTCGATGGCGCGGATGATATCAAAAGAATGTTCCTTGGCAAGGGAGGCCCGGTAACATTGGGCCAAACTATTGATAAATAGCACTTGAGAATCAATCGCACAGTCTCTAAGCTGCGTCGGCGTCAAGGAGGACGCCCCCCAAATTCCTGGCAATTTCCCCGATTTTTCCCTTCCCTGCGTGTAAAGTAACAGCCATAAAAATCATATTCAGGAATCGACTATGACCGTGGCTAAATCCTCTTTCGACATCAGCGCAAATTTCGACAGCGGCAATATTGAAGTGATCGATATCAGCAATCCGCTGCAAGCGTTGCTGGCCATTCGACCCGATACCCGCAGCCCGCACTTCCAGTGGTTCCACTTCAAGGCCAGCGGCCTGCACGTGGGCCAGGAGCACTGGTTTCGCCTGAGTAACGCCAGCAAGTCCTCCTATAACAAGGCCTGGGACGGTTACCAGGCCGTTGCCTCGTATGACCACGTCAATTGGTTCCGGGTACCCACCATCTTCGAAGGCGACTGCCTGCGCTTCAGCCTGGAAGCCACTGCTACCCATGCCTGGTTCGCCTACTTCGAACCCTACAGTCGCGGGCGGCACGACTGGCTGATCGAGCAGGCGCTGACCAAGGCCGGCACCGAGCTGCTGGCTACCGGTAAAAGCGTCGAAGGCCGGGACATCCAGCTTCTGCGCAAAGGCACCGGAGCCGAGGGTCGACGCAAGGTGTGGATGATTGCCCAGCAGCACCCGGGCGAACATATGGCCGAATGGTTTATGGAAGGTGTGATTGAGCGCCTGGAAAAACACGACGACCCGGTCCTCAACAAACTACTGGCCAGTGCCGATCTGTACCTGGTGCCGAACATGAATCCGGACGGCGCCTTCCATGGCCACCTGCGCACCAATGCCATGGGCCAGGACCTGAACCGCGCCTGGCAGAACGCCAGCCAGGAAGTCAGCCCCGAAGTGCTGTTCGTGCAACAACGGATGGAACGCTACGGCGTTGACCTGTTCCTCGACATTCATGGCGACGAAGAGATTCCCTACGTGTTCACCGCCGGCTGCGAGGGCAACCCTGGTTACACCCCGCGGCTCGCCAAACTCGAAGAGCAATTTCGCAGTCATTTGAAGCACCTTACCAAGGACTTCCAGACCAAGCACGGCTACACCCGCGATGAGCCGGGCAAAGCCAACATGACCCTGGCGTGCAACAGCGTCGGCGAGAAATTCGACTGCCTGTCGCTGACCCTGGAAATGCCCTTCAAGGACAACGACGACGCGCCGAACCCGCTGACGGGCTGGTCGGGCAAGCGCTCCAAACAGTTGGGCAAGGACGTGCTGACGACTGTTGCCGACATGGTTGACGTGTTGCGCTGATTGGCTATGGCCGCAGCTGCAGCTGCGGCCATCGAAGTCAGGCGCGGTCCTTGCCCCGCAGCATGCTGTCGAGCACCTCGTCACGGCGCACCCAGCCATGGAACAGCGCCGCCGCCAGGTGCAGCAACACGGTCAGGAACAGCAGGTAGGCCAGGTACCCGTGGGCCTTGCGCAAAATGGCAAATACCTGCGCGTTGGCCGGCACAATCGAAGGCAGCTGCAACGAACTGCTGAGCATTACCGGATCGCCCGCCGCCGAAATCATTGCCCACCCCAGTAGAGGCAGTACCAGCATCAATGCGTATAGCAGCAGGTGCGAGCCTTTGGCCGCGAGCACTTGCCATCCCGGCAAATCGGCAGGCAGTGGCGGCTGTCGAGTGGAGAAACGCACGACGATGCGCACGATCACCAACACCAGAATGGCGATGCCCAAGGGTTTGTGCAGGTGGATCAGCCACTCATGACGCTCGGACACCGAGGCAACCATGCCTGCCCCAATAAACAGCATGGCAATAACCATCAGTGCCATCAGCCAGTGCAGCAACCGCGCCAATGGCGCGAAGTGGTTCGGTTGAGTGCTCATTGGCGAGCCTCCTGTTGGGCGGCGGGCAACTGGCTGACTTCACTGGTACGACGCAAGTAGGAACTGGCATAACCGGCTGAACGAGCGGCGAGCAGTGGATCGCCCGAGCCCTCGATGCCGGCAGGTAGTACCAGCGGGTCATAGTTGATGTCCCGGCACTCGCCACTGAGTTGCGGCTGGACGTTTTCGAGCACCAGAGTCCCGGCATTTACCACCTTGCGCCCTTCGGGCCAGGCCTTGCTGGCATCGTCTATCGGATCACCGGGGTTGGCCAGGGTGATGTTCAGCTGCCAGCGCAACGGCCCGGCGCCCATTCGCTGGGCCAGGTCCTGCTCGAGAAAATCGGTGCCTTGCGGCGCCGTCGCACCGGGTGAATCCTGGGCAACCGGCACCATGCTCCAGCGCACCGCCTGGCGCTGACCGGCGGCGTTGACCAGGTAAAACGCGTTCACGCTGTTGTAGGTTTCAGTCACGTAGCTGGCCGAAGGCTTGGCGGTCTTGATCCACGCCAGAAACGGCGCTGCTTCCGGATGCGCGCCGAAGAATGCTGGTACCGCCGCAGGGTCGGGTTTCCCGGTGGCGGGTACGGGTGACTGGGCCTGCTGCAATTGATAGAAGGCTTCGGGGGTGCCAACCGGGAACACCGGCATGCTGTTCATCCCGGTGCGCCATTGTTGTCCATTGGCCTGGGTAAAGCGCAGCGCCATGCTGCGGATCGGCACGCTGCTGTCCGGTGCGTAGGGATTGCCAGCCGGCAGCGCGAACCGCCCGACCACCGGGGTGCGTGCTTCATTGAATACCTGGGCGCTGGAGTAGCTGCGCGCCTCTCCGCTGCTCTCGAAATGCCCGATCACGCAAACACCTTTGGAGTGGTTGCGCCGGTACCCCGGGTGCACGCCGTTGTTGGTTTCCAGCACGTTGATCAGTTTTTTCGGCGTCAGCCGCTGTGGGTCAAATGTGCCGTTGACGTAGGCAAAGGCCCCGGCAACGGCGGCGACCACCAAAGCGATACCGCCAAGGCGCAACACCAGGCTGGTGGCGCTCAGCGGTGGCCGGGTGGGCGGTGATGAGCGATCTACCATGAAAGACTCCAGGGCCTGTGGCCGCAAGTGAGAAGAATCAAGCAGACGAACCCCCGGACGGTTTATTCCATCACCGGGTGTTTATTTATTCGCGCGTGGAATAACCTCGAACGCCGAGCGTCTTCCTGGTCCACAGCGTAGTGACTAGTCAGAACTTCATGAACGATATCGACGAACAACTGAGTGAAATCATTCCCAGGTTGAGGCGATTTGCGCTGTCCCTGACGCGTAATCCCAGCAGCGCCGATGATCTGGTGCAGACCTGCCTGGAGCGCGCACTCTCACGCTGGAGCGACAAACGCCCGGAGGGAGACTTGCGCGCCTGGTTGTTCTCGATTCTCTATCGACAGTTCCTCGACGCCTACCGGCGCTCCCGGCGTTATGCGCGAATGCTCGAATTTTTTACCGGCCGTGAAGAAGCCGAGCCGTCTGCAGAGCGCACGGTGATCGCGCAATCGACGCTCAAGGCCTTCGACCAGCTCACCACCGAGCAACGCGCACTGTTGCTGTGGGTATCAGTCGAAGGCTTGAGCTACAAAGCGGTGGCCGAGATTCTCGAAGTGCCCATTGGCACCGTGATGTCCCGCCTGTCCCGCGCCCGCCAGGCGTTGCGCCAGCTCAGCGAAGGTGAAATCACCCGCCCTGCCCTGCGGAGACTCAAATGATCAGCATGCCCCCTGACGAGCGTGATCTGCACGCCTACATCGACTGCCAGCTCAGCGCGGCGGACCGACTTCTGGTTGAAACTTATCTGACAAACAATCCGCCCGTGGCCGCCACCGTGCGCGCCTGGCAGCAGGATGCCCAACAGTTGCGAGCCGACCTGAGCGGCGCGCTGCAGCAACCGGCCAATCCGCAGCTGCAGCCGGCGCTCATTCGCCAAGGGCTCAAGCGCCAATCCCGCCGTCACCTGGCCAGCGCCGCCGTACTGCTGCTGGCCGTCGGCGTTGGCGGTTTCAGCGGCTGGCAGGCCCGGGAAATGACCCTGCTCAGCGCTGCGGCACCGATGGCCGATGCCATGCAGGCGTATCGTCTGATCGCACAGCAAGGCCTGTTGCCGGCGGACTTCAAAGTCGGCGAACAGGGCGACATGCAGGCCTGGCTAGACCGTTATTTCACCCAGGCCAACCGACTTCCCGACCTCGCTCACGCCGGCTTCAAACCGGTCAGCGGGCGCCTGCTCAGCACCGAGCAAGGGCCGGCGGCGATGGTGGTCTACGAGAACCGGAACGGACAGAAGATCAGCTTCTACGTGCGCCCGCCAGGGCCGAAGAACTTCCTGCTACCCCGAGGCAGTCGCAGCGATGGTGAGCTGCAGGCCGAGTACTGGTCAGGTGCCGGGTATAACTATGCAATGGTCAGCCCCAGCGATACGCCAGCGGCGCAGTTGCTCAGGCAAACGAAAACGTTTTGACCCACAGCGCTGGAAGCAAAACTACCCATTTGGTTAAACTGTGCCGCCGCCGCGCGGGGCGCCGGCGAGAAAATCACGGGGTGACATTCCAGTGGCTGTTCGACCACCCAAGCGTTTGCGACTCACACCACGTTGGCCGGCACTGCGCCGCCTGTTTGCCAAGGCATCGACTACACCGGTGGCCAGCGCAAGGGTGATCCACGACTACTTTCGCCACAAGGCGCATGCCCAAGGCTATACCCTCAGCCACAGTCAGCAGCGCGTGATCGATTGCATGGCGCACTACGCCCCCTTGCTGCCAGGCTCAGCGCAGCGAAAACTTCCCGGGCTGTATCTGCACGGCGCCGTGGGGCGGGGCAAGAGCTGGTTGCTGGACGGTTTTTTCCAGGCCGTCCCGATCGCCGAAAAACAGCGGCTGCACTTCCATCAGTTTTTTGCCCAACTGCATCAGGAAATGTTCACTCATCGCGAGCAGACCGATGCCATGGAACACAGCCTTGAACACCTGCTGGACGGTTGTAGGGTGTTGTGTTTTGACGAGTTTCACGTCCACGATATCGGCGACGCGATGCTCATTACCCGCTTGTTCCAGGCGCTGTTTCGCCGAGGCATCCTGCTGCTGGTCACCTCAAACTATCCGCCGGAAGGCTTGCTGCCAAACCCGCTGTACCACGCACGCTTCAAACCGGTCATCGACCTGATCAACTCGAAAATGCAGGTCATGGAAGTCGGCGGGCCCCACGACTACCGCAGTCAGGCGCGGCACCACGCCCAGCAAGTCTTCACCCAAGGGCATTACCTCTGGCCGGACACACTGGAGATCAGACGCCGGTTGAATTTCCCCGAGGCTGATGCTCCGCCCCTGCAACTGTCTGTCGGCACCCGTCAACTGCAGGCCCGCTTCAGCGATCGGCGCACGATCGGATTCACTTTCACCGACCTGTGTGAACACCCCACGGCCGTCATGGACTACCTGGAACTGTGCCGACAGTTCAACCACTGGATCATCGTCGACCTGCCCCTGCTCGCCGACACCACCATCGCCGCGCAGCAGCGGTTTATCAACCTGGTCGACGTGCTTTACGATCAGGACAAACACCTGACGTTGGTCAGCCAGCATTCGCTGAGTGCGAGCCTGGGTGGTGATGCAATCGACCTGGCGCGAACTCGCAGTCGGCTGGGGCAGTTGATGGAAATCAATGAGTTGAATTGATCATTCTTCGCCTTGAATGCCAATCGCGAGCAGGCTCGCTCCCACAGGTGCTCGGAAATCATTGTGGGAGCGAGCCTGCTCGCGATTGGTACAGTCACCACATGTCTCGCTATCATGCGGGCGCCCCTCTCCAAATGAATAGCGAATCGATTTCATGGACACCCTTGACCAACTGCGCGCCGGCCAACTGGCGGGCAGCACCCGCCTTGATCTCGCCTGCGGCCTGAGTGACTTCCCCCGGGAAATATTCGACCTGGCGGACTCCCTTGAAATCCTCAACCTCAGTGGCAACGCGCTCAGCCAACTACCAGACGACCTGCATCGACTGACCCGCCTGCGGGTGTTGTTCTGCTCGGACAACCTGTTCACCGAACTGCCCGCATGCCTGGGCCAGTGCAGTTCATTGACCATGGTCGGTTTCAAGGCCAACCGCATTACGCAGGTTCCGGGCAGCGCACTCCCGCCATTGCTGCGCTGGCTGATCCTGACTGACAACTGCATCAGCGAACTGCCGAGCGAACTGGGCGCGCGCCCGCACCTGCAAAAACTCATGCTCGCCGGTAATCAGCTCCAGCGCTTGCCTGACAGCCTGCAACACTGTCATCGACTGGAACTGATCCGGGTCGCCGCCAACCAGCTAACCGAACTCCCCGAATGGCTGCTCACCCTGCCAAGCCTGACCTGGCTGGCGTACGCCGGTAACCCGCTGGAAACCGAGGCCGATGCTGCGCTGCTTGAATCGACTGCCGTCATCCCCTGGCCGGCATTGCGCCTTGAGCAGCAACTGGGCGAAGGTGCTTCCGGGGTGATCCATCGAGCGACCTGGACCCGACCAGGCGCTGGGGAGCTGCCAGTGGCGGTCAAACTCTACAAAGGTGAAATGACCAGCGACGGTTCGCCCTTGCATGAAATGAACGCGTGCATCACTGCAGGCGAGCACCCCAACCTCATCCGGGTCGAGGGACGAATCGTCGACCATCCACAGGCTCAGACCGGACTGGTCATGGAGCTGATAGAGCCGAGCTTCCGCAACCTGGCGGGTCTGCCGAGCCTGGATTCCTGCAGCCGCGACGTCTACGCCGATCACACCCGCTTCAGCGCCAGTGTGGCCCTGCGCATCGCTCGCGCCATCGCTTCGGTGGCCGAACATCTGCACCGCCAGGGGATCACCCACGGCGACCTCTACGGCCACAATATTCTCTTTAACGAGCGGGGTGATTGCCTGCTGGGAGACTTTGGCGCGGCGTCTTTCCACGCGAAATCAGACAGTGCCGAAAGCCGCGCCCTGCAGCGACTTGAAGTGCGCGCCTTTGGGGTACTGCTGGGGGAATTGCTGGAGCGGATCGATTCGGGCTTGACCGCGCATGGCCGTGAACAACTGGACCAATTGCAACAGCGTTGCTGTCAAGCGCAGGTGATGGAGCGGCCCGGGTTTGGCGAGGTGGTCCGGGTTCTACAGGATCTGTGACCGGCACAGACCCTGTCGCACCAAACTCGCTCCCACGACCCGTGGGAGCAAGCCAGTCCGCGATAGCGGTATTACGAAAGAAACCGATTAACCCGCCAAGCCGACAAACATGTCCTGCACATCATCATGGTTGTCCAGGCCTTCGAGGAAAGCCTCGACTTCAGCCATCTGTTCGTCGCTCAAGCCACTCACCGGGTTCTTCGGCTGGTAGCCCAGCTTCGCCGACAGTACGGTAAAACCTTGCTCAGGCAAGGCTTTCTGAACCGCATCGAGGTCCGCAGGCTCGGTCAGGAACAGGGTCGTGCCCTCTTCTTCGCCCGGCTCAAAATCCTGTGCACCGGCTTCGATTGCGGCCATTTCCGGATCAGCATCCGGGCTGTCCGGGGACGCCTCGATCATGCCGACATGGTTGAAATCCCAGGAAACCGAACCCGAAGCGCCCAACTGGCCCTTGCGAAAGGCAACACGAATCTCGGCAACAGTACGGTTGATGTTGTCGGTCACGCACTCAACGATCAGCGGCACCTGATGCGGGGCAAAGCCTTCGTACGTCACACGATGGTATTGCACGGTTTCGCCGAGCTGTCCCGAACCTTTCTTGATCGCACGTTCCAGGGTTTCGCGAGGCATGGACGCCTTCTTCGCCTGCTCCACCACCAGGCGCAAATGCGCGTTAGTCGCGACATCGGCACCATTGCGCGCGGCAATCGTGATTTCCTTCACCAGTTTGCCGAAAATCTTGCCCTTGGCATTGGATGCCGCTTCTTTGTGTTTAACCTTCCACTGTGCGCCCATTACTCACTCTCTTGTCTGTGGCGCCGAAACATCTATTGGCCGACGCTTTGTGCAAGTTTATACGGCCTAAAGTCGGCAATCGACCAAAAATTCCACCGGTCTGATCGCCATGATGGACAGGCTTCTTCAATGATGGTGGCTCCCACAAGGAAATGCGCTAACCGGCTGTGGGAGCAAGGCTCGCCCGCGATGGCCGCACTGCGGTCTATCCGCCCGGCGCCAATTCAAAGAATGCCTGGATCAAGCGCAAATCCCGCCGCCGCGCCATGCACCCCATCATGTGCCGATTCACCAACCCCTCGCCCATGATCGGCACCGCCGTCACCCGCGGGTCATGGCTGACTTCCACCGACGACACCACGCCAACGCCCAACTCAGCCGCCACGGCTTCGGTCACTGCCTCGCGGCTGTCCAGCTCCAGTAACACCCGAGGACTGACCCTCGCCTGGAGACAGGCATCATCAAACGTGCGACGGGTGATCGAACTCGGCTCGCGCAACACCATGATCACCTGGTCCAGTTCCTTGAGCGACACCTTCAAACGTTGCGCCCAGGGATGATTGTGCGGCACCAACGCGCACAGCCGGGATTCGCTCAACGCTTGCAAATGCAGGCCTTTGCGTGGCTCGACCTCAGTGAGTACGGCAATGTCCGCATGCTCGGACAACAACGCAGCCAAGGTCTCCTGGGCGTTACCCAGGCGCAGGTTCACCGTGATTCCGGGGTACCGGGCGCGCAAACTGGCAAGCATCGGCATGACCAGGTGCGGCCCGTCCGCCGCCACCTCCAGGCGCCCGGTAAGCAACTGCCGGTTAGCCTCCAGCATCACCTGCGCTTCCTCGGCCAGGCCAAACATCGCCCGGGTGATCGCCGCCAGTTTGGTGCCTTCCTCCGTCAGTTCCACCCGTCGCGCAGTACGGCGCAACAAGGTGATCTGGTAATGCTCTTCCAAAGCCTTGATGTGCCCGGTGACCGCCGGCTGGCTGATGAACAGCCGCGCAGCGGCCCTTGTGAAGCTGCCTTCGCGCGCCACCGCATCGAAGGCGCGTAGCTGGAACAGGTTCATGAATAACCCTCACTGATGACTGGCATAACAACAAACAATTTGATTGATAGCACGGCAAATTGCAATTTAAGTCCCGTAGCTTCATGCCATCGATTGCGAGGACACGAGAATGAGTACTGCTGAGCCCATCCTGCTCACCCCTGGCCCGTTGACCACTTCGGCGCGCACCCGTCAGGCGATGATGGTCGACTGGGGTTCATGGGATGACCGCTTCAACCACCTGACCGCCAGCCTCTGCGAGCAATTGCTGGCAATCATCAACGGCGGCGAAAGCCACCACTGCGTGCCACTGCAAGGCAGCGGCACCTTTGCGGTAGAAGCGGCCATCGGCACTTTGGTGCCCCGTGACGGCAAGGTGCTGGTGCTGATCAACGGCGCCTATGGCAAACGTCTGGCGAAAATCTGCGAGGTCCTCGGTCGCTCTTTCAGCACTTTCGAGACCGCCGAAGACGAGCCCACCACGGCGGCCGATGTCGACCGTCTGTTACGGGCGGACGCCAGCATTACCCACGTCGCGTTGATTCACTGCGAAACCAGCACCGGCATCCTCAACCCGCTGCCGGAAATCGCCCAGGTCATCGCGCAACAGGGTAAACGCCTGATCATCGACGCCATGAGTTCCTTCGGGGCCTTGCCGATCGACGCTCAGCAGGTGCCGTTCGATGCGCTGATCGCCGCCTCGGGCAAATGCCTCGAAGGCGTACCGGGCATGGGTTTTGTTTTCGCCCGCAAGGAAGCCCTGGCCAATGCCGCCGGCAACTCCCATTCGCTGGCCATGGACCTGTTCGACCAGCACACCTACATGGCCAAGACCGGCCAATGGCGCTTCACCCCGCCGACCCACGTGGTCGCGGCGCTGCATGAAGCCCTGCTGCAATACAACGAAGAAGGCGGCTTGCCGGCCCGGCACCAGCGCTACGCCAACAACTGCCAGGTATTGCTCGACGACATGGCAAAACTGGGCGTGCGCAGCTTTTTGCCCGCTGCGATCCAGGCGCCGATCATCGTCACTTTCCATGCGCCAAAGGACCCGCGCTATCAGTTCAAGGAGTTCTACGAACGGGTCAAGGCCAAGGGTTTCATTCTCTACCCCGGCAAACTGACCCAGGTCGAAACCTTCCGCGTCGGCTGCATCGGCCACGTCAACCAGGCCGAGATGCACGCGGCTGTGGCGGCGGTGGCTGAAGTGCTGCGGGAGATGGAAGTGCTCGAAATCTAGTGCTCCTGCTCGCGATGACGCCCGATCAGTCAACACACCGTGGAATGAAAGACTGCTTTGCCGAGCAGGCTCACCCCTACATAAAGCCAATCATTTGAACATTGTGCCCACACAGGAATTCGTCACCATGAACTACAACAACCCAACCAAACTCCAGGCCGCCATCCTCGACTGGGCCGGTACCGTCGTCGACTTCGGCTCTTTCGCGCCGACCCAGATCTTTGTCGAAGCCTTCGCCGAGTTCGACGTCCAGGTGTCCATCGAAGAAGCTCGCGGGCCGATGGGCATGGGCAAGTGGGATCACATCCGCACCTTGTGCGATCAGCCACAGGTTGCCGAGCGTTATCGCGCGGTGTTCGGACGCACGCCCAACGACGATGACGTCACCGCCATCTACAAACGCTTCATGCCCCTGCAGATCGAGAAAATCGCCGAGCATTCGGCGCTGATCCCCGGCGCACTGGATACCATCGCCAACCTGCGCCAACAAGGCATCAAAATCGGTTCCTGCTCCGGTTACCCGAAGCAGGTCATGGACAAAGTGGTCGAGTTGGCGGCCACCAACGGTTACGTCGCCGACCACGTGGTCGCCACCGATGAAGTTCCGAACGGTCGCCCATGGCCGGCCCAGGCGCTGGCCAACGTGATAGCCCTGGGCATCGACGACGTTGCCGCGTGCGTGAAGATCGACGACACCGTGCCGGGCATTCTCGAAGGACGTCGCGCGGGAATGTGGACGGTTGCCCTGATCTGTTCGGGTAACGCACTGGGCCTGGACTACGAGGGCTATCGCGCCCTCGGCAGTGACCAGCTGGACAGCGAGCGCCAGCGCATTCACGCCATGTTTGAAGGCTCGCGCCCGCACTACATGATCGATACGATTTCGGACCTGCCCGAAGTCATCGCCGACATCAACCAACGCCTGGCCAACGGTGAAATGCCTCAGACCCGTTGATCACGCTGTCGTGATCCTGTAAGGCGCCAGCCCCCGTCGGGCCTGGCGCCTTTTTTGTTGGCTGAAGGTTGACCCAGGGCATTGAAAGAAGGATCGCGACAGGCGCACGGGACGAAACGGGCTTACAGTTAAGGCACACCGTCGAAAGAGCGGTGAACCTGCAAACCGCCCGTGAGGAATACCTGTATGCCGTGGAAGAGTTCTGAATCACGTTACAGCACCGTATCCATCACCTTGCATTGGTTGATGCTGGTCCTGCTGGCGCTGGTGTATGCCTGTATCGAGTTTCGTGGAGCGTTCCCCAAAGGCAGTGGCGGGCGGACGTTGATCACCGAATCGCATTTCATGCTCGGCCTGACGGTCTTCGTCCTGGTCTGGCTGCGCCTGTTGGCGCGCAGTGTCGGCCCCGCCCCCAGAATATTCCCGGCCTCACCGCGCTGGCAAAACGCACTCGCCAAGGCGATGCATTGGGCGTTATATCTGTTCATGATTGCCATGCCGATACTGGGTTGGCTGACCACCAGCGCCAAGGGCCACCAAGTGATGTTCTACGGCTTCGACCTGCCGTTACTGATCCCGGAAGACAAGGCGCTGGCGAAACAGATCGAGGGCTGGCATGAGCTGGGTGGCACGATCGGCTACTGGCTGATTGGGCTGCATGCACTGGCGGGGCTTTATCACCATTACGTGGTGCGTGATAACACCTTGTTGCGGATGATGCCTAAACGGGGCTGAGGCGAACGCGGGGCTCAGGGACTTGGCGCCGTCTGAAATCCTCGCCGGCCTTGCAAGCCGCCTGTATGGATGAAGATCAGGCGCGACCCTGGCTTGAGTTTGCCGGCGTCGATGTGCTGTTTTAGCGCGAGCAATGCCTTGCCGGTGTAGAGCGGTTCCAGTGCAATACCGCTGGCCTGCTCGGTCTGCTCGATGAATTCAAGTAACGGCGCATCGACCTTTGCGAACCCGCCGCGACTGGCGTCGAGCAATTGATAAGCGCTGTGGGGCGAACCGGCCTGCTGCATGATTGCTTCGACCTGCTGCTCCACGCCATGGTCATCCGGCACCGCCAGCGCGCCGTGGACCGGATGCGCACCCGCCTCCGCGAGCACCAGGCCGGCCAGGGTGGTACCGGTGCCACAGGCCAGCCACCAGCCGTCGTAACCACTCCAGCCCAGGCCATGCAATTGCTGGGCGACCATCGACTTGAGTTGCATGCAGCCTTTGGCCCCGAGCAAACCGCCGCCCCCTTCCGGCACCGCCAGCAAGTCTGGATACAGGGCGCGCCAAGGCTCCCAGAACCCTGCCTCATGCCGCGCGCGATAACCGCCATAACCCAGCCAGTGCAATTGCATGCCGTACGCCTGCAGGTCTAGAACGGTGGGCGTGTCCTGGGGATGACCGCGCAACAGCCCGACGGTGCCGAAGCCGAAGCGCTTGCCTGCCGCCGCTAATGCGTGGAGATGATTGGAGTGCGCGCCGCCGAGGCTGATGATGCCCTTGGCACCGACGAGGTCTGCAGCCTTGAGATGCTCAATGAGCTTGAACCATTTGTTGCCGCTGATCAGTGGGTCGATCTGGTCGAGGCGCAGGACGGCGACTTCGATACTGGATCGTGAGAGCCAATCGAGCTGAAGGGGTTCGAGGGGGGCGTGGGGGAGCCAACTGGAAGGAGGAAAAAGCATTCGCGTCTGATTGTACTTGGAAAGAGCCAGCATTCTAGTCGCTTGAAGGACGCTATCGCGAGCAGGCTCGCTCCCACACTGAATCTGTGGGAGCACGCCTGCTCGCGACAGCCATTGGCACGCTGGACCTGCTGTTACAACTGAGCAGCCAGTCGCGAACCCTGGTTGATGGCGCGCTTGGCGTCCAGTTCGGCCGCCACATCCGCGCCGCCGATCAGGTGCACATTCTGTCCCGCCGCGACCAGGCCATCGTGCAACTCGCGCAACGGGTCCTGCCCGGCGCAGATCACGATATTGTCCACCGCCAACACCTGCGGCTCGCCGGTTTCGCCAATGCGGATATGCAAACCTTCATCATCGATCTTCAGGTACTCGACACTGTTGAGCATCTGCACCTGTTTGTTTTTCAAGCCGGTGCGGTGGATCCAGCCGGTGGTCTTGCCCAGACCGTCACCGACCTTGGATTTCTTACGTTGCAGCAAGAACACTTCACGGGCCGGAGCGTGGGGCTCTGCCTTGATTCCGGAAACGCCGCCGCGCGCCTGCAGAGCAGTATCGATACCCCACTCTTTCCAGAACGCTGTCCGGTCCAGGCTGGTCGATACGCCTTGGTGCACCAGGAATTCCGAGACGTCGAAGCCGATACCCCCCGCACCGATCACCGCCACGCGCTTGCCTACCGGTTTGCGCTCGAGGATCACGTCCAGGTAACTCAACACCTTGGCATTTTCCACCCCCGGAATCGCTGGCGTTCTCGGCGCGATACCGGTGGCGAGAATGATCTCGTCGAAACCGCCCTCCACCAGTTGCGCGACGTCTACACGGGTGTTCAGGCACAGTTCCACGTGGGTGGTCTGCAGCTTGCGCCCGAAATAGCGCAAGGTTTCGAAGAACTCTTCCTTGCCCGGCACGCGCTTGGCGATGTTGAACTGGCCGCCGATCTCACTCGCCGAATCGAACAGCGTCACCTGATGACCGCGCTCTGCGGCCACGGTGGCCGCCGACAAACCGGCAGGACCGGCGCCGACGACGGCAATTTTCTTGATCTGCTGCACCGGCAGGTAGTTGAGCTCGGTTTCATGACAGGCCCGCGGATTCACCAGGCAGCTGGTGAGTTTGCCGCCAAAGGTGTGGTCCAGGCACGCCTGGTTACAGCCGATGCAGGTATTGATTTCATCGGCGCGGCCAGCGGCGGCCTTATTGACGAAGTCGGCGTCGGCGAGGAATGGTCGCGCCATCGACACCATGTCGGCGTCGCCTTCGGCCAGAATCTGTTCGGCGATTTCCGGTGTATTGATGCGGTTGGTGGTGATCAGGGGAATGCTCACCGAGCCGCGCAGCTTGGCCGTGACTTTGCTGAACGCGGCTCGCGGTACCTTGGTGGCGATGGTCGGGATGCGCGCTTCGTGCCAGCCGATACCGGTGTTGATGATGGTCGCGCCAGCCTGTTCGATGGCCTTGGCCAGGGTGACGATTTCTTCCCATGAGCTGCCGCCTTCCACCAGGTCGAGCATCGACAGGCGGAAGATGATGATGAAATTCGGGCCTACCGCTTCGCGCACTCGCCGGACGATTTCCACCGGCAGGCGCATGCGGTTTTCGTAGCTGCCACCCCAGCGGTCGGTGCGATGGTTGGTGTGAGCCGCGAGGAACTGGTTAATGAAGTAACCTTCGGACCCCATGATCTCCACGCCGTCGTACTCGGCTTTCTGTGCCAGGGTCGAGCAGGTGACAAAATCGCTGATCTGCTTCTCGATGCCTTCCTCGTCCAGCTCTTTAGGCTTGAACGGGTTGATCGGCGCCTGGATGGCACTCGGCGCCACCTGCTTGGGGCTATAGGCATAGCGGCCAGCGTGCAGTATCTGCATGCAGATCTTGCCACCGGCCTCGTGCACGGCGCGGGTGACGATCAGGTGTTTGAGTGCCTCTTCCTCTGTGGTCAGCTTGGCCGCGCCGGAGTAAACCCCGCCCTCGTCGTTCGGGCCGATGCCGCCGGTGACCATCAGGCCGACACCGCCACGAGCGCGTTCGGCAAAATAAGCCGCCATGCGCTCGAATCCACCCGGCTTCTCTTCAAGGCCGGTGTGCATCGAGCCCATCAGGGTACGGTTGCGCAGCGTGGTAAAACCCAGGTCCAGCGGGGCCAACAGGTGCGGGTAATAAGCGGCGGCCATCGGTAACTCCACAACGAGCGATCACGGAAAAAGTGCAGGAGCTCTACGGCCCCGTCATTCATGCTGGACAGACTAAGAGCCGCGTCGCCATCGCTCAATGACCGAAACTGACAACTTATTGATCCAAATGCGCAGCGCCACTTGGCAAGCGCCGACATGGGCCCTACCCTAGTCGCGAACCCTGCACACGGCCGTTGACTGTTTTCCCATGCGTAAACTTCTGTACCTGACCTTATCCATGGCATTGATTGCCGCCCTGACGACCTACGCGATGTGGGCCGCAGACCGTCCCGTGGGACATTACCTCTCCGACCTGCGCATTGATCTCGCGGTCGACCAGGGTGTTCCGGGCACTCATGGCAACCTGTTGGGTATCCAACCCGAGTTGTTCCCCACCGATTATCAAAGCCCGGCGCGCCTGCATCGCAAACTGGCGGCTTACCTGCAAAAGGCCGAACAACAGGGCCTGCTCAACGAAAAAACCATCGTCGTGCTGCCGGAACACGTCGGCACCTGGCTGATGGTGAGCGGCGAAAAAGACGAGTTGTACCAGGCCACCACGCTGAAGGAAGCCATGAACTGGCTGGCCGCGAGCAACCCCTTGAAGTTCGCCCGGGCCTGGATCGGCGCCGAAGGCGACAATCGCCTGGATGACGCGCATTTGCGAATGAAGGCCAAGGGCATGGCCAAGGACTACCAGGCACTCTTCGGTGGCCTGGCGAAAGAATTCAACGTGACCCTGGTCGCAGGGTCCATCGTGCTACCCGAACCGAGCATCATCGATGGCAGGCTGAGGATCGGCCGTGGTGCGCTGTTCAACAGCAGCGTGGTGTTTGGTCGTGACGGATTGCCAATCGGCCAGCCACAACGGCAGATCCATCCGGTGTTCGATCAAAGTGATGTGATCGCTGCCAATGGCGAGCACGCCATGAATGTCGTCGACACGCCGGCCGGACGCCTGGGCGTACTGATCGGCAGTGACAGCTGGTACCCGGACAACTACCGCAAACTCAACGAACAGGGCGCGCAACTGGTAGCAGTACCGGCCTATGTCATGGGACGCGGCGCCTGGGATCAACCATGGCGCGGCTACAAAGGGCTGGCCACTCCGAGCTCGGTCAGCCTCAAGGCCGGTGAGCTCAGTGAAGGCCAGGCCTGGCAACGCCTGACCCTTACTGCGCAACCACCGAGCAGCCAGGCCATCGGCGGCATGAGTGTGTTCCTGCGTGGCCAGTTCTGGGACAAGGGTAGCGCCGGGCATAGTTTTCTCAGCAGCAACGGCCAGCATTTTGCCGACGGCGATGCCCGTGGCGCACGCCTGCTGAACCTCTGGTTGTAGGCCATGAAACCGCTGCCGATGCGCCTCGGAGACCTGTCGGTGGGCTTCGTCCACAGCCTGGCCGATGCGGTGCGCAGCCACGACCTGGACCCACAGCCCTTGCTCGAGCAATACGGGCTCGACGCCGCGCGCTTGAGCGAAGCCGGTGCGCGGTTATCGATCCCTCGCTACATGCGCCTGGGCCACAGCGCAATCCAACTGACCGGCAATCCCGCACTGGGTCTGCGCATGGGCCAGCTCAGTCGCCTGAGTCAGGCCGGCCTGGCGGGCATCACCGCCGCCCAGGCTCCGACAGTACGCGAAGGAGCCCGCTGCCTGATTCGCTTTGAAGCCTTGTACGGGTCCAATTACCGCGGCCAATCGAGCTTTCACGAAGACGCCCAGGGTGCCTGGTTGCGGTTCTATTCCATCAGCCCGTACAACAGCTACAACCGCTTTGTGGTGGATTCGATCATCTCGGGCTGGTTGCATCAACTGTCGAGCCTGTGCCCTGCCCCGTTGCGCGCCGAACGCATCGAAGTCGAGTTCCAGACCCCAGACTACGCGCAAGCTTACGAAGGCCTGGGCGACTGCCCGATTCAGTTTGGCAGCGAGCACAACCAGCTGCGCTTGAGCCTTGCCAGCCTCGGCCAGCGTAACCCGGAGCACTGCCCCAGCACTTGGCGCCACCTGTTGCAGCTGTGTGAGCGGGAACTGGAACAATTGACCCGCACGCGCAGCCTGCGTGAACGCATCACTCAGCTGCTGGGGCCGTTATTGAATGGCGGCCGGGAACCCGACCTGGAAGAAGTGGCGGCACGCCTGAAGCTGCCCACCTGGACCTTGCGGCGCAAGCTTGCTGAAGAAGGCACGCAGTTTCGTGCAATCCTCAACGATACCCGTCGCGACCTGGCCATGACCTACATCCGTGACACCGAACTGGCATTCGGAGAAATCGCCTATTTGCTGGGCTTCGCTTCAGCCGAAGCCTTTCAAAGGGCCTTCAAGCGCTGGAGCGGCCAAACCCCCGGCGAATTTCGCCGAAGCCATCGCCAATCAGCCTGAGGCCTAGAGCTCGGTAGCGTCTTCGGCAGGTTCCAGCGGATCGAGTTCGAATGCCTGGTACTCGAGCAGTTCTTCTTGATAATCGTCCATTGTTACATCCCTCACTGCTCGTTAAAAAAAACGCCTGAATAAATGACCAGCGCCTTGAGCATAAAGTGCCCGCATGAAAGAAAAATGACGCAGGTGCGCCGCTCGGCGGCTACCGATTAAAACGTAGCAGGCGTCAGGGAATTTATCGCGGGGGTTTTTCTAGACAGGCCGTAGAGCTACGGCCTGGGTGACATGGATCAATGACCGAATATTACTGACCTGAAGCGGGCATGGCCGGGATCGGTTCGCTGGGCGGCGGCAGGCTCGATTCGGGCGGTGGCGTGACTGTTTCAGTCGATGACGCAGGCTCGCTGACTTCGGCTGGCGTGATCGGTGCCGCTTCAGCCGGTGGCGTAACCGGCTCGGAAGCCGCAGGAGCCGTTTCGATCGGCGCCGGGGCAGGTTCCGTTATCGGTGCTGCTGGCGCCGGCTCAGCAGCCGGTACTGGTGCTGGTGCGGGTACCAGCGCAGCCGGTGCCGCCTTGGTTTCAGGCATGCCCAGATCGGTTTTCGGCTTTTCCGGAATGTGTGCAGCTTTTTTTGCTTCCGGGGGCAGGAACAGCTCGACCAGGGCAAAAAAGCGTTCGTAAAATTTGGCGGACGATACCGTTTCGCTGGCCACCTTCACCATCGAATCATCCGACGAACCGATCGGCATCGATACCGAGCCCAACACACCGACACCCAGGCTTGCGGAATTGTTGGTCTTTTTCAATGCATAGCGGTCTTGCAAGGCGTTGGCGAACATGGTCGCGTGGTGCCCTTCGCTGCCGTCATCGGCGCACACCACACTGAAACTGATTTCCATGTGGGTTTCGCCAGTCTGCTGAAAGCTCTTGTGGCCACTCACCAGTTTTGGATCGCTGCTGGTGATGATATAGCCCTGGCTCAACAGAGCCCGACGAGCGGCTTCACAGGTTTGTGCGTCGGTCACCGGGTAATTGCGTGAAAACGTACCGGAGTCATCGAAGTTCTCATGCTCGTAGATGGCGGCTTTCTTCGACGAACAGCCGGCAGCAGCGCCCAGCACCAATGCCAGCCCGACAACACGCATGGGAAATGATTTAAACATTGAACATCCTGAAGAAAACGGTCCGGGGCGTATTGTGCAACAGATCGATGCTTAGCGTCGCATCGATTGCGTCTTGTAACAATTACAGGTGGTTGACCATCATTTCAGCCTCCCATTCCATCTTGCTTATCAGCAATGTCACTTAACCGAATGCGAGCTCAAAAAAAAACCCCAGCCGGCTGGCTGGGGTTTTCGTCTAGCGTGTAGCGTGGCAAGGCATCAGAAACGCTTGATGTCTGCAGCACTTTCCAGCTGTTTACGGTACGCGGCAAAGTCCTGCTGGCCAATGCGCGAGGCGAGGAAGCGACGGTATTGAGCCTTCTCTTCGTCGGTCGGTGCAGCGGCTTCGTTGACCGAATTCAGTCGCACGATTACCAGGCTGCCATCTGCCAGGGTCACGCTGCTGTAGGTCGGTTGGTCCTTGGCAGCCGGCTTCGGCATGCGGAACAACGCCTGCAGCACAGCCGGGTCAACCCCTTCCTGAGCACGAGTGGCGGCTTCGATGACTTTCCAGCCTTGACCGTCAATCGCCTTGTCCGCTGGGGCCTTGCCCTCGCGCAGGCTGGCGATCAACTCGTCGGCCTTGGTCTTGGCGGCAGCACTGGCGTGCTCCTTGGCCAACTGCGAACGAATGCTGGCATTCACGCTTTCCAGCGGCAGTTGGGCAGGCTTGAGGTGTTCCTTTGCACGCAACACGATCACAGTTTCAGGATCCAGCTCGATGGCGGTGCTGTTGGCACCTTCATCCAGTACTTCCGGGCTGAACGCTGCAGTGACCACGGCACGATTGGCCGTAACACCTTCGCCACCCTCGCGGCCGAACGGCTTGGAGGTGTGCACGGTCAGGTTCAAGTCCTGGGCCGGCTGTGCCAGGTCGGAGGCTTCGAACGAGGAGTCTTCGAGCTGCTTGGTAGCCTCGACGAAACGCTGTTCAACCTGCTGGGCTTTCAGTTCGCGGGTCAGCTTGTCTTTCAGGCTGGCCAGCGTCGGCACTTCAGGTGCTTCCACGCCCAACAGTTTGATCAGGTGGAAACCGTAGTCGGTGCGAACCGGTGCGGAAACCTGATCCTTGGCCAGGGTGTACAAGGCCGTTTCGAAGGCCGGGTCATACACACCCGGACCTGCGTAGCCGAGGTCGCCACCGTTGTTCGCCGAACCCGGATCCTGGGAAAATTCCTTGGCCAGCGCCTCGAACTTCTCGCCCTTGGCCAAGCGCGCCTGAATGTCTTCGATCTTCGCCTTGGCTTGCGCCTCGGTGACCTTGTCATTCACTTCGATCAGGATGTGCGCCGCCCGACGCTGCTCGGACAGGTTCGCGATCTCTTTCTGATAAGCCGCCTGCAGGTCCTCGTCCTTGACGCTGACCTGATCGAAGAAGGAGGACTTCTTCATTTCGATGTAATCGATGACCACCTGGTCCGGCGTCATGAACTCCTTGGCGTGCTCGTCGTAGTAAGCCTTGACCTCATCGTCAGTCAGCTTCACAGCCGCCGGATCGGCCTTGACATTCAAGGTGGCGAAATCACGGGTCTGTTTTTCCAGGCGAGCAAACGCAAGCACTTGGGCGTCGGTGACAAAACCGCTGCCTGCCAGGCCTGCACGCAACTGGCCGATCAGCATTTCCTGAGCCAGCATCTGACGGAATTGCATCCGGCTGTAGCCCAATTGACGAATAACCTGATCAAAGCGCTCGGCGCTGAACTTGCCGTCCACCTGGAACTCAGGCGTCTGCAGGATCACTTGATCCAGAGCAGCCTCGGAAAATGCGAACTTGGAGTCCTGCGCACCTTGCAGCAGCAGCTTGCGGTCGATCAGGCCCTTGAGGGCAGATTCGCGCAGCATTTTCTCGTCGAGCAGCGAGGCATCGAAATCCTTGCCCAGCTGTTGCATCAGCTGACGGCGTTGCATATCAACCGCCTGGCTGAGCTCGCTCTGACTGATTTCTTCACCATTGACCTTGGCCGCGTCCTGGCTGTTGCTAGTCGCCTGGAATATGGCTTCGACACCGGTGAAAGCCATCAGTACAACGATGATCCCGATAATGGTTTTGGCAATCCAGCCTTGTGAATTGTCCCTGATATTTTGCAGCATGCGTCCCCCAGAAACGGTTGAACTTCAAAATTAGGCAACCGTGGAGCGTGGGTAGAATCCGGATAGAAGAAAGGCGCATCCGAGGATGCGCCTTCTCGTAACTGGCGGAGCGGACCGAGGGGATCGAACGTGCGACCCTCGGCGTCTCGGACCGGCGACTCGCCGACTGGACTACCGCTCCGCTGCCAGGTCAGGTATGACCCCGACCCGGATAGGCAAAAACCTGAATCGAACTTAGTTGACAGCTTCTTTCAGTGCTTTACCGGCTTTGAAACCTGGTTTCTTGGCGGCTGCGATTTCCAGCGTCTTACCGGTCTGTGGGTTACGACCAATGCGAGCAGGACGATCAGTCACAGAGAAAGTACCGAAGCCAACCAGAACAACAGAGTCGCCAGCCTTGAGAGCGCCAGTGACGGATTCGATTACAGCGTCCAGCGCACGGCCAGCAGCAGCTTTCGGGATATCAGCGGATGCAGCGATAGCATCAATCAGTTCCGACTTGTTCACTCTAAGTCCCCTTATATCTATTTGAGTATGATTCTAAGTTTTTTGGTGAAAGCAAAAACGAGTGCTGAATGGCCTACAGACACTATAAGAGCCGCTTTATAACAAGGGCTCTAAAAAGCTGTCAAGGAAGCCCCCCAGGCAAATGCGTATTAATGCGTGCTAATTCTTTCCTTAGAGTCAGACTCGCGTTTTTCATCCTTTGCGACTATCTCGGGAGCCACATCAGGCAAGGGCTCCGGCGCGTATTGCAGCGCAATTTGCAGGACCTCGTCAATCCATTTAACCGGTTTGATCTGCAGATCCTGCTTAATATTGTCAGGAATTTCCTTCAGATCGCGTACGTTCTCTTCAGGAATGATCACGGTCTTGATTCCACCGCGGTGTGCCGCGAGCAGTTTTTCCTTCAGACCACCAATCGCCAGCACCTGGCCACGCAAGGTAATTTCACCGGTCATGGCGACATCCGCGCGCACCGGGATCCCAGTCAGGGCCGATACCAGGGCCGTGCACATGCCTACACCAGCGCTAGGGCCGTCCTTCGGGGTCGCCCCTTCCGGCATGTGGATGTGCGTGTCGCGCTTCTCGTGGAAATCCAGGGGAATCCCCAGGCTTTTGGCCCGGCTGCGCACCACCGTCAAAGCAGCGGTGATCGACTCGACCATCACATCACCCAGGGAACCGGTCTTGATCAACTGGCCCTTGCCTGGCACGACTGCGGCTTCGATAGTCAGCAGTTCGCCGCCCACCTGGGTCCACGCCAGCCCGGTTACCTGACCGATCTGGTCCTGGGATTCAGCCAGGCCGTAGCGGAATTTACGCACGCCCAGGAAGTGCTCCAGCATGTCGGCAGTGACCTTCACCGAGAAGCGTTTTTCCATTGCGTGCTCTTTGACCGCCTTGCGGCAAACCTTGGCTATCTGTCGCTCCAGCCCCCTTACACCGGCTTCGCGGGTGTAGTAGCGGATGATGTCGCGGATGGCTTCGGCGTCGAATTCCAGCTCACCTTTCTTCAAGCCGTTGGCAGTGATCTGCTTGGGCGAGAGGTACTTGACGGCGATGTTGATCTTCTCGTCTTCGGTGTAGCCCGGCAGACGAATCACTTCCATCCGGTCGAGCAGCGCAGGCGGGATATTCATGGAGTTGGAGGTGCACAGGAACATCACATCGGACAGGTCGTAGTCGACTTCCAGATAGTGATCGTTGAAGTTGTGGTTCTGCTCGGGGTCGAGCACTTCCAACAACGCCGACGCCGGATCGCCGCGCATGTCGCTGCCCATCTTGTCGATTTCATCGAGCAGGAACAGCGGGTTACGCACACCCACCTTTGTCATCTTTTGAATCAATCTTCCTGGCATCGAACCGATGTAAGTACGGCGATGACCACGGATTTCAGCTTCATCACGCACGCCACCGAGGGCCATGCGCACGAATTTACGGTTGGTGGCGTGGGCAATCGACTCCGCCAGGGACGTTTTACCGACCCCTGGAGGACCGACCAGGCACAACACCGGGCCGCGAATTTTCTTCACGCGTTTTTGCACGGCGAGGTATTCGAGGATCCGCTCTTTGACTTCTTCCAGGCCATAGTGGTCGGCGTCGAGGATGTCTTCGGCGCGGGCCAGATCCAGGCGAACCTTGCTCTGGGCCTTCCACGGCACCTGCACCAGCCAGTCGATGTAGGAACGCACCACGGTCGCTTCCGCCGACATCGGCGACATCTGCTTGAGCTTGTTCAATTCGCCTTGGGCCTTGGCCAGGGCATCCTTCGGCAAGCCAGCGGCATCGATGCGCTTTTTCAGCTCTTCGATTTCGTTGTGGCCTTCGTCGCTGTCGCCGAGCTCCTTCTGAATGGCCTTCATCTGCTCATTCAGGTAGTACTCGCGCTGGCTGCGCTCCATTTGTTTCTTGACCCGACCGCGAATGCGTTTTTCGACCTGCAGCAGGTCGATTTCGGCATCCAGCAGCGCGAGCACGTGCTCGACCCGGGCCGACAGATCAATGATTTCGAGGATTTCCTGCTTCTGCTCGATCTTCAGGGCCATGTGCGCGGCCATGGTGTCGACCAGGCGGCCTGGCTCGTCGATGCTGTTGAGCGACGACAGGACTTCAGCAGGGACCTTCTTGCCCAACTGCACATATTGTTCGAACTGGGCCAGCAGGCTGCGAACGAAAACTTCCGACTCGCGCTCCGGTGCGTCGACTTCGTCGATCAGGGAGACTTCTGCACGGCAATGGCCGTCCACTTCGCTGAAGCGCTCCACGGCGCCCCGCTGCTCACCTTCGACCAGAACCTTGACCGTGCCGTCAGGCAGCTTGAGCAGCTGCAGGACAGTCGCAATGGTACCTACACGGTAAAGGGCATCTTCACCGGGGTCGTCGTCAGCAGGGTTTCTCTGGGCCAGCAGAAGGATCTGCTTGTCACCCGTCATCGCGGCCTCGAGGGCTTCGATAGATTTCTCGCGCCCCACGAACAGCGGGATAACCATGTGCGGATAAACCACAACATCACGCAATGGCAGGAGAGGCAATTCGATGGTTGTCTTCATGATTTCGCCTCTACGGCGGCCATAAGGCCGTAAACAGATGGAAGTAAGCTTGAAACCAAGATGGGGGCTGCCTTGAAAAAAAACAAGCGCAATGACTGTGTTAAAACCTGCAAAAAGCAAAGGGGCCCGAAGGCCCCTTCTTTATTCCAGCTGCGTGACGCTTAAGCGTCTGGCGCGGCCTTGGCAGCCGGCTCACTGTTTTCGTAGATATACAGTGGCTTGGACTTGCCTTCTATCACGCTTTCATCGATCACCACCTTGCTCACCTCGGATTGCGAGGGGATTTCGTACATGGTGTCGAGCAGTACACCTTCGAGAATCGAGCGCAGTCCACGGGCACCGGTCTTGCGTTCCAGGGCACGTTTGGCAACCGATTTCAGCGCGTCAGCCCGGAATTCCAGGTCAACACCTTCCATCTCGAACAGCTTGGCATACTGTTTGGTCAGAGCATTTTTCGGCTCGGTGAGAATCTGCATCAGCGCAGCCTCATCAAGCTCGTCCAGCGTGGCAAGTACCGGCAGACGACCGACAAATTCCGGGATCAGACCGAACTTGACCAAATCGTCAGGCTCGACTTCACGCAGGGACTCACCGACTTTCTTGCCTTCTTCCTTGCTGCGCACTTCGGCGTTGAAACCGATGCCACCCTTGGTGGAACGGTTCTGGATGACTTTCTCCAGACCGGAGAACGCACCGCCGCAGATGAACAGGATGTTACGGGTGTCGACCTGAAGGAATTCCTGTTGCGGATGCTTGCGACCACCTTGAGGCGGAACGGAAGCGACCGTGCCTTCAATCAACTTGAGCAGCGCCTGCTGTACGCCTTCACCGGAAACGTCCCGGGTGATCGACGGGTTGTCGGACTTGCGCGAGATCTTGTCGATCTCATCGATGTAGACAATGCCCATCTGGGCCTTTTCCACGTCGTAATCGCACTTCTGCAACAACTTCTGAATGATGTTCTCGACATCTTCACCTACGTAACCCGCCTCCGTGAGGGTGGTAGCGTCGGCGATGGTGAACGGAACGTTCAGCAAGCGGGCAAGTGTTTCGGCAAGCAGGGTTTTACCCGAGCCTGTCGGGCCGATCAGCAAGATGTTGCTCTTGCCGAGTTCGACGTCGTCATTCTTTTTGTCGCGCTGGTTCAGACGTTTGTAGTGGTTGTACACCGCTACGGCCAGAACCTTCTTCGCACGCTCTTGACCAATCACATACTGATCAAGGATGCCGCTGATTTCTTTAGGCGATGGCAATTTATGCGCGCTGCTTTCGGCCTGGGCTTCCTGCACCTCCTCACGGATGATGTCGTTGCACAGGTCGACGCACTCGTCGCAAATAAAGACCGAGGGACCGGCAATCAATTTGCGCACTTCATGCTGGCTTTTGCCACAGAAGGAGCAATAAAGCAGTTTGCCGTTGTCCTCGCCGTTGCGGGTGTCAGTCATTCGATCGATCCAAATCCGATAGGCTTGCAACACAAGATGAAGGCTATTGCGGGCTTTTTCAAGTCCGCAGGTGATCAGACAAGCCGACCAGCCCTATTTTGAGCTGCTTATTTTAAGCTGGGCGCTGGGAGATCACTTCATCGATCAGCCCGTACGCACGCGCGGCTTCCGCACTCATGAAATTATCGCGGTTGGTATCGCGCTCGATTTCTTCAAGTGTGTGCCCGCTGTGCTTGGCCATCAGCGTATTGAGACGCTCGCGAATGAACAGGATTTCCTTGGCATGGATTTCGATGTCCGAAGCCTGGCCCTGGAAACCGCCCAGTGGCTGGTGAATCATCACGCGCGAGTTCGGCAGGCAGAAACGCTTGCCCGGGGCACCGGCCGTCAGCAGGAATGCGCCCATGCTGCAGGCTTGTCCAATGCAGGTGGTCGACACGTTCGGCTTGATGAATTGCATGGTGTCGTAGATCGACATGCCTGCAGTCACCGAACCGCCCGGGGAGTTGATGTAGAGATGGATGTCCTTGTCCGGATTTTCCGCTTCAAGGAATAGCAGCTGCGCACAGATCAGGTTGGCCATGTAGTCCTCTACCGGGCCAACCAGGAAAATCACGCGCTCCTTGAGAAGACGCGAGTAGATGTCATAGGCGCGCTCGCCACGAGCGGATTGCTCGACAACCATCGGGACCAGGCCGCCTGCGGCCTGGATATCAGAGTTCTGCTGAATATAAGAATTACGGAACATGCTCTGCAGTCGCTCCCAAATAGTTATGTCTTGAATACGCATAAGCCAGCGCGAAGGCTGGCTTATGGTGTGTACTTCTTAGCGCAAAAACGATCAGGCGGCTGGTGCAGCTTCTACCGGCTTGACTGCTTCTTCGTAAGAGACCGATTTGTCGGTCACGTTAGCCTTCTGCAGAACAGTATCCACAACTTGTTCTTCCAGCACAACCGAACGAACTTCGTTCAGTTGCTGGTCATTCTTGTAGTACCAGGACACGACCTGCTCAGGTTCCTGGTAGGCCGAAGCCATTTCCTGAATCATTTCGCGAACGCGGGCTTCGTCAGGCTTGAGGTCGAACTGCTTGACCACTTCAGCCACGATCAGACCCAGTACAACGCGACGCTTGGCTTGTTCTTCGAACAGCTCGGCAGGCAGTTGATCAGGCTTGATGTTGCCGCCGAATTGCTGAACAGCCTGCACACGCAGACGGTCAACTTCGTTGGACAGCAAGGCTTTTGGCACTTCGATCGGGTTGGTGGCCAGCAGACCGTCCATTACCTGATTCTTGACCTTGGACTTGATGGCCTGGCGCAGCTCGCGCTCCATGTTCTTGCGAACTTCGGCGCGGAAGCCTTCCAAACCGGTTTCCTTGATGCCGAATTGAGCGAAGAATTCTTCGTTCAGTTCTGGCAGTTTCGGCTCGGAAACGCTGTTCACGGTGACGGTGAACTCAGCGGTCTTGCCGGCCAGGTCGAGGTTCTGATAGTCCTCAGGAAAGGTCAGGTTCAGAACGCGCTCTTCGCCGGCTTTAGCGCCAACCAGGCCGTCTTCGAAACCAGGGATCATGCGGCCGGAACCCAGCACCAGCTGAGTACCTTTGGCGGAACCGCCAGCGAACACTTCGCCGTCGACCTTGCCAACGAAATCGATGTTCAGCTGGTCATCGTTCTGAGCAGCGCGATCAGTTTCTTCGAAGCGGGTGTTCTGCTTGCGCAGTACGTCCAGCATCTTGTCCAGATCAGCATCAGTTACGTCAGCGCTCAGGCGCTCGACAGCGATACCTTCGAAACCGGCAACGGTGAACTCAGGGAACACTTCGAAGATGGCTACATATTCCAGATCTTTGCCAGCTTCCAGAGATTTTGGCTCGATCGAAGGAGCCCCAGCCGGGTTCAGCTTTTGCTCAACTACGGCTTCGTAGAACGAAGACTGGATCACGTCACCAACAGCTTCCTGGCGGGCATCAGCACCAAAACGGCGCTTGATTTCGCTCATTGGCACTTTGCCTGGACGGAATCCAGCAATCTTGGCCTTTTGGGCAGTCTGCTGCAGACGCTTGTTGACCTGAATCTCGATGCGCTCAGCCGGCACGGTGATGCTCATGCGGCGCTCAAGAGCAGAAGTATTTTCAACAGAAACTTGCATGGATATTCCTCGTTGCACAGACGTTGGCCGGCCGTTTCCGACCCCAGAATCAAGGGCATGCATTCTAGTAGGTCAAACTCAAGAAGTCACCCTACTGAAAACGGGTAAAAACGTGGCAGGCAATTTATAGGGGCGGATACACCAATGCAGCCCGCCCCAATGGCAAATACGGTCAATCACGCCAGGGCTCTGCACCAACCCTCCTATATATAGAAGGGGTTGCCGAGCAGACCCCGGACAACCGACCTTACGAACAAGGCCGGCGGGGGGCGCGGCATCATCGAAAAACATAAATACGACGAAACGCCCCGCCACTACGACCCAGTAACTGCGGCCGTGAACCACTGAAACAAAAAAGGCGCCAGACTGTTAAATCTGGCGCCTTTCGAAATATGGGGTGGACGAAGGGGATCGAACCCTCGACAACGGGAGTCACAATCCCGTGCTCTACCAACTGAGCTACGCCCACCATGTAGCATGACAAGTGAACCGGAGTTTCTCGTCGAACCCCACTCAAGCCAAGCGGCATGACTGAAGCTTTATTTGGTGCGGATGAAGAGACTCGAACTCTTACACCTTGCGGCGCTGGAACCTAAATCCAGTGTGTCTACCAATTCCACCACATCCGCGGGTTGAAGCTGTTAAAGCAAAGGCGCCAGACTGTTAATCTGGCGCCTTTTGAAATATGGGGTGGACGAAGGGGATCGAACCCTCGACAACGGGAGTCACAATCCCGTGCTCTACCAACTGAGCTACGCCCACCATATCGCGCTACTTGTGCCAAAGCTGCCTAATGGCGCACCCGGCAGGACTCGAACCTGCGACCATCCGCTTAGAAGGCGGATGCTCTATCCAGCTGAGCTACGGGCGCCTTGTTAATCTGTACTCTTGGACGACTACAAACTAAGTGCTTTCCAGTCTCGCAGAATCGGAACTCCGCTCAACCTTCTTAACCAGTGCTAGGCTGTGCCCGACAAGTGCGACGAATAGTATAGACCGCCCCAAAGGGCGTCAAATCCTTTTTAAAAAAAATTCATTTAATTAAAGGGGTTAGAGGAATTTGCAGACCAAGCGCCTTTGCCCTCACCGCATGACATGCGAGAATGCGTTCTCTTTTTTTCCCCTCTCGATGGTTAATCACGCGCAATGACTGCACAACTAATCGACGGCAAATCGATCGCCGCCAGCCTGCGCCAGCAGATCGCCAAACGCGTCACCGAGCGTCGCCAGCAAGGCCTGCGCACGCCCGGTCTCGCGGTGATCCTGGTCGGCAGCGATCCTGCCTCTCAGGTTTATGTCTCGCACAAGCGTAAAGACTGTGAAGAGGTCGGCTTCCTGTCCCAAGCTTATGACCTGCCTTCAGAAACCACCCAGGAAGCACTCACCCAGCTGATCGATCGCCTCAACGACGACCCGGCAATCGACGGCGTCCTGCTTCAACTGCCCCTGCCGGAACACCTGGACGCTTCCAAGCTCCTGGAACGCATTCGCCCGGACAAGGACGTTGACGGTTTCCACCCTTACAACGTCGGCCGCCTCGCCCAGCGCATCCCGCTGCTGCGCCCGTGCACACCCAAAGGCATCATGACCTTGCTGGAAAGCACCGGCGTCGACCTGTACGGCATGGACGCGGTGGTCGTAGGCGCGTCGAACATCGTCGGTCGCCCGATGGCCATGGAACTTCTGCTGGCCGGCTGCACCGTGACGGTCACCCACCGCTTCACCAAGGACCTGGCCGGCCACGTCGGCCGCGCTGACCTGGTGGTGGTCGCCGCCGGCAAGCCGGGGCTGGTCCGGGGCGAGTGGATCAAGGAAGGCGCAATCGTTATCGACGTCGGCATCAACCGTCAGGACGACGGCAAGCTGGTCGGTGACGTGATCTACGAAACCGCCCTGCCCCGCGCCGGCTGGATCACCCCAGTGCCTGGCGGCGTAGGTCCGATGACGCGTGCGTGCCTGCTGGAAAACACCCTGTACGCAGCAGAAACCCTGCATGGCTGATGGCGTTTTGTGCCGTGCAAGCTGAGCCAACAAACCCCGCCAATGGCGGGGTTTTTTGTATTCGCCGAACCCAACCTACCATTCGCCGGAAACCCGCTGTTTTGTACGTCTTTTCAAGGACTTTCACCTGTTATTTGATCAACCATCGACAGTTCTTCAGCCATACTCCTAATATTAAAAATGGGTTTCGCTAGGTTTCCCAGTGTAGCCAACCCCAGTGTTTACTGGGGTTTGCCTACTCTGCAGCACCCACCAAACTGCTGCGAAACACACGCAGTGGTACAAAAATTGGTACGAGCTACCTTCCCTGCCTTGGTGTCCCGCCTACCGTTCGTCAGTTAGAAATCTCACCCAGCGCGCCACTGACGCAGCAGTAACATCGGGAATGGCGTGCAGGTTTTGTTTCGCGAGCATGCATTGACGATTGTCTAAAACCTTAGCCCGACATAAGCGCGTTTCAGGCCAATGAAACCGAGAAACGCCGCGCTAGTATTAGACAGCTTTTAGCCCTCTCCAGCTGTCCATCAACAGCGTTTGGCCACCAGTATGTCAAGGTGACCCCGAGACCGACACAAGCTATTGATAAATGACAATAATATAAGGTTTTTAAAGAGGTAAGAAACAGCCAAATCGCCCTATAAGAATCAATAACTTAGCGTTGTATATTCCGGGTATTCGGAAAAGGTTGTTGATAGACCCCTTTTGGGGCCTACCTACAAATCATTTTTCTCAACGGAAAATCATGTGGTTTTGGCTCAAGGTTGACGCCTTCTGATTCTGGGGTTACTGTGCGCCCGTCACCGCAAATTCGGTGATCGGGTTTGGTCGCCCGGATAGACAATGGCGCACGACGCCTACATGGCGTTTTTTTATGCCCCTCTTTATGGTGGGCCGTGCGTGGGAGGGCTTCGGCCCTGCCGGGTTCCTTTGTCCCCGGTCGACCAACCTGCGTACGGCTCGCCACCTTATTTTGCTTGGTCGCAACTGTGGTGAGCCCTAATAGACAGGGGAAATCATCGTGCAAACAGCTAAAATCATTCCGTTTCACTTCGAAGCCCATCAGGTTCGTACCATCCTGGTCGATGATCAGCCTTGGTTCGTAGCTGCTGACGTGGCGTCAGCTCTTCAATACCGGATTGCTGGCGATATGACGCGCAACCTGGACGAGGATGAAAAGGGTACGCAGATTGTGCGTACCCCTGGCGGCGACCAAGAAATGCTGGTCATCAACGAGTCGGGGCTGTATTCGGCAATCCTTCGCAGCCGCAAGGCAGAAGCCAAACGCTTCAAGAAGTGGGTCACTGCCGAAGTCCTGCCAGCCATCCGCAAGCATGGCCGGTACGAAGACAGCGAAGGCAAGATGAGCACTCTCATCGGCCAAACAATCGGCACTGACGGCTTCCACATGCTCGGTGCTGTGGTGAAGGGCAAGGTGTCGAGCCTTCCCGCTGCAATGCAACGCCGTGCCACCTCGAAGATCTGGTCACAGACTCACGCCGCTTTCGGTGTGCGTTCCGCTGCCGACATCCCGGCTGACCAGCTCGACAGCGCTCGCAACTTCATCGCGGCCTACGCCCTTGAAGGCGAGTGGCTGGGCAAGGAGCCAAAGCACCAACCGAACCTCAGCTACCCCATCGCAACCCTGGTAGCTCGACGTGCAGGCATGTTGACCGTCCGCAATGACAAGCAGGCCTGGCTTGATGTGACACTTCATGACCTGCGGGACATTCGTGGGGACGAAACGCCATGCGAAAAGCTGCTGGGCGAACTGCATAAGGCCGGCTACGACATCGAGGGCTGCTGGTGGGAACTGCGCACCTACCGCAACAAGGTTCGGGAGCTTGCCAGCTTTGCTACGGGCATGAACCGGGTCATTGAAGACCCGCACCGGTACGCCGTGGCGTCAAACGGTAAGAGCATTTAACCCTTCTATCAACACACTCATCAATTTGAGATTTGGGGTTCGGGAAGTCCTGTATCAACAGGATTTTCCGAATACCCTGAAAAAGACGTGCTGGCCGAGCCTCAGTGTCTGCTTGGCGTCCTTTGCCCAGGTCGGCGGCTTCGGCATGGTCGTCGCGTAGTAGTGAGTCGCGCCGCCAGTTGGATCAGGCGCGGTACCCGCCATGACTTGATCAGCCGCCTTCAACGCCTGAGCGTATTGCGCAGCCGGGATAGGCTTCGCGCCGCTCAGGTAAGGGTAGTTACGATCATTTTTGTTCCAGCAGCTGAACTGCCACGGCTTCAGGCAAACGCTGGCGTAGCCCTCCCCCCACCATGACTTGGTCTTGCCGTCGAACACGCGGTTGCGGACGGTCCACGCCACGGCAATTTGGCCAGGGAGACTTTCGCCGCGGGCCTCGCCCCAAAGTGTCCGAGCGAGGATGTCGCGATCATTCTCAGTTGCAGTCATAACTTTACTCCAGACGAAAAAAAGCCCGCACGGGGCGGGCGTGAGTCACATGCCTCTGTTAGCTGGCAGGTGCTTCCGGAACGATCTGCACCGGCTTCGAAGTGACGGTTACCTTCGCGGTGTAGGTGTTGATCAGTTGAGCCGTGCGAACGACTGCCTGAGGTTGCGTTGTCACAATTTCCCGCGCATGGGCGTCGGCCTCTTCGGCGGTCGCGAATTCCATCTGGTGAATTGGATCGAAGTTATTGCTGGTGTTGATGACGATAAAGGACATGGTGAATCTCCGGTTTCAAAATTTGGGCAAAAATAAACCCGCTCGATGGCGGGTGATGGGTGCTGCTGGGGTGTTACTGGGTTTCGGTAGCCATGGCCCCGGGATCTGCCGGGATGTCAGGCATGGTGGGCTCAAGCGGCCAGACAGGTGCGGCAGGCCAAGTGGCCTGGACGGTGACCTTGCCCAGGGTGAACTTGTAGCCCTTCCACGATTTGAGGCTGAGCTGCAGCACTGCTTGTTCGGCTTCATCCTCTTCGCTCGCCTCGCCGGCTTCGATGCCGTAACCGAGCGTATCCACTCGATCTTGGATGCGCGCGATCTGGGTTACTGCTTTGGTATTGCGCGACGATAGCTCTGCCTGTATCTCGGCCAGATGCGCGTTCCGTACGGCAGCATCCTTCATGGCTTTTGTGATCAGTTGGTTCCAGTCGATATTCATGGCAGTACCTCACTCACGATTGCGATCGAGGCTTCTGGTAGAGGCGGCGGAAAGACAACTAATCCATTCGGAACGTTGATTAAGTCAACCGGCAACGCTTGTGCGGGGCTGCAGTTCGAGGGATTTGGGAGCAGCAACGTTAGGGTAAGTTCACCATCGATCTTTTCGACATCACCAACGAACCATTCAGACCGAATTGCTGTATGTGGCAGGGTATCGCCGTCATTCATCGACGAAAAATCGAAAGGCTCGCCGTTAACAATCACGAGATTTCCAGATCGTAACACCACAAGCGCATCGTCCCGACGCTGTGGTAAGAGTTTAATAATCATTAGAACCATCTCCCTATCGCCGTCCACTCATGCACGAATGTGCTGGCCGGTACGTTTTCAGATGAAATTATAAAAAAACTTGTCCCCACTGAAGATGTTGGCTCGTTCGCTCTCCCCGTCGATATTACCCTGCCTGCACACCATGAACTCACATGCACTTTAGGAGGCGACACAAATGCCGTTGGAAAAATCCACGACGCTAGATTGTAATACCAAGCGCCGGATACATTGGGAAGTGCAAGCGATACATATTGGCGGTGTGTACAAATAAGAGTGCCATCCGCCATGAATGTATAAAAACCGTTCGCGTTTGAACCCGAATTAAACAAAGCACCTGTTACTACCCCGCCTGACTGGGTGGTAGCTCCTAACACGTTCGTTTTCTTATAACTCACCGCATCTGCTGCATACAACTCATCGAAGTTCGCTTGCACCTTCGTGAAGGCGGTCCTGGGCGTGTCACCTCCAACACCGGTAGGCGCAGTGCCTAATCCAATTGTCTGCTTAGCCATGGGCCTTCCTAAATTAAATCAACTATAAATCCCGCACTCGGCGGGCTGCGTTTATCTTTACGCGTTTAATTTGGCAAATACAGCCGGAAGGAAAAACGCGTATGGGTTGTTGAATCCAGCTGTCACGGCATACAGCACTCCGGCATTAAAATCCCAAAGCGTTTTTAAATATCGCCCAGAGGGAGAGCCGGTCACCATATACATGCCAAAGTTGTTAATCAGCAGGTACTCGTTTTCCGGAAAATTGAAGGGCACCGTGTAGAAGTTACTGATACTCCCGGTCGGCCCTGTTTCAGAACGAACGTAGGTCCAGTTTTGAAACGCACGTGTGAACAACACGCATGGCGTGCCCGAGTCGAACAACAATTTACTCGACCCATCCCACAACCGCAGCCCGAACTGCGCTACTGGCTGTGCGCCAAATGAAGCAGCGAAGTATCGGCCGTTGGGCTGGCTAGTGTTGACGTCGTACGCCCGGACGTAAAAACCGGTCCAGTTGCCCGCCGATCCGATCACCTGCATGGCTGTCAGTCCAGCAATACCCCCACTGTCTGGCCGACAGAAGACCAAAGGTGGCTCAACACTCGTGATCACCCTGGGGAAATACGTGGTTGACCCCAGACCAGACTCTTGCGTCGGCGAATAGCGACCGCTGCAGATAAAGTTGAGTCGGGCGTATTCGGAATCTATTACCACTTGGTTGCTGTTATTTGTGAAGCTGAGTCCGAAGCTCATCAGGCAAACCTTATAACCATCAATCGCATGGTTCCACTGGTGGACAGACTGGCTGCGTAAGTGCGCGTGTAGTTGTAGACACGGGCAACACCCGACAGCATTTCAGTTTCGAATTGATAGGAAGTCGCTTCGTTATATGGCCCCATCGGAATAACGATTGCGACCGAGTTGGAAGCATCACTGCCAGGCACAGAGAAGTCTTGATTGGCCTTATTGTTGGTCGCGAAGGTGACTACCGTAGACATCACCACGCGCATCGTGAACGAGTTTTCATCCATCTGGAGCGCCCCATCGGCGCCCCACATCCTCATACCAAAACTCATGCAGCAAGATCTCCCAGTTGCACTCGCAGAATGCCGTTGGCATCCCAGACCTTCACCGCCCGATTGGTAACCTGCACCCTGCCCTGGCCAGCAACTGTTGAGTTGAGCTCCATGCCACCCGACTTGCTCAGCTTCCAGCCGGTGCTGTTCGCCACATAGTTGTCTGACTGAATGTTGTCGGCGATCTTGCCGAACGACAGTGAGAGGTCTTGGATAAACGCAGAGCGGATAAAGACCTGGCCGCCCGTAACAGCGAAAGGCGATGACAGCGTGCCATTGATCCCGTTTACGACCGCGAAGGTGTCAGCACTCACCAGGAAGGAACTCTGCAAGCCCGCCGGACCGTTCTCTATACCCAAGCCAACGCCGGCCGCCACATACTGCCCTTGGGCGTTTACCTGCAGCTTGACCGCCCACATGGCCGACGCTTTGCCATCCGCTGTAATCTGCGCCTGGCTGACCTGCTGAACCACTGCACTGACTTGCTGAACTGCTGCATTGTTCTGCTGAGCCAGATCCACAGCTTGATTGGCGGCCACCTCAACGGTATCGACCTTCCTACCGATCACCATCCCGTCTTCAATCCGAGCCGACTGTTCGGACCAAACGCCGACGAAGCTTCCGGTTGAGCCCGCGTAGCCGTCCGTATCGCCAGCCAGCATCGGGTTCACCTGGACATAGATCCCGTCCAGCTTGTTGGCCTGGGCCGTGATCTGTTGTTCGGTGCTGGTCACGCGCGTGGTCAAACTGCTGACCGCCGAGGCGTCCGCCTTGGTGTTGGCCACTGACAAGGCGCTGGCCGCTGCTGCAGCTGCGTCGGCGGCCACCTTGTCCGTCACCGCCGCCCAGGCCGAACCCGTCCAACGCTTCGGCGTGTTGGCTCCACCGGTGATGTCGATCCACAGGTTTTGCACCTGCTGATCGGCCACCGCCGGCGCAGCGGTTTGCACGATCACCTTGCCCTTACCGCCGGCCAGGGTATTCGCCGCGTTCGCTGCAGTCTGCGCCGCCGTCACGTTGGTGTTGGTGGTCGTCAGAGTGTTGCTCAGCGACGTCAGGCTGGTGCCCTGACTGATCAGGGTGGCACCTTGCTGAGTGACCGTCGAATCAAGCGACGACAACGCAGCACTGCTGGCCCCCGGCCCGGCTCGCCCGACAACCACCCAATCGACCGCAAACACGTCTGCGGCGGATGCGCCACCGATGTCGAGGCGGATCTGCGTGATGGTTGAGTTCACCCAATCCGAACCGCCCACTGAGAGCGCCGCCATGTCCCATTCCAAAACGGTGCTTTGGCCAATGGCCAACAACGGGTTGGGCAGTGACTTGTAGAAGCTCGAACTTACGGAGTGCGATGGCGTGGCGTAAAACACCTTGCCATCCCAACCCGCACCGGCGATTCGCGTGATCCGCGCCCGAACCTTGGTATACAGCGAACCGCTGATCCCCAACCCAGATGGGCTAGAGAACGTTGGGTCAGTACCTGTTGAGCTGATCGTTACCTGGCCATCCGCCCAGGCAACAGTTGACCCTCCATTAGTCCAACCCTCCACGCCGGCATCGAACTGCCAAAGAGCATTGGGCGCAGGGTCCAAGCCCAGCCCCGCCAAATCACCTTGCATCGACGATAGGCTGTTGTTGAGCTGCGTCAGGCTGTCACTTTGCGAAGTGATCGCGCCTTCGGTGCTGGTCACCCGCGAATTCAACGCCGTGACCGCTGCTGCGTCGGCTTTGGTATTGGCCACCGACAGGGCGTTGGCTGCCGCCGTTGCCGCATCGGTTGCCACCTTGTCCGTCACCGCTGCCCAGGCCGAACCCGTCCAACGTTTGGGCGTGTTCGCCCCGCCGGTGATATCGATCCACAGGTTTTGCACCTGCTGATCGGCCACCGCCGGCGCGCCGGTTTGTACGATCACCTTGCCCTTGCCGCCGGCCAGGGTGTTCGCCGCGTTCGCCGCAGTCTGCGCCGCAGTCACGTTGGTGTTGGTGGTCGTCAGGCTGTTGTTCAGCCCAGTGATCGAGGTGCCTTGGCTGCTGATCGTCCCTTCCGCCGAGGTAACCCGGCTGGTCAGACTGGTCAGCGCCGCCGCGTCGGCCTTGGTGTTGGCCACCGACAGGGCGTTGGCTGCCGCCGTTGCCGCATCCGTTGCCACCTTGTCCGTCACCGCTGCCCAGGCCGAACCCGTCCAACGTTTCGGTGTGTTCGCGCCACCGGTGATGTCGATCCACAGGTTTTGCACCTGCTGATCAGCCACCGCTGGCGCGCCGGTTTGCACGATCACCTTGCCCTTTCCACCGGCCAGGGTGTTCGCTGCGTTCGCTGCAGTCTGCGCGGCCGTCACGTTCGTGTTGGTGGCCGTCAGACTATTGTTCAGCGACGTCAGGCTATTGCCTTGACTGGTAAGGGTGGTGCCCTGCTGCGTAACCGTCGAATCGAGCGAAGCCAATGCGGCAGAGGTCGCATCTATCTGCACCTGATCGGTCACGTCGTCGATGGTGAAATAGTCCAGCGCGACCACGCCCCCCATGTTGTTGTATCCCGCAATCAACATGGGCGAGATGTAGCGTGAACCCGCCTTGAGGGGCTTAGGACTGGCGATGGTGCCCTGCCCCGAACCACCCGCGCCGGTCGTATGCCCTTTCACATACGTGACCAGCTCGGTCCATTCACCCACTACCAAGGTCTTTGCGTTCGCCAGCAGGTAATGCGAAGAGCTTGGCGAGTTGGCCCCGTTGGTGTTCACCCGGGTCACACCATCATCAGCGAAGCAATCGAGGCCTGCATAAAACTGCGGCGGTGTACCTGCGCGCACAGACACTTGCTGCACTCGCACTGCCAGCTTGTACAAACGAGTCGGATCAAAGCGGACCTTTTTGTTGGTCACACCCCACCAGTTCGCGTTCGCCGGAATGTCGATAGTGAGCGTGGCACCACTGATGTTGCCTTCCACGTTCGACAGCGAATCAGTGGCCGCCGCAGCCGCCTGAGTTTTTGCCCAGGTATCCACCGCCAGACCATTAAATAGGCTCTGATAGACGCTCGTTGGCGAGTTATCACCGAAACGCGTCAGGCTGTTGTTGAGCTGCGTCAGGCTGTCGCTTTGCGAGGTGATCGCGCCTTCGGTGCTGGACACCCGAGAATTCAGCGCAGTCAGCGCCGCCGCATCGGCCTTGGTGTTGGCCACCGACAATGCGTTGGCGGCTGCCGCTGCTGCATCGGTTGCCACCTTGTCCGTCACCGGTGCCCAGGCGCCCCCGGTCCAGCGCTTCGGGGTGTTCGCCCCGCCGGTGATGTCGATCCACAGGTTTTGCATCTGCTGATCGGCTGCCGCCGGTGCGCCGGTTTGCACGATCACCTTGCCCTTGCCGCCGGCCAAAGTGTTCGCCGCGTTCGCCGCGTTTTGCGCAGCGGTCACGTTGCCGTTGGTGGTGGTCAGGCTGTTGTTCAACCCAGTGATCGAGGTGCCCTGGCTGCTGATCGTCCCTTCCGCCGAAGTCACGCGGGTGGTCAGGCTGGTCAGCGCCGCTGCATCGGCCTTGGTATTGGCCACCGACAGGGCGTTGGCGGCTGCCGCTGCTGCATCGGTCGCCACTTTGTCCGTCACTACTGCCCAGGCCGAACCCGTCCAGCGCTTCGGGGTGTTCGCTCCGCCGGTGATGTCGATCCACAGGTTTTGCACCTGCTGATCAGCCGCCGCCGGCGCACCGGTTTGCACGATCACCTTGCCCTTGCCGCCGGCCAGGGTGTTCGCCGCGTTCGCTGCGTTTTGCGCAGCGGTCACGTTGCCGTTGGTGGTGGTCAGGCTGTTGTTCAGCCCGGTGATTGAGGTGCCCTGACTGCTGATCGTCCCTTCTGTCGACTCCACGCGCGTGGTCAGGCTGGTCAGCGCCGCCGCGTCGGCCTTGGTATTGGCCAACGACAACGCGTTGGCCGCTGCCGTCGCGGCATCGGTCGCCACCTTGTCCGTCACTGCCGCCCAGGCCGAACCCGTCCAACGCTTCGGGGTGTTCGCCCCACCGGTGATGTCGATCCACAGGTTTTGCACCTGCTGATCAGCCACCGCCGGCGCACCCGTTTGCACGATCACCTTGCCCTTACCGCCGGCCAAGGTGTTCGCCGCATTCGCCGCGTTTTGCGCAGCGGTCACGTTCCCGTTGGTGGTGGTCAGGCTGTTGTTCAGCCCGGTGATTGAGGTGCCCTGACTGCTGATCGTCCCTTCCGCCGAAGTGACTCGGGTGGTCAGGCTGGTCAGCGCCGCTGCGTCGGCCTTGGTATTGGCCACCGACAAGGCGTTGGCTGCCGCCGTCGCGGCATCGGTCGCCACCTTGTCCGTCACCGCCACCCACGCCGAGCCGTTCCAGCGTTTCGGCGTGTTGGCAATACCAGTGATGTCGATCCACAGGTTTTGCGCCAGCTGATCGGCCACCGCCGGCGCAGCGGTCTGCACGATCACCTTGCCCTTGCCGCCGGCCAAGGTGTTCGCCGCGTTTGCCGCGTTTTGCGCAGAGGTCACGTTGCCGTTGGTGGTCGTCAGGCTGTTGTTCAGCCCGGTGATCGCCGAGCCCTGGCTGCTGATCGTCCCTTCTGTAGACTCCACGCGAGTGGTCAGGCTGGTGAGCGCCGCCGCGTCGGCCTTGGTATTGGCCACCGACAAGGCGTTGGCTGCCGCCGCTGCCGCATCGGTTGCCACCTTGTCCGTTACGGCTGCCCAGGCCGACCCCGTCCAACGCTTCGGCGTGTTGGCGCCGCCGGTGATGTCAATCCAGAGGTTTTGCGCCAATTGATCCGCCACCGCCGGCGCAGCGGCCTGCACGATCACCTTGCCCTTACCGCCGGCCAGGGTGTTCGCCGCGTTCGCTGCAGTCTGCGCCGCCGTCACGTTGGTGTTGGTGGTCGTCAGGCTGTTGTTCAGCCCGGTGATCGCCGTGCCCTGGCTGGTGTTGACCCCTTCGATGTTGGTGATTTTGCTTTCAGCAGTGCTGACCCGTGTGGCCAGTCCGTTGGAATCCGTCACGACTTGGCCAACATCCACCCAATAGGTGGCGTTGGGTGGCGACTTCGCCCCGGTCGCATCCGCCGGTACCGCGATCTTGGCCTGATACAGCCGGTCGTTCAGGCGTGTGGACGCCCCGACGCCATAGGCCTTGTCCTTTTGATACTCGCCCGATTTGGCGATGGTGCTGACCTGATTGAGCTGCAGCTGCATCGTGGCCTGAGCTTCGGTCAGCGTCTCCTGCGCCTCGGTGAAGGTGGCTTGAGCCTCGGCGAGTGCTTGCTGGCCGTCGTTAACGCGCTCCTGAAGGTAATCAGTCACCTCGCTGATTTGACCATCCAAGACTTCAAGGCGATTGTTCACAGAACCTGGTAAGGCCGGCGGACCATCGATTAGCTCGATTCGATCCAGCAGCTCTTGGCCCAACTGGCTTTCGGTGAGTTTTCCATCCAGCGCATCGAGGTAGGCCCCGACATCGTTTGAAGTCGACGCCGGCACGTAAAGAAACGCACTTTTGCCGTAGGCGTTCGAGGACCGGACGAAGTAGTAATAGTTGGTGAAAAACCCAAGGCCGGTGTGAGTGAACGAAAGGCCCTGCCCCACATACACCGCGTCCTTCGGATCGGACTGAGGGACCGTACTGAAGAAGTATTCGTACGTTCCACCGTTCAGCCCGCGCAGGGTGTTGGACGGAATCAGGGTGATCGAGTCGATGGACGACTGCACCACACAGGCCTCCGGAATCGGTGGCCCATTCACATTGACGGACAGAGTAGTTTCGCCCGATCGAGCCATCGGCCCCACTGCTGCCACACTCATCGTGTAGTTGCCGGACGCCAAACCGTTGATCGTGCACGACGTGGAGGTGGCCGGCACGTTGTGCGACTGAATCGCGATTCCGCCCTGGCGAACGATGACCACGTATTCCTTCACGATGCCGGTCGGCGGGAGCCACGACAGAACGCCCTGCGTGACCTCAGCCGAACCCACCGGCGCCCATTTGAGGTTTGTCGGCGAGCCCAGGCCCCCGGCGGGCAGGTTGATAAAGCCGATCGGGTTGTAGGGCTTCCCAACCGCATCGCTGAAAATAGGCTGCTCGTATTGGGCCACAGAGACACTGCAGCCCTCTTTGTCGCCCATCGACCAGTTGGTGACGATGAACTCGCCCAAGATGTTGAGCGACGGTAGATTCACCCGGATCACGCGCCCGGGCCGGCAGTTGTAGCCGGAGAGGTTCATGGGAATGTTGATGGTCCCGCCGGCGCGCCGCCGCCGAAGCTCGATGTTCGCGAGGCGCTGGCACTGGTAGGGGTCGGTAACGTAGGAAAAAGTCAGCGTCTCTGCCGCTTCGCCGCCATCCTCAATGACCCACTGATCGACCCGCACTTCCGGGTAGTCAGTTTCAGTCCACGATTGCGAGGGATCAACGAAGGTACCGCGCACGACGTTGATCGCCGCATCATTGGCGGGCTCGGTGCTGCCGGTGATCGTTCCCACCACCATGTCTTCGGTGAGCTCAAAATCGTGCGGGCCGTAATAGGCACCCGCTTGGAGCATCCAGCGCCCGCCCACGCGAATGAGTTTGCCGGCACACGCCGCTTCCAGTTTCTGCAATACACCGGTGCGCTGCTCATCTGCGCCGATAACGCACGCCGTCCGATAGCGTTGACTGACCGAGCCATCGGCATTAGTGACGGTCTCATCGCACACGTTGGCCGCACTGGCGAAGGTCGAGAACACAATCTCGTCATCCGGAACGCCGCAGCGAGCGCGCAGGTACCACAGGATGTGCAGCGCGGTGTTCGCGCTGTAGCCCGTGGCGCCGGTGCGCGGGTCAAAGATATCGTTGCGCCCTTTCACCACAAACCGGGCATCCGGAATGCCGGAGGGGAATTTCTCCGCGCTGTAACGCAGCGATACGCGCACGAACGAAAGACCACGGCCGATCTGGCTGTCCTTCCAGCCTGGGCAGTTGGTTTTGAGGAACGCGTTCACCTGGGTGGGATTGACGATCAACTCATAGCTGGCAAATGCGCCGAACGAACCGATCTCCTCTTCACCCAGATAAATGTTCTCCAGCGAGTCGATAGCCCCTTCGCTCAGCACGTAGACCATGTGCAGCCATTCGCCATCCGCCTGGTTGCCGGATTGTTCCTGCGCCCACACGAGCACGCCACCGGTGGCAACACGTCCGAGGATGAAACGCACCGGTGCCTTTGAGGAACGAACGGTTTGCGCCGAAGGCTCGTTATCGCGCAAAGGCGACTTGGTGTTGAGCTTTTCCTGTTGCTCAGCGGCATAGAACGCCAGGCCTGCACCGATTGCGGCGCCCCAAGGGCCACCCTGGGCGAACCCTACAACCGCACCCACCACGACCTGCGCAAGTTTTTTTACGCCCGCACTCATTATTCAACCCTCCATGCCGCCAACGGCTCACACTCAACCCGGGTAACGCCGTCATCGGTCGTGGACCAGAAGTCGCCCGCCCAGAAAACCGCCATGCTTCGCCCGTTCGGGGCGTCGTACAGCACCACATCGCCGCGCTGGACGAAGGCCAGAGACACCCGCTGAAAGCAGGCGTCCCAAGCCGCCTCAAGGCTGCCGTGCTGCTTTTTCAGCTGCCGCTTGGCGCCCGCCTCCGTTGTGTATTTGCCGCGATACTGCGCAGCTGGATCGACACCACAAACGGCGGCCGAGCAATCAGCGGCGAACAGGCAGCAGTCAAATTCGCCCCACGAAAAAGGCCGCCCTTGGGCAGCCTTGATCACGTCATGCAGACGCGTGGTCCAGTCCTGATAGCGCATGGCTTTACTCGTAGGTGAATACCGGTGCGTCCTTGGTGGAACCCCAGTAAATGGGCCACTCAGACATTTGGGCGATGGCATAGAAAAAGCGATCGCCTTCATGGCGAGCACGGTGGTTTTCATCGGTGAAACGCTCGGTACCGGTGCGGCTCCACTCGGCCATGCGATCGATCACCGGAACAGTGATGCTGTTGCCTTCCTGGCCGTTGCCGGCGAATGAGAACTTGGCAGCATCCATACGACCCGAGAACAGGATGTCAGCGGCATAGGTGCCGTTTTCGTCGAACACTACGAACATCACTCTCGCCAGGCGCCCACGGCAGCCGCGCACATTGGTCTCGGACAGGATGTAGGCATCGAGGCCGCTCAGGGTCAGCTCGACCGACATGGGCGAATTGGAGTTGTCGCTTTCCTGCGACTGGCTCACCTCGCCAAAGGTACCGACCCCCTCATAGGTAATGCCATCGATTACCAGCTGGCCGGTACCGGTGTGCGCGAACACCATGCCATCGGCAAAATCCAGCTGCACGGCATAGACCGGCATGAACTTGCCGGTGGCGATGATGTTCACCACGCTTTGGCTGAACGGGAACGAAGACGGCATCAGAAGGCCTCCCTGAATTGAAAGCTGCCATTGGCCACGACGGGCTGCACCGTCAGCTGGTTGGTGTCGTCGACACGCCGCATTTCCGAATACGGATTTTTGTACTCCACGACGGCGCCGGCGGGCAGCGACCGCCGGATCCGCTTGTTGAGAAACACCTGGACCCGTCCCTGCGCCGTCGAAACGGCGTCCTCAACCACCTCAAACATTTCACCCGCGATCGTGATGTAGTCGCCGTAGGCAAAGACTTTTTTGCTGGGCGTCACGCCGCCGATGGTCAGGTTGGTGGCCTGGGCATTACCCGTCACGATGACCGGGGCGCCGATGTTGTCGGTTCTGATCCTGGTGAATGCAGGGATATTCACGGTGCCAAACATGCCATGCAGCCTGCCCAGCAACGCTGTCAGCTCGCGCTCATCCTCGTCGAATAGATCGTCGAAGTTGAGCGTGCACAGCCAATACGCACCGGGGTAGCCCATGATTTGTTGTGCATTGGAAAGCGTCGACGTGAATGCCCGGTTGTTGTAGACCATGCCCCAGGTCATTTGCGACGGCCACAGCGAAGCAGGCCAAACGATAGCCATAAAACTCCTACAGCCGGTTATCGGCGCTTGATTAATTGAAGTGCTGGGCCGTTCTGCTTGAGGTCTTTCAGCATCAGCTGGTAGCCGCCTTCAGCGCCGCGACGAGCTGCGTCCTGGATCTGCGCCAGGGTCGACTCATCAGCATTGCCCTTCACCGTGATGTATTGGGTGATCCCGCCGACGGTGGTGGTGGACGAACTTTCCTTACCGGCAGCACCTCCCGCTGAACCGCCCACCGCTCGAACGCCCAGCGATCCGTCAGCGGCCCGGGTGAGCGGCATGATTGCCTCGGGTCCGGCCTCCGCAAAGATGCCGGCGCCCTTGGCAAAGGCAAAGGTCTGGGGGGTGTTGTAAACCCCGCCCGAATAGGACGAGAGGCTGGCCGAGCTGTACACACCGCCCTTAGCATTCGCGACCATTGCGCCTTCGCTGAATCCGGTCATCGTGCCCTGCCCCAGCGCCTGGCTGCCGCCGGACATAAAGCCGAAGGCGCTGCTGAGAAAACCGGCAGCGGCCTGCCTGACCTGGATGCGGATCAGGTCCTCTATGATCGAGTCGGCCATGTCCTTGAAGGACAGTTTCCCGGTTTTCACGAAGTTGACGATGCCATCCTCCAGGTTGCCGAACGCGTTGGAGAACAGTTGCTCGGTCTGGCCCGCGACGTCGGCAGCCTGGTCCACGTAGTTCTGCAGAGCGTTCGACGCGCCATTGGCCCAGTTGGATTGCGCTACATCCACCTGGCTGTAATAGCTCTGCTGAGCCGACAAGCGCTTGCCGAGCTCGTCCTGCAGAACTTGGGTTTCGCTGGCATAGAGCTCCGGCGAAATCTGTCCGGTGTTGCGTTGCTCGTTCAAGGCAGCCAGGTCGGCCGCATACTTCTGCCGAAGCGTCAGGTCGGCGCGCATTCGATCACGGGCTTTGTCGCCCAGGCCGATGCCGGCCAGCTCCTGGTCGAATCCATCCTGTGAGGTTTGCGTGCCGGTGCGTTGCGCCGCTTTGAAGGCGGTCAACTTCAAGTCGTCTTCGTTAGCCTTCTTGATTTTGTTCAACGCGTCCAGCTCAGCAGCCATGCCTAGCAGCCGCTTCTTCTGCGCCTCAGACAATTTGCCCAGCTTGCCTTCCTGGAGCTCAAAGGAAAGTTTGGCGACCTCGGAAGCGTCTTTTTGCTTGTCGCCTGTGGTGTTGATCAGCTCGATCTGACGCTTGTAGCCCTCCTCCGTAGTTTGGAAGGATTTGAGCTGCTGCTTCGCGGCAGATTCTGATTCGCTTGTGTGCTTCTTAGATGCTTTAGCCGCGGCATCATCGGACGCCTTCTGAGCATCCTTGGCGGCAGCGGCCGAACGAATGGCGACAATCATGCCTTCGGTGAGCAGCGTATTCTCAGCAATGAACCTGTTTGCCGCCTCGAGTGCTGTCTTGTCTTGGGCTGCGCCAAGCTGTTTCTGCAACTGCTCCAGGTACTTCTGACCGACGCCGGCGGCTGAAGCTTTGGCGGCAGCGTTCTCTCGCTCTGCACGAGTGTTGTCGTCCGTTTCCCCAGTCAGAGTTGCAAATGCGGTCTTTTGCTTATCGAGCGCCGCGGATAACTCAGTGACTGGCCCCTGACTTTCCTCGATGGCCTGAGCCATCGATTCGGTCACACCCGGAATGGTTCGCAGTTGATCGGCGACCGCTTTCCAATCGACGGCCATGCCGCCTGCCTGATCCTTGGCGGCTTTGCGCACCAGATCCAATGCGCTCTGCGCTAGCGCTGGCAAAGGCGCCAGTCCGGCCATAAGACCATCAGCGCCCGCAGCCCCCATGTTCCTGAGATCGCTCTCAAACTGGTCGGCAATAGCCCCGGACTTCTGCCCGAGGCGAGATTTCATGTCGTCGATTTCTGACTGCAATTGGCGCAGCGTGACCGATTGAGTCGCTCGGTTGAGCTTGTTGAATCGCTCAACCAATTTATCAATGGGATCGCCGAGATCCCCGAGCTTCTTTTCAAGCACACTGGTGTTGTCGCGAAGCGTCAGGAACGCAGTAGCAGCGCCAATGGCGAGAGCTGCGATACCTATAGGCCCGCCGAGCAGCCCCATGATGACGCCACCGGCACGACCTAGGCCGGCCTGGGCAACGGCGACAGCGTTTGTCGCCCGCGCTTCGGCCATTCGCGCTTCGGCAAGCTGGATCGACATTTGCGTCTGCACAGCCGTGCCGCGCGCTGCGGCCACTTCTTTCTCGGCCAGAAACACCGAGGTCTGAGCTTTCTTTTGCTCTGCTTCTGCGGCAAGGAGAATGGCTGCCGCTTGGGCTTTTCGAGCCGCCGCATCTTGAAATGCCGAATAGATGGCCACGCCAGCGGAATCAGCGGCGCTCACGCCGTACTTGGTCAGAGCAGCGATGGCCGCAACGATTGCGATATCCGCTAACGTTCCGAAATTGTCACCGAGCACACCGATACTACCTGCTAGGACGCCGGTGAAGTCGGTGGTCTCGTTCAACCTGCCCAGATAAACGGTGAAGGCGTTCGAGAGGTTTTGCACCGCATCGCGCACTGCAACGCTCATGCTGTCAGCCAGTAAACCGTTGGCCCCAGCAGACTTTTGCAACCCTTCAGTAAGCAAATCCAAACCGAGTTGGCCTTGCGCTCCGAGGCTTCGGATTTCCTCGGCTGTTTTGCCGGTGGATTTTGCGATGGTGTCCACAACCGTCGGCATCGCTGCAAGAATCGACTGCCATCCATCAGCTTCGACTTTGCCGGTTTGCAACGCCTTGGAGTACGCATCGATCGCCGAGCTGGCCTTATCAGCTGAAGCGGAGTTGGTCACCAGCAAAAAGCTGAAGCTGTCCATCACGTCCAGGGCCTGGCCGGTGTCGTACCCCATCGACTTCAGGCTGTCCGAGGTCCGGATGTACAACTCTTGCGCTTCGCTCAGCGGTCGGTAAGTGCGCTTGGCAGTTTCGAGCAGCCGCTGCTGGACCAGGTCGTATTCGCCCACGCTGCTCGTGGCCATGCCGATCCGATCAGACATCTGACCGTAGGAGTCCGCCGCCTCGACGATCTTGCTGATTGAAGCAATTCCGATCGCCCCAGCCAGCGCGCCTTTGATGAAACCGGCAGCTCCTTGCGCGCTTTCTCCGGCTCGATCGAACGCCTCATCAATACCTGCCAAGCTCTTATCAATTTTGCCCGATGCTTGGGCAACACTGGAGTCAGCGCGAGCCATTTCCTGCCGCAGTTGTGCGGTAGTTGCCTCAATCCTGACCAGCATTCCCTGAACGTCTGTGTCAGCCATTGCTTTCTCCGGGCGTAAAAAAACTCGCCGAAGCGAGTTGTTTTTGTTGAGCCTTCAGGGCAGCAGCTAATACTGCCACCCCTCTTCAGACTATTGCTTCGTGTATTTAAAAGGAGAAGGAGTGGTGAGCAGCGGTTCAGGCTTGTCCCACATACCCCGGTAACCTCGAACCTGATAGGAGAGGCCCGGCTTGAGCTCCAGCAGCAGGCCGCTCAAGTCACCGCCAGCGCACATGGCGTTGTTCTTGATACTGAGCTGCGCCGGACCCGGCGCGTGATAGAGCTTCACACTTTCCCCATGACTAGTCTTTGCTGCAAGTTGACCATCAAGGTAAACAGACATCCCCGCTCCAAAACAGCTCATTGCACCCGCATCCTGGGTGAACACGATCCTCGCGTCGTCGGGATTTTTTTGACGGCTGAACGCGTAAACATCTGATTGAGCTACTTGCTTTGCGCGATCCGCAGACACTTGAGTGGTCTCACATCCCGAAATCACGAACGCCAACACCGTCACGCATATCACTTTCAGCACTTTCAACCCTCCCTGTAGATGGCGGCAATCTATCATCACATCGGGGACAGCAAAAAGGCTAAATTATGCCTGCCGCCCCGTCAGAACCTGCCGCAGCTTTTCTGCAACGGTCGACGGTTTCGGCTTTTCCTTCGATCCGGACGGCTTTCCGCCAAAAGGATTCGTCATCTGCGCCCATTCGATCCTGGCGTCCATGGCCAGAAACAACTCAGGGAGCGGCGTACGCCAAGCTACCTCAGGCGACCAGCCCAGCCAGCCCGTGGCCACGGCATACAACCGATCAACATAGCTACCGTCCTCGACAGCGCTTACTCCTTCCCCGCTTCGTTCTTTCCCGACTCTTTCCCTCGCGGGTTATAGAGCGCGACCAAGTAAGCATTGAGTTGGACGGACACATCGAGCACACCGGACTGCCAAACTTGTTCGGCAAGCGCTTCACCCTCCTTGCCCGACAAGCCTGCACCCGCCGCAATTATGCGCGCGCACCCATCAACACTCAGAGCGCTCACTACTTGAGAGGCCCCTCGCAGTCCGCCGAACTGCGCCTCGATTGCACGAACGGCGCCCAAGGTAGGCACCATCGTGTAAACGTCATCGCCCACGGTGACCTCAATGGTGCCGTGAAGAGTTTTACTCATGGGTCAAGTCCTTAAAGGCTGGGGCCGAAGCCCCGCCAGTTACGTTGGAAGGATTTCAAGAATGTCGGAGTTGATGCCGATGGTGACGTTACGGCGAACCACATTATCGGCGGCGCCGGGAGCGACGGTGTTGTTCATCACCTTGCCGCGCATGTAAAAGGTGGTCGGCAGAACGGCCGGGGTCGCATCAGGATCGCCGTCATTCAGGGTAACCTTGATGTTGTAGTCGCCTTTGCTGCGGTCCTTGTGCGCCACTTTCAGTTTGGCCTGGCCCAGGTCGCCGTTATCCAGGCCCACGGTCAGGGTCAGGTCGCCCGCATCCGCAGTACCCTTGTACTTGCGCACTCGACCGTCGCGAAGGGAGGTGAAGTTCACCGCGCTGAAGGTGTCACCGAACTCACCGAGGTCTTCGATCTCGCCCACTTCGACATAGGTATCAGCTTTGTACAGCGCTTCGGTGTCTGCGCCGTTCTTACTGCCGATCGAGAATCGGCAGCCGGCGGCTGTGTTGAGGTTGTCATCGGCCATGGGGAGTCCTCCAAAGGCGCATTGGATAAAGCCGCAGGGCGGCCGGGTGTAGGGTTTAGTGGGTGGTGATTACGCGGACCGTGATTGAGCCCTGGTAAGTGACGCCGTCAGCATCGCGCTGGGCATCGGCTTGTTCGACCCGGACGGATACGGCGCGACCTACAGAAAGAGGCAGCCGGCGTTCGTCCAGGGCGGCAACAACCTCACCGTTGATGCGCTTCACCTCAGCCTGGCCGTGGGCATCAGACCAAACCGACATATAGAGCATGCGAGTCTCGCGCTTACGGCCTGAGATGGGCCGGGCGTTCACCGAGACTTCACGATCAATCGAGATGTAAGGCATCGGCGTGTCCATCGGCGCGCCGTCGTAAACAGGACACGAGACCTCGGCTTCCAGTCGCGCCACCAACGCTTCTTGAAGTGCAAGAGACGGATCAGCCATCGGTAATTCCCTTGCTTGCTTTGCTCAAAGTCCTGGCCACAGCGGCGCGGATATTGGCCAGAACGAACTCCCGATTTACGGCCATCGCTGGTCGAAGCCATGGATGCGCAGGTCGAGCCGGGATATCAGGATAGTTACCGTAGAAGTGGCCACCATCACTTTTATTCTTCGTAGGCCGCTCGTTCAGGGCATTGCGCCGCCTTTTCAGTTGCGACTTGTCCCGGTTATTGGTGTGTTCTCCACCCACTGCGTTGGCATCAGCACGTCGATAAAGCGCACCGTTGTAACCCTTGGTACCGTACTCGAGAAAGCGTAAATAGAAGAACCGGCGCATGTCCCTTTTACCGCGAATACCGATTTGTGCATCCAAGCCGCTTTTGGAAACGAACGTCTTTAGAGCACCTGCAGCGGCCCCGGTGTCCCTCGGTACCAACTGCCGCATGGTTGCCAAAATCTGGTCCGCAGACTCCTGCATCACTGGGACCAACTCGTTATCCATGGTCTGGTGAATGTTGCGCAGCGTCCGCCGCAACTTAAAGTCGCCAGACATGCGCGAGCGGCGAGCCATGGCTTACTCCTTGACCGCCTCGGTCTTTTTCGTTCCAGGCAACTCCACGACTTCACGAACAAGACCGTGTTTGACCAGGTCGGTGCCTGTCTTGGCGTCGACGGTGAATTCCTCACCTTTGGCTTTTTCGCCAATGGCACCCGACAGGTTGCCTAATGCGATTACTTTCATTGCTCACCTCTATGAATTAGGGACGTTTGAACAAAGCAGTCGAAACATCGACCGTGCGTTGTCGGGCAAAACTGCTTCGATGAGATAGGTCACGCTGAGCCCGTTGGCTACATGCACTAGACGCATGCCAGCGATCACATCAGCGCGAGGCCGAATGCGAATTTCAGCTGAGACGACCGCCTTCAGCTGTTCTGCTATAGGCGCGATGCGCCCGGTGGGCAGAGAAATATCAGCCCATGTTTTGCCAATGTCCGACCAGGTGACGTCGAAGCCGGCCGATGGGTTTTTAACGCGCACTGGCCTCTGCATGATGCAACGATGACGCAATGATCCGGCTCTCATTAAACCCCCCAGCCAACGCGATATGGCGTCAACAACGAGCGGGAGCCCATGGGCAATTCAGAAGAAATTGTCCCGACGACCACATCCTCCCGATTCGCGTAGAGACTGCCCGCGATCAGCAGGCAGGCGGCGCGAATGGAAGGATTAATGACTATCGGCTTGCTGCCAGCGGAGCCATCCGCCAATGCAGCAGCGAGCGAAACTTCATCAGCATAAAATCGCCGGTTTAGAAACTGCGCTGCGCTGTCTTCGGCCGCGGCCAAGAGCAGCTCGACACTGTCACGATCGTCGTCCTCAGCCCGCAGGTGCTGCATCGCTTCCTCTGTCGAGATTGCGTTCATATCAAGCCTTTGGGTCGGTCTCAGTCGCCAGCCCCTTTGCAATAAGCAAAAGCGCTTCGTGTTTAGGTGAGTCATACCCTGCACCACCAGCCTGACGAATTTCTTTGCCATCCAGGTAACTTCGAATTGGATAGATAACCATCCGATTGCCGGGACTGTCGTCAGTGTCAGCCTCTGATGCTGGAGAGCTGAGCGTTGGCCCATCAACGCTCGTCGCGTCCTGATCGAGTTCGGAAGAAGTAGTGCTGCCCATTCCATCGGGACCACTAGTGCCATCGGCGACGGGCGTTGATGCTGTTTTTGCTTGAGTCACGCGAGCCATTTTTGTGTCTCCAAAAAAATAAGAGCCGCTTTTAGGCGGCTCTACATGAAGTCGTGAGAATTAAGGCGCGGCAATCAAAGGGCCAGTGACGAATGCTTCTGGTCGATACACCGCAAACGCCAGGCGCTCCTCAGCGCGGATTGTGACCATGTTGTTCTCGAAATCTTTGTCGTTCTCGGTCGAGACGAGCACTTCAATGCCCATGCGATCAAAGATTTGCGCAGCGAGGCTGAATGCACCCGTGAGGAATTGGTTTTGGACAATCGCCTGTGTTTCAACCACGGGCAGATTCCAAAGCCGCGGCGAAGTGCCCTCTTGTGGCTTGCCGATGATGTAACGATTTTCGCCGTCTTTGAGCAGTTCGATCGCGGCCCAGTCAATCGGGTTAAGCACGATGCCAGTGGATGGAAATTCAGCCAGCGTTGCCTGGAGCAACGCCAGTCGAATGCGATCGATGCGTTGCTCTGCTTCGACGATGATGCCGGCCGGCAAAACATATGCTTGAGCCTGCGGGATGATGCCGTGCAGGTTGTTCCCGGTTCCGTTGCCGTAAAGCAGCTGCGCTTCTTCAGCGAGCAGCAACCCGTAACGCGCCCGGGCATCGATGTAGCTTTGCAAAGCGGCAGCATCATCGAGGATCTGGCGGCTACCTTTGAACAGGTGCGCGATCGTGCGAACGTTGGCGTTTTCCAAGCCGAAGGTCAGTTCACTGTAAGGCTTGGCCAGGCCCTCACCAACAATCGCGGCATTGTTGGTAAAGCCCGTCTCGCGAACGTATTCCACCGCGTTGGAACCTGTGGTGCCGGGGGCAACCAAATCGCGAATGGTCAGTCGACGCTGCGGTGCGAGAATCACACCCAGGCGTTCAGCGGGTACCAGTGCGCCACCCGATGCAGGGGCAGAGGTCAGCGCTGCACGAGGGACCTCGACCCGGCGAGATCCACGGAACGAGCTGCTAACCCCCTCTTCCTGCATCTTGGCCGACACCAACTGACCGGCCGATTGCTGAATTTCTGGATCATGCTGCTTGCCGGCATTGACCAGCTTCTGTTCGGCCTCCTGTACCCGGGCCTGCAGCTCGCCTTGCTTGAGCAGGAGCTCGTCCACCTTGCCGCGGGTTTCAGCCTGCATTTCACCGGAGGCCTTGATTTCCTTCTCGGTGCGCTCGGCATAGGTTTTGATCTGATCGCCAACGGCTTTCAGATCGGCCTGGGTTTGCTTTTGAGAAGCTTCGATTTGGGAAAGATCTACTGGCATGGTTTTGCTTCCTTCAGAAATGAAAAAACCGCCACTTGGGCGGTTACTGATCGGGTTGCTAATTCAGTCGTCTAGCGAATGGGAATGAGGTTCCGTAATGCAGACGCCTGGGTTGCGGTTTCTTCAAACGCGGATACATCAAGGGCAGCGCAAGGCATACCCGGCACGACAGCGCGAGGCGTGTCGCCGCCGGCAGCGCTAGGCGTACCGGTCTTGATTTCGGAAAGCAGTTTGCGTCTTTCAGTGCGGGGCATGCCTGACTTTGCGAGGGCCGCATCCAGACGGCGGGCAGAATGCGCTTGGCTCTGCTCCTGATCGGCGGCTTCCTTCACCTCATCGGCGGAAATAAGCCCGGTTGCGAAACCTTTGTCCATGGCAGTGGCGCCGCCCATGTAGGTTTCAGCGTCCAGCATCGCTTCAACGGTTTTCTCATCCTGACCGCTCGTGTCCGCATACAGGCCGATCATCGCGCGGTCGAACTCTTCCATTGTGTCGGCCAGCTCACGGATTGCGTGTCGATTCCCGGCAAAATAGGTCCAGCAGTTGTGGATCATCAGGAAGGCTGTTTTGGCCACCTCACGCTTTTCGCCGGCCATCGCAATAACTGACGCCGCCGAGGCGGCCAGGCCCAAAACCTTAGTGGTGACCTCTTGAGAGTGTTCCCGCAAACGGTTGTAGATCGCGATACCTTCAAACATGTCCCCACCGGGCGAGTTGATGTACACGGTAACGGGCTTGTCGCCGATGGCACGTAGTGCCGCGTCCACCCGCTTAACTGTCACGCCCTCGCCCCACCAATCCTCACCGATGATCCCGTACATGGTGATGGTGTCCGTTCCGGTTTCCATGGCAGCGCGGATATCCGGATTCCACATCTCGAGCGCACGAGGGCTCAGCTCACAGCGGAAGCCGCTGGCTTTGATATTCAGCGCCATTGCTTACTCCTGTTTCTGGCCGAGCCAGTTTTTCAACGCAGCCTGCGCAGCCTGCCCGTCGGTTGTTTGCCCCAATTGATCAATCGGGGTGAGATTGGTTTGTACGGTGAGCACGGCAGCGTTGCCACCCTTGCGGGGAAGGTTCTCTTTAACGCGGCAATCGTCCCGGGTATAGATACCGTTCTGCACCATGGTGCTGTACAGCGCAGCCCGGGCCGCACTGTCCGCTTTGAGAAACGCTTCCAGGGAGTACTCCGCGTAAAAAGTGCGGCGCTCAACCGCAGTCAAAAGACGCTTGTTCACACACTGCTGTATCTGATTGGTGATCGAGCTGATGCTGAAGGTGAGGAAAGCGATCATTTGCTGCTCGAGGCCCGTGCCCCAGTTGCTACCGGCATCGGTTTTGCCGACCATCCAAGGAGGAACCCCAAACCAGCGACAGACCTCCTCAATGCTGTAACCCCTGGACTCCAACAATTGAGCGTCGACCGGGTTAATCCCTATCGACTCTGGGGTAATACCCTGCTCCAGCACAGGCGAGCGCCCGGCGTTCAGCGCACCCGACACTTGCTTCACGTAGTCACGGAACTCCTCGCGCTGCTCGGGCTTGAGTACCCGGTCGACCTTGAAAGCCACCGCAGGTAGAAGACCGTTTTTGAAGGTGCCGTTAGCAGCGTCATCTGCCGACATCGCAGCGCCGAACACATCCGCACCGTAGCGGATGGCTGATAGCCCAACTCGACCATCCAGACTGAAGGCCGGGATGTGCAGCATGTTTTCGCGCTCGATTTTACGTCTGGCGCCTTTTCTCGGACGAAACCAATACTCCACACGGCCATCAGCATCAACCTCGAGGTCGACCCTTGATGGCAAGAGGAAATCCAATGCAACGATCCGCCCTCCAATACGCATGATCTCGGCGAAAGCATTGCCACGCAGCAACATGGCAGAGACCATCGCCTGCCAGAACTGAAAGGCGGTCATGTCTTCGTTGGGACTGGTGTGGATGACGTCGTAGATTGGAAAATCACGCGCATCGCTCCTGCCGCCGTCCAACTCTCGTCGGTAAACGCCAAGGGGCAATCCTGCCACCGAGGTAGAGATGATTCGCACGCAGGACCAGACCGCCGACAGTTTCATGGCGTTATCGACGTTCACCGTTTTTCCGGAACTGGACTGACCACCCAGGAACTGCCCCCAGAATCCGCCGTCGCTCAGTTTTATCGATTTTCCAAACCACTCTCCCACGGAAGCACTGGGCTTTCGGGCTGCACGGCCGATTACGGCCGATAAGGATCTATTCACCGGTCAGCCCCCTACGCACAAAGCCCGCGATGAGAAACAACGCGCCGGCGCCGGCCAGCAAAGACCAGCCAAGGCCTGCCAGAATGTAGACGGCTGCAACCGCTAGACCGAAGCCGCACAAAGCGGTCAATACGAAGACGTGTAATGGTTTCATACGATGATCGGATTCCGAATGGCAGCCATGAAGTCATCATTACCCCGGCCTTCAGGGTTAAGAGAAATCAGGGTCACTGCGTTGAATAGGGCCATCAAGGGATCGATCTTGGCCGAGCCGCTGGCTTGCTTGGTGATCAGGATGGAGTTCGCGCGCGGCTCGACTTTCGCGTTGCTGACGCACCAGGCCATCATGGGTTGTCCGCCGTGCTTCATACCGCCTTCAGCCAACTTGCGTTCGGCGGTCTTGATTGCCCCGCCCAGCTTCCAGCCTTGGCTAATGGCCACAATTTTTTCTGGTGGGATCTCGCGCTCGATCATCGCGTCGTAAATCGCGCCAATTCCGACTGGATCGACACCGACTTTGTCCAGCAAACCCGACGCTTCAACCTGCTCAACCAAGTCGGCTACCTCAAGCACGTCATCGCCAATTCGCTTCGACAAGGTCAGGTCGCCGTCTTTTTCAAAATCATGGAAGCGCGGAGCTTCTGCCTTTCTTCGCTCGAGCACGGAGGGATGTGCCCAGGCATGGGTCCACACCAACCAGTCACGGGTTCGTTTGTCGCGCCCAACGGCGGCAAAACCCAGCAAGTCGTCCAGACCACCGCCGTCGATCCCAATGTCGATAACGTCGCATCGGGTAATCAGATCATCGAGAGTGAGTTTCTTCTCTGCTGCAGCGACCCAGTAATCGGCACCGGCCCAACGATCCGAGCGCAATGCGAGTCCAATCTCGACGTTGAGATGCTTTGACATAAAGCCAAGCACCTCAGCCTCGCCCGCCTCCTCCGCTTTTTTCATTTCTCGAATCAGGAATTTCTCGCTGACTGAGTACCCCATGTTCGGGTTGGTGATGTAGAAGTTCTCTGGCTTCCGGTGATCATCGGCATTGAGGATTTTCTGGGGAAACTCGTAAATCACCGGCAGGAAATTAGGATCGATGATTGTGCCGTCACGAACGCCCCTAGCGTATTGCAGCTTTTCCCGAAACACACCCGCAGGTGGCTGGTCGGACTGCGTCGTCAGGTAGATGACGAAACCTTCGGGACGAGACGCTAGCCCGCCGGTGGCTTCGCGCAGCATGTTGGCTGCGTGCGGGTTTTTGCCGAACAGGTGCAATTCGTCGACCAGGACGACCGCCGCCTTCTTGCCACCGACTGTGTTCTGATCCGCTGCGACTACCTTCAAAGTGGCGCCGGACTCGCGATGCGTAATGGTTCGCACGTGATCCTGCACATGCAGGAGGGCCGAGAGCTCTTCGTCGTGTTTGACCATATCGCGTGCCGGCGCGTACGCGTTGTTCGCGACCTCGATCGTCGGCGCCAAGATGATGAACTCGGCTGACTGGCGCCAGTTACGTATCAGCACGGTCAGCATGATCGCCGCGGCAATGGTACTTTTTGCGTTCTTCTTACTGATGAGGAGAAAGAACTCCTGGATCAGCCGTTCTCCGGTATCGGAGTTGTAAGCGCCGAAAATCGCGCCGGCCAGATCACTGATCCATGGTGCACAGGATTCGCCAATCAGCGGGCTACCAGGTGCGTCGACAATCCGCAGGTCATTCAAGACCTGCATGCACGCAGCAGCTTCGTTCGGAAACAACGGCGGGAAGGGCACCAACGATTGCCGGTTGATGATTCGCGATTCCCAGTCTGGGCACGCAGTGTCCCAGGTGGGTTCGTTCACTTATTTCACCGATCGCAAATGTGTAGGGGGTGGAGGCGCTGCTCCAAATTTTCCTTTGCCGGCTTTCTTAGCTGCGTCTTCCTTCTCTTCCTTCTTCCCGCCCTCGCCTTTACGCGGATGAATGAACGGCATCAGCGCCTTGGCAGCATCCACCCGAAGCTTTGCGTCGGCGTCGTAGTCATTCATGGTTGCGATCAAAAATGCTTTGGGATCGGTGAATTTCATCGCTTTGGAAAAGTCGAAAGCGGATTCGTCACCAGGCTCGTCACGATCCAGAGGTGGCAAATTCGCGCTAGCACCTCGAGCCACCCCATTAACATTTTTGTTAATGGGCGAAGATGCCAACGCAGCGATGACATTCGGGTGTTTCGCCAACCTTGAACCGGCTACCGAAGCGCTGGAGGCCGCGTATCCTGCGGCGATCGCTGCATCTTTATTAGACGCACCTCCCCTCACAGCGTCGACAAAAGCACGCTGCTTGGTTGTTAACGCCATTAACAAAAAACCTGTGTGGGGGAAAAAATCTGTCCGTGCGGTCGGGGGCGGTGTCCTATGCAAAACCTTCCACGGTTTCGACCCGCCCCGGGGTACTGGCGTGCAACAGACGTCAATCAATACCGATTCGCATTTGCGCGACGGAATCGCTGAGCATCACGCCCTCCCCGCACCTTCGGCCGACTCGGCGGCAGTCTTTGTCTTGTGGCAAGGGATGCAGAGCGCCTGGAGGTTGTCTTCATCGTCTGAACCACCACGGGCACGATTGACGATGTGGTCCACCTCGAGCTGCAACGTGATGACACCGCAGGCTTTACAGGTGTACTCATCACGCACGAGGATCGCGGCACGCTTGCGACGCCAGGGTCGACCACCACGACCCGAGCCCCAACCATCCGCCACATCCGGCGCAACAGGACTGGCGAACGGCCTGCCTTCAGGCGTTTGCATACGGGCCGGAAGAGTTTTTAATCGAGACATAATCAACTCCGGTCGATGGTGGCGGCGTTACCTGCTCTGACTGCGCTTGATCTGCGCGTCCACCTGGTCGGCACACGTGTCGAGTAGATTGATGGCCTGATCTTTGAGCTGCCACACATCGCCATTGAGGCGCAGGTCATAGGCGCCTTCATCAACGCGCTCGCACGGGATCAGCTCCGGGGGCTCTACCCGTACCGCCGTTGTGGTTGTTACCAGTGGCGGCTTTCCCGCGCAGGCCGTCAGGAAGAGGCTGAGCAGCCCAATCACGAACAGCCGGACTGCTGCGCTTGAGGTCTTCAAAGTTCTTCTCCGCCTTTCTGGCTTTGGCCTGGCTGGCCTGGAGCCGCTTGGTAAGATCGCGCTGGTAGTCAGCGTTGCGCTGGACTTCCGCTCGCAACGTGGTGATCGTCGCCTGGCTCTCAGTGTTGGCCTTGATCGCGTCGTCCTTGCTCTTGGTCTCGATCTGCATCTCGCTACGCAGTGCGATAACGCGGTACTGCTGAATGCCGACGAGCAAGATGCCAACCAGAGCAATGATGAATGCTGCAGCTATCGCCTTCATGTTGTGTCCGCCTTGCGTCCGAGGAACTTGATAATCAGTTCACGAATCGCGGTCACACCGATGAATCCGATAGTGCCTCCTGCCGCAACTGACAGACTGGAGGGCCAAGCCATCCATTCGATGACGCTGCTGGCAGAAAGGCTTAATGAACCGCAGATCATCGCCTCAAGCATCACGCGCCACTTGTTGGCTTCTTTCCCCTCATACAGCACGCGCAACAGCGAGACGGTGAAGGCCATGATCGCGCCCTGCCAGAGCGGGGTGCTGAGGACGAGCCAGACCTGCGCCCAAAAGTCGGGATTTTTCTCAGGCATCTTGGACATCCGGCTGTCCTCCCTCGCGGGGAGCGTAATAAGTTCGGCTCCAACAGCACTCCCAGCTCGGAGCAATGGGTGTGGTGGAGCCGAAAACGAAAAAACCCGGCTGAATGGCCGGGTTCTGAAGAAGGTGTGCGTTGGAGGTAAGTTGCGCACTATGAGAAAATTAACTGTTATTCCCCACCATGTCAACAGATTACGCTGCTGATTCTTCTTTTTCCGAGTGTATTACCTGCCATACAGGCGACTGCGCCTCTAAATCTACTGCTTTGATCACGTCCTTCAGGGCCTCCCACAGGCCCAACCAGTCGCGATTCCAGTGTTTTGGTTCAATCGTCACACCGAAAAACACCTGCATTTCAGCAGCTATCCGGGCCGGCCCCCACTCCGGCGCACCTGTAACCTCCGCTTTGTACGACTGCAATGCGATCGTCACCAGGTACTGCGCCTTCACACGTTTAGCCGAAGACAGATCCGCCAACTGCGTCTTGGCCGTAATCAGCAGCACAGCATTCATTACATGCTGCATGGTCAAGCATGGGTGATATAGGAAGTGGCCGAACTGCTGCACCTGGAACGGTAAAGTGCCGATGGCGCGCTGGATTTTTCCCATCATTGCAAGGTGCGCAGCGCGGGCCGTTGACCGACCAATCGGTGTCCGGCGGGTTTCGCTAAAGCTGATCTTCTGGCGGGCGACCTTGATGCGAGCTTCTTTATCCTCACCCATAGCAGCGAACACCACCTCATGCTGGCGAGCCCTGGCTTTCCTGGCGATCGTGGCGGACTTGGCTGAGTCGATGGCCACTGCAGATATTGAGGCATTGGACTCATGCTGCGAGTCGGTCCAGGCTTGGCGTGCTCCGATCAGTTTCATAGTGACTCTCCCCCAACAAATAAAGAACGGCGATCAGTCGCCGGTAAAATTCGATCCGCCGGCACCGCGGCGATTGTTCTGTTCGTACTGGACTTGGGCTCCACCTTCGTTGCGCGAGCTGCTCAGCTGTTTAGTTGCGCGGCGCATCCCCAACCCAAGCTGAATCACCAAGTCTTCGATGAGCAGCGGCTCCAGCGTCTCGGCATGGACGAACCCGGACGAGTGACAGCCGATGCATTCGAGTTGATGGAAGACGCCTTGGATCAAGCCGGCGCCATGGCATGACGGGCACTCGGTCATCGGGATCAAACAACGCACAAAGGCAGGCCCATGGTGCTTTTTCATCATTTTTAAACCTCGCCTTTTACGGATTCTTGATGGGGCTGGAGGCCGCGCCACTCAAGGCCTCAGCGGCATTGTGCGAATTTCCATTTCTTCCACCCATCCACCCATGGATAAAGAAGAAGCCCTTACCATCTAACCAGTCGTGCCACTTCTCCAGCGCCACACGCTTGAGCACTGCGGCCGACGTATGGATGTAGGTCTGCACGTTCCGACTCAGCGTGTGGTTCACCAGCATCTCGCCGATGAGGAAATCCACGCCAAGGTCTGTCCAAGCTGTACGGGCAACTTTGCGAAGGTCGTGGCTGGTCCACTCGCCCTGACCCAGGGCGGCAAACACGGCGCACGCCTGCCCTTCTGTCATGCAGCGGCCATTCTTCGACGGGAAGAGGTATGCACCGGTGTAGCCACGGCTGGACTGCCACTCCCGGTAACGCTTCAGTAGCGCCCCGACCTGCGCCGTCACCGGCAACGTGTGTTCGCAGCGGGTCTTGGTGTTCTCGGCCGGAATGAACCACTCGCCCATTTCACCAAGGGTGAGATGGGCCCAGCGGGCCTGTCGAGTTTCACCAACCCGAGTGCCATGGCAAAGCATCATCAGGGCCAGCATGCAGTCGGCCGGGGCTTCGTCGAAGCCGGTGTCCAGCTGCTGAAGGATTGCCTCGATCTGGACGGCGCGCAGCCGGGATGTTTTGGGCTGGATCTTCGCCTTGGTGAAGTCCGTGAACTTGAACCCTGCAATCGGGTTGGTCGCGATCATCTTCAGCTTGAACGCCTGCAGGAAGGCCACGACCAGCACGCCCCACATCAGGCGAACGTAGGACAGGCTCAGTATCTCCTGCAACGGCCACATGACGGCCTGATCCAGGCTGGCGCGCGTCACCGAACCAACAGGCATATCCATCAGGCGAGGCAGGAGATGGCAGGCAATGGCCGACTTGGCCGTCTTCCGACGCTTCGATGACAAACTGCGGTCGCGGGATTGGCGTTCGGCAAACCACCTCAGCAACTCGCCAACCGTGTTCAGAGTGCCCTCGACGGCGGATGCGGCAGGGTCAGCGGCAATGCGCGCCCGGATCTGCGGAAGCACGCCGAGCAAAGCTTTGGCATTCAGGTCGGGATAACCAGCGATACGCTCCCACTTCTTCCGATGGACCAGATACCAAGTGCCGCGCTGGCGGTTCTGCGCGAATCGCATGTACAGACCAGGGTGTCGTGGGTCGCGCAACGTGGTCACATCCGGGTCAGCGGCGTGCTTGCGGATTTCCGGCTCTGAGATTGAAACTGCGACGGTAGTCATGCGGCCACCACTGTAGGAGCGAGCCGAAGGTAGGCGCGGATCTGCTCCATCGCGTCGAAGTGCCCACGGCAGACCACAGCGAGATAGCCCTGGTCGTTCAGGCGTCGGATGCAGCCGGCTTGGCTCGGCGATACCGCTGCTGGATCAACAGTGGCTTTGAATTCGATGTAGAGACCGAAGAACCCGCCGCGGGCCATCGGCAGCACCAGGTCAGGAATACCGGCCTTTACCCCCTGCTGTTTCAACTTCATCGCCACCAGCTTGTGCCGGTGACCACCGTTCGGGACGTGGTAGATCAGCTCAAACACCTGCGGATAGCGCAGTTCGATCTCGGACAGCAGCGCGGCCTGCTCCTGGCCCTCGCGGTCGATTGACTTCGCGCGAGGCGCCGTTTGCTTGAACAGCTTTGGGGTGAAGGCTTTCATCGGCGGTCACCCCGCGCCCGGCGCTGCCGGCGATCAATCAAACCGCACAGCTCACGGAGCACCCAGCAGGCAAGGACCAGCAGTAGTAGAAAAGACATTGGGTGAATCATGCTGCAGCTCCTTTCACTGTGAGTATTCCGGCCCGGATCAAGGCCTCGTGTGTTTCGGCGATCGCGCGGGGCATGTCCTGCCAATCCACATCGCCAGTGCCACGGCCGTCAATGACGTCATGGCAGGCGCTGCATGCGTACACGGCGACAGTGTCGAAGCCCTTCATGCCCATGCCCTTCTGCCCGCACGGCAAGTGCGCGAGCACGGTGGTGGCCGGGTTGAAGTTGCAGGTGCCCGGCAGGCGAACGGTGCATTCCTGGCCGTTGGCCGAAGCGCGTAGTTTCTTAGAGGTCACCTTCATTCCAGACCCTTCGCCTTTTGCTCGAGCTCGATGAGCAGCTCAAGGAAGTGCTTCGCCTTCTCCAGATCGGCTATGCCACCCTTGTCACGCCACCGCGTCACGTACTTGATAACGCTGCCTTCAGCGAATGGAATGCCGTTCGCGTGGATGTACTCAATCGGCTGAATCTTCAGCGATTTGTAATGGCCGCCAGCGACCTGGGTGTTCAATGCACTCATGCGTATGCTCCTGCGCGACGGGCGCGTAGTTCGGCCAAAGCTTTGTTACCGATATCGGGGGTTCGTTGAACTGGTGGAGGTGCCAGCTCGGCGGCCGGCACAGGGCCGATCTGCTCGCCCATCCAGACCTTGCGGACCTGCTCCAAATACCGCTTCTCGAAGCTGATCAGGCCAAGCTCGCGGCTGAGCAATGGCAGGCTGTTGAACCCGGCGGCGGCGGTTGCGTGGTAGACGGCGGGATGGAACCACTTCGCAACGCTATGCATTGCCGGGTGGCAGTTGCGCATGGCCTGCTTGTAAGCCGCCTCGACGCTCGGTAACGGTGGATTTAGCATTTCCGGAGTTGGCACGCAGCCCTGAATGAACTTCCCGACGCTCGGGATGAAGTCGGATGGCTCGGCGCGGCAGCGGATCAGGCCGATATCGATCTGCTCCTGGGTGCAAATACCATTCTCGATGAACGCCTGCAGCCAGGTCGCTTTCGATTCCTTGTAGGCCTTGGCGTCTGGCCAGGCCTGACGCCACGCCGTCCGGATCGAGCGCAGTTGGCGGAACAGTTGATTGATCACCTTGCCCGTTTCGTGGGCTTGGTCTTTCTGCGCCTGGACCAAGAGCTCGGTGTCCGACTCGATGAACTCGCCTTGGCGAACTTTGGTCATGGTCTGGGCCGCTACCGTGGAAACCGTTTTCATTTCGAAACCCCCTTCATCCATTCGGTGTTTTCGTCATCGAATTCATCCGTCTGTGCTGCGGCACCCGCATTTCTGGTCTTGTCTCGCTTTGCCCACTTGACCAGTTCGAAGCACCAGCCTGCGGCGCTCTGAACCGAAGCAGGACGGGCGACGTAGAACCCGAGGAATGTTTCCAGCAATTGCTCGGTGATGGCTTCGGCTGGCAGGCGGGCAATGGCGAGCTGATCGGACAGCGACTTAGGATTCGGCTCCCAGGCAGCGAACATGGAGAAGCGTTGGCGGTCATCCAGGGCATCGACGGCCGCCTGGTCCTGTTCAGCAATGACGTCGGCAATCGGCTGCCGCTGCTGCTGTTCGGTTCCTTGATGGTTAATTGATGTATTGGGTGCAGCCGCTGCACCCCGTTCTGTTCCAGGCTGCACCCCGTTCTGTTGTGAGTTGCACCCCGTGGCGTCATCTGCACCCCGTTTTGTACGGGGTGCAGGATTTGCACCCCGCGATAGTTGAAGGTCGTAAACGACTGGGCGGCGGTCATGACGGTCGATGTGCACGGCGGCGATAGCCTGATTGCCTTTCTGGATCAGTCCGGACTTCTCCAGGTCATCCAGCTTGTAACGGACGGTGCGCTCGGACAGGCCAGTGTCTTGAGCCAGGGTCGAAGCAGATGGAAAGGCACCAGCACCGTTCGATCCGGCGTAGTTGGCCAAGCACAGCAGCACGTGACGCGCGCTCGAGTCTTTCAGAGATTGGGTGGGCAGAGAGAGCGCCCATGACATTGCTTGGACGCTCACAACGAGGCTCCGATATTGATTTCAGCCAAATGGGCAAGACCTTTAGGCGTGACCAACGGATCGAAGGCGGCGCGTTCAACACCGGTTTGAGGATCAGCCTTGAGGGAAGTCACTTTGTGGATCAGGTAGCCGGACGTAATGCGTGGCTGGTAGGCAGTCCACCGCCCAGACCCTTGGCGGCGGAAAATCCAGCGGTGCTGTTCCAGCCAGGCGAAGAGCATCGAAGGCTTGATTTGCAGGTGCTTCGCGGCGTCGGTTATGCATATCGCCCCACCAGCTGCTGCCAACCGCTTGATAGCTGAAACTTTCGGCGCCTGAAGCTCAATCATGCCGATCAGCCGAAGGTTTTCTTCGGCCTGGTCGGCAGCAAGACGGAGAGCTTCAGGCAGGGTTGTCGGAATTATGACCGCGCCGACGTCTTGCTCGAGTTCGCGCCAGCGGCGGACCACTGCCATCCGAAGCCGTGCGTTGTATCCGGTCAGCAGGCAATCGGTGTGCTCACGGTCAAGCAAATACTCGGTCTGCTCGCGATTCATGCTGTCCAAATAGATGCGCCGAAAACTCGGCGCATCTTCCTGGAGGTCTGTCAGCATTTTCTCCACGTCAACTTTAACGTGCTTGTGCTGCTTGCCAGTCAGTTCGGCAATCTCGCGGGAAGACATAATGTGTCGCGACACGTTTTGCGACTGCCTTAAAAGTGTCGCGACATGGCGGGTATTGCCGGGGGTGATCTGGTTGTGCATAATCATCTCCACAAAGTTTTGCCGCTGTTGAAAAAGCCGACCTCGAACGTCGGTTTTTTTGTGCCTGCGATTCAGGCGTTATGGGTGTCCGGCGCATCCGTGGTAGCTTTTTGCTTCCACACGAAAAGGCCTCGGAGGCCGGACATGACTGATGTAACCGACAAAATCATTGCCAAGCTCAATGAACAGAAGGGCGAGATCATTGCTACCCAAGCGTTACTGTTGGGGATGCTCAGGTCGCTGCCAGCAGAAGTACGCACGGACGCTATCCGGGAGTTCGACGTTGAGATCGCTACGGCAAGATCGACGCTGTCGTATCTGCCTGTTCCTGATGAAGTCATTAATGGCCTCGAGAATTACGTGAAGGCCCTGAATCACATTCGGGTATCACCGAACCAAGATTGAGCATTGCGACGTAGAACGCCTTGCGGCTCTTCTCATCGGAACGAAGTAGTTCTTTTTTTCGGGAGGTGCCGCTTTTGCTTTTCATATCAGGCCGCCTTCAGCGATTCGCGCAGGATCTGCAGCGCGTCAATCGCTTCAAGAATTGCTTTCTCGCCCTGGGCTTTTTCGTGCTGGCTGATGTGGTTGTCCGCAGTAGCGTCGAAAATCAGTCGGCCTACGTCGCCGCACTCGGCGGTCAAGTGGCACAGCGCGGTCATGAGCGGTTTTGCAGCCGGACGCTCTCGCGGCAGAAGGTCGAAACCGAATTGGTTAGCGAGCGCGGTCAACGGTCGGATGTCACCGGTATGCAGCAGTAGTCCGAACAAGTGTTCAATGGTGAGATGGTGATCACCATTTTCATGGTTAGCACGCTGCAGCAGACTGCCGTGTGTAAGCGACATCTTTGGCCCAAGTGACTTGGGATGGTTTTCCAGCACCACGTCGTGGCACGCCCTCAAAAAATCTTCCATCCGAAAAACCTCGTCGCTTTTTCCGTGGTGGCGTTATGCCAACAAGGCGATCATTCGTTCATCAACTGATCACGGATGAACCTATGACCCTTTCTTCTCTGTGGCACCGAATTAGGTGCCAGCCCCGCCTGTTTCAATCTCTGCTGTCGCGGCACCTAATTAGGGGCCGGACAATCACCTGGCCGGGAAAATCGAAACCACGTTTTCCGCCTGCGCCCCCTGGGCGCATTGCGCGGCGAGACGGCTTCGCAAAATGGCGTTATCTGCTGCAAGGCGTGCAGCGCTGCGACGCTCAACCCCGACCACGCGATCTGCCATCTGAAGAATCCGGTCAGCAAGCTGATCCATGCCAATCCCGACTTCGCCAGCCCACTGCTCAAGCTGGTCTTTCTCGTCCTGCGTGTACTGCCCTACTTCCGGTTTTGCAGGCATTGCTCCCTCCATGGCCTAGTCAGGCGCTGAGTTGCTTGTCGTTGACCTGGGTAATGGCGTCCTGCTCTCGTCTTGCTTGCAGGGCTGCACGGATAAGGTCGTGCGCGAGTACAGCGGGTTGAACCTTCAGTTCGAGAGCCAGTTCGGCGAGTGCCGGAAAGCCGTCCAGCTCGTTGTCGTCGATCAGTGGGAAGTAGCCGTAATCCTCTTTGAACCGCAGAGCCGCCAAAGTGAGGTCGCGAACCAAGGCGCCCGGCTGAATCTCACGCGACAGCGCTTCCGCCTTAAGATCGGCGTAGGCGTCGTCATTCAGGCGCGACTTCAGTTGGTGGGTGTTGCGATGCGTCTTGTTGTCGTAGGCCATTGGTTCACTTCCGGGGGGCGGTGTGATGGGGCTGGGTTAGGCGGATTTCTTAAATTGGGCCTGGCTGGGGAAGGGGCGAACCTCCTCCGCAACGACGGAGCCGTCAGCGGTCTCAGTGACATAAATGTCACGGCCTACGCGCAGCGCTTTGTTCAAGGCGCCCTGGGTGAGGCCGAGCATCTCTGCCGCCTTCGTCTGGCCTCGCTCTCTCGCGAACTCTTTGATGTGGACTCTGCTCATGGCTCTTCTCCATGGTTGCTCATAGACAGAATATTACCTTTGGCATTTGCGATATGCAATGCCATTGGCATTTGTTTGAATATTACCGATGGGAATAAGATCGCGGCATGAGCAAGAAGCCCCTACCGCAAGACAAAAAAGACGAATGCCTTCGATTGAAGGCGATCTTTAACTCAAAGAAATCCGAACTCGGATTGACTCAGGAAAAGCTGGCTCACGCGCTAGAAATGAACCAGAGCTCCGTCAGTCACTACCTCAATGGTGTAAATCCATTGAATGCGTCTGTGGCCGCCTCTTTTGCAAAAATCCTTCAGGTTGACGTCTCTGAGTTCAGCGAGCGCTTGGCTGAGGAAATGGAAAAAATTGCTCAGGCTGTAGAGCGAGAGCCTCGCGAGTTCAGCTCGCCAAGCGAAAAGGATTACGCGTTGATTCCCCAGTTCAGAGCCAGGGGCGCCTGCGGAGACGGCTATCTAAATGAACACGTCCAGCTGACCGAAGGCCTGGTGTTCAAGCGGGATTGGTTGAAGCGCATGAATGCAAAGCCAGAGAACCTGTACGTCATGTATGCGGATGGCGACAGCATGGAGCCCTACATTTTCGAGGGTGACGTGGTGCTGTTCGACACATCGAAGACCGAGCCCAGAGATAAGCAGGTGTATGTCATTCGGCGCCCAGACGGCGGAAACAGCATCAAGCGATTGATCCAGCAGCTTTCCGGGGCCTGGGTTATTAGGAGTGACAGCTCAGATAAGGCCGCAAATCCGGACGAACTGGCGTCTGAGGACTCGATTCATGGCATGCCGATTATTGGTCGCGTGATTTGGCGAGGTGGCGGTGTAGGCTGATGGCCCGTCACGCCGCCCTCCCGCAGGACATCCCCATGCCCCTCACCAAACCCAGCCAAGAGTTGCGCCGCGACCTGAAAGCTGGCTGCAGCTTTTAACAACCGAGCACGGAATGCATTCAATGAGTGATGTTGTTGTCGTTGATGGACCTGAATCCTTCCTGGCGGCTTTGGATCGCATGGATCTTCTCGGCGATTCCTTTCCAGTTTTCAGTGGCTGGCCTAAATTCAATGTAAAGGTCGAAGGCGACCGCTACAAGGGCACGCTGACACCCAAGCTAATGGCGGGGCTCATTGAATTTCAGGACCAACTGCTGCGCACGTACGCCGAGATTCGCTATGGTTCTTCATCTATTGGTAAGCTGAGCGCTGCCGATAAGGCAGATCTTGAGATAGTCTTAGCGATCACGAAGGGAAGCACCAATGGGCAAGGTCCGCTTGATGAAGTCCTTAACAAAATCATTTCGGCGCTGCCCATGAACAAGATGAGCGGAGGCAACGTCACAGCCCTGCTAATCATTGCTGTGTTGTGCTTGGCGGGCTACATGGTCTTTTCTGGCTGGAACCAGTCAGACTTGGAGAAAGCTAAAATTTCCAGCGTGGAGCGACAGTCGACCACGCAGGCAATGCTCCTCAGTAAGCTGGCTGACGCGCTTGCCTCTAAGAATCTGCCGCCCGAGGCCGTCGCTATCAAGGATAGAGCGGCCGAAGGATACAGGGCCATCGTAGCTGGAGCTCCGGACGCCACATCGATGGATATCCAGGGCGAGCATTTCAACGCCGATGAGCTAGAAAAGATAAGGACGCAGGAGCCCCAGCCGAAGAGCCGCCAGGAGCGCAGGGAAGACGTTTACATCGACATGGTGAAGCGTCACCCGGACTATCTGTCTTTGACCCTAAGGTTGCCAGGGTCCGATTACACTTTCCCAGGTCGAGTTGACTTGTCTAAATTTGATCAGGAAAAGGTCAATCAATTATTTGACTCGCTTCGCGATTCTAGCCCTATTCGTCTCTTCCACTATTCGTCCGAACAAAAGAACCGAATCCGGAGAACCGATGTGATTGCCGTTGACGACATCACAGTCAGCCAAGCCAAATCCGCGCCGTAGCTGCTTGACGCTATGGAGAACAGCCCGCCACTGAGCGGGCTTTTTTACGCCTGCGCCCCACAGGAGTACAAATGTGCCCTATACAGTATTGCCATTTATTCACACCTAAAATACTGTATGGATAAACAGCATAGGAGTAACACCCATGGCAAAAGCCAAGCCCCAGGAAAAGCCAGCACCCTCCTCTTACGATCTTCTCGCCATGCGGATTCAGCGGACTATCAATGCAACCACCGCTCAAACCGCCAAGCGCACCGTCATCTATAAAGCCTCAGACGAGCTGGCCGAGGATTGGGATCAACTCCTGATGGATATCGACGAGGCGGAAAACGTGACCCTGGCTCATCGGGACGATGGTGGTGTTCTGGTGTCGTGGATTGTGCCGAAGGAAGACTGATCGCTGCGAATGAATGAAGCCCGCCGATTGAGCGGGCTTTTTTACGCCCGCACAAAATAACATTGCCATTGGCATTGACTGTAAATAATGCCATTGGTATTGTTCGCCCATCGCAACCGGCACCCAATCAGGGACCGGCAGCGAAGGGCCCTGAAGAGGACCGACCGCTCTTTAACAGCTCAGGATCCTCGCCATCGACTACCCCGGGTTTCATCCGGTAAGTGCGAGCAACAAATAGTCGATGCCATGCCAGCACTGGAACTGGATATCGCGGGAGAACCCGCCGACTCGACGCCGAGCGAATGTCAGCTGATCAGGAACTCAGGATCGGTCACGCGAGCGGAGCCAAGAGGCGCACCAAAGTCGCTACCTACCAGATCCGAGATGAGGGTATTCACTGGCAAGGCGAGGACGGGTGACACAACGGGTGCGAACCGGATTCAGTCCGGGTGGTAATCAATGCGCACGTTCAAAAAGTAATCGCCCAGCCGGCGGTGGCGAGTAACACCGGCAGAAAGACCAGATTCAAGAATTAGCGGTCCCGATAGCCTCGGCTGGGAACGCCGGACCTCATGCACCCTGCCCCACTCAGTCGGGCACATCGCGCTGCAGCGTGCATGTTGTAACGGACCTGTGATCCGACACCTACAGATGCTGATTGAGGTGACGGGGAGGAAGCGCAACGCCCAACCAATGACGACCTACGGCCTGCAATCAGCGGCGGGCACGAGGCGCGCAGATAGAGCGGGGATCTTCCTTCTGCACCTTGGCGACAGGGTGCAGCGGGATGCAACCCAACCCAGAGGATTCACCATGTTAGGCAAATTGTTCGGCAAGAAAGCAGGCCAGGCCCGCGCCAGCGTCGCCAAGCTGGCCAACCGTGACTTGATGGAAGCGGTCGTGTACGGCGCGATCTATGTTGCTGCCGCCGATGGCGATCTGGAAGACAGCGAGTTGTCGAAGATCGAAACCATCCTCAGCAATAACCCGGCGCTCCAGGGCTTCGGCGCGGAGCTGTCCAACACCATCGACCGCGCCAAGACTGACTTCAAATCGGGTGCCCGCATCCTTCGTCAGAACGCCGAGAAAGAACTGGGCGACCTGGCGCACTCGCCATCCGAGGCACTGACGGTGCTCAACGTGATGCTGACCGTTGCCGAAGCCGACGGCGAGATCGAAGAAAGCGAGATGAAAGCCCTGGAACGCAGCGCCAAGCTGCTGGGCTTGAACCTGAAAGATCACCTGTAAATGCCGCTGTTCAAAGAGATGGTGAACAGCCTGCGGGCATTCCTCATCGTGGCCTTGCTCTTCGGCGTGGTGTTGATCGATTCGGTGTCTCGGATCATCAGCATGTGCGCCGACGGCTTTCTCGCAGTGCTGCTCCTGCTGCTGATCTGGCCACTGATCAAAAAGCCCTGACTCAACCTTCTGCCCATTCACTGAGTGGGCAGCGCAACGAGAAACGAGGACTCAGATATGTGCAGCGTAACTATGCCGCCAAACCAGCGGGAATGGATTGGTGAGGGTGAAACTTTTGGCTCCAGAAGTGACATGGCGGCCACGTTATTGGATGCCTATAAAGAGGCAATTAAAAAAGCTGAACAGTCATCACGCAGATCTCTACTTGAGCAGGCTAGATCTAATCCTGGGGCTGAAATATTCAACAAAGCGTTATGGGATGAGGCGGTTGCTCAGACTCTAGAAAGAGTTCTTTCACTGATCGTCAACGGCGATCGCTGGGAAGAACTTCACCTGCCCAACCCATGGCTTTAACACTAATTGCAGACAACGAGCGCCACGTCAGCCTGACGAAAACTGCACGAGCACCTGGTACTCCCCAGCACCAGGCCGCATCGGAGAGTGATCGAAGCGTGCCCAAGCGGGCTGCAGCGCTAGGATCGCAAAGCCCCGTAAATCTCCTGAGCCGGATCTGCCGGCCAATATAAGAAACGCGGCGGGAAACAAGCAGGAGTGGCGCCCTGGTGTTTCGATCACTCTCCGATGCGGATGATTCTGCACCGCGCAATGCGGCCCCCCGCACACAGCTACAAAGCGCTTCACGGTGAACCTTATCCAACCTAACGCTCATCGTCATTGATATTAACGCGGAGGATTGGCGGCCATGTGAACGATATCAAAGCCCTCCAGCAGGAGGCACAAGCTGTCACGTAGGGAGGTCTTCGTGAAGCCAACAAAAGCCCGGATGATCTCGGGCTTTTTTTCGCCTGCCTTTATCCGTCAGCACTCTCCCCTGCGCCCAACGGCAACCAGCAGGACGGCCGAGTGCTGACGAATAACCGCAACCCACCATAAGGAATCGTCATGAACCAGACCATTCGCCAAAACCAAGCAGTCCTGCAGGTGTTGCGGGCTCGCGTCTCATTGTCCACCTCGGAGATGTACCAGATGATCGGTCGCGAAGAGCCAGTGCGTGCGCCACGCTTCAACGTCATCCCGCTGGGCGGCAACAAGTTCGACGTGATCGATCACGACACCGGCGTATCGAAAGGTGAGCGTGAGGGGCACGGCCTGGCCTGCGACTACGCAAAGCAACTCGAAAAGAATGCGGTTTACTTCGAAGAGATTCGGGAATCGGGTCGAGTCTTCGCTCGTACGCTTCTGCGCTGGACCATCGGCTGCGCAGTCCTTCTGGCCGTCTTCGCCTACTACGGAGCCCAGCCATGATCGGCGTTCCAATGCCCCACCCGAAAGACGCGGTCACCGCACACCTCAACCAGAAGCTTGAACAGTTCTTCGGCGCCGGCGGCAAACCCCAGGCCGAACCCAGCGTCGAAATGAAGCCGCGCCCTGGACGCTCCGACAAGATCGACCCCGACACCATCCTCAAGCGCCGCCGGCCTTCGCCTACCCAGGCAGAACGCATCGCGCTACGGCGGATCACGGAGGAGCTATGAGCAAGCGCAAGGCAAACAACGGGTTCGCCCGGGCCGAACGAAGCTGCCGGTCATTGCTTCGGACCAATCATGTCGCGGTCGTCAACATCGACCCAAGTGGCGCCCAGATCATGGCGAACTGGAAGAGTTGCCGGCAGATCCGGAGCTTGGCGATTGCCAACGCCCTGTTCGACTTCTCCTACCGCTGGACGATCTACCTCAGCGCGATGTGTCGAGACGATCGCGGCGTTGAGTACGTCAAGTCGGTGGAGATATCGCCGGAGGGCATCTACAAGGTCGAGCGCCTCACGGATGCCATCGAGCATTACTACTTGGAGCTGCGAAACAGCTGCAACCAGAACCACCTGGGTGCGTCTGGATGGATCGCCGTTCCCGCAGAGGTATCGCTTGAGGAGGCGCAGGCCGCGAAGCTGTTCTATGCCGCAGGCGCCTGGCATCAGGTGAAAGTCGCTGCATGAGACGAATCAACAACCAGGTGCGCCAGCGCCTTCGTCAGTCGCAATTCCATCTTCCACCCAGCGGCCTGCAGGCCATCCCGGAGAAACAGCCATGCCTACCCCAACCGATACCGCCGAGTTCCTCGAGGAACTGAACGGCGGTGCATTCGCCAGCCAGATCGGTCACGCCCTTTCCGAAGTTGCTTCCGGGGTAGTTGACCACGGCAAGGCCGGCAAGCTGGTGATCACCCTGGACTTCAGCCAGATCGGCGAATCCAGCCAGGTGAAGATCAAGCACAAGCTCGACTACAAGGTGCCGACCAAGCGCGGCACTCGCACCGAGAACACCAGCCTGGACACGCCGATGCACGTCGGCTCCGGCGGCAGGATCACCCTGTTTCAGGAAAAGCACGATCAGCTGTTCAGTCGTGATGAAGCCCCCATCAAACCCCGCGCCTAAACCCACTCTCCCGATAGGATTTTAAGCATGTCCCTGACCAAGGAAGCTGTTCAGCTCATCACCGATACCGCCCTCCAAGCGGCAGCCAAGCCCCTTTCGACCTTCACCCCTACCGTGGTGCTGCCGGAAGGATGCCAGGTTGTCACCTTGGAGAAATGGCACGCCGGCCGCAGCCGATTCCGTGGCATCTACTCCACCCACTCGCTGGCCGACTTCAGTGCCTACGTTGCCGACCGAGCGATCGCAACCGCCAAAGGCTTCATCGAACAGGACGAAATGACTTGCACTCTGCTGTTTAACTTGGGCACCGACGTGGCGCCAGGCCACGCAGATGACCGCGCCGTGCTGAAACTGAAAGCATCAGCCGGCTACAAGGCTGCTCAAAGCATCGGCGGCAGGGCCATGACGCAGAAGGACTTGAGCGACTGGATCGAAGACTGGCACCAGTACCTGACTCCGGTGGATGACGCAGGGCAAGCGATTCCTGTCGCCAAGGCCATCGCTGCGGTGCGCACGATCACGGTTAAAGCCACCAGCGAATCCGAAACCACCGTCGGCGACACCAGCGCCAGCCGTAGCGCCATGGATCAGATCGAAGCGCGCAGCAAGGAAACACTGCCGGCCGCCTTGTTGTTCAGCACGATCCCGTTCGAAGGCCTGACCGAACAGCAGATCAATCTACGGATTTCGGTGATCACCAGCGGCGCTCAGCCAGCATTGAAGCTGCGCTGGGTCGGGGAAGAAGTTCAGCGCGAGGACATCGCGCAGGAATTCAAGACAGTGCTTCAGGAGAAAATCGGCACCAACGCATCGCTCTCCCTCGGCGCGTTCGATCCGAAGTAACCGCCCCATCCGCAACCGAAGAGGCATCACATGAAACCCGAAATGATCACCCTCAAGCACGGCGACACCACGATCAAGATGCCGACGTCTTCACTGGTAAAACTCGCGGCGGCCAGCGTGTTCGCCCAGGTGCTGCCGCCTGCTGCCAATGTTCAGCCAGTAGCGATTGGCGAGATTCCAGCACTCGGCGCTGTGTGGCCAGGCCAAGGCGGCCTCAACGGCGGGTTGGTGGCTGAGCGCGGCGATGTTCCGGCGCACTACCTGATCTTTGCCTCTGAAGATGCAGGCAGCCACGAATGGGGCCGCCGCGGCGAAACGTCAGGCGCCACCAGCAAGACCGATGGGTTGGCCAACAGCGCCATCCTGCTCGAGGAGGGCAGCCACCCTGCCGCCAAGGCTGCGAGCCAGTACACGGCCGACGACCACAACGACTTCTATCTTCCGGCCGCTGCCGAGCTGTACCAGGGCTGGCTGAACTGCCCCGAGGTGTTCGCCCAGGACTGCTACTACTGGTCGAGTTCGCAGCGCTCCGCCTACAACGCCTTCAGCGTGACCTTCGATGATGGCCATCAGGGCACCACCGGCAAGGACCACGAGCTCCGTGTCCGCCCCGTCCGCAGATTCTTTATTTAATCCTTCATTCATCCGTTCTTGATCCGGCACCGGGCGCAACAGCGCCTTTTTTGGGGCCTTCGAAAAGAGGAAAGACCATGTCCGCAGTTGAGAAAGCAGTACCCGCAGTGACCCTTCCGGAAATCGGCCAGCCGTTCGGTGGAGGGTTCTACAGCGGCATCACCCGCGACCCGGTCACCGGCAAGCGCTGCCTGAACATCACCGCCGGCGCCGCGCACGAACTGAAAGGTGCGTGGGGCGAGTACGGTGTGAAGATCGAAGGCGCTGACAGCCTCACGGATAGTCGCACCAACACCGAAGCCATGGCAGCCGCTGGCAGTGAACTGGCACAGCAGGTACTGGCTTTGAACATCGGCGGGTTCACAGACTGGGCGATCCCGGCGCGCGACGTGCAGGAGCTGCAGTATCGCCACTTCAAGCCGACCACCGAAGAGAACTGGGCGAGCAGTCGCAATGGCGACAACCCGAACAGCGAACCGGTGGGCCAGCTGTACACCGAAGAATCGCCGGAGCAGACCCCGCTGGCAGCCTTCCAAGAAGGTGGCGACGAAGCCTTCAAGGACACCTGGTACTGGTCAAGTTCGCAGCGCTCCGCCTACACCGCTTTCCACATGCACTTCGATGATGGCACTCAGTACGGCGGCGTCAAGTACGACGAGCTCCGTGTCCGCCCCGTCCGCAGATTCTTTATTTAATCCTTCATTCATCCGTTCTTGATCCGGCACCGGGCGCAACAGCGCCTTTTTTGGGGCCTTCGAAAAGAGGAAAGACCATGTCCGCA
>NZ_JADEVO010000016.1 GCF_017114825.1 Pseudomonas gregormendelii | reverse complement strand
CGGCGACAGAGACTTCAGACTAACAATGCAAACCTGCGTCGCTGCGCTCCGACTGCCTGTCCGAATGAGCGTGGAATGAGTGTCCGGATGTTGGTGGGCTGAGTGTCCGGATGGCGTGGAATCCGCAGGCTGACATCGCGAATGCTGCCCCACATGCGTAGCAGGTGCCCGTTGACGATGGTTGCGCGCACGTCGTTCTCGACGTAGGCGGGCGATCCGTCATGGCGGCGGTCCACGGACAAGGCGCAGTCGACGCTGAATCCTGCTTCGATCAGGCGCCGCACAAATTCCTCGTTGGCCGGGCTGCGCGGCCAGTAGAGCCGGACCGGTTGCTGATTGAAATCGACATCCGAAGGCATTTCGTAGACGTCGGCCATCGCGCGGTTGCACAGGCGCCAGTGCGAGTCGTTTTCGAACACCTGGCGCACGATTTCATCCGGTGAGTTGTTGATGTCTACTGCTTCAGCAAACTCGATGCACCAGTAGGCCACCTTGGCGCTCTGCAGCATCTGGCTCATCACTTCATTGGCGTTGTGCATTTCCCGCAGGCGATGCCCCAGTGTGCCCAGCGGTATGTTCAACAAGTGCAGGCAGGCCGGCTGAACCTCGCGCCACTGCAGCAACCCGCTGGCAATCACGTGCAGCAGGCTGCCGTTGTGTCGGATCAGGGTCAGCTCAAGGCTCTGAACCTGCTCGTCCGCAGGCGGGTTGGCGAACAGTGCTCGCAGGGTGCGAACCGATTCGACGCTGTAGAGGTGTTCGATCGGCTGGTTCAACGAGTTTTCCGGCGAGTAACCCAGTTGATCGCTCAAGCTGGCGGACAGGCTCACGAGCAGCCCGTCGGCCCTCAGGGTGCTGGTGCAGGGCGGCGCCTTGTGGGCCAGCAAGTTCAGGATATCCATGGTGAATCGGCTCGGGTTGGCTGAGGGTCTCAAAAGCAGGGCACATCGCATGCCAAGCATATCTGTCGTAGCACCTGGAGCAGTTGTAGCAACTGCAGCAGGTGGAGCAGCTGTACAGCGTGTGCTCCCACAATCTTTGCCAGCTGCACAAAAGTGCTGCGATATTGCAGCACGTTCAGCATTTTTACAGCGATCAGCCGACGAAGCGGGCATGCGCAAGTCCTGCTCTACATGAAAAACGCATGTGTATACGATCCAGGACCCCGGTAAACTGCGCAGCTTTTTCAAGGAGTCGATATGAGTCACTACCAGCCGGGCATCCTCGCCACCCCCGTTCCGCTGCAAGCCCGTCATCTGTTCTTCGCGCTGGTGTCCGTCGAAGCCCTGCCGGCTGCACTCGACAACCTGATGCAACTGGTAGACGGCAAATCCGCCGTAGTGGGCTTTGGTGAGTCCCTGGTCATGGCACTTCACGCCCGGATCGATGGCCTGCGGGCATTTCCGGCGATGACAGGTGTGGGCGTCGATAACCCGTCGACCCAGCATGCGCTGTGGTGCTGGCTGCATGGAATCGACCGTGGCGAATTGCTCAATCGCAGTCAGGCCATCGAAGCGGCACTGGCTCCGGCGTTGCGTCTGGTGCAGATGAATGAAACTTTTCGCCACCTGACCGGCCACGACCTGACCGGTTACGAAGACGGTACGGAAAACCCTCATGACGAAGCTGCCGTGGCGGCGGCGTTGCTGGGCGAGGGCGCTGAGGGCCTGGTCGGTGGCAGTTTTGCCGCGATCCAGCAGTGGCAGCACGATTTGAAAGGTTTTCGCGCGTTGCCGTCCCATGAGACGGACAACATCATGGGCCGGCGCCTGAGCGACAACGAAGAACTGGACGATGCGCCAATCTCCGCTCACGTCAAACGCACCGCTCAGGAAAGTTTTGCCCCCGAGGCGTTTGTGGTGCGTCGTTCCATGCCCTGGATTGAAGGCGACCGTGCCGGCCTGATGTTCCTCGCGTTCGGCTTCTCCCTGGACGCCTTCGAAGCCCAGCTGCGCCGCATGAGCGGCCTGGAAGACGGCATCACCGATGGCCTGTATCGCATCAGCCGGCCAATCACCGGCGGCTACTACTGGTGCCCGCCGCTCAAGGACGGCCACCTCGACCTGCGCGCGCTACGCATTGGCTGACACGGGATGGCAGGGTGAAGGAGCAGGCTCCTTCACCTGAAACTGCCGACTAACCTTATACCCAAACGTTATTTCCCAGCCGTATATCAGCTCGATATGATCTTGTCATAACTCGTTATAACAAGTGAATAGCCATGACCGATAACGTCCTCTCCCTCGGCAGCGTGCCGCTGCACACCCAACTGCGTGATGTGCTGCGTGCGCGAATCCTCGACGGTGAATATCCGCAAGACAGCCAGATGCCTTCCGAAAGCGAGCTGGGCAACCTGTTCAAGGTCAGCCGCATCACGGTGCGACAGGCTTTGGGCGATCTGCAAAAGGAAGGGTTGATCTTCAAGATTCATGGCAAGGGCACGTTCGTGGCCAAGCCCAAGACCTTTCAGAACGTCAGCACCTTGCAGGGCCTGGCCGAATCGATGACCGGGCGCGGCTATGAGGTGATCAACCGCTTGCGCAGTTTCAAATTCATCGGCGCCGACAAGCTGGTTGCCGAACGCCTTCAGGTAGCCGAAGGCGACATCGTGGCGCAGATCAAGCGGGTGCGGCTGATCAACCGCGAGCCGATCTCCCTGGAAATCACCTATCTGCCCCAGGCCATTGGCGAGCGCCTGGAGAAGGCCGACCTGGTGACCCGCGATATTTTTCTGATCCTGGAAAACGACTGCGGGCTATCACTGGGGCATGCCGACCTGGCTATCGACGCGGTGCTGGCTGACAGCGACCTGACCCAGGCCCTGGGTGTGGAAGCCGGTTCGCCGATCATGCGCATCGAGCGCCTGACCCACGATGCCGCTGGCCGCCCCGTGGATTTCGAACACCTCTACTACCGCGGCGATGCCTTCCAGTACCGCTTGCGAATCGACCGGCAAAAAGGGGATCAGGCATGACCCACAGTTACGAGAACAGAAATACCCTCGAACAGGAATACGACATCGTCGTGATCGGCGGCGGCACTGCCGGCCCCATGGCGGCGATCAAGGCCAAGGAGCGTAACCGCGACCTGCGGGTGCTGCTGATCGACAAGGCCAACGTCAAGCGCAGTGGCGCCATCAGCATGGGAATGGACGGCCTCAACAACGCGATCATTCCCGGGCATTCGACGCCGGAGCAGTACACCAAGGAAATTACCATTGCCAATGACGGCATCGTCAATCAGGCGGCGGTGTACGCCTATGCCACCCACAGCTTCGAGACCATCGAGCAACTGGACCGTTGGGGCGTGAAGTTCGAGAAGGACGAAACCGGTGACTACGCGGTGAAGAAGGTCCACCACATGGGCGCCTACGTCCTGCCGATGCCGGAAGGACACGACATCAAGAAGGTCCTGTATCGCCAGTTGAAACGCGCGCGGGTGAGCATCACCAACCGGCTGGTGTGCACGCGCCTGCTGATTGACGAAGAGGGCGCGGTCAACGGTGTGATGGGGTTCGATTGCCGCACGGCCGACTTCCATGTGATCAAGGCCAAGGCGGTGATCCTTTGCTGCGGTGCCGCCGGTCGCCTGGGGCTGCCGTCCTCGGGCTACCTGATGGGCACCTACGAAAACCCGACCAATGCCGGCGACGGCTACGCCATGGCGTATCACGCAGGCGCCGAACTGGCGAACCTGGAATGCTTCCAGATCAACCCGCTGATCAAGGACTACAACGGTCCGGCCTGTGCCTATGTCACCGGCCCCCTGGGCGGCTACACCGCCAACAACAAGGGCGAGCGGTTCATCGAGTGCGACTACTGGAGCGGCCAGATGATGTGGGAGTTCCACCAGGAACTCGAAAGCGGCAATGGCCCGGTATTTCTCAAGCTCGATCACCTGGCCGAGGAAACCATCCAGAACATCGAAGAGATCCTGCACAGCAACGAAAGGCCCAGCCGCGGCCAGTTCCACGCTAACCGTGGCACCGATTACCGCACGCAGATGGTTGAGATGCACATCTCGGAAATCGGCTTCTGCAGCGGTCACTCGGCGTCCGGGGTCTGGGTCAACGAGAAGGCCGAGACTTCGGTGAAGGGGTTGTACTCGGCGGGCGACATGGCGGCCGTGCCGCACAACTACATGTTGGGCGCATTTACCTACGGCTGGTTCGCCGGCAACAACGCCGCAGATTTTGTCGCCGGGCGTGATTTTTCAGCGGTTGATGCCGGGCAGGTCGAAACGGAAAAGCAACGGGTCTACGCGCCTCTGGACCGCACACACGGCCTGCCACCGGCCCAGGTCGAATACAAGCTGCGCCGATTTGTGAATGACTACCTGCAACCGCCCAAGGTGACTAAAAAAATGCAGATCGGCCTGCAGCGCTTCAGTGATATCCAGCGCGACCTGGATCAGATCAAGGCACACAACGCCCACGAGCTGATGCGTGCGATGGAAGTCAGCATGATCCGCGACTGCGCCGAAATGGCTGCCCGGGCTTCGTTGTTCCGCGCTGAAAGCCGTTGGGGGCTTTACCACCATCGGGTCGATCACCCGCAGCGCAATGACCGTGACTGGTTCTGCCATTGCCACCTGAAGAAGGGTGAAGACGGCTTGATGACCAGTTTCAAGAAAGCCGTGGAGCCCTACATCATTCCACTCGACGCCGACGAATTGCAGGCCTACGACAAGTTGCGGGTCGGCGCTAACGCCGCCTGACAATCGATACCAGGAGAGCCCGAACCATGGCCTATCAACCCCAGGAAATTTTCTTCCGCTCCAACGCGCCGGTGACCGTCGACGAGGACCTGTGCATTGCCCACAAAGGCTGCACCGTATGTGTAGACGTCTGCCCGATGGACCTGCTGGCGATCAATCCGGCGACGCAAAAGGCCTACATGGCGTTTGATGAATGCTGGTACTGCATGCCTTGTGAGAAGGACTGCCCGACCGGGGCGGTGAAGGTCGAGATTCCCTATCTGTTGCGCTAAAGCCCAATCATTGTGGAAGCGAGTACAGACAACTTGTAAAGCCATCCGGCCACCCCCGGACGCTGGATTAAACCACCCCTCGTTTCCCACCGCGCCCTGATCGTGGCGGAGACGAATATTCTATAAATGATTCGAGGGGATACACCCATGTTATTGCGTGCAGCGTTTGCCGGTCTGGTACTGGCTTCATTGACCCTGTCGGCCTCAGCCGAAACCATCCGCATTGCCATCGGCACCCAGGACACCACGATCAATTGCGCCGCTGGCGGCCTGCTGATTCGTGAGCTTGGGCTGCTGGACAAATACCTGCCCCGGGATGGCCAGTACAAGGACGCCCAGTATGAGGTGCAGTGGAAAAACTTCACCAGCGGTGCGCCCCTGACCAATGAGATGGTCGCCGGCAAACTCGACTTCGGCGCCATGGCGGATTTCCCCGGCACCTTCAACGGGGTGGCGTTTGAAGCCGCTGGCAAGCACAGCCTGTTCATCAACGTGTTGTCGGGCAGTATCAAAGGCAGCGGTAATGGCATCGTGGTGCCCAGCGCGTCCAGCGTGCAATCCCTGGCCGAGCTCAAGGGCAAGACCATCTCCGTACCGTTCGCCTCGACGGCCCACGGCATGTTGTTGCGAGCGGTGGCGGCGCAGGGCTGGGATCCGCTCAAGGATGTGAACATCATCGCCCAGCCGCCGGAGGTTGCAGGTTCTGCGCTGCAGGCCGGGAAAATCGATGCCCATGCCGACTTCGTGCCCTTCGCCGAACTGTTCCCGAGCCGGGGCTTTGCCCGCAAGATCTATGACGGTGCGCAAGCCAATGCACCGACCTTCCACGGCGCCCTGGTCGATCAGGCCTACGCGAAAAAGTACCCGGAAATCGTCGTGGCTTACCTGCGGGCGAGCATTGAGGCCAACCAGCTATTGGCCGCAGAGCCGGAGAAGTACAGCGAGTTGATCGCCAAGGTCACTGGCGTCGATGCCGAGGTCAATTACCTGTTCCACGGCCCGCTCGGTGTGCAGACTCGCGACCTCAGCTGGAAGCCGGAATACCGTCAGGCGGTCGGCACGGCCATCGATACGCTCAAGCTGCTGAAGAAGGCGGATCGCGGCCTCGACCTCAATACGTTCATCGACGACCAGTACATCCGCGCCGCGTTCAAGGCGTCGGACCTGGATTACTCCGCCCAGCTTGGCAATTACGCCCAGAGCCCGTTGAAGGCAGTGGATGCGGCGAACGGCCAGGTCATCACCGACTTCAGTCGCGTGGCCGAGATCTGGGTGCGCGGTGAACCCAAGGTTCGCCAGTATGCCTCGGCGCAGACAGCGTTCAGCGCATTGGCGCAGTTGAAAGCCGAGGGCAGGAACATCCGCGCGGTCTATGCCCAGGCGAGTGACAGCGGGATCAAATTGCTGGCGGACCAGGCGTGGTTTGCCAGCAACGCCAAGGGCGAACTCAGCGCCTTCCTGCTCAAGGGCCAGGCCCAGCAATACGCCACGGCCCAGGGCGGCAAAGTCCTCGACTTCACGGATGCCACCACCCAGGCGGTTGCTGCCCGGTAATCAAATTGGAATGCGGCCAACGTAGGAGCTGCCGAAGGCTGCGATCTTTTGATCTTTCTTCTGATAACCAAAATCAAAAGATCGCAGCCTTCGGCAGCTCCTACGGGGGGCGTGTCGCCATTGGGAATTGTTTATGTACCGATCATTTATCCGCTGGACCCCCAGGGCCGCTTCATTGCTGCTCTGCCTGCTGTTCTGGCAACTCGCTGCCAGTCATCACTGGAACCTGGGCCTGGTCACCTTCGCCAACGTGCCGACGCCGCTTGCGGTTGTCGAGGCCGCACTGGGGCTTGGGGAGTCGGGGAAACTCGGCCGCCACCTGGGCAGCAGCCTGAGCCGGGTATTCGCCGGTTACCTGGCGGCGCTGGTCATCGGTATCGCTCTGGGCCTGGCCATCGGCCGCTCGAAGCGGGCTGAAGACTGGCTGCTGCCACCCCTGGAAGTGCTGCGCCCGATTCCCGCCGTGGCCTGGATTCCCCTGGCCATCCTGATGTTTCCCTCGTCGGAGCTGTCGATGGTTTTCATCACCTTCACGGGCGCGCTGTTCCCGATCCTGTTGAATACCGTGCACGGCGTCGAAGGGGTCGATCCAAGGCTGATCGCCTCGGCAAAAAGCCTTGGGGCAGGGCGCCAGGCGATCCTTCTGGAAGTCATATTGCCCGGTGCTGCACCGAGCATTATCACTGGCCTGGCCATTGGCATGGGGACCTCGTGGTTCTGCCTGGTGACCGCCGAAATGATCTCCGGCCAATACGGTATCGGCTACTACACCTGGGAGTCCTACACCGTCCAGAACTACGCCGATATCGTGGTCGGCATGTTGCTGATCGGTGTACTGGGCATGGGCAGCAGCCTGCTGATCAAACGTCTCGGCGGCCTGTTCACGCCGTGGCACCGACCACGAGGAAAAGCCTGATGAGCATTGATCAAGCCATGCAAGGGCGCATCGACATACGCCAACTGTCGATCCGCCTGGGTGACGGCAGAACGGCTTTTGAAGCGGTGCAGGGCCTCGACTGCCAGATCGAGGCGGGGCAGTTCGTGTGCATCCTCGGCCCTTCCGGTTGTGGCAAATCCACCTTGCTCGGGGCGCTGGCCGGGCACCTGCAGACCTGCACCGGCACGCTCAGCGTTGATGGGGCGAAAGTCTCGGGACCGTCGCCCCAGCGCGGCATGGTGTTCCAGCATCACACGTTGTTCCCCTGGCGCACGGTGCGCGACAACGTCGCCTTCGGCCTGAAGATGCGTGGCATCGGTAAAACCGAGCGACACCAGGCCGCTGACGAGATCCTGGCCCTGGTCGGGCTTGAAGGGTTCGCCGAGCGCTGGCCTGATCAGTTGTCCGGGGGCATGCAGCAGCGCGTCGAAATCGCCCGGGTGCTGATCAATCGCCCGCGCCTGCTGCTGATGGATGAGCCCTTCGGCGCGCTCGATGCCCTGACCCGGCTGAACATGCAGGAACTGCTGCTGGACATCTGGACGCGAATTCGCACCACCGTGGTGTTCGTCACCCATGACATCGATGAGGCGTTGTTCCTGGCCGACCGATTGCTGGTCATGAGTTCGCGCCCGGGGCGGATCATCGAAGACCTGCGCCTGGACTTTGCGCGGCCCCGCGCCAGCGAACTGGTGACCAGCCACGAATTCTCCCGCTTGAAGCGTCACTGCCTCGAGTTGTTGCGTCACGAAGACGGTCGGCAGCTACCGCGCCTGAACCCTCTCGGACTACCCCCAGAAAATAAACTGCCGCGATTTGCCCTATGACCTCTCTATTCGATGTAACCGATAACGCTGACATTCTTGCCCTGCAAACACGCCTGAGTGATGAGGATCCGGGCGTGCGCAGGATTGCCCTGATTGAACTGGCTGATCTCGAGGAGCCTGAAGGCCTGGTCTGGCTGGTCGACCGACTGGCCGAGGATCCGGCTGAAGAAGTTCGTGCCGAAGCCGCACGGCTACTGGAAGCCTGGGAGGATGACCCGGTCGTCGAGGCATTGTGCCAGGCCCTGACCGACCCTGCGCAGACAGTACAGGCCGCCGCCGCGCAGAGCCTCAGCCTGCTCAAGAGCGAGGCGGCAGGCAAGGTGATCCTGCCGTGGACCGTGCATGCCGAGGTGCAGGTGCGCGTCGCCGCGTTTCGGGCTCTGCGCGAGTTGCGCCTCACCGATGCCGCCGCTGCCGCCTCTGCCGCCTTGCTCGATGTGGACCCAGGTGTGCGCCGCGAGGCGGTCGGCGTGCTCGGCTGGCTCAAGCAGCTCGATGCCTTGCCGGCGCTGGCGACGCTGGCCAGCCAGGATCCCGACACAGAAGTTCGTCGTGCCGCCACCGGCGCCCTCGGTCTGGCTTGCGGTGCCCAGGTCCTGCCGGCCCTGCGTCAGGCCCTGCGGGACAACGCCTGGCAGGTTCGTGAGGAAGCCGCTACGACCCTGGGCAAGGTCGGCCACGTTGACGCGGGCCCGGCGCTGGTCGATGCCCTGGGCGACGATTACTGGCAAGTGCGCCTGCGCGCCACCCGCAGCCTCGGGCGCTTGCGCTATGTCCCGGCGCTTGAGGCCCTGATCGACACCCTCGGCCATCGCATCAGCAACCTGCGCAAGGAGGCGGCGCTGGCCCTCGGCGAGTTGCAGGACCCGGGCGCCATCGCGCCATTGCAGGCAGCGCAGGATGATGGCGATCCGGAAGTCCGTAAAGCGGTGCGCATTGCCTTGAGTCAACTGCAATGAATCCGCTGGCGGTTGGCAATTCCCAGGCTCGACAGCAATTGCGCCTCAACTGGCCGGATGGCCGTGAACAATTGCTGGACCATGCTGAACTGCGCCGCCAGTGCCCGTGCTCGCAATGCCGGGCGTTTCGGCTGCGAGGGCAGGCGCCGCTGGTGGACTCGCGGGTGCGGGTGATCGAGGTCAATGACCAGGGGTATGGGGTGCAGCTGGTATTCAGTGATGGACATGAGCGGGGGATTTTTCCGTGGGCCTTTCTTGCCGGACTGGCTAATATCTCCAATTGAACACGCCCCCCCCACGGGGCATGTCATGGACGGATGGTGCTTGTCACCAAAACCGCAGAAGAGTACAAATGTACTCCATGACGACTTTAACTCCCCGCCGTAACGCCATCCTGACCTTCATTCGCGATCGAATCGCCGAACACGGTCAGCCTCCAAGCCTCGCCGAGATCAGCGAGGCGTTCGGTTTCGCCTCCCGAAGTGTGGCGCGCAAGCACGTGCTGGCGCTCACCGAAGCCGGGTTCATCGAGGTCAACCCCCATCAGGCCCGGGGCATTCGTTTGCTCGGCCAGGCGGCACGCCCGGAACTGCTGGACATCCCGGTGCTTGGCCGGGTGGCGGCGGGGGCACCGATTGGTGCCGATGCCGAGGTTGACCGGCGCTTGATGCTCGACCCGGCGATCTTTTCCCGGGTGCCGGACTACATGCTGCGGGTCCAGGGCGACTCGATGATCGAGGACGGCATTCTCGATGGCGACCTGGTAGGGGTGCATCGCAGCGCCGAAGCCCTGAATGGGCAGATCGTCGTGGCGCGGCTCGATGGTGAAGTGACCATCAAGCGATTCGAGCGCGTGGGCGAGACCGTCCGGCTGTTGCCACGCAACCCCGCCTATCAACCGATCATCGTCGAAGCCGATCAGGACCTGGCCATCGAAGGGGTGTTCTGCGGTCTGGTGAGGCAAGGGTAATGGGTGCCGTCGTTGCGCTGGATACGCTGTTCAATGGCGGCCAGGTCTGGAGAGGCCGGCCTGCGCCCCCGGCCGCCAGCCCGCAACCCACCGGGCACGCGGTGCTGGATGCCGCGCTGCCCACCGGTGGCTGGCCGGAAGCGGCACTGACTGAAATTCTCCTGGCCGGGCAGGGCGTGGGTGAATTGCAACTGGTGTGGCCGGCCCTGGCGCGGTTGTCCGCAGCGGGGGAGCGGATTGTCCTGGTGGCGCCGCCCTTTGTTCCCTACCCCCAAGCCTGGGAAAACGCCGGGGTCGATCTGCGTCAGCTGTCCATCATCCAGGCCAGCGAGCGCGATGCCTTGTGGGCAGCGGAGCAGTGCCTGCGCTCCGGCAGTTGCGGCGCGGTGCTGTGCTGGCCGCATAAAGCCGATGACCGTGCATTGCGTCGCTTGCAAGTGGCAGCAGAAACAGGCTCGACCCTGGCGTTTGCCTATCGCTCGATCCAGGAGGCCATCAACCCTTCGCCTGCGGCCTTGCGCATCGCCATCGATGCGCGCCCCGCGCAACTGCGCGTGCTCAAGTGCCGGGGCGGGCTGGCCCGTTCGGCGCCAATCGCCTTTGCCGTGGGGCATTGAGGTTGCCATGCGTTGGGTATGTATTCTCTTCCCGCAATTGGCGCTGGACGCGGTCTTGCGTCAGCGCAGCGACCCGGATCAACCGCTGGCGCTGTTGACCGGCCCGGCCCAGCGCCGTGTGTTGCAGGCAGTCAACGCTTCTGCACGGGCACTGGGCTTGCGTCCAGGCCAGTCAATGACTGCCGCCCAGGCATTGAGCAAGGCCTTTGTCACGGCGGAGTACGACGCCGCAGAAATCGAACACTGGCAGCAATTCCTCGCGGCCTGGGCCTATCGGTTCAGTTCCCAGGTCAGCGTGCATTACCCCCGTGCGCTGGTGTTCGAGATCGAATCCAGCCTGGGACTGTTCGGCCCCTGGTCGCAATTCGAGGCCCGCTTGCGCAGCGAGCTGGGGGAGCTGGGTTTTCGCCATCGCATAGTCGCAGCCCCCAACCCGGTGGCCGCACGGGTATTGGCCAACCTGCATGACGGTCTGGTGGTCGCGGATGACGCCGCCTTGCAATGGCACCTCGCGCAATTGCCCATCGACCGCAGTGCCCTGGAACCGACGGTAGCCACGGCTTTGTCGCGCATGGGGCTGCGCACCCTGGACCAGCTGCAGGCTTTGCCGCGTAACAGCCTGGCACGGCGGTTCGAGGCCCGTGTACTGCTGCACCTGGACACCTTGTGCGGAATCCGGCCATTGGCCCTGGCGTTCTACCTGCCACCTGACCGTTTTGATGTGCGCATCGAGCTCAATTTTGATGTGCAGTCCCACCAGGCGTTGCTGTTTCCATTACGCCGCCTGACCGGCGATCTCGCGGCGTTCCTGTGCGGGCGCGACAGTGGCGTGCAGCGTTTTGACCTGCACCTGGAACACTCAGGCTTGCCTGACAGCGTGATCAAGGTCGGCCTGCTCAGCGCCGAGCGCGATCCGGCGATGCTCTTTGAACTGGCCCGTGGGCGGCTGGAGCAAGTGCAGGTGCAGGCCCCGGTGCGCGGCTTTCGCTTGCGAGCCGAAGACTTGCCCGCCTTTGTGCCCCAGCATCAGGAGCTGTTCGACGACCGCCCGCAACAGTCCTTGCCCTGGGAGCAATTGCGCGAGCGCTTGCGGGCCAGGCTTGGGGATGATGCGGTTCACGGCTTGCGCTTTCAGGCCGACCACCGACCTGAATGTGCCTGGCAGGCCGGGGCCGATAACCAGCGCGGCAACGGGCTGTGCGGTGTGCAACGTCCAGGGTGGCTGCTGACTGAACCGCTGGCGGTGCAGGAAGGGTCGGCTCGCATTGTCATGGGGCCGGAGCGAATCGAGTCCGGTTGGTGGGATGGCGGCGATGTGCGACGCGACTATTACCTGATTGAAACCCGCTCCGGCCAGCAGGCCTGGGCCTATCGAGCGGTAGGCGAGGGTGGTCCATTGTGGCTGCAGGGCTGGTTCGCATGACCAGCACCTACGCGGAACTGCATTGCCTGTCGAACTTCAGCTTCCAGCGCGGCGCATCCAGTGCGCTTGAGCTGTTCCAGCGGGCAAAAAAGCAGGGCTACCAGGCGCTGGCCATTACTGATGAATGCACGCTGGCAGGCATCGTCCGTGCCTGGCAGGCGGCCAGGTCGGTGGACTTGCCGCTGATCATCGGCAGTGAAATCCGCATCGAGAACGGCCCGAAACTGGTGCTCCTGGTGGAAAATCTCGAGGGTTATCAGCACCTGTGCCGGCTGATCACCCGGGCCCGACGTCGTACGCAGAAAGGTCAGTATCAGGTGCTGCGCGAAGATTTCAGCGAGCCGTTGCCGGGTTTACTGGCGCTGTGGGTGCCTGATGCTGTGGATGATACGGGCAGTGGTCAGTGGCTACGGCAAGTGTTTGCTGAACGTCTGTGGCTGGCGGTGCAGTTGCACTGTGGGCAGAATGACCGGCGCCGACTGGCCGACCTGATGAGCCTGGCGGGCGAGCTGCAAATCCCGATGGTAGCCAGCGGCGACGTGCACATGCATGTGCGCGGGCGACGCGCGCTGCAGGACACCATGACCGCCATCCGCCATCACGTGCCGGTGGCAGCGGCCGGTTTACGCCTGCACCCCAATGGCGAGCGGCACCTGCGCAGTCTCGATGCACTGGACGCGCTCTATCCCCAGGCCTTGCTCGACGAAACAGCCGTGATCGCCCGGCGTTGCACCTTCGACCTGAGCCAGTTGCGCTACCAATACCCACGTGAGCTTGTGCCAGAGGGGCACAGCGGGGTTTCGTGGCTGAGGGTACTGACCGAGCGCGGGATTCGCCAACGTTGGCCCGAAGGTGCGAGTGACAAGGTTCGGCAACTGATCGACAAGGAACTGGGCCTGATCGCCGAGCTGGGTTATGAAAGTTATTTCCTCACCGTGCATGACATCGTTGCGTTTGCCCGACGCGAGCGCATTCTCTGCCAGGGACGCGGCTCGGCGGCCAACTCTGCGGTGTGCTTTGCCCTGGGCATCACCGAGATCGACCCGGCACGCATGAACATGCTGTTCGAGCGTTTCCTCTCCAAGGAGCGTAACGAACCGCCAGACATCGACGTCGATTTCGAACACGAACGTCGCGAAGAAGTCCTGCAATACGTGTTTCAGCGCTACGGTCGCACCCGTGCAGCCCTGACCGCGGTGGTCAGCTCCTATCACGCTGCCGGGGCGGTGCGTGACGTGGCCAAGGCGCTGGGGTTGCCGCCGGACCAGATCAACGCCCTGGCCGATTGTTGCGGCCACTGGAGCGATCAGACGCCGCCATTGGAGCGCTTGCGCGAAAGCGGTTTTGACCCCGAGAGCCCGATTTTGCGTCGGGTGCTCAGCCTCACCGGACAACTGATCGGCTTTCCCCGGCACCTGTCCCAGCATCCGGGTGGCTTTGTCATTTCCGAGCAGCCACTCGACACCCTGGTGCCGGTGGAGAACGCGGCCATGGCCGAGCGCACCATCATTCAATGGGACAAGGATGACCTGGATGCGGTCGGTCTGCTCAAGGTCGATATCCTGGCGCTGGGCATGCTCAGTGCCATTCGCCGCTGTTTTGACCTGTTGCGTCGCCACCGCAACCTCGACCTGAGCCTGGCCACGGTGCCGGCTGAAGACCCCCAGACCTACGAAATGATTGGCCGTGCGGATACGGTCGGGGTGTTCCAGATAGAGTCCCGGGCGCAGATGTCGATGTTGCCCAGGCTCAAGCCCAAAGAGTTCTATGACCTTGTCATTGAGGTAGCGATCGTGCGGCCCGGGCCTATCCAGGGTGGCATGGTGCATCCGTATCTGCGGCGACGAAACGGTGAAGAGCTTGAAACCTATCCGTCCGAGCAATTGCGCGAGGTGTTGAAGCGCACGCTCGGGGTGCCGTTATTCCAGGAGCAGGTGATGCAGATCGCCATTGTTGCCGCCGACTACAGCCCCGGGGAGGCCGACCAGTTGCGTCGCTCCATGGCGGCCTGGAAACGCCACGGCGGGCTTGAACCGCACAAGTTGCGCCTGGCTGCCGGGATGAAGAAAAACGGCTATACGGCGCAATTCGCCGAGCTGATCTTCGAGCAGATCAAGGGGTTTGGCAGCTACGGTTTTCCCGAATCCCACGCCGCAAGCTTTGCCTTGCTGACCTACGCCAGTTGCTGGCTGAAGTGCCACGAACCTGCGGCATTTGCCTGCGCGCTGATCAACAGCTGGCCCATGGGTTTCTACAGTCCCGACCAGATCCTGCAGGATGCACGCCGCCACCATTTACAGATTCGCCCGGTGGATGTGCGCGCCAGTGACTGGGATTGCAGCCTTGAACCCGTTGCCGGGGCGCAGCCGGCGATCCGTATGGGCTTGCGCATGATCAAGGGCTTTCGCGAGGACGATGCCCGACGCATCGAGGTGGCCCGGGCTCGAGGGGCATTTGTCGACATCGCCGACCTCGGCGAACGGGCACGGCTCGAAGCCCGCGCCCAGGAACAGTTGGCCGATGCCGGAGCCCTGCGCGGGCTGGCGGGAGATCGCCATCGCGCGCGCTGGGAAGTGGCAGGGGTGCACAAGCAACTGGGGCTGTTTGCCGGGCTGGCGATGCAGGAGGAGGAACCGGTGGCCTTACCCAAGCCTACGGTTGGCGAGGATCTGCTGGCTGACTACACCAGTGTCGGTACCACCCTCGGTCCACATCCGCTGGCCTTGTTACGCGGCGAGCTGAAAGCGCGGCGCTGTCGCAGTTCCAGGGAATTGCTGGAGGTCGAGCATGGCCGTCCGGTCAGTGTCGCCGGCCTGGTCACCGGTCGCCAGCGACCGGGTACCGCCAGTGGTGTGACCTTCGTCACCCTGGAAGATGAGTTCGGTAACGTCAACGTGATCGTCTGGCGCGACCTGGCCGAGCGTCAGCGAAAAGTGCTGGTGGGCTCGCAGTTGCTCAAGGTCGATGGGCGCTGGGAGCGCCAGGGCGAGGTTCGTCACCTGATCGCCGGACGCATGAGTGACCTGAGTGAGTTGCTGGACGGAATCAGCATTCGCAGTCGGGATTTCCATTGATGAATCCTCCCTCTTTCCTCCTCTCCTACCAGCTCCGACACCGCTCCTATGCTTCGGGCCAGACCCGCTCGCCGCCGCCCGGTGCTTCCGTCCAGGCCTGCAGCGATCGCGTCGGCAAGTCGAAATAGTCCCGGGTGCGCGCATACCCGTGGCCGCCCATACGGCCAATGGCATCCAGGCCCAGTTGATCGATGTACAGGGTTTTCGGGTCGATCAGTTCATCGCGGACATGGACCATCAATACTTCGCCAAAGATGATTTCCCGCGACTGCCCGATCGACAGCGCCATCATCCGCCGGCATTCCAGTGCCACTGGGGCTTCGCCGATTCGAGGGCATTTGACCAGGGTGCCGGGGATGGCCGTAAGGCCGGCAGCGGTCAATTCATCGAAGCCAGGGGCGAAGGGCACGGCGCAGACGTTCATTGCTTCGACCAGGGCATCGCTGACGATATTGACGGTGAATTCCTGATTCAACTGGATGTTGCGCGTGGTGTCCTTGGGGCTCTGGTCGCCATAATTTTCCACGCCCAGGGCAAGGATCGGCGGATCGGCGGACAATGCGTTGAAAAAGCTGAAGGGCGCGGCGTTGATGCGGCCCTCGCCATCGATCGTGGTGACCAGGGCAATCGGGCGGGGCACCACACTGCCGATCAGTATCTTGTATTTGTCCCGAGGGCTCATCGTGCTGAAGTCGAAGCTGTGCATGGGCAGTACTCTAAAGTAAGGGGTCTATAGCGCTTAAAGGCGCGGTTGCGCTGTAGTCGTCGGCGAACGCAATGGCCGGTTTGAACAGGGTTTTCCAGTCCGGTTGGCCTGTGGCCCGGTCGGCATGGCTGCGCATCAGTTTTTCGAATTGTCGCTGGGCCTGGCGTTGCAGGGCGGGGTAGTCGATGCCCTGCACCTGGCCGTCCTGCATCACGCAGCGGCCATCGATATAGCTGGCGATGCAATCGTCTCCGCGTCCGGCCAGCACCAGGTTTTTCAAGGGATCGAACAGCGGGCCCAGGTGCAGGCCGCGCAGGTTGAATATGCTGATGTCGGCCTTGGCCCCTGGAGCCAGGCGGCCCAGGTCGTCCCGCCCCAGTGCCTTGGCGCCACCCAGGGTGGCGGCGTTGTAAAGGTCCAGGGTGCTGGTCAGCGAATTGCCGCCCTCCAGCAATCGGGCGATGTTCAAGCCCTGGCGCATGTTTTCCAGCAGGTCAGCCGGCCAGGTGTCGGTGCCCAGTGCGAAGTGGATGCCCAGGGCCCTATAGCGCCCGAACGAGTTCAGCGCCTCGCCGTCACGGGCAAACACCACCGGACAATGGACCAGGCTGGTCCCGCCATTCACCACGCGCTGCAGGTCCTCATCGCCTGAGGTGTAGATGCCGTGTGGCAGGAGGCTGCGCGGGGTGAGCAGGTTTAGTTTTTCCAGCCAGCCCAGCGGTGAACAACCGTGCAGTTGCTCGACCATCGCGACCTCGCCAAGCCCCTGGCAGCAGTGCAGGCGCACTGGCGCTGCAAGTTCGTGGCTTAAGGCGGCGGTACGTTGCAGTAATGCTGGCGTACAGGTCTGGATGCGGTCCGGCAGCAACGCGCCGCGAACCAGCCCGCCGTGGGCACCGTCGAAATCCTGGAAAAATCGTTCAGCCGCCGCCAGCCCGGCCAGCCCCCTGGCCTCATCAAAGTGATGCCCCAGGGTTGCGTCGGCACGCCAGTAGCTCATGCCGCTCATGTAGCAAGGGCCGAGGTAGGTCCGCAGGCCCAGCTCGCCGGCAACCTGGGCGACTGCGGCAAACTCGTCGTAGGTCTCGGCCCACTCGCGGTAGTACATCGAGGTGATCGGCATTGCCGTGGTGATGCCATTGCGGATCAGTTGGGTGAAGGCGTAGCGATATTTGAATACCTCCTCCTCTGGACTGAAACTCTCCCGTGGGCCTCGCGCCAGGTATTGCTCGGACCACATGCGGCCCATCTCGCGTTCGTCGCCGTTGTCCAGGGTCAGTACCGTGGAGTCCAGGTCGCCGAGGGCATCCAGGTCGATGAGCCCAGGGCTGATCAGCGCGTTACCGTAGTCGATCCATTGTTCGACCGGGCCCGCGTAACCACGCCCGACAAACAGGATGCGCGAGCCTTCGAACACCACCTCGCCATCACGCCATAGCACGTGTTGCCTGCCGTCGAAGCCGACCACACAAGCAGCTTTGAGGCCGATGATGGTTGCCGGGCGACTCACAGGCGACTGTCCAGCAATCGTCCATCGCAGGCAATCAACTGGCCGTGGCGATAAACCTGGCGCAACGGCCGCGCGACCACTGCTTCGCCCAGCGTCTGCACCGGCATCAACAGGAAGTCCGCCGGGCAACCGAGCTGCAAGCCGTAGTGTTCGATGCCTAAAGCGCGGGCGCCATTGACGGTCGCGGCATCGAACGCTGCGGCCAGTTCATCGTCCTTGTTCAGGTCGAAACGAAAGGCCAGGAGCATCGCCCGTTCCAGCATGTCGCCGTTGCCCATGGGCGACCAGGCATCGCGGATGCCGTCGGAACCCAGACACAGGCTGACCCCGACCTGGCGTAACGCGAGGAACGGTGGCACTGCGCAGTCCGCGGGGGCCGAACTCATCAGCGAAATACCGAGCGCAGCCAGACGCTCGGCCACGGGTTTGACCTGGTTCCAGGGCAACATGCCAAGGCAGTAGGCATGACTGATCATCACCTGTCCCTGGCGTGCGAAACGCTCGGTGTAGTCGGCAATCAGGGTGATCTGCCACAGGCCCAGTTCGCCTTTGTCATGCAGGTGGATGTCCACCCCACGGTCGAATTCGCTGGCGAGTTTGAACACGAAATCGAGCTGTGCGACGGGATCATTGTCGATGCCACAGGGGTCCAGGCCGCCGACGTTTTCCACGCCCAGGGTCATGGCTTCGCGCATCAGGTCGGCGGTGCCCGGGCGGCTGATCAGGCCGGTTTGCGGGAACACCACCAGTTGCAGGTCGATGAGGTCGCGGTAGCGCTCGCGCAGTTGCTGCATGGCCTCTACATGGCTCAGGCCGAACTCAGGGTCGATGTCGACGTGACAGCGCATGGCCAGCGAGCCGCGGGCGATGCAGTTTTCCAGAAGCGCGCCAGCCCGTTGGGCGATGGGCGAGTCGACTTCACGCAGCACACGTCGCTCATTGGCGATGTAGTCCTTGAGAGTCGGCCCGGCGCTGTTCGGGCGCCAGGGCTGACCCCAGAGGGTTTTGTCGAGATGCACATGGCTTTCCACCAGGGCCGGGGTGAGCAGCTGATGACCGCCGTCGATGTCGGTGGCGCTGAGTGCTGAGTTTGTTGCCGGGCGGCGTTGCTTGAGCAGGCCGTCTTCGATCAGCAGGTCTTCGGCGGGGGCACCGTAGGGGCGCACGTTGCGTAGCCATTGGATCATTACGTATCTCCGGATTTTGTGTGGTCAGAGCTGGCTTCATCGCCAGCAGGCTCACTCCCACAATGGATCCGTGGGGGCCAGGACCCCTGTGGGAGCGAGCCTGCTCGCGATGGCCGCACTCGGTTTAGAGCCAGGCAATCAACCCTTGAGCTTCGCCCAAATCCGGTCCTGCAGCTCCCTCGCCTTGTTGCTGCACTCTTTCTCCGGGCGCAGGCGCGAGGCGAACTCGTCTGGCATGTTGATGGCGTCCATGACCTTCCATTTGGCCTCCAGCAGCTTGTCGCTCTGGATTGCGTTGGCATAGGCAATGGCATTCGATACCGCCGCTGCGTTTTCCGGCTTCATCATCCAGTCGATGAAAATCTTTGCATTGCCGGGATGTGGCGCGCTTTTGGGCACGGCGAAGTTGTCCTGGAACATCGCCAGGCCTTCGCGTGGGTAGACGTACTTGATGGTGTTTTTCTGCAGGGTGGCGCGGGCGGTCGAACCGTTCCAGTTCTGCATCATGATCACTTCACCGGAGGCCATGCGGTCGACGGTGTTGTCGGAGCTGTACATCTTCAGGAACGGCTTTTGCTTTTGCAGCAGTTCCAGAATGCGCTTGGCGTCCTGGGGGTTTTCACTGCACTCGTCGACATTCAGGTAATGGCTGGCGGCGTTGATCACGCTGCTGGAAGTGTCGAGGGCGGCCAGTTGGCCTTGCAGTTCCTTGCGCGGCTCGAAAAACTCTTTCCACGAATCGTCCAGCTTGCCGCCGGGCACCCGGGCGCTGTCATAAGAGAAACCGGTGGTCCCCCACAGATAAGGCGCAGAGAACTTGCGTCCAGGGTCGAACGTCGGGTCGCGAAAGGCCGGTTTAACGTACTGGAAGTTGGGCAGGGCAGCGGCGTCGATCTGCAGCAGCAAATCCTGCTTGATCAGGGTTTGCATGATCGACTGCGAAGGCACGATCACATCGTAAGCAGCGCCCCCGGCCTGCAATTTGGCGAGCAGGGTCTCGTTGCTGTCGTAGCCATCCATGGTGACCTTGATGCCGGTCTCTTTCTCGAATTTGGCCAACAGGTCGACCGGGTAATAATCGGTCCAGTTGTAGAAGAACAGCTCCTTGGGCTCGGCGGCTTGCGCAGTAAAAACCGTCAGGCAACTGAGTGCCAGACCGGCGACGCCATAACGCAGGGTTTTGATTTTCATGACAGAACGCTCCAGGGTCATTGGTTTTTGCCGCGCTGTCCCAGCCAGAAGGCCAGCACCACCAGCACGATGGAAATCACCAGCATCAGGGTCGAAATCGCATTGATCTCCGGCGTCACGCCGGCCTTGATTGCCGAGAAGATGTAGACCGGCAGGGTGGTGGAACCCGGGCCGGCAACGAAGAAGGTCATGATGAAATCGTCCAGGCTGACGACAAAGGCCAGCACCGAACCCGACAGCACCGCCGGCCACAGCAGCGGCAGGGTGACCCGGCGAAACACCTGCCATGGGTTGGCGTACAGGTCGTTGGCCGCCTCCAGCAGGCTCTTGTCCAGGTCATTGAGTCGGGCGCGGATCGGCAGGTAAGCGAAGGGGATGCACAAACCAATGTGCGCGACGATCACGGTGAGCAACCCCGTGAGCAACCCCAGCTTGATGCCCAGGGCCATGAACAGCAGCAGCGTGGCCACCGCAGTGACGATCTCCGGCAGGATCAGGGGCAGGCTGATCCCGCCCTCGACCATCTTCTGCCCATAGAAGGGCCGGTAGGTCGCCAGCGCTGCGAGCAGGGCGATGGCCGTGGCGCAGACCGTGGCGATGCTCGCGACGATGATCGAGTTCAACGCGGCGGTCTGGATTGACGGGTTCGCCAGGATGCGCCCGTACCAGGCGAAGGAAAACTCGGTCCAGACCGTCGCCGAGCGGTTGGCATTGAAGCTGTAGGCGATCAACACCAGGATCGGCAGGTACAGGTAGGCCAGGATCAGCAGGCTGATCTCGCGGGTCAGCGGCAGTTTTTTCAGGTGCAGGGCGATCATAGGGTGGCTCCACGACGCAGGGTCTTGGCCGCATTGCGGCTATAGAGGGCGTACAGCACCAGGGACAGCAGCAGAATCCCCAGTAACAGGAACGACAAAGAGCTGCCCAGCGGCCAGTTGCGTGCGGTGCCGAACTGTTGCTGAATCAGGTTGCCGATCATCAGCGTCTTGCCCCCGCCGAGAATCGCCGGGGTGATGAAGGCGCCCAGGCTCGGCACGAACACCAGCAGCGCGCCGGCGATCACCCCCGGCATCGAAAGCGGCAGGATGATTCGCTTCAGCGCGTGCCAGCGATTGGCGCCGAGGTCGTAGGCGGCTTCTACCAGGCGCCAGTCAAGTTTCTCCAGGGTCGAGTAGATCGGCAGGATCATGAAGGGCAGGAAGCTGTAGACCAGCCCGACGCTAACCGCGAAGTCGTTGTACAGCAGGGTGATGCCACCGGCCTGGGGGAACAGTGCGTTGAGACTTTGCGCGACCCAGCCGTGTTCGCGCAGGATGATCAGCCAGGCGTAGTTGCGGATCAGCAGGTTGGTCCAGAACGGGATGGTGATCAGCAGCACCATGAGGTTGCGCCGGCCCGGGGTCAGGCTGGACATCCACAGCGCCACCGGGAAGCCGAACAGGAAACACAGCAGCGTGGTGCCTGCGGCCTGGAACACCGAGCGCAACAGTGCATGGGCGTACACCCAGTTGAGCTCCAGTTCACCGTCGAAACCTTCCTGGAAAAACAACTGCACATAGCTTTGCAATTGCCAGTCGGCCTGCCAGTCGACTCCGCCGTAGACGTTGCGCGGCAGCAGGCTGATGTAGCCCATGATGCCCAGGGGAATGGCGATCAGGGTGAGCAGGGTAAGGACCACCGGGCTGAGCAACAGCGCACGGCTCAAGGCGGGGGAAGAACTGCTGACGCTCATCTCAGGCCTCCATCAACAGGCAGGCGTGGGGTGGCAGGTTGACGGCGACCCGGTCTCCTACGGCCCGGCCGCGGTTAAGGCCTTCGTTGTTCTCACGCAACATGACCTTGATTTCATTGTTCAGCCGGCACTGATAAAGCGTGGCCGTGCCCACGTACAGAACAGCCTCGATTACGCCCCGCAGGTGATGCGGTTGCATGGGGTCGACCAGTTGCGAACGTTCCGGACGAAACGCCAACTGCACGTTGGCACTGTACAGGCCGTGGTCCTGGCAAGGGATTTCCACCGGCATGCCGTTCGGAACGAAGAGGTTTTCATTGTGCTGGCCGCGCTTGAGGTGCCCGGGAAGGAAATTGATGTCGCCGATGAACTGGGCGACGAACTGGTGTTGCGGGCGTTCGTAGATGTCGTTGGGGCTGCCGATTTGCAGGATCTTGCCCGCCGACATCACGGCGATGCGATCAGACAGGGTCAGGGCTTCTTCCTGGTCGTGGGTGACGAAAATAAAGGTAATGCCGGCTTCTTTCTGCACTCGCTTGAGTTCAACCTGCATTTCCTTGCGCAACTTGAGGTCCAGGGCCGACAGCGGCTCGTCCAGCAACAGCACCTTGGGCTTGGGGGCCAGCGCCCGGGCCAGCGCCACTCGCTGCTGTTGCCCGCCGGACAATTCGGCGGGTTTACGCAGGGACAGATGCTGCATCTGCACCAGCGCGAGCATTTCTTCCACCCTCCGGGCCGTCTGCTTGCGATCAAGACCCTGCATCTCGAGGCCGAAGGCGATATTCTGCGCGACAGTCATGTGTGGAAACAGCGCATAGCTCTGAAACACCGTGTTGACCCGGCGCTTGAAGGGCGGCAGGTCATTGACCGGTTCACCCCCGAGGCGGATCTGGCCATCACTGACATGCTCAAAACCGGCGATGGTGCGCAGCAGGGTGGTTTTGCCGCAGCCGGAAGGGCCGAGCAAGGTAAAGAATTCGTTGTCGGCGATGTCGACCGATACGTTGTCCAGGGCTGGGGCCAACCCGGGATCGTCGGAATACCGCTTGGAAACGTTACGCACTTCGATAGCGATTGGTTGACCCATAATGGTGCAATCCTCTAATTATTGTATGCAATATCTGGATGCAATCTACAAATAACCGGATTAATCTGCCGGTGCAACCCCCTTTTTTCATTGGTCATTCTTTGCCAGAGGGCTGTTGTCCGGCACAAAGGAGTATTCAGATGAGCGAAAAGAAACTTGAGACAACCGTGGACCGCGTCTACCAAGGGGTTTACGAAGCGATCAGCAAGCGTTCGTTACGTCCGGGGATGAAGCTTGGCGAGGCGTCACTGGCCGAGCTTTTTAATGTCAGCCGCACGTCGGTGCGTGCGGCGCTCAAGCAGTTGGAAGCCGACGGGCTGGTGACGACAGAGCCCAATAAAGGTGCATCGGTGTCTTTGCCCAGTGATGAAGAGATTCGTTCGCTGTTTGAAACCCGCCGCCTGATCGAGATCGGCATCGTCAGTGAGCTGTGTCGCCGGCGTGATTCGGCAGTTGCCCAGGACCTGCGCGAGCACCTGCTGCTGGAAGATGAAGCGCACCGCAACGGCGACCACGAGCGGTTGATTCATCTGCTTGGGGAGTTCCACATCAAGCTGGCGCGCAGCCTGAACAACCCGGTGCTGCTCGACTGGTTCCAGAAGCTGATATCCCGGGCCTCGCTGTACGCGGCGGCGCTGGACGACGAGAGCCACGAGGCCTGCCGCGATGACGAACACCTGCGGCTGATCGAGTACATCGAGGCGGGGAACCAGAGCGCGGCGATCGAGTTGACCTGCATGCATTTAAACGGCATCGAAAAGGCCATCCTCGACGTCGCCGCCACGCTGAAAACTGGCTACCATCCCCTTAAGCATCTGATTGAAGTGTGATGATGTGGACATTCAGGTAGGAGCTGCCGCAGGCTGCGATCTTTTGATCTTGTTTTGCTAGAGCCAGGATCAAAAGATCGCAGCCTCGTTTCTCTCGACAGCGCCTGCGCGTGCTTCAAACCGCTACGATGTGCATGTAAGCAATGAAACCATTGGCGCCGCGTGCGCTCGAAGCAGACAGGTGTCATTTCAGGGACTAAAGAGTCAGTCGATGCAGTTTCTAGACGCAAGCCACGGGTGTGCCGGCTGGAACGGTGAGATGGCCGGACGCATTCGTGCATTCGACTGGAGCCTGACCGAGCTTGGGCCTGTCCAGAATTGGCAGAAAAGCCTGTGCAGCACCGTGCAGTTAATGCTTGCGTCGCCCTTGCCGATGGTCATGCTCTGGGGTCGGGCCGGGTACATGATCTACAACGACGCCTACTCGGCATTCGCTGGCGGCCGCCATCCTTACCTGCTGGGCTCTCCGGTGGAACTGGGTTGGCCGGAAGTCGCCGAATTCAACCGGCATGTGGTGGACACGTGCCTGGGCGGCGGCACCTTGTCCTATCACAACAAGGAACTGGTGCTGTTACGCAACGGGGTCCCCGAAGACGTCTGGCTCGATCTCTATTACAGCCCGGTGGCCAATGACGAGGGTCGGCCCGCAGGCGTCATGGCGATGGTGGTCGATACCACCGACCATGTCATTTCCGAGCGCCGGCGCCGGGCGGCTGAAGATGCCTATCGCGCCGATAACGAGCGGGTCCGCCTGGCACTCAATGCCGGGGCCTTGCTGGGCTCCTTCGTCTGGGACCTGAAGGCCGACATTCTTTCCGGCGACGAACGATTCGCCCGCACATTCTCCTTTCCGCCAGGCTACGACCTGTCCAACCTGCCCAGTGCCGTCGCTGAATCGCGGATACACCCCGAGGACGTGGGCTGGGTCCGTGAGCAGGTTAACCAGGCGCAGAAAACCGGTGAACCCTTTAACGCCGAATACCGCGTGTTGCGCCCCGATGGCAGTCATCTGTGGGTCTTGGCCAGCGGTTGCTGCGAGTTCGATGAACACGGCGAACCGTTGCGCTTCCCCGGGGTGTTGATCGACATTCATGTGCGCAAGACGGCTGAAGAGTCACTGCTAAAATTCACCCGCAACCTGGAGCAACGCGTCGCCGAAGAGGTCAGCGCGCGGCTGCAGGCCGAGGAGCAACTGCGTCAGTCGCAGAAGCTCGAAGCCATCGGCGGCCTCACGGGTGGCGTAGCTCACGACTTCAATAACCTGCTGCAGGTGATCGCCGGTAACCTGCACCTGCTGGCGCGGCATGAGCCGGACAACGCCAATGTGCAACGTCGGGTCAAGGCCTCGATTGCAGCGGTCGAGCGCGGGGCCAAGCTGTCCTCGCAACTGCTCGCGTTTGCCCGGCGCCAGCCTTTGTCCCCGGCGGTCTACGACCCTCGGCAAATCTTCGAAGGCCTGGCCGAGTTGCTGCAGCGAGCGCTGGGCGAAACCCTGCAGATCGATGTGCGGGTCCCGCAAGTGTCCTGGCATCTCAACGTCGACCGTAACCAGCTGGAAAATGCCATCCTCAACCTGGCAATCAACGCCCGGGACGCCATGCGGGGCGAGGGAACGGTGATACTCAGCGCCGAAAATGTTGCACTGGACCGCCAGTTCTGTGCCGGCAAGGGCATTGTCGCCGGCGATTATGTGCGGGTTGCGGTGGTTGACACGGGTGTTGGCATGCCACCCCAGGTGCTGGCGCAGGCGTTTGAACCCTTTTTCACCACCAAGGCCGATGGCCAGGGCACCGGGTTGGGCCTGAGCATGGTGTTCGGCTTCGTCAAGCAAAGCGGCGGGCATATCGAGATGTCCAGCTTTGAAGGCCAGGGCACTAGGGTCGAGCTGTATTTTCCGCGGTGCCTGCGCGGGCTGTCTGTTGAATCAGCGGTGCACGACGCGCAGCATCCAGGTGGCCACGAAACTGTCCTGGTGGTGGAGGATAACGAGGCGGTGCGCGCCGCGGCCGTGGAGCTGCTGCACGAGGAGGGTTACAAGGTGCTGATCGCTGCCAACGGGGACATCGCCATGCAGATGTTGCTGGAAGGCGTAGCGGTGGATCTGATTTTCACTGACGTGGTCATGCCCGGGCTGATCAAGAGCTCGGACCTGGCCGCCTGGGCCAAGGTGCAGAAACCGCCGGTTGCTGTGCTGTTCACGTCGGGGCATACCCGCGACATTATTACGCGCAATCACCAGCTCAGTCCCGATACCCATCTGCTGAGCAAGCCTTATGGGCCGGAAGCGCTGACGCGCATGGTTCGTAATGTCCTGAGCGGTTGATCTGGTAAACCTGAGATTAAGCATCCTCAATCGAATCAAGGCAGCCTATGAATTCCGATCCAACCTCCGGCATGGTCAGGGTGCGCGGTGCCCGGGAACACAATCTCAAGAATGTGGATGTCGATATACCCCGCAATGCCCTGGTGGTATTCACCGGAGTCTCCGGCTCGGGTAAGTCATCCCTGGCGTTTTCTACGCTCTATGCCGAAGCGCAACGGCGTTATTTCGAGTCCGTGGCGCCCTATGCCCGGCGCCTGATCGATCAGGTTGGGGTGCCTGACGTCGACTCCATCGATGGCCTGCCGCCTGCCGTGGCCTTGCAGCAACAGCGCGGCACGCCGAGCACGCGCTCGTCGGTGGGCAGTGTGACCACCTTGTCGAGCCTGATCCGCATGCTCTATTCCCGGGCCGGCAGCTACCCGCCCGGACAACCCATGCTGTATGCCGAGGATTTCTCGCCGAACACACCACAGGGGGCCTGCCCGGAATGTCATGGCCTGGGGCGTGTCTATGAAGTCACCGAAGCGCTGATGGTTCCGGACCCAAGTTTGACCATCCGCCAACGCGCAGTCGCTTCCTGGCCCATGGCCTGGCAGGGGCAAAACCTGCGCGACATCCTGGTCACGCTCGGGTATGACGTCGACAAGCCCTGGCGCGAGCTGCCGAAAAAACAGCGTGACTGGATCCTCTTCACCGAGGAAACCCCGACGGTACCTGTGTACGCCGGGCTCACCCCCGAAGAAACCAGGGTCGCCCTCAAGCGCAAGATGGAGCCGAGTTATCAGGGCACGTTCACCGGCGCCCGGCGCTACATCCTGCACACCTTCACCCATTCGCAAAGCGCGTTGATGAAGAAGCGGGTTGCCCAGTTCATGCTCGGCAGTCCATGCCCCGTGTGCGACGGCAAACGCCTCAAGCGCGAAGCGTTGTCGGTGAAGTTCGCCGGTTATGATATCGGCGAGTTGTCTCAGATGCCCTTGCTGCAGTTTGCCGAGGTGTTGAAACCGGTGGCGGCGCAGAGCTATCTGGACCAGGCCGAAGAAGCGGGTGATGTCTTCACGCCAAGCCAAACCCTGGAAGCCCGGGCCCAGCGCGTCGCCCACGGGGCCAGTGCGCATGCCAATGCGCCGGATGTGCGGCATACGCCTAACTTGTCAGTGGAAAAGCGCCTGGCGGCCCAGCGTATCGCTCAGGATTTGCTGGAGCGGGTCAGCACCCTGACTGACCTGGGCCTGGGCTACCTGGCACTGGAGCGCAGCACGCCGACCCTGTCGTCCGGCGAGTTGCAACGCCTGCGCCTGGCGACCCAACTGGGTTCGCAACTGTTCGGCGTGATCTACGTGCTCGACGAACCCTCCGCAGGCCTGCACCCGGCAGATGGCGAGGCGCTGTTCGATGCCTTGCAACGGCTGAAGGCCTGCGGCAATACCCTGTTTGTGGTCGAGCACGATCTGGAAACCATGCGCCGTGCCGACTGGCTGATCGACGTCGGCCCGGCGGCCGGTGAGCATGGCGGGCGGATCTTGTACAGCGGGCCACCGGCCGGCCTGAATCAGGTCAAGGAATCGCAAACCCGCGACTACCTGTTCGCCGAGGCAGCGAGCCAGGCGCGCGCCTGCCGCAAGCCAGCCGACTGGCTGCGACTCGAGGGGATCACCCGCAACAACCTGGACAACCTCAGTGTGGAATTTCCGCTGGGCTGTTTCACTTCGGTTACCGGTGTTTCGGGGTCGGGGAAATCGAGCCTGGTCAGCCAGGCATTGCTGGAACTGGTGGGCGCGCACCTGGGCCGCCCGGTGGCTGAGAGTGATGCCGAGGAGCCGAGCCTGGAGGACGATGCGCCCCAGGTCAGTGGCGGTCAGGTGACCGCGGGGCTGACGTCGATCAAGCGCCTGGTGCAGGTCGACCAGAAACCGATTGGCCGTACGCCGCGCTCGAACCTGGCGACCTATACGGGCCTGTTCGACAGCGTGCGCAAGCTGTATGCCGGCACTGATCAGGCGCGGGCGCAGGGCTACGATGCCGGGCAGTTCTCTTTCAATGTCGCCAAGGGCCGCTGCCCCACCTGTGAAGGCGAAGGTTTTGTCAGCGTCGAGTTGCTGTTCATGCCCAGCGTGTATGCGCCATGCCCAACCTGCCATGGTGCGCGCTACAACCCCCAGACCCTGGCTATCACCTGGCAAGGCTTGAACATCGCCCAGGTGCTGCAGCTGACCGTGGATGAAGCGGTGTCGGTTTTTGCCGGGCAAGCTGGCATCCGCCGTTCACTGGAGGTGTTGCGTGACATTGGCCTGGGGTATTTGCGCCTCGGCCAGCCAGCCACCGAGCTGTCGGGCGGCGAAGCCCAGCGCATCAAACTGGCTACTGAACTGCAGCGCAACCAGCGCGGCGCCACCCTGTACGTGCTCGACGAACCGACCACCGGGTTGCACCCGCGGGATGTCGATCGGCTGATGGAACAGCTCAACACCCTGGTGTCAGCGGGGCATACGGTGATAGTGGTCGAGCACGAGATGCGCGTGGTGGCGCAGAGTGACTGGGTGATTGATATCGGGCCCGGGGCAGGGGATCAGGGCGGTAAAATTGTGGTGGCGGGGGTGCCGCTGAAAGTTGCCAAAAGCAGGAAGAGCAAGACTGCACCGTTTTTGGCCAGGACGCTCAACCTGTAGAAGCAAGACCGGAATGAGCAAGATCTGTAAGAACAAGACCTATGAAAGCAAGCCCATGAGAGCAAGATTCTGTGGGAGCAAGGCTTGCCCGCGATGAACGATAACAAGGTCTTGCAGACTCACCGCGGCGCCTTGATCGCGGGCAGGCCTTGCTCCCACAGGTCTTGCCCGCACAAACGGTAGATCAAACCCCATCAATCGTACGCCGCACCTTGTCCAGCAGCTCGTTGATCTGGAATGGCTTGACCAGCATTTCCATGCCATCGCCGAGGAATACCTGGCGGTTGATCGCGTTTTCCGCATAGCCGGTCATGAACAGGATCGGCAACTGCGCGCGCCAGCCTCGGGCTACGTCCGCCAGCTCGCGGCCGGTCATGCGCGGCAGGCCGACGTCGGTCAGCAGCAGGTCGATCGACGTGTCGTTCTGCAACCGCTCGAGTGCGCTTTCAATGTCGCCGACCTGGGTGCAGCGGTAACCAGCGTCCATCAGCACCTCGGTGACGAACATGCGCACTGACGGCATGTCCTCGACGATCAGCACGTGCTCGCCATCGCCCTGAGCATCTGCCGTGAGTGGGGGGGGCTGGCTGGAGGTCGGGTCGGAAGTGGCGGGCAGCATGATCGTGACTTCGGTACCGCGGCGCGCCACGCTACGGATGTGCGCGTCGCCGCCGGACTGGCGGGCGAAGCCGTAGATGGTCGACAACCCGAGCCCGGTGCCCTGGCCCAACGGTTTGGTGGTGAAAAACGGATCGAAGACCTTGTCGATGACGCTGTGATCGATGCCCGTACCGTCATCGCGTACGGCCAGGGCGACATACGCACCGTCCGCCAGGTTGGGATCTCCGTGGGAGAAGGCGGCATAGGTACTGACCCAGATATTACCGCCCTGGGGCAGCGCATCGCGCGCGTTGATCACCAGGTTGAGCACGGCACTTTCCAGCTGGACCGGGTCGACCAGGGCGATCGCCGCCTTGGACGTCAGCTCAAGTTTCAGGGCGATGCGCTCACCGATGGTGCGCATCAGTAATTCTTCCAGCGAACGCACCTGGGCGTTGATGTCCACCGGCCGGGTGTCCAGTGGCTGCTGGCGGGCAAAGGCCAGCAGGCGATGAGTGAGGGAGGCGGCACTCATGGCAGAGCTCAAGGCGGCTTCGGTATACAACTGGACCTTGTCGGTGCGTGACGCGGCGATGCGCTTCTGGATCAGTTCGAGGCTGGTGATAATGCCGGTCAGCAGGTTGTTGAAGTCATGAGCGATGCCGCCGGTGAGCTTGCCCAGCGCGTCCATCTTCTGCACCTGCAGCAGCTGCGCCTCGGTGCGTGCCCGTTGTGCGACTTCGTTGGCCAGCTGGGTAGTGGCGTCATCCAGGCGCGCCAGGTGCGAGCGCTCACGATGACGGTGCTCGGTGACGTCCTCGACGAACACCAGGCTCAGTTCAGGTGTGCGGTAGGGTGAGAGCTGCCATTCGGTCTCGCGGACTTCGCCGTGCACGCGCATATTCAGCGTGCCTTTCCAGCGCTCGCCATAGGCCAGGCGCAGGCGCAGTTCGTCAATGACCGCGCCCTGGTCCGGGGCAAAACACTCGCGCAGGGCATCCGGGTCGAGGTTGTCCTGCATCAGCTGCGTGAACGCGTGATTGCATTCGTGCACCTTGAGCTGCGCGTCCAGCACCGCGATGGGCGCAGACACATTGACAAAGATTTCCCGAAAACGCGCCTCGCTCTCGCGCAGCGCATTTTCCGTTTCACGCACCCGCAGCAAGGTGCGCAGGGTCGCCAGCAGCACATCCGGGTCCACCGGGTGAATCAGGTAGGCATCCGCGCCAGCGTCCAGGCCGGTGATGATATCGCCAGTCTGGATCGACGCCGCCGACACGTGAATCACCGGCAGCAGGGCGGTGGCGGGGTCGCAGCGCAGCTTGCGCACGATGTCGAAACCGCTCATGTCCGGCAGGTTCACGTCGAGAATCAGCGCGTCGAGGGCGACACTGGCGATCAGTTCGAGGCCCTCGCCACCGGTGCCGGCCTCCAACACCTCATAGCCGTGGCTTTCCAGGCGACGGCGCAAGGCGTAGCGCGTGGCGACGTTGTCATCGACGACCAGCAGGCGGATGTCACGTTTCATCTACGGGCTCCATTGCAATTGCCAGCGGGATGATCACGAAAAAGGTCGAGCCCAGGCCCGGCTTGCTCTCCAGGCCGACTTCGCCACCCAGTAACTGAGCAAAGCGTTTGCACAGGGACAGTCCGAGTCCGGTGCCGCGAAGGCGCTTCTGCAGCGGAGAGTCGACCTGGGAAAAGTCCTCGAACAATGCGCCATGTAGCTCCGGGGCGATACCTATTCCGGTGTCGCTGACGGCAAAACGTACGTGAGTAGCGTCGTGCAGCCGTGCCGAGACCCGGACTTCGCCGCGGGTGGTGAACTTCAGCGAGTTGGAAATGAAGTTGCGCAGGATCTGTGCGAGCTTCTTGTCATCGGTGAACAGCTTCGGCAGGCCCACCGGTTCTTCGAAAATCAGGTCCACGGCGCTGGCATCGACAATCGGGCGAAACATGCCGCGCAACGCGGCGAACAGGTCGAACATGTCGAACCAGGCGGGGGAGATATTGATGCGCCCGGCTTCGATCTTGGCCAGGTCCAGCAGGTCGTCGACCATGTCGCTGAGTTCGCGCGCGGCGGTGCTGACAAAGGCCACCTGCTTGTGCTGTTCGGCGCTCAAGGGGCCGTCGAGCTCATCGGTCAACAGGCCGGTGATGCTCAGGATCGAACCCAGTGGTGTGCGGAACTCGTGACTCATGTAAGACAGGAAACGGCTCTTGAGGTCCGACGCCTGGCGCAACTGGTCGGCCTGGGTATCCAGTTCAGCATACAGCGCCAGGACACCCTGGTTGGTCTCGTCCAGTTCCTCTCGCAGGGCATTGGCCTCGGCCTGCAACTGCGCGACCAATGCCGCCTGCTCGTCGTGATTGATGGGTGCATCAGCCATGATGGGCCTCCAGCTCAATGACCACGACCGTGACGTCGTCGCTTGCGCGGCAAAAATCGCGGTGCAAAATGGCGGCAATCACTGCGGGATGGCGGTGCACCAGGCCGGGGTAATCTTGCAGGTTCCAACGGGACTGCAGGCCGTCGCTGTACATGATCAATAGTTGTCCGTTCACTTGAGCATAGTCAAAGGGTTGCGCCTTTCGATATTGCCCACCGACGATGCCGGGGTGGGAAGCCAGGCCGCGTGATTTTCCAGGGGCGATCAGGCAGGCACCGATGTTGCCGATGCCGACGAATTTCAGTGCATCGGCGTCACCGTCGAACTGTGCAATCGCCAGGGCGCCGCCGCGGGTGCCGATCATGTCGCGATGGATGTCTTCGAGCAGCATCACCGGCGTGGTGAACGGCGCCAAGGCGAAGGTCTGTTCACCCGCACGTGCGGCGCGTTCGGCGTCCTCGCCGTGGCCCAGGCCATCGATCACCAGGGCACTGATACGCGGGCCGTCAAAGGCCAGGTGCCAGACATCACCGCAGGCGGGGTCGTTGCGCAGGGAATGCTGGCTGACGCCGAACCGCTGGTCCGCAGCCTTGTCGTTGCGTGGGTACAGCCGGGCCAGCAGCACAGCGCCCCGGGCGTCGGCATACACATCAAAGACTTGGGTCTGGCGCGACACCGCGCCCAGGCCGATGCCCTGGGTACCACCGGTAGAAAAACCGTCGGCCAGGCAGGCCTCCAGGTCAAATCCGTTGGCCCGGTCGATGGCGAGCATTTCAAGCCCGGCACCGGCTGCGCGAGGCAGCACACGCAGGTGCAACTCACCGCTGGCGGCATGTTTGAGGATATTACTGGCAAGTTCGGTGGCGACCAGTGCCACGCGCCCGGCATCCGTGGCGTCGAAGCCGTGCTGCTCGGCGAGTTGCTGCGCGGTACGGCGGGCGTGACCGATCTGGCTGGTGTCTTCGATGGGGAGTACTTGCGTCATCGAACCGCTGATGTTCATACCCATCGTGTGATCGTTATGCGAGTACCCTTGCCGGGCGCGGTATCGAGTTCGAATTCTTCCACCAGGCGTTTGGCGCCGGTCAGGCCAAGGCCCAGGCCACCCCCGGAAGTCCAGCCGTCGGTCATCGCCAGCTTGATATCGGGTATGCCCGGCCCCTCGTCGCGGAACACCAGGCGCAGCCCGGTGCGGGCGTTTTCATCGAGGATTTGCCAATCCATGTCGCCACCACCGCCATACACCATGGTGTTGCGCGCCAGCTCGCTGACCGCGGTCACCATCTTGGTCAGGTCGATCAACCGCATGCCGCATTCAGTGGCCAGCTTGCGCGCAGTCTGGCGCGCGAGGACCACGTCCTGTTCGATTTGAATGGGTTGGCTGCCACTGCTGCGCACGTTCATCGTTCACGTACTCGATCCTGCAGCAGTTTCATCCCGCGTTCGACGTTCAGGGCGGTACTGACGCCCGGCAGGCTCATGCCGAGCTCCACCAGGGTGATCGCCACGGCCGGTTGCATGCCGACCAGCACGGTCTGGGCGTCCATGATGCGCGACAGGCCGGAGATGGTGCCGATCATGCGCCCGATGAACGAGTCGACCATGTCCAGCGCCGAAATGTCGATCAGCACGCCGCGAGCGGAGGTGCGGCTGATGCGCTCGGACAGGTCATCCTGGAGCGTCAGGGCCAACTGGTCGTGCATGTCGACCTGGATGGTCACCAGCAGGAAGTCGCCCATTTGCAGAATTGGAATGCGTTCCATTGGCTCAACCTGCCTTGCTGACAGTCAACCCCAGGCGGGTCAGGGCCAGTTTCAGCGCGTCGGCCAGGTTAGCCTTGGTGACTACGCCTTGCAGGTCCAGGCCCAGGTGCACGATGGTCTGGGCAATCTGCGGACGTACGCCACTGATGATGCAATCGGCGCCCATCAGGCGAATCGCGGTGACGGTCTTGAGCAGGTGCTGGGCGACCAGGGTGTCGACCGTCGGCACGCCGGTGATGTCGATGATGGCGATTTCCGAGCCAGTGTCGACGATGCGCTGCAGCAGCGACTCCATGACGACCTGGGTACGTTGGGAGTCCAGGGTGCCGATCATTGGCAGGGCAAGTACGCCATCCCAGAGTTTGACCACCGGCGTCGACAGTTCCAGCAGTTCTTCCTGCTGGCGCTTGATGACTGCTTCGCGGGATTTCTGGAAGGTGCGGATAGTGTGCATGCCCAGAGCGTCGAGCAGCTCGGAGACTTCCCACAGTTGTTCGGCAAGCAGTGCAGGGTTGTCCTGATAATGATTCTGCAGCATCGCAAACATCGGACCCTTGAGCGAGAAGATGAAACTGGCGGTCTGATGGGAGTCCTGGCCGAGGAGGGCACGGCTGTGGGACAGCTTCTCGAGGAACTGGCGAATCTCGTCCCAGCCTGGGGCAGTAACGTTCTGACCATTGCCTTGTTCCAGGCCGGCGACGATCAGTTGCAGAAATTGCGCAGTCTGTTGCTTGAGGTCCTGTTCCTTGACGTTGCGCGAGGCACCGTTGGCTTCCAGGCGCTGCGCCCAATCAGCCAGCAGTTGATTCTGGTTGATTTTCATTGCATCGAGTGTGCTGGTCTGCAGTGCTGCCATGTGCCTGAACTCCTTGAAATTATTGGCCGATTACGTGAATTTTGGATCGGCGCAAAGCAATGACATTTGCCGTTCGAAATAGTTGTCGTGCTGCGCAGTTATTTATCATCTCACACAGCGTAGGTGATCATGGATGGAACGTTGTTCGAGGCGCAGATTCGAAGCTATAAGGCGAGTGTCTCAGCCTGCCCTGTACTGATGAATGAGGTACCTATGAAAGACGACTCGATGACGCAGCAACAAAATCAAGCGGTGGACCGCAACGATCCGGCGATTGACCCGCAGACCCCCGGTGACAACTCTGCTTCGCAGCAGCAGACCAGCGAGCCGGACAGCGCCGACTCAGCGGTGGATCAGAAGAATCAGCACGACGACAACGACAATGAATTCAGCCCGGGCTTCAAGCCTGAACCGGATCGGGCCAAACCTGGTGATAACACCGATGGCGATATTGATACCGATGGCGGCTAGGCGCGTTGTGGCCACATGAAAAAGGCCGCATCGATTGATGCGGCCTTTTTGTTGGAGCGCCTTACTTGTCTGGATGCGCAGCTTGCAGTTTTTTCGCCTCTGCCAAGTGTTTTTCCAGCGCTGGCAGCATTTTTTGCGCGAACGCCTTGAGCTCGGTGGCGCCTTTTAATTTGTCGTCGGTCACGGTATTGGCTTCTTTCTTGAACAACTCGATGGTTTCCTCGTGTGCCTTGACCTGATTGTTGGCGTAGGCGGCGTCGAAGGACTCATCACGCACTTCCAGGATCTTTTCCTTGGCCTGCTTCACCAAGGTCGTGGTGTCCGGCACTTCGATGTCGTTCTTGCGCGCCAGCGCTGCAAGTTCATCGTTGGCTTTGGAATGATCAGTGATCATCATGTTGGCAAACGCCTTGATATCGGCCGATGAGCTCTTTTCCAGGGCCAGTCGGCTGGTCTCGATTTCGGCGATCCCGCCAGCGGCGGCATTGTCGACGAAATCGTTGGAAGTGGCGGCAAACGCTGTGCCCATACCGGTGCTCAAGGCTACGGCCAGGGCGACGTTACGCAAGGTGAATCCGTCCATTGATCATTCTCCACACAGTTTTTATGAGCGATCCGTTGATCGTTAGTAAATGGAGGGGGATGAATGGCCAAAGGTTTGATCGCGTTTGCGCCAGGACGACGAACGGACACTCCCGGTATCGACAGAACCTGCCAACCAAGGCCATTCTGGCAATTGGTGAACGCAATTGATCGCGTTCACCGCCGATCAACAAACGGAGGTGTTCCATGCCGGTGACCCACGATCTGTATCAGGACCTGAAACTGTCAAAGGAAGAGATCCAGCAAAAACGCACCAAGGATCCATTACTGGATTCACTGATCAACAAGTATTCGCAGGCCGATGCGGAGGTGGTGAAGGCAGAGACCGCCCAGTCGGATGCGCCCAGTGATGATGCGCTGAAGAAGCTCAAGGAGAAGCGCTTGCAGGTCAAGGACAAGATCGTCCAGCAACTCCAGGCCAGGTAACTAACCTGACAGCAGGAGCCTGCACCTGGCCGGCTCCTGCATAGTCCGATTATTGGAGCGCCTTCGCCAGGGGCAACCGCACCATGTGATTAGCCTTCAGCGACCCAAAATACAACCACTCGCCATACTCGCGCACGGTGGTGATGGGCGAATAATTGTCGCGACTCCCGTCTTGTAGATTGGCAATCACCTGTCCTTGCAAATCCATGCCCAGCGCAAACCCACGCTTTTCCACCGGCTTGGGCAGCACGCTCATGGCCCGGGCGATCATTTTGCGCACGAAGGGGTGCGGCGCCGAGGCATCCAGCAGGGCGTTGCGCGGGGCGTAGAGCGCCACCCAGAAACGGTTCTCGCCGTTGAACGACAGGTTGTCTGGCATACCTGGCAGGTTGTCGATAAACACATCATGAGTGCCGGCTTTCGGACCGCTCAACCAATAGCGGCTGATGCGATAGGCGCCGGTTTCGTTGACCAGCACAAAGCTGTCGTCCGGGCCCAGTGTGACGCCGTTGGCGAACTCCAGCTTGTCCAGCAGCACGGCTGTCTTGCCGGTCTGGAAGTCGTAGCGTAGCAAGCGCCCGTCACCGCCATGCTCGATGATGGCATCACCATCGCTGCCATAGCCGAACCGGCTGGAAGCGTCACTGAAATAGGCGTAGTGCCCGGACTTGTCGATGGCCACGTCGTCGGTAAAACCCAAGGGCACTCCCTTGGCCTCTTTGACCAATGGAATCAGGCGGCCCTGGGCATCCAGGGATAACAAGCCCTTGACCCCGTCGGCAATCACCAGCAAGCCGTTGGGATGTCGCGCCAGGCCCAACGGTCGGCCTCCGGTGTCGGCCAGGACCTGGGTGGTCTTGCCGTCGAGGCTGGTACGGATCAACCGACCGTCGTGCAGCCCGGTGATCAGCGCATTGTCTTCGAGCAGCAATGCCTCCGGGCCTTCGAGGTTGCCGGCGCCCACTTGCTCGACGTCGTTGAGGCGCTGATTGTCTACGTAGACGCCACTGGTGAGCGAAGGCGCCGGTGGCGGGTTCCAGGCCACCGGTCGGACCTTGGTGGGCATCAACAACAGGAACGCCGCAATAGCCACCAGCACCAGCAATACGACATGACGAAACCTTATGGATCGACTCACGCAGTGGCTCCTGTGGGGGCCAGGTGCTGTTGCGCCATTGCGCGCAAGGCCAGCATGGATTGCGCAGACTCGCGGTCAATGCGGTGCTTGAGCAGAAGGTGATTGGCCAGGCGCATCGCCAGGCTCTCGAACTGATAGTCCAGGGTGCGGATAAACCGTGTGCCATTGCCCTGGGCCGCGCACTCATAGGTCAGCACCAGCGACAGGCCGTTATCGCCCTGGGCGCGGGCAATCCAGCGCCGTCCCGGCAAGTATTCCTCGACCACCCAGCTCAGGTGACCTTCACGGCCTCCGGCGCGAATGTCTTCTTCGAAGCGTGACCCTGCATGCAGCGGGCCGGCCTGTCCGTCGACTGTCAGGGACGACGGGTGCCACTCCGGCCAGCGGGTTGCGGCGCTGGCGTAGGCGAGCACCTCAATCGGGTTTGCGGCGATGTCGACTTGATGCTGCATGCGGGTCATGGGCCTACTCGTCGGGGGTGTGGTGAGGTGTTCCGGTTCCCAGTAGAGGGTGCCGAACAGGTAATCCATCAAGGGCAAGACAATGTTGAAATTGCGTTCCTGCATCAGTTCGCGGCGGTGATGCAATTCGTGCAGGCGACGCATCTGGCGGATCCACGGCAGCCGGGTCAGACGGTTGCTCGGCGGCAAGTGTTCGCAGGCATGGAACACTTCATAGGTGAGGTAACCAAGCACCAGGCAGCCACCGAACAAACCGGCAACGTTGGTATTGATCAGCGACAGCAGCCACCACAGGGGCAAGGTAATCACCAGGGTGTGCAGCACGATCAACCACGCCGGAAACAGGATCACCCGCCAATCCCGGGCGCTGTCATAGCTCATGTGCCCGGAGTTGAAGAAACTGTGGTGATCGCCGGCGTGTCGGGCGTAGAACATTCGCGCAAAGCTTTTTTTGTGGTGCCCGAGGTGACGGTGCACCAGGTAGACGCCGGCGTTGATCAGCAGCAGGGTCAGCGGCACGGCCAGCCATTCCCCTGGCTGGACCTGTTGCACAGTACTCCAGAATGCGCCACAGGCCAGCAGTCCGAATACCAGTACAAAAACGCCGTGCAGCCAGGGGTTGTAGCGCGGGTGCACGGCAGCGCGGTAGCGGCTGCGGAATAGATCGGTGGTCTGCCTCACTGCATTCACCCCGGATGATGGTCACCCCAGCAGATTAGCCGATTCCAGGCGTCTGCCCGGATTGATCTCGACGGCACAAATGCCATGCTCCGGTGCAGCGCGTGCTCAGATCAGCGGGTCCCAGCGCTGTGACCAGTCACCATCGCGCTTGATGACTTCGCGTAGCAGATTGAATGCCTGCTGCAGCGTCGCCGAATCGCGGTCGCGGGAGTAGACCAGATAGGTCGGGTAGTTGAACTCCGGGGCCTTGGGCACTATTTCCATGACGCCACTTTCCAGGTAGCTCTGGACCACTCGAGTGCGGAAATAGCCGCTGCCACCGTGTTCGAGAATGTATTGCAAGCCGAGCGGGCCGAGGTTGAAGCTCAGCGCCGCCCGGGCATTTTCTGGCAGCGCCGCATCGTGCTGGCGGCGGAAGTCCGGACCCCAATCGATATAGACGTAAGGGTCGGGTTTGGCCACCAGGCGAACCCGAATCAGCTTTTCTTCCAGTACCTGCTCAACTTGCAGGCGCGGCCAGTACTCGGGGTGATACACCAGAGCTGCGTCCAGTAGCCCGAGCTCCAGTTGGCGCAACAAATGTTCGCCATCGCGGACTTCCATGCGCAGCGCATGGCCGGGAATCTTCTCCCGCAGTTCGCCGGCCCAGCCGAGCATCAGCGGGTTACACAGGCTGACTTCGCCACCAATGTGCAGGACATTGTGATAACCCTCGGGCAGCGGCAAATCCCGGCGCGCCGCTTCCCAGGTTTGCACCAGCTGGTTGGCGTACACCACAAAGGCCTCGCCGTTGGGCGTCAGGCGGGCGCCGGCGCGATTGCGCACAAACAGCGTACTGCCGAGCTGGCTTTCGAGTTTTTGTACCCGTGCAGTGATGGCGGTCTGGGTAACATGCAGCTTCTGCGCTGCGGCGGCGAGGCTGCCGTGACGAACAATTTCGAGGAAGGTGCGGGCGAGATCGATGTCCATGGGGCGGCCGGTGCGGGAGGTTCAGGCATTGTAGCAACTGTGTTCTCAAGCCAGGCGCCCCCAGTGCACGTCACACATGCACGGGGACCTGGAACGTCGCTTAGAATGCAAAACACGAACACCCGAACGCTCCCCAGAAGCCCTGGAAATCACTGACCGGAGCCGAGGACAGCCGCGCCCGCTCATGGCTGTGGGCGTGCACCGCGCAGGCGCCCACACATTGATGAACCTGTGCGGTTAGCGGCGCCAGGGGTTTCCAGTGGCCGGGCACTGTGACCACCGGGGACCATTCAGGCACCACTGGCACTGGCGGGGGGCCGAGTTTGCCGAACTCGGCAGTGCCGTACACGATTTTGCCATCGACAATCGTCAACACCGATTCGATCCATTTGACCGCCTCGTCTTCGATGTGGAAATAGTCGGCTGAAAGGGCGATAAGGTCCGCCAGTTGTCCCACCTTGATCTGACCTTTCTTGCCTTGTTCGGAAGAAAACCAGGCGCTGCCATGGGTGAACAGTTCCAGCGCGGTGTCGCGGCTCAGGCCCTGGGGATACAGCTCCAGCCCCCCGACGGTGCGACCGCTGACGAGCCAGTAGAGCGAAGTCCAGGGGTTATAGCTCGACACCCGCGTGGCATCAGTGCCGGCCCCGACGGGCAGGCCTTCGGCGAGCATGCGTGCGATGGGCGGGGTGTGTTCGGCCGCCTTGGCGCCGTAGCGCTCGACAAAATACTCACCCTGGAACGCCATGCGATCCTGAATCGCTATACCGCCGCCGAGCGCTTTGACCCGTTCGATATTCTGCGGGGTAATGGTTTCGGCATGATCGAAAAACCAGGGCAGCCCATCGAAAGGGATATCGCGATTGACCTTCTCGAACACATCGAGCATGCGGCTGATGGATTCGTTGTAGGTGGCATGCAGGCGGAATGGCCAGCGTTGTTCCACCAGGTGCCGAACCACTGGCTCAAGTTCCTGTTCCATGGTTTGCGGCAGGTCGGGACGAGGCTCGAGGAAGTCCTCGAAGTCGGCTGCGGAAAACACCAGCATCTCGCCGGCGCCGTTATGCCGTAGAAAGTCATCGCCCTGGCCGTAGCGAGAGGTGCTCGTCCAGTTCTTGAAATCGGCAAGCTCTTCCTTCGGCTTCTGTGTGAACAGGTTGTAGGCGATGCGGACCGTGAGTTGCTTGTCCCGAGCCAACTGCTGGATGACCTGGTAATCATCAGGATAATTCTGGTAGCCGCCACCGGCATCGATGGCGCTGGTAACGCCCAGGCGATTAAGTTCGCGCATGAACTGGCGGGTCGAGTTGACCTGGTATTCCAGCGGGAGCTTGGGCCCCTTCGCCAGGGTCGAGTAGAGGATCATCGCGTTGGGTCGAGCAATCAACATTCCGGTTGGATCGCCATTGGCGTCGCGCTGGATCTCGCCACCGGGAGGGTTGGGCGTGTTCCGGGTGTATCCGACGACCTTCAACGCTGCGCGGTTGAGAAGGGCGCGGTCGTAAAGGTGCAGGACAAACACCGGGGTATCCGGGGCGGCCTTGTTCAGTTCGTCAATGCTGGGCAGGCGTTTCTCGGCGAACTGGAACTCATTCCAGCCACCGACCACACGTACCCATTGTGGCGTTGGCGTGCGATCGGCCTGGTCCTTGAGCATGCGCAAGGCATCGACCAGGGACGGGACGCCTTCCCAGCGCAGTTCGAGGTTGTAGTTCAAACCGCCGCGAATCAGGTGCAGGTGCGAGTCATTGAGGCCGGGGATGACGGTGCGTCCGTGCAGGTCGACGATTTGCGTACCGGGACCTTGCAACGCCATGGCCTGAGCATCGCTGCCAACCACTACGAAACGCCCGTCCTTGATCGCCACGGCACTGGCCTGGGGCTTCTTGCGATCGACTGTGTGCAGGCGTCCATTGTACAAGATGAGGTCGGCGGGGGCGTCGGGCATGGTTTTACTCCCTGCAAACAGCGGGCTGATCCAGGCACCGACGGCACCTGCCGAAAGGCCTTGCAGTACACGGCGGCGGTTAAATCCGTCGTGGTCGTCAGGTGGGCTCATGGCAGTGCTCTCCACAGGACTGGGTTCATCGCAAGTTAGCGTTGGCAGCCAGATTCTGAAGCAGGCGGCCAGAAGGAATATAGCCGGCAAATCCACGCACGGCCTTTTACCGGGGCGAAAAACGACAAATCCCGCCTTGAAGGGCGGGATTCGTTTGCAGCCAGCGCGGCCCCGAAGTTCGGGGCCCATCGCTTAGGCCGGGAACAGCTCGGACAGTTTCATCGCCAGCATCATGTCGCCTTCAGCGCGCAATTTGCCGCCCATGAACGCTTGCATGCCGTCGGTTTCGCCGCTGACGATGCCTTCCAGGGTTTCGCCGTCCATCACCAGGGTCACCTGGGCGTCCGGGTTTTCGCCTTCCTGCAGCTCGCAGGTGCTGTCCTTGACGATCAGCGAGAAGTTCTTGGTGTCGTCGATGCGAAAACCGAAGACCAGGTCCAGACCGGCAGCAGCGGCTGGGTTGAACTTGGCTTTCATTGCTTGTACGGCGTCAGCTACGGAGGTCATGGTTTGATCCTTTCTTGGGTAATTAGAGCTGGGTGATTACAGCCAGGGTCACAATAGTCCGGACTCAGCGAAATGTGATGAGTTCCGGGGCCTTCAGCAGTTGCAGGTGCGCATGGCTGTTGAAGGAAGCCAGTACCACCTCGCGCCCACGAAACTTCAGGTGGTTGAGCGAGGTGTTGACGATTTGCCAGTTCAGTTCAAAAGCCTGCCGGGCAGGCATTTGGGTGATCAGGTGGAGCAGGGCAGTGATGGTCCCGCCGGAGGTGAACACGGCGATTTTCTGGGTGTTGTCGGCGCTTTCGAGGATGCGGTGCAGGCCGGCGCGGACGCGCTCGACAAATCCCAGCCAGCTTTCCAGGCCCGGCGTGTCATAGGTGCCGGCGAGCCAGCGCTCGATGATCAGCGCGAAGATGCGCTGGAACTCGCCGCGGTTCTGCGCGGCGTTGCGCAGGATGTGCAGGGCTTGGGGTTCTTGCGGCAGCATTTCAGGCAGCAATGCGCGGATGACCGCATCGGCGTCGAATTCGTTGAACGCCGCATCGGTTTCCAGAATCGGCACGGGCAGCCCGAAGGCGGCGAACTGGTCGAGGGCGCCGGTGGCAGTATCCTGTTGCCGGCGCAGGTCGCCTGCCAGGCAGCGATCGAAGCTGATACCCAGTTCGGCCAGGTGCTGGCCGAGGATTTGCGCCTGGCGCACGCCGGTCGGCGACAGGACGTCGTAATCGTCTGCACCAAAGGAGGCTTGGCCATGTCGAATCAGATAGATGCTGCCCACGTCCGCTTCATCCCGGTACGTTGAAGGTCTGGCGAGGTTATGGGGGATGACGGTGTGCTGTCAATGAAAAAACATACGCTTGTTTGAAATGCTCGTTCCAGGCCTGTTACCACAGGTTTCGCGGCTGGCCGACAGGCCGGCGCATGGGTATGCTGGTAACCACCCCGCGTGCGTTTTCATGCCGCGCTTAGTAATGAAGGAGTTGCTGTGGAGTTTTTTGCAGAGTACGCCAGTTTCCTGGCCAAGACCGTGACACTGGTGGTCGCCATTCTGGTGGTCATGGCCAGTTTTGCGGCATTGCGCAGCAAGGGTCGCCGCAAATCCGCCGGCCAGTTGCAGGTCAGCAAGCTGAATGATTTCTACAAGGGCCTGCGCGAACGCCTGGAGCACACCTTGCTCGACAAGGACCAGCTCAAGGCCCTGCGCAAGTCCCAGGCCAAGACCGAGAAAAAGCAAAAGAACAAGCCCGAGGCCAAGCCACGGGTTTTCGTGCTGGATTTCGATGGCGACATCAAGGCCTCCGCCACTGAAAGCCTGCGCCATGAGATCACCGCATTGCTGACCCTGGCGACCCCCAAGGATGAAGTGGTGCTGCGCCTGGAAAGCGGCGGGGGCATGGTGCACAGCTACGGCCTGGCGTCGTCGCAACTGGCGCGCATCCGTGATGCGGGCGTGCCCTTGACCGTGTGCATCGACAAGGTGGCGGCGAGCGGCGGCTACATGATGGCGTGCATTGGCGAGAAGATCATCAGCGCACCCTTTGCCATCCTCGGTTCCATCGGGGTGGTTGCGCAACTGCCCAACGTCAACCGCCTGCTGAAGAAACATGACATCGATTTCGAGGTGCTGACTGCCGGGGAATACAAGCGCACCTTGACCGTGTTCGGCGAAAACACCGAGAAGGGCCGGGAAAAATTCCAGGAAGACCTAGACATCACCCATCAGCTGTTCAAGAACTTCGTCTCGCGTTACCGCCCACAACTGGCCATCGATGAGGTCGCCACCGGCGAAATCTGGCTGGGCATGGCTGCGCTGGACCTGCAACTGGTCGACGAACTCAAGACCAGCGACGAGTACCTGGCAGAACGGGCGAAGAAATCCGAGCTGTACCACCTGCACTATGCCGAACGTAAAAGCTTGCAGGAACGCATCGGCATGGCGGCCAGCGGTTCAGTCGACCGGGTACTGCTGACCTGGTGGAGCCGGTTGACTCAACAACGCTTCTGGTAAGTAACCCTGTCGCCACTGAGCCCTTTCACTTGTTGAAGGTGAAAGGGCTCAGTCTTAATGAGGCATGGTCCCGGGCGGGGTCATGCCTTTGCAGCATCAGCGACGACGGAACAGCGGCAGCGGTTCGTCAGTGGCGGCCTGATAGGTCACCGAGAAATCCTTGAGGCTTTCCAGCGCTTCGTACGGGTCTTTGTCAGCGCGCAATGCGAAGGCATCGAAGCCGCAGCGACGCAGATAGAACAGCTGGTCGCGCAGCACATCGCCGATTGCCCGCAACTCGCCTTTGAAGCCGTAGCGGTCACGCAGCAGGCGGGCGTTGGAGTAGTTGCGACCATCGGTGAAGGCGGGAAAGTTCAGGGCGATGACCTGGAACTGGTCCACGTCGTCACCGATTTCTTCCGCTTCTTCATCCGCATCCAGCCACACGCCAAGGCCGCCATCGCGGGCCTTGAGCATGCGGCTGTGTTCACGCCACAGCTGCAGCGGGACGATCAGGTCGTCGCAGTTGCTGATCTCGTCGATGTTGAAGTCCTTGGGCAGCAGGTGCCAGGTTTCGTCGACGACTTCGTTGTTCTTAATGATTCGCTGCATAGACGCGCTCCTTGAAGAGGTCGATGCCGATACGCTGGTAAGTGTCGATGAAGCGCTCGTCTTCGGTACGTTGTTCGACGTACACGTTGATCAGCTTCTCGATCACATCAGGCATGGCTTCCTGGGCGAAGGACGGGCCGAGGATCTTGCCCAGGCTCGCATCGCGACTGGCGCTGCCACCCAGGGAGACCTGGTAAAACTCTTCGCCTTTCTTGTCCACCCCGAGAATGCCGATGTGGCCGACGTGGTGGTGACCGCAGGCGTTCATGCAACCGGAAATGTTCAGGTCCAGTTCGCCGATGTCGAACAGGTAGTCCAGGTTATCGAAACGACGCTGGATCGATTCGGCAATCGGGATCGACTTTGCGTTGGCCAGGGAGCAGAAATCACCGCCCGGGCAGCAGATGATGTCGGTCAGCAGGCCGATGTTCGGCGTGGCGAACCCTTGCTCGCGCAGTTCACCCCACAGGGTAAACAGTTGGCTCTGCTCGACGTCCGCCAGAATGATGTTCTGTTCATGGGATGTGCGCAGTTGACCGAACGAGTAACGCTCGGCCAAATCAGCCACGGCATCCAGCTGTTTGTCGGTGATGTCCCCCGGCGCCACGCCGGTAGGTTTCAGCGATAATGTCACGGCAACGTAACCCGGCTTCTTGTGCGCCAGGGTGTTGCGCGTGCGCCAGCGTGCGAAGCCCGGGTGCTGCTGGTCAAGCTCGGCCAAGGCCGCGCTCTGGTTGTCCAGCGCCTGGTACTCGGGGTCCACGAAGTGTTTGGCCACCCGATGCACTTCGGCTTCGGTCAGCGTGGTCTGGCCACCGCGCAGGTGCTCCATTTCCGCGTCGACTTTCTGGGCGAAGACTTCGGGGGTCAGCGCCTTGACCAGGATCTTGATCCGCGCCTTGTATTTGTTGTCACGACGGCCATAGCGGTTGTAGACACGCAGGATGGCGTCGAGATAGCTCAACAGGTCCTGCCACGGCAGGAATTCGTTGATGAAAGCGCCCACCACCGGGGTACGGCCCAGGCCGCCACCCACCAGCACGCGGAAACCCAGCTCGCCGGCCGCGTTGTGCACTGGCTCAAGGCCAATATCATGCACTTCAATGGCGGCACGGTCGGAGGTCGAACCGTTGATCGCGATCTTGAACTTGCGCGGCAGGTAGGCGAACTCAGGGTGGAAGGTGGTCCACTGGCGAACAATCTCGCACCATGGGCGCGGATCAATCAGCTCATCGAACGCGACACCGGCGAACTGGTCGGTGGTGACATTGCGCAGGCAGTTGCCGCTGGTCTGGATCGCGTGCATCTGCACGGTGGCCAGCTCTGCCAGGATATCCGGGATGTCTTCCAGCGCCGGCCAGTTGAACTGTACGTTCTGCCGGGTGCTGATGTGGGCATAGCCCTTGTCATAGTCACGGGCGATCTTGGCCATCATTCGCGTTTGGCGCGAAGTCAGTTGGCCGTAAGGCACCGCGACCCGCAACATCGGCGCGAAACGCTGGATGTAAAGGCCATTTTGCAGGCGCAGGGGGCGGAATTCTTCTTCGCTCAGCTCGCCTGCCAGATAGCGTCGGGTCTGATCACGGAACTGCTTGACGCGGTCCTCGATGATCCGCTGATCGTACTCGTCGTATACGTACATATAAGTCCTGTTCTCAGGCTTGGGCCGGTCGGTTCCAGCTGCATGTGGGGCTTGCTGAAGTCCGATACTGCCTCGGCAATTCTGCGCGCACGGCCGCGCACTCCCAACGGAGCCGGGGCAAGATACCAGTTTGTAGTTATGCGCAAAAGTGATGTTTGAGTATATGTAAAGAACCAAAACGACTAACGAGAATCGTTGTTAGCAAACCCGCGTTTGTGGTGTGGGCAATCATCGTCTTAACTGTGAGCGAGTCTTCGTGCAATCACCGATAAAACCGACAAGAGGCGATGCAATGAGCAACCCTACCAAAGCTTCAAAACCCGACAGTACGGTTGATGCCTGGGCGATTTTGTTCCTGATCATCCTGGTCGTGGGCACTGCCGTGTTCTGGGTCAGTCATCAATAAACCGCCTCGTCCGGGCCTGATTCCGACGATTGTCGGACAAAACATGCGGTAAAGACCGATTTTCCGGGCTTCGCTGGCTATAATGCGCGGCGATTTTCGGGGCCCGGACGACCAATGCTCAAGTACTGCTTCACTCTATTGCTGGCACTCAGCGCTGCCTGGGGCTCAGCCGCGCGCGCCGAGTCGGTGCTGTTCCTCAGTCCCGGTGGCACCAACGAAACCTTCTGGGTGACCTACGCACAGTTCATGCGAGCGGCGGCGGATGACTTGGGCATCGACCTGCAGGTGCGCTATAGCGAACGCATGCCGGAATTGACCGTGGTGCAAGCCCGTGAGGCATTGCAGGGGCCCCAGCGTCCGGATTACCTGATCTTCGTCAACGAGCAATACGTTGCTCCGCAAATCATGCGCCTGGCCCAGGGTAGCGGCGTCAAGCTGTTCATGGTCAACGCGTCCCTGACCGACAATCAGAAAAGCCTGCTGGGCGAGCGTCCGGACTTGCTGGGTAGCCTGGTGCCCAACGATGAGGAGGGCGGCTACCTGATGCTCAAGGAGTTGATCCGCCAGCATCCGCCCGCCGCACCCGGCCAGGTGATCGATTTACTGGCCTTTTCCGGCTTGAAAATTACGCCCTCTGCCCATTTACGCGAGCAAGGCATGTATCGCGCCCTGGCCGAACATCCGCAGGTACGCTTGCGCCAGTTGGTGTACAGCGGGTGGACCCGGCAGCGGGCGTACGAGCAAGCCCGAATGTTGTTCCAGCGCTACCCCAAAGTGAGCCTGGTGTGGTCAGCCAATGACGAAATGGCATTCGGCGCGATGCAGGCGTATTCGGAGACCGGCGGGGTCCCCGGCAAGGACGCACTGTTCAGCGCGGTCAATACCTCGCCTTCGGCGTTGCAAGCCAAGGTTGACGGACGCCTGAGCGTGTTGATGGGCGGGCACTTTACCCTTGGGGGTTGGGCGCTGGTGCAGTTGCATGACCATGAGCTCGGTGTAGACCTGAACCGGCAAGGTGGACGGGACCAGATGCTTGCCCTGTTGCAAGTGGTCGATCAGGCACAGGCCCGGCGTCTGCTGGCCATGCAGACGTCGACCGATTACCGGGTGAACTTCCGCCGCCTGTCGGCAAAAGGCCGCCCGGCGGCTTACCGGTACCCCTTCAGCATGCACACCCTGATGCACTGACAGCGATCTCAGATGCCGGCCAGATGCAGCACCAGCTTGACGATGGCAAACAACGTCAAGGCAAACACCGCCGTGAACAGGATGCCCAGGATGACAAAATGACTGGGCTTGCCATGGGTGAAGTCGCGTGCCCGATTCTTCCCGCTTTGAACCCCGAACGCCGCAGCCATGACGCTGTGTAGCATCTGCCAGAAGCTCGGCGGTTTGTTGTCGACCGGATCGTCCATAAATCCCTCTTCACCTGTGTGAGAAAGGTAAGCATAGACAAAGCAGAACAGATCGCAGCCTGATGACCTGTAGGAGCTGCCGCAGGCTGGGATCTTTTGATCCGGGTTTGAAGATCAAAAGATCGCAGCCTCGTTTCACTTGGCAGCTCCTACGGGCTTGTGCGGGCTGCCGTGGGCTGCGATCTATAGATCTTAGTTGTCATAACCCAGGTTCGGTGCCAGCCAGCGCTCGGTCACGCTGAGCTCCTGGCCTTTGCGTGAGGTGTAACTCTGCACCTGGTCCTTGTCGATCTTGCCCACGGCAAAGTACTGCGCCTGCGGATGGGCGAAGTACCAGCCGCTGACTGCAGCAGCCGGGAACATGGCGTAGTGCTCGGTGAGAAACACGCCGCTGCGGCCGGCCTGCATTTCGCTGGCTTCAGGATCGAGCAGGCTGAACAGCGTGCTTTTCTCGGTGTGATCAGGGCACGCCGGGTAGCCCGGCGCAGGGCGGATGCCGCTGTACTGCTCCTTGATCAGTGCCTCGTTGTCGAGGGTCTCGTCCTTGGCATAACCCCAATAATCCTTGCGCACCTGCTGGTGCAGCCACTCGGCGCAGGCCTCGGCCAGGCGGTCGGCCAGGGCCTTGACCATGATCGAGTTGTAATCGTCGCCGGCGTCCTGGTAAGCCTTGGCCACTTCTTCGGCGCCGATGCCGGCAGTGGTGATGAACCCGCCGACGTAGTCGGTGATCTCACTGTCCTTGGGCGCCACGAAGTCGGCCAGGGAGAAGTTTGGTTTGCCGTCGGTCTTGATGATCTGCTGGCGCAAGTGATGCAGCTTGGCCAACGGCTTGCCGTCATCGCCGTAGACTTCGATGTCGTCGTCGCGCACCTGATTGGCCGGCCAGAAGCCGAACACCGCACGGGCACTGATCAGCTTTTCGTTGATCAGCTTGTCCAGCATCTCCCGGGCATCCGCGTAAAGCGCGGTGGCGGCTTCACCCACGACTTCGTCGGTAAGGATGCGCGGAAACTTGCCAGCCAGGTCCCAGGAAATGAAGAACGGCGTCCAGTCGATGTATTCGGCCAGCACCTTCAAATCGATATTATCCAGCACCCGGGCACCGGTGAACGTCGGCTTGACCGGCGTGTAAGTGCTCCAGTCGAACTGCGGCTTCTTGGCGATCGCGGCCGGGTAGCTAAGGCGTTCAGTGCGGGCGCTGCGATTGGCGGTGCGTTCGCGAACCTCGACGTAGTCCTGGCGAGTCTTCTCGACGAAAGCCGGTTTCAACTCCTTGGACAACAACTGGGTCGCCACGCCCACGGCGCGGGAGGCGTCGGTGACATAAATCACCGCGTCATTGCTGTACTTGGGCTCGATCTTCACCGCCGTGTGTGCCTTGGAGGTAGTGGCGCCACCGATCATCAGCGGCAGGTGGAAATCCTGGCGCTGCATTTCGCGGGCTACGTGGACCATCTCGTCCAGCGACGGGGTGATCAGGCCGGACAGGCCGATGATGTCGCACTTCTGCTCCCTGGCCACCTGGAGGATTTTCTCCGCCGGCACCATGACGCCCAGGTCGACGATGTCATAGCCGTTGCAACCCAGGACCACGCCGACGATGTTCTTGCCGATGTCATGCACATCGCCCTTGACCGTGGCCATCAGGATCTTGCCCTTGGCTTCGGGCTTGTCGCCTTTTTCCAGTTCGATAAACGGAATCAGGTGGGCGACGGCCTGCTTCATCACCCTGGCGGATTTCACCACTTGCGGCAGGAACATCTTGCCGGCGCCGAACAGGTCGCCAACGATGTTCATGCCGGACATCAGCGGCCCTTCGATCACTTCGATCGGGCGGGCGAACGACAGGCGCGACTCTTCGGTGTCCTCGACGATGTGGGTGGTGATGCCCTTGACCAGTGCGTGCTCCAGGCGCTTGTTGACGTCCCAGCCGCGCCACTCTTCGGTCTCGGCTTCCTTGACGCTGCCGTCGCCCTTGTACTTGTCGGCGATGGCGAGGAGGGCGTCGGTGCCTTCCGGGGTACGGTTGAGCACGACGTCTTCCACGGCGTCACGCAGTTCGGCCGGGATCTGGTCATAGATCTCCAGTTGGCCGGCGTTGACGATGCCCATGCTCAGGCCGTTGCGGATCGCATATAACAGAAACACCGAGTGGATGGCTTCGCGCACCGGGTTGTTGCCCCGGAACGAGAACGACACGTTGGACACGCCGCCCGATGTCAGCGCATACGGCAGCTCGTCTCGGATATAGGCGCAGGCGTTGATGAAGTCCACGGCATAGTTGTTGTGTTCTTCGATACCGGTAGCCACGGCGAAGATGTTCGGGTCGAAAATGATGTCTTCCGGCGGGAAGCCGACTTCGTTGACCAGAATGTCGTAGGAGCGCTTGCAGATTTCCTTCTTGCGCGCTTCGGTGTCAGCCTGGCCGGCTTCGTCGAAGGCCATCACGACCACCGCCGCACCATAGCGCTTGCACAGCTTGGCGTGATGCATGAACTGCTCGACGCCTTCTTTCATGCTGATCGAGTTGACGATGCCCTTGCCCTGGATGCATTTCAGGCCGGCCTCGATCACTTCCCATTTCGAGGAGTCGATCATGATCGGGACTCGGGAGATGTCCGGTTCACCGGCAATCAGATTGAGGAAGGTCACCATCGCCTTCTTCGAATCGAGCATCCCTTCGTCCATGTTGATGTCGATCACCTGGGCGCCAGCCTCGACCTGTTGCAGGGCGACTTCCAGGGCTTCGGTGTAGTTGTCTTCACGAATCAGGCGGGCGAACTTTGCCGAGCCGGTGATATTGGTGCGCTCGCCGACGTTGACGAACAGCGAGCTGCGATCAATGGTGAACGGCTCAAGCCCGGAAAGGCGGCACGCCTTGGGAATGTCCGGAATCTGCCGCGGCGCATATCCCGCCACCGCCTTGGCGATGGCTTCGATGTGGCCCGGGGTGGTGCCGCAGCAGCCGCCGACGATGTTGAGAAACCCGCTCTGGGCGAACTCTTCGATGACCTTGGCGGTTTGCGCTGGCAGCTCGTCGTACTCGCCGAACTCGTTGGGTAGCCCGGCGTTCGGGTGCGCCGAGACGTGGGTGCCTGCCTTGTTCGACAGCTCCTCCAGGTACGGGCGCAGCTCGCTGGCACCGAGGGCGCAGTTCAGGCCAACCGATATCGGCTTGGCGTGGGCCACGGAGTTCCAGAAGGCTTCGGTGGTCTGGCCCGACAAGGTTCGGCCAGAGGCGTCGGTAATGGTGCCGGAGATCATGATCGGCAACTCGATGCCCAGCTCCTCGAACACCCCCTGCACGGCAAAGATTGCGGCCTTGGCGTTCAAGGTATCGAAGATGGTTTCGATCAGGATCAGGTCGCTGCCACCCTCGATCAGGCCTTTGGCCGCTTCGGTGTAGTTTTCCACCAGTTCATCGAAGGTCACGTTGCGGTAGCCGGGGTTGTTCACGTCCGGCGACAGCGAGCAGGTGCGACTGGTCGGCCCGATCACGCCAGCGACGAAACGCGGCTTGTCCGGGGTTTCCAGGGTCTTGGCATCAGCCACCTTGCGCGCCAGGCGTGCGCCTTCTACGTTTAACTCGTATGCCAGGCCCTGCATGCCGTAATCGGCCAGGGATACCTGGGTGGCGTTGAAGGTGTTGGTTTCGAGGATGTCGGCGCCGGCATCCAGGTAGGCTTTTTCGATCGAGCCGATCACGTCCGGGCGAGTCAGCACCAGCAGGTCATTGTTACCCTTGACGTCGCTCGGCCAGTCTGCAAAGCGTTTACCCCGGTAATCCTGCTCCTCGAGCTTGTAGCTCTGGATCATGGTGCCCATGCCGCCATCGAGAATCAGGATGCGCTCTTTGAGGGCGTGCTTGAGAGCTTGAAGGCGAACACTGCGATCGGACATGTGGACTACTCGGAAAGACCATTACGAAGGGCCGGGATCATAGCAAACCTGCGCGCTTTTAGAGCATGTACCGGTTTTGCATGAATATCGCTCATGTTGGTGATAGCCCCGTGCCGGTAGAATCGCGGCGTTTTCTCATGATCGGGACCAGGGACATGTCGTATCGCTTCGTCACCAGCATGATTGTGCTGTGTTTGAGCTGGGGCGCTGCGGCGCAGGAGCCGGCCATTTCCTATACCCGGGATATTCAACCGATCTTCACCGAAAAGTGCGTAGCCTGCCACGCCTGCAATGACGCCGCCTGTCAGTTGAACCTGGGCAGCGGCGAGGGCGCGGCACGGGGCGCCAGCAAGACCCCGGTCTACGACGGCGAACGCACCAGCGCGGCCGCGCCAACCCGGCTGTATTACGATGCGTTCGGCAAGCAGGCCTGGCAGCAGAAGGGCTTCTATTCGGTGCTCGACGCCCAGGCGAGCCAGGCTTCCCTGATGGCGCGGATGCTGGAACTGGGCCACCGCACGCCGTTGCAGCCCAATGCCAAACTGCCCGAGGAGATCGCGCTTGGCCTGAACCGGGCCAACATGTGTGCCATGCCGGGCGAATTCGACGGCTACGCCGGTGCCCACCCCAAAGAGGGCATGCCGCTTGCAGTGACAGGCCTGACCGACCAGCAATACCAGACGCTGCAACGCTGGCTGGCCTCGGGCGCGCCCATTGATGAGCAGGGCCTGCAGCCGTCCGCCCGGGAAGCATTGCAGGTGCTGCAGTGGGAAAACCTGCTCAATGCGCCGGGTGCCCGGGAAAGCCTGGTGGGGCGCTGGTTGTTCGAACACTGGTTCCTGGCCCACCTGTACTTCAAGGACGGCGAGCCCGGGCACTTTTTCCAGTGGGTGCGCTCGCGAACACCCACCGGCCAGCCCATCGACCTGATCAAGACCCGTCGTCCCAACGACGATCCCGGGACCCAGGTGTATTACCGCCTGCGGCCCGTGCAAGGGGTGATCGTGCACAAGACTCACATCAGCTACCCGTTGAGCGCGCCGAAGATGGCCCGGGTCAAGAGCCTTTTCTACACCGGTAACTGGCAGGTCAACGCCTTGCCCGGCTATGGCCCTGAACGGCGGGCCAATCCGTTCAGTACCTTCGAAGCGATCCCGGCCCAGGCGCGCTATCAGTTCATGCTCGATAACGCCGAGTACTTCGTGCGCACCTTTATTCGCGGTCCGGTGTGCCGTGGCCAGATTGCCACCGACGTGATCCGCGATAACTTCTGGGCACTGTTCCAGGCGCCGGAGCACGACCTCTACATCACCGACCCCAACTATCGCGGCCAGGCCACGCCGCTGCTGGCGATGCCCGGGCAGGACGATGAAGTCGGCAGTGTGCTGACCCTGTGGCACGACTACCGCAATAAACGCAATGAGTACGAAGCCTTGCGCCGCGACAGTTATGCCGACGCGCCGGCGCCGAGCTGGTCGACGCTGTGGGCGGGCAATGACAATGCGCTGCTGAGTATCTTCCGCCATTTCGACAGCGCGTCGGTGACCAAGGGCTTGATTGGCGAAGTGCCGCAAACGATGTGGCTGTTCGATTATCCGCTGCTGGAACGCACCTATTACCAGCTGGCGGTCAACTTCGACGTGTTCGGCAACGTGTCGCACCAGGCGCAGACGCGGCTGTATTTCGACCTGATCCGCAATGGCGCCGAGCAGAATTTCCTGCGCCTGATGCCCGCCGATTCCCGGGAGGGCTACCTCGACGACTGGTACCAGAACAGCGGTAAAATCAAAATGTGGCTGGATTACGAGAGCATCGACGACGACAAGGACACTGCGCTCAAGCTCGATGAAAAGGACCCCAAGCGTGACTTTGCCCGGCAGTTGCTGGCCCGCTACGGCGACCTCAACGCCAGCCCCGACCCGATCAATCGCTGTGACGGTGCGTATTGCTCGCGCCCCAACATCGACCCGGACTTGCAGAATGCCGATCAAGCCTTGAGCCGCTTGACCTCGCGCCCGGCCGCCGGGCTGAGGGTCATCGACCTGTTGCCGGAAGCCACCCTGTTGCGCGTGCAGAGTGCCAGCGGTCAGCGTGAGGTCTACAGCCTGCTGCGCAATCGCGCCCACAGCAACGTCGCGTTTCTCCTGGGCGAGTCACTGCGTTATCAACCCGGCCTGGACACCCTGACCATTTTTCCAGGTGTGCTGAGCAGCTATCCGAATTTCATCTTCAACATTCCTGCCGACCAGGTGCCAGCTTTCGTTGATGCCATGGAGAATGCCAAGGACGCCAACCGCCTGGAGATAATCATCGAGCGCTGGGGCATCCGCCGCAGCCATCCGCAGTTCTGGCAGTACTTTCACGACCTGAGCCGGTATGTGCACGAGACCCAGCCGGAGGAAGAGGGCGTGCTGGACATGAACCGCTACGAGAATCTTTGATAGACCTTTGTCGGCGCGCCGTTGTCCGATCTAAAGGGCACACTTATGTACCTGTGGCAGCGAGCCTGCTCGCTCCCACAGGTCGATTGCGGTGGTTTGTGGATGTTCAACGGAGGGCAATCAATGCTGATTTCTGTACAGGCATTACGCGCCCTGGCCGCCTGGACGGTGGTTTGCCACCATTTCATGCAGATATTCTTCGACTTCAAGGCCCGTGGCCCGATCGGGCAGATGTTCATCGACAAGGGCGCGGTGGGCGTTGATATTTTCTTTGTGATCAGCGGCCTGGTGATCTTTCTGTCCACCGAAGGCAAAGCACTGCCGCCCGGAAAATTCCTGTTGTATCGACTGTTTCGCATCGTTCCGGCCTACTGGTTCTACACCCTGTTGATGGCGCTACTGGTGGTGTTCGCCAAGCCGGTGCTACCAGACCAGACCGTTGACTGGTCGCACTTCCTCCTGTCCCTGCTGTTCGTTCCCAGCGAAAACCCCGGCGGCTACGGCATTTATCCGACACTCAATGTCGGCTGGACCCTCAACTACGAAATGCTCTTCTACGTGCTGTTCGCCTGGGCGCTGTTGTTCCGCCTGCAGGTCAGGCTGCTGGTGGTCGGGGCGTTGTTGTTCGCGGTGTGCCAGGCATGGACGGGTTATGGCTGGGTCAGCCAGTTCTATCGCTCGGACATCGTCTATGAGTTCCTGCTGGGTATCGCCATCGGCATGCTGTACCGCCGCGGCTGGATCCGCCCGGGCCTGTGGCTGCCACTGGTGGGCATCAGCGGCGCGTTACTGATGATCTACCATTCGCCCCCGCAACCGCGCTTTGTGGTCTGGGGCCTGCCAAGCGCGGTGCTGGTCATGGCGTGCATGGCGCTTGAGCGTTTCTTTGAACACAATCGAACGCTCAAGCTATTAGGCGATTGTTCCTACTCGGTGTACCTGATGCATGTGCTGGTGCTGTCCGCCGGTGGTTTTATCGCACAACGGTATGGCGTGAACCCCTACGTCATGTTTGTGCTGTGCGTGCTGGCGATCGCCGTGGGTTCCTGGGCCAGCTACCACTGGGTGGAAAAATCCAGCTATCAGTGGCTTAAACAGCGTGTTGATGGCAAAACCGAGGCTCAACCGTCGCCGGCTCTTTCCCGACAAAAATACTAGGACTTTGTCCCGCGCGTTGATTGGCGTAAACTGCGCCCAAGCCTGCGAGGAGTTTCCATGACCGCTATTACCATCACTGACGCCGCCCACGATTATCTGGCTGATCTGCTCTCCAAGCAGAACACCCCGGGTATCGGCATTCGCGTCTTTATCACCCAGCCCGGCACCCAGTACGCCGAAACCTGCATTGCCTACTGCAAGCCGGGCGAAGAAAAACCTGAAGACACGGCGCTGGGGCTCAAGAGCTTCACCGCTTACATCGATTCGTTCAGCGAAGCGTTCCTGGACGACGCGGTAGTCGACTACGCCACCGACCGCATGGGTGGCCAGTTGACCATCAAGGCACCCAACGCCAAGGTGCCAATGGTCAACGCCGACAGCCCGATCAACGAGCGCATCAACTACTACCTGCAAACCGAGATCAACCCGGGCCTCGCCAGCCACGGCGGCCAGGTCAGCCTGATCGATGTGGTCGACGACGGCATCGCCGTCCTCAAGTTTGGTGGCGGTTGCCAGGGCTGCGGCCAGGCAGACGTGACCTTGCGCGAAGGCATCGAGCGCACCTTGCTCGAGCGTGTGCCGGAGCTCAAGGGCGTGCGCGATGTGACTGACCATACGCAGAAAGAAAACGCCTACTACTAAGTAAGGTGTTCGCTGCGCAAGCAAAAAAACGGCACCCGTGAGTGCCGTTTTTTTATGCCTGAAGCCAAAAGACCTTCTATTCTTGGGGCCTGTACAGATGCGCATGCCCCGCACGATACAGCGAAGACTCGCTGAACTGATCACTGCCCAACACCCGACCCACCAGAATCAGCGCTGTACGCCGGAAACCCTTGGCTTCAACCTTCCCGGCAATATCTGCCAAAGTCCCCACCACCCAATCCTGGTCAGGCCAGGTGGCCCGGTGAATCACCGCGATCGGGCAGTCGGCACCGTAATGCGGGATTAATTCGAACACGATCTTGCGCAGGTGGCTGACCCCCAGATGGATCGCCATGGTCGCGCCATGTTGTGCCAGGCTGGCCAGTTCTTCACCGGCCGGCATCGCCGTCTTGTCGGCGTAGCGGGTCAGAATCACGCTCTGGGAAACGTCCGGCAGGGTCAATTCAGCACCCAAGAGCGCGGCACAGGCTGCCGTGGCCGTCACCCCGGGAATGATCTCAAAAGGGATACCCAGCTCGCGCAGGTGGCGAATCTGCTCGCCGATGGCGCCATACAGGCTCGGATCGCCGGAATGCACCCGCGCCACATCCTGGCCCTTGGCGTGGGCAGCCTTGATCAGTTCGATGATCTGTTCCAGGTGCAATTCGGCACTGTTGACCACCTGTTCAGCATGATGGCCTTCGAGCACGGCGGCGGGCACCAGCGAGCCGGCGTAAATGATGACGGCGCAGCTGCGAATCAGGCGCTGGCCTTTGACGGTGATCAGTTCCGGGTCGCCGGGGCCGGCGCCGATGAAGTAAACGGTCATCGTCGTATCCTGTGAAAAAGCGACATGGGCAGGCTTCAGATGAAGATTGCTCATGATCAGGCATGGGATTATCGGGGGTTTTAAACGGCGCGGGCCAACGCGAGGGTGGCCTGGGCGTATTTTTGTCGTGAAATCAACAGTTTTGCCGGGGTGCGGGTTAGCTGTTCGGCCAGGGCGAGGGCAGCGCTTTCAGCGATTCCATAGCAGCCGGTACGTTCGAAAGCGATGTCCGAGTGATGGCTGAGCTGGCCCTGATACCTGGCCAGTGCCTCACTGCTGAAAAACTGCACCTCAAGCCCAAGCTGGACGCCGAGCTCAATCAGGCCTGGCTCTTCTCGCTTGAGGTCAATGCTCGCCAGGGCACTGATCTGCTCGAGCTCGATAGAGTGGGCCTGCAGCGCCTGGTCCAGCAGCGCCCGCAGCGTGCTGAGAGGGCAGCCACGCTGGCAGCCAAGGCCGACGACCAGCGTCGGCACTTTGCCAGCTTGGGTCATGCCGGGTATTGATCAGGATTTTTGCGCCGGAACAGCCAGGCGCTGATCAGGCCGAGTGCCAGCCAGAACGCCACGTTGGTCAACTGTGAAGCAATCTTGAACTGGGTTTCCAATGCCTCTGGCGCGAGCATCGAATGCACCTGGGGTTGTGGTGCTCCGATCACGTGTGGCACGGCCAGGATCGCCACGCCAAGGACCTTCATCAGCCAGTGACGGCTGAAGACGATCAACGCAATACCGACCGCTGTGGAAGCGGCTGTACCCATCCACCAGATCTGCCGTTGAGTCAGGTCCGCCGCTGCAGTGCCCGGCAATTCAGGGGGCAGGCCGAGGGTTGGCGCCAGGACGAAGGTCGCGTAGCCGGCCAGGCCCCAGAGCAGGCCCTGGGACGTGCGAGTTGGCGCGCGCAGGGTGTAGAGGCCGGCCAGCATCAGGGCGAAACCCACGGCGACCACCAAGTTGCCGCCAGTTGTCGACAGCAGGCGCTGCCAACCGTTTTCCGGTTCCCAGGCTTCAGCGTCGTGGCTGTGCGCTGCGGTAGCGCCGGCTGCGTGTTCGTGGATTTGAACCGTGGCAGGTTCGGATTGTTCGTAGGTTTCCGCCTGCAGAATCAGCGGAGAGACCCAGAGGCTTTGCAGCAGGGTCAGCAGCAGGGCGGCCAGCAACCCGGTAAAACCTGCGGTTTGCGCGATACGCTTGATCATCTGGGCAGGTCTCAGTGGCACGGGAACGCGGAGCTGTGACGGGTATCGTGCGCCGCGTTGTGCACCGCCTCAATGTGCGAGAAACCGGCGAAATACACCAGGCCGGCGCCCAGGATCGACGCGAAAACAGCGGCGGTCAGGCGTTGGGTCAGGGTCGTGGTACTGCTGGTGGTACGGCTACCGGTGGTGCTGATGGTCGACATGGCGCTTCCCTCTGGTCTGTCAGCGGGGTTATGGAGCGCATGGAAAACTCCTGCGAACGGGCACGCCGAAGCTCAAACAGCGCCCGCCCACCGCGGGTTTGTTGGTCAGCGAACCTGATGTTCGCCATGCGTTGCGGGCCGGTCTCCGGGCTCGCGAGGGGTGCGGGCTTGCGCCTGTACCTGCAATAGTCGCCTTCCCATGCCGTACTGCTGGCACAGTGGATCTGACTCTTCGCTCGCTTACCGTTGCGGGGGCAGCACCGGACTGACATGAGCTTCTAGTAAAGCACATGATTCACCGGTTTCCCGTTTCACCCTGTGAAGGGCACCCGTAACAAGTTGCGTAGGAGAGCATGAGGCGGGGTTTGGCGTCAATTGGCAGAGGTTCTCAATTGGGGGTTGGCCCCGGTAGGAGCTGCCGGAGGCTGCGATCTTTTGATCTGGCTGTTTGACAGACACAATCAACTGATCGCAACCTTCGGCAGCTCCTGCAGGGGATAGCGTTTACCGCAGGAGCATTGACCCGCCCCGATACCATGCGTAGCCTTGCGCTTTCGAGGTTCTTCGGCGTTGGCCGAAGCTAAGAAGGGAACGCGGTCAATGCCGCGGCTGCCCCCGCAACTGTGAACGGTGATGTTCGCTGCCACGCCACTGCAAGCCCTGTACAACGGGTTCGCGGGAAGGCGCAGCGAATGCCAGGCTGCATGCCCGGCACGCCGTCAGCCAGGAGACCTGCCTCGATACAGATTCTCACTACAACCGGGCGGGGTGATCCGGTGGCGAACTCTCCCGCGCGCGCTTCAGTCGCAGCGATTGTCGTCCCGTATGCCCGCCACCTTGCCAAAGGGCATCCGATGAAAACACTGGCCAAACTTCCCGTCACCATCGTTACCGGCTTCCTTGGCTCGGGCAAGACCACCTTGCTGCGGCACATGCTCGACAACGCCCACGGCCGGCGCATCGCGGTCATCGTCAACGAATTTGGCGAACTGGGTATCGATGGCGAAATCCTCAAGCAGTGCTCCATCGGTTGCACTGAAGAAGAAGCCAGCGGCCGCGTCTATGAACTGGCCAACGGATGCCTGTGCTGCACCGTCCAGGAAGAGTTCTTCCCGGTGATGCGCGAGTTGGTGGCCCGTCGCGCCGACCTCGACCACATCCTGATTGAAACCTCCGGGCTGGCCCTGCCCAAGCCCCTGGTGCAAGCCTTCCAGTGGCCGGAAATCCGCAGCGCCTGCACCGTCGACGCCGTGATCACCGTGGTCGACAGTCCGGCCGTGGCGGCGGGCACCTTTGCTGCGTTCCCTGACCAGGTTGACGCCCAGCGCAAACTCGACCCGAACCTGGATCACGAATCGCCACTGCACGAACTGTTCGCCGACCAGTTGGCCAGCGCCGACCTGGTCATCCTCAACAAGGCCGACCTGATCAGCCCGCAAGACCTGGCCCGGGTGCGCCTGGAAGTCGCCGAGGAACTGCCGCCGGCGGTCAAGGTCATCGAAGCCAGTAGCGGTCGTGTGCCCCTGGACGTGCTGATTGGCCTGGGTGCCGGTTCCGAAGAACACATCGACAGCCGTCACAGCCATCACGATCATCACCACGAAGGTGAAGACGATCACGATCACGACGCCTTCGATTCGATCTCCATCGAACTGCCCCAGGCGGATGAAAGCCTGCTGCTGGACGCCCTGACGCAACTCGTAGTCAAGCACGGCATCCTGCGGGTCAAGGGTTTCGCAGCTATTGCGAACAAACCGATGCGCCTGCTGATCCAGGGCGTGGGCACGCGTTTCGACAAGCATTTCGACCGTCAATGGGGCGCCGATGAAGCGCGCACCACCCGCCTGGTGCTGATCGGCCAGGAGCTGGACGCCGCGCAACTCGAAGCACAACTGCGCGCCGCGCTCAGCGTATAAGCCATGCACCTGCTCAGGACCCAGCCCGGCGGTTTCGTTTCGGATGACAATATTGCCGATCTTGGACAGACCCCTGCGGAGCTGGTGATCCTGTGCAGCGGCGACTCCAGCCTGGCGTTGCTCGCCGAAGCCGCGCAACAGTTGCCCGACGACTATCCAAGCGTGCGCCTGGCCAACCCGATGCAGGTGCAGAATCATGCCTCGGTCGACCTGTATGTCGATGAAGTGCTGCGCCATGCCAAGGTGATTCTGATCTCGCTGCACGGCGGCATCGCCTATTGGCGTTATGGCGTCGAGCGCCTGGTGCAATTGTCCGAACGTGGCGTGCAACTGATTCTGGTGCCAGGCGATGACCGTCCCGACCCGGAACTCAGCGACCTCAGTACCGTGGGCGCCGAAGACCGCGACCGGCTCTGGCAGTTTCTACGCCAGGGCGGTCTGGGCAATGCCCTGGATTTCTTTCGCTGCCTGGCCAGTCGTTGGCTGGAACGCGACTACCCCTGGGCGGAGCCGCAGGCTTTGCCGCGCACGGCGATCTACCATCCGCAGCGAAGCCCAGCTGTACTAGCCGATTGGCAAGCCGACTGGCAGGCCGGACAGCCCGTGGCCGCTGTGCTGTTTTATCGCTCGCACCTGCAGGCGGCCAATACCGCCTTCATCGATATTTTCTGCCAGCGCCTGCAGCCGGCGGGGTTGAACCCGCTGCCGATTGCCGTGGCCAGCCTGAAAGAACCCGGCTGCCTGGCGGTGGTCGAGGACTGGCTGGACGAAGTCAGCGCCTCGGTAATTCTCAACACTACCGGCTTTGCCCAGTCGAGTCCCGAAGCGCCGCATATCCGGCCGTTTCGCCGCAATATTCCGGTGATCCAGGCCATTTGCGCCCAGGATAACGAGGCCGGTTGGCAAGCCAGCGACCAGGGTCTCGGCCCGCGGGACCTGGCCATGCACATTGCGCTGCCGGAACTGGACGGGCGGATCATCAGCCGACCGATCAGCTTCAAGGACCTGGCGTGGCGCAGCGAGCGCAGCCAGTCGGACGTGGTGTGCTACCGCGCGCAGCCCGAACGAATGGATTTCGTCGCTGAACTGGCGCGGCGTTGGACCGATCTGGCCCGAGTACCCAACCGCGAAAAACGCATTGCGCTGATCCTGGCCAACTACCCGACCCGCGATGGTCGCATCGGCAATGGAGTCGGGCTCGATACGCCGGCGGCGGCGCTGAATATCCTGCGCGCGCTGCGCCAGGAAGGTTATCCGCTGCCGGATCAACTGCCGGAAAGCGGCACCGCGCTGATCCAGCAACTGCTCGGCGGCGTCAGCAATGACCTCGACACTATTGATCAGCGTCCATGCCAGCAAAGCCTCGGGCTGGATGACTACCTGGCGATGTTCAACGCGCTGCCTGAGGCCAACCGGCTGGCCGTGCTGCAGCGTTGGGGGGCGCCAGAAAAGGATCCGATGTTCCGCAGCGGCCGGATGATGATCGCCGGCCTGCGTTTTGGCCTGACCTTTGTCGGCATTCAACCGGCTCGGGGGTATCAGGTTGACCCTAGCGCGGTGTACCACGACCCGGACCTGGTGCCGCCGCACGGCTATCTCGCGTTCTATTTCTGGTTGCGCAACACCTACGGTGCCCACGGTGTGATTCACGTCGGCAAGCATGGCAACCTCGAATGGCTTCCGGGCAAGGGTGTCGGGCTGTCGCAGCATTGCTGGCCGGATGCGCTGCTCGGGCCGTTGCCGAACATCTATCCCTTCATCGTCAATGACCCGGGCGAGGGCGCCCAAGCCAAGCGGCGCACCCAGGCCGTGATCATCGATCACCTGATGCCGCCGCTGACCCGCGCCGAAACCTATGGCCCGCTGCGCAACCTGGAACTGCTCGCCGACGAGTACTACGATGCGCAGCTGCTCGACCCCCGTCGGGCGCGGGAGCTGCAGCGCGACATCCTGCAACTGGTGCGCGACAGCCATATCGACCGAGAGCTGCAGCTGGACGAACAGCTGGACAGTGATGCCGACGCGGCCATCTGGCTGCCGCGCCTGGATACTTATCTGTGTGATCTGAAGGAGTCGCAGATCCGCGACGGCCTGCACATCTTCGGCGAGTCGCCGAGCGGTCGGCTGCGCATCGACACCTTGCTGGCGTTGCTGCGTATTCCTCGTGGCGATGGACGCGGTGCCCAGTCGAGCGTGCTGCGGGCGCTGGCGAAGGCGTTCGAATTGGGCTTTGATCCGCTGGACTGTGCATTGGCCGAGCCGTGGACCGGGCCGCGTCCCATTGAACTGCAATCCATCAATGATGATACATGGCGCACGGCGGGCGACACCCGCGAACGCCTGGAACTGTTCGCCACGCAACTGATCGAGCAAACCACCTGTGGGAGCGCAGTGTCAGCCAAACTTGATTTGCCTGACACACCGTATTCGCTCCCGCAAGGTGAGAACTGGGCGCAAGTATCGGCCATCCTCGACCACCTGCGCGAAGCCGTCGCCCCCCGCCTGGACGCTTGCGGCCCGGCAGAGATGCGCGGTCTGCTCGATGCGTTGAACGGCCGCTTCGTCCCTGCCGGCCCAAGCGGTGCACCCAGCCGGGGACGACTGGACGTGCTGCCCACGGGCCGCAACTTCTATTCGGTGGACGTACGCAACCTGCCGACTACCACCGCCTGGCGCATCGGCTTCCAGTCGGCCAACCTGATCCTTGAGCGCCATCTGCAAGACCACGGCGATCACCTGCGCCAGATCGGCCTGTCGGTCTGGGGCACCGCGACCATGCGCACCGGTGGCGACGATATCGCCCAGGCGATGGCCTTGATGGGCGTGCGGCCGGTGTGGGCCACCGGCAGCCAGCGGGTTGACGACTTTGAAATTTTGCCAGTGAGCCTGCTGGACCGCCCACGGGTGGACGTCACGTTGCGGGTGTCCGGGTTCTTCCGCGACGCGTTCGCCAATCTGATCCGACTGTTCGATGCCGCCGTGCAAGCGGTTGCCGAACTCGACGAGCCCGACGACCTCAATCCACTGGCTGCCAAGGTGCGTGCCGAGCGGGAAACCCTGTTGCTGGCGGGGCTTGACCAGGAGGCTGCGCGCCGCCAGGCCGGGTGGCGTATTTTCGGGGCGAAACCGGGGGCCTATGGTGCTGGCGTGCAGGGCGCGGTCGAGGATCGCTTGTGGCAGAGCCGCGAAGACCTGGCCGAGGTTTACCTCAACTGGGGCGGCTACGCCTATGGCGGTTCAGACGAAGGAACGGCTGCCCGGGAACAGTTCGCCCAGCGCCTGAGTCAGGTCCAGGCCGTGGTGCAAAACCAGGACAACCGTGAGCACGATTTGCTCGATTCCAACGACTACTATCAGTTCCAGGGCGGTATGCTCGCTGCCGTCGAAAGCCTGAGCGGGGAAGCGGCGGCCAGTTATCACGGCGATCACAGCCAGCCCGACCTGCCGAAAATCCGCACCCTCAAGGAAGAACTCAACCGGGTTATTCGCTCCCGCGCAGCCAATCCCAAGTGGATCGACGGGGTGAAGCGCCACGGTTATAAAGGCGCGTTCGAAATGGCGGCGACGGTCGACAACCTGTTCGCCTTCGACGCCACCACGCAGTTGATTGACGATCACCAGTACGCGTTGCTCGCCGATGCTTACCTGCTGGACCCGGCGACCCGCGAGTTTGTGCGCGAGCACAATCCCCATGCCCTGCGCGACATGACCGAGCGCATGCTCGAGGCGCAGCAGCGCGGCATGTGGAAAGAGCCCGGCGAGTACCAGGAGGCGCTGGAGAATCTGCTGCTGGACATTGAAGAATATACTTGAGACTGCAATTACCCCCCCTGTAGGAGTGAGCCTGCTCGCGATACTGCGACCATGACCGAGACTGACTAATGACTGAAACACCGCATTTTCCTTTATCCGCCGTGGTCGGCGCCGACGATCTGAAGCTCGCCCTGTGCCTCACCGCCATCGACCCGAAGATCGGCGGCGTATTGATCGAAGGCCCCCGGGGTATGGCCAAGTCCACCCTGGCCCGGGGCCTGGCGGACCTGCTCGCCAGCGGCCTGTTCGTCACGCTGCCGCTGGGTGCGACAGAAGAGCGCCTGGTCGGTACCCTCGATCTTGATGCGGCACTGAATGAAGGCCGCGCGCGATTTTCGCCAGGCGTCCTGGCCAAGGCCGACGGCGGCGTATTGTATGTCGATGAAGTCAACCTGCTGCCCGATCACCTGGTGGACCTGTTGCTCGACGTGGCGGCCAGCGGCATCAACCTGATAGAACGCGATGGCATCTCCCATCGGCATTCGGCGAAATTCGTCCTGATCGGCACCATGAACCCTGAAGAAGGTGAGCTGCGTCCGCAGTTGCTCGATCGCTTCGGCCTGAACGTTGCGCTCGGTGGCCACACTGTACCCACCGAACGCGGCGAAATCATTCGCCGGCGCCTGGCGTTTGATCATGATCCCGCGGCGTTTTGCGCCGAATGGGAAGCCGCCCAGCACGCCTTGCGCGAGCGTTGTGAGCAGGCCCGGAGTGTACTGGCCAGCATTCCTCTGGATGACCAGGCCTTGGGCAAAATCACTGAGCGCTGCTTCGCTGCCGGCGTCGATGGCTTGCGCGCTGATCTCGTCTGGTTGCGTGCCGCCCGGGCCCACGCGGCCTGGCGCGGTGCACAATGGATAGGCGAAGAAGATATTGAAGCGGTTGCCGAGTTCGCCTTGCGCCATCGTCGGCGCGAACACACACCACCCGCGCCGCAAGCCAGCCAGCCACCCACAAGCCAGGGTTCGCAGCCAGGGGAAGGGCAGGGCCAATGGGGCGAAATGCCCGCCCAGGCACTGCCGACTGGCGCTCGCCGCGAAGTGCCGAGCTGGCCAAAAAAGCCCTAGGCATTCGCCCTCGATCTGCAGCAGGGGCGAATGCCAAAGCCCGCGCCGGACATCTCGACAGCGGCAAGCAAGGCCCGCAGCGGGTGACGCGCGAAGGTTCGGTCAACTGGCCAGGCACCTTGCTCAATGGGCGACCGCGCCAGCGTGATGACTTGCAATTTCAGGCACGCACTCGCTCGCCCCATGAACTGTGGCTGGTGATCGTCGATGCCTCTGCGTCCACTCGTCGCCACCAGGCACTGAGTGATGCCAAGGGTTTGCTCGCGCAGGTGTTCGATGACGCCTATCGCCAGCGTGCGCGGCTGGCGTTGCTGACCGCCAGCGGTACGACCCCGAGCTGGCAGGTACAAGGTTTAAAGGCGTCCAGCGGTTTGCACGCCTGGCTGGATCAATTGGGTGCCGGAGGCGGCACACCTTTGCTGGCAGCACTGTCCGAGGCGGAACAATGGTTAGCTACGCGGCAAAAGCGCTTGCCCGCCGAGCAACAGCGGCTATTGCTAGTCACCGATGGGCGGTTGAAGGAGTGGCCGATACTGTCGTCGCTCAAGTGCCCCGGGCTGCTGATCGACATAGAGCGCGGCCCGATTCGCTTGGCACGAGCGAAGCAATTGGCCGCAGAGTTAACCATCGACTACCGCCACATCGACGAACTTGTCCCCCTGTAGGAGCTGCCGAGAGAAACGAGGCTGCGATCTTTTAATCTCGTGGCCTTTACCGGTTCATCCCGCCGCCCCATGTCATCGTTTACGACCATCGCTGGCAAGCCAGCTCCTACAGGGCGTAACCGGCCCTCAACGAAACAGATTAGTCCGCGCCAACTCGATCACCTCATCCCCGCGCCCGCTCATCACCGCCTTGAGCATGTACAAACTGAAACCCTTGGCCTGCTCTAGTTTGATGGTCGGCGGCATGGCCAGTTCCTGGGTTGCGGTCACCACGTCCACCAGTACCGGCCCGTCATGCGCCAGCGCCCGACGCAATGCCGCGTCCAGATCTTCGCTGGCCTCGACGCGAATCCCGAGGATGCCCATCGCGTTGGCCATCGCCGCGAAATCCGGATTGTGCAGGTCGGTGCCCGTATCCAGCAGCCCGCTGGACTTCATTTCCATCGCGACAAAGCCCAGGGAGGCGTTGTCATAGACGATGATTTTCACTGGCAACCTGAGTTGCGCCAGGGAAATGAAATCCCCCATCAGCATGCTGAAACCACCGTCACCCGACAGGGAAATCACCTGGCGGTCAGGGAAGGCTGCCTGTGCGCCGATCGCTTGCGGCATCGCGTTGGCCATAGAACCGTGGTTGAAGGAGCCGAGCAGGCGCCGTTGGCCATTCATCTTCAGGTAGCGTGCAGCCCACACCGTTGGCGTGCCGACGTCAGCCGTGAAGATCGCGTCTTCATCCGCCAGTTCACTGAGCAGGCGGGTCAGGTACTGCGGGTGGATCGGACGCCCTGGCGCCGACGGCTGGGCCAGGTCATCCAGGCCCTGACGGGCTTTTGCGTAGTGCTTGAGTGATGACTCCAGGAAGCTTCGATCAGCCCGATAGGGCAGGCGTGGCAACAGGGCCGCGAGCGTCTCGCTGACGTCGGCGACTATGCCCAGGTCCAGGGCCGTGCGCCGCCCGAGGGCCTGCGGGTCGTGGTCGATCTGGATGATGGTTGCGTCGGTGGGATAGAACTGGCGATAGGGAAAGTCGGTGCCGAGCATCACTAGGGTGTCGCAGTTGAGCATGGCGTGGTAACCGGAGCTGAAACCGATCAGGCCGGTCATGCCTACGTCGAACGGGTTGTCCCACTCCACGTGTTCCTTGCCGCGCAAGGCATGCACCACTGGCGCGCCAAGGGCGTCGGCCAAGGCCACCACCTGATCATGGGCGCCCGCGCAGCCGGCTCCGCACATCAGGGTAACGGCCTTGCTTTGGCTCAATAGCTCGACCAGTCGATCGAGGTCATGGGGCGCCGGCAGGATGCGGGGTTGGGCGAGCGCGGGCCAGGGCTTGAAGGCGTCGTCAACTTCCTGCAACGCCACGTCACCGGGAATCACCACCACCGCCACGCCGCGGTTGAGGATTGCGCTGCGCATCGCCCGGTGCAGCACCTGGGGCATCTGCGCCGGGTTGCTCACCAGTTCGACGAAATGGCTGCACTCCTTGAACAGTTCCTGGGGATGGGTTTCCTGAAAGTAATTAAGGCCGACCTCCGACGATGGGATCTGGGCGGCAATTGCCAGCACTGGCACGTGGTTCCTGTGGCAGTCGAACAACCCGTTGATCAAATGCAGATTACCCGGCCCGCAACTGCCGGCGCACACCGCCAGTTCGCCAGTGACCGCCGCGTCAGCACCGGCGGCGAAGGCGGCGACCTCCTCATGGCGCACGTGCATCCACTCGATACTGTCCATGGTGCGCAGCGCTTCGGTCAGGCCGTTGAGGCTGTCGCCCGTCAGGCCCCAGATGCGCTTGACGCCGGCCTGTTCAAGGGTGGTTGCCAGTAGCTGGGCAAGGGTGATTTTCGCCATGGGGTACTCCGTTTTCCAAAAATCGAGCGATGAATTGTCCTCGGGTTAAAAGAGGACAACTCAATACCGGTCATGACTCCCCTGTTTATTTCGCGCTCAGGGACAAGCCGCTCTGCACCGGAATCGGATGACGCATCAAGGTGCCGACTGCCAGCGCGCCCAATCCCGCCAACAGCCCGGCAACCAGCAGTAACAAGCTGAAGCCACTGATGAATGCTTGCCGGGCCAGAGGCTCCACCAACGTGCGAGCGGCCTCGGGCAGCAGGCTCATGGCTGCGGGCATGTCCCCGGCGACCACTCGCGAGCTGATACCTTGAGTGTGCTCCAGCCATTGCGGACCCTGGTTCGTCAGTTCGGCCTGCAACACCTGCGAGGAGTGGCTCGTCAGCAGGGCACCGTACACGCCGATTGCCAGGACGATGGCGCTGAAGCGCATGGTGGTGCTCATGCCCGATGCCATCCCCGTGCGTTCGCGGGGCACGCACGCCATGATGTTTTTCTGGGTGTCGCCATTGAGTAATCCGGCGCCGGCGCCGGTGACTGCAATCGCCAGGGCGAAGGGCAGGTAGCTGGCGCTGCTGACCGCCAACGCACTCAACAGGTTGCCGCTGGCGACCAGGGCCAGCCCGGTCGCCATCAACGTGCCTGGCGTAAATTTAGTGGCCAGGCGTGCACCGACCTTCGGGAAAATCAGCATGGTCGCAGCAAACGGCAACATGCCCAGGCCCGAACTTATGGCAGATAAGCCGAGGCCGTTTTGCAGATAGAACGGTAGCAGCGTCATCATTACCTGGGCGCAACCAGCGTAGGCGAACATGCCGAGCAGGGCGCCGATAAACCGCGGATGGCGGAGCAGCTGCAGGTCGACCATCGGCCTTTGCTGCATGCGCTCGATGAGCACAAACGCCCCCATCAATAAAGCGCCGCCGATGAGCCGGGCGTAGGTCAGCGGATTGCTCCAGCCAATGCGGTTGGCCTCGATCAGCCCCCAGATCAGGCACAGCAGGCTGGCACTGAAGGCCAGGCTCCCCCAAGGGTCCAGACGAGCGGACTGCGGGTCGCGCGATTCGGGAACAGCGCGCCACACCATCACCATCAGGAACGCTCCCACCGGCAGATTGAGGTAGAAAATCCAGCGCCAGCCAATGGTTTCCGTGATCAGCCCGCCGAGGGTCGGTGCGGCTGTCATCGCCACGCCCATGCAGGCACCCCAGAACGCCCAGGCCTTGGCCCGTTCGACCTCATCGTGAAATGTATGGCCGATGGACGCCAGGGCCGAGGTCAGCAGCAGCGCTGCGCCAACGCCCTTGATCGCCCGCGCGATGTCCAGGACCAAAGCGCTGGGTGCGGCCCCGCAACCGATAGAGGCCAGGATAAAAATGCCCAGGCCCCACAGGAGGGTTTTCTGTCGGCCGAATCGGTCGGCAATACTGCCCGCCGGCAGCAACAAGGCGGCGAACGCCAGCATGTAGGCGCTGACTACCCATTCGATGTCGGCAAAATTGGCACCCAGGTCGCGGGCAATGGTGGGCAAGGTGACGGCGACGATGTTGGTGTCGAGGACGATCAGTGAGCAAACGCCTGAGGCTGTAAGTAACGTCAGGCGTGGGCTGACCCGGGGTTTGACGAGCATGGCGGTTGTTCTCTAGGGTGGGAGTCGTTCAAGCTTATGGCTGCCAGCTACTGTCCGCGTTAGGCGAGCACCATGACTTCGTTACCTTTGAGCTAATACGCCTATGGATATCCGTCATTTTCGTTATTTCCTGGCCGTCGCCCGTCAGCGCAACTTCACCCGCGCCGCCGAGCAACTGGGTATCGCACCGCCGACCCTGAGCCGGCAGATCCAGGACATGGAAAGCGAACTCGGCACCCGGCTGTTTAACCGCCATCAACGTGACGTCAGCCTGACCGAGGCCGGCGTCGCGCTGATGCCCGAGGCGGACGCTGCCGTGCGCCAGTTTGAGGCGGCGCAGAATAATGCCCGGCGTGCCGGCCGCGGGGACATCGGCCACATTGAATTGGGATATGTGGCCTCGGCAGTCTATTCCGGGCTCCTGCAAAAACAGGTGCAGGCCTTCACTCGCGAGTATCCGGACGTCAGCGTGAGTGTGTGCGAAAGCCCGATGGCCGCCCTACCGGCGATGGTCCTGGATGGACGATATGACGTCGGTTACGTGCGCTCGCCCATGACGTTGCCGGACGGCCTGGAAGCTGTACGCCTGGATGCCGAAGGTTTTGTCCTGGCGGTGTCGGGCGAGTCATGGCTAAGCCGGTTGCCGATGATCAGCCCGAGGCAACTGCAGGATGAGACCTTTATTCTGCCCGAGCAGATCAGCGGTACGTTGCAGGTGGCTGCCGAGGGCGGCTTTGCGCCAAAACTGGGGGCCCAACCGGGTGGATTGGTGGCGGTGCTGGCGCTGGTGTCCCTGGGGCAGGGCGTGGCCGTAGTGCCGGAATCGGTGGTCGGCCATGTGGGTTTGCCCGGTGTCTGGTATCGGCAGATTGACGGCTGTGAGGCGAGTTCGTGGTTGTCCTTGATCTATCGGCGGTTTGAAAAGTCTGCGGCGGTGGGCCGGTACATCGAGCAGATTCGTTGCAGGAGCGAGCTTGCTCGCGATGGTCGTCAACGATAGCGCGGCAAGCCTGTCACCCTGCAGCGCCCTCAGGTTTTTCGCGAGCAAGCTCGCTCCTACAGATTTTGTAATGATTTCCATGTGTAGGAAAAATAGGATTCCGCTGTACGCTTGGAATCCTTATTTTCCCGCAGGAATTGCATGAACACCCTCTCGGAGCCTCCCAGTTACCCGATCGCCCGGCGCCGCCGCGCAGTCTTGATGCACGCGAAGCACCCAGTCTTCCGCCCCCAGATATCCATTTCCCAAGTATTTTCACGGCCTGTGCGCCGCGCTTTGCCGTGCCTGGCATTCTGAATCAACTGAAGAGGTAGAGAGATTTTCATGGAATGGATTGCTGATCCCACCGCGTGGCTGGGCCTGTTGACCCTGATTGTGCTGGAACTGGTACTGGGTATCGATAACCTGGTGTTTATCGCGATTCTGGCGGACAAACTGCCCCCCGAGCAGCGCGACCGCGCCCGGCTCATCGGTTTGTCCCTGGCGTTGTTGATGCGCCTGGGCCTGCTGGCCAGTATTTCCTGGCTGGTGACCCTGACGCAGCCGCTGTTCGAGGTGTTCGACAAGAGCTTCTCCGGCCGCGACCTGATCATGTTGTTCGGTGGTGTATTCCTGCTGTTCAAGGCCACCATGGAACTGCACGAGCGGCTCGAGGGCCATGTCGGCGAGCGCACGTCCAATACGGCGTACGCGATGTTCTGGCCAATCGTGGCGCAGATCGTCGTGCTCGACGCGGTGTTCTCCCTGGACGCGGTGATCACCGCCGTGGGTATGGTTGATGAACTGGCGGTGATGATGATCGCCGTGATCATTTCCATTGGCCTGATGATCGTCGCCAGTAAGCCGCTGACCCGCTTCGTCAACGCGCACCCGACAGTGATCATGCTGTGCCTGGGCTTCCTGATGATGATCGGCTTCGCGCTGACCGCCGAAGGCTTGGGCTTCCATATTCCGAAAGGCTACCTGTACGCGGCCATCGGCTTCTCGATCCTGATCGAGGTCTTTAACCAGATCGCCCGCGCTCGTCGCAAACGCTCGGTGCAGGGCGTGCGGCCGATTCGCGAACGCACCGCGCATGCCGTGATGCGTTTGCTGGGCGGGCGCACGCTGGCAGCGGAGGAGGTCGACGACGAGATCGCCGACCTGCTGGACAATGGCGAGGCACCGAGTGAAGCGCTATTCGACCGGCGCGAGCGGGTGATGATCAGCGGTGTATTGCAGTTGGCCGAGCGGCCGATCCGCACCTTGATGACGGTCCGTGCCGACATCGATCACATCGACCTGGCGGATGACGCCGAAGCCATTCGCGCGCGGCTGATGCACTCGTCCTATTCGCGCCTGCCGCTGATTCGCGACGGCGCGGTGGACGAGCCCCTGGGCTTTGTGCACAAGAAGGAATTGCTCAAGGAATACCTGGCCGGCAACGAGCCGGACCTTGAACACCTGGCGCGCAAGACTATCAACCTGCTGGACAGCTATTCGATCCTCAATGCCCTGGAGCAGATGCGCAAGGCCTCGACTCACATTGCCTTCGTGGTCAATGAGTTCGGTGACTTCGTCGGTTTGCTGACCATGACCGACATCCTGGAATCGATTGCCGGTGAGTTGCCTGACGCCAGTGAAATCGAAGGCCCGGACGTGATTGAGGACAATGGCGGGTTCATCGTCAGCGGCGCCTTGAACCTGATGCGGGTGCGCCAGCGCACTGGTTTCGCGGCAGAACCCACCGAGGACTATCAGACCCTGGCCGGCCTGGTGGTGAGTGTGCTGGATCGCCTGCCGGTCATCGGTGACAGTCATGAGTGGGACGGCTGGCGGATGACCGTGATGGCCGTTGAGGAGCGCCGGGTGACGCGCGTGTTGCTGGTGCCTCGCAGCGTTTAATCTTGCCGGGCCCTTGAAGGCCTCATTGCAAGCAGGCTCGCTCCCGCAGATTTTGTGATCGATCACAATTTCCTGTAGGAGCGAGCCTGCTTGCGATTTAATCTCTCAGCTGGCGCACGTTCAGAATCGGCGCACCCAGCACCCAGCATCCAGACCAGGAGAAATACCCATGAGCATCACTCGATACGGCACCGGCAGCACTGCAGGCGGCGGCCAGCCGCGGCCCTTCGCCCGCGCCGTGGAGGCCGATGGCTGGCTGTACGTGTCTGGCCAGGTCCCGGCGCTGGATGGCGAGATCATCGTCGGCGGTATCGTCGAGCAGACTCACCAGACCATGAGGAATCTGGTCGCGATCCTCGAAGAGGCCGGTTATGGCCTGGAGGACGTGGTTCGTACCGGTGTGTGGCTGGAAGACCCGCGGGATTTCTGGAGCTTCAACAAGGTGTTTTCCGAGTACTTCAGCCCTGAGCATGCCCCGGCCCGCGCGTGTCTGCAGGCGAACATGATGGTCGACTGCAAGGTTGAGATTGATTGCGTGGCCTACAGGAAAAAAGCCTGAATCGTCACCGAAGGCAGGACAGCGGCTGTGTGAAGTCGCGAAATCCGAGGAGTTCGACCATGACTACTGCTCCATTCAACGTCGCCGTCGAAAAAGGTGCGGCCTCCACCGGCGCCAGCCTGGTGCGCGACGTCAGCCTGCCGGCCCTGGTTTTGCACCGGGAAGCGCTGGAACACAACATTCGCTGGATGCAGGATTTTGTTCGCAACAGCGGCGCCGAGCTCGCCCCCCATGGCAAAACCAGCATGACGCCGGCTTTGTTTCGCCGCCAACTGGATGCTGGCGCCTGGGGCATTACCCTGGCCAGCGCCACCCAGGCCCGTGCCGGCTACGCCCATGGCGTGCGGCGGATACTGATGGCCAATCAACTGGTCGGCACGCCGAACATGGCGTTGATCGCGGATCTGCTGGCAGACCCGGGCTTTGATTTTCACTGCATGGTCGATCATCCGGATAACGTCGCCGACCTCGGTGGCTACTTCGCCTCGCGCGGTGTGCGCCTGAACGTGATGATCGAATATGGTGTGGTCGGCGGCCGGTGTGGCTGCCGCACGGAACAGGAAGTGCTTGATCTGGCCAAAGCCATCTGTGCGCAACCGGCACTGGCACTGACCGGTATCGAAGGCTACGAAGGTGTGATCCACGGTGATCATGCCGAGAGCGGAATTCGCGCGTTCGCCACCTCCCTGGTGCGCCTGGCGGTCCAGTTGCAGGACAGCGGCGCATTCGCCATCGCCAAGCCGATCATCACGGCCTCGGGGTCGGCCTGGTACGACCTGATTGCCGAATCGTTCGAGGCGCAGAATGCCGCCGGACGCTTTCTCAGTGTGCTGCGTCCTGGCAGCTATGTGGCCCACGACCATGGCATCTACAAAGAGGCGCAGTGCTGCGTGCTCGAGCGTCGCAGCGACTTGCACGAAGGCCTGCGCCCGGCACTGGAAGTCTGGGCCCACGTGCAGTCGCTGCCGGAGCCGGGGTTTGCGGTGATTGCCCTGGGCAAGCGCGACGTCGCCTATGACGCCGGCCTGCCGGTGCCGTTGCGGCGTTACCGGCCGGGGGTGGTGCCTGCAGTGGGCGACGACGTGGGTGCCTGCAAAGTGACTGCGGTCATGGACCAGCATGCGTTCATGACCGTGGCGCCCGGGGTTGAACTGCGGGTGGGGGACATCATTTCCTTCGGCACTTCCCATCCATGCCTGACGTTCGACAAGTGGCGGGTAGGGTGCCTGGTGGATGAGCAGTTGAATGTCATCGAGACCATGGAAACCTGTTTTTAACAGTCAAGACCGAGGTGCGGCAATCGCGAGCACGCTTTGCTCCCACAGTGGCCGCAGGATCAATCCCGGTAGAACACCTGCACCAGGTGATAACCGAACTTGCTCTTGATCGGCCCGTGCACCACCCGCAATGGCTTCTTGAAAATCACTGCGTCTATCACTCCGACCATCTGTCCGGGCCGCACTTCACCCAGGTCACCACCGCGTTTGCCGGACGGGCAGGTGGAGTATTTTTTGGCCAGCACATCGAAGGCTTCGCCCTTGGCGATACGCTGTTTGAGCTGCTCGGCTTCTTCCGAGGTTTTCACCAGGATATGGCGGGCTTGAGCTTTCATTGGAAGTACCTTGCAACGGTGGTGGCTGGGCGGGTGCCAGCGCGGGGCGGGCGATTATGCCTCAACTTACCCCGGTTGACCGAGCATCGCGCGAATCTTGTTGGCTAGCAGGTCGATCGAAAACGGCTTGGCCACCATGTCCATCCCTTGCTCGAGAAAACCCTGGCGTTCGGCAGCTTTTTCCGCGTAACCGGTCATGAACAGCACCTTCAGGCCGGGCCGGCGCTGACGGGCGATTTCCGCCAGTTGCCGTCCGTTCATGCCCGGCAGGCCGACATCGGTCACCAGCAGGTCGACCCGCGCGTCCGACTCCAGCAAGGGCAGGGCCTCGATCGCATCCCGAGCCTCATGGGCCTGGTAACCGAGCTCCTTGAGCAGGTTCAGCACCAGCATGCGCACCGCCGGATCATCCTCGACCAGTACCACGGTCTCACCGGCATTGGCCGCCGGCGCTTCGCCTGTGAAGGGCAGCAGGGTGTCTGGCTGCTCCATGTCTTGCAGGCGAGGCAGGTACAGGCGCACGCAGGTGCCCTGGCCCGGCACGCTGTCGATATGGACATGCCCGCCGGACTGCTGGGCAAACCCGTAGATCATCGACAGGCCCAGGCCTGTGCCCTGGCCAATCGGCTTGGTGGTGAAGAACGGGTCGAAGGCCTTGGCCAGTACCGAAGGTGTCATCCCGGTGCCGTTATCGCTGACGGCAATCATCAGGTAATCCCCGGCCTTGAGCGGTTCCAGGGTGTTGATGTCGCTGTCTTCCAGATAGACATTGGCGGTCTCGATCAGCAGCTCACCGCCGTCCGGCATGGCATCGCGGGCGTTGATCACCAGGTTTAAGAGGGCATTTTCCAGCTGGCTGACGTCGGTGCTCACCGGCCATGCGTCTTCAGTCAGCTGCAGGCGCAGCTCGATGTGATCGCCTTTGGTGCGGCGCAGCAGATCTTCCAGGGAGTGGACCAGGTCGTTGGCGTTCAACGGCTTGCGATCCAGCGACTGGCGTCGGGAGAAGGCCAGCAGGCGGTGGGTCAGGGCGGCGGCGCGGTTGGCCGACGACACGGCCGCTTCGGTGAACCGGCCGATCTCGGCGGCACGCCCGTCAGCGATGTAGCGTTGCACGAGGTCGAGGCTGCCGATGATCCCGGTCAACATGTTGTTGAAGTCATGGGCAATGCCGCCGGTGAGCTGACCCACCGCTTCCATCTTCTGTGCATGGCGCAAGGCGTCTTCGGCGCGTTCGCGTTCAAACATTTCGTTTTGCAGGCGCTGGTTGGTTTCGGCCAGTTGCCGGGTACGGGCGGCCACGCGCTCTTCCAGGGTTTCATTGAGGTTACGCAGGGCCTCCTCGGTTTTTTTGCGCTCGGTTTCGTCAATCACGAAAATGTAGAAACCGTTCACCGCACCGTCCGCACCATGGCGCGGCAGGTAGTTCATCAGGGCATGCCGGTAGCTGCCGTCACGGTGGCGAGTGTCGATGCCGAAGCAGCAGGTCTTGCCGTTCAGGGCGTCGGCAATGTGCGTGGCGCGCAATGCGTAGGCTTCCTCGCCGAGTACTTCGCGGATCGTGCGCCCGTAAAGTTCCTGGGGCGTGCGGCCGTACCAGTCGAGGTAGGCCGCATTGTTCAGGCGAAAGCGCTCCTCGCGATCCACGTAGCTGATCAGGATCGGCATGGCGTTGATGATCAGCTGCAACTCGGTCTGGCTCTGGCGCAAGGCCTGCTCGGTGTGTTTGCGTTCGGTCAGGTCCAGGGCGGCGCCGAGGAAGCGGATCGGCCGCCCGTGGTGATCCTTGTAACACCGCCCGCGGGCGAACACCCAGCGCACCTGGGCGTCAGCCTGCAGCAGGCGGTATTCCTCGGCGTATTCAGTACCGTGGGTGATAGCGTGCTTGATGCCCCGCGCGACGGTGGCCCGGTCTTCTGGGTGTACGCCTTGCAAATAGGCGGTGATGGGTAACTGGCTGGACAGCAGCGGGTCGACCCCGTGCAGCTGGGCGAAGTGGGTGTCGGCTATGAAGTGGTCTTCGTTGATGTCCCAGTCCCAGGTGCCAACCGCATCTGTCGCGGCGAGTGCCAGCTGCAGGCGCTCTTCGGTTTCGCGCTGGGCCTTGAGGCTGGCTGCCGAACGCTGTTCGAGCTCCACGGCAATGCGCCGGCGCTCGTTGGTTTCAATGGCTGTGACCAGGATGCCGGCGACCTGCGCGGCTTCGTCGCGGATCGGGCTGTAGGTCAGGTCCAGCCAGAATTCCGCATCAACGCCGTCACGCTGCAAGATAAAGCGCTGTTCGCTGTAGGTGCGCACCTGGCCTTGCAGCACTGCACTATAGATCGGGTTGGTGAAGTCCTTGAGTTCGGGCCAGACCTGATGTGCCGGTTGGCCAAACGCATGGGGATGTTTGCTGCCCGCCAGCAGGGCAAACCCGTCGTTGTAGATCTGCGAGAGGTCTGGCCCCCACATCAACAGCATGGGCATGGGCGAATGAAGCACGATGTCCACGGCGGTTCGCAGGCTTTGCGGCCAGGTGCTGGCTGCGCCCAGCGCACTGCGGCTCCAGTCGGTGCGGGCGATCAAGGCCTGGGCATCGCTGCCGGTCGGTGATGCGTTCATCAAATTGTCCTGCAGTAATGTCGGTCTGGCGGCGTCTATTATGCTTGCAAGGTGGTAGACGCTGGGTGGCCTGTTGGGGCCATACTGTCCAATTGAATGCTTCGCGGGTGTTTTTTGCCATGGAAATCGTTGCACTGTTAACGCTGCTGGCCCGCCGTAACGGCTCCGATCTGTACCTCTCCACAGGCGCGCCGCCCAGCGCCCGGTTCGATGGGATATTGCAGGCACTGGCCGAGCAACCGTTCAAGGCGGGAGAGATCGCCGCCATTGCCGCGTCCATCATGGACGCCGAACAGCGCCTGGAGTTCGATCGGGAGCTGGAGATGAACCTGGCGATCTCGTTGCCGGGGGTGGGGCGCTTTCGCGTCAATATTTTCAAACAGCGTAACGACGTGTCCATCGTCGCGCGCAATATCAAGCTCGACATTCCTCGCTTCGAAGACCTCAACCTGCCAGCGGTGCTGCTCGATACCATCATGCTCAAGCAAGGCCTGATGCTGTTCGTAGGCGCCACCGGGTCGGGCAAGTCGACTTCCCTGGCCGCGTTGATCGACTACCGCAATCGCCACAGCAGCGGGCACATCATCACGATCGAGGACCCGGTCGAATATATCCATCGGCACAAGCGTTCTATCATCAACCAGCGCGAAGTGGGGGTCGATACCCGCAGCTTTCACGCCGCGCTGAAGAATACCTTGCGCCAGGCCCCGGACGTGGTACTGATCGGCGAGATCCGCGACCGCGAAACCATGGAGCATGCCCTGGCATTTGCCGACACCGGGCACCTGGTGATTTCCACGCTGCATGCACACAACGCCAATCAGGCACTGGACCGCATCGTCAATTTCTTCCCGGACGAACGCCGCCCCCAGTTGCTGCATGACCTGGGCAACAACCTCAAGGCGTTTGTTTCCCAGCGCCTGGTGCGCAGCCGTAGTGGCCAGCGTCGGGCCGCGGTAGAAGTGATGCTGGGCACGCCGACCATCGCCGACCTGATCCGGCGTAATGAGCTGGATGAGCTCAAAGGCATCATGGAAAAATCGGCCGAGCAGGGGATGCAGACGTTTGATGGCGCGCTGTTCGGGCTGGTGGTCGAAGGGGCGATCGATGAGGAGGAGGCGTTGAAGCATGCGGATTCAGTGAACAATCTGCGCTTGCGACTGAAGTTGCATGGGGAGGTGACGCCGGGGGCGGCGCCGGCCTCTGGCGAATGGGGGCTGATGGATTGACCTGGGCTAGACGGGCTCATGGACCGATATGGTGTATGTCGGGCTTATGGGTGACATTTTTCATGTAGGAGCGAGCTTGCTCGCGAAAAACCTGAGAACGCTGCGGGGTGTCAGTTTTCCCGTGTCATCGTTGACCACCATCGCGAGCGAGCTCGCTCCTACAACGGCTATCAGTTGTGCAATTCGGGGCGGTTGCGGTATTGCTCCAGCGCCTCGGGATTGGCCAGTGCATCGGTGTTTTTGACCTGCTGCCCATGCACCACATTCCTCACCGCCAACTCCACCACTTTGCCGCTGATGGTGCGAGGAATGTCGGTGACTGCGACAATCTTCTCCGGAACATGCCGTGGCGTGGTATTGGCGCGGATGATCTGGCGGATCTGTTGTTGCAGGCCTTCATCCAGCGACACTCCCTCGCGCAGTTTCACGAACAGCACCACCCGCACATCATCCTGCCACTGTTGACCGATGGCCACGCTGTCCACGACCTGCGGGACTTTTTCGACCTGGCGATAGATCTCTGACGTTCCGATGCGTACACCGCCCGGGTTGAGCACCGCGTCCGACCGGCCGTGGATCATCATTGCGCCATGCACCAGTTGCTCGGCGTAGTCGCCTTGGGCCCACACGCCGGGAAACTGGCTGAAATAGGAGGCCCGCAGTTTCTCGCCATCGGCGTCATGCCACAATCCGATCGGCATCGCCGGAAAATGCCGGGTACACACCAGCTCGCCTTTCTCGCCGATGACCGGATGGCCTTCGTCGTTCCACACTTCAATGGCCATACCCAGGCTCTTGCCCTGCATTTCGCCACGGCGCACCGGCAATAGCGGGTTGCCGATGACGAAGCACGAGACGATGTCGGTGCCCCCAGACATTGAGGCCAGGCACAGGTCGCTCTTGATGTCGCGGTAGACGTAGTCGTAGCTTTGCGGCGACAAGGCCGAGCCCGTGGACAGGAGGGTTTTCAGGCTGCCCAGGTCGTGGCTGTGCCGGGGCTTCAGGCCGCTGCTTTCCAGGGTCGCGAGAAACTTCGGGCTGGTGCCAAAGACGCTGATGCGTTCATCGTCGATCAGGTCGACCAGGCGTTCCGGACCTGGATGGAACGGCGAACCGTCGTACAGCACCACCGCGCTGCCGACCGCCAGGGCCGAGACCAGCCAATTCCACATCATCCAGCCGCAGGTGGTGTAGTAGAACAACCGGTCGCCGACTCCCAGGTCGGCGTGCAGGCCATGTTCTTTCACATGCTGCAGCAGCACGCCACCGGTGCTGTGGATGATGCACTTGGGTACGCCGGTGGTGCCGCTGGAGTAGAGGATGTAGAGCGGGTGCGCGAAAGGCACGGCAATAAAATCAGGCTCGCCACCGACTTCGTAGAAGTCTTCCCACAGGCTGACATTGGCCGGAGTATGGAAGTCGTCGATACGCGCCTGTGGCCGAGCGTAAGGAACAACGATCAGCTGTTGCAAGGACGGCAGCCGTACGAGGATTTCATTGACCTTGACGGTTTGCTCGATGTCCTTGCCGGCGTAGCGGTATCCGGCGCAGGTGATCAGCACTTTTGGTTCGATCTGGCCAAAGCGGTCGATCACGCCCTGGGTGCCAAAGTCAGGTGAGGAGCAGGACCAGATGGCCCCCAGGCTGGTGGTGGCGAGCATCGCCACCAGGGTTTGCCAGGTATTGGGCATGCATGCGGCCACCCGGTCACCCAGGCCGACGCCGGCAGCCTTGAGGCTGTTCTGCAATCCGGCGACGTGTTCACTGAGTTGCGCCCAGGTCAGCTGTTCGCGCTGACCGTTTTCTGCGATGGCGACCACGGCCACCGCATCGTCGCGGCGCCGCAACAGGTGCTCGGCGAAGTTCAGCGTGGCGCCGGGGAACCACTGGGCGCTGGGCATCTGTGCGCCTTCGAGCAGCACGCAGTCCGGTTGCTGGTGAAAGCGGATGTCGAAAAAGTCGACAATGGCTTGCCAGAAGTCCGCGCGCTGATCGATGGACCATTGGTGCAGGGCAGGGTAGTCATCGACATGCAGGTGATGGCGTTGATTGATAAAGCGCCGAAACGCTTCCATGCGTGTCTTGCCAATGCGGTCGGCATCGGGTTGCCAAAGGATGGTGGACATGGCTTGGCCTCTTTTTTTATTTTGAAATCCAATCGCGGGCAAGCCTTGCTCCCACAGGTCTTGCATATAGCCTGAGGGAGCAGACTTTGGCCCTACCTGGCTACTGAGCCAACCACCCACCATCGATATTCCAAGCGGCCCCCCGCACCTGGCTGCCCGCGTCACTGCACAGGAACAGCACCAGTTCACCCAGTTGCGGCGGCGTGACGAACTCCAGGGACGGCTGTTTCTCCGCCAGCAAATCATGCTGCGCCTGCTGCGGGTCAACGCCTTTGGCAATGCGATCATCGATCTGTTTCTGCACCAGCGGCGTCAGCACCCAGCCTGGGCAGATCGCGTTGCAGGTCACCCCGGTGGTCGCGGTTTCGAGGCCGACCACCTTGGTCAAGCCAATGACCCCATGCTTGGCAGCCACATACGCAGCCTTGCCAGTGGAACCCACCTGGCCATGCACCGAGGCGATGTTGATGATCCGCCCCCAGTTCTTCGCGCGCATGCCGGGCAGGCTCAGGCGCGTACTGTGGAACACCGACGAAAGATTGATCGCGATGATCGAATCCCAGCGCTCCACGGGAAAATCCTCCACGGCCGCGACGTGCTGGATGCCGGCATTGTTCACCAGAATGTCGATGCCGCCGAACTCGCGCCCGGCGTAGGCGATCATCTCGGCGATCTGCGATGGATCGCTCACATCAGCCGGATGATGGCCTACCTTGCCGCCAAATTGCTCTACCTGGGTGATCACTGCCGTGGCATCGCCAAAGCCGTTGAGCACCACGTTGGCGCCGGCCTTGGCCAGGCTCAGGGCAATGCCCAGGCCAATGCCGCTGGTGGAACCGGTAACCAGTGCGGTCTTGCCCGAAAGAGTGGTCATGAATACCTCACACAATGCCAGTGGCGTAGAAAGTGCCGATCACCACGAAAACCGCCAGGGTCTTGATCAGCGTAATACAGAAAATGTCTTTGTAAGCTTCCCGGTGCGTCAGGCCGGTAACGGCCAGCAAGGTGATCACCGCGCCGTTGTGCGGCAAGGTGTCCATGCCGCCACTGGCCATGGCGGCCACCCGGTGCAGCACTTCCAGGGGAATGTTGGCGGCATTGGCTGCGCTGATGAATTGTTCTGACATGGCCGCCAGGGCAATGCTCATGCCCCCGGACGCCGAGCCGGTAATCCCCGCGAGCAAGGTCACGGTAACCGCCTCATTGACCAGTGGGTTGGGGATGTTCTTGAGCCAGTCGGCCAATACCAGAAAGCCCGGCAGCGAGGCGATCACTGCGCCAAAACCGTACTCCGATGCAGTGTTCATGGCTGCCAGCAGCGCGCCGCTTACAGCACTTTTACTGCCTTCGGCGAGCTTGCTGCGAATCGCCTTGAAGCCAAATGCCAGAACCATGAGGATGCCGATCAGCAGGGCAGCCTGTACCGCCCAGATCGCCGTGAGCTTGGCGATTTCGGTGGTGACCGGTGCGCTCATGCCCGGCAGGGCGAGGCTATGAGTCTTGCCGTACCACTGGGGAATCCAGTGAGTGAACAGCAGGTTCATGACGCCCACGGCCAAAAGTGGCGACAGGGCGATCCAGGGGTTTGGCAGCTTGATGTCTTCGGCTGTCTCCGGCTCGTTGCGCAGCTCGGTGCCATAGCCTTCGCCCGCGCGCTGGGCCTTGTTGCGCTGGCGCTGCAGGAACAGCATGCCGGCGCACACCACGAATATGGAACCGATCAATCCCAGCCAGGGCGCTGCCCATGCGGTGGTGTTGAAGAAGGTGCTGGGGATGATGTTCTGGATTTGCGGAGTGCCGGGCAGGGCGTCCATGGTGAACGAAAAGGCACCTAGGGCGATGGTTGCCGGGATCAGGCGCTTGGGGATATTGCTCTGGCGGAACATTTCGGCGGCGAACGGGTAGACCGCGAACACCACGACAAACAGCGACACGCCGCCATACGTCAGCAGCCCGCACACCATCACAATCACCAGCATCGCCTGGCGGGTGCCGAGCATGCGGATCGCTGCGGCGACGATAGAGCGCGAAAAGCCGGACAGCTCGATCAGCTTGCCGAACACCGCACCGAGCAGGAATACCGGAAAGTACAGTTTGATGAAACCGACCATTTTTTCCATGAACACGCCGGTGAAGGCAGGTGCAACGGCGGAAGGGTCGGTGAGCAGGACGGCGCCGAGGGCGGCGATAGGGGCGAAGAGGATGACGCTGTAGCCGCGGTAGGCGGCCAGCATTAGCAGCGCCAGGGCTGCCAAGGCGATGATCACACTCATGGTGTGTCTCCTGAATTGTTATTTTTTTGGGTGAGGCTTGGTAGGAGACGCTTTAGCGAGTTTCGTGCCAGTGGTACAACTCATTGAAATATAAGGAAAATGTTGTTTCATTGAGATTGGCGTCAAGGTTTTTGTCTCGGATTTGAGAATTGCTTCGGCTGGGGGGAGCCATCCAGGGGAAGCCTTGCTCCTGCAGAACCCTGAAGACTGCAACAGTTGTGCTAGGCCTCGCACCTGTTGGAGCAAGGCGTGCCCGCGATGAGAGTCTATCTACCAATAGAGACCCATGTCTCATATTGGAGACTCGGCAATCCCCAAAGCGACCATCTTCTTGTACAACGTCGACCGCCCCAACCCCAGCAGTACTGCCGCATCAATGACCTTGCCGCTACATTGCGCCAGGGCTGATTCAATCAGTTGTCGATCAAAACGCTCCCGCGCCTGGCTGAACGTCTCATGCGCAGCTGTCACGATCACCGGTGGCGCCGCACGCTCCACCGGGGTCAACGTGCCGATTGCCGCCCGTATTTCCTGGGCGTCGAGGATCAGATCATCACTGAGCAATGCCGCCCGCTCCAGCACATTGCGCAATTCACGAATGTTGCCCGGCCAAGCGTGTTGCGCCAACAGCGCCAGGGCCTCTTGGTTGAGTTCATGCTGGCTGCGCAGCTCTTCAAGGATCGCCTCGCTCAGGGCTGGCAGGTCGCCTGGGCGATCACGCAACGGCGGCACATTGATCGGCAAGACATTGAGGCGGTAATACAGGTCGGCACGAAACTCGCCGCGCTTGATCGCCGCTTCCAGGTCCGTGGAAGTCGCCGCGATGACGCGCACATCGCTCTGGATCATTTCGTTGGAGCCCACGGGCTCGAACTCCTTCTCCTGAAGCACGCGCAGCAACTTGCTCTGCAGGGGCAGGGGCATGTCGCCTATCTCGTCGAGGAACAGCGTGCCTCCTTGCGCCAATTGCAGCTTGCCGATGCGACCCTTGCGGTCTGCGCCGGTAAACGCACCGGGAGCGGTGCCGAAGAATTCGGCTTCCAGCAGTGCTTCGGGGATGGCCGCGCTGTTGATGCTGACAAAGGCTTTGTGGGCCCGGGGTGACGCGCCGTGGATCGCCTGGGCGAGCAGTTCCTTGCCGGTGCCGGTTTCGCCGAGCAGCAACACCGGAGAATCGGCGCTGGCACCGCGTCGGGCACGGCGCTTGACTTCGAGGGTCGCGGTGCTGGTGCCAATAAAGTGGGCAAAGTTGTACTTGCTCTGGCGTGCCCGCAGCAACGAGCGGGTCGAGGCCAGTTCCTCTTGCATGCTCATGTAGCGCTTGAGCATGGGCGAGAGGCTGCGTAACTCGTCGAACAGCGCAAAGCCGATGGCGCCGATCACCACACCGGTATCGTCATGGATAGGCAGGCGCATGACCACCAGGGGCTCCTTGGGGGTGTCCTGCATGTCGAGCAGGATCGGCCGGCCGGTGCGCACCACCTCGCGCAGCAGACTGCCGGGGATCACGCTTTCGCATGGCTTGCCGATAGCCACTTCAGCCGATTCCAGGCCAAAGCGGCGGGCGTAGCGCTCGTTCATCCAGACGATGTTGGCATCGCGGTCGACGATGACCGTGCCTTCGCTCGATTGCTCGATGATTTCGAACAGCGAGCGGATCGCCAGCAGGCGCACGCGCTGGTAGTCCTTGAGGCTTTCGGTGGTGTTCATGATGGGGGCCCGCCAAGCAGCGCTGCGGCCAGCAACTCCTTGGTATACGGATGCTGCGGTGAATCGAACACCTCATGGCTGGCCCCGCGTTCCACCACCTTGCCGTCCTTGATCACGATCATATCGTGGGCCAGCGCGCGAACCACGGCCAGGTCGTGGCTGATGAACAGGTACGTCAGGCCATGTTTTTCCTGGAGCTGACGCAGCAGGGCGACCACTTGTTTTTGCACGGTACGATCCAGTGCCGAGGTCGGCTCGTCGAGCAGGATCAGCGCCGGTTTCAGCACAAGCGCCCGGGCAATGGCGATGCGTTGGCGCTGGCCGCCTGAGAACTCGTGGGGATAACGATGGCGACTTTGCGGGTCCAGGCCGACTTCTTCCAGCGCCCGGATCACCTCGGCCTGGCATTCATCAGCGCTCAGTTGGCTGTGCACTTCGAGACCTTCGCTGATGATCTGCGCCACCGACATGCGAGGGCTCAGGCTGCCGAAGGGGTCCTGGAACACCACCTGCATTTTCTTGCGCCATGGCCTTAGCTGTTTTTGCGTGAGACCGTCCAGCGCCGCGCCCTGAAAGCGGATGCTGCCTTCGGAGTCGAGCAGGCGCAGGATCGCCTGGCCCAATGTCGACTTGCCCGAACCGGACTCGCCGACTATGCCAAGGGTCTTGCCGCGCTGGATGTTCAAGCTGATGCCATCGACGGCGTGCAGGTAGGTCTTGCGCTGGAACAGCCCGCTACCGAGCAGGAACTTGACGTTCAAGTCATCGACTTCCAGCACATTCTCGCGCTCGTCCCGGGGCAATGCTTCGCCTTCCGGCTCGGCATTCAACAAGACGCAGCTGTAGGGGTGTTTCGGTTCGTTGAACAGGGTTTCGCAGGGCGCCTGTTCGACGATCTCCCCGGCCTTCATCACGCACACGCGCTGGGCGATGCTGCGCACCAGGTTCAAATCGTGGCTGATCAGCAACAGGGACATGCCCAGGCGCTGCTGCAGGGATTTGAGCAGTAGCAGAATCTTGCGCTGCACCGTGACGTCGAGCGCGGTGGTGGGCTCGTCAGCGATCAGCAGCTGCGGTTCGCAGGCCAGGGCCATGGCGATCATGACCCGTTGCCGTTGCCCCCCGGACAGTTGATGCGGGTAGGCCTTGAGCCGCTCCGCAGGTTTTTGAATGCCCACCAGGTGCAGCAACTCGAGGATACGTGCCTGGGCCGGTTTGCCGGTCAGGCCCTTGTGCAGCAGGAGCGCTTCGCCGATCTGCTTCTCGATGCTGTGCAGGGGGTTGAGCGACGTCATCGGCTCCTGGAAGATCATCGCTATCCGGTTGCCGCGCAATTCGCGCAGCACCTTGGGGTCGGCGCCGAGCAGCTCTTTGCCATGATAGCGGATGCTGCCGGTGGTCTCGGTGCCGGTCTCGGGCAGCAGTTGCAGGATCGAATGCGCGGTCACCGATTTGCCGGAGCCGGACTCGCCTACCAGTGCCAGGCATTCGCCGGGGCGAATGTCCAGGCACAGATTGCGCACCACGGTCTGGCCGCTGAAGGCCACGCAGAGGTCACGGATTTCGATCAGGTTACTCATATCAACGGTCCGTCATTCAAGATCGCGGATCAAAAGCATCGCGCAATGCCTCACCGATAAAAACCAGCAAGGAAAGAATCAGTGCCAGGGTGAAAAACGCCGTCAGCCCAAGCCAGGGTGCCTGCAGGTTCTGTTTGCCCTGGCCAATCAGTTCGCCCAGGGATGCACTCCCGGCGGGCATGCCAAAACCGAGGAAGTCCAGGGCCGTCAGCGTGGAAATCGCGCCGGTCAGGATAAACGGCAGATAGCTCAAAGTCGCATTCATGGCGTTAGGCAAGATGTGCCGCACGATCACCTTTCGATCGGTCAGCCCCAGCGCTCGCGCAGCCTTGACGTATTCGAGGTTGCGCCCGCGCAGGAACTCGGCACGCACCACGTCCACCAGGGCCAGCCAGGAGAACAGCGCCATGATCCCCAGCAGCCACCAGAAATTGGGCTCGACGAACCCCGAGAGAATGATCAGCAGGTACAGCACCGGCAACCCGGACCACACCTCCAGCAAGCGCTGACCGAGCAAGTCTACCCAACCGCCGTAATAGCCTTGCAAGGCGCCGGCGGCAATGCCGATGAGCGCACTGACCACGGTCAACATCAGGGCGAACAGAATCGACACCCGCGCACCGAAAATCACCCGGGCCAACACATCGCGAGCCTGGTCGTCAGTGCCCAGCCAGTTCTCGCTCGAAGGCGGGCTGGGGGCGGGTTTGCTCAGGTCGTAATTAGGGGTGTCCGCGCTGAAGGGAATGGGCGGGAACAGCATCCAGCCGCCATCTTTTTTAATCAGTTTCTGCACATATTCGCTGCGGTAATCGGCCTGAAACGGCAGCTGCCCACCGAACTCCTGCTCGGTGTGGCGCTTGAAGGCCGGGAAATACAGTTCGCCCTGGTAACTGACCACCAGTGGTTTGTCATTGGCGATCAGTTCGCCGCCCAGGGTCAGCAGGAACAGACCGATGAACAGCCATAACGACCACCAGCCGCGACGATTTTTGCGAAAGCGTTCGAAGCGCCGACGACCCAGCGGCGAGAGCTTGAACATCAGGCGTTCCTCGCGGCGAAGTCGATACGGGGGTCGACCAGGGTGTAGCAGAGGTCGCCAATCAGTTTAATCAGCAGGCCAAACAGCGTGAAGATGAACAGGGAGCCGAAGACCACCGGGTAGTCCCGCGAGACGGCGGCTTCGTAACTCATGCGGCCCAGGCCATCAAGGGAGAAGATCACCTCGATCAGCAGCGAGCCGGCGAAGAACACGCTGATGAACGCCTGGGGAATGCCCGAAACCACCAGCAGCATGGCGTTGCGAAACACATGGCCGTACAGCACCCGGCGTTCGCTCATGCCCTTGGCGCGTGCGGTGACCACGTATTGGCGGGTGATTTCGTTGAGAAAGGAGTTTTTGGTCAGGATGGTCAGGGTGGCGAACCCGCCAATGACCAGCGCCGTGACCGGTAGCACCAGGTGCCAGAAGTAGTCGGCGATCTTGCCCACGGTGGACAGCGATTCGAAGTTGTCAGAGACCAGGCCCCGCACCGGAAACCAGTTCAGTGAGGTGCCACCGGCGAACACGACGATCAGGAACATCGCGAACAGGAACGCCGGCATCGCATAGCCGATGATGATCGCGGTGCTGCTCCAGATATCGAATGGGCTGCCGTGGTGCACCGCCTTGCGGATGCCCAGCGGGATCGACACCAGGTAGGTGATCAGCGTGGCCCAAAGGCCCAGGGAGATGGTGACCGGCATCTTCTCCAGGATCAGGTCGGTGACCGTGGCGCCGCGGAAAAAGCTCTTGCCGAAGTCCAGTCGCGCATAGCTGGTGAGCATCAGCCACAGCCGCTCATGGGCCGGTTTGTCGAAACCGTACTGTTTTTCAATTTCCTTGATCAATTGCGGGTCGAGCCCGCGACTGGCCCGGGAACTGCCCGACGGTGCATCGCCGGAACCGCCGCCGACACTCGCACCGCCGATGCCTTGCAGGTGCGCGATGGCCTGTTCGACCGGACCGCCAGGTGCGGCCTGAACGATGACGAAGTTGACCAGCAGGATGATCACCAGGGTTGGAATGATCAGCAGCAGACGCCGTAACGTATAAGCCCACATCAATGAGGCCCTCCGGGTTTGCTGCGGCTGATGCGCTCGGCGGTCATCTGTTGGTTGGTCAGGGGCGTGGTGCTCATTTCCCACCAGCTTTCGATGGCTTCGTCATTGCTCGCCTGCTCGTTGGGCATGCCGAAACGGTTCCACCAGACGGTGGAAGTGCCCGGCGGATAGTAGTTGGGGATCCAGTAGTAGTTCCACTGCAGTACCCGGTCCAGGGCGTGGGCGTAGCGCAGCATGTCGGCCTGGGTCGAGGCGCGGATCAGGCCGTTCACCAAACTGTCCACCGCAGGGTTCTTGAGCACCATGTAGTTGTTGGCGCCCGGGTCGTTGGCCGAGGCCGAGCCGAAATAGTTGAGCAGCTCGCCACCGGGTGACGTAGTGACCGGGTAACCGGTGACGATCATGTCGTAGTCACGGCTCATGAGGCGGTTGACGTACTGGGAGGCATCGATGCGGCGGATGTTCAAGTCGATGCCGATCTGCTTCAGCGTGCGCTTGTAAGGCAGCAGCAAGCGGTCAATGCCGTTCTGGCTGACAAGGAAGGTGAAGCTCAGCGGCTTGCCTTCAGCATTCACCAATTGATCGCCCTCGGGTTTCCAGCCGGCCTGTTCAAGCAGCTCCAGGGCCTGCAACTGTTTGTCGCGGATGACTCCGCTGCCATCGGTTTTCGGCGCTTCGAACACCTGGGTGAACACCTCGTCGGGTATCTGCCCGCGCAACGGCTCGAGTATCGCCAGTTCCGCAGCGTCCGGCAGATGCCGGGCGGCGAGTTCGGTGTTGGAAAAGAAGCTCTGCTGGCGTATGTACAGGTTGCGCATCATCTGCCGGTTGCTCCATTCGAAATCCCAGAGCATGGCCAATGCCTGGCGCGTGCGCCGATCCTGGAACATCGGGTTTTGCAAATTGAACACGAAACCCTGGCTCGGTTGCGGTGCCTGGGTAGCCAGGTGGGCTTTTTGCAATCGGCCGTCGCGCAGGGCGGGGCTGTCATAACCAATGGAGTAACCCGTGGCGGAGAACTCGCGGTTGTAGTCATAGGCGCCGCCGCGCAGCACCTGCCGCGCCACGTCGGTATCACCAAAATACTCGATGCTGAAATGGTCGAAATTGTACAGCCCACGGCTCACCGGCAAGTCCTTGCCCCACCAGTCGGGGTTGCGCTCGAACGTGATGCTGCGCCCGGAATCGACTTTGCCGACCCTGTAGGGGCCGCTGCCCAGTGGTGCCTCGTAGCCGCCACCAGCAGCGAAGTCGCGAGTCTTCCACCAGTGCTCGGGGAATACCGGCAGGGTAGCGATGTCCAGGGGCAGGGTGCGGTTCTCGTTACTCTTGAAATCGAACCGAACCGTCAGCGGCGATTCGATCTCCACCCCTTTGACGTCGGCGAACTGGCTGCGATAGCGCAGGCTGCCCTGGGTCATCAGCAGGTCGAAGGTATAGCGCACGTCTTCGGCAGTGATTGGCGTGCCATCGGCGAAACGCGCTTTCGGGTTCAGGTAGAAACGCAGGGACAGGCCGTCATCAGAGCGTTCCATTTGTTGCGCTACCAGGCCATACACGGTGTAGGGCTCGTCCATCGAGCGCTGGGCCAGGGGCGAGTAGAGCATGCCGTCGATCTGCGTGACACCGATGCCTTTGTCGATGTACGGCAGCATGTGGTCGAAGTGACCGATCTCGACCGCCGAACGGCGCAAGGTGCCGCCCTTTGGGGCCAGGGGATTGGTGTAGGCAAAGTGGCTGAAGCCGGCAGGATACTTGGCGGGTTCGCCGTACACGGTCAGTGCATGTTGCGGTGCTGCATTCACACCGGCGGCGCCAAACAACAGGGCCACGGCAGTGAATAGCACAGTAGGGAAAGCCAGTCGCATTGTCAGCCTTAGAGCCGGGCGGTCGATAACCGTAATTTGTACGCTAGCGGCGCATCCCTCGCCAGCCGAATTGATCGTCCCATACACAACGGCCCACCAAAGGGCGGGCCGTCGTGGTGAAAGCTGCGCGGACTGATCAGTCCTGGCGGCTGGTCACTTCCAGCAGGTGATAGCCAAACTGGGTCTTGACCGGGCCTTGCACCGTGTTGATCGGCGCGCTGAACACTACAGTGTCAAATTCCTTGACCATCTGGCCCGGGCCGAACGAACCGAGGTCGCCACCCTGGCGGCTGGAAGGGCAAGTGGAGTTGGCTTTGGCGACTTCGGCGAAGTCTGCGCCGCCCTCGATCTGGGTTTTCAGTTCGTTGCACTTGGCTTCGCTGGCAACGAGGATGTGACGGGCAGTAGCTTTAGGCATGGGAAAAACTCCAATCAATGTTCAGTAAAGTGGTGAGCCTACCGGATTCAGTGGCCCAATTCTTCTCAAAGTTCCATCGGTTCTATGAGGCGGCCTTGCGCAGGCAGTCCGCCGGTTCGGAGCTGTGGTCAGATTCGTTACGGCGAAAATGGGTGTGTGGGCATGTAAAGACGCAGGGTCAAAAGATCGCAGCCTCGTTTCACTCGTCAGCTCCTACTCAGCTCCTACGCAGCTTTTGCGCCGCCTCGCGCAGCAATTGCTCGGTTGCACTCCAGCCCAGGCACCCATCCGTGACCGACACGCCATAACGCAGGGACGCGCCCAGTGGCTGGCAGCCTTCGAACAAATGGCTTTCGATCATCATGCCAATCAGCGAGCGGTCGCCTTGCAGGCGTTGTTCGAGCACATCATTGAACACCGCCGGTTGCCGTAGCGGATCCTTGGCGCTGTTAGCGTGGCTGCAGTCGACCATGATCCGGGTCGGGATCTTCAAGCGACTGAGGTCACTGTTCACCTGGGCCACGCTGGTGCGATCGTAATTCGGGCCGCTATGGCCCCCACGCAACACCAGATGAGTGTCCGGATTGCCCGGGGTCTGGATGATTGCCGGGTGCCCCTGGCTGTCAACGCCGAAATGGCGGTGCGGGTGGGCGGCTGAGCGCATCGCGTCGCTGGCGACGCCGACGCCGCCATCGGTGCCGTTCTTGAAACCGACCGGCATGCTCAGGCCGCTGGCCATTTCCCGGTGTATCTGCGACTCAGTGGTCCGCGCGCCTATGGCCACCCAGCTCAGCAGGTCTTCGAAGTAGCCTGCCGCCATCGGTTGCAGCAACTCGGTGGCGACCGGCAAACCGAGCCGAAGCATTTCGCGCATCAATTCCCGCGACAGCGCCAGGCCGCCGGCCATGTCGTCGCTGCCATCCAGTTCCGGATCGTAGGCCAGGCCTTTCCAGCCAACGGTCGTACGTGGTTTTTCGACGTAGGCGCGCATGACCAGCAGCATCTCGTCACTGACTTCCGTGGCGAGGCGTGCAAGGTGGGCGGCGTATTCGAGGGCCGATTGCGGGTCATGGATCGAGCAGGGACCGACGATCACCAGCAAACGGGAGTCTTCACCGTTGAGGATCGCCCGGACGGCGTCGCGATGGGCGGCGACTTGCTGCGTCAGGGTGTTGCTGAGGGGCAATTGCTGTTTGAGTTGCAATGAGCTCGGCAGGCGCAGTGTCAGCGCTTCGTTGGCAGGGCTCAGGGTGGACAGCGGCATGGCGGAGACGGACGAGTTCATATTCAGGCTTCCTGGACGAGGGGCGGGTTCGTTCCCGCGCGCTCGGCCCTACTGGGGTGTTCGACAATTAGCCGGATTGGCTGCGTGTGTGTGCTTGCCACCTGTGGGTGACCGATCGGAGGCGGCAGGCTGTCCCGAGCGGAGGCTGGTAAATCGCCAGGCGGTAAAAATGTCGTAACGGTAATAAGTGGCGTAGTTCATTGGGTAATCCTCGTGGTGTCTGGTATGACGCTAAAAAATGTGTGGAGCTGAAAAAACAAAACCCCCGGTCGGGAGGCCGACCGGGGGTTGAGAAATCTCTGGTGGCGACCCGTTTCAAGTGGGCGCCGTGTGGGTATCAGGCGCGCCAGTGGCTAAACCAATACCCAAAATAAAAGCTGACCGGAGCGCAGGCGTCATTCACCCGGGCAGCCGCAACCGAGCGCAGGGCGCTGGCGGTCCGAAGCTGTGAAAGGGTGTTTGTCATGGTCTGTCTCCGATGGATGCAGGGAGCTTACTAGAGGCGGGCAGGCGGTTTCAATCAGAAATTGCGCGCGGTCGCAGGATTCGCTGAAACGCGCAGACGACAAGCCTCCCAAGACGAATTGAAACTTTTTAGTTGGCGCTTGGCGCTAGGTCTGGGAGTCGCTTTTTGCTAAGGTGTCCGGCAACCAATAAGACCATTGCGTGAGGTGTCTGCTTGATTAGGGTGCTAGTAGTCGATGACCATGATCTCGTTCGTACAGGCATTACACGAATGCTGGCTGACATCGATGGCCTGCAAGTAGTCGGCCAGGCCGAGTCAGGGGAAGAGTCCCTGCTCAAGGCGCGCGAGTTGAAACCCGATGTGGTCCTCATGGACGTCAAGATGCCAGGTATCGGCGGCCTTGAAGCCACGCGCAAGCTGTTGCGCAGCCATCCCGACATCAAGGTGGTCGCGGTGACCGTGTGCGAGGAAGATCCGTTCCCTACCCGGTTGTTGCAGGCCGGGGCGGCGGGGTACCTGACTAAGGGTGCCGGGCTGCCGGAAATGGTCCAGGCCATCCGCCTGGTGTTTGCCGGGCAGCGCTACATCAGTCCGCAAATTGCCCAGCAACTGGCGATCAAATCGTTCCAGCCCACCAGCGATTCACCGTTCGACGCCTTGTCCGAGCGGGAAATCCAGATTGCGCTGATGATTGTCGGGTGCCAGAAGGTGCAGATCATCTCCGATAAATTGTGCCTGTCCCCGAAAACCGTCAACACCTACCGATACCGCATTTTCGAAAAGCTTTCGATCAGCAGTGACGTCGAGTTGACGCTGTTGGCGGTTCGTCACGGCATGGTCGATGCCAGCCTCTGAAATGACTGAAACTTTCGATCCCAGCGCTTTTCTGTCCACGGTCAGTGGGCGCCCCGGTGTCTATCGCATGTTCGACAGCGATGCGCGCCTGCTCTACGTCGGCAAAGCCAAGAACCTCAAGAGTCGGCTGTCGAGCTACTTTCGCAAGTCCGGGCTCGCACCAAAGACGGCCGCGCTGGTAGCGCGTATTGCCCAGGTCGAGACGACCATCACGGCCAACGAAACCGAGGCGCTGTTGCTCGAGCAGACGTTGATCAAGGAATGGCGACCGCCCTACAACATCCTGATGCGCGACGATAAGTCCTATCCGTATGTGTTCCTTTCGGATGGCCAGTTTCCAAGGCTCAGCATTCATCGCGGCGCAAAAAAAGCCAAGGGCAAGTACTTCGGTCCTTACCCCAGTGCCGGCGCCATCCGCGAAAGCCTGAGTTTGCTGCAGAAGACCTTTTTTGTTCGCCAGTGTGAAGACAGCTACTACAAGAACCGCACGCGACCGTGCCTGCAGTACCAGATCAAGCGCTGCAAGGCACCGTGTGTCGGCCTGGTGGAGCCCGATGTGTATGCCGAAGACGTCAGGCACTCGGTCATGTTCCTGGAGGGGCGCAGCAATGCGTTGACCGATGAATTGTCCGCGGGCATGGAAGAAGCCGCGATCAATCTCGAATTCGAGCGCGCGGCTGAGCTGCGCGACCAGATCTCCCTGCTGCGCCGGGTTCAGGACCAGCAGAGCATGGAAGGCGGTACCGGCGACGTGGATGTCATCGCCGCGTTCGTCAACCCGGGCGGTGCTTGCGTGCACCTGATCAGCGTGCGCGGAGGCCGGGTCCTGGGCAGCAAGAATTTCTTTCCGCAGGTGGGTATCGACGAAGACGTTTCAGAAGTCATGGCTGCTTTTCTCGGGCACTACTTTATCAGCAGTCCCGAACGCGACTTGCCCAGCGAATTGATCGTCAACGTGGTTCACGAAGACTTTCCGACATTGATCGCCGCCATTGAAGAGCTGCGTGGTCGTGAGTTGTCCATCAGTCATCGGGTGCGTGGCACCCGAGCGCGCTGGCAGCAATTAGCGGTGACCAATGCCGAACAGGCCCTGGGCGCACGGCTGGCCAACCGGCAACATGTTGCAGCACGTTTCGATGCCTTGGCAGAAGTACTGAACCTGGACGAGCCGCCGCAACGCCTGGAGTGCTACGACATCAGCCACTCCAGCGGCGAAGCGACCGTGGCGTCTTGCGTGGTGTTCGGCCCCGAAGGGCCGATCAAGTCCGATTACCGACGCTACAACATTGAAGGCGTGACTGCAGGCGATGACTACGCGGCCATGCACCAGGCCCTGACCCGGCGCTTCAGCAAGCTGAAGGACGGGGACGGCAAGCTGCCGGACATCCTGCTGGTGGACGGGGGCAAGGGCCAGCTCTCCATGGCCCGGGACGTGCTCAATGAACTGGCGGTGCCGGACCTTATCCTGTTGGGCGTGGCCAAGGGCGCAACCCGCAAGGCAGGGTTTGAAACCCTGTACCTCAACGACGCCGCCCATGAGTTCACCCTGCGCGGCGATTCCCCCGCGCTGCACCTTATCCAGCAGATTCGCGACGAAGCCCACCGGTTTGCTATTACCGGTCACCGTGCCCGTCGTGGTAAAACCCGTCGGACGTCTACGCTGGAAGGCGTAGCCGGAGTCGGGCCAACCCGTCGTCGTGATTTGTTGAAACATTTTGGTGGATTGCAGGAGCTGTCTCGTGCCAGCATCGAAGAGATCGCCAAAGCACCCGGAATCAGTAAAAAGCTCGCAGAGTTGATTTATGCAAATCTGCACAGCGAGTAGAATGCCACCTCACCTCGTAGCCAGTTGTGCCGATGAATATCCCTAATCTGATTACCGTTCTACGCGTCCTGCTCATCCCGATCTTTATTTTGCTGTTCTACCTGCCTTACCAGTGGAGCTATATGGCCTCCGCGTCGGTGTTCGCATTTGCCGCCGCGACGGACTGGCTGGACGGGTATCTGGCCCGCCGTCTGGAGCAAAGCACACCGTTCGGGGCGTTTCTCGATCCCGTGGCCGACAAGCTGATGGTTGCTGTCGCGCTGGTGCTGCTGGTGCAAGAGCATGGCAACCTGTGGCTCACGCTGCCAGCAGCCGTGATCATCGGTCGTGAAATTGTCGTTTCGGCATTGCGCGAGTGGATGGCTGAACTCGGCGCCCGCGCTCATGTGGCGGTGTCGAACCTGGGCAAATGGAAAACCGCCGCGCAAATGCTCGCGCTGGTGATCCTGCTGGCCAATCCATCGGATTTCACCTTCTGGGTGCTGGTGGGTTACGCGCTGTTGCTGATATCTGCCGGCCTGACTTTGTGGTCGATGGTCCAGTACCTGCGGGCTGCCTGGCCACATCTGAAGACCGAGGTTGAAAAGAAATAAAACTTTTTTGAATCAAGGGGTTGACGGGGCTTCTGGATTCTATAGAATGCGCCACACCAAGACGCGGGAATAGCTCAGTTGGTAGAGCACGACCTTGCCAAGGTCGGGGTCGCGAGTTCGAGTCTCGTTTCCCGCTCCAAGTTTGTACACATTTGATGTTGCGCTACACGACACCAAATGTTTTGAGGCCGAGTAGCAAAATGGTTATGCAGTGGATTGCAAATCCACCTACGCCGGTTCGATTCCGACCTCGGCCTCCACTATTAAAAAACCCGTGACTCAGTGAGTTACGGGTTTTTTTTTGCTTCGGGAAAGTGCGGTGGTTGAGCGTATCAGCCTTCCACGCCGCTTTTATGGCCCACCGTCCCCATGGGCAAGACCGGCGGTTGGCTGGGCAGCTTCCTTCTGTCGATTAACATGACCCGCAGCCAATGGGTCATTGGAAGCTCCACCAGGCGGTAAATACCGATTGCCACGATGCAGCACAGAGCGATACTTACGGGCGTCATCAGATAGGCGAGGGCGCCAGGCTCGTCGAAAACATGGAATACCTTGTTGAAGACCTTCAGTACGTACGGGTGGAATAGATACAGGGAGTAACTGGCATCGCCGATCAATACCACCCACCCAGGCAAATTCAGCCCCGCCAACCCGTGCACCAGTGTGAGAAATACAACTGCAGCCGGGATACCCCAGGCCAGCCCGCGTCCCAGCCAGTGGGTCAAGTCAACGGCAAAGGGCATGTACACCAGAGCAGCCAGGCCGATCAGGATGAGCACAGTGCGCGCGCCGTTAGTCGTGCCGTCGGCACGCCACGTGGCGGTGCGGGCGTAGAAAGCGTAGCAGCCCATGCCAAGGACGAACTCGGCGAGGATCTGCTGTGTGTAGAACTGGGCCACTAGCGCGTCAAACGCCACCAGGTGGCCCGCCACCACTAATGCCAGAAGCAGGGCCGAGCAAATGAGCAGGCGATAACGGTGGCTGATGGCCATGGACGTGGCGAACAAGGCATAAAAGAACATTTCGTAGTTCAGAGTCCAGCCCAAGTACAACAGCGGCTGAACGTACTCGCATTTCTGATACGGAATGAAGAACAGCGATTTAAGCAGCCCGACGCCATCGGCCGTAGTGTTGTCGAGCAAGCTCGGCAACAACAAGGCAACTGCGAATACACCGAGGGTGCCGAGCCAATACAACGGAACGACACGGATAATTCTTTTAATAAAAAAGTGGCTGCCTGATTTAGCGGTGACCATGGCCATGATAAAACCGCTGATGACAAAAAAGATATCAACGCCCCAGTCGCCATTGCGAAACAACGGAATATGAAAAAACACCACGGCGAGTGCTGCGATAGCGCGCAGCATTTGAACGCTTTCGAGCTTGTCGGTTGGAGCCTGCAGCGAGGAATTCATGGCGAGACCCTGATCAGTGTGGCTCGGAAGGTGGCGTCGAATCAGAGGGAAGGCGATATGGCTGGCGCAGTCTGATAATACCAATACGTTTGGCAGTAATACGTGCAAATCAAACAATCGAAGAACCGAGCGCTAAACAGTTGCATAGCATCGAGTTGTCATAGACAACACGCCAACATGGCGGCTAATGATAGTTACCATCTTCGAGATGACGACTTAACCAAATCGCGCGGCGTGATAACACGTTAGCAGTGCTCTTTGAAAGAGCAAGGCGGTTTGTGGAGTTGTGACGAATGGACGATCGACTCAATAATGACGCCAGAAAATAATCTCAGTACTCAGTACATCAATAGTGAGTGGTAAGTCCTACACCGGTGTTTCGTAAACAGCTACTATGCAATTTAAGCCGAGCCGGTGCTTTTCGGCGCAATCAGCCGGGGGTGGAGCACACATTGGAACCGTTGCAGGTCTCCCTCGCCAGCGCGCGACTGCATCTGCTGCTCGAGTATTGCGCTGTAGATCCATGATTTGCCAAGAGATTTAACCAGCGAGATTGCAAGATTTAGTCTCGAAAAAGAGGCTTGTGAACTTGCTTCACGCGGTCGGGATGTATATATTCCCACCTCTGCTGCACAAGCGTCGGATCTGCCAGGAGTGACTGGTGAAATTCAGGCTGCTTGACCGCGCTACCGCCCGAATGGCGAAACTGGTAGACGCATGGGACTTAAAATCCCTCGAAGATTGATTATTAAACGTTTAAGTATCGATTTGAAACCCGCATGGCTCATGGGCTGCGCGGGTTTTTTGTTTTCCTTCCTAAAACCCTTTGGTAACGTTTTGGTAACGCTAGGACATTAAGAGGATTTAATGATGGGCTTTGGCGCCAGGTTTGGTAACAATTGGCCACCACAAAGTCCCTGGGAGGGCACATGGACGTTGAGTCTTTAACGAAGCTTATCACGCTTGTGGGGGCAGTAATTGCGGCCTGCACAGGGGTGTGGAGCCTCTGGCTTCAGATGCGCGGTAAGCGTGACCGTTTCGCGGTTCGCCCAGGAACAGTCCGGCCAGAGATCATCAGGGAAACAATGATGCATGTTGTGAGCCACAGCGATCACCCCATTCAATTGGCGGATTACGGGTTCATTGATCCTGACTTCAAATTTTCCTCAATTCCATTGGAGCGTGAGCTGAGCGACTTCCATGACAGTCATCTTTACCAGCGTGGCGAAAGCGTCTTAGAAAAGCGCAGCGACTATTTCGAAATTGGCTACATCCGCCGCGACACTCCGATTGGTGCATTTGCGAAGTCGGTCACTCAGAGCAGGCCTACAATTGGTTTTGCATGGGATACGCCGGTCTGGAAGAAACTCTGGGTCAGAACGCTGCTTCTGGTGAAAGGGCGGGGGTATTTGAGATGACTGCGTTCCCAAGAGATATCGAACAGGATTTCGATGCGCTGATGGAGCTAATGATCCTTGTCATCAATTCGCGACTTAACAGCCCGATCATTCCTGGCATGGAATTCCTGAACGACATCCAGACGCTCTCATTGAAGTTATTCAAGCAGCTGTGCTCCACGAAGACGATTTCGACGGGGTGCGTTTTTCAAAGCAAAACGGGCAAGGCGTATGAGTTTATTGACCAAGGTTCTGTATCGATTCTTGCGAGGGCAAATATCGAGACATTTTTGACACTCCACTGGTTGTTTGGTGGCGACTTTCAGATTTCGCAGTTCCGTCACCGCGTGTGGCAGTACGCAGGCTTGAACGACAGAGTGAATCACACGGCCACGAGCGCTGAGGGCCGAGCGAAACAAGATGACGCCAGAGTGCAGCAGATGGAACTGCTGCGCTATATCCAGGCTTCTGAGCGCCTTAAGGCCTATACACCGAAACAGGTGGATCAGCTCCTGAAGGGCAACTGGCGGGTAGGCTGGTCATGGGCTGACGAAGCCGTGAGGGCAGGTTTTCACCGCAAGTACTTTGATAATGTCTATGGCTACCTGTGCGGTTATTCGCATAGCAGTTACATCAGTGCGATGCAGATTGGGCAGGCGCAAGACCTGGCAACTCAAGCGAGGATGAGCGAGGCTGGTCTCCAGATAAGCGTTCACATCATGGCCCACTTCATCCATCTCTATGCCTCAACATTTTCACCCGCCGCAGACCTGCTTCGAGAATCCGAATCAAAGCACATCGCTGATCTTTGGCACTTCAAATCCGGAGACATGGACATAATTTTTGGCGAGCAGTGATAAACCACTTGGGCACAAAAAAAGCGCCGATCCGAAGGGGAAGGGCGCCTGATCTGCTTCGGATTATAGGCAATTATAGACCGACTATAGACCGATTATAGAGCTTCACTGAAGCCAGGATTCAACCTCTTGAGCACCGTGCTCGGATTTCCATTCTTTAAGCAGCTTGTGGTTGCCACCCTTCGTCTCGATCAGTTCGCCAGTATGAGGGTTCTTGTAGCGCTTCACTGCGCGAGCCTTGCGAGCCAGCTTGGCTTCGACTGGTTTGGTACTACGGCGTGCGGTTGGGTCGAGCAGGGCGATGATGGCTGGCAGTGAGACGCTGTACTCGCCCATCAAAGTGCGGAGCTTGGTTTCGAATTCAATTTCCTTCTTTAGGCCATCATCGTTCTTCATTTCGTCCAGCTGACGAATGTGTTCCGCGAGCTGGGCTTCCAGGGCTTTAAATTCTGCAATCTTGGACATTTTTAATCTCAATGTTTTCGGTGTGAGGAGCAAGCCATCCGTGGCTGATGTTCGGTTAAACGGATTTCAGTGCTTCTATTTGGCTAACAATAGCCCCATTGAATTCATTTGCTAGGGCTACTTCGGCCTTATATTTTTCCAGCGATTCGAGTGTCAACTCAGCTGGTGGATTCGTCACGATCAGCTGGGACTCCAATTTCCTGATGAGTTCAGAAACGGCTGGCGAATATTCTCGCGGGGAACGAACGACCTGCGTAATCAGTGGCGCTTGGACAAAAGGTTTCGACGCCTGACCTTCCTCTTCGAGTTGTTGCTCCAGTGAGCTGATTTCAGAGTCTAGCTTTTCAATCAACGCCTGAATCGCCTCGTTGTTCTCAGGTTCTTTTTTAAGCTTCATATTCAAATCGCGCCGGTCGATTCGCGCATTGTCTAGCAAAATCTTTGTGCGTTCCGCAGACGACATTTTCGACAGCTCGGCGTCGATATCCTTTTTTATCTGTTCGATATCGCGCTGATAATAACCAATGCGCTCTCTCGATGACATTGCTGGACGACCCAAGCCGTCATAAACAGGCGATGCCGTTTCATCGACAGCAGACATGGCATCTTCCAGATGCTTCAGCTTACGGCGCAAGTGTCGGAATTTTCTGCCGATCTCGCTGATCCCAGGGCGACCAGGGCCTTTCTGGCGGAGTCGCTCGCCATTTTCAATTATTTCAACCTCAGGTGTTTCTTCAATTCCTAGTTGTATTTCGAACTCACGAAGCTCTGCCAATTCTTGCTGGTACGCAGTTTCTGCTCGCTCTCGCAAAGTTTTCAGCGGGATAGGAGGGCGACCCATACGCTTATTGCCCTGCCGTTCGGCCTCTACATCGTCCTCTGTTTTCTCAAGCAGCTCTTGCCATTTCCAATAGAGAACCCCGCACTTATCTATCAGTTTTTGAGCTTTTTCCTTTCTTGGCCTCATTCTTTTCTCCGTCTGGGAGCTAGGTTCCGCAGTCTTTTGACCGAATGCCCCACGCAACATCCTGAAAAACGGATGTTGCGTTGGGGGCTCAATACGCAAAGGCTTAACAGTGAATGCATGCTCTTCTATCGCCGTACTCCGCTTTTTCTCTATGCCGTTCAACGTTTTCGGGCATGCACTTCACTTCTAATTTTGGTCACGCATCGGAGGGGTTGGGTCTACACACCAACCCGCTGGCCGATTTCAGCGTTAGCTGGCCTTAACGCATGCGTAGACAGAACTGACTTTACGCTATGAAAACCACTGCCTTCCTAGAAGCATAGTAGAAAGGATATAGATTGCAAGAAAATAATTAGAAAAAATTAATAAAGCTTCAAAAAAGTCAATACTAAGGTGGTATAATATTTTTATTGACTAGAAATGCAAGCTATGTCTCACAGCCCCGTGATACCTCGATTCTCTCGTACACGGTGCTTTCGACGGGCTTCTGCTCAAATCCTTCGGATTCTGCGCGATTCAAATCAAAAACATAAAAGCCAAAAATAAAAATAATAAATGGTGAGCGACATGTCGGAAAAAGTATTTATTAAGAACAAGGGCGGTGCGCCTCGAAAAATAATACGTCAGAGCAAGATCTTAAAAGTTTATCTGATACCTGAAGAGTTTCAGGCCATCAAAGCAATAAGTGAAGAGTTGGGATATCCGACAATTTCTGGTCTTTTGCGGGAAAAGATTCTGGAATTTTGTAGCAAGCGCAGAATATTGACGGCAAACAATCCGCAAATCCAGGCAGCCTCAGCCTATTTGGGGGATTTGGCATTCTCATGCCACGATTTAGAACAGTACGCTATCGAGTCAGAGTTACCAGTCGATGTAGTGCATACGATTCACGGCTTGCTCGAAAAAGTCGAAATTATAGAAAGCTTCCTAACACAATAAAAATAATAAAAGGAGCAACAAAAATGATTGGTGAGCAACTTGAATATCAGGAAATATCGGAGAATGGAGTCAAATATATTTTCGCCGAACCAGAGAAATATCGTGAGAAGCGCCCGTTTATTGAGTTTATAGGCGGCAACATCATCGCTGGTGACCCATTGATTCGCTCTTTAAATACTGACGGAAGCGAAAGTGTCGAAGTCGATACTTCTCAAATCATCGCCGAAATGAGCGGCCACGCTAATAAATATAAGGGCACATCTAAGCTAATGTTTGCTCATTACGTCTTATCATTAGATGTTGGTGAAACGCTTAGCAAACAGGAATTGCTTGATTGCGCAAGACATTATATGAAAGCCCTCGGCTATGGGAAGGGTGCTAAATGGGTTGCCAGCGCCCATTACGATACTGACAATCTGCACATTCACATAATCGCCTGCCGAGCGCAATTAATTCACAGTGATGTTGCACCTAACGGAAAACCTCGTGCTCCTCAATTTTCTATTGTTAGCGATAGCAACGGCTACAAAAAAGGCTGGGAGGCATGTAGAGAACTTGAACTGAAATATAATTTGAAGGTCGTGGAAAATCCTGACCAATGCTTCGCAAAAAACGGAGATGTGTTTAGAAAGGGCAGCGATCAAGCAAAAATACTCAGAGGGATTTTCGGTGACCTGTGGAAGCAAGACAAACCAAAAACTTTTTCGGAGCTTGTACTGAAGCTAAACGAAAGGGGAGTACTTACCCAGGTGAAAACTGAGCCAAACAATCCAGATCACATTAAAGGCATCATGTTCAAATTGAGCAGACCCGATGGCAGATGGATCTCTGGCTCAAAACTGAAAGCCACCCGTCTTACGTTTGACCAACTGATTCTCAAAGAAGGTTTAAATTACAACCCAGCTCGCGACAACGCCATGCTTGGCCTGCCACCCACCGCTTACACGCTCGTACAGAACGCAAGGAGCGCCATGCCTACGTACCAAGAGGCTGGGAGCATGACTGCGTTACGGCGAGTCTACGTCAAGCTTCCACCCAACAACGCACGCATACGATCATACGTAAAGAACAGGGGGCGGTTGTTTGGCCTCTATGCAGATTCAGGCTCAAGCTACCTGGGGTTCAACGCATCGTTCCATTTGCGCCTAATAAAGAAATCCAGAAGCGAGGTTGAAATCGAAATTGAGGCCGAACGTGTCGCAAGAATAATGAAGATGATGCTCGCTATTATCAAACGAGCGATTGATGATTTCTTTGATGGCCTTGAAGTGGAGTTCGACGAAATGGCTCCATCGAATGAATTGTCTGATACAGCCTGTCGGCTAAATGTGCCAGTCGTGCTCGATCTACCCGAGGACGACATGTCCGACGTTATGGAGCTGGATGTTGAAGAAAAAGTGCAAAAGCAAATGAAATATCTAGCCACTCTATGCAAAGGTTTTGATGAGCCAGATGAGAAATTAGAAGCATAACCAAAGCCGGGGACTTCCAGGTTTTATTTACTCCTAAACAAAACAAAACCCCGGAGCCCACAACGAGTTTATCAACGCTGAGGTATGTTCGAGCAAAAGTTGTACTCTAAATTCGATGAAACGTAAATCCTCGTACCCGTCTTTCCGGATCGTCAGAATCATGCTTTAAAAGGATTTTTAGGACTTCCGTTTCATTCTCCTATTATAGAGGTACTTAACGCTATACTCAACTCCTTCTCCCAAATATATCGTTAAAGTATTACCTCTCCATCCTTTTTACTTTATTATAACGTTGTAAGTTAACCTTTTATTAATAGTTGCCACCAATTGATGATCCAGATCCCAGAGAATTTAGCGTCTCTCGGATGTGAAGAGCTTCGAAGCTTTGCGATGGAAGTAAAGAAGCAGCAGTTATTAATTAAATTTAATGAATACAATAGAATTAAGTATTCCGCTCCTCCTGCCCCTGATGGCATCACCTAAATTCCGAAGCCGCCGATCCCATTGTCAAGCTGGTTTGAGCTGAGAATGTTTGAAACGTATCTCGTAAACCTAGAGTACGAACCGCTCACGATTGATTACACTCGCAAGCATCGGTACACACCTGATTCAATTATCCCTGGCACCAACATCCCTGTTGAACTTAAAGGTGCATTTGAGAAAGACGTACCCGGTAAATACGAGTCTGTGACAGAGCAGGGCGGCTTCGCATTCCTTTTTGTGTTCCAGCGCCGTGGTACGGAAATCGCTTGGAAGAAACCGAGGAAAGACGGATTTCGGTTGTTACATGAAGAGTGGGTTGCGTACCATCACAAACGCGGCATGCCTTTCTACTGCACTTTCGAAGACGAGTTTGCTGATTTCAAAAAGAGCAAAATGTTCGCAGAGATAATAAAGCGTCACAAAATAACGCAACATTGAAACTTATTAAAATATTCACTCATTTTATTAAGTGTGCGTTAGGACTCCTATTTAACATGTTATACTTAAAACATAAGAACAATAGGAAGGAGTAACAAGTTATGTATATCAGGATGTCTCAAAACTGTGGCCGCGTTGTCATTCTCAAGTCAGTTTCATTAGCTGTTGCTGCATTCGATGCAAACGGCGATCCACTCAAAGGCGTCCGCAAAAGCACGACAATCCAGATCGCAACATTCGACCTGTTGGAGCCTATAGCTCATCCTGAGATTCCCCTCGAACAAGCGGTCGAATTTGAATCCTGGAGATCCACCCAGATTTCTCGTATCCATAAGGCATTCATTGAGGCAGCTGCTGCCGGAAAGCTTGGGGGAACGCCGCTTTTGAAGACTCGCTCATCACAAGGAGACCAAGCGGCAAAAGTCGGTGAGTTCAGCGGCATCATCGAGCCGATCATTGAGGTCCAGGCCGGATTGATAAAGGGTGCGATAACGAGGCAGAGAAGTGAACCAGCATTCCCGAGAGGGCCAGTTGATGGTGGAGATGCACAGTCCATCATTAGCTCGATTCTGGAAATCTCTTCAAGAATTTTGAGGCATCAGCATCGTACTGGGCTAAAGGGTGACGACTTGTATTCCGTGAACGAGCTTCTGGATATCCGAGCTGCGTGGTCTGCCCTTGGAGCATGCATGGAAGACGACGTAACAGGGCAAGGTAAAATTGAGGGGCCACGTAATGGCCGGATAGCTGCGAAGGAGGGCAGAGCGATGTTCAAAGACCTAAGGAAGAGCATCACGGGTTGACCCGACCTGTTCTTAGGCTGGAAATGGGTGTAATTGGGTGTGTAATTGGGTGTTGAGGATCTTAAGCACGGTTTAGACCCACTTTCCACGCTTGGAACAATCTGCGTACACACGCCAGCATGTGCTATCAAATTGTTCCTGAAAATCCACTGAGAGCAGGCTCATTTGGCATTTTCAACCATCTGAAAAACCGACGCACCGTTACGTCCCCAGGGCGTAAGAATCAGCCTGTTTTGCTCTTCTTGATGCATCGCTGGCAGAGCTTTCAGACCCAGCCATCAACGACCGCCTTTTCAGCAGGGTATTCACCACAACGCTGAAAAATATGGCTTGTAGCAGCCTCTATGGCGTAACCGAGGGTTTTGATGTGCGGCGGGGCAAAAAAGCAATCGACTCGCAGGAAGCCTTGCTCTGGCCTACAAACAATTTCACAGTCGTAGTCTGCGCTCGCAACCTTTATGGCGTTCGCAAAGCTTTGCCAGCCTCGATAGTTCTCACCGAGCCAGCTATCTTCGGATTCAATGTTAGGCAGCATGTGCCGAATTGACGCAAGTGGATCGACCGGCTTTTCTTCATCATCACCCACACTCAGACCCCTTGTTTGACAACATAAAAGCTTTGGATGCGTATTTCGCTCATCGTGACCGGTCATTTCGCTAACAACGTGACCGGTTTCTCCACCCGATTGCGCGGGGTCTAAATTCTAACCGCATCGGTCACGATGCCGCTTCTTCTTCCGTCTTTTTACGTCGCAACGACTCGCCTTTCATCACGATTCGATACGCGCTGTGCACCAGCCGATCAAGTAAAGCGTCGGCCACTGTCGGATCGTTGATCCAGCCGTGCCAGTGATCGACCGGCAGTTGGCTGGTCAGTACCGTCGACCGCGAGCCGGCGCGGTCGTCGATCACTTCCAGCAGGTCGTGCCGGGCGTTTTCTTCCAGTGGCGCCAGAGCCCAGTCGTCCAGGATTAACACGTCAACTTTGGCCAGTTGTTGTAGCGTGCGGCCGAAGCTGCCGTCGCCGTGGGCGATGCGCAGTTGTTCCAGCAGGCGCGGCGTGCGCAGGTATAACGTGCTGTAGCCCTGACGGCAGGCCTGGTTGCCCAAGGCGCAGGCGAGCCAGCTTTTACCTACGCCGGTCGGCCCGGTCAGCAGCAGGTTGTGTTGTTGGCGGATCCAGTCGCCGCTGGCCAGGGTCGCGAGTTGGCGTTCATCCAGGCCTCGGCCCGGGCGTCGGTCGAGGTCTTCCAGGCAGGCACCGCCATACTTGAGTTTGGCTTGTTTGCGCAGTCGCTCCAGACGTTTGTTGTCACGCCAAGCCAGCTCTCGGTCGAGCAGCAGGCCGAGCCGATCATCGAAGCTCAAGCTGTGGCTGGCCGGTAGTGTCCACTGCTCTTCCAGCGCTTTGGCCATGCCGCTGAGTCGTAGTTGGTGCAGCTGGTTAAGGGTGTGTTGCGTCATCATTGAACAGCTCCTTTTGGGTGTAATAGTCGGCACCGCGCACGTTCTCGTGGCGGGCCGGATGTGCGACGGCGGTGGCCTTGGGCAGCGGTTGTTGGTCGAGCCCTTGTTTGAGCAGGTTACGGACGGTGTGGCTGTTAAGTGCGCGTAGTTGCACGGCGCGGCTGGCTGCCGCTTCCAGGCGTGCGTTACCGTATTGGCGAGCCAGCGAGAGTAGGCCCAGACAGGAGCGGTAGCCCATCTCCGGATGGGGCTTGTGGGTCAGTTGATGTTCGACGACCTGCCGGGTGTGGGGGCCGATCCGCTCGCCCCAGTCGAGCAGGCGCTGAGGTGTCCAGTCGCGATGCGCCTTGTGCGAGGCTGGCATGTGTTCGCTCTGGGTACTGTAGGCACCGCGCCGGCGGAGCAACAGGTGGCTGGCCACCCGGCGATTGCCATGCAGGATTTCGACGGTATGGGCGCTTATTCGGGCGTCGACGCTTTGCCGGGACAAGGCCGAGGGCACGCTGTAAAAGCCGCCATTTACCTCGATGTGGTAATCGATGTTGACCTTGCAGCGCTTGAAGATCACGACCTCATATGGATGCGCCGGCAGCGGCTTGAGCGCTGGCTGGTCGAGTTGCTCGAACCAGTCCCGTCGGCACCCGTCGAGCTTTTTGAACGGACGTCGGTTCAAGTCTTCCAGCAAAACGGCGATGGCCTGATTGAGGGCGTGCAGGCTGAAAAACTGTTGGTGCCGCAACCGCGCCATGATCCAGCGCTCGACCACTTGCACGGCCACCTCCGCCTTGGCTTTGTCCTGTGGCTTGCGCGGACGCGCCGGGAGCATGATGACGCCGTAGTGCTGAGCGCACTCCAGCGCAGCGCGGTTCAGGCCCGGCTCGTAACGGTCTGGCCGGGCGACCAAGGCGCGAGGGTTGTCCGGCACGATCATTTCGGGAACGCCACCGAAGTAGCTAAGGGCCTGGCTCAACGCCGTCAACCAGTCCACTTGGGTTTCGCCCGGCGTGGCGCAGGCGTAGGTGTAGTTCGAGGCGCCGAGGGCCGCGACGAAGATATGCGCCTGACTGATCTCGCCGGTAGCCGCGTCAATCACCGGCAGCGTCGGCCCGGCGTAGTCGATGAACAGCTTCTCGCCGGCGCGGTGTTGCTGGCGCATCGAGCGTTTGAGGGTGCGGGCGTAGCTGCGGTAATGCTCGACGAACTGGGTGTAGCGGTAGGTCGGCTGGTCGGGATGGGCGGCGGTGTATTCCTCCCACAGCAGTTGTAGCGTCACGCCTTTGCGGCGTAGTTCGCGGTGCAGAGTGATCACGTCGGGCAACACGCGGTCGCCGCGTGTGTGCATGACTTTGGCGGCGGGCACCAGGGCGGCGCCGAGCGCCGTCTCATCCAGCAGAGCCAGCGCGGGCCACTCGATACTAGTGTCGCGCGCTGCTTTGATGTACTTGCTGACGACGCCCTTGGACAGCTGCAAGGCGCGGGAAATCTTTTCGTGGGACAGGTCGGCCTCGAACTTGAGGCGTAGGCATTCTTTGATATTACGCATGGCTACTCGCTGCGCCGCCATCCTTCGATTCCCCGAAATGGGACGAAGGGTGGCGACGGCTCAGGTCATGCGCAACGGGTGTAGGGTATTTCGCTAACAACGTGACCGGTCATTTCGCTAAGGGCGTGACCGGCTGTTTCGGAACAGGCGGAAAATCGGTCACGTTGTTAGCGAAATGAGCGGTCACGCGTTAGCGAAATGGTCGGTCACGATGTACCGAAACGGGCGGTCACGATGGGCCGAAATACGCACTTTGGACATGGTTGGCTGCTACGTGAAATCTGGGTTTTCGCATGGCCCATAGGTCTGTTGATTTCGCATAGAGACGTTATCGTCTAAAAAGCACTACACGCCACATTTATATAGTTTAGCAGTCTTAAACATGCTGAAAAGAGATTGATGTACGATATCTTGGAGTTCACAAGTGACGTTTGCTGACTCCCTTATTTTCTTCGCTTGGGCGATAAGTTTTTCTGTTAGAGCTGGTGCCAAGGTGAATGAGCGCAAAGCGCAGAGGTTGTTCGTGTCAGTATCAATGACGTGCATATCCACAAGCATTCTTTGATTTGCGTTTGTTAGGTCAGGAATAGAAATGAGATCTTGAGGAATTATGCTTGGCTTAAACGGACACTCAAACAGGAGGTCGCCGATTTCAAAAAGTATAAAAATTGTTTTACCTTGAGTTATGAATCCAGAGCGTATTTTGCCCTTTTTTAGTGCGGATAGCTCTGAATTCATAATCGATGGCATCATTACTTGCAAGATGTTTCCTGGCTTTACAAGAAATTGAGCCGCAGCGCCTTCATGGCAAGGGGTTTCAAGTGGGTAAGAGCTGCCAACGCCCAATGTGATGTAGCTATGCATATTTATCCTCTAATTGGTTTGTGGGGTTTAATCTAGTGGGGTATTTTTGAATATTTTATTTATTAATAATAAAATATGTTTTCGCTGGATCGTTATTTGTTTTCGAGTATGACAATGCTTTTTTTGTATGCAACTAGAATATTTTTTCTTTTAGATATTGAAAACTCTATAACCTCCGGCTGGCGGAGGTTTTGGGAAAGTCAAGATGGATAAAAAATAATTGTATTTCATAAGCGAGAAAAAGGGTGCGGGTGAAAGATGTGTAGAGCTTGCTATGAGGATGTTGCGACGTGCTCCCTCGTGTCGGCCATAGTGTTGCCGGTTCATTCCGTCATTTTAGCGGCGTAATGTTGAGTAGGTGCTTCTGATCTAACATGGTGGGGTCAAGTGGTGTGAGAGTAATCGTCGGCCAGACAATTAGAGAAGCATAGGCATTGATCCAATCAGTAGTTCGGTCCTTTTCCATCAGGGACCGTTGTCACTGGACAGTTGCTTTTACAAATGCTTGACCAGATATCCAAGACGATCAACACCCGCCTCGACATCTCGATGTCGTTCTATTACCTATTTCTATCTACTGATGAACCCGAATACCTGCTTGTTTGGCGCGGCAGAGAGCATTTGGCCACTACGTCGAAATTGTCGTCTATGCTCGGCACTGCGAGAGCGATTGTTTGCCATTTCGACAATGAGACATTCTGTTGCGCTTGCTTTGAATCTCGGATCGGTCTGCCCATCGGTTCGGCAAAAAAAACGCATAAGAATCGTGACGCGTCGTCGCAGTCTGCGGGGGCGCGTATTTTGAAAGCAATCTAGGTGTAGGAGAAGATCGTGGAGCAAAAATGGATTCTGGTCGCGCTACCACTCGCCGCTTTCGTCATCGCATGGGCGCTTGCCAGCTGGCGAGCCCAACGTAACCAACAACAGTTGCATACAGACGTTGAGGTCACTCGATCCAGTCTAGAGCAGGCCAAAGCTGAGCTAGCCCTTCAGGCGACGCAGATCGCCCAGTTGAGCGAGCAAAAGGCCGCTCTAGATATCGCCTATGGACGTCTGGAGACAGATAGGGATAACAACAAAGATCAAATAGCCAAGCTGGACGCGGAAATTACAACCCACAAAACCGAGCTAAAACGCGCTCAACAATCAGAACAAGTGGCACGTGAGAGCAACTCCAAAGCTCAGGAAACCGCTGCCAAGCTGCAAGAGCAAATAGCGAGCAACGTGGTTACCTTCACGGAGCGATTGTCCGAACGTGATCAACAGAGAGAAAAGTTGGAAACCCAACTGTCATCTGTCGAAGCTCAACTCAAACATACCGCAACTCAACTGGGGGAGACGCGCGAATTGTTCGCCCAGGTTCAGGCCCAATTACAGGAAAAGCAGAACGAGCTGAGCAACTATAAAGCGTGGTGGGAGGCGACATGCGCTGATCTCAAAGCCGCTAATGAAAAATATGCTGCGTTGGAAAACGCTCACGTCAAACTCAACACCTCGTTTGTGGAAAAACAGCAAAGTTTCGACGCGCAATTTAAGCAGCTCAATGAAAACAGGGAGAGTCTAACCAAAGAATTCGAGCGCTTGGCCAATGAAGTACTGGAGCGCAAGGGGAAGGCCTTCAAAGAGCTGAACCAGGAAAGCATCAACAATCTGATTGCCCCGTTACAAACTGAAATGAAAGGCTTCCGCTCGCGCATCGAAGACATCCACACCAAGGACGCTGAGCAGAGAGTTGAACTGCGAACTGAGCTAAAGAACCTCCAAGTCCTGAACAAAGACATCACTGACCAGGCTGAAAAGCTGACCACTGCTCTGCGCGGCCAGAAGAAGGTTCAAGGCAACTGGGGCGAGCTGATGTTGGAGAATGTTTTGGACAGCTCAGGCCTTCGTCTTGGAACTGACTACAAACGCGAAGTAAGTTTCAATACTGAAGATGGCCGCCAGCGTCCGGACGCCATCGTATACTTGCCGCAAAACAAGCACATGATTATTGATGCCAAGACATCTCTGGTTGCCTACACCGACTACATCAATGCCGAAGATGATCTTGTACGTGCCCAAGCACTAGCCGCTCACACCGCAGCCGTGAGTGCTCGGATCAATGAGCTTGCCGACCGGGACTATCACCGCCTTGCCGGACTGAATTCGCCCGAAGTCGTGATCATGTTCATTCCTATCGAGTCAGCCTACGTTGAAGCGCTGCGCCACGATGAGTCACTTTTCCAACGTGCGATCGAGCGCAACATATTGGTGGCCACTCCTACGACCTTGTTGACCAGCCTGAAGATCGTTAAACAGCTTTGGAGCTTCGAAGATCGAAACAAGCACACCGCGGAGCTGGCCAGCCGGGCCCAGAAGTTTTACGAAAAGCTCAACGGTTTCCTCACCAGTATGCAGGCTGTGGGTACCCAGCTTGATAAGGCCAAAGAGACTTACTCTAAGGCTTTGGGCCAGCTCTATAACGGTAAGGGTAACCTGATCAAACAAGCGTCGGAATTCAGAGAGCTGGGAGTTTCAGTGCAGAAAGAATTGCCAGGAGAACTGCTGGAACGGGCAAAGCTGGAACTCGAAGGTGACATTGCGCTAGCAGTTGGAGAAGGGCCGGAAACGCCTTTAATTGCAGTGTCTTGAGACTCTTCGATTAGCCGCGTTACCGCCACAACGCGGCTGGTTTTTCAGTTACCCAAAAGTCGGTTTTTTTGACAAAAAAATGAAACACAACTGGCGGAGGGTAAAGGCTAGGCAGGCCTGTTGCCATGCGCTGCCATGGTGCGACCCAACCTCTGGTCTGTTTACTTGCCTTTAGCAGGAGCGTTTCCTCGACCACCTCCTGAGGGTTTACCAGTGGTGCTTGGCAAATTCGCTACTGGTGGTGATTTGGAGCCACCTGCCTTACTCGCCGGTGCGGACCCGCTTTTCTCTCCGCTTGCTTTTGACATGCCCATCTCCTGAATTTTTAGAGTGAGGTGCCGTATTAATGATAGTAGCTTTTAGGCCAGGACGAATTTCTCTGCGGCAGATCTCTGAAATGGCCGTCAGGACGGGAAAATGATCAGAGCAAAGGTGCAGGTTTTTATAGCCCTTCAAGCACTCTTGCTCAGGTCGCTATCTGCGAACGATTGATCCAAGTATCGTGCTGATTGCACCGGCTGCCGGGCGGCGCAATCAGACCATTTGTCTGTGGGGCCCGAATTTAAGCTGCCTTCTTCCTTTGCCCCTTCCAAGTCATCTCGCCTACGAGCTTGCTTCGCAACGATGCCTTTTTCATCCGGAACGCTTCGCCATTTGCCTAAACGCTGGACTGGTCCCTTCCTTGGTAACGCCGCAGGAGGTAGTCGCATAAGTACACTTCAGACGAAGGCCATTTGTGGATGGTGCTTGGCCGTAAATGGTGACCGATGTTCTTGGTTCCAGACGGCGGGGCCAGCCTCCTTCGTCAATCAGCACAGGGCTCGTATACGCAAGCCGCTTGTCAGGTGAGTCGAGAGCGACTCCGGCCTCTTCGACAGTGACTGCGAAGGCACTCAAATTTGTAATCTCGATGCAGAAGTTCAGACGTGCGTCCGTGCCGCCAAATGGAATCGCATGCTTTGGCCTAATCCGAAGTTTTACGCGAGATTTATCGAGCGCATGCCAAGTGTTGATGACGCCTAAAACAGCACCCAAAAGAGCCAGTGCGAGCGTTACTCCGTTAACTAATGTCATAAAAGCCCCTACACTATTCTGTTTGGAATGTTCAACAGCCTAACGGAAAGTTGGCCAAGTGCCCAAGCGTTGGCCCTCTCAATTGAGCCGTTAACTAGCCGGGACTTGCAAATTTTGGAATCGAACGGTCACTCCCCCGCGAATTTCTCCACCACATTGGCTTTTTCGAATTTCAACTCATGAAATCCCCCTCCCGGGCTCCTGATGCGAACCAACGCACCATGCTTCGATAGCAATGGTGTCGCGACCTTGATCAACTCAGCCAGCGAGTCTGCGTTACGCTAGGCCGCACTGAACGTGCTCAGTACAACGCCCAACCTTGATCACATGTCTCAACTCGAAAGGTGTACATGGGACAATCGCTTTTGCGAATTTACGTGGATGATAGCGACGGGGTTAGTGGCAGGTCTTACATTCCCCATTGACGTTAACCACTAACAAGCACTAAGTCGTCAGAAAAATGCAGCGCTTAAGGCTCCATCGGATCTGTCTGGCGCCAAATCAGTTGGCTGGGGTCATACCCTTGTTGTTTGGCAACTTCCACCAGCTGTTCACGCCTAGCTCCATTTATTCTAGGCGAACGGGAAAGTATCCAGAGGTACTCACGGCTTGGATGGCCAACCAAAGCAAATTGATAGTCTGGATCGTGATAAAGGACCCAGTATTCACCTTTAGCTACGTCCGGTGCTACGCGACTAAACCAGTTGTCAAATTTCACCCAGAGCTTGTCTGTCCTACCTGGTTGTTGAGGTTCCGCGATGCCGATTACCTCGTTCCACTCACCGTCGTTTTGCTTGCAGCGATTGGTAACATCAATTCGGCCATCTTCCCGAAGGCGATAATGTGCTTTGGACTGTATGCAGTCTCTTTGGAAAAACATTGGTAAACGGGCCAGTTCATACCACGTGCCCTGATATTTCTGAAGATCAACCTGCACGGTAGTGGGCTGAGGTTGATTACCGGAAATCGTGCATCCAGAGAGAGCGATAGTGAGACTAAGAAAGGACATTCGCAGGGCGTTACGCATTGACATGATCTTCCAGGCAGTGAGGAGATTGCTCGCGTGCTTTTGGCGCTAGGCGTTGGGTAAAAGTTTTATCCGCTTTTAGGGCATGCATGGCCAAAACACGATACCCCCTGTGATAGCTCACCTAGAAAGCCTCGCGCCTTTTCCGACATGAGTCTTATGAGCTAAAAAATCAAATTGCGATTTAATGAGACGTTGTAGTGGTCAACTAATCCCGGACACGACGTTAAGTTTTTCCTCGGCCCGCGCTGGTGCCAACCCCTCGTTGAATTGGTGAGGCCGAATCCAGTTGTAGCGATGCATCAAAAAATGGCTGATATCGC